>NZ_CP171843.1:0-1200000 GCF_048020265.1 Limnohabitans sp. YIMB22184
ATGTCCGAGGGACTTACCCCAGAATTTCAGACAGATGCCGGTCAGGCTTTGTGGCAAGCGTGCGTGGATGAGCTGTCCCGCGAGCTGCCCGAGCAGCAGTTCAACACCTGGATCAAACCCTTGACCGCGCAGATCTCAGAAGACCAGCAGCGCCTCACCCTGTTTGTCGCTAACCGCTTCAAACTCGACTGGATCCGGGCGCAATACGCCGGTCGTCTGGCCGCCTTGCTGGAAAATCTCCAAGGCCATCCGGTTCAACTGGAGTTAGTGATTACTCCGCGTGATGGCGGCGTCAAGCCTATTCGTCAGTCCACGCCATCGTCGATGGAAAACGGCCCCGAGCCGATCGAGTTGCCCGAAGAACCTGCGGCCAACACCTTCCGCAGTCGCCTTAACACCGCGCTGACTTTTGACAACTTGGTCGAAGGCACCGCCAACCGCATGGCGCGGGCTGCGGCCATGCATGTGTCGGGCTCGCCGGGGCACTTGTACAACCCCTTGTTCATCTATGGCGGCGTCGGTCTGGGCAAGACCCACCTCATGCACGCCATCGGCAACAAACTGCTGGCCGACCGCCCGGAATCCAAGGTTCTCTACATCCATGCCGAACAATTTGTGTCGGATGTGGTTAAGGCTTACCAGCGCAAGACTTTTGATGAGTTCAAGCAGCATTACCACTCGCTCGATCTGCTGCTGATTGACGATGTCCAGTTCTTTGCCAACAAAGACCGCACGCAAGAAGAATTCTTCAACGCCTTCGAGGCTTTGCTGGCCAAAAAGTCACACATCGTGATGACCAGCGACACCTACCCTAAGGGTCTGGCCGATATCCATGAGCGCTTGGTCTCGCGTTTTGACTCGGGCTTGACGGTGGCCATGGAGCCGCCCGAGCTGGAGATGCGGGTGGCGATTCTGATTAACAAGGCCATCAGCGAAGGCAGCGAAATGCCCGAGGAAGTGGCGTTTTTCGTGGCCAAAAACGTGCGTTCCAACGTGCGCGAGCTCGAAGGCGCGCTGCGCAAAATCCTGGCCTATTCGCGCTTTAACCAGAAAGAAATTTCCATCCAGCTGGCCCGCGACGCCTTGCGCGACCTGCTGTCGATCCAGAACCGCCAGATTAGCGTCGAGAACATCCAGAAAACGGTGGCCGACTACTACAAAATCAAGGTCGCCGACATGTACAGCAAGAAGCGCCCGGCCAGCATTGCCCGGCCGCGGCAGATTGCCATGTACCTGGCCAAGGAAATGACCCAAAAGAGCCTGCCCGAGATCGGCGAGCTGTTTGGCGGGCGTGACCACACCACCGTGCTGCACGCTGTGCGAAAAATCAACGCCGAGCGCCAGCAAATGACCGAGTTGAACCAGCAGTTGCACGTGCTGGAACAGACGCTCAAGGGCTGATGAACCCCCGGCAAAAGAATGTCCAAACAGGCGTTTTGGGCAAAAAATCGGCCGAAAAACGGCGAAAATGTATCCTGTTCGCATCCACCAGCCCATCTTGGGCTGACGCCTGAAAAGAACCACCAAAGGTAGACAAATGATCGTCCTGAAGGCCACCCAAGACAAATTGCTGTCGGTCCTGCAATCCGTGTCCGGCATTGTCGAGCGCCGCCACACCCTGCCCGTGCTGGCCAACGTGCTGATCCGTAAAACCGGCCACGCCGTTCAGCTGACCACCAGCGACCTCGAAATCCAGATCCGTACCACCGCCGAGATGGACGGTGACCCAGGCGACTTCACCACCACCGTGGGCGCACGCAAACTGATCGACATCCTGCGCACCATGCCTGCTGACCAGACCGTCAGCCTCGAATCGTCGCAAGCCAAGCTGATCTTGAAGGGCGGCAAGTCCAAGTTCACCTTGCAGACCTTGCCCGCAGAAGACTTCCCGCTGGTGCAAGAAGCCGCCAGCTTCGGCCCCGTGTTCAGCGTTCCGCAAAAAACCCTCAAGCAATTGCTCGGTCAGGTCTCGTTTGCCATGGCCGTGCACGACATCCGTTATTACCTCAACGGCATTTTGTTTGTGGCCGAAGGCAACCGACTGAGCCTGGTTGCCACCGACGGTCACCGCCTGGCCTTTACTGCCGCCACGCTCGACGTGGAAGTGCCCACCAAACAAGAAGTCATCCTGCCGCGCAAAACCGTGCTGGAGCTGCAGCGCTTGCTGTCGGACGCCGACGGCGCGATCGAGATGCAGTTCGCCAACAACCAAGCCAAGTTCAGCTTTGGCGGCATGGAGTTTGTGACCAAGCTGGTCGAGGGTAAGTTCCCCGACTACAACCGTGTCATCCCCAAAGGCCACAGCAACAACCTGACCCTGGGCCGTCAAGCGCTGCTGTCTTGCTTGCAGCGCACCGCCATCCTGACCAGCGACAAGTTCAAAGGCGTGCGTCTGAACCTGGAGCCCGGCAGCTTGCGTGTGGCTTCCACCAACGCAGAACAAGAAGAGGCCGTGGACGAACTCGACATCGACTACGGTGGCGACAGCATCGAAATCGGCTTCAACGTCACCTACATCATCGACGTGCTCAGCAACATGGGCCAAGACATGGTCCGCATCGATCTGGCCGACGCCAACAGCTCGGCGCTGATCACGATCCCCGAGAACGACAACTTCAAATATGTGGTGATGCCAATGCGCATTTAAGGCGAAAGCCCACAAGGCCCACCTTATCGAAACCCGCGACCCCTCGCGGGTTTCGGCCATTCAAGCGACAGAGAAAATTGAACATGACCGACGAAATCAACCCCAGCGAAGAAGCTTTCACCACTGCGCAACCCAAGATCGACGCCAACCAAGCGGGCGCATCCGAAGGCTACGGCGAAGGCTCCATCCAGATCCTGGAAGGCCTGGAAGCGGTGCGCAAGCGCCCCGGCATGTACATCGGTGATACCTCTGACGGCACCGGTTTGCACCACCTGGTTTTTGAAGTCGTGGACAACTCGATCGACGAAGCGCTGGCGGGCCACTGCGACGACATCGTCGTCACCATCCACAGTGACAACTCCATCAGCGTGACCGACAACGGCCGCGGCATCCCCACGGGCGTGAAGATGGACGACAAGCACGAGCCTAAGCGCAGTGCGTCTGAGATTGCTTTGACCGAACTGCACGCGGGCGGCAAGTTCAACCAGAACAGCTACAAGGTCTCGGGCGGTTTGCACGGCGTGGGCGTGTCGTGCGTGAACGCTTTGAGCAAGTGGCTGCGCCTGACGGTGCGCCGCGAAGGCAAAGTCCATCAGATCGACTTTGCCAAAGGCTTTGTGCAAAACCGTTTGATCGAAATCGTGGACGGCGTCGAAGTCTCGCCCATGCGCGTCACGGGTGCCACCGACAAGCGCGGCACCGAAGTGCACTTCTTGCCCGACGTGGAAATCTTCACGCAAAACACCGATTTCCATTACGAAATTCTGGCCAAGCGTTTGCGTGAACTGTCCTTCCTCAACAACGGCGTGCGCATTCGCCTGAAAGACGAACGCAGCGGTAAAGAAGACGACTTCTCGGGCGCAGGTGGCGTCAAAGGCTTTGTGGACTTCATCAACGCCAACAAAAAAGTGTTGCACCCTAACGCCTTCCACGCCAATGGCGAGCGCCCAGCCGACAGCTACGGCGGCATCCCCGGCACCAGCATCGGTGTCGAAGTGGCCATGCAGTGGAACGACGGCTACAACGAGAACGTGCTGTGCTTCACCAACAACATCCCGCAGCGTGACGGTGGCACCCACCTCACGGGCCTGCGTGCCGCGATGACCCGCGTGATTGCCAAGTACATCGAGAAAAACGAGATCGCCAAAAAGCAAAAAGTCGAAGTCAGCGGCGACGACATGCGCGAAGGCCTGTGCTGTGTGCTGAGCGTGAAAGTGCCCGAGCCCAAGTTCTCCAGCCAGACCAAAGACAAGCTGGTCTCCAGCGAAGTGCGTGCCCCGGTGGAAGACATCGTGGCCAAAGCCCTGACCGACTTTTTGGAAGAGCGCCCCAACGACGCCAAGATCATCTGCGGCAAGATCGTGGAAGCTGCCCGCGCCCGCGAAGCCGCCCGCAAAGCCCGTGAAATGACACGCCGCAAAGGCGTGCTCGACGGCATGGGCCTGCCCGGTAAACTGGCCGACTGCCAGGAAAAAGACCCAGCCCTTTGCGAAATCTACATCGTCGAGGGAGATTCGGCCGGAGGCTCGGCCAAGCAAGGCCGCGACCGTAAATTCCAGGCCATCTTGCCCCTGCGCGGCAAGATCCTGAACGTCGAAAAAGCCCGCTACGAAAAGCTGCTCACCAGCAACGAAATTGTCACGCTCATCACGGCGCTTGGCACCGGCATTGGCAAGGCCAGCGCCGAATCCGGCAAGAGCGGCACCGACGACTTCAACGTCGACAAACTGCGCTACCACCGCATCATCATCATGACCGACGCCGATGTGGACGGCGCGCACATCCGCACCCTGCTGCTGACCTTCTTCTACCGCCAGATGCCCGACCTGGTGGAGCGTGGTCACATCTACATTGCCCAGCCGCCACTCTACAAAGTCAAGGCAGGCAAAGAAGAGCTGTACCTCAAAGACGGCCCTGCGCTCGACGGCTTCTTGCTGCGCATCGCGCTCAAAGACGCCAGCATCTCCACGGGCGGCGCTGCGCCGCAAGTGCTGACTGGCGAAACGCTGGAAGCACTGGCCCGCAAACACCAAGTGGCCGAGTCGGTCATTGCACGCCTGTCCAACTTCATGGACGCCGAAGCCCTGCGTGCCATGGCCGACGGCGTGTCGCTGAACCTGGACACCATGGAGCAAGCCGCTGCATGCGCCCCCGCACTGCAAGCCAAGCTGCGCGAACTCAACACCACGGGCATCCCGGCCGAAGTGACCGCCGAGTTCGACGTGCGCACCGACAAGCCGATCCTGCGCATCAGCCGCCGTCACCACGGCAACATCAAGAGCAGCATCATCACGCAAGACTTTGTGCACGGCGCTGACTACGGCGCTCTGGCCGAAGCGGCCGAGACTTTCCGCGGCCTGCTGAGCGAAGGTGCCAAAGCCACACGCGGTGAAGGCGAGCGCCAGAAAGAAGAAAAAGTCAGCGACTTCCGCCAGGCCATGCATTGGCTCATCAGCGAAGCCGAGCGCACCACCAGCCGTCAGCGCTACAAAGGCTTGGGCGAGATGAACCCCGCCCAACTGTGGGAAACCACCATGGACCCCACCGTGCGCCGCCTGCTGCGCGTGCAGATCGACGACGCCATCGAAGCCGACCGCGTGTTCACCATGCTCATGGGCGACGAGGTTGAGCCACGTCGTAACTTCATCGAGAGCAACGCGTTGCGGGCGGGGAACATCGATATTTGATTTTGGTAGTGTAGAGCGAGGCATAACCTGAGAAATGGCAGCCATAAGTTGAGAAACTGACGGCGATTACCGGCGCCGGCTCATATGTCCCTCTCGGAGATTCGTCCCCGATCAAACAGGCCACCCGTAAAGGTGTGGCCTGTTTTTTTATGGCGACAGACATCAACTGCCAAGTAATGGCTTCGGGGTTATGAAAATGGCTCGGTACCTGCCAAAATGTTGATAAAAAAGAGGATTGTTCCTCTGGGCCATCCTTAAATCCATCATCGATGGGTAGTATTGGCTTTAGGAATCTGACTGCCAGCTGTGTGATGGCGTCGATATGTTGAACCGTAAATTGAGACAGCAACCGGTGACCGAATTAACAAAATCAAAAGTCCGCCAGCTCTATCAGTTCCTCAAGCAAGCGAACCAGCTGCGCTACACCCCTATTCGGCATATCGAGAGTCAGGAAAAGTTCATCCGCTTTGCGGAGATGCCTTCACACCCCACTCTGCAAATCCAGCGCCCGATCAGAGTAGATGAAGAGACACAAGAAACTCCGGAATTTCTTGTCAGAGTACGGCGCCCACTACAAACGCTATGTCCGACGCCGCCTCAACCCTTGCAGAAGTGGCTACTTTCTGGCTGGGATGATCCAACCAAGTCTGTTTCGACAGCTCAAAGTCTCAATGTAGTTACAGAGGTGCTCTTTACGGACGACCCGCAACGAGTGCAGGACCTCCGTGATTTCAGTGAGTCAAGACGACTAGGCGATAACTCGCCAGTTAATCCGCCGACTTCAATTGCGGCTTGGCTCAAGGATGGATGGGAAGAAGAAGGCAGTGCTCCCGAGGTTTATGAGCGCCGAGAGATTACTGAAACCATCAGGTTTTCTGATGATCCAGAACGAGTCGCAAGCTACCAAGGCTGGCTCGAGCAACGCTCAGGTTGGGTGGAGCCAGAACTCGCCGCCCGCAGAGCCATGGCTTTCTACGAGAGGATCTACGACCTCTATGTGACGCTGGAAAAGGATGGTGAAAATCTCGAGCTCGTCGTTGGTGATGGCAGATTGCAATGGAGAGCGGTATCGGAGGGCGCAACCCGAGAGCCAGTCCCTGTCGAAATTGATCACCCGATATTGCTCAAGAGGGTTGAACTTCGCTTTTCTCCCGAAGTACCCGAATTCGTAATTGCAGAAACTGATCGCGAGCCAGAGCTCTACAGCAGCATTTTTGTCGACTTGCACGACATCATGGCCGCTGCAATTCGAAATCGTAGCAATGAGCTCGATCAAGCCGGATATCACCCACTCGGATGGGATGACACAACAGGATTTTTGCGCGCCTTTGTGCAGACGATCTCACCGACCAAGGGGGAGTACCTTGAATCACCGCCAGAAACTGGACTAGGTAATTCCCCACGCTTGTATCGCGACCCCATGCTCATCCTGCGAAAGAGAAGCATAGGAATTGCAAACGCCGTCAATGCCATCATTGAAGACATAGAGGCCACTGAGACTTTTCCCTCGGCCTTAGAGCAAATTACAGGCACAGGGACTGTGAATCGCCCCGGGTTTCGTGGAGGCCAGTTGGTTTAAGTTGAGACCTCGGTCTCGTGCTTCCCGGCTAGCTGCCGGTAGTAGTTCACCTCAGCTTCAGCCGGTGGAATATACCCAATCGAGCTCAGCAGTCGGTGGTGGTTGAACCAAGCCACCCATTCCAGGGTTGCCAGTTCCAGTGCCTCCTTGGTTTTCCAGGGTGCACGGCGGTGTATCAATTCGGCCTTGTACAGCCCATTGATCGTCTCGGCCAGCGCGTTGTCGTAGCTGTCGCCACGGCTGCCCACCGATGGCTCTATCCCAGCTTGGGCCAGGCGTTCGGTGTAGAGAATGGAAACATATTGAGACCCCCTGTCCGAGTGATGTATCAATGCATCTGAGCGTTCAGGTTGTCTGTCGAACAAGGCTTGCTCCAGGGCATCCAACACAAAGTCAGTACGCATCGAACTGCTCACCCGCCAGCCCACGATGCGCCGTGCAAACACGTCGATCACAAAGGCCACGTATTGCCAGCCCTGCCAGGTGCTGACATAGGTGAAGTCCGACACCCACAGTTGGTTTGGACGCTCTGCTTTGAACTGGCGATTGACCCGGTCCAGCGGGCATGGCGCGGCTTTGTCCGAGACGGTGGTTTGCACGACCTTGCCCCGGCGAACGCCGTGCAATCCCATGCGCTTCATGAGCCGCTCGACCGTGCAGCGCGCCACCTTGGTTCCTTCACGATTCATCTGGTGCCAGACCTTGTCTGCGCCGTAGACCTGCATATTGGCCTGCCAGACGGCTTGGATTTGCGGGATCAGGGCTTCATCGCGTTTGGTCCGGGCGCAAAGCAGCTCGGGCTTGCGTTGGCGGGCAGCATGGCACCTGTAGCCAGAAGGGGCGATTTGCAGCACGTTGCAAATCGGCTCGACCCCGTAGGCGTGACGGTTTTGATCAACAAAGTCCCTTAAGACTTGAGTCGGCGGTCGAGCTCCGCCTGGGCAAAAAAAGCGCTCGCCAGTTTGAGGATTTCGTTGGCTTTGCGCAGTTCCTTGACTTCGCGTTCGAGGTCTTTGATGCGGGCGCGCTCATCAGAGCTGACGCCATCGCGCATGCCTTCGTCAACCTCGTGCTGGCGAACCCAGTCGTTGAGGGTTTGCGGCACACACCCGATCTTGGGGGCAATGGACTCAATGGTGGCCCAAAGGGATGGGTACTCGCCACGGTGCTCGAGCACCATGCGGACAGCGCGTTCGCGCACTTCGGGTGAAAAACGGTTCGATTTCTTGCTCATGGCTCCATCTTCTCAAAGTGTGGAGCCTCCTCAAAACCCGGGGCGATTCATCACATGGTTTGGCGGAATGTCGAACAGCACTATCGGCGTAGAGGTAAGTGGGCCCGAGACCCCCGATAAGCAGCGATTGATGAAAGCACTGGACACGGCAGGAGTCAGATACCAACCTGTCGGTTTCAGTGATGATCCAGAGTGCAACCAGCATGGAGTGGCTATTTGGATCGGGGCGCGCTTCTAGGCTCACGCCATCTGTATGCATGGGAGAGCAGCAGTTCCAGAGGAATTGCACAAGCAGTCGGCTGTTGCGCGCCAGTAGGAATTTCTCATCTTATGAGTGCTGTCGTCTCAGCTTATGCATGTCAAAGCACGCTAAGCGGTTGATTTATAAAGGACCTTTATCTCAACTTATGCCTACGCCTACAGGTAGTAGACAAACCCATAAGCCGTAAAACTCGAACCCACAACCCGTAAAACTTGTGGGTTTCTTCTTTTCATGGCCGCGATAAATGGATGCGCAATCAGGAGCAGATGGGCTTGTGAACGTACTTGCCAGAGCTGCTTGGCTATCACGCAAACCATAGTGGAGCGTGATCCCTTGGGAATCAAGTATCCGAGGCACTCATCCAAGCGGTAAAAACCGAGGTGAAACGGTTGCTGCAGCCCACGCCATCACGCCGCGTAAGCCCACCCCAAAGCTCTGAAAGCCTTGCGAGTCCCAATGCGCACTGCTGTCAATGCAGTCGTGCTGGTGGCCGTGCACCGTCATGCGCACGCCCATGCGGCGGGCCAGTGTGTCCAGCGCTTTGAAGCCGTGCTCGTGGTAGCCGGGCGCTTCGTGGGTGATGAGGATGTTGGCTTGCAGCGTGGCCAGTTGTTCCACCTCGTCGGGGTAGATGGTGGACCAGTGCTTGAGGTGTACGCTGCCTTCCCAGCGGTCTTCGCGCGGGGTGACGCGGGCGTGCGCTTCGCGGTTGCGAAACTTGGGTGCTTGTGCGTCTTTGGGGTACCACACCGCACCGCGAAACACACCGCCCAGCCCGGCGATGCGCGTGCCGCAGGGCAGCGTGACCACACGGCCGTGCAGGTTGCGCTCGCTCACATCGTCGTGCCAGACGTTGCCAAAGTTGTCCGCGTGGTCGGTGTCGTGGTTGCCGTGGATGAACCAGACGCGCTCCCAAATGGCTTCCAGCTCAATGTGCAGCGGCCGGGCCGGCTCCAGGTCGCCCAGCAAGATCACGGCGCGGGCGTGGGTTTGCAGGGCGGCATCGATGATGTGCTGCCACTGGCCGTGCGGGTCGCCGCAGAAGAGGATGGGGCCGGGGTGCATGGCCGAAGTCCGTGCCTTGTGGTTCAGGTGGGGTTGAGCAATTCGAGCATGCCTTGCAAGCCAATGGCTTGTGCGCCTTGTCGCAGGCTGAAACGCTCGTTACCCGGGTAGACCACGTAGCGCTGGGTGATGCCCAGATCGTCACACGCTTGTTTGAACCCTCGCTCGGGGGATGGCGCACTGGATCGTTTGACCTCGATCGCGATGTCGGGTTGCCCGCCGCGTTCAAACAGCAGGTCAATTTCTGCACCATCGTGGGTGCGATAAAAGTAGGGTTTGAGCGATGGGCCTGCTTGCGTGATCAGTGTTTCCAACACAAAGCCCTCGTAGCTGGCTCCTGCAACGGGGTGACCCAGCACGTCGTTTTCGTTTTTCAGGCCCAGCAAAGCATGTACCAAGCCGCTGTCACGCACAAACACTTTGGGCGTCTTGACCAAGCGCTTGCCCACATTGGCAAACCAGGGTTGAAGTCGGCGCACCAAGTGAAGGTCGGTGAGCAGGTCGATGTAGCGGCCTACGGTCGGTGCACTGACACCAAGGCTGGCTGCCAATTGCGCTTGATTGATTTGGCTGCCTTGTTGGTGCGCCAGCATGGTCCACAGGCGGCCCAGTGTTTCGGCGGGCATCCGGGGGGCAAACATGGGCACGTCACGTTCTAAATAAGAGCGAATGAAGTCTTGCCGCCACGACATGCTGTGTGCATCGTCTTGCGCCAGCAAACTGTCTGGAAAGCCGCCCCGGTTCCACAAAACAGATTCAGTCAGGCCTGCGGGGATGGCTTCGCTCAAGTTGATGGCATGCATGTCCAGATAGGCCACTCGACCGGCCAGGGTTTCGGAAGATTGCTGCATCAGTTCCATAGCGGCCGAGCCTAAGAGCAAAAAATGGCCGTAACGCTGACCAGCTGCACGCCTTTCGTCAATGAGCCCGCGAAGGACGGCAAAAAGTTCTGGCACGCGGTGGATTTCATCGATGACGACGAGTTTGGGGGCTTGTGCCCTCAAATATGTTTCGGGGTCTTCCAAGCGGCGGCGGTCTGAGGGAAGTTCTAGATCCAGGTAAACCGCGCCCTGGGGCCAATCGGCCGCAAGTTGACGCGCAAGCGTGGTTTTTCCCACCTGACGAGGCCCGAGCAATACCGCGGCGGGCACGCCGGAGCTGAGCCTTTGGTGGAGAATAGAAGCGATTTGTCGATTAATCATTCCCGTAAATCATACATCAAGTGTTTGATTTTCGGGGTAAATTTATTTTGGCGATGGCGTGAGACACGCTAGCATTGACCCAAACACCTGTATTTCTACCCATGACCCCCATCGCCATCATCGACTTCGAAACCACGGGCATCTCTCCCAATATGGGCGACCGCGCCACCGAGGTGGCCATCGTCATGCTCGAAGGCGGGCAGGTGGTGGACCGTTACCAAAGCCTGATGAACGCCGGGGTGCGGGTGAACAGTTTCATCACCCAGCTCACGGGCATCACCAACGAGATGGTGCAGGCCGCACCTCCGGCCGAGCAGGTGATGCGCGAGGCGGCCCGCTTTGTGGGCGGGCGGCCCATGGTGGCGCACAACGCGGCCTTTGACAAAAAGTTCTGGCAGGCCGAACTGGCGCGTTGCGGGCAAGACGGTTCGCACGCCTTTGCCTGCACTTTGCTGCTGTCGCGACGCCTGTACCCGCAAGCGCCCAACCACAAGCTGGGCACGCTGGCGGCGATGCACCATTTGCCATCGTCAGGCCGGGCCCACCGGGCCCTGGCCGATGCCGAGATGGCCGCGCATTTGCTGGCGCAGATGCAGCACGACCTGAAAACCCGCTACGGCTGTACCCAGGCCGACCACGCCTTGCTCATGGGCCTGCAACGCACCAGCCGCCACATGGTTGGGCACTATTTGAAGCAGCGGGCGCAGGGGTCAATAAAAGCGCATTTCAAGTCTAATTAAAAGTCGCATTTAAAGTCGCAAAATTTCCTGCATGATTTGGTAAATATCTATACATGACATAGACTTGCGCCATATGTCAAAGTCGCAAAAATTTCAGCTGTATGACCATCCGGCCCAGATGGAGCCCTTGCTGCCCGCTGAGCACCGCATGGGACCCCTTCTGGAGCGTTCGCATGACCTGATCCGCAAGGCAGACCGTTTGTCGGGCTGGTGCCCGAGCGGGGCGCTGCCGGGGCTGCGCTCATCGTTGCGGGCCATGAACTCGTATTACTCCAACAAGATCGAGGGGCAGCACACCTTGCCGCTGGAGATCGAGCAAGCTCTGCGCAACGATTACGCCCAGGACGCCGACAAGGCCCGCCGCCAACGCATGGCACTGGCCCACATGGCGACCGAGTCGCAATTGGAGGCGCGGTGGCCTGCGTGGGACAGTGCCCAAGTCTGGTCGGTGCAGACCGTGTGCGACATCCACCAGGATTTGTTCGCCCGCTTGCCCGAAGCCGATCGCCAGCTTGAATCACCCTCTGGCCCGCAAACCTTGCAGCCCGGTGCACTGCGTGAACGCGAGGTGAGTGTGGGGCGGCATGCCGCGCCCGCTGCGGCGGCTTTGCCAGCTTTTTTAGCCCGTTGGTCTTCTGTGTATTCGGGCTTGCGCCGAGGCGAGCTGCAACTGGTGGCCATGGCGGCGGCGCACCAGCGGCTGGCCTGGATTCACCCTTTTGCAGACGGCAACGGGCGTGTGGTGCGGCTGCACAGCCATTTGGTGTTGGGCCATATGGGCTTGACCAACGGTTTGTGGTCGCCTTTGCGGGGATTTGCTCGTACGCACGAAGCTTATTACGCCAACTTGTCAGCAGCCGATGAACCCCGGGCGGGAGATCTGGATGGCCGGGGCAATCTGACCGAGTCGGGTTTGATTCGCTGGATCGATTACGTGTTGGGCGTGTGCATCGACCAAGTTGACTTCATGTCCGGCTTGCTGTCGCTTGATGGCATGAAGGACCGCATGGCGGCGTGTTTGGCCTACGAAGAAAACGTGGTCAAGCAAGGCGTGCGCGCCGAAGCTTTGCGGGCGCTGCATTACCTGTTTGCGTCGCAGGCCGAGCTGGACCGGGCCGACTTCAAAGCCATGCTGGGTTTGGGCGAACGCTTGGCCACGGCGCAGGTGTCGGCATTGCTCAAAAGGGGTTTGCTGGAAAGCGATTCGCCTCACGGCAAGCTGCGCCTGGGCGTGCCGCAGCACGCGTTGCGCTTTTACTTTCCTAGTTTGTGGCCGGAGGCCGAGGCGCAGGGCTGAAAGCGCCCACCTTCACCCCAAACCCAGCGGCAGCGCCGTTTTGTAGCGCACCTGTTTGAGCGCAAAACTGGAGCGGATTTTTTCCACGCCCGGAATCGGTGAGAGCTGTTCCAGGATGAAGCGCTCCAGCGCCGCCATGTCGCGCACGGCCACGCGCAGCAGGTAGTCGCTGTCGCCGGTCATCAAATAGCACTCCATCACTTCGTCGTGACGGGCGATGTGCGCTTCAAAGTCGGCCAGGGTTTCCTTGCTTTGGGTCTTGAGGCTGATGGAGATGAACACCGTCAGGCCCAGCCCCAGCGCCGCCGCGCTGGCCAGCGCCACATAGCGCTGGATCACACCGCCCGACTCCAGCGCCTTGACGCGTGCCAGGCACGGCGAAGGTGACAGGCCAATGCGTTTGGCCAGCGCCACATTGGACAGCGAGCCGTCGCGCTGCAGTTCGTCCAGTATCTTCAAATCCACATTGTCCAGAACCATGTGCTGAATCTTTCATATTTTCAGCATATTGTGCTTCAAATCGGCTTTTTTGTAATCCAAATACGCAGCACATGCGCCGCGCTGCCCGGTACAGTCCCATGCATGAACGCACCTTTTGAACCCCTCTTGCACGCGCTGACACAGGCCCACGACATTGACCCCGAAGAAACCGCCGAGTGGCGCGAGGCCTTGCTGGCCCTCATCGGCACCCAAGGCCCTGAGCGTGCCCGGCAAATTCTGGACGAGCTGGTCATTGTGGCGCGCCAGCAGCGCACGGGCTGGCAGCCCGATCTGAACACGCCCTACATGAACACCATCGCGGTGGAAGACCAACCCGACTTCCCCGGCGACTTGGCCACCGAAGAGCGGCTGGTGGCCATCATGCGCTGGAACGCGCTGGCCATGGTGGTGCGCGCCAACCAGGCCTATGGCGAGCTGGGCGGGCACATCGCCAGTTACGCCAGCGTGGCCGATTTGTTCGAGACCGGGTTTCACCATTTCTTCCACGCCCGCACCGAGCAGCACAAGGGCGACCTGGTGTTCTTCCAGCCGCACAGCGCACCCGGCGTGTATGCCCGCGCTTTTCTGGAAGGGCGCCTCACCGAGGCGGACCTGATGCACTACCGCCAGGAGATCACCGCACCGGACAGCGGCGCACGCGGTTTGTCGAGCTACCCGCACCCCTGGCTGATGCCCGATTTTTGGCAGTTCCCCACGGGCTCCATGGGCTTGGGGCCGATCAGCTCGATCTACCACGCGCGCTTCATGCGCTATCTGACGCACCGCCAGCTGCAGGACTGCAGCGGCCGCAAGGTGTGGGGCGTGTTTGGCGACGGCGAGATGGACGAGCCCGAGAGCATGAGCGCCCTGACCTTGGCCGCACGCGAAAAACTCGACAACCTGGTGTGGGTGGTCAACTGCAATTTGCAGCGCCTGGACGGCCCGGTGCGTGGCAACGGCCGCATCATCGACGAGCTGGAAAAGCTGTTTGCGGGTGCGGGCTGGAACGTGATCAAGCTGGTTTGGGGCAGCGACTGGGACGGCTTGCTGGCGCGTGACACCTCGGGCGCTTTGCTGCGCGCTTTTGCCAACACGGTAGACGGCCAGATGCAGACCTTTGCCGCCAAGGACGGGCGCTTCAACCGCGAGAACTTCTTTGGCCAGAACGAAGAACTGGCGCGGCTGGCGCAGGGCATGACCGACGAGCAGATCGACCGGCTCAAGCGCGGTGGCCACGACATCGTGAAGATCCACGCGGCGTATGCGGCGGCCGCCGCGCACCGCGGCCAGCCCACCGTGATCCTGGCGCACACCAAAAAAGGCTTTGGCATGGGCAGCGCGGGCCAAGGCAAGATGACCACGCACAGCCAAAAGAAGTTCGACGAGCAAGACCTGATCGACTACCGCAACCGCTTTGATCTGCCGCTGAGCGACGAGCAGGCCAAGGGCCTGGCGTTTTACAAGCCCGCCGACGACAGCGCTGAGATGCGCTACCTGCGCGAGCACCGCGCCCGCTTGGGCGGCAGCTTGCCCCGGCGCGAGACGGTGTGTGACCGCTTGCCTGTGCCCGCACTCGCCAGCTACGGACAGTTTGCGCTGCAGGCCGACGGCAAGGACATGAGCACCACCATGGCCTTTGTGCGCATGCTGGGCAACCTGCTCAAAGACCCGCAGCTCGGCCCGCGCATCGTGCCCATCGTGGCCGACGAGGCGCGCACCTTCGGCATGGCCAACCTGTTCAAACAGGTGGGCATTTACAGCAGCGTGGGCCAGCGCTACGCGCCCGAAGACATCGGCTCGGTGTTGAGCTACCGCGAAGCCACCGACGGCCAGATTCTGGAAGAAGGCATCAGCGAAGCCGGTGCCATTGCCAGCTGGACGGCCGCGGCCACCAGCTACAGCGTGCATGGCCTGGCCATGTTGCCCTTCTACATTTATTACTCGATGTTCGGCTTCCAGCGCGTGGGCGACGCCATCTGGGCCGCAGCCGACCAGCGGGCGCGGGGCTTTTTGCTGGGTGCGACATCGGGCCGCACCACCTTGGGCGGCGAGGGCCTCCAACACCAGGACGGCAGCAGCCACCTGGTGGCGGCTACCATCCCCAACTGCAAGGCCTACGACCCTGCCTTCGCGGGTGAGCTGGCGGTGATTCTGGACGCGGGCATGCGCGAGATGGTCGAGCAGCAAGCCGACGTGTTTTATTACGTGACCCTGATGAACGAGAACTACGCCCAGCCCAATTTGCCCGAGGGGGCAGAGCGCTGCGTGTTGCGTGGGGGCTACCACTTTGGCGCTTATGGTCCCACTGATGGACCCTCGAATGGTCCCAGCGATGCCTCGGCGAAGGGCCAGCGCGTGACGCTGCTGGGCTCGGGGGCCATCCTCACCGAGGTCATCCGCGCCGCCGAGCAACTGGCCGCGCAGGGCGTGGGGGTGGACGTGTACAGCATCACCAGCTGGAGTGAGCTGGCCCGCGACGGCATGGCGAATGAGGCCAGTGGCGATGCGCCTTATCTCAGCCGCTTGCTGGCACCCAGTGCCGGCCCCATCGTGGCCGCCAGCGACTATGTGCGGGCCGTGCCTGAGAGCGTGCGCGCCTACCTGCCCGAAGGCCGCCGCTACCGCACCCTCGGCACCGACGGCTTTGGCCGCAGCGACACCCGCGCCGCACTGCGCCGCTTCTTTGCGGTGGACGCGGGCAGCATCGCGCAGGCGGCGTTGCAGGCGTTGGCTCGTCAGCCCTGAATCACGGCCAGATAAGCCTGGCGGGTTTCTGGGCTGACCGCAGCGAGCGCTTGCTCGTAGCGGGTCTGGTGCTGGGTCACCATGCGGGCTGAGGCGATGGTTTTAGAGCGGCAAAACCAGTGGCAGCTGTGCTGCATCAGAAACATCTCGCCCATCATGCGAAATGACCGCTCTTTGGGGGCCAGGCCGTGCAGGTTGCGCACGGTGCGCTCAATGCCTTGGGCGTGCACTTCCAGCATGCGGCGCATGTCAAACGTGGCTTTGGGTGAGAGCTGGTCGATGTAGGGCAGCGCCACTTTGAAAGCCCGGGTCACGGGCGCTGGCAGTTTGGCAAATTCGCGGGCCAGATTTTGGAACTCCTCGGTGAGTTGCTCCTCGGCCAGAGCTTGCAATTGCAAAATCTGTTGCTGACGTTCGGCGTCGGTTTCGCCCAGTGCCCGCATATAGGCGCCGGTGAGCTGTTCCATGTGCTTTTCGATTTGGTAGGGCCGCAATTGCTCGGCCAGCAAGGCGGTGCGTTGGCGCTGGCCTTGGGTGTTGAGCCAGTGGATGGCCGTGGCCAGGACGAACAACAGACTGAGAAATTCCATACAAAGCAGGGAGAGCGGCCAAATCGGCGTTGCGCCAAGTGTAGTGAGTTGGGTGGGCCCGGCAGGCAAAGGCCTTGTGCTGTGTATGACACAGGCGGTGTCCGGGCTTCAGTGGGCTTGCGCACACACGCCGCCAATTGGAGGGCGGACTCTAAAGTGCGGGTTTTCCCTTGCCTTGGACGCTGGGGGCTGTTCAAATTGCTACATTGCAACAAAAACCCTCCAAGGAACACACCATGAACTTCAACACCGAACAATTCACCGCCGCCCAACAAGCCAACCTGAACGTGGCTGCTGGCCTGTCGCAAACCGCTTTCGCCGGTTTCGAGCGCCTGGTCGAGCTGAACATGGCCGCTGGCAAAGCCGCTGTGGGCGAGTCTTTCGCCAATATGCAAGCCCTGATGGCTGCCAAGTCGCCTCAAGACCTGATGGCCGTGCAAGCCGCTTTGGTGCAGCCCGCCTTCGAAAAGTCGGTGTCTTATGGCCGTCACCTGGCTGACATCGCCAACAGCACGGGCGCCGAGTTCACCAAAGCTGTCGAAAGCAAAATGGCCGAATCCGAAACAGCCATCAAAAGCCTGGTCGAAAACAGCCTGAAGAATGCGCCTGCCGGCTCCGACGCCGCTGTGGCCGTGTTCAAGACTGCTTTCGAAGCCAGCCAAACCGCTGCCGAGACCCTGAAAAAAGTGGCCAAGCAAGCCGCTGACACCGCCGAGTCCAACCTGAAGGCCGCCACAGCCCAAGCCGAAGCTTCGGTCAAGGCCGCCATGAGCAAGGCCAAAACCAAGGCCTGAGCCTGGACCGCATGAGCTGGCCGCCACGGCCGGCTTTCTACAATCAGGGTGCCTCAAGGCACCCTTTTTGTTTTGGACCTCACCCATGTCATCCCTCTTTACGCAAGCCTGCGCCCCCGTTTTGCAGATCGAAGGCGGCGTGGCCACCATCACTTTGAACCGCCCAGTCCAGCGCAACCGCCTGGAAAACGGCGACCTCAAGGCTTTGCTGGCGCACTTTGATGCCATTGATCGCAATCCCGCCGTGCGTGTGCTGGTGTTGACCTCCAACACGGCGGGTCAGCCCAAACCGGTGTTTTGTGCCGGGTATGACATTGGCGGTTTTGACGAACCGGGTCACGGCGCCACCTTCTTTGAAGAGATTCCTGACACGCTGGCGCGGCTGCGGCCAGTCACCATTTGCGCCCTCAACGGCAGCGTTTACGGCGGTGCGACCGATCTGGTGCTGGCGTGTGACCTGCGCATCGGCCTGCAGGGCATCGAGTGGCGTATGCCCGCTACGGCGCTGGGCCTGCATTACTACCCCAGCGGTTTGCAGCGTTATGTCAGCCGTTTCGGGGTGGCGGGGGCCAAACGGGCTTTTTTGACAGCGCGGCCTTTCACAGCCGAGCAGCTCGATGCGATGGGCTTGTTCGAAGCGCTGGTGGATTCGACAGCGTGGGACGCTGTGCTGGCGCAATTGGTGGGTGATGTCCTGAAGTTGGCGCCCATGGCCGTGCAGGAAACCAAAAAGTCCCTGAACGAAATCGCCGCCGGGCAGATGGACGAGCACCGCCTGCGCGAGCGCGAGCACATGACCAGCCGCAGCGCGGACTTTGCCGAAGGACGGGCGGCCTTTGCCGAACGGCGCCCAGCCGTGTTCACTGGCCAGTGAGCCAGGCTCAAGAATCGCCGTCTGGGGTCGATTCCTTTCAGCCATGCAATCCCATTCCATCCGCGCACTCACCCTGAACACGGGCCGTCTGATCTCCCGCTGTTGCTGGGGGCTGGCGCTGGCTTTTTCGGCACAGGCCGGGCAATACCAGCTGTTGGCGGAGCAGGCCAACACGGTGGTGGTGGCTGCACGTGTGCAAAACGCCGAACAGGTTTGTAACCTCGAAATCTCGGTCCAAGGCCAGGCGACGCTGGAGCGGGAGGTGCGTGCACCCTACTTCGAGACCCGCATCGACATCACGCCGCAGGATGTCGAGTCGGTCGTGGTCAGCTGGCGCGGCAAGTTCAAACGCGGCAACGCCGAGGCCGTGAATGCCTGCCCCACCCAGGGCAGCACCCGCTTTGTGGTGGTGTCAGACCATGCGGCGCTGCAAGCCGCCTGGCGCAATGCTTTCGCGGCCATGGGCCCTGCCAAGGCGCAATGCGTGCGCACCGCTTTGCAGCTGGACCGGGTGCGTTACGAGTGGTTTGACACGACGGCCAAGGAGAGCAGCCCCGAGGACTGGAAGATCCAGCGGGCCTTGACCCGTTGTGATGAGTTCGTGGCCCAGAAAAAAGCCTGGGGCGATCAAAACCCCCAAGGCTTTGCCTGCACCTTGCCCGGCGGCTTGAAGACACGCTGTGAGGGCTATTTCACGGTCACTGAAAAAGGCAAGGCCGTGCCGATTTCTGCTGAGGCCGCGATCCGGCGACAGCTGGATGAGCAGCCTTGGGGCACAGGCGTGCGGGAAACCGCTGCGGCCAAAGCGGCCCGCCAAAAGCAGGAACAAGCCCGGCAGGCCCGATTGCAGGCCGAAGAAGAGGCGAAAGCCAAAGCACAAGAAGAGGCGCGTTTGCGCGAGGAGCAGTTGGCGCAAGAGGCCCTCGCCGCCCAGGCCCGCGAGCGCAAGGAAAAGGCCGAGGCCGAACGCGCTAGGCGTCTGCAGGAAATCGAGCGCCTGGAACAAGAGCGCCTGGAAAAACGCAGCTGGTTGCTCAAGCAGCTGGAAAAGCTCAAACGTGACCCCGATGCCGAGGGCAAGCCAGAAGCCAAGTCCGACGCCAAGCCGGATGCCAAGGCAGAAGAAGCCAAGCCTAAATAAGCTTCGGACCCTAGGGCGCGAGTCCCTGCTCGCGAATGTCTCGACCTGCAGACCACGCGGTGCCCATGGAAGCGGCCATCACCATGGCAATGGCCAGCCCCTGAAACAGGGTCAAGTGCTCAGCCAGCACCAGCCACCCTGCCAAGGCACCCACTGCCGGCTCCAGGCTCAGCAAGATGCTGAAGGTGTTTTTGGGCAGGTGGTTCAGCGCAAACATTTCCAGTGCATAAGGGATGGCACTCGACAGCAGTGCCACGGCCAAACCGGCCAGCAGCCACTGCGGGTTGAGCAAGGCGCTGCCGGCATGCGCCACACCAATCGGAGCTACCACCAAAGCGGCAGCGAGCATGCCCATGGGCGTGGCCATGCCGCCGTAACGCAGCGCCACGCGTTGACCGAACACGATGTACAGCGCCCAACAAACGCCCGCGGTGAATGCGAAGAACACGCCCATCGGGTCCAGCGCTGTGGCCGCATCGCCACCTGGCAGCGGCAGCAACAAAGCCAGGCCCACCACTGCCAGCGTCACCCACAGCCAGTCGCTGGCTTTTTTGGAGGTCCAGATAGCCACGGCCAGCGGCCCGGTGAATTCGATGGCGATCGCCACGCCAAAGGGGATGGTCTTGATGGCGCTGTAGAACAGCAGGTTCATCACGCCGAGCGTGACGCCGTACAGGCCCAGGGGCAGCGCATCGGCCCAGACCCATCGGCGACGCCACGGTCTGAACACCGCCATCAGCATCAGCATGGCAAAGACCAGCCGGTAAGCGGTGGTGCCTTCGGCGCCCAAGGCCGGGAACAGGCTTTTGGCAAACGAGGTGCCGACCGCCAACGACACCAGGCTGCCCATCAAGGCCAGCATGGCCCACAAACGCAGGTTCAAACGGAGCCTCTTTCTTCGGCGTTCAGCACGATGGGCTGGCCGTGCGGGGTGCGCTCGGCGGCCGCTTCCCACGCGTGTTCCAAGTCATGGATTTCATCGGGTGTGCCCAGTTGGCGCTCGATCACCAGCTGCTCCAGCGCATTGAGCCAGTGGGTGTAATAAAGGCTGCCGTCGTCGGCTTCGCCGCGCATTTGGCCTGCGCGGATTTCGCACGTCAGGGCATCGGCCCACTGCGGCCAGGTGAAGACGCCTTTTTCGTGCAGCTGCAAGGTCATGGCAAAAGCGTGGGCCTGCCAGGGGGCTTCAAACACCGCGCCGTTGTTGGCCGTGGGGGGCATGGGAAAGCCGTCGCCACAGGCTTGGGCCAGATCGTTCAGGGTGGTGGTCATATTCAGTTGCTCAGGTGGACACCGCTTCCAGATAAGACTCCCAGGCGTCCACGCTCACTTGGTGCCCGGCTTCGGCTTGCGGGCCCCACAGCTCGGTGCCGTCAAACACCACGGTGTAAAGGTGCTCGGCCGTGCCGTCAAAAGGCGGCAGCATCCGGCTCACATGCCGGTCGGGCAAGACATGGCTGCCGTGGTGCAGCACCACGGTGCCCACATGGCCGCGCACATAGCGCGGCAGCCGGGTGTGGCCTTGGGGGTTGAGGTTGAGGGCGCGTACGCGCTGGCCCACCGCAAAGCGCGGCGCTTGCGTGCTGGGCCGGTCGGCCGGGCTGCCTTTGGCCAGCGCCGCGTCCACATCGGCGGCTTTGAGCACCCGCACGCCCGGCACGGGGGGCGTGAGGGGCTGGCCTTGGGTCAGTTCCTCGGCGGTGATCAGGCCGCGCTCGATCAGTATGTTTTGCAGGGCCTTGGTCCAGATGGCGTAGTAAGGGCCTTGCACGTAGTCGAGCGGGGGCAGGGATTCGCGGGCCGAACGGGCCAGGTCGATGTTCCACAGGCCGCTGGCCCCCATGGCCACGGTCACGCCCAATGCGCGGCGCTCCCACTCGCCATGAAACAGCGGCTCGTTGGCTTCGATGCGAACCGGGCCGTAGCCTTGTTGGCCACCCATGTCGTGCACGCCGTTCATGGGGCCTCCTTGGGTGTCGACTCAGGGTTCAGGGGCAGTCCGGTGCCGATCATCGAATCGCGGGTGACCAGTTGCGCCAGTTGCGCCTGGCTCCAGCCCTCGGTGCCTGCGGGGCGCTCGGGCAGCACCAGGTAGCGCACTTCGGCGGTGGAGTCCCAGACGCGGATGTTTTTGTTCGGGGGCAGCGAGAGCCCGAAGTCGGCCAGCACGGCCCGCGGCTCGATCACGGCGCGCGAGCGGTAAGCCGCGCTTTTGTACCAGACCGGAGGCAAGCCCAGCACGGGCCAGGGGTAGCAGCTGCACAGGGTGCAGACCACCATGTTGTGGGTGTCGGGGGTGTTGGGCACGGCCACCATGTGCTCGCCTTGGCGGCCCGTGTAGTCCATCGAGGCGATGGCGGCGGTGGCGTCTTGCAGCAGCCAGTCCCGAAAAGCCGGGTCGGCCCAGGCGCGGGCCACCACTTTGGCGCCGTTGTGCGGGCCCACATGCACCTCGTAGGTTTCGATGATGCGGTCGACGGCGGCGGGGTCGAGGTAGCCTTTTTGCGTCAGCAGGGTTTCCAGGGCACGCACGCGCACATCCATTTCGCCCAGGGTGCTGTGTTCATGATCGTGGTGGTGGTCATGTCCGCTGGCAGGGTGCATGGTCGCTCCTCGGGGCTGTTTCGGGCCTTTCGGCTCAGGGTTTGCACGGTGCAGCAGCACGGGTTTGGGGCACTGACCGTGGGGGAAAAAGGCTTTCAGTGGGCATCATAGCGCCGCATACAATGGCGGCTTCGTTCGCGGGCCGCCCGATCGGCCCCGATAAAACCCGAATTTGCTTTTTTGGAGTTTCCATGTTCATTTCTTCCGCTTTTGCCCAAACTGCTCCAGCCGCTGCCGCAGGGGGCGACATGCAGTCCACCTTGATGAGCATGCTGCCTTTGCTGCTGATGTTCGCGGTCCTGTATTTCGTCATGATCCGTCCCCAGATGAAAAAGCAGAAAGAGCACCGCGCCATGATCGACGCGTTGGCCAAAGGCGACGAAGTGGTCACGGCAGGTGGTTTGTTGGGCAAGGTCAGCAAGATCGGTGACGCCTACATTGGCGTGGAGCTGGCCACAGGTGTGGAAGTCCAGTTGCAGCGCAGCGCCGTGGTCCAGGTGCTGCCCAAAGGCACCCTGAAGTAATTCACACGCGTTTTCTCCATGGGGCGCGGCCTTGGTCGGCCCCGGTTTTTCATCCTGCACGCGAGTCACTATGAACCGTTACCCGGTCTGGAAATACGCGATCATCGTGATCGCCATGTTGCTGGGCGTGGTCTACACCCTGCCCAACTTTTATGGCGAGGCCCCTGCTGTGCAGGTGTCTTCGGCCAAGGCCACCATCAAGGTGGACACTTCGACGCTGCAAAAGGTTGAAGACGCGCTCAAGGCCGCAGCCATCACGCCCCAAACCGTGGCCTTGGACGGGACCTCGATCCGAGCCCGTTTCCAGAGCACTGACGAGCAGCTGAAGGCCAAGGACGCCATTCAAAAATCGCTGATTGTCGACGCGGCTGACCCGCAATTTGTGGTCGCGCTGAATCTGGTTTCCCGCTCCCCGGCTTGGCTGACTGCCCTGCACGCCTCGCCCATGTACTTGGGTCTGGACCTGCGCGGCGGCGTGCACTTCATGCTGCAAGTGGACATGCAGGCGGCGTTGACGCAAAAAGTCGAGTCCATCACGGGCGACCTGCGCAGCTTGCTGCGCGAGAAAGACGTGCGCCATGGCGGCATCAGCCGCAATGGCCAGACCATTGAAATCCGCCTGCGCGATGCGCAGCAACTGCAAGCGGCCAAGCGTGTCTTGTCTGAGCAGTTTGCCGATTTGCAAAACCAGGAAGCGGCTGATGGCAGCGAGTTCCGCCTGACCGCCAGCATCAAGCCCGAAGCCGCCCGCAAAGTGCAAGAGCAGGCTCTTAAACAAAACATCACCACGCTGCACAACCGGATCAATGAGCTGGGCGTGGCCGAGCCGGTGATCCAGCAGCAGGGTCTGGACCGCATCGTGGTGCAGTTGCCCGGCGTGCAGGACACAGCCAAGGCCAAGGATATTCTGGGCCGCACCGCTACGTTGGAAGTGCGCATGGTGGACGAGAGCACTGAAGCGCGTGCCGCAGAGCAAGCGGGTGGCATTGTCCCGTTTGGCGCTGAGCGTTATCTGGAGCGCGATGGCCGCCCCTTGATCGTCAAGAAGCAAGTGGTGCTCACGGGCGACAACCTGACCGACGCCCAGCCGGGCTTTGACGGCCAGACGCAGGAGCCCGTGGTCAACCTGACGCTGGACGCCAAGGGCGCCCGCATCTTCAAGGATGTGACGCGCGACAACGTGGGCAAGCGCATGGCCATCATCTTGTTCGAAAAGGGCAAGGGCGAAGTGGTGACAGCGCCTGTGATCCGCGCCGAAATCGGTGGCGGTCGCGTGCAGATTTCTGGCCGCATGACCACGGCCGAGGCCAATGACACGGCGCTCTTGCTGCGTGCGGGCTCGCTGGCCGCGCCGATGGAGATCATTGAAGAGCGCACCATCGGCCCGAGCCTGGGGGCCGAGAACATCGCCAAGGGCTTCAACAGCGTGACCTGGGGTTTCCTGGTGATCGTGGCCTTCATGGTGGTTTATTACGCCATGTTCGGGCTGTTCTCCGGCATCGCGCTGGGCGTGAACCTGCTGTTCCTGGTGGCCATCTTGTCGATGCTGCAGGCCACCTTGACCTTGCCCGGCATGGCCGCGATGGCGCTGGCGTTGGGCATGGCGATCGACTCGAACGTGCTGATCAACGAGCGGGTGCGTGAAGAGCTGCGCAACGGCGTCAGCCCGCAAGCGGCCATTCACGCGGGCTATGACCGCGCCTGGGCCACGATTTTTGACTCCAACATCACCACCTTGATCGCAGGCGTGGCCTTGTTGGCCTTCGGCTCCGGCCCGGTGCGTGGTTTTGCGGTGGTGCACTGCATCGGCATCTTGACGAGCATGTTCTCGGCGGTGTTCTTCTCGCGCGGCTTGGTCAACCTTTGGTACGGTGGCAAGAAGAAGCTCAAATCGGTGTCGATTGGCACGGTGTGGCGGCCTGAAGGCGGCTCTGCGGTGAAAGCCGACTAAGGGGAAAAGACCATGGAATTGTTCAAAATCAGAAAAGACATTCCGTTCATGAAGCACGCGTTGATTTTCAACGCGATTTCCTTCGTGACGTTTGCCTTGGCGGTCTTCTTCCTGTTCAGCCGTGGCCTGCACCTGTCGGTGGAGTTCACGGGCGGCACCTTGATGGAAGTGAGCTACAGCCAGCCCGCTGACCTGCAAAAAGTGCGCGGCACGGTGGCCACGCTCGGTTTTGCCGAGGTGCAGGTGCAGAACTTCGGTTCGGCACGTGACGTCATGATCCGCTTGCCCGCACAAAAGGGCGTGAGCTCGGCCCAGCAAAGCGAAAAAGTGTTGACGGCCCTCAAAGCCAACGACTCTGATGTGACCTTGCGCCGCACCGAGTTTGTGGGCCCGCAAGTGGGCGACGAGCTGGCCGAAGACGGCCTCAAAGCTTTGGCCTTTGTGGTGATTGGCATCATGATTTATCTGGCGATCCGCTTCGAGTGGAAGTTCGCCGTCTCGGCCATCATTGCCAACTTGCACGACGTGATCATCATCTTGGGCTTTTTCGCCTTCTTCCAGTGGGAGTTTTCCTTGGCGGTGTTGGCAGCGGTGCTGGCGGTGCTGGGTTACTCGGTGAACGAATCGGTGGTGATTTTTGACCGGATTCGCGAGAACTTCCGCCGCTACCGCAAGATGAACACGGTGGAGATCATCGACAACGCGATCACCTCGACCATCAGCCGCACCATCATCACCCACGGCTCGACCCAGATCATGGTGCTGTCGATGCTGCTGTTCGGTGGCGAGACCTTGCACTACTTCGCCATGGCGCTGACGATTGGCATCTGCTTTGGCATTTACTCGTCGGTGTTCGTGGCCGCCGCCATCGCCATGTGGCTGGGCATCCAGCGCGAAGACCTGATCAAGCCGATCAAGAAAGACAACGACCCCAGCGACGAAAACTCGGGCGCGGTGGTCTGACCAGGCCCTTTGCTGGCTAACCCCCCAAAATGGGGGGGTGAAACTGATTACCCGGCCCCTACCCGCTGAAACAAGCCGCCCGGCAGTCGCCCGACTTGCCCCATGAGCTCAAGCTCCAGCAGTTGTGCTTGGAGCTGTGCAGTGCTCCAGCCGCAACGCGCTTGCAGGGCGTCCAGGCTTACCGGGTCATGGCCCATGGCCTGCAGCAAGGCGCCCTCTTGCAGGTCGTTGCCGACCAGGTCTTCGCTGTTGATTGCATCCTCCAGCCCCAGTGAGCGCTGCGCCATCGGGTCGGGCAGGCGCAGTTCTTCCAGCACGTCTTGCGCGGACTCCACCAGTTTGGCTCCCTGTTTGATCAGCAAATGGCAGCCTTTGGACTGGGCCGAGTGGATCGAGCCTGGGATGGCCATCACGTCGCGGCCTTGCTCCAGCGCTTGTTTGGCGGTGATGAGTGAGCCTGATTGCAAGGCGGCTTCGACCACCAGTGTGGCCTGTGACAAGCCCGAAATCAGCCGGTTGCGCCGCGGAAAGTTGGGTGCCAGCGGCGGCGTGCCCAGTGGGTATTCGCTGAGGATCAGGCCGCGCAGGGCTATCTGGTGCGCCAGTTCGCGGTGCTGGCGCGGGTAGACGCGGTCCAGCCCTGTGCCCACGATGGCGATGGTGGCCAGGCTCTCTGCAGCGGCGCCAAGCAAGGCGCCCTCGTGCGCTGCGCCGTCCACGCCCAGTGCCAGTCCCGACACGATGGTCAGGCCGCTGGCGGCCAGGCTCCGCGCAAAATCGCGGGCGTTGGCGGCGCCTTGAGGTGTGGGGTTGCGGCTGCCGACCATGGCCAGGACGTGCTCGGTTTGGAGTTGTTGCAGGATTTCTGTCTGGCCCAGGGCATACAGCATCAGCGGCGGATCGGGGATGTCGAGCAAGGCGGCCGGGTAGTCGGCATCTCCCAGGGTGAGGACGACTCGGGTGATGCCTGCAGTGTTTTGGGTGTGCAGCCATTGCCAAGTTTCGGCGTTCAGGCTGGCCCAGCCATCGGGCGTTTGCCCCAGCGCTTGGGCTTGTTGCGCCGAGACGATCTGGCGCAAGGCGGATTCGGTTTGGGCGAAGATGGCCTCGGGTTGCCCGAATGCCGCCAGCAAACGTCGGGCTATTTCGGCCCCAACACCCGGCGTGAGCACCAGCCGCAACCATGAGCCGAGCTCTTGTGGGTTTTTCACCATTTTGTCTCCCTGTGCAGCCTGCAGGCTGTCTGTGGAGGCATTGTGGGTCAAACCCCGGGCATCCGCAAATGGCGCGGACCCTTATCGGTGCGCTGGCCTGTCTTTCTTTCGCGCCAGCCAGGCGAACGCCATGTGGTTGACCAAGGCGATACCCCAGCACATCAGGCCAGTCCACAGGGTGTGGCTGGGGTAGTGGGCACCCCGCAAGGTTTGCACGCCACCCAGCACCACACCCAGCACGAAAATGCCGATCAGCATGCGCAGACCCTGGCGGCGTTGAGCCTCTATGCCAGAGGACAACCAAGGCAGGCACAAGGCCAGAAAGGCCATGGCCGCAGAGGCGTGCCCGCCTGGGAAGCATTTGCCGCCGCCGCCATCGCCCAGCCCCCATTGCCAATGCGACACGTAGCGCGCCACACCGCCAAAGTCGGCCAAATCCCAAGGGCAGCTGGTCAGGCTGTAGCGCTTGACGAGGTTGATGAGCACCAGGCCCAGCGTGATGCCGATAAAAATTTCCACCCGTTGCATTCGGCGCAACGCCCGGAAGCGGCCGAAGGGCAGCCAGATCATGACCAGCATGCCCAGGTAAATCACAACAGCCACCTGACGGGCCCAGTCGTGCAACACCTTTTCCATCCACCAGTTGCTGCGCAGACCAAAGCCCCGGTGGTCGGCGATGGTTTGCATCACGCGCATGTCCAGCCCCGAAAAGTCCCACGCCAGCAGGCAAAGCAGGCTCAGTGCAGTCAAGAGCCACAACTGGCGTAAGGGTGTGCGTGCACGCATGGCGGGCGTGGAAGGTGTGGGGGACATGCGGCAGTGGCGGGGAGTCTTGCAGAAGGCCTGAATTAAACACGATGCGGCTGAAAGCTGTCTGAAGTGAGGAGGCGGACTGGCCTCAGGGCATTGCGTGCGCCTTCAGCCGAGGCTCAGGGTGGAACTCTAGAATGGCGGCCACTGACTTCACATTGAGCACCTTATTTCATGAAGACACTTCCTGAGCGCACCGCCTGGCACCCCACCAGTTTGCTGGCGGTTTTGGCCCTCTGGCTGGCGACCATCGGCAATTTGCCGTTCTGGATGGCCATCTGGAAATTGCCGGAAACCCAGGGCTGGGGTGCGCTGGCCACCATGGGCAGCCTGTGGCTGATCTTGCTGGCGCTGCTGGTCTGGTTTTTGTGCTTGTGGGTATGGCCTCGCTGGCTCAAGTTTGCGGGCCTGGCCATGCTGCTGACGGTGACGTCCAGCAGTTACTTCATGCTGACTTATGGCGTGGTCATCGATTCGAGCATGTTGGCCAACGTGGCGCAGACCGATGTGCGTGAGGTGCGCGATCTGCTGTCCTGGCCCATGTTGGCGGCGGTGGTCATCGGTGTGGTGCTGCCCGGGGTGTGGCTCTGGCGTCAGCCTGTTCGCGCGGTGTCGGCCAAACCACTGCTGGTGCGCCAGCTGGGCGTGGCCTTGCTGGCTTTTTTGGTGGCGCTGGGGCTGTTCTGGATGTCGTTTCAGGACATCGCCTCGCTCACCCGCAACCACAAGCAGTTGCGCTACATGATCAACCCGTTCAACAGTGTTTACGCGCTGACTCGACTGGCCGTGGGACAGGCGACCGTGGCAGCTCAGCCTCTGCAGGTCATCGGTGAAGACGCGAGCTTGCGCATGGCCCCGGCCAGCGAGGCCTCGGCACCGCTGGTGGTGGTGATTTTGGGCGAAACGGCCCGGGCAGCCAATTTCGGTTTGGGTGGCTATGCCCGCGACACCACCCCGCAGTTGCGCCAAATTCAGGCGCAAGGCGACTTGGTCTATTTTTCGGACGTGAAATCCTGCGGCACCAGCACCCAGGCGTCGGTGCCGTGCATGTTTTCCCATTTGGGCAAAGCGGCTTATGAAGACAGCAAAGCGCGTTCTGAAAGCGTGCTCGACGTGCTGCAGCGTGCCGGTTTGGCGGTGTTGTGGCTAGACAACCAGTCGGGCTGCAAAGGCGTGTGCGATCGGGTGCCGAACGTGGCGACCACGGCACTCAAGGTGCCTGAGTTTTGCACCAGCGGCGAATGCCTGGACGAGGTGATGCTCCACGAGCTGCCCCAGCAGCTGGCGGCCTTGGACCCGGCCAAACGGGCCAAAGGCACCGTGGTGGTGATGCACCAGATGGGCAGCCACGGACCGGCTTATTACAAGCGTTCGCCTGCGGCCATGAAGCCCTTCCAGCCCGAGTGCAACAGCCATGCGCTGCAAAATTGCCCACCTGAGCACATCGTCAACGCCTACGACAACTCGATCCTGTATACCGACCATTTCATTGCCAAAACGGTGAATTGGCTGCAAGCCCAGTCGCGCCCCACTGCGCTGATCTATGTGTCGGACCACGGCGAGTCCTTGGGTGAAAAAGGCCTGTACTTGCATGGCATGCCTTACAGCCTGGCACCCAAAGAACAGCTCCATGTGCCGATGTTGGTGTGGCTGTCCAAACCGCTGCAGCGTGAGCGCAATTGGCGCATGGATTGCCTGCAAGCGCAGAGCGCCAAGGCCTTGTCGCACGACCACCTGTTCCACTCGATGCTGGGCTTGAGCCAGGTCAGCACCCGTTTGGCCAAACCCGAGTTGGACCTGTTTGCGGCTTGTTCGGCGGGGCGCTGAAAACCACTGCCAACCAAGATGCGCCCCGCCTTTGGCAGGCGCATCTGAAATTGGGGACAATAGACCCCCTGATTTCCTTTCCGTGTTGATGCCATGGCCCTGCTCCCCATCCTTTGCTACCCCGACCCTCGCCTGCACAAGGTGGCCAAGCCCGTGCAGGCGGTGGACGCCCGTGTGCACGCCCTGATCGATGACATGCTGGAGACCATGTACGAAGCGGGCGGCATTGGCCTGGCCGCTACACAGATCGATGTGCACGAGCGTTTGGTGGTGATCGACACGTCTGAGGAGCGCAACCAGCCCATGGTGCTGGTCAACCCCGAGATCACCTGGATGAACGAGGAGCGCGTCAAAGGCGAAGAGGGTTGCCTGTCGGTGCCCGGCATTTACGACGGCGTGGAACGCGCTACCAAAGTCAAAGTGACCGCCTTGGACCGCGATGGCCAAAGCCGCACCATCGAGGCCGAGGGCATGCTGGCCATTTGCATCCAGCACGAACTCGACCACCTCATGGGCAAGGTGTTCGTGGAGTACCTCTCGCCGCTCAAGCAAGGCCGCATCAAGACCAAAATGGTCAAAGCCCAAAAAGCCGGGCGCTGATTCTTTTTGAAGAACCGTTCATGCGTTTGATTTTTGCGGGCACGCCCGAATTTGCCCAGGTGGCCCTGGCCGCCCTGCACGCCGCAGGCCATGAGATCGTGCTGGTGTTGACCCAGCCCGACCGCCCAGCTGGGCGCGGCATGAAACTGCAGCCTTCGCCCGTCAAGCAATGGGCTTTGGACCACCATGTGCCCGTCGCCCAACCGCGCAGCCTGCGCCTGGACGGCAAATACCCCGAAGACGCCGCCGCAGCCCGCCAGACCCTGCTGGACGCCAAGGCCGACGCCATGATCGTGGCGGCTTACGGTCTGATCCTGCCCCAATGGGTGCTGGACTTGCCCCCCAAAGGTTGCCTGAACATCCACGCATCTTTGCTGCCGCGCTGGCGCGGTGCGGCCCCGATCCACCGCGCCATCGAGGCGGGTGACACGCAAACCGGCATCACCATCATGCAGATGGATGCGGGCTTGGACACCGGCGACATGCTGCTGGTCTTGCCGTGCGCCATCGCGCCTGATGACACCACCGCCGTGCTGCACGACCGCTTGGCCGCTTTGGGCGGACAGGCCATCGTGCAGGCACTGGCCAGCTTGAGCAGTCTGCCTCGCCAGCCTCAGCCCCTGGAAGGCGTGAACTACGCGCACAAGATCGACAAAGCCGAAGCTGCACTCGACTGGGCCTTGAGCGCCGAAGTGTTGGCGCGGCGCATCCGGGCGTTTGACCCGTTTCCGGGCATGACCGTGCCGCTGGCCACCGCCTCGGGCGTGGAAACCCTCAAGCTCTGGCAAGCCGCGGCCGAGGCGGCCCCAAAGACGGCCCAGCCGGGGACCGTGCTCAGCGCCGATGCGTCGGGCGTGCGTGTGGCCTGCGGCGAAGGCCAGCTGTGCCTGACGCAACTGCAGCGCCCGGGTGGCAAACGCCTGAGCGCGGCCGACTTTTTGCGCGGTTGCCCCTTGCAGCCGGGTCAGCGTTTGGTGGCCTGATGTTTTTCCGGTCCACGCTCTACCGCCGCACCGAGTTCTGGCAAGGCCTGCGCGACCTGGCGCCGCAAGCGCCCGGCGTCGCGGCATGGGGCTTGATGACCGGGGTCGCCATGGTCAAGTCGGGCATGAGCGTGTTCGAGGCCGTGGCCATGACCATGCTGGTGTTCGCGGGCAGCTCTCAACTGGCGGCCATTCCGCTTTTGGTGGCCGGGGCTCCGGCCTGGGTGATTTTGGCGACCGGCTTTTGCGTGAATCTGCGCTTTGTGGTGTTCAGCCTGCACTTGAGGCCCTATCTGATGCACCTGCCGCGCTGGCAGCGCATGTGCCACGGCTATTTCACCGCCGACATCACCTATGTGCTGTTCACCCGGCACTACCCTCACCCTGCCAACACCGACGACGAGCGCACGGGGCAAGAGGCCTATCTGGCAGGCAACTATTTCCTCAACTGGTGCAGCTGGATCGTGGCCAGCTTGCTGGGCGTGGGTCTGGCCAACCTGATCCCGCCGGAATGGGGCTTGGGCTTTGCGGGCATCTTGTGCCTGCTGGGCATCCAGTGCTCGCTGGCCAGTTCGCGCATGCGCATGCTCTCGGCCGCCGTTGCAGGGGTGGCTGCTGTGGTGGCTTATCACTTGCCGCTCAAACTCAACATCGTGGTGGCGATTGCTGTGGCGGTGATCTTGTGCCTCACGGTCGAGAAGTTCCGACCCGCAAGCAAGGTGACTGCATGAACGGCACCGATCTGTGGTCTTTGGCGGTGATCGTGGGCTTGGCGGTCGTGACGGTGGTGGCGCGCAGTTTCTTTTTCATCTCCAGCAAGTCCTGGCACTTGCCCCATTGGGCGCAGCGCGGCTTGCAATACGCGCCGATCGCAGCCCTGTCGGCGGTGGTCATTCCAGAAATCATCACCGTGCAGGGCGAGTTGGTCAGCACCTGGCAAGACGCGCGCCTGTATGCCGCAGTGGCCGGCGTGGCGGCTTACTTCTGGCGGCGCGATGTGCTGATCACCATTTTGGGTGGCATGGCGGTGTATTTGCCTTTGCATCTGGGGCTGGGCTGGTAGGCAGGGTTGGCCCTGTCCCGTGGGCGCGAGCCCCTGCTCGCGAATCGGTGCCCGGCCACTGCTTTTAAAATCGAGTCCAATTTCCCGATACAGGACAAGTCTTTCCATGAACGTCATCCGTTTTTCTGATCTGTGCGCCAGCGGCAAGGCTGCCGGCCAACGTGTTTTCATCCGCGCCGACCTGAATGTGCCGCAAGCCGATGACGGCAGCATCACCGAAGACACCCGCATCCGCGCCAGCGTGCCCTGCATCCAGATGGCGCTGGACGCCGGAGCGGCCGTGATGGTGACCAGCCACCTTGGCCGCCCCACCGAGGGCGAGTTCAAGCCCGAAGACTCGCTGGCCCCGGTGGCCAAGCGCTTGGGCGAGTTGCTCGGTCGTGATGTTCCGCTGGTCGCCAACTGGGTGGACGGCGTGAGCGTCGCCCCCGGCCAAGTGGTGCTGCTCGAAAACTGCCGCGTCAACAAAGGCGAGAAAAAGAACAACGAAGAGCTGGCCCGCAAGATGGCCCAGCTGTGCGACATCTACGTGAACGACGCCTTTGGCACCGCCCACCGCGCCGAAGGCACGACTTACGGCATTGCCCAATTCGCGCCCATCGCCTGCGCTGGCCCCTTGTTGGCGGCTGAGATCGATGCGATTGGCAAGGCCCTGGCCAACCCGAAGCGGCCGCTGGCGGCCATCGTGGCGGGCTCCAAGGTGTCTACCAAACTGACCATTCTCAAAAGCCTGTCGCAAAACGTGGACCAGTTGATCGTGGGTGGTGGCATCGCCAACACCTTCATGCTGGCGGCGGGTTTGAAGATCGGCAAGAGCTTGGCCGAAGCCGACTTGGTGGGCGAAGCCCAAGCCGTGATCGAGGCCATGAAGGCGCGAGGCGCTGAAGTGCCGATCCCGACCGACGTGGTGACCGCGAAAACCTTTGCGGCCGATGCGGTAGCGACGGTGAAAAAAGCCACCGATGTGGCCGATGACGACATGATCCTGGACATTGGGCCGGAGACCGCCGCCAAACTGGCGGCCCAGCTCAAGGCGGCGGGCACCATCGTTTGGAATGGTCCGGTGGGCGTGTTCGAGTTCGACCAGTTTGCCCATGGCACCCAAGTGATTGCTCAGGCGATTGCCGAGTCCAGCGCCTTCAGTATTGCAGGGGGCGGCGATACCCTGGCCGCGATTGCCAAATACGGCATCGAACAACAGGTGGGTTACATCTCCACAGGCGGTGGCGCGTTCCTGGAAATCCTGGAGGGCAAGACCTTGCCCGCCTTTGAGATTTTGGCCAAGCGCGCAGCTGGTTGAAGCAGCGCCGTGGTCTTTGACCGCTGACCTGGGATGTGCCCAGACCCAATAAAAAACCCCGCATTGCGGGGTTTTTTATTGGGGGCTATGTACCTTGGTCAGGCTTGAGCAGCAGGCGGCAGGTTGCCGCGCACCGGGCTGGTCATTGTGCCCTTGAAGTCGGTCCAGCATTCACGGCTGAAGTCGTACAGCTTGCAGTTTTTGGCGGTTTCAAAGTACCACTTCCAGGAAAAGGGCTGGACGATGATGCGGCCGGGCAGCATTTCTTCGAGCTTGGCCTGCGCTTGCTTCAGGCGGTACAGCGGGATGCTCATGTCCACGTGGTGGGCGGTGTGCTCCATGATGTGGTGCATCATGGCGCCGATGTTGAAGGGGAAGGTCAGGTGCACGGTGGTGGAGACGAATGGCGCTGCCTTGGTCCAGGCGGCCTTGTTGTCGTGCCAAGACACCTTGACGTGGGTGTGGTGCACATACACCACGAACCCGATCATGCTGTTCCAGAAGAAGAAGGGCACCACAAAACCCAGCAGCAGCGACAGCCAGACCGACTGGCCGGTGTACACCGCGGCTGCGGCGACCGTGGCGATCCAGAAAGCAGCGAACAGGCTCACCAGCAGGCTGTCCTTGAAAAAGATCGGACGGCGGGTAGGCATGTGGGTCTTGTTGGGGAAGAACTCGCGCTTCCACCAAATCTCGATCATGTAATACAGGCCGGGGGCCCAGCCGCTGCGGTAGGCACGCTCGAGCAGCTTTTGCATGGGACTCAGCGCCTCAAATTCGGCAGCCGTCAGTGGGGTCCAGACGAAGTCGACGCCTTTGAGGTTGGTGTAGCCGTGGTGCACCACGTTGTGGCCGGTGTCCCAGAGGCTGTAGGGGGTAAGTGAGGGCAAAAATGCGATGCGGCCCAGCACCTTGTTCAGCTCGCGATGGGGCGTCAGGCTTTGATGGCAGGCGTCATGCCCGATGATGAACAAGCGACCGATCACAAAACCGGCGGCCAGGGCGCACAGCACTTTGAGCCACACGGATTCGAGGGCGATGGTGCCCGCAATCAGGGCAAAGAAGAGGGTGTAGTCCAGGATCAAGAGCACAAAGGCTCGCAGAGTGCTGCGCTCGGACAGGGGAATCAGCCACTCGCGCAAGGTCTTGCGGTGCGGCAGAGGCTGGTCCGGTGAGATGGGGGCCGTGGTCGGTGTGTGTAGTGCGGTCATGACGCTTCAAATTAAATCGCTCAGGCAGAAGTTTAGTCGCCTGAACGTTTCCATGGGCTGACAAGGATCAATTCAGGGGCATCACAAGGAGAAATCGGTGTATGCCTTGGCTTGTCCAGTCGCAACTTGACTTCGCGGGTTTCCCCTCTCGTGGTGCCCATTGGAAAGAACCGGGGATGTAACCCGTTTCGTGTGAAAATTGAAATCAAATTACATGGAGTTGTCCGAATGCCCCGTCGCGCCACCAAAATTGTTGCCACTTTAGGCCCTGCTTCCAGCGATCCGGCCCTGCTTGAAGCCATGATCCGCGCCGGGGTGAACGTGGTCCGGCTCAATTTCAGCCATGGCAAGGCGCAAGACCATGTGGACCGCGCCCGCCTGGTGCGCGAAGCTTCGCAACGCGCAGGCCGCGAAGTGGCCATCATGGCCGACCTGCAGGGCCCCAAGATCCGCGTGGGCAAGTTCGCCGAGGGCAAAGTCATGCTGGAGCCGGGCGCCGCTTTTGTGCTGGACGCCTCGCGCACCGAGCCCGGCGACATCCATGGCGTGGGCCTTGATTACAAAGAGCTGCCCCGCGACGTGAAAGCGGGCGATGTGCTTTTGCTCAACGACGGTTTGATTGTGCTCACCGTCAACGCTGTCAAAGGCGAGCAGGTGCACACCACCGTCAAGCTGGGCGGTGAGCTGTCCAACAACAAGGGTATCAACAAGCAAGGCGGCGGCCTCACAGCCCCGGCCTTGACCGCCAAGGACATGGACGACATCAAGACCGCCATGAGCCTGAAAGCCGACTACGTGGCCGTGAGCTTCCCGAAAAACGCCACCGACATGGAAATGGCCCGCCAGCTGTGCAATGTGGCCGGTGCCGAATACGGCCACAAGCCCGGGCTGATTGCCAAGATCGAACGCGCCGAGGCCATCCCGCACCTGGAAAGCATCCTGATCGCCAGCGACGGCATCATGGTCGCGCGGGGTGACCTGGCGGTGGAGGTGGGCAATGCTGCGGTGCCTGCCCTGCAAAAACGCATGATCAAGCTGGCCAAGGTGCACGACAAAGTCGTCATCACCGCCACCCAGATGATGGAAAGCATGATTACCAACCCGGTGCCCACCCGCGCCGAGGTGTCGGACGTGGCCAACGCGGTACTGGACGGCACCGATGCCGTCATGCTGAGTGCCGAAACCGCAGCAGGCAAATACCCGCTTGAGACGGTGGAAGAGATGGCCAAGATCTGTGAGGCCGCCGAAAACGCCGAAGACCCTGCACTGGATGCCGACTTCAAAGGCCAGACCTTCAGCCGCATCGACCAGTCCATCGCCATGGGCGCGCTGTTCACGGCCCACCACCTGGGTGCCAAAGCCATCGTGGCCATGACCGAATCGGGCTCCACGGCCCTGTGGATGAGCCGTCACCGGGTGCACATCCCCATCTATGCCCTGACCACCAAGCTCACGTCGCAGCGCAAGATGGCGCTGTACCGCAACGTGCGCCCTCTCTTGATGGACACCAGCGCCGACCGCGACACGGCCCTGGCCGAAGCGGAAGCACATCTGAAAAGCCGCAACATTGTGGGCACGGGCGATGTCTACGCCATCACCTGTGGCGAGCCCATGGGCTCGCCCGGCGGCACCAATATGCTGAAGATTTGCAAAGTGGCTTGACCCTGGCCTTGCAGGAGGCCGCCTCTGCGGCCGAATCCTTTCGCGCGCAGGGGCGCGCTCCCACAAAGTATCTGTACCCAACACCAGTGGCCTTTAAAATCCAGAACAGTTACAGGCCGGGTACAGACACGGGCTGCATGCATTTTTAACTTTTGGGGAATTTCACATGGCACTCGTTTCAATGCGCGAGCTGCTGGACCATGCGGCCGTCAACGGCTACGGCATTCCAGCTTTCAACGTCAACAACCTGGAGCAGGTCCAGGCCGTCATGATGGCCGCTGACGAAGTTGGCGCTCCGGTCATCCTGCAGGCCAGCGCGGGTGCGCGCAAATACGCGGGTGAGCCCTTCATCAAGCACCTGATCCAGGCGGCCACCGAGCAGTGGCCCCACATTCCGCTGGTCATGCACCAGGACCACGGCCAAAGCCCGGCGGTTTGCCAGGGCGCGATCAACCTCGGGTTTTCGTCCGTGATGATGGACGGCTCTTTGCTCGAAGACGGCAAGACCCCGGCCGACTTTGCCTACAACGTGGATGTGACCCGCCGCGTGGTGGACATGGCCCACCAGCTGGGCGTGTCGGTCGAGGGTGAATTGGGTTGCCTGGGCAACCTCGAAACGGGCGAAGCCGGAGAAGAAGACGGCATTGGTGCCGAGGGCAAACTGGACCACAGCCAGATGCTGACCGACCCCGAAGAAGCCGCCCAGTTCGTGAAAGCCACAGGCCTGGACGCGTTGGCCATTGCGATTGGCACCAGCCATGGCGCGTACAAATTCAGCCGCAAGCCCACGGGCGACATTTTGGCCATCAGCCGCGTCAAGGAAATCCACCAGCGCATTCCCAACACCCACCTGGTGATGCACGGCTCGTCCAGCGTGCCGCAAGAGCTGTTGGCCCTGATCAACCAGTACGGCGGCAAGATGAAGGAAACCTACGGCGTGCCCGTCGAGGAAATCCAGGAAGCCATCAAGCACGGCGTGCGCAAGATCAATATCGACACCGACATCCGCCTGGCGATGACTGCGGCTTGCCGCAAATTTCTGGTGGAGAACCCCGACAAATTCGATGCCCGCGAGTGGCTCAAGCCCGCCCGCGAAGCAGCCAAGCAGCTGTGCAAGCAGCGTTATCTGGAGTTCGGCTGCGAAGGCCAGGCCCCCAAGATCAAGGGGGACAGCCTGCAGGTGGTGGCCGCTCGCTACGCTCGGGGCGAGTTGGCCCAAGTGGTGAACTGAGACCCGGATGGCCATGCTGCGCTCGCCATGACGCTGGCCGTCACTGCGAGGAGCTTGCGACGCGGCAGTCCAGGTGCGTCGCATGCGCAAGAGGCCGCCTTGTACCCTATACACTGCGATAATTGACCCGAATGGCTCATTGACTGTTCAATGGGCCTTTTTCTTTTTTGCTGCTGCCTGACTGTTTCGCCATGACCTCTGCACTCCACACTTCGGCCCTGACTTCCTTGCCCCTGCTGGCGCGTGGCAAGGTGCGCGACAACTACGCGGTGGGTGACGACCGTATCCTGATGGTGGCGTCGGACCGCATCAGCGCGTTTGATGTGATCATGGGCGAGCCCATTCCCGGTAAAGGTGTGCTGCTCACTCAGATGGCGCTGTTCTGGTTTGACAAATTGGGCCCCAAGGGCTTGAACATTTGCCCGATCCACCTGACGGGCGAAGCCCCCGAGAGCGTGGTGAGCGCCGAAGAAGTGCCCCAGGTCAAAGGTCGTTCCATGCTGGTCAAGCGCCTGAAACCGATCCCCGTCGAGGCGGTGGTGCGCGGTTATCTGGCCGGCAGCGGCTGGAAGGAATACCAGGACAACCAGGCCGTGTGCGGCGTGAAGCTGCCCGCAGGCCTGAAAAACGCCAGTCGCCTGCCAGAACCCATCTACACGCCCGCGGCCAAAGCGGCAGTGGGCGAGCACGACGAAAACATCACCTTCGAGCAAACCGTGGCCATGATCGGGGCCGACCTGGCCACCCGCATCCGCGACATCAGCATCCAGCTGTACAAAGCCGCGCGAGACATTGCGGCTGCCAAAGGCATCATCATTGCCGACACCAAGTTCGAGTTTGGCCTGGACACCGATGGCACCCTGGTGCTGATGGACGAAGTGCTCACGCCCGATTCCTCGCGTTACTGGCCCGCCGACAGCTATGCCGAGGGCGCCAACCCGCCCAGTTACGACAAGCAGTTTTTGCGTGACTGGCTGGAAAGTGCGCAGATCAACGGCAAGCCCTGGGACAAGACACCGCCTGCACCGCGCCTGCCGCGTGAGGTCATCGAGAAAACAGCCGCCAAATACGAAGAGGCCATGAAAAAGCTGATGGCCTGAAACCCCAGCATTTCGGGCATCAAAAAGGCGCTGCCATGCAGCGCCTTTGTTTTGGGGTTGAGCGGCTCAGCCTGTGAAAGCCAGCAGTGTCATGGCATCCAGCAGCAAAGTCGTGCTGGCCACCAGCATGCTGGCGCAGGCGGTCGTGCGGCCGCGCGGGTGCAGGGATGCGCCCCAGAATACAGTCAGGCAAACCAATTCCAAGCTGCCGCGCATCCACAGGTAGCGGCTGCTGTCCACCAGCTTGGCGGTTTCTGGGCTCATCAGCACGGCAATCAGAAAAACACCCTTGACCAGCCAAAGTGCAGCGCCCAAATGCAGGGAGGGCAGGTGCGTCAGCAGGTTGCGCGCGGATACGTGCGAGCGCACAGGCGCACCACCGAGCAAGCATTGCAGCTCTTCAGGGGTGATCAGGGGCTCGGCGCGTGGCATGACTCAAAAATGAATGCGAAAGTGATGGTTAAATTCTAGGCCGCATCTGCCGGCAAAAGACCAGGCATTGACCGGCCAGCGGGCTGAAACCGGTAAATGTCTGTAACGACATGGATTTGGGCGCTTGGGTTAGCCGCGACCGCCGAGCCAAGCCGTGGCTGCTCGCGGAATCTGTCGGTGGCGCAGTCGTGAAAAAGCCCAGTCAGACCGCTGTGCTGCAGCCGGACCGGGCTTGGGGTCATGGACTGAGTTTTGCTCAGTTGAGCGCCATGCTCAGCTTGCGGCGGTAGCTGGAGATCATGGCCAGCAGTGGGTCCTCCTGGAGCGCGGCTTTCCCCATGAGTTCGATACCACCCGCCGATTTGCCGGTGGCGTCTTGCGTTTTGGGTTTGGGTGGCGTCATCAGCTCCAGCAGGGCGACAAAGGTTTTGCGCGGGGCTTCGTCGTCCCATTTCTTGTCGCGCATGATGATTTCCAGCAGTTCGTCCATGGCCGCTTCCCACTGGCCCACGGCGATCAAGAGGCGGCTTTTGGCAAAACGGGTTTCAAAGTCGCGCTTGTTCTGGCCAATCAGTTCGTCAAATTGGGCCAGCTCCCATTGGCCGCGCGGGTCGTTGGTCACGAATTCCAGGGCATTGAGCCACTGGGTTTGGGCCTCAAAGCGCAGCGGCACTGGAATGCGGGCCATGGCCGGGGCCAGCAAGGCGGCGGCTTCGGCCAATTCACCGTGGCCGATCAGCAGTTTCACCAGGTCGAAACGGGCATCGTCGTTGCCCGGGTCGGTGGCCAGGGCCTGCTCCAGCGCGGCGCGGGCGCTTTGGGCGTCACCGGCTTGCAAATGCTCTTGGGCTTCTTGGGCGGCGGCTTGGGCCTGCAGTTCTTCGGCAGCGGGCAGGTGTTTGTCCAGGAACTGCTTGACCTGGCCTTCGGGCAAGGCCCCCATGAAACCATCGACCGGCTGACCGTTTTTGAGGAGCACGCAAGTCGGGATGCTTTTGATGCCAAAGGCCTGGGCCAGTTGCTGCTCTTCGTCGGAGTTGATCTTGACCAGCTTGAAGCGGCCTTCGTAGGCGGTCTCGACCCGCTCCAGGATGGGGCCCAGCGACTTGCAGGGGCCGCACCAGGGCGCCCAAAAATCCACCAGCACAGGCGTGGTCATGGAGGCCTCGATGACCTCGGCTTCAAAGTTTTGTATCGTGACGTCCATCATGGCGGGCAGTGTTCCGGGTTGTGTTCCAGACCCCAAGCGGGTGAAACCTTAAAATTCGACATTGATCACGAAAAGCACCCAATGACTCAAGCGCTCATCGGCGTCGTCATGGGTTCCAGCTCCGACTGGGACACCATGCAGCACGCAGTCCAGATTCTCCAACAGTTTGGCATCCCCCACGACGCCCGCGTGGTTTCGGCCCACAGAATGCCCGACGATATGTTTGCCTATGCACAGAGCGCGGCCGAGCGCGGCCTGCAGGCCATCATCGCAGGTGCGGGCGGCGCGGCCCATTTGCCCGGCATGATCGCGGCTAAAACCGTGGTGCCGGTGCTGGGTGTGCCGGTGCAGACCAAGGCGCTGTCAGGTGTGGATTCGCTGCACAGCATTGTTCAAATGCCCAAGGGCGTCCCGGTGGCCACCTTTGCCATTGGCGCAGCCGGTGCGGCCAATGCCGCCCTGTTTGCGGTGGCCATGCTGGCCAACCACGATGCGACGCTGCGCCAAAAGCTCGAAGCCTTCCGCGCCGAGCAAACTGCCGCTGCGCGAGCCATGACCTTGCCACCCGTGGGTGCCGCATGAGCCGCGCGATTCTGCCGGGCTCCATGGTCAATGGCCAACCTGCCACCTTGGGCGTGATGGGCGGTGGCCAGCTGGGCCGCATGTTCGTGCACGCGGCCCAGGCCATGGGCTACTTCACCGCCGTGCTCGACCCCGACGCCGCCAGCCCGGCCGGGCGGGTGAGCCACCACCACATCCAGACTGATTACCTGGACGAACAGGGCCTGGCCCAGCTGATGCAGCGCTGCGCCGCCATCACCACCGAATTTGAAAACGTACCTGCGCCCGCGCTGATGACCTTGGGCGCACACCGCCCGGTGGCCCCGGCCTCCGAGTCGGTCGCGATTGCGCAAGACCGCGCCGCCGAGAAGGCCCACTTTGTGCGCTGCGGCGTGCCGGTCGCGCCGCATGCCGTGATCGAAACGGCCGAGCAGTTGGGGGCTGTGGGCGACGATTTGCTGCCGGGCATTTTGAAAACCTCGCGCATGGGTTACGACGGCAAAGGCCAGATCCGCGTCAAGACCCGCGAAGCATTGGCGGCGGCTTGGGGGCAACTCAAAAACGTGCCCTGCGTGCTCGAAAAAATGCTGCCCCTGCAGGCCGAGTGCTCGGTCATCGTGGCGCGTGGGGCCGATGGGCAGATGGTGAACTTCCCGGTGCAACTGAACCTGCACCGCGACGGCATTTTGGCCGTGACCAGCGTGTACGAAGGCGCGGTGCCTGCCGACCAGGCCGCCCAAGCTGTGGCCGCGACCCGCGCCATTGCCGAAGGTCTGAACTACGTGGGCGTGCTGTGCGTGGAGTTTTTCATCCTGGAAGGCGGCCAGCTGGTTGTGAACGAGATGGCACCCCGCCCGCACAACAGCGGCCACTACACGATGAACGCCTGCGACCAGTCGCAGTTTGAGCTGCAGGTGCGAACGCTGGCGGGTTTGCCGCTCACCCAGCCGCGCCAGCATTCGCCAGCGATCATGCTCAACCTGCTGGGCGATTTGTGGCCCGAAGACACGCCTGTCATGTCCATAAGCAAAGGCCCGACCAGCCCTGCTTGGAGCCAGGTGCTGGCGTTGCCGGGCACGCACTTGCACCTGTACGGCAAGTTGTCGGCCCGTCCCGGCCGCAAGATGGGCCACCTGAACATCACGGGTGCCACCCCGGAGGCCGTGCGGGCCACCGCCTTGCAAGCGGCCGCTTTGCTCGGCATCGAAGCGTTTTAAAGACCACCATGATCCTGAGTCCCTCGGATGCTGCCATCGCGCAGGCTGCACAGGCTTTGCGTGACGGCCAGTTGGTCGGCTTGCCCACCGAAACCGTGTACGGACTGGCCGCCAACGCGGGCGATGACGCGGCGGTGGCCAAAATCTTTGTGGCCAAAGGCCGCCCGGCCGACCACCCGCTGATCGTGCATGTGGCCAGCCGGGACCAAGTGCCGCTGTTTGCGGCGCAGGTGCCCGATTTTGCGCAGCGTTTGATGGACGCTTTCTGGCCCGGACCGTTGACCTTGATCCTGCAGCGCCAAAGTGGCGTGGCCACGGCTTCGGCGGCAGGGCAAAACTCGATCGGGCTGCGCTGCCCCTCGCACCCGGTGGCGCAAGCTTTGTTGCAGGCCTGCCTGCCGTTGGGCGTGCTGGGTGTGTCGGCCCCCAGCGCCAACCGCTTTGGCCGCGTGAGCCCCACCACCGCCGCACATGTGCAGTCCGAGCTGGGCCCCGATTTGTTGATTCTGGACGGTGGCGATTGCGACGTGGGCATCGAGTCCACCATCATCGACTGCACCCGTGGTGAGCCGGTGTTGCTGCGGCCCGGGCACATCACGCGGGTGCAGATTGAGGCCGCTTGCGGCCACGCCGTGCTGGACAAGGACACGCCGCAAGCGGTACTGGGCCAGCCCGCGCCCCGCGCCTCGGGCACGCTCGAATCGCATTACGCGCCTCGCGCCAAGGTGCGGCTGATGTCGGCAGACGAGATCGCTCGCAAACTGCAAGCCCTGGGGCCACACACCAACAACCTGGGGCTGTGGTCAGCCGAGCGTCCTGCGAGCGAGCAGGGCATGGGCGCGGGGGTGTTGTGGCGCCAGCAAGCCACCACGGCCGAGCAAGCCGCGCACGACTTGTTCGGTGTGTTGCGTGATCTGGATGCCCGGGGCGTCTCGCAAATCTGGGTGCAACTGCCGCCCGACACGCCCGAGTGGGAAGGCGTGCGGGACAGACTGCAGCGGGCAGCGGCCTGAAGCGGCTTCAGCGGTAGCGCAGCTTCATCACCAAAATCATCAACGCCAGGCTGGTGGTGATGGCGTTGGCGATGATGATGGGCCAGGCCACCAGCAAGATGCCGTAGACCAGCCACAGGGCCACGCCCATGGTGAACAGGCTGTACATGCCCAGCGAGATGCCGCTCACGTCGCGGGTGCGGAAGGTCTGCCAGGCTTGCGGGATGAAGCTGGCGGTGGTCAGGAAGGCGGCCAAGGAGCCGACCCATTCAATGAGGTTCATGTGGGGGAGGTCCCTGCGTGTGCGGGTGTCGCGTTTTCAACGTGCTGCACTGCGTTGTGCGGTCTTGCGTTCTGGAGTGTTCGGTGGCCGACGGCTGGCGGTGCTCGCGTCCAAGTCGCGCACGGTCCATTCGAGCAGCTGGTCCAGCGCGGCCCGGGCCTGGTGCGCGTTGGGGTGGTGCAGCACGGCCACCACGGTGTAGCGCTGGCCGCTTTGCCCCTGCACATAACCGGCCACCGAGGCCACATCGCGCAGCGAGCCGGTTTTCAGCCAGGCGTTACCGATCACGGGCGACTGCGGGCTGCGATCTTTGAGGCGGGCAGCGGTGCCGTCCACCCCGGCGATGGCCAGCGAGTCGACAAAGTGCCGGGCGTGCGGGCTGGCGTGCGCGGCCTGCAGCAAGGCCGTGAGGGCCTGCGCGGTGCTGCGCTCTGTGCGCGACAGGCCCGAGCCGTTGTCCAGCACCGGCTCGTCGACTCCGGCAAAGCCTTGACGCCACCATTGCGACAGGCGCAGGCGCGAAGCCTCCAAACGCCCGGGTGCGCCCAACTCGCTCGACAGCGTCAGGTACAGCTGCTGAGCCATCACGTTGTTCGAGAACTTGTTGATGTCCTTGATGATCTCGGACAAGGGCAAGGACGGCGCTTCCAGCAGCAGCTTGGCCGAGGCCGGGCGCGAGCCGTAACGCACCTGTCCCGTGAGTTGTCCGCCTGCTTGCTGCCACAAGGCTTGCATGACGCGCGGCGCATAGGCTTCGGGCTCCGGGTAGGCCACGGGCCATTCGCGTTCGCCGCAGCTGGCGGGGTAGCGACCCGCAAAGCGCACTTGCTGGGGCTGGCTGAAGTCGGCCTGCAGCTGGCGCCGCCAGTCGCTGCAAGGGGCCTGGGTCAGTGGCAGTTGCGTGGGCGCGGAAAACCCGGCCAGTGGCGGCTCAAAGCGCACCTGCACTTGGCCGCTGGGGGCATCGGGCGTGAAGGTGTAGACCACGGCCTTGAAGTTGAGCAGCAGGCCATCCGGCCCCACGTTGTAAGGGCGCAGGGGCTCGTCGTCAAAAGGCTCGCTGCGCTCGCGCGCATCGAACACGCTGCGGTCGAGCACGATGTCCCCGCGCACCTCGCGCACACCTGCTGCGCGCACCTGGGTCATCAACGCTTGCAGGCGCTCGACCACCAGCTTGGGGTCGCCGCTGCCGCGCACGATCAGGTTGCCCTGCAGCACGCCATCGCGCACCGGGCCGTCGGTGTAGATACGGTTGCGCCAGACGTGCTCGGGCCCGAGCAGGCTCAAACCCGCATAGGTGGTGAACAGCTTCATGACCGAGGCCGGGTTGACGCTGGCTTGCGCGTGGTGCGACAATTGCCGTGACAGGGCCCCATTGGCCGCAGGTCCATCGGGCAAGGGGGCGATGCGCACGCTCAGGGCCGAAGGGGGAACTTGGGCCTTGTGCAGCGTGTGCATGACATGCCGGGGCAGCGCAGCGTCAGCCGCAGGGGTTTGACGGGCCCTGTCGTCGCTGCTTGGGGCATTGCTTTGGGCCTTGGCAGGCCAAGCCACCGCACTGCTCAGGGCCAGCACCGCGCAAGTGGCGTGGACGAGTGCGGATAAAAACGGTTGCTTGACGCGGGAGACAATCATCGGGCAAGTCTAACGGGCATGGGCCGTGTTCGGGCGGCCAAGGAAAGCGTGAGCGGCGGCCCCGTATGATTCGGGCCATGCGATTTTCTTCAAAAACCGTGGGCCTGGCTTCGGCGGTCATCACGGTGCTCATCTGGACCGGTTTCATTGTCATTGCGCGGGCTTCGGCGTCTCGGGGCTTGCTGCCCCTGGACATTGCGCTGGCCCGCATCCTCGGGGCCAGCAGCATCTTGCTGCCTTGGGCCTGGTGGTTGATGCGCTCCGCGCGTCAGGCGGGTCAAAAAGTGGGCTCTTTGGGCGGCTTGTCGCCTCTGCCCCTGGCCCCAACCGTGCAGGCCGGCTTGTTGGGCGGTTTGCTCTATGCCGTGTTGGCCTACACGGGCTTCTTTTTTGCGCCGGCCTCCCACGCTTCGGTGTTGTTGCCCGGTAGCTTGCCCTTGTGGACCACCTTGCTGGCCTGGCTGGTGCTGCGTGAGCAAGTGTCCTCGGCCCGCGCACTGGGGCTGGGCTTCATTGTGCTGGGCGATCTGCTGGTGGGGGGTGTCAGCTTGCTCAAGGCGTTTGATGGTGGCGAGGTCTGGAAAGGCGATGTGTTGTTCATGACGGCTGCTTGCTGTTGGGCGGGTTACAGCGTCATGGTGCGTCGACACGGTCTGGATGCGGTGCGAGCGACCATGGCCATCACCGCGTTTGCGTTTGTCAGCTTTGTGCCTGTGTACCTGACCTTGATCGGCTTGGGGGTCTTGCCCACCCATTTGTTGCAAGTGCCTTGGACCGAGGTCCTGTTCCAGGCGGTCTTCCAGGGCATGGGCTCGGTGGTCATCTCGGGCATCACCTTCACGCAGATGGTGCGCCACTATGGCCCGGTGCGCTCGACCATGATCACGGCCCTGGTGCCGGGTCTGTCGGCCCTCGGTGCTGTGTGGTTTTTGGGCGAGCCGATGCACTGGAATTTGCTGGCTGGGCTGGCACTGGTGACCAGTGGCATCTTGTTTGGTGTACGGCAGGCCAAACCCGTTGCTGCGCCCGGTGTCGCCGCGGCTGGAGGCCGACCATGAGCACGGCCCCGAAAGCATGGCGCTGGCTGGCCTTTGACACCAGCACCGATATCTTGTCGTTGGCCGTGGCACGCGGCGAGCAGGTCTGGACCCAAACCTTGCCTGGTGGCGCACAAGCTTCCAGTGGTTTGATTCCGGCCGTGCTGGCCTTGCTGGCCGAAGCCGATATGCCGCTGGCCTCGCTCGACGCCATCGTGTTTGGCCGGGGTCCTGGGTCTTTTACGGGCCTGCGCACCGCCTGCGCGGTGGCGCAAGGGCTGGCCTTTGGGGTCGATGTGCCGGTGCTGCCCGTTGACACCTTGCTGGCCGTAGCTGAAGAGGCGCGTTGGGCGCAAGTGCAAGCCCGGGCCATTGCGCCCGATGCCGCGCTCACCGTGCTGGCCCTTTTGGATGCCCGCATGGACGAGGTGTACAGCGCTGTTTACTGCTGGCAGCCCATGGCGGGGACAAACTCCGGGCTTTGGCAGGAAGCCGCGCCCCTGCGGGTTGGCGCACCCGAAAGTGTCGCGATGCCTGAAGCTCAGCCCGTGCTGCAGGCTGGCAATGCCTTTGCAGCATATGGCCATCGCTTGCCCCAAGCGGCGTCCGATGGAGGGCGCTGCGAGGCCCTGCCCACCGCTGCCGCTTTGCTGCGTCTGGCCCCAGCCTTGTGGGCGCAGGGTCTGGCCGTGCCGGCCGAGCAGGCCATGCCGCTCTACATCCGCGACAAAGTGGCCAACACCACCGCCGAGCGCGAAGCCATGAAGGCACAGGCGCAGTCTGCTTTGGCCAAGGCCACGGCGCAGCCATGAGGGCGATCATGAGCGCTGACAAGTTGTCCCGCCCGCAGCCATCCGAAGCCACGCGCAACCGCGTCACGCTGGCCGCCATGACACAGGACCATCTGGACACGGTGATCGCCATCGAGCAAACCGCCTACAGCCACCCTTGGACACGCGGCAATTTCCGGGACTCGCTCAACCCGCTGTTTGAGGCCCAGTGCCTGTGGCTGGACGGCGAGTTGCTGGGCTACTTTCTGGCCATGCGTGGCTTCGAAGAAATGCACCTGCTGAACATCACCGTGGCGCCTGCGCACCAAGGCCAAGGGTGGGGCCACATGATGCTGGACGCCTTGACGCTGTTGTCGCGCCAGTCAGGTGCGCAATGGTTGTGGCTGGAGGTGCGCCAAAGCAACCTGCGTGCGCTGCAGGTGTACGAGCGTTATGGCTTCAAGCAGGTCAGCATCCGCAAGGATTACTATCCTGCAGGCCGCCAGCAGCGAGAGCATGCGGTGGTGATGAGTTTGAAACTGTGAGCCCCAACATGAGCGACCCCACCCGATTTGACCTGGACGACCGCCAACGCGCCATGCTGGCCGAAATGGGCGTGCGCGTGTGGTGGCCCAAGCGCACCGCCGAAGCACAAGCCCAGGTTCAGGCAGAGACCCCAGTTCAGGCGCTTGCCGCTGCGCCTGATGTGGCCCTGCCCGCATCTGCCCCTGTGGCGTCGCCCGTGCCGCGACCTGCGGCCCCGGCCCCAACAGCTGCTGCGGCGCCCATGCCTGTGACCGAAGTGCTGGTGGGACAGCCCTTGGCCGAAGGCGTGGACCAGATGGATTGGGCGGCCTTGCAAGCCACCGTGGCCAGTTGCCGGGCCTGTGATTTGTGCGCGAATCGCCAGCAAGCGGTGTTCGGCGTGGGCGATGTGCAAGCCGACTGGCTGGTCATTGGCGACCCGCAAGTCGAAACCGAAGGCCAGCATGGTGAGCCCTTTGTGGGCCAGGCCAGGCAGTTGCTGGACAACATGCTCAAAGCGGTCGGTTTGAGCCGGGACACAAAAGGCGAAGGCGGTGTCTACATCACCAGCAGCTTGAAGTGCCGCCTGCCCGGCAGTCGCAACCCCAGCCCGCAAGAGCTGGCCACATGCGCGCCGTATTTGGCGCGGCAGGTGGCCCTGGTCAAACCCAAAGTCATTCTGGTGATGGGACGGTTTTCTATTCAGGCGGTGCTGCAATCGACCGAGCCGCTGGGCAAACTGCGGGGCCAGGTCCACAGCTACCAGGGCGTGCCCGTGGTGGCGACCTACCACCCCGACACGCTGCTGCGCAGCCTGCCCGACAAGGCCAAGGCCTGGGCCGATTTGGTGCTGGCGCTCAAGACCGTTCGCGGTTGATGGTTGGGTAGGAGGCCGCCCCCGCGGCCGAAGGGCTCAAGCCGCGCTGCGCTTGGGCCACAGCACGGCCGCGATCGACATTACCATCAAGCCCACGGCTGCCCAGTCTTGCCAGTGCAGCACTTCGCCCAGCCACACCGCCCCACTGAACACGCCCAAAACCGGGATCAGCATCACGCTCAGGGTTGAAGCCACTGGGGGCAAACTGCGGGCCAGGTAAAACCAGGCGGCGTGTGCAAAGCCAAACACCAGCACCGCGTTGAAGCCAATCGCAAACCAGTTGGACGGGCTTGGGGCCACCCAGCGACCGCTCTCCAACACCAAGGCCAACACGCTGAGGACCCCGGTGGTCATCAAGGTCATCCAAAACGAGATGGCCAAAGTGGGCACAGGCATGGCGGTGCGGCGCAGCATTTGTGTGCCCAGCGCCCAAGTGCTGGCTGCAGCCAAGGCCAGCAAGACCCCGGTGGGCCTGCCGCTCAGGTTGGACAACTCGTGCCACAACAGCAGCACCACGCCAAGACTGGCCGCCGCCACCCCGGCCCACGAGCGCTTGGCCAGTTGGTCGCCAAACACCCACGCGCCCAGCAGCGCCGAAAACATGGGCATGGTGTAGCCCAAAATCGCCGCCCGCCCACTCGACAGCGACTGCACCGCGATGATGATCAGCGCCTGCCAGATGAACATGTTGAACACTGCCAACACCAACAACTCGCGCCAATGCGCACGCGGAATGCGAAACGGCACCTTCATGACCACCAAGGCCATTCCCAAAATCGGTGTGCCCAGCCACAGGCACAGGGCTCGAAAGGTGAGCGGCGGAAACCCGGTGACACCGATTTTCATGACGGGCCAGTTGATGCCCCAGACCAAGGTGAGCAAAACCAGCAAGGTCCATTGGCGGGGAGAGAGTTTGTGCATGGGGTGTGATTCAAAGATGGCGAAGGTGACTGTGGGCCAGCGCCTTGGGCGTGGTGTTCATTTGTCCCATGGCCGTTTGCGTTGGGCAGTGGGCATCGACCGGGTGACGGCATAGAGCCTGCAATGCTTCCAGTCGACTCTTGAGTTCTTGCAGTTCCTCGATCCTTTGCGCCACATGGTCCAAGTGCTGCAGCAGCACCTGTGAAGTGACTTCGCAAGCGCTGGCGGTGTCTCCGGGCACATTCAAAAGGACCTGAATTTCCTGGATCGACATGTCCAGACTCCGGCAAGTGCGTATGCGCCGCAAGCGTTCGATGTCTTGAGCGCTGTAAGCGCGGTAGCCATTGCTGGCCCGCATTGCAGGGCTCAACAGGCCTTGCTGTTCGTAAAAACGGATGCTGGCCGTGCTCATGCCGCTGGCCTGGGCCACTTGGCCTATGCGCAGGGTGGGTGTTGCAGTTTTGCTCATGGAGGGTATTGACCTTGTAGCAGCTTGAAGGTTTCCAATCATCGCATCTTCAATCAAATAACTTCAGGGGCTGTGCATGAACCATTTCGCAGGATTTTTATGGATTTACTTCGTCGTTTACGCCGGTGTTGCCATGTTGTGGCGCTCCGTCAGTGTTTACCGGGCCACGGGGCTGAACCCCTTGCGACTGCCCGCCACGGACGATGCGCCGGGGTATGTCGGTCGCATGTTCAAGGTGGTGTTGGCCTTGTGCTTTGTCTATTTGACGGCCTTGACCCTGGGATGGCAGTCGGACAACATCGCGCCGCCCATGGCTTGGCTAGACAACGCCTATGGGCGCGCATTTGGGTGGGGCGTTTTGGTGGTCAGTGGCTTGGGGGTGGTCTTGGCACAGAAGCAAATGGGCTTGTCCTGGCGCATTGGGCTGGATGCGGATACCCCTGGACCTCTGGTGACGTACGGCTTGTTTGCGCGTTCCCGCAATCCGATATTTTTGTCAATGCGCCTGAACTTATGGGCGCTCATGTGCCTGCTGCCCAATGCCGTGTCGATGTTGTTGCTGGTGTCTGGTGAGTTGTTGATCCAGATTCAGGTGCGGCTGGAGGAGGCGCATTTGCCACTGGTTTACGGCCAAGCGTACGACAGCTACCGTGCGAAGGTGCCGCGCTGGTGGTGACCAAGCCAAAGATGGGCACGGGGTGGAAAAGTACAATCCACCCCCATGACCTTCCTCGACATGCTGCGCGCCGCCGAGCGCCAAAACGGCTCCATGCTTTGTGTGGGCCTGGACCCTGAACCCACCAAATTCCCTGCGGGCATGAAGGGCGACGCCAACAAGATCTACGACTTCTGCGCCCGCATCGTGGACGCCACGGCCGACCTGGTCAGCAGCTTCAAACCCCAAATTGCCTACTTTGCCGCGCACCGCGCTGAAGGCCAATTGGAGCGCCTGATGGAACACATGCGCCGCGTGGCCCCGCATGTGCCGATCATTTTGGACGCCAAGCGCGGCGACATCGGCAGCACGGCCGAGCAATACGCCAAAGAAGCCTTTGAGCGCTACGGCGCCGACGCTGTGACCCTCTCGCCCTTCATGGGCTGGGACTCGGTGGCACCCTACCTGAAGTACGAAGGCAAAGGTGCATTCCTGTTGTGCCGCACCTCCAACCCCGGTGGCGATGATTTGCAAAACCAGCGCTTGGCGTCGGTCGAAGGCCAGCCCCGGCTGTACGAACATGTGGCCCGCCTGGCCCAAGGCCCCTGGAACCTGAATGGTCAACTCGGCCTGGTGGTGGGCGCCACCTACCCGGCTGAAATCGAGCGTGTGCGCGAACTCGCCCCCACCGTGCCCCTCTTGATCCCCGGCGTGGGTGCACAAGGCGGTGACGCGGTCGCCACTGTGAAAGCTGGCTGGCGGGCCCTTGCCGATGGCAGCAGCGCTGGGTCCATCATCGTCAATTCGTCACGCGCGGTGCTCTACGCATCGAGCGGTGACGACTTCGAGCAGGCTGCGCGGAAAGTCGCGATGCAGACGCGGGACACGCTGGAAGCGGCCAAGACCTGAAAAGCCTCAGGCCTTGGCCGCCTGCTGGGCTTTGTACACCAGCTTGCGCGCCATGCTCCAGCGGTGCACTTCGCTCGGGCCGTCATAGACCCGGAAGGCGCGCATGTCCATGAAGATGCGCATGACCGGCGTTTCGGCGGTCACGCCCTGGCCGCCCAGAATTTGCACGCAGCGGTCCACCACGCGCCACTCGGCTTCGGAGCAGGCCACTTTGGCGCGGCTTGATTCAAAGCCGCCTTTTTGGCCTTGGTCGAGCAGCCAGGCGGTGTGCCAGATGTGCAGGCGGGCGGTGTGCAGGTCAATGTCGTTGTCGGCCAGCATGAAGCCCACGCCCTCGTGTTCGGCCAGCGGTTTGCCAAAGGCGTGGCGGCGGCTGGCGTAATCGAGCGCGATGTCGTGCGCACGGCGGGCCTGCCCCAGCCAGCGCATGCAGTGCGTCAGGCGAGCGGGTGCCAAGCGCACTTGGGCGTACCGAAAGCCCTGGCCCACTTCGCCCAGCACGTCGCTGGCGGGCACGCGCAAGTTGTCAAAGCGCAGCACACCGTGGCCACCCGTGAAGCAGTTGTCCATGGCGTCCATGCTGCGTTCCAACTGGATTTCGGCTTTGTCCATGTCGGTCAAAAACATGGTGGCCGAGCCGTCTTCCATGCGGGCCATGATGATGGCGTAATCCGCGCCGTCGGCCCCGGTGATGAACCATTTGCGACCGTTGATCAGGTAGTCCTTGCCGTCGCGCACGGCGGTGGTCTTGAGCATCGACGGGTCAGCGCCTGCGCCGGGTTCGGGTTCGGTCATGGCAAAGCACGAGCGCGTGAGGCCCGCCACCTGCGGGCGCAGCCAGCGCTCTTTTTGCGCGGGCGTGGCCACTTCTTCCATCAGGTGGATGTTGCCTTCGTCGGGCGCGTGGATGTTGAGCGCGGTAGGCCCCAGGTTGGAATAACCGGCTTCTTCAAACACCACCGCTTTGGCGATGTGGCTCAGCCCCAGCCCACCCATCTCCACAGAGGCGTGGGGCGTGAGCAAACCCGCAGCGCGTGCGCGGGCCACCAGCTCCCGGCGCAGGTCTTCGGACGGGCCGTGCAGGCTGTGGCGCGGGTCGCCTTCCAGCGGGATCACCTGTTCGGCAATGAACTGCCGCGTGCGTTCGCGCAGGGCTGCAATGTCCGGTGGGATATCGAAGTTCATGGTCGCGGTTTCTCAAAGGGTTGATCCGTGTTTCTAGGGGCGATTGGAAAGCCTGCAACGGCCAGACCCTGTCCGGCCTGTGACTGGGTGTCGCCCGGGTGTCTATTTTTGATGTCTTCGTTCGATGTCTTTGGCGACTGTCATTTGCGTGGCATGGGTCAGATCAGTCGGGTGCTAGTCTGCAGGGCATGGGCACAAGACTTGGACATGCCCCTGCCCCAAAAAGGAAACCCATGAAGCTCTACACCGCCCACCGCGCCCCCAGCCCCCGCCGGGTGCTGATGTTTTTGGTCGAGAAAAACATCACTGGCATCGAGATGGTCAACCTGGACCTGAACGGCGGCGAGCACCGCCAGCCTGACTATTTGGCCAAAAGCCCGCTGGCCAAAGTGCCTGCGCTGGAGCTGGACGATGGCCGCGTGATCACCGAGACGCGGGCCATTTGCACCTTGCTGGAGGGCCGTTACCCCGAGCCCAACCTGATGGGCATGGACGGTGACGAACGCGGCTTCATCGAGATGGCCGATCGGCAGGTGGAGCTGTATTTGTTGGGCGGCATCGCGAATGCGATCCGCCACAGCCACCCGGGCTTGGCGGCTTTGGAGAAACCGCAGTTCCCCGAGTTCGGCCGTTCACAGGCCGAGAAGGTGCGGGGGGTGGCGCGGGGTTTTGACCAGCGCCTGCAAAGTCAGCCGTGGATGGCGGGTGAGCGCTTCACCATCGCCGACATCACCGCGTTTTGTGCGCTGGAGTTTGCGCGGGGCCTGATGAAGTTCGTGCCCGGTGACGAAGGCATGAGCGCCTTGCAGGCCTGGCGCGACCGCATGAATGAGCGGCCGAGCGCCAAGGCCTGAGGGCAGACGGACGCAGACGCTTTAGACCACGCCTTGGGCCAACATCGCATCGGCCACTTTCACGAAACCGGCGATGTTCGCGCCGTCGATGTAGCTCACGCTGCCGTCGCTGCGCTTGCCATACTTCAGGCAGGCGCCGTGGATGTTTTGCATGATGACCAGCAGGCGGGCGTCCACTTCTTCGCGGCTCCAGGACAGGCGCAGGGCGTTCTGGCTCATCTCCAGACCGGAGGTGGCCACGCCACCGGCGTTGCTGGCCTTGCCGGGTGCGTACAGCACGCCAGCGGCTTCGAAGGCCTTGGCCGCTTCGATGGTCGAGGGCATGTTGGCGCCTTCGGCCACGCAGACCACGCCGTTGGCGATCAGGGTCTTGGCGTCGTTCTCATGCAGTTCGTTTTGGGTGGCGCAGGGCAGGGCCACATCGACCTTGACGTGCCAAGGCGTTTTGCCGGCTTCGAAGCGGGCGCCGACCAGCTTGGCGTAATCGTTGACGCGGCCATAGTCGTGGTTTTTGACCTTCATCAGGATGGCGAGTTTTTCTGGGGTGAAGCCGTCTTCATCGACCACGGTGCCACTCGAATCGGACACGGTCACGACCTTGGCACCCAGGGCCATGGCTTTTTCGACCGCGTATTGCGCGACGTTGCCCGAGCCGGACACTGACACGCGCAGGCCTTTGAAACTCTTGCCGCGGGTCTTGAGCATTTCGTCGGCAAAGTAGACGGTGCCGTAGCCAGTGGCTTCGGGGCGGATGAGCGAGCCGCCAAAGCTCAGGCCCTTGCCAGTGAACACGCTGGCGGCGCTGTTCGAGAGTTTTTTGTACATGCCGGCGATGAAGCCGACTTCGCGGCCACCTACACCGATGTCACCCGCTGGCACATCGGTGTCGGGGCCAACATGGCGGAACAACTCGGAGGCGAAGGCTTGGCAAAAGCGCATGACTTCGCCTTTGCTCTTGCCTTTGGGGTCGAAGTCGGAGCCGCCCTTGCCGCCGCCCATGGGCAGGGTGGTCAGCGCGTTCTTGAAGGTTTGCTCGAAAGCCAAAAACTTGAGCACCGACAGGTTGACCGAGGGGTGAAAACGCAGGCCGCCTTTGTAGGGGCCAATGGCCATGCTGTGCTGAATGCGGTAGCCCTTGTTGACTTGCACGCGACCTTTGTCGTCCACCCAGCACACGCGGAACATGACCACGCGCTCGGGTTCAACCAGGCGCTCCAGCAAAGCTTGTTCGGCGTAATGGGGGTGCTGCTCGATGAAGGGCCAGAGGCTTTCCATGACCTCGGTGACCGCCTGCATGAATTCGGGTTGGCCGGGGTTGCGGTCGTTGACCGTGGCGAGAAACTGGGCCAGGCTGCCTGTTGTCATGGATGCTCCGTTTGAGTGCGTTTTGTGAAGTGAATATGAATTTTCCCACACTGAAATCCCTGTTTTTGAGCATCAATCACCTTTTTGGGGCAAATGCAGGCAAGTTTAGGGATTGACTTGCATCAATTCGGTGCATTGGAGTGAACGTGCGGCCCAACGCCAAGGTTTGAGGGACGGATGTGATCCTGCGCCCAGCGGTCACCCCGGACTGGATCCGGGGTCCATGCCTATTCAACCATGGATGCCGGATCGGGCCGGCATGACGCGCTTTAGCTGAACACGCCGCCGTATTCCTTGCGCAGGTCGTTCTTTTGCACCTTGCCGGTGCCGCCCACGGGCAGGGATTCGAGGAACACCACATCGTCAGGCACCCACCACTTGGCCACCTTGGTGGCCAGGAAGTCGAGAATCTCCTGCTTCTCAAGGGTCTGCCCCGGCTTGCGCACGATGAACAGCAGCGGGCGCTCGTCCCACTTGGGGTGCTTGACGCCAATGACCGCCGCCATCGCCACGGCGGGGTGACCGATGGCCGCGTTTTCCAGGTCGATCGAGCTGATCCACTCGCCACCGGTTTTGATCACGTCCTTGGTGCGGTCGCGGATTTGCATGGTGCCGTGCGCATCGATGGTGGCGATGTCACCGGTGGGGAACCAGCCGTCCACCAACGCGGTTTTTTCGGCCTTGTAGTAGCGCTCCACGATCCACTGGCCGCGCACCATCAGCTCGCCCTGCGATGTGCCGTCGCGGGGCAAGGTGACACCGTTTTCATCGACGATCTTGATTTCGATGCCCGAGACGGTTTTGCCTTGTTTGGCCACGATGGCGTGCTGTTCGGCCGCGGGCTTTTGGCGGTCGGCGCGGCTGAGGTTGCTCATGGTAGCCACGGCGGTGGTTTCGGTCATGCCCCAGCCGTGGCGCACTTCCACGTCATAGGTGTCCATGAACTTGGCGATCAGCGCCATCGGCATCGCCGAGCCACCCACGCAGGTGCGCTTCATGCTGGTGAAGCGCAAATTGTTTTGTTCTGCATGCTGGATCAGGCCCATCCAGATGGTGGGCACGCCCGCGCTGATGGTGACCTGCTCCGCCTCCATCAACTCAAACAGGCTCGGGCCGTCGAGCTTGGGTCCGGGCAGGACCAACTTGGTGCCTGACACCAGCGCGGCGTAGGGGATGCACCAGGCGTTGATGTGGAACATGGGCACCACAGGCAAGATGGTCTCTTGCGTGGACAAGCCCAGCACATCGGGCAGGCAGGCGGTGGTGGCGTTCATCACGATGGCGCGGTGTGTGTACAGCACGCCCTTGGGGTTGCCGGTCGTGCCCGAGGTGTAGCAAAGCGCTGCGCCGGTGTTCTCGTCCAGCTCGGGCCAGTTGAAGCTGTCAGGCTGGCCGGTGATCAGGCTCTCGTAGTTCATCACATTCGCTACGCCCTCGATGGCGGGCGTGTTGGCGGTATCGGCCAGGCAGACCCAAGCACGCACTTTGGGGCAATGCGCGGCAATGCCTTTGACCAGCGGTGCGAAGGTGGCGTCAAACAGCACCACTTCGTCTTCGGCATGGGTGATCACATAGATCAGCTGTTGCGGATGCAGGCGCGGGTTGCAGGTGTGCATGACCATGCCACTGCCCGAGATGGCGTAATACGCTTCCAGGTGGCGGTGGTTGTTCCAGGCGATGGAGCCGACTGCGCTGCCTGCTTTGAGGCCCATTTCCGCGAAAGCGTTGGCCAGCTGGCGCGAGCGTTTGGCCGCGTCGGCATAGGTATAGCGGTGCAGCGGGCCATGCGTCTCGCGCGAAACGATTTCTTGGTCACCGAACTGCGCAGCGCCGTGTTCGAGGATGCCCGAAATGAGCAGGGGGCGGTTCATCATGAGGCCGGGTTGGGGCATAGCTTGTCTCCAGTGTTTTGAATTTTTTACATCAGGGCCGCGTACACCAGGTCGCGGAACAAGGGGCGATAGTAGTCGCGTTGGTTGGGTGCCTGGATCATCAGCATCGCGTACATGTCCAGGGCTGGGTCTACAAAGAAGGTGGTGCCCGCGATGCCGCCCCAGTAATACAAGCCCACCGAGCCCGGCACAGGCGACAGACCCAAATGGGTGCGCACCGCAAACCCGAGGCCAAAGCCGTGTCCCGGGGGCAGTAGCGTGCCATCCGACGGTATGCCGCCAAGGTGGTCGGCGGTCATGTAATCCACTGTGTGCGGGCCGAGCAGTCGCACACCGTTCAGCTCGCCCCGGTTGCGCAAGAACTGCAAAAAGCGGGTGTAGTCCATGGCCGTGGACATGAGGCCACCGCCGCCGCCCTCCATGGCGGGCACCTGACGTGGCTCCAGTACTTTCATGGGCACGCCACCATCAGGGTCGTGCGCAAAGGGCTCTGCAATGCGGTGCTGTTGTTCGGGTGGCACGGCAAAGCCCGTGTCCACCATGCCCAGCGGGCTAAAAATCTCGGCTTGCAAAAATGCGCCCAGGCCTTGGCCGCTGACCACTTCGACCAAGCGCCCCAGCACATCTGTGGCGCGGCTGTAGGCCCACACGCTGCCGGGTTGAAACTGCAGCGGCAGCGCCGCCAGTGTTTGCGAGAACTCGGCGTTGGTCCGATCGCGTGAAGCGATCTTCACTTGGCCGTATTGCTGCTGCACGGGCGATGTACCCAAAAATTCATAGGTCAGCCCCGCCGTGTGGCGCAGCAGGTCTTGCACCGTGGCTTCTTGCTTGACTGGTTCGAGCCCGTTGGCGGTCGCTACCTGCTGCTTGGCGTATTCGGGCAACCACCGGCTGACCGGGTCGGAGAGCAGCAACTGACCGCGCTCGACCAGCATCATCACGGCCACCGACACGACCGGCTTGGTCATCGAATAGATACGGAAGATGCTGTCGGTCTGCATGGGGGTGCCCGTGGCAGGGTCTTGCTGGCCCACGGCCTCGAACAAGGCGATTTGGCCTTTGCGAGCAACCATGGCCACCGCGCCCGGCAGTCGGCCGCTGGTCACTTCGCGGCGCAGCACGTCCATCAGGCGCTGGGTGCGCTCGGGGCACAGGCCCACGTCAGCAGGGTGGGCTCGGGGTAAGGCGGGGTGTGGGGTCATCGGATGCTCCAGAAGAAGGGTGTTTTGTACACCAGTGACCGACGAGGGGGTATCACCTAAAGCAACCTCATGGCAGTGAGGTGCACCCATTGGGCCTGGGGGTCAAGCACATCGCCAAAGCGCCATGCCACGCTGCGCTTTGCTGGTGTCGCTGGGCGTGAGCGTCAATGGGCCTTGGAGTGTCTGGCGCAGCACGTCGGCCAGCGTCATCAGGGCGGACTCAGGGCCGCTGAGCAGTTCAAGCTCCAGCTCCAGCAGGGGCTCGCTCAAGTCGGTACCGGGCACATGGATGCGGCCTTGGTCCAGTGCCACTTCGATCTGGGCATCTGCGTGCGTGACCACCCAGCGCTGGCGTTCAAAGTTGGTGCAAAACAGCGCCTTCAAACTCGGCCGCATCGCCATCAGGTCGGTGGCCAGCGCAGCGTCGTCGACCAGCGCGTCAAAGGCCAAAGCGCCCGGGGTGGTCGGGCCCTCCCATTCTTGTCTGCGCGACAAGCCGTTCTCACTTTGCCCAGCCGTTTTCACCGTCAGCAGCCACTGATCGCCTGCCAGTCGTTCGCGCACCGCCATATGGCGTTGCTGCAGGGCCAGTTCCGGCGTGTCGAAATAGGTGTTGAGCAGGTGCTGCTTGCTGCCCGCACTCGCCAGCAGCGGGTGGGTCAATAGGCGCGGCAGGTCAGCTTCTGAAAGACCCAGTTTGAGTTCGGTTTCCATGCGTGTGTGCAGGATATGCAGTGGGTCATGCCCCATTATCCGGTGGGAAGCGCATCACGCTGGAAAGCGTTCACGCAAATAAGCCACGATGGCGTCCGAGTCTTGTAGCCAGCGGGTTTGGCCGTTGGCGTCTGTGATTTTCAGGCAAGGCACTTTGGTGGCGCCGCTGCCTTGCAGCAGGTGTTCACGGTTGGCCGTGTTGTGCTGTGCATCGCGCTTTTCAATCGGCAACGACAGGCGGCGCATTTCTTGGCGCACCTTGATGCAAAACGGGCAGGTGCTGAACTGGTAGAGCGCCAAGCTTTGGCATTGCTTATCGATGGCAGCTTGGGCAGCGGGCGCACGTTGCACGCCAGTCGGTTGGGTCAGGCGCTCTTTGAGCAGCATGACGGGGCCCAGCACGATGCGCAGGGTTTTGAAAAAAGCACGGATCAAGGTTTTCATGAGGGTTTCAAAAATTCAAAAAAATGGATGACGCATGTGGCGGTGCATCGGTGTCACAGCAAACGTGCTAAGTAGTGGCCCGTGAAGCTCGCCTTGTTTTTGGCCAGCTGCTCCGGCGTCCCTTCACCCAGCACTGTGCCGCCGCCCGCGCCACCCTCTGGTCCCATGTCGATCAGCCAGTCGGCGGTTTTGATCACGTCTAGGTTGTGCTCGATGATGACGATGGTGTTGCCCGCATCGCGCAATTGGTGCAGCACTTTGAGCAGCAAATCGATGTCGGCAAAGTGCAGGCCGGTGGTGGGTTCGTCCAATATGTAGAGCGTGCGGCCCGTGTCGCGTTTGGAGAGTTCGAGTGCGAGCTTGACGCGTTGCGCCTCGCCGCCCGAGAGGGTGGTGGCGCTTTGGCCCAGACGGATGTAGGTCAGGCCCACATCCAGCAGGGTTTGCAGCTTGCGTGCAATGTTGGGCACGGCGCTGAAGAACTGGTGCGCAGCTTCCACCGTCATGTTCAGGATTTGCGCGATGTTCTGGCCCTTGTATTGAATTTCCAGCGTTTCGCGGTTGTATCGCATGCCGTGGCACACGTCGCAAGGCACATACACATCGGGCAAAAAGTGCATCTCCACTTTCACCATGCCGTCGCCCTGGCAGGCTTCGCAGCGGCCACCGGTCACGTTGAAGCTGAAGCGCCCCGGGCCGTAGCCGCGCTCGCGTGCAGCCGGCACTTCGGCCATCAGTTCGCGGATGTGGGTGAACAGGCCCGTATAAGTGGCGGGGTTGCTGCGAGGCGTGCGGCCAATCGGCGACTGGTCGACGTTGATGACCTTGTCGAAGTGCTCCAGTCCTTTGATTTCTTCGTGGGCGGCGGCCTCGTCGTGTGCCCGGTGGATCTGGTGCGCCGCGGCGGTGTACAGCGTGTCGTTGACCAATGTCGACTTGCCCGAGCCTGACACCCCGGTCACGCAAGTGAGCAGCCCGACAGGGAACTTCACATTCACGTTCTTCAGGTTGTTGCCCGATGCGCCAATGATCTCGATGAAGTCCTTGCCTGCCTTGTGGCGTTTGGGGATCTCGATCTTCTTGCGACCCGACATGTACTGGCCGGTGACCGAATCGGGTGCGGCCAAAATGTCGGCGCAAGTGCCCTGCGCCATCACCCGCCCGCCGTGCACGCCCGCGCCCGGCCCCATGTCGATCACATGGTCGGCCACCCGGATCATGTCTTCGTCGTGCTCGACCACCAGCACGCTGTTGCCGATGTCGCGCAGGTGTTGCAGCGTGCCGATCAGTCGGTCGTTGTCGCGCTGGTGCAGGCCAATGCTGGGCTCGTCCAGCACATACATCACGCCCGTGAGGCCCGAGCCGATCTGGCTGGCCAGGCGGATGCGCTGCGATTCGCCGCCCGACAAGGTGTCGGCGCTGCGGTCCAGGCTCAAATAATTGAGGCCCACGTCGTTCAAAAACTTCAGACGTAGTGCGATCTCACGCACCACCTTGTCGGCAATTTCGGCCTTGGCACCGTGCATTTTCAGGCCCTGAAAATACTGTTGTGATTCGCCCAGCGTGATGTGGCTGATTTCGTAAATGGCGCGGGCTTGTGCGCCTTCGCCAATGCGCACATGGCGGGCTTCGCGCCGCAGACGCGTGCCGTGGCAATCGGTGCAGGCCTGCATGTTGCGGTAACGCGCCAGGTCTTCGCGCACCACGGCCGAGTCGGTCTCGCGGTAGCGGCGCGTCATGTTGGGGATGATGCCTTCAAACGGGTGCTTCTTGCTGACCTTTTTGCCCTGCGAGGCACCGGACTCCATCACGTAGCTGAACTTGATCTCTTCGTCGCCCGAGCCGTACAGCAACACCTGTTGGTGCGCGGGCGCGAGTTTTTCAAACGGCGTTTCGATGTCGAACTGGTAATGCTTGGCCAGGCTTTCGAGCATGCTGAAGTAAAAGCCGTTGCGTCGGTCCCAGCCCTTGATCGCCCCACTGGCCAGGCTCAGGCTAGGGAAGGCGACGACCCGCTCTGGGTCAAAAAACGCCATGCTGCCAATGCCGTCGCAAGTGGGGCATGCGCCCATGGGCGAGTTGAAGGAGAACAAGCGCGGCTCCAACTCGCTGATGGAGTAGGTGCACACCGGGCAAGAGAACTTGGCGTTGAACAGGTGCTCGACGCCGCTGTCCATCTCCAGCGCCACGGCGCGGTGCTCGGCCAGGTGCAGCGCGGCCTCAAAGCTCTCGGCCAGGCGCTGGCGCAGGGCGTCTCTGGCCTTGGCATCTTCCTCGGCGCGGATCTTGATGCGATCCACCACCACGTCGATGTTGTGTTTCTCGGTTTTCTTGAGCGTGGGCAGGTCTTCCACCTCCACCGTCTGCCCGTTGATGCGAAAGCGCACATAGCCCAGCGCCTGCATCTGCTCAAACACTTTTTCAAACTCGCCTTTTTTCTCGCGGGCAATGGGCGCCACGATCATCAGCTTGGTGTCTTCGGGCAGGGCCAGCACGGTGTCCACCATCTGGCTTACGGTTTGCGCTTGCAGCGGCAAGTTGTGGTCGGGGCAATACGGCGTACCCGCGCGGGCGTACAGCAAGCGCAGGTAGTCGTGGATCTCGGTCACAGTGCCCACGGTGGAGCGTGGGTTGTGGCTGGTGGCCTTTTGCTCGATGGAAATTGCAGGAGACAGGCCTTCGATCAGGTCCACATCGGGTTTGTCCATCAGCTGCAAGAACTGCCGCGCATAGGCCGACAGGCTTTCTACATAACGGCGCTGGCCTTCGGCGTACAGCGTGTCAAAAGCCAGGCTCGACTTGCCCGAGCCCGACAGCCCGGTGATCACCACCAGCTGGTTACGCGGGATGTCCAGATCGATGTTTTTCAGGTTGTGGGTGCGCGCCCCGCGCACGCTGATGTGGGTTTGCCGCAGCGCCGAGGCCAGATACTTCGCTTCTGGCGGTTCGTCAGGCAAGAGAGAAGGGTCAACAAGGTTCACGGTGGGCGGCCAAATCAGCAAAACCTTTGATTATCCCCGCCCATATGGTTTTGGGCACCCGGGGTGGTCAATCAGGGACAATCCGGCTTTTGGCTTTGCCCATGGGCGGGATTTTTTTGTGGCCGACGCTTCGCATTCAATGGCTTTGGATTCTTTGGACATGACACCCACCGAGCGCCACGCCAGCGCCTCGCTGGCCAGCATTTTTGCGCTGCGCATGCTGGGTTTGTTTTTGGTGTTGCCGGTTTTTGCGCTGGAGGCCCGCCGCTACCCCGGCGGCGAAGACCCGGTGTGGCTGGGCTTGGCCATGGGCATTTATGGCCTGACGCAGGGCCTTTTGCAACTGCCCTTTGGCATGGCCTCGGACCGTTTTGGGCGCAAGCGTGTCATTGTGCTGGGCTTGCTGGTCTTCGCCTTGGGCAGCTTTTGGGCGGCCGCCGCCACCGACCTGACGGGCTTGCTGGTCGGACGCAGCTTGCAGGGCGCAGGGGCGGTGTCGGCCGCGGTCACGGCCTTGCTGGCCGATCTGACGCGCGACGAGGTGCGCACCAAGGCCATGGCTTTGGTGGGGGGCAGCATTGGTTTGATGTTCGCCCTGTCCTTGGTGGTGTCGCCCCTGCTCACCGCCTGGATCGGTTTGCCCGGCCTGTTTTGGCTCACGGGTGTGCTGGCTTTGCTGGGGGTGGGCGTGGTCGTCTGGGGGGCGCCCCCTGCGCCTGCGCCTGTGACCGGGCAGGGCCGGGGGCGGTTGCGCGAGGTGCTGGCCCATGCCGACCTGATGCGCCTGAATGTGGGTGTATTTGTGTTGCACGCGGTGCAGCTGGCCATGTGGGTGGCTGTGCCGGCTTTGCTGGTGCAAGCCGGGCTGCCGACGGCACAGCACTGGCAGGTGTATTTGCCAGCCGTGCTCCTGTCTTTCTTGTTTTTGGGCGCGGTGTTTGCCATGGAGCGCCGCGGGCACCTGAAAAAGGTGTTCCTGCTCTCGATCGGCCTGATCGTGCTGGTGCAAGCTGGCCTGTTCTTCCAATCGGTGGGCACCACCAGCTTGGGGGCTTTGGCGGCCTTGCTGCTGGTGTTCTTCTGTGGCTTCAATGCGCTGGAAGCCACCCAACCCAGTTTGGCTTCGCGCATTGCTCCCCGTGCCATGCGCGGCACCGCCATGGGGGTTTACAACACCTTGCAGTCGCTGGGCTTTTTTGTCGGTGGGCTCACGGGCGGCTGGCTGGTCAAGTCCTGGGGCAGCCCGGCGCTGTTTTTGTGCTGCGGGGTGGCCATGCTGGCGTGGTTGCTGGTGGCCTGGCCTATGCAAACCCCGGGCCGAAGTGCGCCGCTTGGGCAAGCGGCCTGAGGGCGGCACCTGGCGGCTGGCTCGCCGGGGAATGGCCCCATAATTCAAACATCATCGAGGAGTTTTCATGGCATCCGTCAACAAAGTCATCATCGTCGGCAACCTGGGCCGCGACCCTGAAACCCGCTATTTGCCTTCGGGTGATGCGGTCAGCAACATCAATGTGGCCACCACCGACCGTTACAAGGACAAAGCCACGGGCGAGATGAAAGAAGCCACCGAGTGGCACCGCATCAGCTTTTTCGGCAAATTGGCCGAAATCGCAGGCCAGTACCTGAAAAAGGGTTCGCAAGTCTATGTGGAAGGCAGCTTGCGCACCCGCAAATACACCGACAAAGACGGCATCGAAAAATTTGCCACCGAAATCCGGGGTGAAACCATGCAGATGCTCGGTGGTCGCCAGGGCATGGGCGGCCCGTCCGATGACGGCGGTGGCGGCTATGCACCGCGCCAGTCGGCACCCGCCGCACGTCCTGCCGCAGCGCCTGCGCAGCGCCCAGCCGCTGCACCCAAGCCTGCCGCCAGCAGCTTTGACGACATGGACGACGACATCCCGTTCTGAGGACCGCGTCATTTGCTTCCAAAACCCGTGGTCTGCACCACGGGTTTTTTTATAGGAAAAAATCGCCACATGACAGAGCGTGTGTCTTTTGCGTCCGTGCAACATTTAGGTTTTGCGTGGTTTGCCATGGTCATGGGCCTGTGCGGCCTGTCGCTGGCATGGTTTCGCGCTGTGCCGCACTGGGGGCCTGTCGCTTCCCAGGTGTCGCTGGGTGTGGGCGTGTTGGCGGGCCTGGTCTTTGTGGCGCTGATCGGGCTCAAGCTGTGGCGCTGGGTGCACTTTCCTGCCGCAGTGCTGGAAGATGCACGCCACCCCTTGCGTCATGTGTTTGTGGCTGCGCTGCCGTCCTCTTTGGTCTTGCTGCCCACGGTCTGGGTGGCGCACCACGGCTACGGCCCGTGGGCCGATGCGCTGTGGATGCTGGGGGCAGCAGGTTTGTTGCTGGGCACTGTCGGGGTCATCTGGCGCTGGTTGCAACCGGGCGTGAAGGCTGACGATTTTTGGCGCGGCATGACTCCTGCGCTGTTCATTCCGGTGGTGGGCAACGTGCTGCCTGCTCTGGCGGGCGTGACGCTGGGCCACCCAGTGTGGTCGGCCGCGCAGTACGGCGTTGCGATTTTTTTGTGGCCGATCGCCTTGGTGCTTGTTCTGGTGCGCATCGGCATGGTGGGCTTGTGGCCCCCGCGCATGCTGCCTACCACCTTCATCACCATGGCGCCGCCCTCGGTGCTGGCTCTGTCGGGGCACCAGCTGGGCGCACCTGACACGGTGCTGCACTTGTTGTGGGGCATCTCTTTGTTTTTCACGCTGGTGTCGCTGACCGTGCTCAAGCGCTGCCTGCAGCAGCCTTTTGGCATGCCTTTTTGGGCCATGTCTTTTCCCTTGGCGGCTTCTGCGGCTTTGTCTTTGCACCTGGCCCCATTGCAAGGCTGGGCCCATGTTTTGGCCATGGCCTGGCTGGTTTGTGCTTCGGGGGTGATCGGGGCCTTGTTGTGGGCCACGGTTCATGGGTTGTGGCACGGCCGTCTGCTGGTGGCCGAAAGCCCTGTACCGTTGCCTGCACAGCCCTGAGTCCTCGTGCTTGGCGGGGATGCGCTGCGTTCGGGTCAGGCGACATTTCTGAACCCAAGGGGTGTTCTGTTTTCCATAACGTCGTCAAAATGCAGGCATGAACGAAATCACTTCCCGGTTTTTGCCCCAAGAAGACGCCCTGCGGCGTGAACTGCACAACGAGGTACACGCCCGCCCTTCGGCCCGGGTGCGCTTGCCTGCCTTGATCGTGTACGTGGCGGTGCTCAATGCCGGGGTGTCCCGAGAGCAGGAGTGGGCACATTTGCGCCTGTTGCCGGGCCACGCGGATTTGAGTCTGGAGAGTCTGCAAGGCAATTTTCTGCGCTTGAGATGCGACCATTTCACCGTGAAATGGGAGCGACACACCGAATTCACACGCTACTCCATCGTGCAGGCTTTGCCAGCGCATGCCGGGTGGGGTGCCGAGCAGCCCGAGTTGGCCGCGCATGTGGTGGCCGGGACCGAGTGGGTCCGTGGCATACCCGGGCAAACCATGGCGGCCATTCATCTGGGCATGTTGCAAGCCGACATCGACCAGTCTGACCTGATTGCCACCGCCCAATCCTGGCTCGGCCCGGATGCAGTGCTGGCCTCGCGCATGGGCAACACCACCGAAGGCTTGCCGCACTCGTGCATCCTGACCCATTTCCGCATCGGCGCCGATGGCTTTGAGCGCATGCTGGTGCTGGCCCCCGATGGCACCACCGAAGCGCGTGCCGGCCGCATTTCCCAGCGCCTGCTGGAGATGGAAACCTACCGGCTGATGGCCTTGCGCGGCTTGCCTGTGGCCAAGAATTTGTCGGCCATGTTGTCAGCTGCCGAGGCGCAGCTGGCCGACATCACCGGTTTGCTCGAAAGCAAGGGCGAAAGCGACCAAGCCTTGCTCGACTTGCTGGTGTCCCTGGCCGCCCGCATCGAGCGGGCCACGGCCGAGCATGGCTTCCGGTTTTCGGCCACGCGGGCGTATGACACGCTCGTCAGTCAACGCTTGGCCGAGTTGCGCGAGCGGCCGATTTCGGGCACCCAAACCCTGGGCGAATTCATGCAACGCCGCTTGTCTCCGGCCATGGCCACGGTGCAGGCCACAGAAAAACGCCTGGCCTCTTTGGCCGAGCGGGTCTCACGCACAAGCGCCTTGCTGCGCACGCGTGTGGACATCGCCACCGAAGCCCAAAACCAGGTGCTGCTGGAAAAGCTCACCAAAGGCCAAGCCTTGCAGCTGCGATTGCAAAGCACGGTGGAAGGCCTGTCGATCGCGGCGATCTCTTATTACGTGGTCAGTCTTTTGCTCTATGTGGTCAAAGCTTTGAAAGCTGCGGGCATGCCGTTTCAGCCGGAAACGGTGGTGGGGTTCTTGGTTCCGGTGGTCTTTTGGTGCGTCTGGAAGGCCGTGCAGCGCATTCACAAAAAGTTGCACCAACTGGAGCCTTGAGTCATGGAGTTGCGGCAGCTGCGCTATTTCGTGAAGGTGGTTGAAGTCGGCAGCATCAGCCGCGCGGCGCTCGACCTGGATTTGGTGCAGTCGGCGCTGAGCCAGCAGATCACGCGCCTGGAAGGGGAGTTAAGCACCCGCCTGTTGCAGCGCACCCCCCAAGGTGTGACTCCCACCGAAGCGGGTGTGGCCTTTTTTCGGGAGGCTCAGCTGACTTTGCGGCACGCTGAGCAAGCGGTGCGCTCCGCCCAGCAGGCCCGACTGACGGGCACGGTGAGCGTGGGTCTGGCACCCACCACGGCGGCGGTTTTAGGGTTGCCCTTGATGTGCGCCATGCGCGAGCGCTACCCGGATGTTCGCCTTCACATGGTAGAGAGCCTGTCGGGCCATTTGTCGGCCATGCTCAATGCGCGGCAGCTCGACTTGGCGGTGTTGTTTGACTCACCCATTCGTGCCAGCCAGCACTTGCAGACTGCTCGTCGATGGAGCGTTTGGTCCTTGATCCAGGAGGACATCTTTTTGATTGCGGCCCGCTCGACGCGCTCAGCCAAGGCGCCGTCAAACTTGTGCATGGCTGATTTGGTGCATGAGCCCCTGATTTTGCCCACTGGGCCGCATGGTCTGCGCAGCACACTGAACGCCGCATTTGCTCGGGCCAATGTCACGCCGCAAGTGACGCTTGAAGTCGATTCTCTGGCCATGCTGATGGATGCGGTCAATTCGGGTTTGGGTGGGACTTTGCAGCCATGGGCGGCGGTGTCACGCATGGGACCAGAGCGCGAAAGTCTTTACATGGCCCGCATCACTGACCATCAAGTGCAGCGAGTGAATTTGCTGTGCGGCTTGTCCGACGATGAACTTTCGCCCGCCGCTTTGGCGACCCGCGTGGTCCTGGCCGATTGCGCACGGGCGTTGGTGCAAAGTGGCGCTTGGCTGGGCTCGGCCATCAGCCCCGTCGCTTAGCTGTTTTCGGGCATCACGAAAAGTGATGGCCCCATGCCCTCAAGGGGCTGCACGGCCTGCGCAGGCGTCTCTAAAGTGAATGTTTTACACACACAAAAGGAGACGCCCATGGACTTGCAACTCAACAACAAAACCGCCCTGGTCACGGGTGCCAGCGTAGGCATCGGTCGTGGCATTGCCAAGGCGTTGGCTGCCGAAGGCGTGCGCGTGGCGGTGTCGGCGCGGCGCGTGGACAAGCTCCAGGAGTTGGCCGCGGAGATTGTGGCCGCTGGCGGTCATGCGCCCGTGATCATCGAGTCGGACCTGTACGCCGAAGACGCGGCCAAACGCCTCGCCGATGCCGCTTTGGCGGGTTTGGGCAGTGTGGACATTTTGGTGAACAACGCTGGCGGTTCACGCAGCTTCAAGGACTTGCATGTGAGCGAAGAAGCCTGGCAAGAGGCCATCACCTTAAATTTTCACCGCCCACGCCAAGTGGCCGACGCCTTGATTGACCAGATGATCGCGCGCAACTGGGGCCGCATCATCAACATCACCGGCAAGAGTGAGCCCGAGCACACCAACGGCGCTTTTTGTGCGAAGGCGGGCATTCACAGCTGGGCCAAAGGCTTGTCGCGCATGGTCGGCAAGCATGGCGTGACGGTGAACTGCGTGCCTCCCGGACGCATCCATTCCGAGCAGATTTTTCGCAACTACAGCCCCGAATACCGTCAGTGGCAGTGCGAGAACGAAATCCCCATGGGTCGTTACGGCGAGCCGGAGGACATGGCCAACTTGGTCACGTTTTTGGCATCGCCTTTGGCCAGTTACATCACGGGGGCGGTCATTCCGGTGGACGGCGGGCTGCGCAAATACCAATTCTGACAGCGCACTTGGTCTGGCACATTCAAATCCTTTCAAAAATTACAGGAGACAAACATGAAAAATCCGTCTCGCCGTTGGGCGATTGGCGCAGGCATTTCGGCGCTGGCTTTGTGCACATCGGCAACTTGGGCGCAATCTCCAAGTGCTCCGTGGCCCAGCAAGGCCATTCGTTTCGTGGTGCCGTTTGCACCAGGTGGCACCAGTGAAATCGTGGCTCGCTCGGTGGCGGCTGAGCTGACCAAGCAGCTCGGGCAAAGCGTGTACGTGGAAAACAAACCCGGTGGTGCGGGCGTGACCGCCATGCAAGAAGTGGCCAAAGCTGCGCCTGATGGGCACACCATCATCCTCACGCATGTGGGCACTTTGGCGGTGAACCCTTACATGTTGAAAAATCAGCCCTACGATGTGAACAAGGATTTTGTACCGGTCACTTTGCTGGCCAAGGTACCCAACGTTTTTGTGATTCATCCCGACGTGCCGGCCAAAAACTTCAAGGAGTTTGTGGACTACGCCAAGGCCAATCCGGGCAAGCTCAACTATGGCTCTGCGGGCAATGCCAGTGCGGGCCATCTGGCCATGGAGTACCTCAAGCTGGTCACAGGCATGTACATCACCCACATCCCTTATCGCGGTACGGGTCCACAGTTGACCGACTTGCTGGCCGGACGCACGCACGCGTCTTCTGCAGGCATGCCCGCCTTGGGGGCGCACATCCGCAGCGGCAAGCTGCGCGCCATTGCTGTGGGCACGCAACAGCGCATCGCAGCCATGCCCGATGTGCCGACTGTGGCCGAGCTGGGTTTCAAAGACTTTGAAACCTCGCAGTGGTACGGCATCCACGTGCCCGCAGGCACACCGCCTGAGATCGTCAAGCGCTTGCAGGAAGAGTCGCTCAAAGCCCTTAAGTCAAGTGCGGTGACTGAGCGCTTTGCCACCGATAACGCGGTGGGCGGGGGCGGGCCTTCCAGTGAGTACGCGGCGTTCATCAAGAACGAGCAGCGCATCTGGAGCGACATCGTCAAACGAGCAGGTATCAAGCCTGATTGAGCATTGTCTTTTTTCGGAGCAGGCATGGACTTGGATGTATTGGTGATCGGCGGCGGCAACGCGGCCTTGTGCGCGGCCTTGATGGCGCGCGAAGCCGGGGCCAGCGTGATGCTGCTGGAGTCGGCGCCGCGTGAGTGGCGAGGCGGAAACTCGGGGCATACGCGCAATTTGCGCTGCATGCACGATGCCCCCCAGGACGTGCTGGTCGATGCCTACCCGGAAGAAGAGTTTTGGCAAGACCTGCTCAAGGTCACGGGCGGCTTGACCGACGAACACCTGGCCCGTTTGGCCATTCGCCATTCGGCCACCTGCAGGCCCTGGATGGTCAAGCACGGCGTGCGCTTTCAGCCTTCGTTGTCGGGCGCTTTGCACACGGCCCGCACCAACGCGTTTTTCATGGGCGGGGGCAAGGCGCTGGTCAATGCCTATTACCGCAGCGCCGAAAAATTGGGTGTGCAGATCCACTACAACGCTGAAGTGGACAGCGTCGAATTGGACAAAGGCCGTTTTGTGGCCGCGTCGGTCATGCACAAACAGGCCGACGGCAGCGTGCGACGTGAGCGCATTGAGGCCCGCACCTGTGTGTTGGCGGCGGGTGGGTTTGAGTCCAACCGCGAGTGGCTGCGCGAAGCTTGGGGCCAAAACGAGCGTGGTGAATACCCGGCGGATCAGTTTTTGATCCGCGGCACGCGCTTCAACCAAGGCGTGCTGCTCAAGCACATGCTGGAGCAAGGCGCCGACCGCATTGGTGACCCCACCCAGGCGCACATGGTGGCCATTGACGCCCGTGCACCGTTGTATGACGGCGGCATTTGCACCCGCATTGACTGCGTGTCTTTGGGTGTGGTGGTCAACCGAGAGGCGCGGCGTTTTTATGACGAGGGTGAAGACTTCTGGCCCAAGCGCTACGCGATCTGGGGCCGTTTGGTGGCGCAGCAGCCGGGGCAGGTGGCGTATTCGATCATCGACGCCAAGGCGGTGGGCCGCTTCATGCCGCCCGTGTTTGAAGGCACGCAGGCCGACAGCCTGCCTGAGCTGGCCCGCAAATTGGGGTTGGATGAAGCCACCTTCATGCAAACGCTCAACGACTACAACGCGGCCTGCCGCGAAGGCAAGTTTGATCATACGGCGCTGGACGACTGCCACACCGAGGGTGTGAGCCCTGCCAAAACCCACTGGGCGCGGCCGCTCGACACCGCGCCTTACTACGCCTATGCCGTGCGGCCTGGCGTCACTTTTACTTATTTGGGCCTCAAAACCGATGACACGACCGCTGTGCGATTCAACAACCAGCCCAGCCCCAACCTGTTTGTGGCCGGCGAGATGATGGCGGGCAATGTGCTGGGCAAGGGCTACACCGCTGGGGTGGGCATGACGATTGGCACGGCCTTTGGCCGCATCGCGGGCGAGCAGGCGGCCAAAGCCGTCAAAGCCCAAAAAGAAGGAGCGGCCCATGCAAACGCTTGAAGCCCTGACGCGCGATGCCCGTGCGCTGGCACGCGGCGAGTTGACCGCACCCGAAGCCGAAGTGGCCCGGCAAATGCAAATTTGCAATGGCTGCCGCTACTGCGAGGGTTTTTGTGCGGTGTTCCCGGCCATGACGCGGCGGCTGGAGTTTGGCAAGGCCGATATCCATTACATGGCCAACCTGTGCCACAACTGCGGTGCGTGTCTGCACTCTTGCCAATATGCTCCACCGCACGACTTTGCCATCAACGTGCCCAAGGCCATGGCCCAGGTGCGCGGCCAGACCTATGCCGACTACGCTTGGCCACCCGCTTTGGGCAGTTTGTACCAACGCAACGGCCTGACCTTGTCGGTGGCGCTCGCTTTGGGTTTGGCCTTGTTCTTGGCCTTGGCGATGCTGCGTCAAGGCACGCTGTGGGGCGCGCCCGTGGCCGGTGGTTTCTATGCGGTGTTCCCTCACAACCTGATGGTGAGCCTGTTTGCGCCCATCTTCTTGTTTGCGGTGCTGGCGTTGGCACTGGGGGTGATGCGTTTTTGGCGTGATGTGACGCCCGCCACCAGCGGGGCCGATTTGACATCGCCTGCAGCAGCCGAAGCGGCGCACGCCGCTTTGCGCCTGAAGTACTTGGACGGTGGCCACGGCGATGGCTGCCACAACGAGGACGACGCCTGGACGCATGCCCGCAGGCGTTACCACCACCTGACGTTTTACGGCTTCATGCTGTGCTTTGCCGCCACCAGCGTGGCCACGCTGTACCACTATGTGTTGGGCTGGCCAGCGCCTTACGACCTGACGACTTTGCCCAAGTTGCTGGGCGTGATTGGTGGGGTGAGCCTGACGGTGGGGACAGCCGGTTTGTGGCGCTTGAACCTGCGCCGCCACCCAGAGCACGGCGACGCAGCGCAAAAGCCCATGGACCGGGGTTTCATCGCCTTGTTGTTTTTGGTCAGTGTGACGGGTTTGCTGCTTTGGTTGCTGGGCCAAACGGCGGCCATGCCTTTGATGCTGGCGGTGCACTTGGGTGCGGTGATGGCTTTGTTCTTGACGCTGCCCTACGGCAAGTTTGCGCACGGGGTTTTCCGCACGGCGGCCTTGCTGCGCTTTGCCGTCGAAAAGCGTCAGCCCAATCGGCTGGGCTTGGGCGGGGAGTGAGCGTTTTTCGAACAGGGTGCGATCCCGCCGCCAGGCATTTCTCAGCCAGGGCAGGCGCTGGCCGAGTGGATCACGCCACCGCCCAGGCACACCTCGCCGTCGTACAACACAGCGCTTTGGCCGGGGGTGACGGCCCATTGGGGATCGCTGAACGACAACTCAAAGCCCGTGGAGCCATCGGGCATGCTGAGCGCTTGCAGATGGCAGGGTGCATCGGCTTGCCGGTAGCGGGTTTTGGCGGCATAAGCGCCTGGCGCAGGGGCCTGGCCTGCGCACCAGCTCACATCGGTGGCCTGAAGTTGGGGCGACAACAACCAGGGGTGGTCGTGCCCTTGAACCACCCACAAGGTATTTTTTTCCACGTCTTTGCGGGCCACAAACCAGGGCGTGTGTTCGCTGCCACCTTTTTGTGCGCCTTGGGTTTTGATGCCGCCAATGCCCAAGCCCTGGCGCTGGCCCAGGGTGTAAAAGCTCAGCCCCACATGTTTTCCAATGGTGCGCCCTGACGGGTCCTTGATCGGACCGGGTTCCTTGGAGATGTAGCGGTTCAAAAACTCACGGAAGGGTCGCTCGCCGATGAAGCAGATGCCGGTGGAGTCTTTCTTTTTGGCGTTGGGCAGGCCGATCTCTTCGGCGATGCGACGCACTTCGGATTTGTGCAGCTCGCCTACCGGGAACAGGGTTTTGGACAACTGAGCCTGGTTCAGGCGGTGCAGAAAATAGCTTTGGTCCTTGCTGGGGTCGAGGCCCTTGAGCAGCTCGTGCCGACCTGTTGCAGTGTTCAAACGCACCCTGGCGTAATGGCCGGTGGCGATTTTTTCGGCGCCCAGCCGCATGGCATGGTCCAGAAAGGACTTGAACTTGATTTCAGCGTTGCACAGGATGTCGGGGTTGGGCGTGCGCCCGGCCTGGTAATCGCGCAGAAACTCCGAAAAAACACGGTCTTTGTAATCGGCCGCAAAATTGACGTGCTCGATCTCGATGCCCAGCACATCCGCCACGGCGGCGGCATCCACGAAGTCGATGTTGGAAGAACAGTATTCGCTGTCGTCGTCGTCTTCCCAATTTTTCATGAAGATGCCAATGACCTCATGGCCCTGTTGCTTGAGCAAATGGGCGGTGACAGCAGAATCGACGCCGCCGGACAAGCCGACGACCACACGGTGAAGTTGGGACATGCTGCAATTATCCCGCGACCACCTGCCCTGCCCGACAAGGCCGAAAATTTATAATGCCCGATGGGCCCGAATTCATGACCAAGCACTGCACCTGGTGCCAACACGGCAGAACATTTTTGCGCGACGTCGCGCACGGGATGTTCATCATCACCCACAGTGGTTTGGCCACGGTGGGCTTGACTGCGGTCAGCTTGGTTCTGGCTTTGTGGCTCAATCCGCAATGGTTGCACTCGGCCGAAGGCGCGGTGTTCAACTGGTTGCGTGAGCGTCAGGTTTTATTGTCGTGGCTGCCCGAGAACACCGCAGAACGGGCCACGGCTGTGAGTTTGCAGGATTTGCCACCCGCCCAGGCTGCAGTGGCCGAGTGGTTGGGGCGCAAGTACAAAGTCGCGCCGGAACCCTTGGCCGCTTTGGTGGCCGAAGCGCATGTCTTGTCCAAAAAAACCAAGCTGGCCCCGCATTTCATTTTGGCCGTGATGGCCATCGAGTCCAATTTTCACCCTTATGTTCAGAGTCAGGCCGGGGCGCAGGGTTTGATGCAGGTGATGACGGACATCCACGCCAAGCGTTACGAGGCGTATGGCGGACGTTTGGCCGCTTTTGACCCGATTGCCAACATGCGTGTGGGGGCGGCGGTGTTGTCGGATGCGGTCAAGATGCGGGATGGCTCCCTGGAAGAGGGTCTTAAGTTTTACCTCGGGGGCTACGCCCTGTCTGAGGATGGGGGCTATGTGGCCAAAGTTTTTGCCGAACAAGCCTTGCTGGACCAAGTCGCCGCTGGTCAAAAGCCTGCTTTGCCCTGAGCGTGTTGGGGCTATGACCTCGGTTAGCTGCCCAGCTGAGCCCAAGCGCCATCAGCTGCGCACGAAAAAGACCCCGCTTATCACCAGCCCAGTGAGCATGACCAGCCAGCGCACCCAGCGCACGGGCAGGCGTTTGGCCAAGCGTGCACCCGCCCAGCCTCCGGCTGTGGCCAGGGCCATCATCCACAGCGCCTGCGGCCAGACGATGGCGCCCGCCACCGCAAAAGCGGCCACCGACAGCAGCGACAGCACAAAGGAGTTGAGGTTTTTCAGCGCATTGACCGTGTTCAGCCGGCTCTCGCCCGTCAAGGTGTACAGCGCCATCAGCAAAATGCCCAGTCCGCCATTGAAGTAACCGCCATAAATGGCCACGCCCATCAGGCCTGGCAGTCGCCATGCGGGCTGGCCCTGGCCTGCGTTGCGCCGGGCCAGCCAGGGGCCAGCGGCAAACAGCGCCGTGGCCAGCAGCAGCAACCAAGGCACTAGGCCTGAAAACACCCGCGCCGGGGTGACCAGCAGCAAGCCTGCGCCGATCAAGCCGCCTGTTGCGGCAATCGCCACTTCGCGCTGCAGCAAGGCTTTGGGCAGGGTTTGCAGCTCCGCCCGAAAACCCAGCACGCTGCCCAGGTAACCGGGGCTGACGGCCATGGCGCTGGTGGCATTGGCCGCCAAGGGGGGAATACCGGCAAACACCAGGGCGGGAAAGGTCAGGAAGCTGCCGCCGCCCGCAATGGCGTTGAGCACGCCTGCTGCGAAAGCGGCCGCACCCGTGAGCAGCCACAGCGCTTCTGTGGGCAGGTCGGGGCTCATGTCGACAGGGGGGGCAAGTTGGCCACCGCTGCGTCGGTGTGGATCACGCTCAAGGGGAAACGTTGCCCTGCCAGGTGGTCTTCGATGCAGCGCAAGACCAGGGGGCTGCGGTGGCGCTCGGCACTGGCGCGGATTTCTTCGGGCGTCATCCACAGGGTGCGCACGATGCCCTCGTCCAGGCTCAGGTGGGGCTGCAGCTCGCCGATGTCGCCGCAAAAAGCCATGCGCACATAGGTGATGTCTTCGCCCGTGGCCGGCCGTTGAAAACGCGACAAATAGATGCCCACCAGGGCGGTGGGGGTGAAGGGGTGGGCGGTTTCTTCAAGGGCTTCACGCGCACAGCCTTGTGCAGGTGATTCACCAGGGTCCAGATGGCCTGCCGGGTTGTTCAGGCGCAAGCCCTCCTGGGTGTGTTCTTCGATCAGCAGGTAGCGGCCGTCACGTTCGATGATGGCGGCCACGGTGACATTGGGTTTCCAGCGTGTGTCCATGCGAGGATTATCGGTTTGGACTTGTCAGGGTATGCCCGGGGTGGGGCTGGGTAGGGTGTTGTAAGTTTCGGTATATATTGGACGATTGACTTGGGCTTTAACATGGCCGAGTCCACCGATTTCATCATTTGCAGGAGATTAACCATGCGCATAGGCGTGCCCAAAGAGATATACCCCGGTGAAAAACGGGTGGCCACTGTGCCCGATGTGGTGACCAAACTGGTCAAACTCGGTTTTGAGGTGGTCGTGGAGCAGGGTGCAGGCGAACTCGCCGACCTGTCGGATGCGGCTTATGTCGAGGCCGGTGCCACCGTGGCGCCCAGCGCCGCTGCGCTGTGGAGTGGCAGCGACATCGTCTTCAAGGTGCGTGCCCCCACGCCCGAGGAAGTGGCATTGATGCACGAAGGCCAGACCCTGATCGGCTTTTTGTGGCCCGCGCAAAACCCCGATTTGATGCAGCAGCTCGCGGCCAAGAAAGTCACCGCGCTGTCGATCGACGCACTGCCCCGCACCTTGAGCCGCGCCCAGAAGATGGACGCGCTGACCTCGATGGCGGGTGTGAGCGGCTACCGCGCCGTGGTCGAGGCGGCCAACGCCTTTGGCCGCTTCTTCAACGGCCAGATCACCGCCGCGGGCAAGGTGCCCCCCGCCAAAGTGTTCATCGCCGGTGCCGGTGTGGCCGGCTTGGCCGCCATTGGCGCTGCGGCCAGCCTGGGTGCCATCGTGCGCGCCAACGACACCCGCGCCGAAGTGGCCGACCAGGTCGTGTCGCTCGGCGGTGAGTTCGTCAAGGTGGATTACGAGGAAGAAGGCTCGGGCGGTGGCGGTTACGCCAAGGTCATGAGCGAGGGCTTCCAGGCCGCGCAGCGCGAGATGTACGCGCAGCAGGCCCGCGAGGTGGACATCATTATCACCACCGCGCTGATTCCCGGCAAACCCGCGCCCAAGCTGATCACCGCCGAGATGGTGAAAAGCATGAAGCCCGGCAGCGTCATCGTGGACATGGCTGCCGAACAAGGCGGCAATTGCGAACTGACCGAACCCGGCAAGGCCGTGGTCAAGCACGGCGTGACCATCGTGGGCTACACCGACCTGGCTTCGCGCATGGCACGCCAGTCGTCCACCCTGTACGGCACCAACCTGTTCCGCCTGACGGAAGAGCTGTGCAAGACCAAGGACGGCATCATCAACGTCAACATGCAAGACGATGCCATCCGGGGCCTGACGGTCATCAAGGACGGTGAAATCACCTGGCCTGCGCCACCCCTGCCCGCTGCGGCACCCAAGCCCGCCGCCAAGCCGGTGGCAGCCGCTGAAAAGAAAAGCGCCCACGGCCACGGCAGCAGCGGCCCCATGCCGGTCAAAACATTGGCCACCGTGTTTGGTCTGGGTGCACTGGCCTTCTGGGCCATTGGGGCCTATGCCCCGGCGGCCTTCCTCGGCCACTTCACCGTGTTCGTGCTGGCCTGCTTCATCGGCTACATGGTGGTCTGGAACGTGACGCCTGCGCTGCACACGCCGCTCATGAGCGTGACCAATGCGATCTCCAGCATCATCGTGATCGGTGCGCTGGTGCAGATCCTGCCACCCGAGGCTGGCACCAACGGACGACCTGACCAGCTGATCCAGTGGCTGGCTTTTGCCGGCATTGTGCTGACGGCCGTCAACATGTTTGGTGGCTTTGCCGTGACCCGCCGCATGCTGGATATGTTCCGCAAGTAACGATCTGATCGAATAAAGAAAAGAGACCTTCATGACCTCTAGCTTGGCAACGGTCGCCTACATTGGCGCGGCCATCCTCTTCATCCTCAGCCTGGGTGGCCTGTCCAACCCGGAAACTTCGCGCCGAGGCAACCTCTACGGCGTCGTTGGCATGGCGCTGGCCGTGCTTGCCACCATCGTCGGCCCACGCGTGGCCGCCGCAGGCGTGCCCTGGATCGTGTCGGCCTTGGTGATCGGTGGCGGCATTGGCCTTTATGCGGCCAAAACCGTCAAGATGACCCAGATGCCCGAACTCGTGGCGCTCATGCACAGCCTGGTGGGCCTGGCGGCTTGCCTGGTGGGCTTTGCCAGCTACGTGGACACTTCGGTTCAGTTCACTGGGGCTGAAAAAGCCATCCACGAAGTGGAGATCTACATCGGCATCCTGATCGGCGCGGTCACGTTCTCGGGCTCGCTCATCGCTTTTGGCAAGCTCAACGGCAAGATCGGTGGCAAGCCGCTTTTGCTGCCTGCGCGCCACTGGCTCAACCTGGCGGGCCTCTTGGTCGTGATCTGGTTTGGCCGTGAATTTGTCAACGCGCACGACGTGCAAAGCGGCATGACCCCGCTGATCGTCATGACCGTGATCGCGCTGCTGTTCGGTGTCCACATGGTCATGGCCATTGGCGGCGCAGACATGCCGGTGGTGGTCTCCATGCTCAACAGCTATTCGGGCTGGGCCGCGGCGGCCACCGGTTTCATGCTCGGCAACGACTTGCTGATCGTGACCGGCGCTCTGGTGGGCTCTTCGGGTGCCATCCTGTCCTACATCATGTGCAACGCGATGAACCGCAACTTCATCAGCGTGATCGCGGGCGGCTTTGGTGGCGGCGCACCCGCTGCACCCAAGGCCGACGGTGCCGCAGCCGAGCCGCAAGGCGAGGTGGTGCCCGTCAGCGCCACCGACACCGCCGAGCTGCTGCGCGATGCCAAGAGCGTGATCATCGTGCCCGGCTACGGCATGGCCGTGGCCCAGGCCCAGCACACCGTCAACGAGATCACCCGAACACTGCGCGACAAGGGCGTGACCGTGCGTTTCGGCATCCACCCGGTGGCGGGCCGCATGCCCGGCCACATGAACGTGCTGCTGGCCGAGGCCAAGGTGCCCTATGACATCGTGCTGGAAATGGACGAGATCAACGACGACTTCCCGGACACCGATGTGGTCATGGTCATTGGTGCCAACGACATCGTGAACCCTGCCGCGCAGGACGACCCGACCAGCCCGATCGCGGGTATGCCGGTGCTCGAGGTCTGGAAGGCCCGCACCAGCATCGTGATGAAGCGCTCCATGGCCAGCGGCTACGCCGGTGTGGACAACCCGCTGTTTTACAAGGACAACAACCGCATGTTGTTTGGCGATGCCAAGAAGATGCTCGACGAGGTGTTGGTGGCCCTCAAAGGTTGACCGGCTGCTTGCCTCCGTATGAACAAGGGGCCCTCGGGCCCCTTGTTTTTTGGTGCCCACGAATCACCAAGCGGTGGTGTTCAGGGCCGAGCTTGGCACGGCGTCATGGGTGCGCTGCAAGCGGCCTGCAACCTCGGGAAATCCAGTACCCCTGCGAGTCAGTTAGCCGTCAGTTGTGCGGTAGACTGGCCTGCAGGAGAACACCACATGAACCTGAACCCCGTTTGGCTCAAGAGTTACCCCGAAGGCGTCCCAGCCGACATCGACATCACCCAGTACAGCTCCTTGGTGGGCTTGCTCGAAGAGAGTTTTTCCAAATACGCAGACCGTCCGGCCTACAGTTTCATGGGCAAGGATTTCAGCTTTGCCCAGACCGACCGTGACAGCCTGGCCATGGCGGCCTACCTGCAGTCGCTGGGCCTGAGCAAAGGCGACCGTGTTGCCATCATGATGCCCAACGTGCCGCAGTACCCGGTGGCGGTGGCGGCCATTTTGCGTGCGGGTCTGGTGGTGGTCAACGTCAACCCGCTCTACACCGCCCGTGAACTGGAGCACCAGCTCAAGGACTCGGGTGCCAAGGCGATCGTGATCATTGAGAACTTTGCTGCCACGCTGGAAAAATGCATCACGCAAACCCCGGTGCAGCATGTGGTGCTGGCCGCCATGGGTGATCGGTTGGGCCTGCTCAAGGGGGCCTTGGTCAACTACGTGGTGCGCAACGTCAAAAAAATGGTGCCCGCTTTCAACTTGCCGCAGGCGGTGCGTTTCAACGACGCTTTGTCCAAAGGCCGTCAACAAGCCTTCCGCAAGCCCGAGTTGTCGGCCGACGACATCGCGGTGCTGCAGTACACCGGGGGCACCACGGGTGTGTCCAAAGGCGCAGTGTTGTTGCACCGCAATGTGATCGCCAACGTGCTGCAGTCCGAGGCCTGGAACGCGCCTGTCATGAAGCGGATTCCGGCCGGGGAGCAACCCACGGCGGTGTGCGCATTGCCGCTGTACCACATCTTCGCTTTCACGGTGAACATGATGCTGAGCCTGCGCATGGGCGGCAAGACCATCCTGATTCCCAACCCGCGTGACCTGCCAGCCGTGCTCAAGGAGTTGTCCAAGCACACCTTCCACAGCTTTCCGGCGGTGAACACCTTGTTCAACGGCCTGGCCAATCATCCGGATTTCAACACGGTCAATTGGTCCAACCTCAAGGTGTCCTTGGGTGGCGGCACGGCCGTGACGCCCACCGTGGCCAAGCTCTGGCTGGAGAAAACCGGCTGCCCGATTTGTGAGGGTTACGGTTTGTCGGAGACGAGCCCCTCGGCCAGTTGCAACCCCACCACCAGCACCGAGTTCACCGGCACCATCGGTGTGCCCATCCCCGGCACTTTCATGAAGCTGCTTGACGACGATGGCCACGAAATCACCACTCTGGGTACGCCGGGCGAGATCGCCATCAAGGGCCCGCAGGTGATGGCCGGGTACTGGCAGCGCCCCGACGAAACCGCCAAGGTCATGACCGCCGACGGTTATTTCAAGTCGGGAGACATCGGCACCATGGATGCGCGTGGCTACTTCAAGATCGTGGACCGCAAGAAGGACATGATTTTGGTCAGCGGTTTCAACGTCTATCCCAACGAGGTGGAAGAAGTCGCCTCGGCTTGCCCGGGCGTGCTCGAATGCGCAGCGATCGGCGTGCCGGACGAAAAAACCGGCGAGGCCGTCAAGCTGGTGGTGGTGCGCAAAGACCCGGCGCTGACCGAGGCGCAGGTCATCGCTTACTGCCGCGAAAACATGACCGCGTACAAGGTGCCGCGCGTGATCGAGTTCCGCGACGAATTGCCCAAGACGCCTGTGGGCAAAATCCTGCGCCGCGAGTTGCGCGCCAAGGCCTGACAGGACAGCTGCGGGGCCAAGGCCCCTATACAGGGCGCAGCGGCCACCCGTTCACGGGTGGCCGTTTGACTTAGAGGCATTGAACAAGGGGTGGTCCATGGCAGTGATCGGCATCATGAGTGCCATGCACGAAGAACTGACGGCGGTGTTGGCGGCCATGCCCGATGAGCAGCGCGTGACGGTGGCCGGGCGGGACTTTTGGGTCGGCCATTGGCAAGGCCACTCGGTGGTGGCGGTGCTCTCGCGCATCGGCAAGGTGGCTGCAGCCACCACGGCCACGGTGCTGCTGGAGCGCTTTGCCGTCGACACCCTGGTGTTCACAGGCGTGGCGGGTGGCCTGGGTGCCGAAGTGCGGGTGGGCGATGTGGTGGTGGCCCAGGGTTTGCTGCAGCACGACATGGACGCTTCCCCGCTGTTCCCGCGCCATGAGGTGCCACTGTACGGTCGTGCCCATTTTGAGGCCGATGCCGGCTTGTCGGCCCAATTGGCTGCGGCCAGCCAGCAGGTGCTGGCCCATGCAGGGCAACATCTGGGCGCGGGCACACTGGCCGAATTTGCGCTGAACGCGCCGCGTGTGCACCAGGGTCTGGTCATCAGTGGCGACCGGTTTGTCTCGACCTCGGCCGAAAGTCAGGCGTTGCGGCAGGCTTTGCCCGAGGCTTTGGCGGTGGAGATGGAGGGCGCAGCGGTGGCGCAGGTCTGTCACGATTACGGCGTGCCTTTTGCAGCGGTGCGCACCATCTCGGACCGGGCGGATGACGCGGCGCACACCGACTTTCAGCGCTTCATCCGCGAAGTGGCCAGCCGTTACAGCCTGGCGATTTTGTCGCAGTGGCTGAGCCGTCGCCAGCCCGCTTGAGCCGGCTTTATTTGAGCCAGCCCCGGCGGCGGAAGTACCACATGGGCACCACGGCGCTGGCAGCCATCAATGCGAGCGCATAGGGGTAGCCCCATTTTTGCGACAGCTCGGGCATGTACTGGAAGTTCATGCCGTACAAGCTGGCGATCAAGGTGGGCGGCAGCAAGGCCACGCTGGCCACCGAGAAGATCTTGATGATCTTGTTCTGGTTGATGTTGATGAAACCGACGGTGGCGTCCATCAGGAAGTTGATCTTGTCGAACAAGAACGCGGTGTGCGAGTCCAGTGAGTCGATGTCGCGCAGGATCTGTCGGGCTTCCTCGAATTGCTCGGCGTTGAGCATTTTGGAGCGCATCATGAAGCTCACGGCGCGGCGGGTGTCCATGACGTTGCGGCGGATGCGGCCGTTCAGGTCTTCCTGGCGGGCGATGGCGCCCAGCACTTCACCGGCCATGGCGTCGGTCACGTCGCCCGACAGCACTTTTTTACCGGCGGTTTCGAGTTGGTCGTAAATGCCTTCGAGCGTGTCGGCCGAGTATTCGGCATCGGCATCGAACAGCTTGAGCAGCACTTCCTTGGCGTCTTCGATCAGGCCAGGGGCGCGGCGTGCTCGCATGCGCAGCAGGCGAAACACCGGCACGTCTTCGTCGTGGATGGAAAACAGCACACCCTGGCTTTTCAGGTCGGCGTTGTGCTGGTTCAGGATGAAAGCGCAGCGCACCGTGCGTGGCTCGTCTTCGTCAGCGATCAAAAAGTCGGAGCGGATGTGCAGCTCGCCGTTGTCTTCTTCGTAGAAGCGGGCCGATTCCTCGATGTCCTCGTCCATCGCGTCTTCCGGGATGGACAGGCCGAAGTACTGTTTGATCCAGCGTTTTTCTTCCAGCGTGGGCGACTCCAGGTCGACCCAGATGGGTTGGAAGCGGGAGAGTTCTTCCAGCGACTCGATCTCTTCCTGGAAGAGGCGGCCATTGGCGAGGGTGAAGATGTTGAGCATGGCGAATCCGAAAAATGGCCAGGTGCCAAAAGTCCAAAGGGGCGGCGAAGGGGGGTTTCTGCAGCTTTCGAACGATGGGCAGGGTGCTCAGCGCGTTCGAAAGCTACCGACTCGGGGTAGTTTCCACGGCAATGTGTCTCCAGAATGAATCGGCGGATTATCGCACCGGATGTGCCCCTGCGGGGGCCAGAAAAGCCAGGATGTCGTCGGCGCGGGCCTGCACGTCCGCCTGGCCCAAGGCCATCAGCGCGGCAATGAACTCCGGCTCGAACAACAAATAGCTGGCCAGGGCCGCGCCACTGCCGCGCAATGCACCCAGACCCTCCAGCACTCGCAGAATTGGCCGGGGCAGGGTGTGGGCGTGCGCTTGCGCCAAGGCGTCGAGCGAGGCACTGGGCTGCAGCGTCAGCACCTGCACCGGGCGCAGAGGCAGGCTTGCACGTACCGCCTCGGGCAAGCTGTCCAGGGCCTGGTTGATGCGGCTGATCTGCTCGACATCGGCCTCCAGCGTGTCGTGGAATACGCTGGCCATGGCGTGGCCAGCGATCGTGCCCAGTGAGGGGCGTCCTGCGGCGCGGGCGGGTGCCATCAGGCTGGCCCGTTGGGGCTGGCTCACGCCAATCGCCAAGATCCGGTCGGCCCCGAGGTGCACGGCCGAGGACAAGGGTGAGATTTGCCGCATCGAGCCATCCCCGAAATACTCCATGCCACCGTCTACCCACAGCGGGGTGGATGGGAAAATGAAGGGGATGGCACTGGACGCCATCAGGTGCTCGATGGTGATGGGTTGCTGCTCGGCACGGCGGCCTGGACGGCTCCAGGGAATGGGCTGGCCATCCCGGGTCTGGCAAAAAGTCCAGTGCACACCGCTCGAATAGCTCGACGCGGTGACCGCCAGGGCCTGCAGCACCCCGCTGTGCAAGGCGGTGTCGATCCGCTCCAGGGCGATCGCCTGGTGCAAGGTGTTGACCAGGGCCAGGCTGTCCATGGCGGCGGCATGGGCGCGGACAGAGCGCAGCAAACCCACCGCGGTGGCCCAGCGGCTGAATTTGTCCAGCGGGGTTTGGGGCAGGCGGTAGACCGCCTCCGTGCGGATCCGGGTCCAGAAATGGGCCAGATCGTCCAGGCCTGCCAGACCGTCCAGCGCCTTGCTGGCCAGAAAAGTGGCGTTCAAGGCCCCGGCCGAGGTGCCCGCCAGCACCTGGAATGGAAAAGTGGGGGATGGCCCCGCTGTGCGGTGCAGCAGTTGGCCGATTGCCTGCAGCGCCCCGGCTTGGTAGGCGGTGCGCGCTCCGCCACCCATCAGCACCAGGCCCATCACGGGGTGCGGATGCGGCGAGAGAGTTTGTGAGGCGGGTGACACGGGCGCTTTGGGCATCAGGGGGTCCATGGGCATGTGGGGGCGCAAAGATGCTGTGGGTGTTAGATTCAGACCATTCAACGGCATTGTTCCATGACCCCACATTTGACCCCACGGCGTGAGCGCTGGCTGCTCTTCACGCTGGCTGGCATCCAGTTCACCCACATCCTCGATTTCATGATCATGATGCCGCTGGGGCCGCAGTTCACGGCTTTGTTCGGCATCAGCAACGCCCAGTTCGGTCTGCTGGTCTCGGCCTACACCTTGTCGGCGGGCCTGTCCGGCCTGATGGCGGCCACCTACATCGACCGCTTCAGCCGCAAGCGCCTGCTGCTGGTCATGTACGCCTTGTTTGGCCTGGCCACCCTGGCCTGTGGTCTGGCGCCCGACTATGTCTGGTTGATGGTGGCCCGCGTGGCCGCTGGTTTGTTTGGCGGGGTATTGTCGGCCTTGTCCCAGACCATCGTGGCCGATGTGATCCCCTTCGAGCGCCGGGGCCGCGCCATGAGTGTGGTGATGACCTCGTTTTCCGTGTCCACGGTGGCGGGTGTGCCGCTGGGGCTCTTTCTGGCGGCGCACCTGAGCTGGCACGCGCCGTTCTTTGGCATTGCTGCGCTGGTGGGCTTGCTGTCCTGGGGGGCCTGGCAAACCTTGCCCCGGCTGGACGCACACCTGCACCATCCCGAAAGGGTGAGCGTGTGGCGTGGCATCGGCCAGGTGTTGGTCGAGGTCAACCACCTCAAGGCCTTTGGGGTGTCGGGCTTGATGATGTTTGCCGGTTTCACGGTCATCCCCTACATCACCATTTACCTGCAGTCCAACGCCGGGATGCAGACCGCCGAGGTGCCCTGGATTTACCTGTGCGGTGGGGTGGCCACCTTGCTCAGTGCCCGTTATTTTGGACGCCTGACTGACCGGATGGGCAAGGTCCGCGTGTTTCAGCGCCTGGCCTTGGCGGTGACCGTGCCCTTGATGGCCACCACGCTCTCGCAAGGCTTGCCTTTGTGGGGCTTGCTGGCCATCTCGACCTTGTTGTTCACCATGATGAGTGGTCGCATGATCCCGGGTATGGCAATGATTTCATCGGCGGTGGAGCCGCGTTTGCGCGGCACCTTCATGACCCTTAATTCCGCTGTGCAGTCTGCCTCCATGGGGCTGGCGGCTCTGGTTGCGGGTCTCATCATCGGGCGAGATGCGCAGGGGCAACTTACCGGGTATTGGGTAGCGGGCTTGCTGGGAGTGGCTGCCAGTTTTCTGAGCGTCTGGCTGGCCGGGCGTTTGCGCCTGCATGGAGCGCCTGCCGTTTCGACTTGAAGTTTTTGGGGGCTGAAAACCCCCTGTTGTTCTTGTGCTCAAGTCGAACCATAGCACTGAAAAAGAGTTTTGAGTGCAATGCCAGCGGACGTTACAGGTTTAGTTGCAGGCGTCTTGCATTTCGATGGGGTGCGGCGCATAGTGGGGTTGAACCACCCCAACAGGTGGTTTCGGAGCCCCGCTTAGGTGGGGCTTTTCATACCCTGAATCATGGAGGCGACGACTATGAATTTAACCATCAGCGGGCACCATCTGGAAGTGACCCCGGCATTGCGTCAGTACGTCACGGGGAAGCTCGACCGGATCACCCGGCACTTTGACCAAGTGGTCGATGTCAAAGTGTTGCTGACCGTCGAAAAGCAGAAGGAAAAAGAAAAACGCCAACGCGCCGAATGCAATATCCACGTCAAGGGCAACGACTTGTTTGCAGAAAGCGCTCACGAAGATTTGTACGCCGCTGTGGATGAACTGGTGGACAAGCTGGACCGTCAGGTGGTCAAGCACAAAGATCGCATCACGGACCATCACCACAGCGCCCCCAAGCGCATGATGTGATCGGCTTGAATGTTGTGTTCAAAACAGGGCCACAAGTTTGTGGCCCTTTTTAATGCAGGCCTCGTGGCGCTTTGGGGTCGGAAATGCCGCCCCTGTGGCCCGGCTTGCAGGTGCCCTGACCGGCGCGCCCGCGCAAGGTGCATAATCCGGCCTCGACCATGAATCGCCTCTCATCCATATTGCCCGTTGCCCAGGTTCTTGTTGGGGTGGAAGCCACCAGCAAGAAGCGCGCATTCGAAGAAGCCGGACTTCTCTTTGAGAACCTGCATGGCTTGTCCCGTGCCCTGGTGACCGACAGCCTATTTGCCCGTGAACGGTTGGGCTCCACCGGCCTGGGTCATGGTGTGGCCATTCCGCACGGCCGCATCAAAGGCCTGAAAGCGCCCATGGCCGCCGTGTTCCAGCTGGCGCAGCCGATTGGCTTTGACGCCCCTGACGAACAGCCGGTCAACCTGTTGATCTTTTTGCTGGTGCCCGAAGCCGCCACCCAAAAGCATCTGGAAATCCTGTCCGAAATTGCAGAATTGCTCAGCGACACCGCTTTGCGTGAAAACATCAAGAGCAGCACCGTCCAGCAGGAACTGCACCAGCTGATCGCCCAGTGGCAGTCTGCCCAGACGGTCTGATCCTCCCTTTTTCGAGGTTTTTGCGATGAAGCCCAGCGTCATCAGTGCCGATGTCCTGTTCGAGGACCATCGCGGCAAGCTCAAATGGCAATGGGTGGCCGGTCTGGGCGCGTCGGAGCGACGCTTTGACGAAGTCGCCGTGCGCGAAGCCCGCTCGGGCGCCGACCTGGTCGGTTACCTGAACTACATCCACCCCTACCGCGTGCAGATTCTGGGGCCCCGCGAGGTGGCCTACCTGACCAATTCCACGCCCGAGGATTGCGCTCGCCGGATCGCCCGCATCGTCACGCTGGAGCCGCCGGTGCTGGTTTTGGCCGATGGCCAGACGGCTCCCGAAGCCCTGCTGTCCATGTGCGAGCGGGCTCAGATCCCGATGTTCTCGACCGAGCACTCGTCGGCCTTTGTCATCGATGTGCTGCGGGCCTACCTGTCCAAGCATTTTGCCGATCGCACCACCATGCACGGCGTGTTCATGGACATTTTGGGCATGGGCGTGTTGATCACCGGTGAGTCCGGTTTGGGCAAAAGCGAGCTGGGGCTGGAGCTGATTTCGCGCGGCAACGGTCTGGTGGCCGACGACGCCGTGGACCTGTACCGCATCAACCAGACCACCATCGAGGCGCGCTGCCCCGACCTGCTGCAAAACTTGCTGGAGGTACGCGGCATTGGTCTGCTCGACATCCGTGCCATCTTTGGCGAGACCGCGGTGCGCCGCAAGATGCGCCTCAAACTCATTGTTCACCTGGTGCGCCGCGAAACGCTGGAGCGGGATTACGAACGCCTGCCTTCCGAGCCGCTGGTGCAGGATGTGCTGGGCATTCCGGTGCGCAAAGTGGTCATCCAGGTGGTGGCGGGGCGCAACATCGCGGTGTTGGTCGAGGCCGCTGTGCGCAACACCATCTTGCAGATGCGCGGCATCGACACCTACCAGGAATTCATCGAGCGCCAGCGCCGGGCGATGGATTGAGGACGCCCGGCCTGCTCAACCCTGGCGGTGCGGGCAAGGCTTTTGGGTGCAGTGGGCGTACAGGCTCAGGGCGTGGTCGGCGATCACAAAACCTTTGGCTTCGGCCACCGCTTGTTGCCTGGACTCGATTTCCGGGTCATAAAACTCCTCCACCCGACCGCAGTCCAGACACACCATATGGTCGTGGTGCTGACCTTCGTTGAGTTCGTAAACGGCTTTGCCGCTCTCAAAGTGGTTGCGGCTCAGGATGCCCGCTTGCTCAAACTGCATCAGCACCCGGTACACCGTGGCCAGACCGATGTCGGTGTTCTCGCTCAACAGGAGGCGAAACACGTCCTCGGCCGTCATGTGCCGTTGCTGCCCGCGCTGAAAGACCTCCAGGATCTTCAGGCGTGGCAGCGTGGCCTTCAGACCATTGTTTTTCAGTTCGTCGATTTGGGTCATGTGAAGGGGTGTCGGGATAGGCAAAGCCGGTGTGGGCGCGTAGCTGCCGCTACAATGACCCGATCATATCGGCCAGCCCTCAACCATGACAGCATCCCTGACTTTTTCCGTGACAGGCACACGCCTGGCCATGCTTTTCATGTGCGCCAGTTTGGCCGGTTGCGCCAACATGGCCAGCTTCACCAGCGACACCTTCAAACCCTATGTCCCCGAGGTGGTGCAGGGCAACTTTGTCTCCAAAGAGCAGCGCCAGGCAATCACCACGGGCATGCCACGGGCGCAGGTCCGCGACATTTTGGGCACACCCCTCGTCACCAGCCTGTTCCATGCCGACCGCTGGGATTACGCCTTCAGCATCCGCCGCCAGGGTGTGCCACCCCAAAGTTTCCAGCTCACCGTCTACTTCAAAGACGATGTGGTCTCGTCGGTGGAAGGCGGTGACCTGCCCAGCGAGTCCGAATTTGTCGAGCGCCTGGTGGTCCAGCGCAAAGCCGCCAGCGTGCCCAACTTGCAGGCCAGCGAAGAAGACCTGAAAAAGTTCCCCGCACCGAAGGCGGCTGACGATGCGCCGCGCACTGCGCCGCTGCCTGCGACTTACCCTCCTCTGGAGCCCACAGCCCGTTGATGGGCCCTTGTTCGGGCAGCACGCCCGATGCGCGTACCTTTCATTCCATCCATCACATGACCCCATCGACCCCCTTGCCCATCACCGTTGCCGGCGCGTCTGGCCGCATGGGCCACATGCTCATCGAAGCCATCCTGGCCTCCGGCGATTGCCGTCTGGCAGGCGCGCTCGACATGGCCGTCAGTCCTGCCTTGGGCCAAGATGCCGCCGCGGCGCTGGGCCAGTCCAGTGGCGTGCGCGTCACCTCCGACCTGCGGGCGGGCCTGAAGGATGCCGCTTGCCTGATTGACTTCACCCGCCCCGAGGGCACGCTGGCCCATTTGCAGGTGTGCCGTGAACTGGGCGTCAAGGCCGTGATCGGCACCACCGGCTTCACCGACGCGCAAAAAGCCGAAATCGCTGAAATCGCCAAAGACATTGCCATCGTGATGGCCCCCAACATGAGCGTGGGCGTCAATGTCACGCTCAAGTTGCTGCAAATGGCCGCGCAAGCCATGTCCACGGGCTACGACATCGAAATCATCGAAGCCCACCACCGCCACAAGGTGGACGCGCCCTCGGGCACGGCCCTCAAGATGGGTGAAGTCATTGCCGAGGCCATTGGCCGCGATCTGAAAGACTGCGCCGTCTACGAGCGCTATGGCCACACGGGCGAGCGCGACCCCTCCACCATCGGTTTTTCCACCATCCGGGGTGGCGACATCGTGGGCGACCACACGGTGCTGTTTGCCGGTATTGGCGAGCGCATCGAAGTCACGCACAAATCCTCCAGCCGATCCACTTACGCCCAAGGCAGCCTGCGTGCCGTGCGTTATCTGGCGACCCAGCAGCGCGGCCTGTTTGACATGTTTGACGTGTTGAATTTGCGCTGACCAGCCTGGCACCCATGAGCCTCCACGACTTTCTGTTGCACAGCGATGGGGTCAGCCGTGTGCTGGCGCTGGTTTTGCTGGCGCTTTCGGTGGGCAGTTGGGTGGTCATGGTCTGGAAGTGGCGCTTGCTCGCGCGCGTGGGCCTGGATGTGCGCCGCAGCGTGGCCGCGTTCTGGCAGGCCCCGGGCCTGGACCAGGCCCAGCAGCGCGTGGCCCAGTTTGACCGCGACGCCTGCATCACCCCCCTGCTGGAAGCCACCTTGCTCCCGGTGGGCGGCACCCTGGCTTCAGCAGGTGCCCGCCGCCAACAACTGACCCGTGCCTTGCGCGATGCCTTGCAGGGCGTGGTGCGCCGTTTGCAATGGGGCCAGGTCTGGTTGGCCACAGCGGGCTCCATTTCGCCATTTGTGGGTCTTTTGGGCACCGTTTGGGGCATCTTCAATGCCTTGACCGGCATGGCCGAAGCCGGACAGCTCACCATCGACAAGGTGGCCGGACCCGTGGGCGAAGCCCTGATCATGACCGCTGCCGGGCTGGCCGTGGCCATTCCGGCGGTGTTGGGCTACAACCTGTTGGGCCGAAAAGTGAACCAGATCGAGGCCGAACTCGAAGGCTTTGCCCACGATTTGCGTGGCTTGCTGGCCGACCCGCAGGACTGAGCCATGGCCTTCGGTCGCCTGGAAACCCGCAAGCCGGACGCCCCCATGAGCGAGATCAACGTCACCCCCATGGTGGACGTGATGCTGGTTTTGCTGGTCATTTTCATCCTGACCGCCCCCTTGATGACCAGCGCCATTCGCCTGGACCTGCCCCAAAGCGAGGGCGGACAGTCGGGCGCAGCCCCGCAGGCGGTGTCTTTGGTGGTGGACGCCCAGGGGGCCTTGTTCTTGAACGACCAGCCCATCACCCCTGAGGCCTTGCGTCAGCGCCTGTCGGAAGCTGCCCGGCACAATCCCGATACCGAGCTGGAGCTTCGCGCCGACCAGTCTGTGCCCTATGGCCGGGTGGTGGAGGCCATGGGCCTGGCCCAAAAAGCCGGTCTGTCGCGCATTGGCTTTGTTGCGCAAACCCCGTCCACCCCCAAACGCTGAGCGGGTGATGCCCCCAATGCCCCAAGCCCGCAGAGGGGGCGGCCCGGGCAACGATGTTGAGTCTGCGTCTGAGGCGCTCGGGCCGCCCTCTTTGCGGGCCTCAAGGCCTGTCAAGCAGGCCAGCCCCAGCCTGAGCGCCCTCTACAATCGCAGGCTATGCAAGACAAGTACAACCACCTCGAAGTCGAACCTGCTGCGCAGTCCCGCTGGACCGCCCGCGATGCCTACCGCGTCACCGAAGACGCCAGCAAAAAGAAGTTCTACGCCTGCTCCATGCTGCCTTACCCCAGCGGCAAGCTGCACATGGGCCATGTGCGCAACTACACCATCAACGACATGCTCACGCGCAGCCTGCGCATGAAGGGTTACAACGTCCTGATGCCCATGGGCTGGGACGCGTTTGGTCTGCCCGCCGAAAACGCCGCTTTGAAGAACGGCGTGCCCCCGGCCAAGTGGACGTACGAGAACATCGCGTACATGAAAAAGCAGATGCAGGCCATGGGCCTGGCCATCGACTGGTCGCGCGAAGTCGCCACCTGTGACCCGACCTATTACAAGTGGAACCAGTGGCTGTTCTTGAAGATGCTGGAAAAAGGCATCGCCTACCGCAAGACCCAGGTGGTGAATTGGGACCCGGTGGACCAGACCGTGCTGGCCAACGAGCAAGTGATCGACGGCAAAGGCTGGCGCACCGGTGCCCCGGTCGAAAAGCGCGAGATCCCTGGTTACTACTTGAACATCACCGCTTACGCGCAAGAGCTGCTGGACCATGTGCAGATCGGCAATGACAAGGCCACGCTCAACGGCTGGCCCGACAAAGTGCGCCTGATGCAGGAAAACTGGATTGGCAAGAGCGAAGGCGTGCGCTTTGCCTTCCCGCACGACATCCAAGGTGCTGACGGTCAGCTGATTGGTGACGGGAAGATGTATGTCTTCACCACCCGCGCCGACACCATCATGGGCGTGACGTTTTGCGCCGTAGCGGCTGAGCACCCGCTGGCGCTGCACGCCGCGGCCAGCAACCCGGCTCTGGCGGCCTTCCTCGAAGAGTGCAAAACCGGCGGCACGACCGAGGCCGAGCTGGCCACACAAGAGAAAAAGGGCATGGCCACGGGCCTGTTTGTGACGCACCCCTTGACCGGCGCGCAGGTCGAGGTCTGGGTGGGCAACTATGTGCTGATGAGCTACGGCGACGGCGCGGTGATGGGCGTGCCTGCACATGACGAACGCGACTTTGCGTTTGCCTTGAAATACGCATTGCCCATCAAGCAGGTTGTCGCTACACGAGCTCCGGCCTTGTCGTCGCCTGCGTCGGGCGCCTCAGACGCAAGCTCAACATCGTTGCCCAACGCAGGCAACGCCAAGGCCTCTGAGGTCTTCGATGCAACCGCATGGTCCGAGTGGTACGCCACCAAAGACGGTATTTGCGTCAACTCCGGCGAACTCGATGGTTTGTCTCAAAAAGCCGCCGTTTACAAAGTGGCTGAACTGCTGGCGGCCAAAGGCCTGGGCGAGAAAAAAACCACTTGGCGTCTGCGCGACTGGGGCGTGAGCCGGCAGCGTTATTGGGGCACACCGATCCCGATCATCCATTGCGACGAACACGGTGCGGTGCCCGTGCCCGAAAAAGACCTGCCCGTGGTGCTGCCGCAAGACTGCATCCCGGATGGTTCAGGCAACCCGCTGCACAAACACGAAGGCTTCCATGCGGGTGTGACCTGCCCGGTGTGCGGCAAAGCGGCCCGCCGCGAGACCGACACCATGGACACCTTTGTGGATTCGTCCTGGTACTTCATGCGCTATTGCGACCCGACCAACGCCGAGAAGATGGTGGCAGAGGGTGCGGATTACTGGATGCGGGACCAGAACAAAGCCACTGGCGGCAGTGGCATGGACCAGTACATCGGTGGCATCGAGCACGCGATCCTGCACCTGCTGTACGCCCGTTTCTGGACCAAGGTCATGCGCGACCTGGGTCTGGTCAAGGTGGATGAGCCCTTCAGCAAGCTGCTCACGCAGGGCATGGTGCTCAACCACATCTACTCGCGCCGTACCGCCAAGGGCGGCAAGGATTACTTCTGGCCCCACGATGTGGAGCATGTGCTCGACGAGACCGGCAAAGTGGTAGGTGCCAAGCTCAAGAACGAAGCCGACAGCGGCGATGGCCGTCTGCCCGTGGGCACGCCAATAGACTACGAGGGCGTGGGCACCATGTCCAAGTCCAAGAACAACGGCGTAGACCCGCAGGACCTGATCGAGCGCTACGGTGCGGACACGGCGCGCCTGTACACCATGTTCACCGCGCCACCCGAGGTGACGCTGGAGTGGAATGACGCGGCCGTGGAAGGCAGCTACCGCTTTTTGCGCCGGGTCTGGAACTTCGCGTTCAAGCACCACGAGCTGCTGCGCTCGGCCACCGGTCAAGATCTGAGTCAAGCCGCTTTGGGCGATGCTGCCAAAGCCTTGCGCCGCGAGATGCACTTGGTGCTCAAGCAAGTGGGTTACGACTACGAGCGCATGCAATACAACACCGTGGTGTCTGGTTGCATGAAGCTGCTCAACGCGCTGGAAGACTTCAAGCCCGATGGCAGCGCAGGTGACACCGCCGCCTTGTGCGAAGGCGTCTCGCTCTTGATGCGCATGCTCTACCCCGCCTGCCCGCACATCACCGACGAAATCTGGCAGCAACTGGGTTTTGCCCAAGCTGCAGGTGAATTGCTGGACGCTCCTTGGCCTACGGTGGACGAGTCTGCTCTGGCGCGCGACCAGATCGAGCTGATGCTGCAAATCAACGGCAAGTTGCGTGGGTCGATTTTGGTGCCCGCCAGCGCCGACAAGGCCCAGATCGAAGCCGCAGCCTTGGCCAACGAAGCTTTCGTCAAGCAGGCCGCAGGTGCTGCACCGAAGAAGGTCATTGTGGTGCCGGGCCGCCTGGTCAACGTGGTGATTTGAGAGCGCACACCCCATGAAACCCACACGCCGATTTTTCTTGACTGCTGCGGGCTTGGCCACCATGCCCGCCTGGCTCTCGGCTTGCGGATTTCAGCTGCGCCAAACCAACGATTTCGCGTTCAAGACCTTGTATGCGAATTTCTCGACCACCTCACCCTTGGGGGTGGAGTTGAGGCGCAACTTGCTCGGCACGGGGCGCATTGAGCTGTTGACCGAGCCCAAGCAAATGCTCCAGGCCGATGCGATCCTCGATATCCTGAGCGAGGACCGCCAGCAGGTGGCGGTGGGCGTGAGTGCCACCGGCCAGGTGCGCGAGTTGCAATTGCGGCTGCGTGTGCGTTTTCGCCTGCGCACACCGCAGGGCGTGGCGTTGATCGAGCCGGTCGAGCTGTTCCAGCAACGCGACTTGAGTTTCAACGAAACGGCCGCACTGTCCAAAGAAATCGAGATGGGCATTCTGTACCGCGACATGCAAACCGACATCGTGCAGCAAATCATGCGCCGTTTGTCGGCGGTCAAGCCGCGCAGCCTGCCCAAGCCGACGGGTGCGGCAGCACCCGCAGCGGCGCCTGCGCCAGAGGCCTCGTCCAATCCGGCAACCCGGCCTTGATGCGCTGGGACTGAGCGCACCCATGCAGTTGGCCCTTCCTCAGTTGTCTGCGCACCTGCAAAAAGGCTTGCGCAGCTTGTATGTGTTGCATGGCGATGAGGCCTTGCTGATCCAGGAGGCCGCCGACGCCATCCGGGCCACAGCCCGGGCCCAGGGCTTCACCGAGCGCAGCGTGCACACCGTTTCGGGTGCCCACTTTGACTGGAGCGAAGTGCTGGCCGCAGGCGGCAGCTTGAGCCTGTTTGCCGACAAACAAATCGTGGAAGTGCGCGTACCTTCGGGCAAGCCCGGCAAAGAGGGCGGCACCGCCATTCAGCAACTGGCCGCGTCAGCCCAAGGCAACGACACGACCTTGACCCTGTTTTTGTTGCCGCGTCTCGATGCCGCCACCCGCAAAGGGGCCTGGTTTGGCGCTCTGGAAAACTCGGGCGTGTCGATCCAGATCGATCCGGTGGACCGCAACGCGCTGCCCCAGTGGATTACCCAGCGCCTGCAGCAGCAAGGCCAGCGCGTGGTGGCAGGCGAAGAAGGCCAGCGCACTCTGCAGTTTTTTGCCGACCGCGTGGAAGGCAACCTGCTGGCTGCGCACCAGGAAATCCAAAAACTCGGTTTGTTGCATCCACCCGGTGAGCTCAGCCAAGAACAAGTGGAGTCTGCTGTGGTCAATGTGGCCCGCTACGACGTGTTCAAGTTGTCCGAGTCGGTGTTGTCAGGCCAGGTGGCCCGCGTGCAGCGCATGCTCGACGGCCTGCAGGCCGAGGGCGAGGCCGCTGTGCTGGTGCACTACACGCTGGCCGAAGACATCCGCGCCTTGAAACGCGTGAAAGACGCCATTGCCGCAGGCAAACCCATGCCCCTGGCGCTGCGCGAGCAGCGGGTGTGGGGCCCGCGCGAGCGCTTGTTTGAACGCGTGCTGCCCCGCATGAGCGAAGCCCGTCTGAACGGTTTGCTGCAAGCGGCCCACCAGGTGGATGGCATCGTCAAAGGCCTGAAAGTGCCCGACTGGCCGACCGACCCTTGGCAAGCCCTGCAACGCCTGGCTGTGCGCTTCTCGCGCTTTTGCCTCGTGCGCTGACCCAAGCGCGTTGCTTTGTGGTGCGAGCCCCTGCTCGCGAATGGGTGCCCGGCTCAGCTGTATCCATGTGACCATGCAGACATTCGGCCGCGGGGCCAGCCCTCCCCCAAAAACCCATCCTGCATCTGCGAAAATGACCCAATGACTGAATTGAACACCATCGAACACGTCCAGGCCTTGGGTCAGCAGGCCAAACAGGCCTCGGCCCTGATGGCCAAGGCATCGGCTGCCACCAAAAACCAGGCCTTGCGCCATCTGGCCGCCTTGTTGCGTGCCAACACCGACGCCTTGCAACTGGACAACGCCAAGGACCTGGAACGCGCCCGCGCAGCCGGCCTGGCCGAGCCGATGGTGGACCGCCTGAAGCTCAGCCCTCAAGTGCTAGAGACTTGCGCCCAAGGCTGCGAGCAATTGGCGGCCATGCCCGATGTGATCGGCGAGATCATCGGCATGAAGCAGGTGCCCAGCGGCATCCGCGTGGGCCAGATGCGGGTGCCGATCGGCGTGTTCGGCATGATTTTCGAGAGCCGTCCGAACGTGACCATCGAGGCGGCCAGTCTGTCCATCAAAAGCGGTAACGCCTGCATTTTGCGCGGCGGCTCCGAGGCGATTGAATCGAACAAGGCCTTGGCCCAACTGGTGCAGCAAGCGCTGACCGAGAGCGGTTTACCGGTCGATGCGGTGCAACTGGTGCAAACCACCGACCGCGTCGCGGTGGGCCAACTCATCACCATGCCGCAGTTTGTGGACGTGGTCATCCCGCGTGGCGGCAAGGGCCTGATCGAGCGCATCAGCGCCGAGGCCAAGGTGCCCGTCATCAAGCACCTGGACGGCAACTGCCACACTTATGTGGACGATCCGTGCGACATCAACATGGCGGTCCGGGTGGCCGACAACGCCAAGACGCAAAAGTACAGTCCCTGCAATGCCAGCGAGAGTTTGCTGGTGGCACGTGGCGTGGCGGCCGAATTCCTGCCCAAAATTGGGGCGGTTTACGCGGCCAAAGGCGTGGAGATGCGCTGCTGCCCCAAAGCCAAGACCATATTGAGCCAAGTCGCTGGGGCCTATTTGAAAGACGCCACCGAGCAGGACTGGTCCGAGGAATACCTCGCCCCCATCATCAGCATCAAGGTGGTCGAAGGGGTGGATGAGGCGATTGCCCACATCAACCACTACAGCAGCCACCACACCGACGCTATCCTGACCCGTGACCACATGCACGCCCAGCGCTTTTTGCGTGAGGTGGACTCGGCCAGCGTCATGGTCAACGCCAGCACCCGCTTTGCCGACGGCTTTGAATACGGTTTGGGCGCCGAGATCGGCATCAGCACCGACAAATTCCACGCCCGGGGCCCGGTGGGCATCGAGGGGCTGACCTCACTCAAGTACGTGGTGCTGGGCGAGGGTGAGGTCCGCGGCTGAGCCCGGTCTTTTTGTGGCGTGGTGCACAAGCCCCTCGCTTTTTGTCCGGTCAGTGCTTGCAAAGGCGTTCTCCGGCCTCATATGATTCTTTTGTTTTTGTCATTTCAGCCTCATAAAGGTCGCCCATGGTTCCCCATCTTGTCACAGCCCTGACCGGCCCCATCAATGAGCTGGAGCAGCGCATCCTCGACTCCATGCCCGCGATCGAACGCTGGTTTCGCCTGGAGTGGATGGAGCACACCCCCCCGTTCTACACCTCGGTGGACATCCGCAATGCCGGCTTCAAGCTGGCCCCGGTGGACACCAACCTCTACCCCGGTGGCTGGAACAACCTGACGCCTGAAATGCTGCCTTTGGCGGTACAGGCAGCCCAGGCGGCGGTCGAAAAGATTTGCCCCGAGGCCAAAAACCTGTTGATCATTCCGGAAAACCACACCCGCAACACTTTTTACCTGACCAATGTGGCGCAGCTGCAGCGCATCTTCCACATGGCCGGTCTGAATGTGCGCCTGGGCTCGATCAACCCCGAGATCAAGGAAACCACCACCATCGAGTTGCCCAATGGCGAAAGCGTGACGCTCGAACCTGTGGTGCGCAGCAAGCACCGCCTTGGCCTGAAAGATTTCGACCCCTGCACCATCTTGCTCAACAACGACCTGTCGGCTGGTGCCCCGGGCATTCTGGAAGACCTGCACGAGCAATACCTGCTGCCGCCCTTGCACGCGGGCTGGAGCGTGCGCCGCAAGACCAAGCACTTCCAGAGCTACGAAGAAGTGGCCAAGCGTTTTGGCAAGTTGCTGGGCATTGACCCGTGGCTGATCAACCCGATGTTCAGCCAGTGCGGCGACGTGAACTTTGCCGAAGGCACCGGCATGGAGTGCTTGCGCAGCAATGTGGATGCGCTGCTGACCAAGATCAAGCGCAAGTACAAGGAATACGGCATCAACGAAAAGCCGTTTGTGGTCGTCAAGGCCGACAACGGCACCTATGGCATGGGCATCATGACGGTGCGCGATGTGGCCGATCTGGATGCGCTCAACCGCAAAACCCGCAACAAGATGAACGTCATCAAGGACGGCCAGACCGTCAACGATGTGATCATCCAGGAAGGCGTGCTGACCAACGAGCGCATCAACGACGCCGTGGCCGAGCCCGTCGTTTACATGATGGACCGGTATGTCGTGGGAGGCTTTTACCGCGTGCATGCCGAGCGCGGCGTGGACGAAAACCTGAACGCGCCGGGCGCCAGTTTCGTGCCTTTGGCCTTTGCTGACGCCCCGCACCTGCCCCAGCCCGGCGTCAAACCTGGTGCCAGCGTGCCCAACCGCTTTTACATGTATGGCGTGATTGGCCGTCTGGCCATGCTGGCGGCCAGCTACGAGCTGGAAGCGACCGATCCCGAGGCTGAGGTTTACGACTGAAGTTGCTGCACCGCAACAAGATCGACAGAAGTACGGTGACACGGGCCTGAAATCGGGCGCAAAATAGCGCCCTTGTTTGTCATCCGGCTTGACCCGCGTCAGGTCACTGCACGTGTCTTCCACCCGTTCTTCTCTTGTCGCATTGACTTTGGGCGCCATCGGCGTCGTGTATGGCGACATTGGCACCAGCGTGCTGTATGCGATGAAAGAGGTCTTTGGCTCCGGTCATGTGCCTTTCACGCACGACAACGTCTACGGCATCCTCTCCATCTTTTTCTGGACCCTGACCACCATCGTGTCGGTCAAGTATGTGGTGCTGGTGCTGCGGGCCGACAACCACGGCGAGGGCGGCCTGGTGGCCATGCTGGCACTGGCTTCCCAATCGGTGAAAGACCGTCCACGTACCCGCAAAGTCCTGCTGGTGGTGGGCATCTTCGGGACCTGCCTGTTTTATGGCGATGGCGTCATCACCCCGGCGATTTCGGTGCTGTCGGCGGTGGAAGGCCTAGAGGTCATCTCCCCCGCTTTCAAGAAATATGTCATCCCGCTGACGCTGGTGATCCTGTTCGGGCTGTTCTGGGTGCAAAAGCGCGGCACGGCAGGCATTGGCAAGTTTTTTGGCCCGATCACACTGGTCTGGTTTGCCACCATCGCGGTGCTGGGCGTGTCGCACATCGTGCACCACCCCGAAATCTTGTTGGCCATCAGCCCGCACTACGCTTTGGGCTTCATGTGGAACGAGCCCGGCACCACCTTCATCATCTTGGGGGCGGTCGTGTTGTGTGTCACGGGCGGCGAAGCGCTGTATGCCGACATGGGGCACTTTGGCAAAAAGCCCATTCGCCTGGCCTGGTTCAGCGTGGTCATGCCTTGCCTGACCTTGAACTATTTTGGCCAAGGTGCATTGCTGCTGGCCGAGCCCGAGGCCGTGAAAAACCCCTTCTTCATGATGGCCCCTGACTGGGCCCTGTTGCCGCTGGTCGGTCTGGCGACCATGGCCACAGTGATCGCCTCGCAGGCCCTCATCTCAGGTGCCTTCAGCGTGACCAAACAGGTGATCCAGCTGGGTTATTTGCCACGCCTGCAGGTGCTGCACACCAGCGAAACCGACACCGGGCAAATCTACATGCCCTTTGTGAATTGGGGCCTGTTCACGGCCATCGTTTTGGCCGTGGTCATGTTCAAGTCCTCCAGCAACCTGGCAGCGGCCTACGGCATTGCGGTGTGCACCGACATGCTCATCACCACCGTACTCACCTTCTTTGTGATCCGCTACGCCTGGAAGTTGCCGCTGGCGCTGTGCATCGGCGCAACGGGCTTTTTCTTTGTGGTCGATCTGGCCTTTTGGGCGTCCAACTTGCTCAAGCTGTTTGACGGCGGCTGGTTTCCGCTGCTCATCGGCGCGGCCGTATTCACCTTGATGCTGACCTGGCACGACGGCCGCAGCTTGCTCAACGAGTCACTGCGCTCCGACGCGCTCAAGCTGAATGATTTTCTTGAGGCGGTTTTCGTCGCCCCGCCCACACGGGTTGAAGGCACGGCGGTGTTTCTGACGGCGGAGCCGGGCAATGTGCCCAATGCTTTGTTGCACAACCTCAAGCACAACAAGGTGCTGCACGAGCGCAACCTGTTTGTAACGGTGCGCAGCCACGAAGTGCCGCGCATGGACGCCCAGCAGCGCCTGGAGGTCACCCCGCTGGGCCATGACTGCTGGCAAGTCATCGTGAACTACGGCTTCAAGGACAATCCGGACCTGCCCTCGGCCCTGGCCACCGTTGAAGGCGAGGGCTACAAGCTCGACCCGATGATGACCAGCTATTTCCTGTCGCGCGACATCGTGATTCCGACGATTGGCGGTGGCATGGCCACTTGGCGCGAAAAACTGTTTGCCCAGATGCACCACAACGCGAGCGCCGCAGCCGAGTTTTTGAACCTGCCCACCAACGCGGTGGTGGAGCTGGGCTCCAAGATCGAGATTTAAATCACTGACCCCATCGCCTCGCCCATCACGATGGGCCGGGTGGGTGTCCAGTCCTGGTTGAACCGCATCACCCCTTTGGGAAACAGCATCACCACGGTGGAGCCGAGCAAAAAGCGGCCCATCTCTTCGCCTTGGGCCAAGCCGATGTTGCCCATCTCGTAGGTCCACTCGCGCACTGTGCCCGGGCGCGGCGGGTTGACGACACCGTGCCACACGGTGGCCATGCTGCCCACAATGGTGGCGCCCACCAGCACCATCACAAAGGGGCCGTGCTCGCCTTCAAACACGCACACCACACGCTCGTTGCGGGCAAACAAGCCCGGCACACCGCGTGCGGTGGTCGGGTTCACCGAGAACAAATCGCCCGGCACGTAAATCATGCGCGTGAGCCGCCCGGCGCAAGGCATGTGGATGCGGTGGTAGTCGCGTGGGCTGAGGTACAGCGTGGCAAATTCGCCGTCTTGAAACTGCGCCGCCAATGCCGCGTCGCCGCCCACCAGCGCTTGCGTGCTGTAGCTGTGGCCCTTGGCTTGAAACACCTGGTCACCCACGATAGGTCCGCACTGGCTGATCGCGCCATCCACGGGGCTCACCAAGTCGGCCGCTGCCAGGGGGCGGGCACTCGACTTCAAAGGGCGGGTGAAGAATTCGTTGAAGCTCTTGTAGCTGGCGGTGTCTGAGTTGGCGGCTTCGGCCATGTTCACGTTGTAGCGTTTCACGAACCAGTCAATGATGCCGGTGGTGGCGCCCCCCCATTGGCTGCCCGCCACCCAGCCGGCAAAGGCGGTCAGGGCTTGTTTGGGGATCAGGTACTGCGGCAAGACCGCGACGCGGTCGGAGAAAGAGCTGGACATGAAGAGGCCGCCGGGGCGTTTCTGAATAAGGGCCTGATTTTATCGGGCGATGGCCGCGGGTTTCCCCGTGGGGGAGCAGGCACAATCCAGCCATGAACACCCCTTTGCTTTCGGTCGAACACCTGGTCAAACGCTACGGCGACACCACCGTGGTCAATGACCTGTCTTTCCACATCAACCCCGGCGAGTGCCTGGGCGTGATCGGCCCCAACGGCGCGGGCAAAACCACCACGCTGCGCATGTGCCTGGGCTTGTCCGAGCCGGGCAGTGGCGACATCCGCTATTTTGAAGGCCTGCAAATGCCGCGTGACGCGCTGGCCATCAAGGCCCGCCTGGGCGTGGTGGCGCAAATGGACACGCTGGACCCGGACTTCACCGCCGAGGAAAACCTGCTGGTCTTTGGTCGCTACTTCGGCCTGCCCGACGCCGTGATCCGTGAGCGCATTCCGCAGCTGCTCGAATTTGGGGCCCTCAGTCACAAAGCCCAAGCCAAGCCCGGCGAGTTGTCGGGCGGCATGAAGCGGCGCTTGAGCCTCTCGCGTGCGCTTATCAACCACCCGCAGCTCTTGATGCTGGACGAGCCCACCACGGGCCTGGACCCGCAGGCGCGGCACCTGATGTGGGAGCGCCTGCAAGTGCTGCTGCAAGAGGGCAAATCCATCTTGCTGACCACCCACTTCATGGACGAAGCCGAGCGCCTGTGCAGTCGCCTCTTGGTGCTGGACCAGGGCCGCAAGATTGCCGAAGGTAAACCCCGCGATTTGATCGCCGAGCACCTGGAGCCCGAAGTGGTCGAGGTGTTTGGCCAAGGCGCGGTGGCGCTGGCGCAAGAAGCCATCCTGAAAGCTCTGGCCGGGCGTGTCGAGGTCAGCGGCGAAACGGTTTTCTTTTACACCCAGGACAGCCGCGCCTTGATGAGCGCACTGCAGGCTTGGCCCGCGCTTCGGACCTTGCACAGACCTTCCAACCTGGAAGATCTGTTTTTGAAATTGACCGGACGCCAGATCCGAGAGGAAGGCTGACCATGAGCCAAATTCAAAACAACATTTGGGCCGCGCCCCGTCTGTCCATGCGCTGGTGGCCTGTGTTCCAGCGCAACTGGCTGGTCTGGAAAAAGCTGGCCATCCCCAGCCTGGTGGGCAACATCGCCGAGCCGCTGATGTGGTTGGTCGCCTTTGGTTACGGCCTTGGGGCCCTGGTCGGGCAGATCGAGCTGGGCGGCGAGAAAGTGCCCTACATCCTGTATCTGGCCAGCGGCAGCATCTGCATGAGCGCCATGAATGCGGCAACGTTTGAAGCGCTGTACTCGGCGTTCTCCCGCATGCATGTGCAAAAAACCTGGGACGGCATCATGAACGCCCCGGTACGACTCGATGACGTGGTGCTGGCCGAAATGCTATGGGCCGCGTTCAAAGCGCTGTTCACCGTCACGGCTATCTTGGGTGTGATGCTCGCCTTGGGCATCAGCCACAGCTGGAAACTCTTGGGGGCTTGGCCTGTGCTGCTGGGCGTGGGCATCACCTTCAGTTGCATGGCGTTGATCTTCAACGCGCTGGCCAAAGGCTACGACTTCTTCACCTATTACTTCACCCTGTTCCTCACGCCCATGATGTTCCTCTCGGGTATCTTTTTCCCGCGTGAGCAATTGCCCGGTTTTGTGCGCGTCATCGCCGACTGGCTGCCCTTGTCGGTGGCTGTGGACCTGGTACGCCCCCTGTTTCTGGACCGCTGGCCAGACCAGCCGCTGCGCCATGTGTTGGTGCTGGCGGGGTTTGCGGTGGTGTCGTTCTGGGTGGCGCTGGCGCTCACCAGGAAGCGGTTTCGCAGCTGACGAAATGAACTGGTTCAGGTTCACCCGCTAAGATATTTCATTCATTCATACCCATTAGATTCTCTCAAGGAAAAAACATGAGCATCCAGACCGTAGGCATCATTGGCGCAGGCACCATGGGCAATGGCATCGCACAGGCGTGTGCGGTGTCGGGCATCCAGGTGGTGATGGTCGATATTTCTGATGCGGCCGTGGCCAAGGGCGTGGCCACCGTGGCCAGCAGCCTGGACCGTCTGGTCAAGAAAGAAAAAATCAGCGAGGCCGACAAGGCTGCAGCGCTGGCCCGCATCCAAGGCTCCAGCAACTACGACGACCTCAAAGGCGCCCAGCTGGTCATCGAAGCCGCGACCGAAAACCACGAACTCAAGGTCAAGATTTTGAAGCAACTGGACGCCCTGCTGGCCCCCAATGTGATCATCGCGTCCAACACCTCGTCGATCTCGATCACCCAATTGGCCGCTGCCACGCAGCGTGCGGACCGCTTCATTGGCATGCACTTCTTCAACCCCGTTCCCATGATGGCGCTGGTGGAAATCATCCGTGGCCTGCAGACCAGCGACGCCACACACGACGCGGTGCACGACATGGCGCTGGCCCTGGGCAAGACCCCGATCACCGTCAAGAACGCTCCCGGCTTTGTGGTCAACCGCATCCTGGTGCCCATGATCAACGAAGCTTTCTTTGTGCTGGGCGAGGGCCTGGCCGAAGCCGAGGCGATTGACGCAGGCATGAAGCTCGGTTGTAACCAGCCGATTGGCCCGCTGGCGTTGGCCGACATGATCGGTCTGGACGTGTGTCTGGCCGTGATGGAGGTCTACCTCAAGGAGTTCGGCGACAGCAAATACCGCCCCAGCCCCTTGCTCAAAGAAATGGTGGCCGCAGGCCGCTTGGGCCGCAAGACCGGGCAGGGCGTTTACAAGTACTGAAGTGCTTGTCGGACGATCCTTGGATTGCCGTCCATTTGGCTTGCGAGACTTTCACCACCAAGCCGGGTCTCGCCCCGGCGGGCGACTCACTTTCTCTTGCTTCGCCAAGAGAAAGTAAGCAAAGAGAAGGCGAGCCGGATTCATCGTCCCTCCGCTAGCGCTCCGGGCACGCTGCGTTGCCCGGCCTGAACGGGGTTCGCCGCAAACTCGCTTCGCTCAAACACGCGTCGCCCCTGATCCGTTCAGTCCTGCGCTACTCCCCGACTCATAACGGCGGGGTGAACCGCCATGCTGTCACGTTCGTGAACACGGCATCGCCATGTCGACCTCTAACATGGTGTCATGAACACCACCCCCCACCCCGAAGGCCAGATCGACTGCAGCGTGCACGGTGCGGTCCTTCAAATCTGCATCAACCGCCCTGCCAAGCGCAACGGTTTCACGCCCAAGATGTACCGCGAGCTGGGCGAGGCCTATACCCGGCTCGACGACGACCCGGCCCTGCGTGTGGGCGTGTTGTGTGCTGCGGGTGCGCATTTCACGGCCGGGCTGGACTTGCCCACCATTGCGCCGCTCATGCAGCGCGGCGAAAAAGCCGTGCCGCTGGGGCTGGTGGACCCGCTGAACCTGGGCATGGAAGGCTACCGCCGCCGCGTCAAACCCATGGTGGTGGCGGTGCAGGGCATCACTTACACGCTGGGCATTGAACTGATGCTGGCCGCCGACATCGTGGTCGCGGCCGACGACTGCCGGTTCTCGCAATTGGAAGTGCAGCGCGGCATCATGGCCACGGGCGGGGCCACGCTGCGCATGGCCGAGCGCTCTGGCATGGGCAATGCGCTTTTGCATTTGCTCACGGCCGATGTGTTTGACAGCGCCGAAGCCCTGCGCCTGAACTTTGTGCAAAAGGTGGTGCCCGCGGGCAGCCTTTTGCCCGAGGCCCTGCGCATCGCCGAGCAAATCGCCGCCCAGGCCCCGCTGGCGGTGGTGGCTACACGGCAAAACGTGCTCAAAGCGGTGGAGCATGGACCGCTGGTGGCCATGCACGACTTTTTGCCCGTGCAGCAACGCTTGTCGCGCAGCGAAGACGCGGCCGAGGGCGTGCGCTCGTTTGTGGAAAAACGCGCTGCACGGTTTACCGGCCAGTAGACGTCGGGCGTGCGCCACAATCGGTGCATGACCGATGCCCACGCCTTGCACCCCTACGCCGAACTCACCCCTGACCGGGTGATGGACGCCCTGACCGATCTGGGCCTGTGGCCCGACGGCCGTTTGCTGGCGCTCAGCTCTTACGAAAACCGCGTGTACCGTGCGCACCTGGATGAACCCGTTCAGGGCAGCGCGGCCGTGGTCCTCAAGTTTTACCGACCCGGCCGCTGGAGCCAGGCGCAGATTCAGGAAGAGCACGACTTCGCGGCCGAACTCCTGGCCAATGAAGTGCCCGTGGTTGCGCCCTTGGTTCTGAACGGCCAGACCCTGCACCAAAGTGCAGGCTTTGATTTTTCGGTCAGCCCCTTGCGCGGCGGCCGTACGCCGGAGCTGGACGACTTTGAAGTCCTCGAATGGATCGGCCGTTTCTTGGCCCGCATCCACACCGTGGGCGCGGCCAAGTCCTTTGTGCACAGGCCCACGCTCGATGTGCAGACCTTTGCGCTGGAGCCCGCCGAGTGCCTGCAAACGCACCAAATGATCCCGTTGGAAGTCGAGCGCGAATGGCGCGAGGCCTTTGCGGCGGCGCTGGCCTTGGTGCAAGAACAAATGGCGGAAGGTGCATCGGAACGCCGCCTGATTCGCCTGCACGGCGACTGCCATCCGGGCAACATCTTGTGGACCCCCACCGAGCTGCCCGGTGGCGGCCCGCACTTTGTGGACCTGGACGACGCCCGCATGGGCCCTGCGGTACAAGACCTGTGGATGCTGCTGTCCGGCGACCGCCGTCAGCGCACGCAGCAGCTGTCAGTCCTGCTCGAAGGGTACGAACAGGTGCGTGACTTTGACCGCGCCGAGTTGCGCCTGATCGAGCCGCTGCGCACCCTGCGCCTGATCCATTACAGCGCCTGGTTGGCGCGGCGCTGGGAAGACCCGATTTTTCCGGTCAACTTCCCTTGGTTCGGCACGCCCGATTACTGGCGCGGCCAGGTTCTGATGCTGCAAGAGCAAGTCGAGCAGATGCAGGAAGACCCACTCAGCGTTTGAATTCAGCGCCGGACGGTTTGCAAGCCCAGCGCCATCGCGCAGCCAATCAGGGCCGGTTGCTCGGCGCGGATCACGTAGGTCGGGATGCGTTGCATGTAGCCTTCAAAGCGGCCTTTGACCTCAAAGGCGGCGCGAAAGCCCGACTGTGCAAAGTAGTCGCCCAAACGGCCAACGATGCCGCCCCCAATGTAGATGCCGCCCCGCGCCCCCAGCGTCACCGCCAGGTTGGCAGCGGCGTTGCCCAACAGGCGGCACATGCGCTCCAGGGCTTCTTCGCAGGCGCCATCTTTTACGGCCAAGGCGCGCGCCGTCACTTGTGCAGCGGTCAAGGGTTCGGCCTCGGTGCGGTTCAGCTCGCAAATGGCCCGGTACAAGTTCTCCAGGCCCATGCCCGAAATGGCCCGTTCGGCCGAGACGTGCGGGTAGGTGCGCCACAAGATGCGCAGGATGTCGGCCTCGCGCTCGCAGGTGGGTGACAGGCTGACATGCCCGCCTTCGCCGGCAATGGGCACCCAGTCGCCCCGGCGTGAGCGCACCAAAGACGACACACCCAGGCCTGTGCCCGGGCCGATCAGGCCTTTGGGCGCATCGGGCACCGGCTCACCCGAGCCGATTTGTTCCAGATCGGGGCCCCTCAAGGCGGGTGCTGCCATGGCCATGGCTTCCCAGTCGTTGAGCATGAGCAGCTTGTCCAGGCCCAGCGCCTGGCGCGTGGCCTCGATCGAAAACTGCCAATGGTTGTTGGTCATCTTCAGCACATCGCCGTCGATCGGGTTGGCAATGGCAATGCAGGCCTCTTGCACCGCAGCTTGCCCCACCTGTTGCAAATAGGCCTGTGCAGCCGCTGCCAGATCGGGAAATTGCCCAGTGGGCAGGGTCATTTCGTGCGTGAGGGGCGAGCCGTCGCCGTGCGCCAGGGCAAAGCGCGCGTTGGTGCCGCCGATGTCGCCCAGCAGGCGAGGGTTTGGGTCTGGAGCGTGGGTCATGGATTCGTTTAAGTGGCTTGGTCAATTTGTGCACGGCAGGTTATCAGCCCGAGTGTGTCTTTGGGGTGGATCGAGTTACCAGCCGGGTTCAATTTGTGGGCGTCGGTGACAGCGGAAAATGGATCGATACGCACAGGCCGTGGGGCTTCACCCCGCCAAGCTGGACTTCGCCTTGGTGACGCTCCACGATTTCCTTCACGATGGCCAAGCCCAGGCCACAGCCTTGGCCCACATCGCTCGCCCGTACAAACCGCTCGAACACGCGTTCGCGGTCCGCTTGGGACAAACCTGGCCCACTGTCCGAGACTTGCAGCAAGGCCTGCGGTTTGGCGCCGGCCATGTCTGCAGCCACACGCACGGTCACCTGACTGCCCGCGCCGGCATATTGCAGCGCGTTGTCGATCAGGTTGCTCAGGGCCTCGCGCACCAGCAGCTCGTTGGCCTCGATCCAGACCGGTGCAGTGGCGCGCTCGTCCAAGCCCAGATCGATGTGCGCTCGCAGTGCACGCGGCACCCATTCGGCCGTCAGCGTTTGGGCCAGGCGTTGCAAGTCAAAGCGTTTGCGGTCCTGGGCCATGACCGATTCAGGCTCGGCACGCGCCAGTGTGAGCAACTGATTGACCAGGTGCGCGCTGCGTGTGGCGCTGTCATGCACGCGCTGCAAACGGGCACGCAGCTCGGGGTCGGTGGTGGACTGCAGGGCGATTTCGGTCTGGCTTTTGAGGCCCGCCAGCGGTGTGCGCAGTTGGTGTGCGGCATCGCCAATGAAACGCTTTTGCGTGGCCACGGTGTTTTGCACCGCCGACAGCAAGGTGTTGATGGCCGTGGCCAGTGACCACAGTTCACGTGGGGCCGAGGCCAGCTGCAAAGGGGCCAGGTCCGTGGGGGCGCGGCCTTCGACCTGCTGGCGCAAACGGCCCAGCGGTGCCAGCCCTGCCCGGATGCCCAGCCACACGATCACCGTCATCAGCAGCACCAGGCTCGACATGGGCAGCAGCATGTCCACCAAAATGCGCCGGGCCAGTTCTTCGCGGTTGGCGCTGCTGCGTGCCACCTGCACCAGCATCGTTTGCTGCGCTGCGCCGTCGTCGCCAAAACTCAGGTACAGCGCCACCAGCCGCAGTGGCTGACCTGTTGGGGTGTGCAGGGCCGCGCGGCCATTGACTGGCATGGTGCCGTCATAAAAATACGGCGTGTTCAATGCCGGCGGCTCGTCACTGTGGTGTGCCGGGGGCGGCGGCAGAGCCTGGTTGCCCAAAATGAATTGCCCGGGCGGTGAGCTGACCATGTAGAGTTGGCGGTCTGCGGGGTCGGCTTCGAGCACGTCTTGCGCCGCGCGTGGAAAGTCAATCAACAGGCCATTGCCAATGGGCTTGAGCTGCCTGGCCAGCGAGCGGCTCGCTTGCAGCAAGCTGGCGTCAATCGCCTCGTTGGCATAACCCGCTGCGAAGCGGTAGGTGGCCACCCCCCCGGTCATCCACAGCACCAGTTGTGGCAGCAGCACCCACAACAACAACTGCCGGGCCAGTGAGACGCCCGCTTGGCCGGTGGGAAGGTGAGGGTGGTTCATGCCTCGGTTTCGAGCAAATACCCCAAACCGCGCACGGTCCGTATGCTCAGGCGTGCCCCTTCGAGCTTGCGCCGCAGTCGGTGGATGTAGACCTCGATCGAGTTGCCGCCACCGGTCTCGCCGCTGTCGTCAGCCCAGGCCTGGTGAATCTGCTCTTTGGTCACCACCTGGTCGCGTTGCTGCACCAGCAATTCCAAAAGTGTCCATTCGCGCCCGCTCAACTCCAAGGGCTCGCCCGCCAACATGGCGCGGCGTGTGGCCTTGTCCAGCGTCAGCTCGCCTGCCCATGTCGGTGTGTTGGCCGGTTGGCTGCGCCGAAGCAGGGCTTGCAAGCGGGCCAATAACTCTGGAAAGTCAAAAGGTTTGGTCACGTAATCGTCGGCCCCAGCCTGCAGGCCGGCAACCCGGTCGTCCAAGGCATCGCGGGCCGTCAACAAGACCACAGGCAAAGTGGGTTGGGTTTGGCGCACATGCTGCAACACCGCCAAGCCGTCCAGCATGGGCAAGCCGATGTCCAGCACGGCAATGTCGAAAGCTTGTTTGTTCAGCAAGTAGTCGGCCACTGCCCCATTGGGCGCGTGTTCCACCGTAAAACCGGCGCCGCCCAGCTGAGTTTGCAGGGCATCGGCCAGCATGGCGTCGTCTTCGGCAAGCAGCAATTTCATGGCTGCAAGCTTAATGGATTGTTCAGCCCGTGGCCTCGCATCCTGGCGCATGGGCACTCAGGGTTTAACCTAGTGTTAATAAATTAACGAAACATTAATATTTGCCCGTCGAGGTGATGGCCGGCTCATCCGCTCCCTCGCACATCAACTCAGGGCCTTGTGTGCCTCAACCGGGAGACTCTCTTGAAAACTTTGAAAATGTTCCAGCGTTCGATCTTGGCCACAGCTGCCGTGCTGACCGTGGCGGCCCATGCCGGTGAAGTGGAAGTGCTGCACTACTGGACCAGCGGTGGCGAAGCCAAATCGGCCGCAGCGCTGAAGGCCACACTGCAAGGCAAAGGCCACACCTGGAAAGACTTTGCCGTGGCAGGTGGCGGTGGTGACAACGCCATGACCGTGCTCAAGTCGCGCGTAGTGTCGGGCAATGCCCCAGCCGCTGCGCAGATCAAAGGCCCTGCTTTGCAAGAATGGGCTGCAGAAGGCGTGCTGGCCAACATCGACGATGTGGCCAAGGCCGAGAAGTGGGACAACTTGCTGCCGCCCGTGGTCGCCAATGTCATGAAATACAAGGGCAACTACATTGCCGCCCCGGTGAACGTGCACCGCGTGAACTGGCTGTGGGCCAGCAATGATGCGTTCAAGAAAGCCGGTGCCAAAGTGCCGACCAACTGGGATGAGTTCTTTGTTGCGGCCGAGGCGCTGAAGAAGGCCGGCATCATCCCCGTGGCGCACGGGGGTCAAAACTGGCAAGACTTCACCACCTTCGAGAGCGTGGCGCTGGGCGTTGGCGGTGCCGACTTCTACAAAAAAGCCTTGGTACAACTGGACCAGCCCACTTTGACCGGTGCCACCATGACCAAGGTGCTCGACACCTTCAAGAAGGTCAAGACCTACACCGACAAGAACGCGCCAGGTCGCGACTGGAACCTGGCCACCGCCATGGTCATCAAGGGCGAGGCGGGCATGCAGTTGATGGGTGACTGGGCCAAGGGAGAGTTTGTGGCCGCGGGCAAGAAGCCTGGCGCTGACTTCACCTGCGCAGCTGCGCCGGGCACTGCCAAGTCGTTCACCTTCAACGTCGACTCGTTCGCCATGTTCAAGCTGAAGAACGATGCCAACACCAAGGCCCAGAAAGATCTGGCCTCGGCCATCATGTCCACTGACTTCCAGGAAGTGTTCAACCTGAACAAGGGCTCCATCCCTGTGCGTCTGAACATGAACCTGGCCAAGTTTGACGACTGCGCCAAACTCAGCTCCAACGACTTCGTGTCAACAGCCAAGAGCGGCGGCTTGGTGCCTTCTGTGGCGCACGGCATGGCCATCGGCTCGGCCACTTCTGGCGCGATCCAAGACGCCGTTAGCCAGTTCTGGAACGACGACAAGATGAGCACGAAAGACGCGCAAGCCAAGATCGCTTCGGCCGCCAAGGTCAAGTGAGTCGTTGAGTTGGTGGATGCTGTCATGGCAAGCAAAGCGTGGCCATCCATGAACCTCAAGGTTGAACTGATCTGAGTCTGTTATTTCGCTGAGCCATCGGGCTGCAGGTCACAAGCTTGCAGCCCGCGTCGGCCCCTGATTGGATCACCCATGTCTGTATCCTCCCCCCAGCAAGTCGCCTGGCTGCCCAAGTTGGTCATCGCGCCCAGCTTTGTGCTGTCGCTGCTGTTCATCTACGGCTTGATGGCCTGGAACGGTTATTTGTCCCTGTCCGCCTCTCGCCTGCTGCCCAATTACGAATTTGCGGGTCTGCAGCACTATGCGGCGCTGCTGGACAGCGACCGCTTCCGTGTGGCCATGACCAACATGGCGGTGTTTGGTTTTTGTTTCATCGGCGGTGCGATGGCGTTGGGCGTGTTGCTGGCCATCCTGCTCGACCAGAAGGTGCGCGGCGAAGGCGTCTTGCGCACCATCTACCTGTACCCCATGGCGATCTCGTTCATCGTCACAGGCACCGCGTGGAAGTGGATTTTGAATCCTGGCCTGGGTTTACAGCATTTGATGCGCAGCTGGGGTTTCGAAGATTTCCAGTTCGAGTGGCTGGTCGATCAGGACATGGCCATCTACTGCGTGGTGATTGCGGGCGTGTGGCAAAGCGCGGGCTTTGTCATGGCGCTGTTTTTGGCCGCGTTGCGTGGCATTGACGATTCGATCATCAAAGCAGCGCAAGTGGACGGCGCGAGCTTGCCCATCATTTACTGGCGCATCATTTTGCCGAGCCTGGGCCCGGTGTTTTTCAGCACGCTGATGGTGGTCTCGCACTTGGCCATCAAGAGCTTCGATTTGGTGATGGCGCTCACTGCAGGGGGGCCCGGTTATGCGACCGATTTGCCCGCCACTTTCATGTACGCCACCGCCTTCACACGCGGCCAGATCGGCGTGGGCGCGGCCAGCGCCACCGTGATGCTGGCCACCGTGGCGGCGATTGTGGTGCCTTACCTGTACTCTGAATTGCGGAGCAAACGATGAACCGCCTGAATTTTCATCGCCTGATTCTGTGGTCCATGCTGCTGCTGTTCGCAGCCTGGTTTTTGGTGCCGCTGTATGTGATGCTGACCACCTCGCTGAAAGACGCCGAGCAACTGCGCACGGGCAACTTGCTGAGCTTGCCTACCGCGCCCACGCTGGACGCTTGGTTCAAAGCCTGGGGTAGCGCCTGCACCGGTGTGCAGTGCGAAGGACTCCAACCTTTCTTCTGGAACTCGATCGTGATGGTAGTGCCTGCGGTACTGCTGTCCACCTTGATCGGCTCGCTCAATGGCTATGTGCTCAGCAAGTGGAAGTTTCGCGGCAGTGAGACCCTGTTCGCCTTCATGCTGTTTGGCGTGTTCATGCCCATGCAGGTGGTGCTGCTGCCCATGAGCCAGGTGCTGGGCTGGCTGGGTGTGGCCAGTTCGGTGTGGGGTTTGATGCTGGTGCACATCGTGGCCGGTATCCCCTCGACAACACTGTTCTTTCGCAATTACTACATCGGCTTGCCCGATGAATTGATCAAAGCCGCGCAACTCGATGGCGCAGGTTTTTGGATGATTTTCCGTCGCATCGTGTTGCCGCTGTCTTTGCCGATTTTGGTGGTCACGCTGATCTGGCAGTTCACCAACATCTGGAACGACTTTTTGTACGGCGTGGTGTTCTCGGGCGCCGACAGCAAACCGATCACCGTGGGCCTGAACAACCTGGCCAACACCTCCAGCGCCGTCAAGGAATACAACGTGGACATGGCCGCCGCGCTGATCGCGGCATTGCCCACCTTGTTCGTGTACGTGGTGGCGGGTAAATATTTCGTGCGCGGCCTGACGGCTGGCGCCGTCAAGGGCTAAAGGAAAAGACCATGGGCGCACTCGCCATTCGCAACATCCACAAGACCTACAACGACACGGTCCACATCCTGAAAGGCATTGATTTGGAGATCAATGCCGGTGAATTTCTGATTTTGGTCGGCCCGTCCGGCTGCGGCAAATCCACGCTGCTGTCGATGATCGCGGGCTTGGATCACCCCAGCAGCGGCAGCATCCACATCGGTGAGCGCGATGTGACGAACTTGCCCAGCAAGGACCGCGACATCGCCATGGTGTTCCAGAGCTACGCGCTCTACCCCAACATGACCGTGGCGCAAAACATCGCCTTCGGTCTGGAGATTCGCAAGGTGCCCAAGGCCGAGCGCAAAGCCGCCGTGGACCGTGTGTCGGCCATGCTGCAAATCGGCCACCTGCTCGACCGCAAGCCCGGGCAACTCTCGGGCGGCCAGCGTCAGCGCGTGGCCATGGGCCGGGCCTTGGCGCGTGACCCCAAGCTGTTTTTGTTTGACGAGCCGCTGTCCAACCTGGACGCCAAGCTGCGCGTGGAAATGCGCGCCGAGATCAAGCTGCTGCACCAGCGCACCCAAACCACCACGGTGTACGTGACGCACGACCAGGTCGAAGCCATGACGCTGGGCGACCGCATCGCCGTGATGAAAGACGGCCTGGTGCAACAGTTCGGCACACCCAGCGAAATCTACAACCGCCCGGCCAACCGTTTTGTGGCCGAGTTCATTGGCTCACCGGCCATGAACATGCTGGATGCGCATCGTGTGGGCGCTTCCTTGACCGCCCATGGTGTGGAGCTGGCCATCACCGACGCGCAACGCACGGCCCTGCAAGCGCATGGCAACGCCGAGCTGGTTTATGGCCTGCGCCCCGAGAGCATCAGCTTTGCGGCCCAAGGCCTGCCTGGCACGCTCAGCATGATCGAGCCCACCGGTCCCGAAACCTACGCCACGGTGGACACCGCCGCAGGCAAGCTCACGGCCCGCGTGCCGGGCGTGCTGCAAGCGAGCGTGGGCGATGCGGTGCACCTGCAATGGTCGGCCGAGCAGTCGCATTTGTTTGACCGGGTGAGTGGCGACAGAGTGGGGTGATAGACAGGCGTGGAGCGCAGGCTCATAGCCATGAGCCACGGATCAGAAAAGCCCCGTCAGACGCAAGTCCGACGGGGCTTTTTGCTGGGGCGGTCGCCGATCAGCTCAGCAGTGCATTGACCCGCTTCACATAAGCCGCAGGGTCTGCGGGCAAACCGCCTTCGGCCAGCAGGGCTTGGTCAAACAGGATGTGGGCCAGGTCGTGGAAGTGGACCGAACCGTCGAGTTTTTTGACCAGCGCGTGCTCGGGGTTGACTTCCAGCACAGGCTTGACTTCAGGCGCTTGTTGACCGGCTTGCTTGAGCATGCGGGCCAGTTGCATGCTCATGCCGTCGTCGGTCACCACCAGGCAGGCGGGGCTGTCGACCAGGCGGCTGGTCACGCGCACGTCTTCGGCTTTGTCTTTCAGCGCTTCTTTCAGTTTGGCCAGCACGGGCTTGAAGGTTTCTGCGGCTTCTTCGGCGGCTTTCTTTTCTTCTTCGTCTTGCAGCTTGCCCAGGTCAAACGCGCCTTTGGCCACGCTTTGCAGCGGCGTGCCGTCGAACTCGTGCACGAAGTTGAGCGCCCACTCGTCCACGCGGTCGGTCATGAGCAGCACTTCGATGCCTTTTTTCTTGAAGACTTCCAGCTGTGGGCTGTTCTTGGCGGCGGCCAGGGTGTCGGCGGTGATGTAGTAAATCGCGTCCTGGCCTTCTTTCATGCGGGCTTTGTAGTCGGCAAAGCTCACGCTGACAGTGTCGCTGGTGGTCGACGCGAAGCGCAGCAGCTTGGACAGGCGGTCTTTGTTGGCAAAGTCTTCGCCCAGGCCTTCTTTCAGCACCGCGCCGAACTCGGCGTAGAACTTGGAATACTGGCCGATCTTGGCTTTGTCTTCTTCCGACAAGACATCGGTGACGCCGTCGGTCGCTTCAGGCGCCTTGTCGTGCTTGGCCAGGTCCTCCAGCATGGACAGTACCCGCTTGGTGCAGCCCTCGCGGATGGCTTTCACGTCGCGGCTTTCCTGCAGCAGTTCGCGGCTCACGTTCAGCGGCAGGTCGGCCGAGTCCACCACGCCCTTCACAAAGCGCAGGTAGCTGGGCATCAGTGCCTCGGCGTCGTCCATGATGAACACGCGCTTGACGTACAGCTTGATGCCCGCCTTCTTGTCGCGGTTCCACAGGTCGTTTGGGGCCTTGGACGGGATGTAGAGCAGCTGGGTGTATTCGGTGCTGCCTTCCACGCGGTTGTGGGTCCAGGTCAGCGGGGCCTCAAAGTCGCGGCTGATCTGTTTGTAGAAGTCGGCGTACTGCTCGTCGGTGATGTCTTTCTTGGGGCGGGTCCACAAGGCGCTGGCCTTGTTGATGGTTTCCCACTCGCCCGTCTTGACCATGCCGCCGGGTTTGCGGCCGCCGTTTTCGTCTTTAGGGTCGATCAGTTCGCCGTCTTTCCACTCTTCCTTTTCCATCAGGATGGGCAGGCTGATGTGGTCGGAGTATTTGCCGACGATTTCCTTGAGCTTCCAGGTGTTGGCGTATTCCAGCGCGTCTTCGCGCAGGTGCAAGATCACGCTGGTGCCGCGTTCGGCGCGGGTGAGGGTCTCGACCTCAAAGTCGCCCGTGCCGCCGCTGATCCAGCGCACGCCCTCTTCGGGCTTGGCGCCTGCGCGGCGGGTTTCCACAGTGATTTTTTCGGCGACGATGAAGCCCGAATAAAAGCCCACACCGAACTGGCCAATCAGCTGCGCGTCGGCTTTTTGGTCTCCGCTGAGCTTGCTCATGAAGTCCTTGGTGCCGCTCTTGGCGATGGTGCCCAGGTGGTCGATCGCTTCTTGCGCCGTCATGCCGATGCCGTTGTCGGTGATGGTCAGCGTCTTGGCGGCTTTGTCGAAGGACAGGCGCACCTGCAACTCGGGCGCGTCTTCGTACAGGGCGTTGTTGTTGAGCGCTTCAAAGCGCAGCTTGTCGCAGGCGTCGGACGCGTTGGAGATCAGCTCGCGCAGAAAGATCTCTTGGTTGGAGTACAGCGAATGGGTGACCAGGTGCAGCAGTTGTGCGACTTCGGCCTGAAAGGCATGGGTTTGTTTGCTCATGGCGTCTCAAAAAAAGGAAGTTTAGAAAACCAAAACGCCCCACAGCTGGGGGCGTTAGGCAAGATTTCAAGGGGCCTTAAAACGACTCGTTGGGGCCCAGATAGCGCCATGTGCCCGGTGGCATTTGCCCCAGTTGCACGCCGCCCATGCGAATGCGCTTGAGGCCCACGACTTTCAGGCCCACTTGCTCGCACATGCGTCGAATCTGGCGCTTTTTGCCTTCGGTCAGCACAAAGCGCAGTTGCTCGGGGTTTTGCCAGTCGACCTTGGCGGGCTTGAGCGGTTTGCCGTCCAGGCTCAGGCCGTGGCGCAGGCGCTCCAGCAGCGCCTTCGGAAACACGGCTTGTACGTTGGCACTTACGCGGTCGAAGTCGCCGATGGCCGTGAGCTGGTTGGTCTTGCCGCCATAGGTGGCCGATGCGGCGGTGGCAGCGGCGGTGTTTTCGTGGCCGGTGTAGGCCACGCGCACCAGGTATTCTTTTTCCATCTCCGAGTCTTCACCGATCAGCTGGCGCGCCACGCGGCCGTCTTGGGTCAGCACCAAAAGGCCCGTCGAATCAATGTCGAGCCGCCCGGCCGGAGCCAGCCCGCGCAGGTGCGGCGGGGTGAAGCGCAGTTTGGACAGGTCGCCAGCCCAGTGGCTGCGTGGGTTGATCAGGGTGATGGCGGGTTCGTGCCCGTCTTCGGCCTGACCGCTCACATAGCCCATGGGCTTGTGCAGCAAGATGGTCACTTGCCGGTCTTGTTGCTGCTCGGCGGCTTTGTCAATGGTGATGCGGTCTGACAAGGTGACCTGTTGGCCCATGGTCGCGGGCTGGCCGTTGACTTTGACCCAACCTTGCTCGATCCAGGCATCGGCTTCACGCCGTGAGCACATGCGCAGCTCGGCCATGCGTTTGTTCAGGCGCGAGGTGCCACTGGGCGCGGCAGTCTCGCCTTTGCCTTCAGGGCGGGGGGCGCGTTTGAAAGCGGGGGGCTGTGTCATGTGGGGTATCTCAAGAAGCTGAAATGGGCCGAACCGACCGGTCGCTAATTGTCCCTCTTTTACAACTCAAAACTGGGCTGTGCGCAGCCCCTGCAAATCCAGAATCCTCAGCCCGCCATATTCCACGCGGATGAGCTGGTGCGCTTCCAGCACGCGCAGCGCCTCGTTCACGCGTTGGCGCGACAGGCCCACCAGGTAGGCCAGCTCTTGCTGGGTGATGCGCAGCACCTCGCCCACGCCGGAAAACAGCACCGGGTTGAACAAGGCCGCCAGGTTGCGCGCCAGACGCAGTTCGGGGTTGTTCATGCGGTCCATTTCACGGGCTGCGATGAACTGCCCCAGCCGTTCATTGAGCTGCTGCATGATGAAACGGTTGAAACCCAGTGAGTGATCGATCAACCAGTGAAAGGTCTCCAACGGCATGCCGGCCACCACACTGGGGCGCAAGGCCTGGATGTTGTAGCGGTAAACCTCGCGTTTGAGCGCCGTACCCTCGCCAAACCAGCCGCCCGGCGGCACCCCGGTGAAGGTCATGGTCTGGCCGCTTTCGTTGTCACTGCTCATTTTCAGCAAGCCCGAGATCACGCCAAACCAGAAAGTCACCGGGCGGCCAACGCGGCAAACATAGTCGCCCACCTGCGGGTCACTGACCACCAGCTGCGGCACGATTTCTAGGCGCTCTTGCGGGCTGAGCAAGTGCAGCCACGGGATCATCTGCAGCTCGGTTTCGGTGGGTGCTCGGCGACGCTGGTAGACGCTGTTTTCTTGGGCCATGGCGAGTGTGGTGTTTGTCAGGAAGCGGTCAGATGCGCTAGGGGTCTTCCCTGAATTGTCGTCTAAACGACAACTTGGCGTCAAATGACTGCCTAACATGCCTTCCAGTTCAGTCGCATTGCATTCGATGCACCGTTTTTGGAGACAGGTCAGGTCATGCAAACAACGTTTCCCCGTTTGATGCTCAAGCACGCTGCCGAGCGCCCCACAGCGCCCGCACTGCGCGAGAAGGAATATGGCATTTGGCAAACCACCACTTGGGCCGATCTGGCCCGTCTGGTCCAGTCTGTGGCCTGTGGTTTGCACCAGGCAGGCTTGCAGCGCGGCGAGCACCTGATTGTGGTGGGCTCCAACCGCCCACGGCTGTACGCCACCATGCTGGCCGCGCAGTCGCTGGGCGCGATTCCGGTGCCTCTGTACCAGGACGCAGCGGCCGCCGAATGCGTGTTTCCCATCACCAACGCCGAAGTGCGCTTTGCCGTGGTGGAAGACCAGGAGCAGGTCGACAAAATGCTGGAGGTGCGTGAGCAGTGCCCGCAACTCACCCATATTTATTACGACGACCCACGCGGCCTGCGCAAGTACACCGAAGAGGGCCTGGGCGCACTCGAAGAGTTGATCGCTGCCGGCGGGGTGTTTGCGCAGCAGCATCCCCAGTTTTACGCGCAAGAGGTTGAAAAAGCAGCCTATACCGATGTGGCGGCGATGTTTTTCACCTCGGGCACCACGGGCAACCCCAAGGGCGTGGTGCACACTCACAGCTCCTTGATCGACCGAGCCGAAGCAGGCGCCGAGTTTGACAAGCTGACCAGCGCGGAAGATGTGCTGGCCTACATGCCGCCCGCCTGGATCGGACAGAACATCTTCAGCTATGCGCAGTGGCTGGTGTGCGGCTATGTGGTCAACTGCCCCGAGTCGGGCGCGACCGTGACCATCGACCTGAAAGAGATCGGCCCAACATACTACTTTGCGCCGCCCCGTGTGTTTGAAGGCATGCTGACCAGCGTGATGATTCGCATGGAAGACGCGGGCAGCTTCAAGCGCAAGCTGTTTCACTATTTCATGGGTGTGGCCAAAAAAGTCGGCCCCGCTTTGATGGACGGCCAACCGGTGGGCCTGATGGACCGCATGGCTTATGCCTTGGGCAACCTCATGGTGTACGGCCCCTTGCGCAACAACATGGGTTTCAGCCGCGTGCGCGTGGCCTACACGGCGGGCGAGGCGATTGGCCCGGACCTGTTCACCTTCTTCCGCTCGATTGGCGTGAACATCAAGCAGCTGTACGGCTCGACCGAAACCGCGGTGTTTGTCTGCTTGCAGCCTGACAACCAAGCGCGTGCCGATACCGTGGGCGTGCCCTGCAAGGGCGTGGAAATCAAGGTCGCCGACAACGGCGAAATCTTGGTCAAGTCGCCCGGTTTGCTCAAGGGTTACTACAAAAACCAAAAGGCCACCGACGAGGTGCTGACGCCGGACGGTTGGTACCACACCAGCGATGCCGGCTTCATCGACAACCACGGGCACCTCAAGATCATCGACCGGGTCAAAGACGTGGGCCGCATCCAGGGCGGCGCCAACGACGGCGCGATGTTTGCGCCCAAGTACGTGGAGAACAAACTCAAGTTCTTCCCGCACATCAAAGAGGTGGTGGCCTACGGTGACCAACGCGAAAAAGTGTGCGTGATGATCAACATCGACTTTGACGCGGTGGGCAACTGGGCCGAGCGCCGCAACTTGCCTTATGCCGGTTACACCGATCTGGCGCAAAAGCCCGAGGTGTACCAGCTCATCCAAGAGTGCGTGGAAAAGGTCAACGCCGACTTGGCCGAAGACGCTTTGCTGGCGGGCAGCCAGGTTTCGCGTTTCTTGATTTTGCACAAAGAGCTGGACGCCGACGACGGCGAGTTGACCCGCACCAACAAGGTACGCCGGGGCTTCATTGCCGACAAATACAAGCCGTTGGTGGATGGCCTGTACGAGGGCAAAACACAGCAGTTCATCGAGACTGTGGTGAAGTTCGAGGACGGCCGCACCGGCAGCGTCAGCGCCACACTCAAGATTTCCGACGCCAAAACATTCACACCCGTGAAGGCCGCAGCATGACCAAGAAAATCGGCGACGTCATCCTGGACGTCAAGAACATCAGTTTGCGTTTCGGCGGTGTGAAGGCGCTGACCGACATCTCGTTCAATGTGCGCGAGCACGAAGTGCGCGCCATCATTGGCCCCAACGGCGCAGGCAAAAGCTCGATGCTCAATTGCATCAACGGGGTGTACACGCCGCAAGAGGGCAGCATCACTTTCCGGGGTCAGCAGTTTGACCACATGAACAGCCGCCAAGTGGCCGAAATGGGCATTGCGCGCACCTTCCAGAACCTGGCGCTGTTCAAGGGCATGAGCGTGATCGACAACATCATGACCGGTCGCAACCTGCGCATCAAAAGCAACCTGTTCATGCAGGCCTTGCGCATTGGCCCCGCCCAGCGCGAAGAAGAAGAGCACCGCGAATTTGTCGAGCACATCATCGACTTTCTGGAAATCCAGGCTTTTCGCAAAACGCCTGTGGGGCAGTTGCCTTATGGCTTGCAAAAGCGGGTGGACCTGGGCCGCGCCCTGGCCATGGAGCCCAAGGTGTTGTTGCTTGACGAGCCCATGGCCGGCATGAACCTGGAAGAAAAGCAGGACATGAGCCGCTTCATTCTGGATGTGAACGATGAATTTGGCACCACCATCGTGCTGATCGAGCACGACATGGGCGTGGTGATGGACATCTCCGACCGCGTGGTGGTGCTGGACTATGGCAAAAAAATCGGCGACGGCACACCCGAAGAAGTGCGCAACAACGAAGAAGTGATCAGTGCCTATCTGGGCACCAGCCACTGAGGAGAACAAGACATGGCATTTTTTCTGGAAGCTCTTTTGGGTGGCCTCATGGCCGGCATGCTCTACGCGCTGGTAGCGCTGGGCTTTGTGCTGATTTTCAAGGCCTCTGGCGTGTTCAACTTCGCTCAAGGCGCGATGGTGCTGTTCGCGGCTTTGGCCATGGCGCGTTTTTCGGAGTGGATGCCCGGTTGGCTGGGCATCGAAGACAAGTTCCTGGGTAACCTGATCGCCTTTGTGCTGTCGGCCGCCATCATGTTCGTGCTGGCCTGGCTGATCGAGCGCCTGGTGCTGCGTCACCTGGTCAACCAAGAGGGCGTGACGTTGCTGATGGCAACCCTGGGCATCACCTATTTCCTGGACGGCCTGGGCCAGACCATCTTTGGCAGCGACATTTACAAGATCGATGTGGGCATGCCCAAGGACCCGATCTTCCTGTTTGATTCGATTTTCCAAGGGGGTGTGCTGGTCAATCTGGAAGACGTTTACGCGGCCTGTATTGCGGCCTTGCTGGTGGTGGTCTTGTCGTTGTTCTTCCAAAAAACCAGCACTGGCCGCGCCCTCCGTGCGGTGGCCGATGACCACCAGGCGGCGCAGTCGATTGGTATCCCACTGAACCGCATCTGGGTGATCGTCTGGTTTGTGGCGGGCATCACCGCCTTGGTGGCCGGCATCATCTGGGGCTCCAAGATGGGCGTGCAGTTCTCGTTGACCACCGTGGCTTTGCGGGCACTGCCGGTGATCATTTTGGGTGGCCTGACCTCGGTGCCGGGCGCCATCATCGGTGGCCTGATCATCGGTGTGGGCGAGAAACTGTCCGAGGTGTACCTCGGCCCCTATGTGGGCGGCGGCATTGAAATTTGGTTCGCTTATGTGCTGGCGCTGGTGTTCTTGCTGTTCCGTCCGCAAGGCCTGTTCGGCGAAAAAATCATCGACCGCGTGTAAGGAGAGGAAAACATGTTCTACAGAGAAAACGGTCAGTTCAAGACCTCTTACCGCAGCGACCAGCAGATCTTTGCGATTGCACAAGACCGCTGGGCCATTCTGGCGCTCGTCGCCTTCGCCTTCATCGGCGTGCCCTTCATTGCCGATGAATACATGTTCCGCGCCATCTTGATCCCATTCCTGATCCTGTCGCTGGCAGCTTTGGGGGTGAACATTCTGGTCGGTTACTGCGGTCAAATTTCCTTGGGTTCGGGTGCGTTCATGGCGGTGGGGGCCTACATGGCCTACAACACCTACATCCGCATTGAGGGCATGCCGCTGATCGTGGCGCTGCTGGCCGGGGGCTTTTTTGCCACCCTGGTGGGCATGTTTTTCGGTATCCCCAGCTTGCGCGTCAAGGGCTTGTATTTGGCGGTGGCCACGTTGGCGGCGCAGTTCTTTTGCGATTGGGCTTTCCTGCGCATTGGCTGGTTCACCAACAACAACGCCTCGGGTTCGGTCTCGGTCTCCAACCTGAATGTGTTGGGCTGGTCCATCGACACCCCGCTGCAAAAGTATTTGTTCTGTCTGGTCTTTTTGGTTGTGTTCGGCTTGCTTGCCAAAAACCTGGTGCGCTCGGCCATTGGCCGTGAGTGGATGGCCATCCGCGACATGGATGTGGCAGCGGCGGTGATCGGCATTCGGCCGGTGTACGCCAAGCTCAGCGCCTTTGCCGTGAGCTCGTTCATTGTGGGTGTGGCCGGCGGCCTGTGGGGTTTTGTGCACCTGGGTTCGTGGGAGCCAGCGGCTTTCTCGATCGACCGTTCGTTCCAGCTGTTGTTCATGGTCATCATTGGCGGCATGGGCTCCATCATGGGCAGCTTCTTTGGTGCGGCTTTCATCGTGGTCTTGCCGATTTTCCTTAACCAGTTCTTGCCCTGGGCGGGTGATCTGGTCGGTGTCAGCATCTCGACCGCAGCCGTCTCTCACACCGAATTCATGATCTTTGGTGCCCTGATTGTGTGGTTCCTGATCGTGGAGCCGCATGGCCTGGCCAAGTTGTGGTCGGTGGCCAAGCAAAAGCTGCGTCTGTGGCCTTTCCCGCACTGAGCCCAGCGATTTTCACAAGTGTTTTTCCCAAGTGCTTCCCTTTTTTAACAGGAGACAAACCATGAAGCTTCGTCAACTCGCTTTGGCCACCACGGTGGCGGCTGCCGGTCTTGCCAGTGCGCTGGTCAGCACCGTGGCCACGGCCCAAACCAAAGAGCAGTTTTTCCCCGTGCTGGTCTACCGCACGGGCGCTTACGCTCCCAACGGCGTGCCTTTTGCCAACGGCTATGTGGACTACCTCAAGCTGGTCAATGCACGCGGCGGTATCAACGGCGTCAAGCTCAGCTATGAAGAGTGCGAAACCGGCTACGCCACCGACCGCGGCGTGGAGTGCTATGAGCGCCTGAAGGGCAAGAACGGCGGCGCGACCGTGTTCCAGCCGCTGTCCACCGGCATCACCTTTGCGCTGACCGAAAAAGCCCCTGGCGACAAAATCCCCCTGATCACTGCTGGCTACGGCCGCAGCGAATCGGCTGACGGCGGCGTGTTCAAGTGGAACTTCCCCTTGGCCGGCACCTACTGGGTGGCCGGTGACGTGATCGTCCAGGACATTGCCAAGAAACTCGGCGGTGCCGACAAGCTCAAGGGCAAGCACATCGCGCTGGTCTACCACGACAGCCCATTCGGCAAAGAAGCCATCCCGATCTTGCAAGAGCGTGCCGCTATGCACGGCTTCAAGCTGAGCCTCTTGCCTGTGACCCACCCCGGTGTGGAGCAAAAGTCCACTTGGCTGCAAATTCGCCGCGACCGCCCTGACTACGTCGTCAACTGGGGCTGGGGCGTGATGAACTCCACCTTGCTCAAAGAAGCGCAAGCGACCGGCTACCCCCGCGAAAAAATCTACGGCGTGTGGTGGGCGGGTGCCGAGCCTGACGTCAAGGACGTGGGCATGGGTGCCAAGGGCTACAACGCCATCACCATGCAGCACGGTGCCGAAAAAGGCGCGGCTGTCGTGAAGGAAGTGCTGGACAAGTTGCATGCCAAAGGCCAAGGTACAGGCCCGAAGGACGAAGTGGGTGATGTGCTGTACATGCGCGGTTTGTTCAGCGCCATGTTCGCCGTGGAAGGTGTGCGCCAAGCGCAAGAGAAGTACGGCAAGGGCAAAGTCATGACCGGCGAGCAAGCACGCTGGGGTTATGAAAACCTGAACCTGACCCAACCCAAGCTGGATGCTTTGGGCTTCAAAGGCGTGCTGCGTCCCATCTCCACCTCGTGCGCTGACCACATGGGTGCGAACTGGGCCCGTATCCACACCTGGGACGGCAGCAAGTGGCAGTTCAGCAGCGACTGGTACCAGGCCGATGAGCAGATCATCAAGCCCATGGTGAAAGCCGCAGCCGACAAGTACGCCGCCGAGAAGAAGATCACACGCCGCACCCCTGCGGATTGCCAGTCCTGATCGGTGAACAGCCCGCTGCGCAAGTGGCGGGCTGCAGCTGCAGGGTGGTTCGCGCCACCAGCAGCTGCCACATGAAACCCTTGCGTGCAGCGGTTTCATTTGGCTTGAACCCCAGAGTAAAGAAAAGGCACAGTCCATGAGCGACAAAAACATTGTTCTGAACGTCAACGGCATCGAGGTCATCTACAACCACGTCATCCTGGTGCTCAAGGGCGTGTCCCTGCAGGTGCCCGAGCAAGGTATCGTGGCTTTGCTGGGCGGTAACGGCGCGGGCAAGACCACCACGCTGCGGGCCATCTCTAACCTGCTCAAAGGCGAGCGCGGCGAGGTGACCAAGGGCTCCATTGAGCTGCGCGGCGAGCGTATCGAAAACCTGTCCCCTGCCGATTTGGTGAACCGGGGTGTGGTGCAGGTCATGGAAGGTCGCCACTGCTTTGCCCACCTGACCATCGAAGAAAACCTGATGACCGGCAGCTACACCCGCACTGACAAGGGCGAGATTGCGGCCAACCTGGACAAGGTCTACACCTATTTTCCGCGCCTCAAAACCCGCCGTACCTCGCAAGCGGCTTACACCTCGGGCGGCGAGCAGCAGATGTGCGCCATTGGCCGCGCCCTGATGACCAACCCCAGCGTGGTGCTGCTCGATGAGCCCTCGATGGGCTTGGCCCCGCAGATCGTGGAAGAGGTGTTCAACATCGTCAAGGATCTGAACGACAAGGAAAAAGTCACCTTCCTGATCGCCGAGCAGAACACCAACATGGCCCTGAAATACGCCGACTATGGCTACATCATGGAGTCTGGCCGGATTGTGATGGACGGCGCGGCTGAAGACCTGCGCACCAACGAGGACGTGAAAGAGTTTTACCTGGGCATGGGCGGCGGCGAGCGCAAGAGCTTCAAAGACGTCAAGAGCTACAAGCGACGCAAGCGCTGGTTGGCTTGAGGCTTTGATTTCCCCACTCTCCTTTCTCACAGCAGTACCCCAGAAAGCAAACCATGTCCCAGCACTTCGATGCCTTGGAAACGCGTGCCCCTGAAGTCCGTGAAGCCGCCTTGATGGCCGCTTTGCCCGCGCAGGTGGCGCATGCCAAAGCGCACGCACCGGCCTTTGCCGAAATGCTCAAAGACGTGGACGCCGCCAGCGTCAACAGCCGGGCCGCGCTGGCCCAATTGCCGGTCATCCGCAAATACGAATTGCTTGAGCGCCAAAAAGCCGCGCGTGCGGCCGGTGGCAATGTGTTTGGCGGCTTCAGCACCCTGGGTTTTGGCCGGGGTATGACCCGCGTGTTTGCCAGCCCCGGCACGATTTACGAGCCTGAAGGCACCCGTGCCGATTATTGGCGCATGGCACGCACCCTGTTCGCGGCTGGCTTTCGCCCGGGCGAGCTGATCCACAACTGCTTCAGTTACCACTTCACGCCTGCGGGCTCCATGATGGAAACTGGCGCCCATGCGCTGGGCTGCACCGTGTTCCCAGGCGGCATCGGTCAGACCGAGCAGCAAGTCACGGCCATGGCCGAATTGCAACCGGCAGGCTACAGCGGCACGCCCAGTTTCCTGAAAATCATTCTTGAAAAAGCTGCCGAGATGGGCGTGGCCCTGCCCAGCCTGCGCAAGGCGCTGGTCTCGGGCGAGGCCTTTCCGCCCAGCCTGCGCGATTGGATGACGGCGCACGGCGTCGATGCCTACCAGTGTTATGCCACCGCCGATGTCGGTCTGATCGCTTACGAAACCGCCGCGCGTGAAGGCCTGGTGCTGGACGAAGGCGTGATCGTCGAGATCGTGCGCCCCGGCACCGGCGACCCGGTGCCCGAGGGCGAGGTGGGCGAGCTGGTCATCACCACGCTCAACCCCGACTACCCGCTGATCCGATTTGGCACAGGCGATTTGTCGGCCATCCTGCCCGGCACCTGCCCCACGGGCAGAACAGGTTTGCGCATCAAGGGCTGGATGGGCCGCGCCGACCAGACCACCAAGATCCGGGGCATGTTTGTGCACCCGGGCCAGGTGGCCGAGATCGTCAAGCGCTTCCCCGAAGTGCGCAAGGCGCGTTTGGTCGTGACCGGCGAGATGGCCAATGACCAGATGGCCTTGCACGTTGAGACCGATCACCTGAGCGATGAGACCCTCAAGGCCCGTGTGTCAGAAGCTGTGCGCGATGTGACCAAGCTGCGTGGCGAGGTGCACCTGGTCAAGGCCGGCAGCTTGGCCAACGATGGCAAGGTGATCGAGGACGCCCGCAGCTACCAGTGAGCCCCTGTTTCCTGGATTCATGCGTCTCGTTTGTAACGTGCTAGGCCGTTCAATTCCTTAACGAAATCAAGGTCATACCAGGGTTAGCCGCTAAGTAGTTTCCGCGATTTCGTGACACTCTCGAAGTTTTAAACTGTTTAGTCAATTTTAGGAGTGTGAGATGAAGCAATGGATCGCTTTGGCCGCCTTGGCAGCCGTGTCTGTGGGGGCGCAAGCCCAGAATTTCCCTGGCTCCAAGCCAGTGTCGATCGTGGTGCCCTTTACCGCGGGCGGCCCCACCGACCGCGTGGCACGCGACTTGGCTGAAGCCATGCGCAAGCAGATTCCCGGCAGCAACTTCGTGGTCGAAAACGCCGCGGGCGCTGGCGGCACGATCGGCGCCAGCAAAGTCGCCAAGGCCAACCCCGATGGCCACACGCTGTTGTTGTTCCACATCGGCATGGCCGCCACGCCAGCGTTGTATCGCAAAATTTCCTACAAGCCACTGGAAGACTTCGAGTTCCTGGGCATGGTCAACGACGTGCCCATGACCCTGATCGGCAAGCCACAGCTGCCCGCCAACACCTACCGCGACTTTGAAAACTACATCCGCGCCAACGCCGGCAAGCTGAACATCGCCCACGCGGGTCTGGGTTCTGCCTCGCACATCTGTGGCCTCTTGTGGCAGTCCAACTTGCAGACCAAAGACGCGATGACCACCATCCCGTTTGGCGGCACCGCACCCGCCATGACCGCCCTGATCGGTGGCCAGGTCGATGTGATGTGTGACCAGACCACCAATACCACCAGCCAAATCGAAGGCGGTCGTGTCAAGGCTTTCGCGGTCACCACCGCCAAACCGCTGTCTGGTCACCCTGTGCTCAAGCACTACCCCAGCTTGCAAGAGATGGGCTTGAAGGGCTTCAACCTGACCATCTGGCACGGTTTGTATGCTCCCAAAGGCACACCTGCAGCGGTCACCAAGACCCTGAACGATGCCCTGAAGAAAGCCCTGAAAGACCCCGAGTTCATCAAAAAGAACGAAGGTTTGGGCGCTTTGGTGGTGAACGACAACCGCACCGACCCGGCTGAGCACAAGAAGTTTGTGGCGGCTGAGATGATCAAAATCAAAGCAGCCGTGGACGCAGCGGGCAAGTACGCCGACTGAGTCAGGTTTGGCCATTTTGAGAAAGCCGCTTTCGAGCGGCTTTTTCTTTGGCGCTGAGCCTTATGGCCTGGCGAAGCGCTCGGTGCCCACGATGCCCAGTTTTGTCATGCCCAGCCGCTGCGCACTGGCCAGCACGGTGGCAGTGGCTTCATACTTGGCTTGGGCATGCGAGCGGATGTGCAGCTCCGGTTGTGGCTGCAAGGCGGCCGCTTCGCCAAGTCGAGCCTCCAGTGCTTGCCGGTCGGCGAGCAGCTGGCCATTCCAGCGCAGGCTGGCGTCGGCGTCGATGTCCAGCCGCACCACCGCTGGTTCCTGCTTTGGCGTGGCAGCGGCCACAGGCATGTCCAGGTTGACCGCGTGCAATTGCGGCGGGATGGTGATGATCAGCATGATGATCAACACCAGCATCACGTCGATCAGGGGTGTGGTGTTGATGTCCATCATCACTTCGGGTTCTTCGCTGCTGCCGGTGTCCAGGTTCATGGCCATGGTGGTGTCCTCGGTTGTGTCAGCGGGCCGGGTCGGTGATGAAGCCGACTTGGGTGATGCCTGCGCGTTGCACTGCGTACATGACACGCCCCACCGATTCGAAAGCGCTTTGCGCGTCGCCCCGGATCTGCACATCGGGCTGCGGCTTCATGGCGGCAAATTTTTGCAGCCGCTCGACCAGCTCGGTTGGTGTTTTGACCGGTGTGTCGTACAAGAAAATTTGGCCTGCTTGGTTGACTGAAATCACCACGGTGTCGGGCTTGGCCTCGCGGACCACGTTTTGCTCTTTGGGCAAGTCCACTTTGACTGAGGTGGTAACCACCGGGATGGTGATCAGGAAAATGATCAGCAGCACCAGCATCACGTCCACCAGCGGGGTGGTGTTGATGGTGCCGATGACCTCGTCATCGTCTTGTGTGCCCAGTGTGGTGCCAAGGTTCATGGCCATTACTTTTTGGCCGAGGCCAGCAGCACCGCGTGCAAGTCGGCACCGAAGGCATTGACTTCTTCCATCACGGCTTTGTTGCGTCGCACCAGCCAGTTGTAGCCCAGCACCGCCGGCACGGCCACGGCCAGGCCAATCGCGGTCATGATCAACGCTTCGCCCACAGGACCGGCTACTTTGTCAATGCTGGCCTGCCCCGACATGCCGATCTTGACCAGGGCATGGTAGATGCCCCAGACGGTGCCGAACAAGCCGACGAAGGGCGCGGTAGAGCCCACCGTGGCCAGCACCGCCAAGCCGTCTTGCTGGCGGCTTTGCACCGTGCCCATGGCCCGTTGGATGCTCATGGTCACCCAGGTGTTGAAGTCCACATTGCCCAACAGACCCTCGTGTTTGGAGGCGCCTTCCAGACCTTTTTCGGCAATGAACCGAAAGGGGCTGTCCGGCTCCAGCGCATCGGCCGCTTGGCGCACAGAGCCGGCGGTCCAGAAGTTGGCCTGCGCTGTTTTGGCGAATTGGCGCAGTTTCGATTGCGCGGTGAATTTGGTGAAGATCACGTACCAGCTGCCCATGCTCATGAGCACCAAAATCAGCAAGGTGCCCTTGGCCACGGCGTCACCCTGGGCCCACAAGGCGCCCAGGCCGTAGGGGTTGGCTTCGGCGGTATCGGCAGGGGCCAAATGGGCCGCTGTGGGGATGGCTGGGCTGTTGGCGGTGACGGGCGTGGCAGCCGCTGTCTCGGGGGCCGCCACACTTTGGCCCGCCATGAAAAGGCTGGCGCATAAAGCGGCACCCAGCAGGCTGTGTTTCAAAGCGTTGAACATGGTGAGGTTTCCTTGGGACTTGGTCATATCGGTGTAGTAGCAGCGTCTGCATGGGGCGTGCGGTCTTATTCCAGGCGCCAAACGTATTGGATGGTGGTCCAGGCTTGCTCGGGTTTGCCATCGACGGTGGCGGGTCTGAACTGACACTTCGCCAAACCCGCTCGTGCCGCCTCGTCCAGGCGTTTGTAGCCAGAGCTTTTTTCAATTTCGGACTGGATCACTTTGCCATCGGGGCCCACCAAGAAACGCAGGCCCACGGTGCCTTCTTCTTCCATTCGCCTCGAGGCACTGGGGTAATCGGGTTTGTCACACTGGGTGATGTTGACGCCTGCTGTGGTGCGCACAGGTGCTTTCGCTGGCGTTGCGACAGCTGCAGTGGCAGCAGCAGCCGTCGTGGTTGTGGTGGTGGGGGCGGCGGCGCTGACGGCTGCAATGGCCTGGGGTGGCGTCACCGCGACCGGTGTGACCGCTGGCGGCACGAAAGCAGGGGGCGGAGTTTTTGGTGGAGGTGCGGGTGCCGGCGGCGGGGGGACGGGCGGGGATGGGGGCTGGGGCGGCACTTCGGGCCGTTTTTCTTCCAGCAAGAGCGCCTGCACCACGGTGGGCATTTTTTGAATGACGGTGCGCGTCAAGCCCGCCTGGACGGCCCAAAACAACAAGGCATGCAGAACCACCACCCCAGCCAGACCGAGCAGCTTGCGCTTGGGCGGTGCATGAAGGTAAGTGGACGCGTTCATCTGGTCAAAGGCCCTGAGAGTGAAGGTCTGTATTTTGCGTGAGAAAACAGTGGCCTTTGGACGGCGCAGGCCAATTCACCAGCGTGGGCAGGGGGTCAGGGCTGGCGGGTCAACACGAAGGGGCGGGTGTCCTGACCTGCTGTCGTTCTTTGGCCCTGAATTTGACGCCCACAAGCCGCCTGGGGCAGGTTGCCCAGCCAGGTGGCGGCGATGCGTTGGCCGTCGTGTGTCTCTTCCAGGGTGAACTCGCCGTCGTCCAGGTCGGCCACTACTCGGCGAGGTTTCGACGCCGTTGCGGTGACCCATTCGCCGCGCAAACTCCCCGTGTGTTCAGGGTGGGGGCCCAAGGTCAAAGTCCCCAGGGGTTCACCTGTGATCTGTACGGTCCAGGTGCCGTGCAGCATGTCAGGGCTCATGTCCTGGGCACTGGGGCAACCCGTGCGTGTGGGCAGCCCCTGGCAGGCACTCAGGGCCAGGGCCAGCAGGCCGCACAGCCAAGCGGCTGGGGCGCGTCGGTTCAAAAAGGCGTGTGTTCGGTTCATGTTTTGGCTTGCGCTGCCGCCGCTGCAGAGACTGCTGCGCGTTGGGCAAATTCGGCCCGCAGCGCCTTGAGTTTTTCGCGTGGGTCTTCTTGGGTGGTCTTTTCATCCAGCCGCATTTCGGCAATGAAGCGGCTGGGCAGGGCGGCCACGGTTTCGCGGCCTTTTTTGCGGCGTTTGGTCCAGCTGACAGCCAGGCTGCGCTGGGCGCGGGTGATGCCCACGTACATCAGGCGGCGCTCTTCCTGCAGGCGCAGCAAGATGCCCTCCTGGCTCGCCCCCTCCGTGGTGTCGTCGTCGCCCAGTTTGAAAGGCAGCAGGCCCTCGTTCACACCCACCAGCACCACATGCGGCCATTCCAGGCCCTTGGAGGCGTGCAGGGTCGACAGGGTCACCACGTTCTGGTCTTTCTCGCGCTCGCTCAGGGTGGAGATCAGCGAGATGGTCTGCGCCACCTCCAGCAGGTTTTTGGTTTCGGTGGTTTCAGTTCCGGTGGCGTCTTCGATCTCGCCACCGCAGCGCCCGGCCATCCAGTCACAAAACTCCAGCACATTGGTCCAGCGGGCCGAGGCCACTTTTTCGTTGTCCTCGCCGTCGTACAGGTGCGATTCGTAGCCAATCTCTTGGAGCCACTCCAGCAGAAACGCCAGCGCCGCCTCTTTGCCCAGGGTTTGGCGCGCACGGTGTTCCAGGTCGTTGATGTAGCGGCCAAACTCGTGCAAGCCGGCCACGGCGCGGGCGTTCACGGCGCTGGGCAGGCTGCCCGCAAACAGCGCCTCGAACAGGCTCAGTTTGTACTGCGTGGCAAAGGTGCCCAGCTGGCCCAGCGTCTGGTGGCCGATGCCGCGCTTGGGGCTGGTGATGGCGCGCAAAAACGCCGGGTCGTCGTCGTTGTTGATCCACAGGCGAAACCAGGCGCACAGGTCCTTGATCTCGGCCTTGTCAAAAAAGCTCTGCCCGCCCGACACCTTGTACGGAATGTTGGCGCGGCGCAGCGCTTGCTCAAACGGCCGGGCCATGTGGTTGGCCCGGTACAGGATGGCAAAGTCCTTGAATTCGCGGTGTTTGGAGGGGTTGATCTGCCCGCCGCGAATCGACTGGATGCGGGCAATGGCGCGGTCGGCTTCGTGCTCTTCGTTCACGGCATCGATCACGCGCACCGGCTCGCCCTCACCCAGCTCCGAAAACAGCGTTTTGGGGAACAGCTTGGGGTTGGGCTGGATCACGTTGTTGGCCGCCCGCAAGATGGCGCTGGTGGAGCGGTAGTTCTGCTCCAGCTTGATGACCTTCAAATTCGGAAAGTCCACGGGCAGCCGCTTCAAGTTGTCGAGCGTCGCGCCGCGCCAGCCGTAGATCGACTGGTCGTCGTCGCCCACCGCCGTGAAGCGGGCCCGCTCGCCCACCAGGTGTTTCAGCACCTCGTATTGCGTGGCGTTGGTGTCCTGGTATTCGTCCACCAGCACATGGCCCATCTTGGCCTGCCAGCGCTCGCGCACCTCGGGGTAGTCGGCCAGCAGTTTCAGGGGCATGCCGATCAGATCGTCAAAGTCCACGCTTTGGTAAGCGGTCAGCCGCTCTTCGTACAGCGCCATGATGCGGGCAATCACCCGGGCGTTGTCGTCAGGCGCTTGGGCTGCGGCCTGCTCGGCGTTCAGGCCCATGTTTTTCCACAGGCTGATGGTCCACTGCCACTGGCGTGCGGTGGCGGCGTCGGTGGTGCCGCCGCAGTCTTTCAGGATGCTGGTCACATCGTCCGCGTCCATGATGCTGAACTGCGGCTTCAGGCCCAGCACATGGCCGTCCTCGCGCATGATTCGCACGCCCAAAGCGTGGAAGGTGCACACCGTCACGTCCTTGGCTGCCTTGCCAATCAGGTCCTTGGCCCGCTCGCGCATTTCGGCGGCGGCCTTGTTGGTGAAGGTGATGGCGGCGATGCGTTTGGGCTCCAGCCCGGCTTCGATCAGGCGGCCGATCTTGTGCGTGATCACCCGCGTCTTGCCCGAACCCGCCCCGGCCAGCACCAGGCACGGGCCGGAGACATAGTTCACGGCTTCGAGTTGGGCGTTGTTGAGTCCGGCTGACATGGGGAATGGGGCGATCGGGGCAAAGCGGGCCATCATAGCGGGCTTGGGTCGCCGTACGGCTTGCGGGATCGCCTGCCACTTTGGCGGTGGCGTGTGGTTCACGCTGCTTTGGGCGGGACTTGCTTGTCCGCACTGCGACTGTGCAGGTCGAAGGTTCTACTGGTTTACCCCGACAATCAGCCCATGCTTGAAATTCTGCGTGTCACTTTTCCTTTCTTTGCCTTGGTCTTGTGCGGTTATGGTGCTGCCCGGTTGAAGTTTTTGCCTCTGGAGGCCATTCCTGGTCTGAATGGTTTTGTGCTGTTTTTCGCCCTGCCTTGCATGTTGTTCCGCTTTGGAGCTGACACGCCGATTGCCCAGTTGCTCGATGCGGGGGTGTTTTTCACGTATTTGTTTTGTGCCTTGCTGATCGTGGCATTCAGCATTGCCATCAGCCTGAATGAGCGTATCCGCTGGAACGACGCGTCCTTGGGGGCGCTGGTGGCGGCCTTTCCCAATACTGGCTTCATGGGCGTGCCCTTGCTGGTGGCGTTGCTGGGTGCGCAGGCAGTGGGGCCGGCCATCGTGACCATCGTGGTGGACCTGGTGATCACCTCTTCTCTGTGCGTGGCTTTGTCGCGCATGGATGCCGCTGGTGAGCACGGTGCGGCGGTGGCCGCCCGCAAGGCTCTGGCGGGGGTGCTGCGCAACCCCATGCCTTGGGCCATCAGCCTGGGCGCGGCATTTTCGTTTTGGGATTTGGCGCTCATCGGGCCGGTCGGCAAAACCGTGAGCTTGCTGGCCGATGCGGCTTCGCCTGTGGCGCTGTTCACCATTGGCGCGGTGCTGGCCCGCTCGCAAATGCTGGCGCACGAGCGTCCTCATGGCGCTTTGCGCATGGTCGATTACCTGCCGATTTCACTCATCAAATTGGTGTTACATCCGGTGTTGGTTTTGCTGGTGGGCTTGACGGCCATCCAGTGGGGCGTGCCGATCGAGCCTTTCGCCCTGCAGGTGATGGTGCTGGTCGCTGCCCTGCCCAGCGCCAGCAATGTGTCGCTGCTGGCTGAGCGCTTGGGCGCGGACAACGGCCGCATTGCCCGTATCATTTTGGTGACCACGGCGGTGGCGTTCTTGACGTTTTCAGGCGCGGTGGCGTTGTTCAAAAACTGAGTCGCCAGGGGCGATCAAATCGCCTGTGGGTCCACGTCCACCAGCCAGCGGATCACGCCTTTGTGTTCGGGCTGGCTGCGTACCTGGTGCAGCACGCCGTGCAGGTGCCACAGCATTTTTTGCAGCGCTATGCGGTGTGGGCTTTCCAGCAGCATCTGGGCGCGTTCCACATCGGCCACACGCTGCATGCTCATGGGCACAGCCGGATAGACGCTGACCTGCAGCACCAGGTCGGCGGTCGCCGGGTCGGCGCTCAGTTGGGCTTCCAGCGTTTCGCGGGCGGCGTTCAGCAGGGCTTGGGCGGCTTCCTGGGTGCGGGCGTCGGCGCGCAGCAGGGCCTGGTGGCTGATGGGCGGCAGGTCGGCGGCGGTGCGTTCGGCCAATTCGCTGGCGGCAAAGGCCGGGTAGTCGTGTTTTTTCAGGGCTTCAAACAGCGGGTGTGTGGGGTGAAAGGTTTGCACCCACATCTCGCTGGTGGCGCTTTGCGCGGCGTCGCGCCCGGCGCGTCCTGCCGCCTGCATGAGCAGCGCAAACAGCCGCTCTGGGGCCCGAAAGTCGCTCGAAAACAGCGCCGTGTCCGGGTTGACGGCGGCCACCAAGGTGATGCGCCGAAAGTCGTGCCCTTTGGCGATCATTTGCGTGCCCACCAGCACATCCACTTCGCCTGAGTGCACCTGCGCCAGCTGGCTTTCCAGCGCGCCTTTGAGGCGTGTGCTGTCGGCGTCGATGCGGGCGATGCGCACGGGCGTGCCGTCGGGGCGCAACACATGCGCGAGCAATTCGCCCAAGTGTTCCTCGAGTTGTTCGGTGCCCCGGCCAATCGGCGCGATGTCGGCGTTGCCGCACTCGGGGCAGGCGCGGGGCACGCGCTCGGTCAGACCGCAGTGGTGGCAGCGCAGGGTGCGGTCAATCTTGTGAAACACCCGGAACGCGCTGCAGTGTTTGCATTCGCTTTTCCAGCCGCAGTCGGCGCAGTGCAGTACGGGCGCATAGCCGCGGCGGTTGAGCAGCAGCATGCATTGCTCGCCGCGCTTCACCCGCTCCTGGATGGCGGCCACCAAAGGCGCAGACAGCACCGTGCGGCGGGGTTGTTTGTTCATGTCGACCCGGCGCACTTTGGGCAGCAGGCCGGTGCCAATGCGGGAGGGCATGAGCAGGCGCTGGTAACGACCGCCTGGGTCGCCCTCAGTGGCCGGGCGGCTGTGGTGCCAGCTCTCGAGCGATGGCGTGGCCGAGGCCAGCAGCACGGGCGCGCTGTGCAGGCGGCCCCGGTACACGGCCAAGTCGCGGGCCGAGTAGCGTGCGCCTTCTTGCTGTTTGTAGCTCGGGTCGTGTTCTTCATCGACCACGATGAGCTTCAGGTGCGGCATGGACGCAAAAATCGCCATGCGCGTGCCCAGCACGATGCGGGCGTGGCCTGCGTGCGCGGCCAGCCAGGCTTTGAGGCGCTGGGCGGGCGTCATGCCGCTGTGCATGGCCACCACCGCCTCGGTGCCAAAACGGGCTTGCACCCGTTCCTCCAGCTGGGGCGTGAGGTTGATCTCGGGCACCATGAGCAGCGCCTGGGCCTGTGGGTCGGTGGCCAGCATGCGCTCCACCGCTTGCAAATACACCTCGGTCTTGCCGCTGCCGGTGCTGCCAAACAGCAAAAACGGCCCGGTGCCCTGGGCCATCTGTTCCAGTACGGCGCTTTGCTCGGGTGAGAGGACTGGGCCTGGTGTGGTTTGCACGGCGCGGTCGCTGTTTTGCTTTTTCAGGCGACGCCCCAGTTGTTCGCTGGTCAGGTCGCGCAGCTGGGGCGGCAGGGCCGACAGGGCCACCTCGCCCAGCGAGCGCTGGTAATACTGGGCCGAGAACTGCACCAATTGCCGCCAAGCCTCATTGAGCGGGGCCAAGCCTTCGAGCACGCTCAGTACATCGCGCACGGCCGAGGCGGGCATGTCGGAGGGCGCGGCATCGCGCACGGCCCAAACGACACCCAGCACCTCGCGCTGGCCTAATGGCACACGCACCAGTTGGCCTGGATGCACCAAAAAAGGGCTGCGGTAGCTCAACAGCCCCCCCACCTGGCTGTGGGCCGGGGTCTGGACGGCAACGTCGATCCACTGGTGAGTGCTCACATGGTTCCCGGTGATTCGAGGTGAATTTGACAAAATTGGAGGTTAGCTGATTTCTTGAAACAAGATGTAAGTCGTTGATTTTTCAGCACTTTGAGCATCATCCAAAAAAACTGTGGATAACTTTGTTGAAAACCTGGTCCGGATGCGCTGGAAGCCTTGAAAATCAAGCCTTCCGACAAATTGCACATCCAATGTGCAAGATAAAAAGACCAATAAAATCAATAGCTTGCGAAGTGGGGGGTGTATCTGGTTTGCTGCTGTGCAGCAAGTGAAGGGTGTGATGACGAGGGTTTACTTTTGTGCATAAGTCAAGCGCGGGAAGCCATTTATTTTGCAAAAAAATGGCTTGAATCGCTGTTTTTATATGCTAATAGTGGATTCCCCTTCGCACATTCCACGCTCACTTTTGGCGCATGGCCCTTGAATGGCTGTGCACCGCCTCGACCAGCGCCGTCACATGCTCGGGTGGGGTGTACTGGCTGATGCCGTGGCCCAGGTTGAAGATGTGCGTGGGGCCGGTTTGGGAGGTGTCGGTGTGCGGCTTGCCAAAGCTGTCGAGCACCCGGTGCACCTCGGTCGCGATCTGTGCGGGTGGCGCAAACAGGATGTTCGGGTCGATATTGCCTTGTAGCGCCTTGCCGGGGCCGCCCACTTGGCCGCCCACGAGAGCCCGGGCGCGGCCCAGGTTCATGGTCCAGTCCAGGCCCAGCACGTCGCAGGTCAGGCCCGCCATCTCGGGCAGCCACAGGCCGCCGCCCTTGGTGAACACGATGCTGGGGATGCGTTGGCCGTTGTGTTCGGTTTTCAGTTGGCTCAGAACGCGGGCGGTGTAGGCCAGGCTGAACTGCTGGAAGGCCCCATCGGCCAGCACGCCGCCCCAGCTGTCAAAGATCATGACCGCTTGGGCGCCTGCTTCGATTTGGGTATTCAAGTACAGGGCCACGGCGTCGGCGTTGATTTCCAGGATGCGGTGCATCAAATCCGGGCGGCTGTACATCAGGGTCTTCACATGCCGGTAATCGTCCGAACCCGCACCCTCGACCATGTAGCAAGCCAGCGTCCAGGGGCTGCCAGAAAAGCCGATGAGCGGCACGCGGCCGTTCAGGGCTTTGCGAATCGACGTCACCGCGTCGAACACGTAGCGCAGCTTGTTCATGTCGGGCACGGCGAGGTCTGCCACAGCGGCTTCGTCGCGCACGTTTTTGGCAAAGCGCGGGCCTTCGCCTTGGGCGAAAGACAAGCCCAAGCCCATGGCGTCAGGCACGGTGAGGATGTCGCTGAACAGGATGGAGGCATCCAGCGGGTAACGCTCGAGGGGTTGCAGGGTCACTTCGGTGGCGTAGTCGACGTTGGTGGCCAGGCCCATGAAGCTGCCGGCCTTGGCGCGGGTGGCGCAGTACTCGGGCAGGTAGCGCCCGGCCTGGCGCATGAGCCAGACGGGGGTGTGGTCGGTGGCCTGGCGCAGGCAAGCGCGCAGGAAGGTGTCGTTTTGCAGGGGGGCGAAGGAGGTCATGCCCTTATTGTGGCAGGCGTCTCTTTCAGAGAATTCGCGAGCGGGATGTTCGCTGCGGCAAGTGTGGCTTAACGCGCTGGAAGTCCTTGCAAGGCGGTTTGGACTTCAGCCACGCTGGGCAACTCTGACAAGAGCACCGGCGCACGGCCGGGTGCATACAGGGCATAAACCGGGACGCCGCTGCGGCCCAGTGCCGTGAGGGCCTGCGTGATGGCCGGGTCGCGCCGGGTCCAGTCGGCCCGCATCAGCACCACTTGCCTGGCCGCAAAGTCGGCCAACACACGTTCATCGGCCAGCGTGGTTTTCTTGTTGTACTGACAGGTCACGCACCAGGCGGCGGTGAAGTCCACAAACACCGGGCGGCCAGCGGCCAGTTGGGTCTGTACATCTGCTGCTGACCAGGCTTGCCAGGTGGCTGTGTCAGTGGCCGTGTTGCTGGCCGGTGAGGCCGAGGCGGTGATGGCAGGCGCTTCGCGCAAAACCAAAGGCAACCAGCTGCTGCCCAGCCACAGCAAGGTGGCCAGGGCCAGACCGCTGATGACCCAGCGTGTGCGGCCTGCAAGGCCCAGCGCCCAGACCAAGCTGGCCACCGTGAGCAGCAAGGCCAGCAAGCCGCTGGCACCGTCGATGCCGGTTTGTTGCCCCAGCACCCACAGCAGCCAGATGACGGTGGCGAACATTGGGAACGCCATGGCCTGACGGAAAGTCACCATCCAGGGCCCAGGGCGCGGCAGGGCGCGGGCGATGCCCGGCCACCAGCTGGCCGCCAGATACGGCAAAGCCATCCCCACCCCCATGGCGGCAAACACGCTGAGCGCTTGCCAAACGGGCAGCGCGATCGCCAGGCCCAGCGACGCGCCCATAAAGGGCGCGGTGCAGGGCGAGGCCACAGCCACGGCCAGCACGCCCGACAAACCGGCGTTCACCGTCGGGTGGCGGCTTTGCAGCGTGGCCAGGCTGCTGGGCAGCATCTGCCCAAATTCAAAAACACCCGCCAGGTTCAGGCCGAGCAGGGTGAACAAGAGCGCCAATCCGGCCACCACAGGCGGCGACTGCAGCTGAAAGCCCCAGCCCAGTTGCTCGCCCGCAGCCCGCAAGGCGAGCATCAGCCCGCCCAGCAGCACGAAGGAGATGACCACACCCGCCGTGTAGGCCATGCCGGCAGCGCGGTGTGGGGTCTGCGAGGTGTGGCCTTGAGCAAAACCCAGCACCTTGATGGCCAGTACCGGAAACACGCAGGGCATGAGGTTGAGCAGCAAGCCGCCGACCAGCGCGCCCAGGATGGCCAGCGCCAGGCCCAAGGCGGTGGTGGAGGTCGCTGGCTTTTCAGCCGCGCGGGCGTTCTCGGCCAGTGCTTTGGCCAAGGCGGGCGAAATCTCGGCGGGCGCAGCTGTTGTCAGTGCGGGCCAGGTGCCTTGCACGGGGGTGTCGATGTCAAAAGCAGGCGCTTGGGGCGCCGACTCTGGCCCCGCTGCGATCACCCAGCGCATCGATGCGGGGCTGTCGCCGCGCTCTGGCGACACCGGAATTTGGGCACGCCAGACCGCGCCTTGCCAGCTTTGTGTCCAGTCCTTGCCTTGTACGGCCGCGTTGTGCACCACGCTGGCCGTAACGGGGAAGGCGCTGAGCGTCTGACCGCGCCAGCTGGCAGGCAGGCCGTGCACGCGCAAGCTCAGCTGTTGGCCGTCGTCCGACAGCTGGGTTTGTCCCCCGGTGATCCAGCTGCCGCCTTGCTGCAGTTGAGGCAGGGTCTGGGGGCTGAGTTTTTGGCTGGCCTCAAACAAAGCCGCGTGCGCTTTTTGCGGCGCGGCAGAGGCCAGGTTAAGGGTGAAGCGCCCTTCTTGCGGGATGCATTCCTGGCGGCACACCAGCCACTCGGCTTGCAATTGGAGTGGCAAGCTGCCCGAGGCCGGGAACTGGAATCCGGCTGACACCGTGATGGGTACGGCCAGCAAAAGACGGCCCTCGTAGCCGTAATTGGCCAGCGTGCCAATCGGGATTTTTTTGGGCAGGGGCCAGGCGATGTCACCCGCCTGCAAGCCTGCGGGCAGCCGCCATTGCAGCCGGGTGGGCAAGCCAGAGTCGCCCGGGTTTTGCCAGTAGGTGTGCCAATGCGGCTGGTGCTCGATCTGCAGGCCCAGCCAGAAGGTTTGTCCCGCCTGGATGCCCTGGGGGGCGTGCGCCAGCAATTCGGCCCGCACCTGCTCGGTGCTGACCACAGGGCTGGCGCTGGCCAACAAAGCGGCGGTGCCAGTCGTGCTGACGGCGGACTTGGATGAAAAAAGAGCGCCCGTCTGCGCCAAGCTGGGCACGCAGGCCGCCATAAAGGCGAACCAGACCAGCCAGGCGAGCTGGCGCCCAAGCGAGGCCAAACCACGGTCAAACACGGAAACTTTCACACCCATCCTTCTTTTTTGCGCCAAACCCTTGGGGCTTGGCCTTGTGCGAGAGGCACTGTACACGCCCCGGCTCCATTAAGATGCCTGCCATGCAAAACCCTTCGCGTTTTTGGGCCGACTGGACCACCACCGATTTTCAGGCCTTGGCAACGGGCCGTGCCATGGATCGGGTGATCGCCGTCCTGCCCGTGGCCGCCACCGAGCAACATGGCCCGCACCTGCCGCTCTCGGTCGACACCGATCTGGTCAATGGCGTGGTGGCCGCTTGTTTGCCCCATTTACCCGCCGATTTGCCCGCTTTGTTCTTGCCCACCCAGACGGTGGGCCTGAGCCCCGAGCATGCCCGTTTTGCCGGCACCTTGACGCTCAAGGCCGAGACCGTGATCCGCTTGTGGACCGACATGGGCGAGTCGGTCGCGGCCAGCGGCGTGAAGAAACTGGTCTTGCTCAACGCGCACGGCGGGCAGGTCAGCGTGATGGACATCGTGGCGCGGGACCTGCGGGCCCGGCTGGGCATGCTGGTCTACAGCGTGAGCTGGTTCAATCTGCCGCTGCGCGACGCACAGGGCTCTGATGTGAATGCGCTTTTCAGCCCAGAGGAACACCGCTTTGGCGTGCACGCGGGGGACACCGAAACCTCGATGATGCTGGCGCTGCGGCCCGGTGCGGTGCGCATGGACCAGGCGCAAAACTTCCGGTCCACCTCGCAAGACCGCGCCGAGCGCTTTGAGATCCTGGGTAATGGCAAAAGCGCCAAGCTGGGCTGGCAAATGCAGGACTACAACCGCCAGGGCGCGGCGGGCAACGCGGCGGCGGCCACGGCGGAAAAAGGCCAGGCCTTGCTGGACGCCTCCGGGCGGGCGCTGGCGCAGTTGCTCGGTGAGATCGACCGGCTGCCGCCGGACACCTTGCGCGATCAGGTCGGCTGATCGGCGCTGCTTGTCACAGCCGGGGCAGCACCAGTTCGCAGTGGTCGCGGCTCACGCTGCGCGGGTACTCACGGGTCGTGTCGATGCAACCGCCTTCGGCATAAACGCCTTTGGGGTCGCGCATGCGGAGCATGCGCTCCAGAACCTGCGAGCGGGCTTCAGGGTTGGCTTGGGTTTGCGCGACCAAGGCCTCGACCACCGACTCGTCCATGTGCAAGTCCCCTTGGGCGTCGGCGTACACGCCATCTTTCCAGTGGAAAATTTCGATGGCTTTGGACTCGAGGGTGTAAGGCGTGTCGCGCTTCCAGAAGTTGCTGAACAAGCCGCCGCCCATGTAAAGAACCCAGGAGCCTTCGTAGCCGGTGACGTCTGAAGAGCGTTCGTCGGGGTTGCGAAACCACAAACGGTCACCCGGCACATAAAAGCGGGCTGGCAATGGGGCCTCCATGCTGCCGTACTCGATCAGGTAGACATCATGGAACTGACCCGATCGCACCGCGTGGACTTCATTGAGGCGTTGCAACTGGGTCAGCAGTTCGGGGTTGCCGGTTTGGAGCTCTTGCGCGATGCCCAGCAAGATCACGTATTCGGTCGCCCGGTAGCAAGAAAAATCGTAGAGCTTGCCCGTGGCATCGGGTTGGGTGGCTGCGATCAGGGCGTCGACCAAGCAGCGACCGGGTTGCAGAATGAAACCCGCGTCGTCCCCTCCGTCTTGCCAAAATGCCTGTGGTCGCTCGGCCGCATCGGTTTTGAAAGCCAAGGCGGTTTTCCTGGCGTCCAAAGCCATGTTGCGCCGCACCCGGATGTGCGAGGTGAGTGCGGCCAGGCTGGCGAATTGAAAACGGTGCGGGGAGCCCAGCAGGGCCACCCATATTTCACGCTCCAGCGCCCAGGCTTCGTCAGTTTGGGGGGTATGGCCCAACTTTTCTTGCAAGGCCAAAGTGTCGTGGCCGGGCATGCACTGCGCTCTGAAGTCGGGGCGCAGATTGCAGATCAGTGCGACCTGGTTGCCGTTCAGGGGCAAGACCAAGGTCTGAACAGCTGAAGCCAGTGCCCATTCGTCCAGCAAATGGACCAACTCGCGCGTCAGCCGGTCAGCGTCCTCGGCTTGGGTTGTGGTGAGTTGGATGCCACCCTCTTGCGATTGGAGGGTCAACCAGGCGGTTGAACTGTTCATGGCCCGATTTTGCCTGCTAAGCGAAGGGTTATTGCTTAGGGAATCTACGGGTGAGCCGCATCTTGTGCTTGGTTGATTTTTGCTTCAGGCGAAGGTGACCCAGCTTTGGTGCTCGTCGCTGTCCAGATGCGGCAAGGTGTTGTAAGTCAGCAGCATGTGGCGCTTGGGGTTGAACACGAACTCGGTCAGTGCCGTGTTGCGGATGCGCAGGTTCAGCTCGATGGTGGTCTCGGGCGGGGTGCCCAACACGCGACCCACGGCAGTCGAGATGGGGCCGCCGCTGGAGACGATCATCACGTCTCCGGTGTGAGATTGCCGCACATGGTCGAGCGCTGCCTCAATGCCGCCCACAAAGTCGACATAGCTGGGCATGCCCTGCGGCTGGGTGCGCCCGGCCATCCAGGCCTGCAGGGCATCGCGCAGCAGCCTGAAGTGGTGGCGGTACAGCTCGGGCGTGTCGGGCTTGGCCAGCGGCTCGGGGTGGATGGACTCGATCAGCGCGTGGCTGTCGTATTCGTTCAGGCCGGGCCACACCGATGGCGTGTGCGTCAAGCCCGCGCCCTCGGCAATGCCTTCCCAGGTTTGGCGGTGGCGCTTCAAGCTGCCCATGAGCACCGCTTCGAGCGGTTTGTCTTGCAGCTTGGGACGCAAATACTCGCCCAGGCGCACCGCCTGCTGGTGGCCCAGCGGGCTGAGTTGATCGTAGTCGTCGGCCCCGAACGAGGCTTGTCCGTGGCGGACCAGATAGAGGGTTCCCATGGGCTGAGATTGTGCGCAGCCCGGGGCTTTTCGCCTGTCGCTGGGGTGATCAGAGGGTGACGGTGCCCTGGATGCAGCCGACCACATCGCCACCCACCCAGACCTGGCCTTGTTCGTTTTTGGAGAGGAACACTTGACCGGCACGGCCCAGCGCTGTGCCCTGACGGGCGCTGTATTGCGCGGGCATGTGGCCCTCGGCCATCAACCATTGGGCCAGCGATGCGTTCAAGCTGCCGGTGACCGGGTCTTCGGCGATGCCCACCGGGGCGGCAAAGGCCCGCACTTCCAGATCGGTGGGGTCGTTGGCGATGCGGGTGGACCCCGCAAAGGCGCGGGCCTCGCGGTTGGCGCGGCGGATCAGGCCGCCAGCCTTGGCCTCGCGCTTGGCCGCCACACCGACCTTGGTGTTCAGGCGCTTGAGCGCCGCGTGGTCAGGCTCTAGGGCGAGCAGGCTGTCCACCGAGTCGATCAACAGGCCCAGCCAGTGCGGGCCGTTGTTCAGGTCCTGCGCGGCCAGCACCTCGTCGGCGTGCAAGCCCAAAGCCGCCAGCACCTCGGCGAGCAAGGCTGGCGCAGGCGTCTGGCGCTGCAAGGGGGGCGCGGCAAAAGCCCAGCGGCCATCGACCGATTTCAAGTTGACCAGACCGACACCACATTCCTGCATCAGTTGACCGCTTTGCCGGGGCTGACCGCCTGCCTTCAGCCAGGCGTGGGCCGTGCCCAGCGTCGGGTGACCCGCAAAGGGCAGCTCAGCGCCGGGCGTGAAGATGCGCACCCGGTAGTCGGCACCGCCCGCAGCTCCTTCGGGCGTGGGCGGCAGCACAAAGGTGGTTTCGCTCAGCTGCGTCCAGCGGGCAAAGGCCTGCATCTGCGCATCGCTCAGGCCCTCGCCGTCCAGCACCACGGCGAGCGGGTTGCCCAGAAAGGCCGTGTCAGTGAAGACGTCGACTTGTTGGAAGGCGCGGGTTTTCATGGCAAGGTCCTGCGTGATGTTCAGAGCGATTCGCGGATGGCGGCCGCCAGCGCGGCCATGCCCGTGTTGATCTGGTCGACCGTGGCGGTCACAAACGACAGGCGCAGCGTGCTTTCGTTGGCGTCCTGCGCATAGAATGCAAAGCCGGGCACAAAGGCCACGCCTTTGGCCACGGCTTTTTCCAGCAGGGGAACGGCTTTGAGACCCTGGGGCAGTTGCACCCACAGGAACATGCCACCCACCGGGCGGTTCCAGGTCAGGCCCAGCCCTGCCATTTCGCGGTCCAGCGCGGCGAGCATGGCTTCGCATTGCTGTTTGTAAAGCGCACGGATGGTGGGCACATGGCGCTCGATGAAGCCGTCCTTGAGCACTTCGGCCACCACCCGCTGGTTGAAGCTGGGCGTGTGCAGGTCGGCCGCTTGCTTGGCTTGCAGCAGCTTGGGGTAGAGCGTTTTGGGGACGACCAAATAACCCAAGCGCAGGCCGGGGGCCAGGATTTTGGAGAAAGAGCCGAGGTACACGCTGCCCTCGGGGTGGCGCGAGCTCAGCGATGGCGCGGGCGGCGCGTCAAACCAGAGGTCGCCGTAGGGGTTGTCTTCGATGATCGGCAAGCCGGTCTCGACGGCCACTTGCGCCACGGCGGCGCGGCGCTCTTCGGTCATGGTGCGGCCGGTGGGGTTCTGGAAGTTGGGCAGCAAATACACAAAGCGGGCCTTGTCAGCGCCAGTGCCGACTTTGGCGCGCAGGTCGGCGGCATCCACGCCGTGGTCGTCGCTGTTCACACCCACAGCCACCGGCTCCATCGGGGTGAAGGCTTGCAGTGCACCCAGGTAGGTGGGGGTCTCCACCAAGATGCGGCTGCCTGCGTCGATCAGGATCTTGGCCACCAGGTCCAGGCCTTGCTGGCTGCCGGTGGTGATGAGCACCTGGTCGGGGCTGACTTTCATGCCCTGCTTGAGCAGGTCTTGTGCCACCCATTCGCGCAGCGGCGCATAGCCTTCGCTGGCGGCGTATTGCAAGGCGGCTTTGCCGTCGTCTTTCAGCACGCGCTCGCTGGCTTCGCGCATGGCGTCGATCGGGAAGGTCTGGGGGGATGGCAGGCCGCCCGCAAAGCTGATGATGCCGGGCTTCTCGGTCACTTTCAGGATCTCGCGGATCACCGAGGGGTTCATTTTGTCGGCGCGTTGGGCCAGCTTCCAGTTCATGTTATTTCCTTCAGAGGTTGTTGGGGAGGCCGGGGACCGGCCGTGCGCCGCCCCATGAAGACCGTGAGCACCACCAGCAGGGCAAAGCCCAGCGTCATCGCATCCAGGGATTCTCCCAGCAATGGCACGGCTGCCAGGATGGTGATGAACGGTTGCAGCAGTTGCAGCTGGCTCACGCGCAGGGTGCCACCCAGCGACAGGCCGCGAAACCAGGCAAAAAAGCCCGCCCACATGGAGAACACGCCGACATACATCAGGGCCCACCACGAAGCGGGCGCTACCGCATGTTCGGGCCAGGTCAGCCAGGCGCCGGGCAGGGTGACGGGCAAGGCCATGACGCACACCCAGCTGATGACTTTTTCAGCGCCCAGGCTGGCCGTGACTTTGGCCCCGGCCACATAGCCCAGTGAGGCAGCCACCACCGCGCCCAGCAGCAGGGTGTCGGCCCAGGTCAGGCCAAAGCCATGGCCCACGTCGTGTCCCATTTGGGCGGCGCGAAGCACGCTGTAGACCGCGACCAGGCCGCTGCCCAAAGCGGCAAACACCCAAAACCCCAGGCGGGCGCGTTGGTGCATGAGCCAGGCGGCGGCTGCCGCCGTGGCCAGCGGCAACAAGGCGGTGATGACGGCCGCATGGCTGGCCGTGACGTGGCGCAGCGCCCAGCCCAACAAAAGCGGGTAGCCGATCACGTTGCCCGCCAGTGACAAATACAAGGGGCCGCGTTGGGCAGCCTCGGGCCATGGCGCCCGCACGGCCAAGAGGTAAATGGCCGACAGCCCACCCGCCAGCGCGGCCCGCGCCCAGGTGACAAACCAGGGTGACATTTGCGGTGCGTCCACCGTGCCTGTGGCCAGGCGCGTCATGGGCAAGGTCAGCGCAAAGATGATCACGCCCAGCAGCCCCAGCCAAAGTCCCAGGTTCTCGCGGTGTTGAGGGGTGTTGTTCATGCGTTGTGGTGCTTTTAGTGTCGTCGTGATCAACGGCGACGGTATTTTGTCTGTCAGGGTGTCGGGTATGTGTTGGGTGTGAAGCCAGCCGCGCGGTGGCGTTGGAGCGCTTGGGGGTGCTCAGGCATCAACCTGCGCCTTGGCGCAAGCCGTTCAAAATCCACAAGGCCGTGGCCACCAGCGCCACCGACATGCAGCGGTTGAACATCAGCAAGCGGCGGCCGTGCGCCAGCCAGTGCCGCAGCATCGAGCCCGCCACCGCGTAGGTCAAGTTGCTGAAAAAACCATAGGCCACCATGATGGGCAGTAACACCAGCGTGCGGGCCGTGGCGTCTTCGCGCCCGGCCACCCAGCCCGCCACGATGGCGAGCGCCAGCATCCAGGCCTTGATGTTGAGGAACTGCAGGCCCACGCCTTGCACAAAGCCCACTTGCAGTTTGGCGCTGTCGGCCTGCTGCAAACTGCCGCTTTGCCACAAACGCGAGGCCAGCCACAGCAAATAACCCGTGCCCAGCGTCACGATGCCCCAGCGCAAAGGCGGAAAAGCCACCACCAAACCGCCTAAACCCGTGGCACACAGCACGAACAGAATGCCCCAGCCCACCGGTACCGCGCACACAAAGCGCATGGCGCGGCGCAGCCCATGGTTGGCGGCCATGGCGGTCGACAAGGTGGTGTTGGGTCCGGGGGTGAAGCTGCTCACGGTGGCGAGCACCAGCAGGGCGCTGAGTTCTGAAGGGGTCATGGCTTTGAATGTAGAGCCAAAAGGCAACAAGTCAGGTCGCCATTTGGACTCTCAAGCGTGCCTTCAGCGGGCCGACAGCACTTCCCAGCGTTCCATGGCCGCCAACAGCACCTCGTCAATCTCGGCATCGCGCTTGAACAGTTGCTGTGCCAAGCCCGGGTCGCGTTGGTAAATGCTGCCATCTGCCAGTTGTGCGCGGGCTTCGGCCTGTTCTTTTTCCAGCGCTTCGATTTTGGCGGGCAGCTCGGCCAGTTCGCGTTGTTCTTTGTAACTTAGTTTGCTGCGGGCAGCTGCTGCGGGTGGGGCAGCCGTCGTTTCAGGGGCTGCCGTGGCCGCTGGCGACGAGCCACTGCGTTGCGCGGCCTGCGCCCGAATGGCCTGTGTGCGTTGGGATTGCACCAGCCAGTCTTGCACCGAGCCTTCGTATTCGCGCCACAGACCCGGTTGGTCCGGGGCGCTTTCGCAGGCGATGATGCCGGTGACCACGTTGTCCATGAAGGCGCGGTCGTGGCTGACCAGGAACACCGTGCCTTCATAAGTCTGCAGCAGCTCTTCCAGCAATTCCAGGGTTTCGATGTCCAGGTCGTTGGTGGGTTCGTCCAGCACCAGCACGTTGGCCGGGCGGGCAAACAAACGCGCCAGCAGCAAGCGGTTGCGCTCACCCCCTGACAAGGAGCGCACGGGCGAGGTGCCGCGTGCGGGCGAGAACAAAAAATCGCCCAGATAGCTCTTGACGTGCTGGCGCTTGTTGCCGATCTCGATCCATTCGCTGCCGGGGCTGATGAAGTCTTCCAGCGTGGCGTCCAGGTCCAGCGCATCGCGCATTTGGTCAAAGTAGGCCACTTCCAGCTTGGTGCCACGGCGCACTTCGCCGCTGTCGGCTTCGAGTTCGCCCAAAATCAGTTTGAGCAGCGTGGTCTTGCCCGCGCCGTTGGGGCCCAGCAGGCCGATCTTGTCGCCGCGCAACAAGGTGCCGGTGAACTTGTGGATGATGGTGCGCACCGAGCCATCGGGCTGGGTGAAACTCTTGCTCACGTCCGTCAACTCGGCCACCAGCTTGCCGCTGGGCACACCCGAGGCGACTTCCATTTTCACGTTGCCCACTTTTTCACGACGGGCGGCGCGTTCACTGCGCAGGTTTTGCAGGCGCGTGATGCGGCTTTGGCTGCGGGTGCGACGTGCTTCCACCCCTTTGCGAATCCAGATTTCTTCCTGGGCCAGCAGTTTGTCGGCTTTGGCCTGGATCACGGCTTCTTGGGCGAGTTGCTCTTCTTTTTGAATTTGGTAAGCGGCATAGTTGCCTGGGTAAGGGCGCAACTTGCCCCGGTCCAGCTCGACGATGCGCGTGGCGATGCGGTCCAAGAAGGCGCGGTCATGGGTGATGGCGATCACGCTGCCCTTGAAGTCAATCAGCAGATCCTCCAGCCAGGTGATGGCATTCAGGTCCAGGTGGTTGGTGGGCTCGTCTAATAAGAGCACATCAGGACGGGTCACCAAGGCCTGCGCCAGAGCTACGCGCTTGCGCATGCCGCCAGACAGCGATTGCACGATGGCGTTGGGGTCCAGCTTCAGGCGTTGCAGGGTTTCGTCCAGGCGTTGTTCCCAGCCCCAGCCGTCACGTGACTCGATCAGCCCCTGCAGGGTGTCCAGATCCCCGCGGCTGTGTGTGTAATCGTCTATCCATTGCATCACCTCGGCCAATCCCTCGCGAACCGACTCAAAAATGGTGTGCTCAGGGACCAGAATGGGTTCTTGTGCGACGTAGGCGATACGAACACCCTGTTGCACGTGCAGCGTGCCGTCATCCGGGCGTTCCATGCCCGCCAAAATTTTGAGCAGGGACGATTTGCCCGTGCCGTTGCGACCAATCAAGCCGATGCGCTCCGATGTCTCCAGGGAGAAGTCTGCGTGATCGAGGAGTGCAACATGGCCAAAAGCCAGAGAAGCGTTCAAGAGTGTGAGTAAAGCCATAGGCCCATTATCCGGGCGGGACTTGCAAAAAATGCCCAGCGGCACCAAAAAACTCACCGCAAACGAAAAAGCTGTGCCATAATCGAGGGCTTCGCTGCACACAATTGCTGCTCTTCTAAAGAAAGGCAGCAGGCGCAGCGAATAGGTTGATGAGGTGATCTGGTTAAGCACCAGAAAATTTTCAAAAACTTGACGCAGCGCCAAAAACTGTGTCATAATTCAAGGCTTCGCTGATCGCGGCGAGGCAAGCAAAGTGGCTCTGAGCTGCTTGGGTTCTTTAAAAATATACAGCCGATAAGCGTGGGCGTTTGATGGTGATTGCCAAGTTCTTCGGAACTTAGCTTTAATTGGCTAACAAACGCTCATGAAGTAAAAAAGATGTGGATATCAGAGATGATGTTCGCGTCGATTCCAATTTATGAGTTGCTCGAAAGAGCGAAAAAATCAAGATCGAACTATAGAGTTTGATCCTGGCTCAGATTGAACGCTGGCGGAATGCTTTACACATGCAAGTCGAACGGTAGAGGGGGCAACCCCTCGAGAGTGGCGAACGGGTGAGTAATATATCGGAACGTGCCCAGTCGTGGGGGATAACGTAGCGAAAGTTACGCTAATACCGCATACGATCCAAGGATGAAAGCGGGGGACTCGCAAGAGCCTCGCGCGATTGGAGCGGCCGATATCAGATTAGGTAGTTGGTGGGGTAAAGGCTCACCAAGCCAACGATCTGTAGCTGGTCTGAGAGGACGACCAGCCACACTGGAACTGAGACACGGTCCAGACTCCTACGGGAGGCAGCAGTGGGGAATTTTGGACAATGGACGCAAGTCTGATCCAGCCATTCCGCGTGCAGGATGAAGGCCCTCGGGTTGTAAACTGCTTTTGTACGGAACGAAAAGGTTTCCATTAATACTGGGAGCTCATGACGGTACCGTAAGAATAAGCACCGGCTAACTACGTGCCAGCAGCCGCGGTAATACGTAGGGTGCAAGCGTTAATCGGAATTACTGGGCGTAAAGCGTGCGCAGGCGGTTATGTAAGACAGAGGTGAAATCCCCGGGCTCAACCTGGGAACTGCCTTTGTGACTGCATAGCTAGAGTACGGTAGAGGGGGATGGAATTCCGCGTGTAGCAGTGAAATGCGTAGATATGCGGAGGAACACCGATGGCGAAGGCAATCCCCTGGACCTGTACTGACGCTCATGCACGAAAGCGTGGGGAGCAAACAGGATTAGATACCCTGGTAGTCCACGCCCTAAACGATGTCAACTGGTTGTTGGGTCTTCACTGACTCAGTAACGAAGCTAACGCGTGAAGTTGACCGCCTGGGGAGTACGGCCGCAAGGTTGAAACTCAAAGGAATTGACGGGGACCCGCACAAGCGGTGGATGATGTGGTTTAATTCGATGCAACGCGAAAAACCTTACCCACCTTTGACATGTACGGAAGTCGCTAGAGATAGCTTCGTGCTCGAAAGAGAGCCGTAACACAGGTGCTGCATGGCTGTCGTCAGCTCGTGTCGTGAGATGTTGGGTTAAGTCCCGCAACGAGCGCAACCCTTGTCATTAGTTGCTACATTCAGTTGGGCACTCTAATGAGACTGCCGGTGACAAACCGGAGGAAGGTGGGGATGACGTCAAGTCCTCATGGCCCTTATAGGTGGGGCTACACACGTCATACAATGGCTGGTACAAAGGGTTGCCAACCCGCGAGGGGGAGCTAATCCCATAAAACCAGTCGTAGTCCGGATCGCAGTCTGCAACTCGACTGCGTGAAGTCGGAATCGCTAGTAATCGTGGATCAGAATGTCACGGTGAATACGTTCCCGGGTCTTGTACACACCGCCCGTCACACCATGGGAGCGGGTCTCGCCAGAAGTAGTTAGCCTAACCGCAAGGAGGGCGATTACCACGGCGGGGTTCGTGACTGGGGTGAAGTCGTAACAAGGTAGCCGTATCGGAAGGTGCGGCTGGATCACCTCCTTTCTGGAAACTGCAATCTAAATTGAACGCTCACACTTATCGGTTGTTGGAAGGTTGTCGCTGACGGCTTGGCTGATGCCTGGTCATTGGTGACCGGCTTGGGTCTGTAGCTCAGTTGGTTAGAGCACTGTGTTGATAACGCAGGGGTCGTTGGTTCGAGACCAACCAGACCCACCAATCCTTCTGAGGACAAGCGCTGTAAGGCGCAAGAGGGTAAGACACCGGGGGATTAGCTCAGCTGGGAGAGCACCTGCTTTGCAAGCAGGGGGTCGTCGGTTCGATCCCGTCATCCTCCACCATCACTTATCGAATGTCTGGGGTCTGTATGGATCTCGCAGATTGTTCATTCAAAACAAAAGCTGCTTTGCAAGAAGTTTGTAAAGGCTGTTTTTGTGTTGATTGATATTGATCGATTGACAAGTGTCGCAAGACACACGGCTGTTCTTTAAAAATTCATAGAGTCGAATCAGAGTTGCCAGGGGAAACCGCACATTCGTAAAGGTTTAGTGCGGACCGTGCCCCTGGTGACAATTTTTTGATTGCGTCAAAACGAATATTCAACCGTGCCGAAAGGCAGTTGAAATTCAGTAATGACGAATTGTTCTTTTAATGTTGGATAGAAATATCCGGTGTTGAAGGGATATTCACATTACGGCATAACGCGTCAGGTGAAAGACCTGACAGACAGTCCTTGAAATAGCGATGGGTTCTCGACAAGAGAGTTCAAAGTTATAGGGTCAAGTGACTAAGAGCATGTGGTGGATGCCTTGGCAATGATAGGCGACGAAAGACGTGAAAGCCTGCGATAAGCTTCGGGGAGCTGGCAAATAAGCTTTGATCCGGAGATTTCTGAATGGGGAAACCCACCCTTCGGGGTATCGCATGATGAATACATAGTCATGCGAGGCGAACCGGGTGAACTGAAACATCTCAGTAGCTCGAGGAAAAGACATCAACCGAGATTCCGAAAGTAGTGGCGAGCGAAATCGGAAGAGCCTGTTAGTGATAGCGCAATTGTTAGCAAAGCGGCATGGAAAGGCCGACCATAGAGGGTGATAGTCCCGTATGCGAAAACAAATGTGTGGTACTGAGCTAACGACAAGTAGGGCGGGACACGAGAAATCCTGTCTGAATATGGGGGGACCATCCTCCAAGGCTAAATACTCATCATTGACCGATAGTGAACAAGTACCGTGAGGGAAAGGCGAAAAGAACCCCGGGAGGGGAGTGAAATAGATCCTGAAACCGCATGCTTACAAAAAGTAGGAGCCCGCAAGGGTGACTGCGTACCTTTTGTATAATGGGTCAGCGACTTACATTCAGTGGCAAGGTTAACCGAATAGGGAAGCCGTAGAGAAATCGAGTCCGAATAGGGCGATCAGTCGCTGGGTGTAGACCCGAAACCAAGTGATCTATCCATGGGCAGGATGAAGGTGCCGTAACAGGTACTGGAGGTCCGAACCGACTAATGTTGCAAAATTAGCGGATGACCTGTGGATAGGGGTGAAAGGCTAAACAAACTTGGAAATAGCTGGTTCTCTCCGAAAACTATTTAGGTAGTGCCTCAAGTATTACCTGCGGGGGTAGAGCACTGTTTTGGCTAGGGGGTCATGGCGACTTACCAAACCAAGGCAAACTCCGAATACCGCAGAGTACAGCTTGGGAGACAGAGCACCGGGTGCTAACGTCCGGACTCAAGAGGGAAACAACCCAGACCGCCAGCTAAGGTCCCTAAAATTGGCTAAGTGGGAAACGAAGTGGGAAGGCTAAAACAGTCAGGATGTTGGCTTAGAAGCAGCCATCATTTAAAGAAAGCGTAATAGCTCACTGATCGAGTCGTCCTGCGCGGAAGATGTAACGGGGCTAAGCCAGTTACCGAAGCTGCGGATTTGCAATTTATTGCAAGTGGTAGGAGAGCGTTCTGTAGGCCTGTGAAGGTGTGTTGTAAAGCATGCTGGAGGTATCAGAAGTGCGAATGCTGACATGAGTAGCGTTAAAGGGGGTGAAAAGCCCCCTCGCCGTAAGCGCAAGGTTTTCTACGCAACGTTCATCGGCGTAGAGTGAGTCGGCCCCTAAGGCGAGGCAGAGATGCGTAGCTGATGGGAAACAGGTCAATATTCCTGTACCGATGACAAGTGCGATGTGGGGACGGAGAAGGTTAGCTCAGCCAACTGTTGGATATGTTGGTTCAAGCCTGTAGTCGTGCTCGGTAGGCAAATCCGCCGGGCTTAGATGAGGGGTGATAACGAGGGTGCTTGCACCTGAAGTGAGTGATACCCTGCTTCCAGGAAAAGCCACTAAGCTTCAGCTTGTCATTGACCGTACCGCAAACCGACACTGGTGCGCGAGATGAGTATTCTAAGGCGCTTGAGAGAACTCAGGAGAAGGAACTCGGCAAATTGATACCGTAACTTCGGGAGAAGGTATGCCCCAAGTAGGTGAACTCGCACAGAGGGAGCCCAACGGGGTTGCAAAAAATCGGTGGCTGCGACTGTTTAATAAAAACACAGCACTCTGCAAACACGAAAGTGGACGTATAGGGTGTGACGCCTGCCCGGTGCTGGAAGATTAAATGATGGGGTGCAAGCTCTTGATTGAAGTCCCAGTAAACGGCGGCCGTAACTATAACGGTCCTAAGGTAGCGAAATTCCTTGTCGGGTAAGTTCCGACCTGCACGAATGGCGTAACGATGGCCACACTGTCTCCTCCTGAGACTCAGCGAAGTTGAAATGTTTGTGATGATGCAATCTCCCCGCGGAAAGACGGAAAGACCCCATGAACCTTTACTGTAGCTTTGTATTGGACTTTGAACAGATCTGTGTAGGATAGGTGGGAGGCTTTGAAGTGAGGACGCTAGTTCTCATGGAGCCGACGTTGAAATACCACCCTGGTGTGTTTGAGGTTCTAACCTAGGTCCATTATCTGGATCGGGGACAGTGCATGGTAGGCAGTTTGACTGGGGCGGTCTCCTCCCAAAGCGTAACGGAGGAGTTCGAAGGTACGCTAGTTACGGTCGGACATCGTGATAATAGTGCAATGGCATAAGCGTGCTTAACTGCGAGACTGACAAGTCGAGCAGATACGAAAGTAGGACATAGTGATCCGGTGGTTCTGTATGGAAGGGCCATCGCTCAACGGATAAAAGGTACTCTGGGGATAACAGGCTGATACCGCCCAAGAGTTCATATCGACGGCGGTGTTTGGCACCTCGATGTCGGCTCATCTCATCCTGGGGCTGTAGCCGGTCCCAAGGGTATGGCTGTTCGCCATTTAAAGAGGTACGTGAGCTGGGTTTAAAACGTCGTGAGACAGTTTGGTCCCTATCTTCCGTGGGCGCTGCAGATTTGAGGAAGCCTGCTCCTAGTACGAGAGGACCGGAGTGGACACACCTCTGGTGTATCGGTTGTCACGCCAGTGGCATTGCCGAGTAGCTAAGTGTGGAAGAGATAACCGCTGAAAGCATCTAAGCGGGAAACTCGTTTCAAGATGAGATCTGCCGGGGCCTTGAGCCCCCTAAAGAGTCGTTCAAGACCAGGACGTTGATAGGTCAGGTGTGGAAGCGCAGTAATGCGTTAAGCTAACTGATACTAATTGCTCGTGCGGCTTGACCCTATAACTTTGATCACACGCCGAAAGGTGTGCATCGATCAAGGCTGTTATGCCAAGTTGACGCATTCAAAAAAAGCTGAGAAGCTGGCTGAGAAGCCCGTTTGTAAAGCTAAAATCTGATTCGAAACTCTATGAATTCGTTGTCTTGATGCGTGTCAAGATGACAACAAGTTATGCCTGATGACCATAGCAAGTTGGTCCCACTCCTTCCCATCTCGAACAGGACAGTGAAACGACTTAGCGCCGATGATAGTGCGGATTCCCGTGTGAAAGTAGGACATCGTCAGGCTTCTAACAGCCCAAAACGCCTCACCGTTCGGTGAGGCGTTTTCTTTAGAAGACATTCAAATTCTTCTAAAGAAAACGCAAAAGCGTGATACAATAGAAGGCTTCGCTGATCGCAGCGAGGCAAGCAAAGTGGCTCTAAGTTGCTTGGGTTCTTTAAAAATATACAGCCGATAAGCGTGGGCGTTTGATGGTGATTGCCAAGTTCTTCGGAACTTAGCTTTAATTGGCTAACAAACGCTCATGAAGTAAAAAAGATGTGGATATCAGAGATGATGTTCGCGTCGATTCCAATTTATGAGTTGCTCGAAAGAGCGAAAAAATCAAGATCGAACTATAGAGTTTGATCCTGGCTCAGATTGAACGCTGGCGGAATGCTTTACACATGCAAGTCGAACGGTAGAGGGGGCAACCCCTCGAGAGTGGCGAACGGGTGAGTAATATATCGGAACGTGCCCAGTCGTGGGGGATAACGTAGCGAAAGTTACGCTAATACCGCATACGATCCAAGGATGAAAGCGGGGGACTCGCAAGAGCCTCGCGCGATTGGAGCGGCCGATATCAGATTAGGTAGTTGGTGGGGTAAAGGCTCACCAAGCCAACGATCTGTAGCTGGTCTGAGAGGACGACCAGCCACACTGGAACTGAGACACGGTCCAGACTCCTACGGGAGGCAGCAGTGGGGAATTTTGGACAATGGACGCAAGTCTGATCCAGCCATTCCGCGTGCAGGATGAAGGCCCTCGGGTTGTAAACTGCTTTTGTACGGAACGAAAAGGTTTCCATTAATACTGGGAGCTCATGACGGTACCGTAAGAATAAGCACCGGCTAACTACGTGCCAGCAGCCGCGGTAATACGTAGGGTGCAAGCGTTAATCGGAATTACTGGGCGTAAAGCGTGCGCAGGCGGTTATGTAAGACAGAGGTGAAATCCCCGGGCTCAACCTGGGAACTGCCTTTGTGACTGCATAGCTAGAGTACGGTAGAGGGGGATGGAATTCCGCGTGTAGCAGTGAAATGCGTAGATATGCGGAGGAACACCGATGGCGAAGGCAATCCCCTGGACCTGTACTGACGCTCATGCACGAAAGCGTGGGGAGCAAACAGGATTAGATACCCTGGTAGTCCACGCCCTAAACGATGTCAACTGGTTGTTGGGTCTTCACTGACTCAGTAACGAAGCTAACGCGTGAAGTTGACCGCCTGGGGAGTACGGCCGCAAGGTTGAAACTCAAAGGAATTGACGGGGACCCGCACAAGCGGTGGATGATGTGGTTTAATTCGATGCAACGCGAAAAACCTTACCCACCTTTGACATGTACGGAAGTCGCTAGAGATAGCTTCGTGCTCGAAAGAGAGCCGTAACACAGGTGCTGCATGGCTGTCGTCAGCTCGTGTCGTGAGATGTTGGGTTAAGTCCCGCAACGAGCGCAACCCTTGTCATTAGTTGCTACATTCAGTTGGGCACTCTAATGAGACTGCCGGTGACAAACCGGAGGAAGGTGGGGATGACGTCAAGTCCTCATGGCCCTTATAGGTGGGGCTACACACGTCATACAATGGCTGGTACAAAGGGTTGCCAACCCGCGAGGGGGAGCTAATCCCATAAAACCAGTCGTAGTCCGGATCGCAGTCTGCAACTCGACTGCGTGAAGTCGGAATCGCTAGTAATCGTGGATCAGAATGTCACGGTGAATACGTTCCCGGGTCTTGTACACACCGCCCGTCACACCATGGGAGCGGGTCTCGCCAGAAGTAGTTAGCCTAACCGCAAGGAGGGCGATTACCACGGCGGGGTTCGTGACTGGGGTGAAGTCGTAACAAGGTAGCCGTATCGGAAGGTGCGGCTGGATCACCTCCTTTCTGGAAACTGCAATCTAAATTGAACGCTCACACTTATCGGTTGTTGGAAGGTTGTCGCTGACGGCTTGGCTGATGCCTGGTCATTGGTGACCGGCTTGGGTCTGTAGCTCAGTTGGTTAGAGCACTGTGTTGATAACGCAGGGGTCGTTGGTTCGAGACCAACCAGACCCACCAATCCTTCTGAGGACAAGCGCTGTAAGGCGCAAGAGGGTAAGACACCGGGGGATTAGCTCAGCTGGGAGAGCACCTGCTTTGCAAGCAGGGGGTCGTCGGTTCGATCCCGTCATCCTCCACCATCACTTATCGAATGTCTGGGGTCTGTATGGATCTCGCAGATTGTTCATTCAAAACAAAAGCTGCTTTGCAAGAAGTTTGTAAAGGCTGTTTTTGTGTTGATTGATATTGATCGATTGACAAGTGTCGCAAGACACACGGCTGTTCTTTAAAAATTCATAGAGTCGAATCAGAGTTGCCAGGGGAAACCGCACATTCGTAAAGGTTTAGTGCGGACCGTGCCCCTGGTGACAATTTTTTGATTGCGTCAAAACGAATATTCAACCGTGCCGAAAGGCAGTTGAAATTCAGTAATGACGAATTGTTCTTTTAATGTTGGATAGAAATATCCGGTGTTGAAGGGATATTCACATTACGGCATAACGCGTCAGGTGAAAGACCTGACAGACAGTCCTTGAAATAGCGATGGGTTCTCGACAAGAGAGTTCAAAGTTATAGGGTCAAGTGACTAAGAGCATGTGGTGGATGCCTTGGCAATGATAGGCGACGAAAGACGTGAAAGCCTGCGATAAGCTTCGGGGAGCTGGCAAATAAGCTTTGATCCGGAGATTTCTGAATGGGGAAACCCACCCTTCGGGGTATCGCATGATGAATACATAGTCATGCGAGGCGAACCGGGTGAACTGAAACATCTCAGTAGCTCGAGGAAAAGACATCAACCGAGATTCCGAAAGTAGTGGCGAGCGAAATCGGAAGAGCCTGTTAGTGATAGCGCAATTGTTAGCAAAGCGGCATGGAAAGGCCGACCATAGAGGGTGATAGTCCCGTATGCGAAAACAAATGTGTGGTACTGAGCTAACGACAAGTAGGGCGGGACACGAGAAATCCTGTCTGAATATGGGGGGACCATCCTCCAAGGCTAAATACTCATCATTGACCGATAGTGAACAAGTACCGTGAGGGAAAGGCGAAAAGAACCCCGGGAGGGGAGTGAAATAGATCCTGAAACCGCATGCTTACAAAAAGTAGGAGCCCGCAAGGGTGACTGCGTACCTTTTGTATAATGGGTCAGCGACTTACATTCAGTGGCAAGGTTAACCGAATAGGGAAGCCGTAGAGAAATCGAGTCCGAATAGGGCGATCAGTCGCTGGGTGTAGACCCGAAACCAAGTGATCTATCCATGGGCAGGATGAAGGTGCCGTAACAGGTACTGGAGGTCCGAACCGACTAATGTTGCAAAATTAGCGGATGACCTGTGGATAGGGGTGAAAGGCTAAACAAACTTGGAAATAGCTGGTTCTCTCCGAAAACTATTTAGGTAGTGCCTCAAGTATTACCTGCGGGGGTAGAGCACTGTTTTGGCTAGGGGGTCATGGCGACTTACCAAACCAAGGCAAACTCCGAATACCGCAGAGTACAGCTTGGGAGACAGAGCACCGGGTGCTAACGTCCGGACTCAAGAGGGAAACAACCCAGACCGCCAGCTAAGGTCCCTAAAATTGGCTAAGTGGGAAACGAAGTGGGAAGGCTAAAACAGTCAGGATGTTGGCTTAGAAGCAGCCATCATTTAAAGAAAGCGTAATAGCTCACTGATCGAGTCGTCCTGCGCGGAAGATGTAACGGGGCTAAGCCAGTTACCGAAGCTGCGGATTTGCAATTTATTGCAAGTGGTAGGAGAGCGTTCTGTAGGCCTGTGAAGGTGTGTTGTAAAGCATGCTGGAGGTATCAGAAGTGCGAATGCTGACATGAGTAGCGTTAAAGGGGGTGAAAAGCCCCCTCGCCGTAAGCGCAAGGTTTTCTACGCAACGTTCATCGGCGTAGAGTGAGTCGGCCCCTAAGGCGAGGCAGAGATGCGTAGCTGATGGGAAACAGGTCAATATTCCTGTACCGATGACAAGTGCGATGTGGGGACGGAGAAGGTTAGCTCAGCCAACTGTTGGATATGTTGGTTCAAGCCTGTAGTCGTGCTCGGTAGGCAAATCCGCCGGGCTTAGATGAGGGGTGATAACGAGGGTGCTTGCACCTGAAGTGAGTGATACCCTGCTTCCAGGAAAAGCCACTAAGCTTCAGCTTGTCATTGACCGTACCGCAAACCGACACTGGTGCGCGAGATGAGTATTCTAAGGCGCTTGAGAGAACTCAGGAGAAGGAACTCGGCAAATTGATACCGTAACTTCGGGAGAAGGTATGCCCCAAGTAGGTGAACTCGCACAGAGGGAGCCCAACGGGGTTGCAAAAAATCGGTGGCTGCGACTGTTTAATAAAAACACAGCACTCTGCAAACACGAAAGTGGACGTATAGGGTGTGACGCCTGCCCGGTGCTGGAAGATTAAATGATGGGGTGCAAGCTCTTGATTGAAGTCCCAGTAAACGGCGGCCGTAACTATAACGGTCCTAAGGTAGCGAAATTCCTTGTCGGGTAAGTTCCGACCTGCACGAATGGCGTAACGATGGCCACACTGTCTCCTCCTGAGACTCAGCGAAGTTGAAATGTTTGTGATGATGCAATCTCCCCGCGGAAAGACGGAAAGACCCCATGAACCTTTACTGTAGCTTTGTATTGGACTTTGAACAGATCTGTGTAGGATAGGTGGGAGGCTTTGAAGTGAGGACGCTAGTTCTCATGGAGCCGACGTTGAAATACCACCCTGGTGTGTTTGAGGTTCTAACCTAGGTCCATTATCTGGATCGGGGACAGTGCATGGTAGGCAGTTTGACTGGGGCGGTCTCCTCCCAAAGCGTAACGGAGGAGTTCGAAGGTACGCTAGTTACGGTCGGACATCGTGATAATAGTGCAATGGCATAAGCGTGCTTAACTGCGAGACTGACAAGTCGAGCAGATACGAAAGTAGGACATAGTGATCCGGTGGTTCTGTATGGAAGGGCCATCGCTCAACGGATAAAAGGTACTCTGGGGATAACAGGCTGATACCGCCCAAGAGTTCATATCGACGGCGGTGTTTGGCACCTCGATGTCGGCTCATCTCATCCTGGGGCTGTAGCCGGTCCCAAGGGTATGGCTGTTCGCCATTTAAAGAGGTACGTGAGCTGGGTTTAAAACGTCGTGAGACAGTTTGGTCCCTATCTTCCGTGGGCGCTGCAGATTTGAGGAAGCCTGCTCCTAGTACGAGAGGACCGGAGTGGACACACCTCTGGTGTATCGGTTGTCACGCCAGTGGCATTGCCGAGTAGCTAAGTGTGGAAGAGATAACCGCTGAAAGCATCTAAGCGGGAAACTCGTTTCAAGATGAGATCTGCCGGGGCCTTGAGCCCCCTAAAGAGTCGTTCAAGACCAGGACGTTGATAGGTCAGGTGTGGAAGCGCAGTAATGCGTTAAGCTAACTGATACTAATTGCTCGTGCGGCTTGACCCTATAACTTTGATCACACGCCGAAAGGTGTGCATCGATCAAGGCTGTTATGCCAAGTTGACGCATTCAAAAAAAGCTGAGAAGCTGGCTGAGAAGCCCGTTTGTAAAGCTAAAATCTGATTCGAAACTCTATGAATTCGTTGTCTTGATGCGTGTCAAGATGACAACAAGTTATGCCTGATGACCATAGCAAGTTGGTCCCACTCCTTCCCATCTCGAACAGGACAGTGAAACGACTTAGCGCCGATGATAGTGCGGATTCCCGTGTGAAAGTAGGACATCGTCAGGCTTCTAACAGCCCAAAACGCCTCACCGTTCGGTGAGGCGTTTTTGCTTTGTGCTTCGTGTTTCATAGCGTAGCTGAACCCACTCTCTTTACCGATTAATCTAGACCTGGCATTCCCCCAAATCAGTAGACAAATAATGATGTCAAAACTGAAGAGGAGCCATGCAAATGCAACGAACGAAATATGCCGCCGAGTTCAAGTCCGAGGCGGTCAAACAAGTCATCGATAAAGGGCACCCAGTCGTCGATGTGGCCAAGCGGCTTGGAATTCCCGAGGGGGTTCTGTACAGCTGGGTCAACAAGTTCAAAAAGTCAGACGCACCCCAGTCAGGTGACCTCAAGGCGCTGCAAGCCGAGATGGTCAAGATCAAAGCTGAACTCAGGCGAACCATAGAGGAGCGCGACATCCTAAAAAAGGCCGCAGCGTACTTTGCCAAGCAGTCCGGGTGAAGTACGCGTTCATGCAGGCACACCATCGCCAGTTTCGTCTCACCAGCATGTGTCGCGTCCTGAAAGTGCACCGCAGCGGCTATTACGCCTGGCTGCGTGAGCCATTGTCAGCGCGGGCTAAAGCCAATGAAAAGTTGACCACGCAGATTCGGGAGTTTTATGAGCAAAGCATGGGCATCTATGGCTGAATCGCCCCGGGTTTTGAGGAGGCTCCACACTTTGAGAAGATGGAGCCATGAGCAAGAAATCGAACCGTTTTTCACCCGAAGTGCGCGAACGCGCTGTCCGCATGGTGCTCGAGCACCGTGGCGAGTACCCATCCCTTTGGGCCACCATTGAGTCCATTGCCCCCAAGATCGGGTGTGTGCCGCAAACCCTCAACGACTGGGTTCGCCAGCACGAGGTTGACGAAGGCATGCGCGATGGCGTCAGCTCTGATGAGCGCGCCCGCATCAAAGACCTCGAACGCGAAGTCAAGGAACTGCGCAAAGCCAACGAAATCCTCAAACTGGCGAGCGCTTTTTTTGCCCAGGCGGAGCTCGACCGCCGACTCAAGTCTTAAGGGACTTTGTTGATCAAAACCGTCACGCCTACGGGGTCGAGCCGATTTGCAACGTGCTGCAAATCGCCCCTTCTGGCTACAGGTGCCATGCTGCCCGCCAACGCAAGCCCGAGCTGCTTTGCGCCCGGACCAAACGCGATGAAGCCCTGATCCCGCAAATCCAAGCCGTCTGGCAGGCCAATATGCAGGTCTACGGCGCAGACAAGGTCTGGCACCAGATGAATCGTGAAGGAACCAAGGTGGCGCGCTGCACGGTCGAGCGGCTCATGAAGCGCATGGGATTGCACGGCGTTCGCCGGGGCAAGGTCGTGCAAACCACCGTCTCGGACAAAGCCGCGCCATGCCCGCTGGACCGGGTCAATCGCCAGTTCAAAGCAGAGCGTCCAAACCAACTGTGGGTGTCGGACTTCACCTATGTCAGCACCTGGCAGGGCTGGCAATACGTGGCCTTTGTGATCGACGTGTTTGCACGGCGCATCGTGGGCTGGCGGGTGAGCAGTTCGATGCGTACTGACTTTGTGTTGGATGCCCTGGAGCAAGCCTTGTTCGACAGACAACCTGAACGCTCAGATGCATTGATACATCACTCGGACAGGGGGTCTCAATATGTTTCCATTCTCTACACCGAACGCCTGGCCCAAGCTGGGATAGAGCCATCGGTGGGCAGCCGTGGCGACAGCTACGACAACGCGCTGGCCGAGACGATCAATGGGCTGTACAAGGCCGAATTGATACACCGCCGTGCACCCTGGAAAACCAAGGAGGCACTGGAACTGGCAACCCTGGAATGGGTGGCTTGGTTCAACCACCACCGACTGCTGAGCTCGATTGGGTATATTCCACCGGCTGAAGCTGAGGTGAACTACTACCGGCAGCTAGCCGGGAAGCACGAGACCGAGGTCTCAACTTAAACCAACTGGCCTCCACGAAACCCGGGGCGATTTAAACACGTGCCTATTTCCCAGTTGAAGGAATACCGACGTGACTGTTTCAGGCGGCTAACTCAAAAGGTGCTGTGGTGCCAAATCGACTGGTTTGATAAATGAGCGGTGGCTTGTTTTCTGAGAATCCACAGCGTTCCACTTCTCCCACGAAAATCACATGGTCGCCTTCCTCATATCGGCTGCGGTTGTGACATTCAAACCAGGCAAGTGCACCTTTCAAAATGGGCAAACCGACTTGGCCCAAGCTGTAATCAGTTTGGGCAAAACGGTCGCCCTTGCCCGATGCAAAACGTTGGCACAAAGTGAGCTGATCTGCTGCCAGAACATTCACCACGTAGTGTGTGCTTGCACGTAATGCTGGCAAGTTGCTGGAGTGCAGTCCGAGACTCCACAAGATCAAAGGCGGTGAGAGCGAGACGGAGTTGAATGAGCTGATGGTCATGCCCACAAAGTGGCTGCCTTGAGCATCACATTTGGCGTTGTCTGACGCAAACGCGGTGATGACGGCCACACCTGTCGCAAAACGCGACAAAGCTGTTTTGAAGTGTGGGGTTTCAAAGTCAGGCGCCCGCGGATGGATGGCAGTTGTCGTTCGGGTAAGAGAAATCATCGGCCTATTATCGATGAAGCCTTTTAACAGGGACAAACCCTTAAAAGCAGCCCCTTTCTTCGCTTGGGTGACAGCGTTTGCAAGCCTGCATGGCATCATCATTTGATACATCAAAACAAGGAGATACGCATGGTTCAACTCACACGCCATTACACCCGCCGCCCTGTTTTGGCTATGGCGGCTGCCATCTTGTTGTCGACCACGTCGGCAGTCTGGGCGCAAACCGCCTGGCCCAACAAACCGGTCAAGATCGTGGTGCCCTTTGCCCCCGGTGGCACCACCGACATCCTGGCTCGCGCCATCGCGCCGGACCTTGCCAAGGCCTTTGGCCAGCAGTTTGTGGTGGAGAACAAAGGCGGCGCTGGCGGCAACCTGGGGGCCGAACAAGTGGCCAAGTCGGCGGGCGATGGCTACACCCTGCTCATGGGCACGGTGGGCACGCACGGTATCAACCGCGCCCTGTACAGCAAGCTGCCCTATGACCCCTTCAAGGATTTTGTGCCGATCACCCTGGTGGCGGGCGTGCCCAACGTGATGGTGGTCAACGCCGAGAAAGCCGCCGCCAACAAAATCAACAACGTCAAGGATTTCATCCAGTACGCCAAGGCCAACCCCGGCAAGCTGAACATGGCCTCCAGCGGCAACGGCACCTCGATCCATCTGGCGGGTGAGTTGTTCAAGTCGCAAACCGGCACCTTCATGGCGCACATCCCATATCGTGGTTCCGGCCCCGCCTTGCTGGACTTGGCGGGCGGCAGCATGGATGTGATGTTCGACAACCTGCCCTCGGCCATGCAACTCATCAAGGCGGGCAAACTCAAGGCCCTGGCCGTGACCAGCAGCCAGCGCTCGGCCGCATTGCCTGACTTGCCGACCGTGGAAGAAGCGGGTGGCCTTAAAGGCTTTGAAGCCAGCAGCTGGTTCGGTTTGTTGGCCCCTGCCGGCACACCTGCCGATGTGGTCAGCCGCATCCAGCAAGAAGTCGCCAAGTCGCTCGCCACACCTGCGATGAAAGAGCGCCTGGCCACTTTGGGTGCGATCCCCAGCGGCAACACGCCCGCGCAATTTGCCGCGCTGATTGAGGCCGAACACAAGAAGTGGGCCGAGGTGGTCAAAGCCTCGGGTGCCAAGGTCGACTGATGGCCTGGTTTGAAGGCTTCGAGCGGCAAACGCGCACAGTGGCGGGCTTGCCTGTCTGCTTTCGGCAATCGGCTGATTGGGCGGCGCAATCTCATCTGCCCGTGCTGGTCTTGCTGCACGGCTTTCCGCAAACCCATGTCATGTGGCACCGCGTCGCGCAAAACCTGCGCGGCCGTTACCGCTTGGTGATGCCCGACTTGCGGGGCTATGGCGATTCGTCGCACGCCGTGGGCGACGCCGAGCATGCGCACTACAGCAAACGCGCCATGGCGCAAGAAGTGGTGGGTCTGCTCGATGCACTGGGTGTGGACGACTTCTTTTTGTGCGGTCACGACCGTGGCGGGCGCGTGGCGCACCGTCTGGCGCTGGACCATGCGTCGCGTGTGCACAAGTTGTGCGTGATCGACATCGCGCCGACGCTGGACATGTACAGCGGCCACTGGGGCAAAACGCCCGAGGTCTCTGGCACGGTGGCCGACCCGTACTTTGCCTTTGCGCAGGCCTATTACCACTGGTTCCACCTGACTCAACCCGCGCCCTTGCCCGAGTTCATGATCGGCGGCAACCCCAAGGCCTATCTGCACGCCAAGCTCGGCGGCTGGGGCAGCCAAAGCATGGGCTACATCGAGCCTGAAGCCTTGGCCGAATACGAGCGCGCTTTTTGCAACCCGGCACTCAACGACAAGGGCTGGCCCGCCGCCATCCACAGCGCGGCCGAAGACTACCGAGCCAGTGCAGGCATCGACCTGCAGCACGACCGTGAAAGCCGAGCGCGCGGCGACAAAATCGCTTGCGACACCTTGGTGTTGTGGGGTAGCCGGGGCGTGGTCAACCGCATGTTCAAACCGGTTGAGTTGTGGCAGGCGCAATGCGCGGGCCATGTGGCAGGTCAGGTCATGCCCTCCGGGCATTTCATCCCTGAAGAATTGCCCGAAGCCACCAGCGACGCGCTGACGCAGTGGATGGTGTGACGGCTTTTAGCCTCAAGCCCCGCAGCACTTCTTGTATTTCTTGCCGCTGCCGCAACTGCAAGCATCGTTGCGCCCGGGCGTGGCTTCCTTGATGACCTGGGTCACACGCGGGCCGATGTTGCGCCAGATTTCACGCAGGTCGTACACCGCCCACAGCGCTTCGCCGTAGGCATTCAGACGTTCCTCGCTCACGCTGGGTGGGCCGTCTTCAGACAGGGCGGACAGCGTGGGCACCGCGTCATCGTCTTCGGTCAGGGCCACGATGGCTTCGAGCGACAGGTCGTGCCACTTGGCGGCGTCCTTGTCCTTGGGTGTGGCCCACTCGTCAGGCCAGTTTTCCACTGCAAACATGAAGCCCAGCGCCCACACTTGCGCAAACGACGGGATCTCGCTGTCCTCGATTTCTTCGCGCTCTTCGGGTGGCAGCGACGCGATCGCGCCGCGCACGTCCATCACCTCGGGGGCATAGGCCTTGTCGTCGTCCAGTGCTTCCACCGGGGTGTCCAGCGCGAGCTTGATCTCGTCAAAACGGCGTTGCCACAAGGCCATGAACTGCTGACGCTGGGCTTCGTCGGCAAAGCTGCCGCCCTCGGGCTCGTCCGGATCAATACCCAGCAGCATGGGCAGCCATTCGCTGTCGGGAATGGCGCGGCGGCAACACACCAGTGCGGCCAGGAAGCCTTCGCAAAACTCCCACTGCGGCGTCTCTTCAAAGCGCTCGCGCAGGTCGTCGAGGATGTTGTCCAGGGTGTCAAAGTCTTCGGCTTCCAAGCCAGCGGAGGTGTTCATGGGGTGTTCCTTCAGAAATCAGACGGCATCAAACGCCGTCACGCAGGGGTTGAGGGTCACGCCGCAGCGCTCGAGGCGCTTTTTCATGCAGAGCACTTGCGCGTCTTTGCTGTGCAGAGCGGCGGTGTGTTGCACGGCCAGGTCGATGAATTTTTGGTCGTCGGCGTCTTTGCAGGCGTAGGGGGCTTTGGGCGCGTCGGGTTGCAGTTGGGCCCAGCGGTCAAAGTTGCCCAGCACGGCGCTGGCGGGCAGTTGGCGGTGCGTCAGGCGTTTGGCAATTTGTGGGTAGGCCAGCACGCGGGCCAGCTCTTCGCGCATGGCGGCGGTGGCCAGCCATTGCGTGCTGCCGCTCTCTAAGCTGGTGCGCAGGGCTTCGGCCTGGGGCTCGTCAAACACCCACAGGTCGAGCACGATGTTGGTGTCCAGCACGCGGCGCACCGGGGTGCTCACACTCGCACTCACACTCATGAGGCAGGCGTTCCGGCATCCCCTGTTTTGTCGGCAGAGGCGTCGCTCGGTGTGCGCTTCAAGCTGCCCTTGATCATGTCAAAGCGGAACAGGCGGCACTCGATGGGGCCGTTCCACATGGGTACGCGGCGCGATTCTTTGAGGCGCATTTTGCTGGGCAGCTTCAGGTCGGGCGTGAGCATCCAGGCGCTCCAGCCGCTGTAGTTTTTCTTCCAGTGGCTGGCCAGTTGGGCAAAAAAGTCGCTGCCGTCGTCGGTCTGGGCGGTTTCGCGGTGGTGGCTGGGGGCGGCGGCTCGGGTGCTTGAACGCGCATTGGCCAGTGCGCCCGGCTGGAAGCTGTCGCGCCCACGCCCGGCCACACCCGCTGCGGCAATGCGCTCGCCATAGGGCGGGTTGAGCAGCATGATGCCGGGCATCTCGCAAGGCGGCATGCGTTGCAGTGCATCCCCGCCCCGGAACTCGATCACGCCCGACACGCCTGCACGCTCGGCATTGCGCTCGGCAAAGTCAACCATGCGGAAGGCCACATCACTGCCAAAGATGGGGGCGGTGGGCTCGTGTTCGTGGTCGCGGGCTTCTTCGATCAGGCCTTGCCAGACGTGGTTCTGGAACGGCAGCAATTTCTCGAAGCCAAAGCGGCGCTGCAAACCAGGCGCGATGCCGCAGGCGATTTGCGCCGCTTCGATTGGGATGGTGCCGCTGCCGCAGCAGGGGTCGTACAGGGGTACGGTGGCGTCCCAGCCACTGGCCGCGATCATGGCGGCGGCCAGGGTTTCCTTCAAAGGCGCGTCGCCCTTGTCGGTGCGCCAACCGCGCTTGAACAGCGGCTCGCCTGAGGTGTCGATGTAGAGCGTGGCCGTTTCGGGCGTCAGGTGCGCGTAGATGCGCACGTCGGGCCAGCTGGTGTCCACGCTGGGGCGCTCGCCGCGTTTGGCGCGAAAACGGTCGGCCACCGCGTCCTTGATTTTGAGCGCGGCAAAGTTCAGGCTGGTCAGCGGGCTGTGCTGCGCGGTGATGTCGATCTTGAAAGTCTGTTTGGGCGTGAACCAGATTTCCCAGGCCACTTCGCTGGCGGCGTTGTACAGGTCGTTTTCGTTGCGGTAGTCGGTGACCGACAGCTGCACCAGCACGCGCTGGGTCAGGCGGCTGTGCAGGTTGATGCGCATGGCGTCGCGCCAGGACGCCCGGGCCATCACGCCGCCGCGGCCCGTGAGCAGGTCGTGGCCCGTCAGGCCCGTGATGGCGTGTACCTCGTCGGCCAAGAAGCCCTCAACGCCCGCGGCGCAAGGCATGAACAGGTTCAATGAATTCACTCAAATACTCTCAAAGGGTTTTGCGCAGGTTCGCAGGCGCGATCTTCAGGGCTTCGCGGTACTTGGCCACCGTGCGCCGGGCGCAGTCGATGCCTTGCTCTTTCAGCATCTCGGAAATCTGGTTGTCCGACAGCGGTTTGGCCGGTTTTTCGGCGGCCACAAACTGCTTGATGAGCGCCCGCACCGCGGTGCTGGACGCGGCGCTGCCGCTGTCGGTGCCCAGGCCCGAGCCGAAGAAATACTTCAGCTCAAAGGTGCCTTGCGGCGTGGCCATGTATTTGGCCGTGGTCACGCGGCTGATGGTGGACTCGTGCATGCCCAGCTCGTCAGCAATCTCGCGCAGCACCAGTGGGCGCATGGCCAGCTCGCCGTGCGTCAAGAAGTTTTTCTGACGCTCTACGATGGCGGTGGACACGCGCAAGATGGTGTCAAAGCGCTGCTGGATGTTCTTGATGAACCAGCGCGCTTCTTGCAGGCGCTGCTGCAGGCCCGCATGGTTGTCCCCCTTGCCGCCGCGCAAGGCGTTGGCATAGATGTCGTGCACGCGCAGCTTGGGCATCACGTCGGGGTTGAGCTGGATGCGGAATTTGGGCGTCGCCGTCTTGCTGGTGTTCACCACCAGCACGTCGGGGATGATGATGTTTTGCTCGGCCTGCACAAAGGGGCGGCCGGGTTTGGGCTCGAGCCGGGCGATGAAGGCGATGGCGGCTTTGACCACGGCTTCGCTCAGGCCACAGGCCACCGCCAGCCGTTTGAAGTCGCGCTTGGCCAGCATTTCCAGAGGGTGGGCGCAGATGGCCAGCGCCGCTTGGGCCACTTCATCATCCGGGTCGTCCTGCAGCCAGGCCTTGACCTGGATGCGCAGGCACTCGGCCAAGTCGCGTGCGCCCACGCCCACGGGTTCGAGCGACTGCAGCAAGCCCAGCGCCACGGTGAAGCGGTGCACCAGTTCGTCGATTTGCTCGAAGTCGTCTGTGCCTGCCAAGCTGGCAGCCAGTTCGGGCAGGGTGTCGATCAGGTAGCCGTCGTCGTTGAGCGATTCGATCAGAAAGCGCAGCGCGGCACGGTCTACTTCGGACAGGCGCAGCGACAAGGCCTGGCGGTGCAAAAAGTCGGTCAGGGACCCGCTGCTGCGGGCCAGGTCGATGGCGTCGGCGGTTTCTTCGCCGTTGTTTTGGCGCGGCGCGGCGTCGCCACCCCATTCGCTGTCGTCGGGACGCATGTCCACGCTGCCGTCGCCATCCCAGCTTTCGGCCACATCGGTCACCGCTTCGTCGCGGGTTTCGCTGGCGCTGTCGTCGCTGCTGCTCGATGTGCTGGCGCTTTCGCTCACCCGGTCGCCCAGGCTGACATGGGTGTCGGCCTGCTCCAGGCCAAAGGCTTCGGCAGGCGCTTCTTCTTCGGCGCGTTCCAAAAACGGGTTCTCGTCCAGCATCTGGTCGACTTCTTGCGACAGCTCCAAGGTGGACAGCTGCAGCAGGCGAATCGATTGTTGCAACTGGGGCGTGAGCGCCAGGTGCTGGGACATGCGCAGTGACAGGCCGGGCTTCATGGCTGCACTTTCAAAACGAGAACAGGGTTCGCTTGCATCACATCCTGAAGTGTTCGCCCAGATACACCCGGCGTACATCGGCGTTGGCCACGATCTCGTCGGGCGTGCCTTCGGCCAGCACACGGCCTTCGCTGATGATGTAAGCGTGGTCGCATATGCCCAGCGTCTCGCGCACATTGTGGTCGGTGATCAGCACACCAATGCCGCGCTGCTTGAGGAAGGCGATGATGCGTTGGATTTCGATGACGGCGATCGGGTCAATGCCGGCAAAAGGCTCGTCCAGCAGGATGAAGCGCGGGTCGGTGGCCAAGGCGCGGGCAATCTCCACGCGGCGGCGCTCGCCACCCGACAGCGCCACCGCTGGCGAGTCGCGCAGGTGGTCCACCCGCAAATCGTTCAGCAATTCGGTCAGGCGTTTTTCGATGTCGGCGGACGACAAGCCCCGACCTTGTGCATCGGTTTGCAGCTCCAAAATGGCGCGCACATTCTCGGCCACCGTCAACTTGCGGAAGATGGACGCCTCTTGCGGCAAATACGACAAGCCCATGCGCGAGCGCTTGTGGATGGGCATGCGGGTGACGTCTTCGCCGTCGATCAGGATCTGACCACCATCGGCTCGCACCAGGCCCACGATCATGTAAAACGAGGTGGTTTTGCCCGCACCATTGGGGCCGAGCAAGCCGACCACCTCGCCTTTGTCGACTTGCACCGACACGTCATGCACCACTTGGCGACTGCCATAGGCTTTTTGCAGGTGGCGCGCTTCCAGTCGGCTGGTGACCACAGCTTCGCTCATGGCTTGGTGCCCTCGGCCTGGCCAGGGCTGACCCGCAGGGCCGGGATTGCTGATGGCTGGGCTGGCGGCGTGGTGGCCGGGTTGTTTTTTCGGGGGGTCAGCACAGCGCGTACGCGTTGATCGCGGTTGTTTGTTGATTGCGTGCCCTTGGGCATACCGTCCACCGTCATCACTTCGGTGGTGTTGTTGAACACGATTTTCTGGCCAGTGAGTTGATCGGCCAGCACTGTCCCCCGCAAAATCCGAACTTCAGCCCGTTGCACCAAAGTGACCACGTCGGCTTGGCTGTCGTAAATCGCCATTTCGCCTTCACCTTCGGTGAATTCGTCCAGACCTTCGCGCTTTTGGCGGAAGAACACCCGCTCATTCGGCGCGGCCCAGATGTGGGCGATTTGCTGGCCGTCCTTGTCTTGTTGCACCTCCAAGCGTGCGCCGCGCAACACCATCGTGCCCTTGAAAGCGACCACTTGGCCTGAAAACTGGGTGATGCGTTTGTTCTCATCGTGGCGCATGGTGTCCGCCTCGATCAGCATGGGCTTGTCCCGATCGGCCTTTTCGGCCCAGGCGGGCAGGACAAGCAAGCTCAGCCCTGAGGCGAGCAGGCCGATGGTGCGGAGGGTTTTCATTGGGGGCATGAATCTTGCTGGTGGCGAATTTCGATTGTAGGCGCAAGCCATGTCGTATCGCGCCCCAGATATGCCCGTGGCGTAAAAAAACCCGCACAGCCTGGGCCTGGCGGGTTTTGCGCCGGACAAGCCCCTGCGGGGCAGCCCGATCACATTCACTTTTTCGCGGTCGGGGCGATGGCAGGGCTTGTGCGTGACTGGGCAATCAGCGACTCCGCCACCTTCAAGGCGCGGTCCATGCTGCCTGCCATGGTGCCATCGATGTAATAACGGCCCGCCACGCCCAAAGAGGGCACGCCTTCGACCTTGAATTCGTTTTGCAGCTGCACCGCCCGCTTGAGTTTGGTGGCCACGCCAAAGGATTTGTAGATGTCGTTGAACTTGGCTTTGTCCACGCCTTGCTTCTCAGCCCAGGCCAACACGCTGGCGTCGGTGTTCAGCATCAGCTTTTCCACATGGATCGCGGCAAACACCTTGGGGTGCAGCGTTTCCATCAGGTTCATGGCCTCGATCGTGAAAAACAGGCGCTGCTGGGGGGCAAAGTCGTCGCGGAAGGACACGGGGATGCGGCGCACCACCACGTCTTTCGGAGCGTTTTTTACCCATTGGGCGAAGCTGGGTTCAAAGGCGTTGCAGTGTGGGCAGCTGTACCAGAAGAACTCGATGACCTCGATCTTGCCCGCACCGGCTTCGGTGGCCACAGGGCGCTCCAGTGTCATGTAGTCTTTGCCGGACTTGAACAGGGCGGCCTGCGCCCAGGCCACGGGGGCGCTCAGCCAGGTGCTGGCGCTCAACAAGGCGGAAGAGAAGAGACGGCGTTTCATGGACAGGCTCCAAAAGGTAGGGGGCGGGTTCAGCGCTGAACCCGGACCAGGGTGTTTTCAATGCCGCTGCCTTCCAGGCGGGCGCGGATGCGTTCGGCGGCGGCTTTGTCTGCAAAGGGCCCCAAGCGTACGCGATACACCGTGCGTCCGGCTTGATCCCGCTCAGAAACCTTGGCGTCCAGACCCATTAAGGCCAGCTTGGCTTTTTGGGCGTCGGCATCGCTGCTGGTTCTATAGGCCCCCACCTGAATCACGTAGTCAAAGGGGTCGGCCGCATTCGCCGGCGCAGCGGGGGTGCTCAAGCCTGATTTGGACTTGGCCAAATCGCCCAGCGGATCGGCGGTGACGGCTGGGCGTGGTTCGGCTTTGGGTGCTTCTGCGGCGCTTTTGCCCGCTGTGCCCGAAGCGGATTTGTCGGTGGCCACGTCAGCCGGGGGCGCACTGGGCGCGGCCGGGGCTTCGGCGGGTGGTTTGGGTTGGAACACGCTGTTGGGGTTCCAGTCCTTGTTCTTCTCCGTTTCCTGCACGTTTTGGTCGTTGGTGCGAGGCTGGTTTTTGTTGGAAAACGGCGTGGGCACCTTGGTCACATAAATGGCCACGGCCAGGGCCACACCCAGACCCAGCACCAGACCGATGATGAAGCCCAGAAAAGTACCGCCGCGTTGGCTGTGGCGTTGCATGACCCATTCCTTCACATTTTTTGCGGGGCTGACACGCCCAGCACTTTCAAGCCATTGCGCAGCACCTGCGCGGTGGCCGCGACCAGCGCCAGACGCGCTTGTTTGACCGCGTCGTCGTCCACCAGAATGCGCTCTGCGTCGTAGTAGCTGTGGTAAAGCGAAGCCAGGTCGCGCAAATAGAAGGTCACGTCGTGCGGCGCGAAGTCGTTGGCCGCAGACGTCAGCATCTCGGGGTACTTGGCCAGGGCCAGCATCAGCGCGTGGGCCTGCGGGCTTTGCAGTGGCGACAGGTCGGCTTTGGCCAAGCTGGCCGCATCGCCACCCCAAGCCGCCAGCACCGAGCAGATGCGCGCATGCGCGTACTGCACGTAATACACCGGGTTGTCGTTGTTCTGGGCCAGCGCCAAGTCGATGTCGAAGATGTATTCGGTGTCGGGCTTGCGCGAGAGCAGGAAAAAGCGCACCGCGTCCTTGCTGGTCCACTCGATCAAATCGCGCAGCGTGACGTAGCTGCCTGCACGCTTGGAGATCTTGACCTCTTCGCCCCCGCGCATCACGCGCACCATGGTGTGTAGTACGTAGTCGGGGTAGCCCTCAGGGATGCCCACGCCCGCCGCCTGCAGGCCCGCACGCACACGGGCAATGGTGCCGTGGTGGTCGGTGCCCTGGATGTTCACCACGCGGGTGAAGCCGCGCTCCCACTTGGTGATGTGGTAGGCCACATCGGGCACAAAGTAGGTGTAGCTGCCGTCGCCCTTGCGCATGACGCGGTCTTTGTCGTCACCGTAGTCGGTGGACTTGAGCCACAAGGCGCCGTCGTGTTCGTAGGTTTTGCCGGCATCGCGCAGCTTTTGCACGGCCGCATCCACCTTGCCGCTGGTGTAGAGGCTCGACTCCAGGTAATAGTTGTCGAACTGCACGTCAAAGGCCTTGAGGTCCAGGTCTTGCTCGCGCCGCAGGTAGGCCACCGCAAACAGGCGCATGCCGTCGAGGTCATTCACATCGCCGCTGCCGGTGAATTCGCGGTCATCCGACTTGACGGTCTTTTGGGCCATGAAGTCGCCCGCGATGTCCTGGATGTAATCGCCGTTGTAGGCGGCCTCGGGCCACTCGGCGTCCCCCGGTTTGAAGCCCTTGGCCCGCAGCTGGGTGGAGTTGGCCAGCGTGCTGATCTGCACGCCCGCGTCGTTGTAATAGAACTCGCGGTAGACCTGCTGGCCTTGTGTGGCCAGCAAATTGCAAATCGCGTCGCCCAAGGCCGCTTGGCGGCCGTGGCCCACATGCAAGGGGCCTGTGGGGTTGGCCGACACAAACTCGACCAGCACTTTGTTGGGTTGGGCAGGCTGATCGCCAAAGCATTCGGCCGCTTGCAGCACTTCGTGCACCACAGCCTGTTTGGCCGCGTCTTTCAGACGGATGTTGATGAAGCCGGGCCCGGCGATCTCGATGGCGTCGACCCAGCGCTCGAAAGCGGGGGTGGCCAGCAAGGCGCTGCGCAAGGTTTCGGACAGTTGCCGGGGGTTTTGCTTGAGGGCTTTGGCCAGCTGCATCGCAGCGGTGCAGGCCAGGTCGCCATGGGCCGCCACTTTGGGCGATTCGAAGGCCGCACGCGCACCCGCGCCGGTTTGGAGTTTTTCAAGCTCGGCGGCCAGGGCCGTGAGCAAATGTTGTTTGGCAGAAAGCATAGGGCGCGATTTTACGGCTTGGGCCCCAAGGCGCTGTGCGTCGGTCCGGTCGCCGTGGCTTTCGGGCTCAGTGATGGGACGTTTGCCAGTAACCAGGCTGGGTGTAGTGGTGTTTGAGGTGGTCGATCCACAAGCGCACGCGCAGCGGCAGGTGCTTGCGCTGAGGGAAAACCACAAAAATTCCGTTGGGTGGCGCCGCAAACTCTTCCAGCACCGCCACCAATTGGCCCGAGCGGATTTCGCTCTCGACTTCCCAGGTGCTGCGCCAGGCGATGCCGTAACCGGCCAGGCACCAGTCGTGCAGCACTTGGCCGTCCGAGCAGTCGAGCGGCCCGCCCGGGCGCAGGTGCACCACGTCCTGACCACCGTCTGCCGGGTTGCGAAAAGCCCAGCCCCGGGTTTGCGAGGCGTCGCTCGACAAGGTCAGGCAGTCGTGCTGCAGCAAGTCAGACGGTTGTTGTGGCGTGCCGCGCCGCGCCAGATAAGCCGGGGTGGCCACGCACAGGCGGCGGTTGTCGGCCATGCGTACGCTCACCAGCGAGCTGTCGGGCAGGTCGCCCACGCGCACGGCGCAGTCAAAGCCCTCGGCCGCCAGGTCCACCACCCGGTCGCTCAGGTTGAGCGAAATCGTCACATCGGGGTGCAGTTCGCGAAAGCGCGGCACCAGCGGGGCCACATGGCGGCGGCCAAACCCGGCCGGTGCGGTGATGCGCAAATGCCCACTGGCCTTGACGCCGCCCGCCGACACACTGGCTTCGGCATTGGCCACATCCGAGAGCAGGCGCTGGCAATCTTCCAGGAAAGCGCTGCCTTCGTGGGTCAGGGTGATGCGCCGGGTGGTGCGCACCAGCAGCTTCACGCCCAGGCTTTCCTCCAGCGCATCGAGCCTGCGGCCAATGATGGCCGGGGCCACGCCCTCGGCCCGGGCCGCAGCGGTCAGGCTGCCCTTGGTGGCAACCGAGACAAAGGTTTCGAAGGCTTTGAGCTTGTCCATGCGACCCGATTATGCGGGTTCAAGGTTGCAATGCCGCCGCCGCGATGGGTGATTGATGTGCGAGGATGCTTGTATCAAGCCCAGCCCTTGGGCAAGCCCGCCTCGGGCGTCATGCCATACAGCGGCTCGCCTGGCAGCCCGGCTCTCAAAGGCTCGCGTGCGGCCATGAGCCGGTTTAGGTCGATACCGGTCGACACACCCATGGCCTCGAACATGAACACCAGGTCTTCGGTCACCACATTGCCTGAAGCACCCGGCGCATAAGGGCAGCCACCCAGGCCGCCCAGAGAACTGTCGAAGGTGCGCACGCCCGCCTCGTAAGCGGCCAGGCAATTGGCCAAGCCCAAGCCCCGGGTGTTGTGCATGTGGGCCGCGCCTGTGAGCGGGCCGATCTCCTGAAACATGCGCTTGAACAGCCGACTCACCTGGGCCGGGTTACCCATGCCGGTGGTGTCCGACAGGCCGATCTCGTTCACCCCCGCTTGCGCCAGTTGCGCCGCCAAACGCAGCACATCGTCCTCGGGCACCGCGCCTTGCAGCGTGCAGCCAAAGGCGGTGGACATGCCCACTTCTACCGGCACGCCGGGCGCGATCTCGTCGCGCAGCCGCAAGACGGCCCGCACCTCGTCGACCATGGCTTCGGGCGTCTTGCGCACATTGGCCAGGGAGTGCGCGGGGCTGGCCGACACAGGCAGGGTGAGCTTTTGCGCGCCGGCCTGCAGCGCAGCTTGGGCGCCGCGCAGATTGGGCACCAGCGCCATCACACGCACACCCGTGTGGCGCAGGGCATGCCGCACCACCTGTGCGGCATCGGCCATTTGGGGCAAGAGCTGGGCAGGCACAAACGAGGCCACTTCGATTTCGCGCAGGCCGGCTGCGGCCAGCGCGTCGATCCAGCGCAGCTTGTCTGCGGTGGGCATGGTGGCCTTGACCGATTGCAGGCCATCGCGCGGGCCCACTTCACTGATCAGGACGGCTGGAGGGTCAATGCGGGTCATGACAGGATTAGACAACAGCTGATTTGTGCGGAAAAGTCATGGGTTTATGGCATTTGAACGGGTTTATCTGCATACAAACTTAGAATAAAGTCCTTTCACGTCAGATCGAGGCTCTGTGGTGACCACGCCATGAGCGACATTCCTTCCGTTTTTCAACATCCTTTCGAGGCTTCCATGACTGCACGCACCGCGATCCACAATCTGCAAGTGGCCAATCCCTTGCTGAGTTTCATCAATGACCAGATGCTGCCCGCCACTGGCGTGGACCAGGACAAGTTCTGGAAGGGCTTCAACGACATCGTGACCGACCTGGCCCCGAAAAATATTGCCCTGCTGGCCGAGCGTGACCGCATCCAGACCGCCATGGACGAGTGGCATACCGCCAACCCCGGCCCGGTGCTTGAGGGCAAGGCCATGAAGGCCTACCGCAAATACCTGAGCCAGATCGGCTATCTGGTGCCCGAGCCCAAGAATGCGCAGGCCACCACTGCCAACGTGGACGCCGAGCTGGCCAAGCTGGCCGGTCCCCAGCTGGTGGTGCCGATCCTGAACGCCCGTTACGCCCTGAATGCCGCCAACGCCCGTTGGGGTTCTTTGTACGACGCGCTGTACGGCACCGACGCGATCAGCGAAGCCGATGGCTGCGAAAAAGGCTCGGGCTACAACCCGAAGCGCGGCGCCAAAGTCATCGACTACTGCCGCAACGTGCTCGACCGTACGGCACCCCTGAAGACCGGCTCGCACGTGGGCAGCAAGGGCTACGCCGTCAAGGCAGGCAAACTGGTGGTGACCCTGGCCAATGGCAAAAACACCAGCTTGGCGAATGACAAGCAGTTTGTGGGCTACACCGGTGATGCCAAGGCCCCGGCTTCTGTGCTGTTCGTGCACAACGGCCTGCACCTGGACCTGCAGATCAACAAGAGCACCCCCATCGGCAAGACCGACCCGGCTGGCGTGTCCGACCTGATCGCTGAAAGCGCTTTGTCCACCATCCTGGATCTTGAAGACTCGGTGGCCGCTGTGGACGCTGAAGACAAAGTCTTGGCCTATGCCAACTGGCTGGGCATTTTGCAAGGCACTTTGAGCGAAGAAGTGCAAAAGGGCGGCAAGACCTTCACCCGCACCATGAACGGTGACCGCGAGTACACCAAACCCACAGGCAAGGGCACTGTCAAATTGCACGGCCGCTCGCTCATGTTTGTGCGCAACGTCGGTCACCTGATGACCAACCCCGCCATCCTCTACAAAGCCGCCGATGGCAGCATGAAAGAGATCCCCGAGGGCATCATGGACGCGATGATCACCGTGACCTGCGCCCTGGTGGACTTGCAGAAAAAGTCCTCGCACCCGCTGCGCAACAGCCGCACCGGCAGCGTCTACATCGTCAAGCCCAAGATGCACGGCCCGGCCGAAGTGGCCTTTGCCGACGAGCTGTTTGGCCGTGTCGAAAAAGTCATCGGCATGAAGCCCTCCACCGTCAAGCTGGGCATCATGGACGAAGAGCGCCGCACCAGCGCCAACCTCAAGGCCTGCATCGCCGCAGCCAAGAGCCGCGTGGCCTTCATCAACACCGGCTTCCTGGACCGCACGGGCGACGAGATGCACACCTGCATGCTGGCCGGCCCCGTCATGCGCAAGGGCGACATCAAGAACAGCGTCTGGCTGGCCGCTTACGAAAAGAACAACGTCAACGTGGGCCTGGCCTGCGGTCTGCGTGGTCGCGCCCAGATCGGCAAAGGCATGTGGGCCATGCCCGACCTGATGGCCGACATGCTCAAGGCCAAGATCGGTCACCCCATGGCCGGTGCCAACACCGCCTGGGTGCCCAGCCCCACCGCCGCCACGCTGCACGCCATGCACTACCACCAGGTGGATGTGCCCGCCCTGCAAAAGCAGATGGAAAAGGCTGTGGCAAAGCAAGACCCGAAACAATTGCGCGAAGACACGCTCAACGCTTTGTTGCAGTTCCCTGTAGTCGCCAAAGACGCCGCCAACTGGTCGGAAGAAGACAAGCAAAAAGAACTCGACAACAACGCCCAAGGCATCCTGGGTTATGTGGTGCGCTGGGTCGACCAAGGCGTGGGCTGCTCCAAGGTGCCTGACATCAACGGTGTGGGCCTGATGGAAGACCGCGCTACGCTGCGCATTTCCAGCCAGCACATGGCCAACTGGTTGCACCACGGCGTGGTGACCGAAAAGCAGGTCAAGCAAACCATGGAGCGCATGGCCGCTGTGGTCGACGCGCAAAACGCGGGCGACGCGGCTTACCAGCCCATGGCCGGCAACTTCGCCAAGTCGGCGGCTTACAAAGCCGCTTGCGACCTGGTCTTCAAAGGCAAGGCGCAACCAAGCGGTTACACCGAGCCCCTGCTGCACGCCTGGCGTTTGAAGGTCAAGGCGGCCTGATTTCGGGCAGGTCTGGTACTTGAAAAAACGGCTCCTTCGGGAGCCGTTTTGCTGTGGGTCATGCGTTGCTGCACCCGTCATCCCTGAAAATAGAGGTTTTCAGGAGGGCGCGATGCGCTGGATTGACCGGATTCCGATGCTCTGGCTGGTGGCCATTGCCGTCTATTTGGCTGGGGCGCCATTTGTGCCTGAGCCGCATTTGGTCGAGAAGTGGCGCATGCTCACCGAGGGCACTTTGAGCAAGCCCATCGATATCTTTGATTTTTTCCTGCACAACGCACCCATGGTGGTGCTGGCCATTCGCCTGTGGCGTGACGCGCAGCGCCGCCGCCAGGGCAACAACTGAGATTTCACCGCCATGACGCAGTTTGCCCTTGACCCATGCCGCTGCCCTTTGTGTGGGCAGCCCAATGCCTGCGCCATGGCCGCGCCCAACACCGGAGCCGCAGCGCCCGCGCCGTGCTGGTGCACGCGCGTGGCGTTCAGCGCCGATTTGTTGAAACAAGTGCCCGAAGCGGCCCGTAATAAAGCTTGCATTTGCACGGCCTGTGTCGCGGCGTCCACGCCGCCATCACAAGGCCAAAACCAAGGCCCAAACCCAGGCGAGGGCGCATGAGCCTGGCCCAAGGCCCCCACAGCCTGCAGGCGCTCAAAGCGCGCTACGGCGAGTGCCACCGCTGGCTGTTGTTGATGTCGGTCATGCTGGGTTCCATGGCGGCGGTGATGTCATCCACCATCATGAACGTGGCCATTCCCGACATGAGCCAGCACTTCACCCTGGGCCAAAGCCGCGTGCAGTGGGTCACCTCGGGCTTCATGGTGGCGATGACGGTGTCCATGCTGACCACCCCCTGGTTGTTGTCGCGCTATGGCTACCGCCGGGTGTACGAGGTGTGCATGTGGCTCTTGCTGGGCGGCGGCGTGGTGGGCGGCTTCGCCAACGATTTCCCGCTGGTCATGGCCGCCCGCGTGGCCGAGGGCCTGGCCGCAGGCGTGGTGCAGCCCATTCCCGCGATCATCATCTTGCGCGCCTTTGCGCCCGAAGAGCAGGGCCGCGCCAGCGGGCTGTTTGGCATGGGTGTGGTGCTGGCCCCGGCCTTAGGCCCCAGCATCGGCGGTGTGCTGGTCGATGTGTTTGGCTGGCGTTCGATTTTTTTCATGGTGGTGCCGCTGGCCATGGTGGCGCTGTGGCTGTCGCGCCGTTATGTGCCCAACTCGGCCCCGGGCGGCGTGCAGGCCGATGCGGGCAGCCCGGGCCTGGACTGGATCGGGCTGGCGCTGGCCAGCGCTTCCACCTTGATGCTGCTCAACGGTCTGGTGCAGTTGCGCGGCGATGACGACACGGTGGCCGTGGTCCTGCTGGCGCTGGCGGGTGTGGGCATGGCGGTGTTTGTGGCTTGGCAACGCCATTTGCTGCAGCCGGGTCGGCGCGCCCGTCGCCACGCTAGCCGCAGCGCGTCGGGGCAGCCTCCGCGGGGGCCGCTCATGAACCTGCGTGTGTTTGGCCACCGCCATTTCGCCATGGGTGCGTTGGTGTCTTTCACCTACGGCATTGCGCTGTTTGGCTCCACCTATTTGCTGCCGGTCTACATGCAGATGGGCCTGGGGCTTTCTGCGTCCTACATCGGCGCGGCTTTGTTGCCCGCTGGCATTTTGCTGGCGGTGACCATCGCGGTGGTGGGGCGCTGGTCGCACCGCATGCCGCCCGCCCATTGGGTCAGCTGGGGCCTGGCCATGCTGGCGCTGTCGTTTGCGCTCATGCCGATGGTCCACCCGGCGGCGGGCTTGGCCTTGCTCTGGATTTTGGTGATCCTCGGGCGCATCGGCCTGGGCTTCATCCTGCCTTCGCTCAACCTGGGCGCTTTGCGGGGCTTGCCGAAAGACCTGATTCCGCAGGCTTCAAGCGTGATCGGTTTTGTGCGCATGCTGGGCGGTGCGGCAGGCGTGAGCATTTGTGCCATCGTGCTGGAGTGGCGACTGGCGGTGTATGCCCAGGGCGCCAGCCATCCGGGCAGCGCCGATTTGCGGGCCTTCAATGAGACGTTTGTTTTTCTGGCCACTACGACCGCGCTGGCCTTGCTGGCCGCCTGGAAAATGGCCGAGCCCGCAGCCGTAACCGCCAAGGACTGAACCATGTGCCAACTGCTCGGCATGAACTGCAACACCCCCACCGATGTGACCTTCAGCTTCAGCGGCTTCGCGCAGCGCGGCGGCCTTACCGACCACCATGGCGACGGCTGGGGTATCGCCTTCTTTGAGGGGCTGGGTGTGCGCCACTTTGTGGACCACCAAAGCGCCAGCACCTCGCCGATTGCCGATCTGATCCGACGCTACCCGATCCAAAGCCGCAACGTCATCGCCCACATCCGCAAAGCCACACAGGGCGAAGTGAGTCTGGAAAACTGCCACCCCTTTGTGCGCGAGCTGTGGGGCCGCTACTGGGTGTTTGCGCACAACGGCAACCTGGTGGACTACGCACCGCGCCTGCACGGCAGCTTCAAGCCTGTGGGCCAGACCGACAGCGAGCGGGCGTTTTGCTGGCTGATGCAAGAGCTGGCCAAGTCACACGCCAGTGTGCCGAGCGTTCAGGAAATGTCGCTGACCTTGCGCGAGCTGGTGCCGCAGATCGCCCGCTTTGGCACCTTCAACTTCTTGTTGTCCAACGGACAGGCGCTGTGGGCGCATGCCAGCACGCATTTGCATTACGTGCTGCGCAGGCACCCCTTTAACCGTGCGACCTTGAGCGACGAAGACCTGAGCGTGAACTTTGCCGAGCACACCCGCGAGACCGACCGGGTGGCGGTGGTGGTGACCGCACCCTTGACCACCGACGAGGCCTGGGTGGCGTTTGAGCCAGGGCGCTTGTACACCTTTGAGCACGGCGATCTGAAAGGCTAGGTTGGACGTTCAGGTCCGACAGACGGTTTGACCGGGCTTCAAGGCGCGGCGCTCAGAGCGCCGCTTCCACCGCGTCCATGAAGAGGGCCGCCACATCACAGCCCATCTGATCGGTGATTTCCTGAAAGCAGGTGGGACTGGTCACGTTGATCTCGGTCAGGCTCTCGCCAATGATGTCCAGGCCCACCAGCATCAGGCCGCGTGCCATCAAGATGGGGCCCAGGGTCTCGGCGATTTCGCGGTCACGCGCCGAAATCGGTTGTGCCACACCTTTGCCGCCTGCGGCCAGGTTGCCGCGCACTTCACCGCCTTGCGGAATGCGCGCCAGGCAAAACGGCACGGGCTTGCCGCCGATCAACAACACGCGCTTGTCGCCTTGCGCGATGCCGGGCAGAAACTTTTGCACCATCACGGTCTGCGCACCGTCCCGGTTCAGGGTTTCGATGATCGCGCCCAGGTTCAGGCCGTCTGCGCCTACCTTGAAGATGCCTGTGCCGCCCATGCCGTCGAGCGGCTTCAGGATGATGGTGCCGTGCGCGGCGTGGAAGGCGCGGATGTCGGCTTCGCTGCGGGTGACCAGCGTGGGCGCGATGAACTGCGGAAACTCCAGAATGGCCAGCTTCTCGGGGTGGTTGCGCAGGGCTGCCGGGCTGTTGAAGACCTTGGCACCTTCGCGCTCGGCCTGGCTCAGCAGGTGGGTGGCGTAAAAGTATTCGCTGTCAAACGGCGGGTCGGTGCGCATGATGACAGCGTCAAAGTCCTTCAAAGCGGCGCGGCGCGTGCCGGTCTGGGTGAACCAGGTGTCTGCTTGCCCGGTGAGCGTGATGTCACGCACTTGGGCCGACACCGCTTCGCCCTGCTGCCAGCGCACATCGGTCATCTGGCAGGCCACGACCTGGTGGCCACGCTTTTGCGCTTCGCGCATCATCGAAAAAGTGGTGTCCTTGTAAATCTTGAAGGACTCGAGGGGGTCGGCAATGAAAAGAATGTGCATGGGTTGACTGTGTCACAAAAATAAAAAAACCGTGACGCTGTGGCGTCTTATTGGAACGCCACTTCGGCAAAGCTGCGCAATTTGCGGCTGTGCAGCTGCTCGGGACCGGCGGTGCGCAGCAAACTGACAGCCCGGATGCCGATTTGCAGGTGTTGGTTAACACGTTCGCGGTAAAACTGGTTGGCCATGCCGGGCAGTTTGATCTCGCCGTGCAGCGGCTTGTCGCTCACGCACAGCAAGGTGCCATAGGGCACCCGAAAGCGGAAACCATTGGCCGCAATCGTGGCGCTTTCCATGTCCAGGGCCACGGCGCGGCTTTGGCTGAAGCGGCGCTGGGGCGTGCTGGCCACGTTGGTGGTGGGCAGCAGTTCCCAGTTGCGGTTGTCGGTGCTGGCCACCGTGCCGGTGCGCATCAGGCGTTTGAGCTCAGGGCCTTGGCTGCCGGTGACTTCGGACACGGCCCGCTCCAGCGCCACCTGCACCTCGGCCAGCGCTGGGATCGGCACCCACAACGGCAGCTCTTCGTCGAGTACATGGTCTTCGCGCACATAGGCATGGGCCAGCACGTAATCGCCCAGCTGCTGCGTGGTGCGCAGGCCCGCGCAGTGGCCCAGCATCAGCCAGGCGTGTGGACGCAGCACGGCAATGTGGTCGGTGATGGTTTTGGCGTTGGCCGGCCCGACGCCGATGTTGACCATGGTGATGCCGCTGTGGCCCTTGCGCACCAGGTGGTAGCCGGGCATTTGCGGCAGGCGCGGCGGTGTTTGGCCCAGGGCGTCCACGTCCTCTGGCGCCAAGCCCACACGGCGCGTGACCATGTTGCCGGGTTCGACAAAGGCAACGTATTCGCTGTCCGGGTTTTGCATCTCGGCGCGGCCCAGCGCAATGAACTCGTCGATGTAGAACTGGTAATTGGTGAACAGCACATAGTTCTGAAACCAGCGCGGCGAGGTGCCGGTGTAGTGGCGCAGGCGTTGGAGTGAATAGTCGATGCGTGGCGCGGTGAACAGGGACAGCGGGCGAGCCTCAGAGGGCGCCGGCTCGTGCGTGCCATTGGCAATGCCGTCGTCCATGGCGTTCAGGTCGGGCAGGTCAAACACCTCGCGCATCAGAGCCTGGCGCTCGGGGCTGAGGCTGCCTTCCATGTGCTCGTCTTCGGCGAACGAAAAGTGGATGGGGATAGGCTGGTTGCTGGTGCCCACCTGCAAGCTCACGCCGTGATTTTGCAGCAGCAAACTCAGTTGCTGGCGGATGTAGAAGGCAAACAGGTCGGGCCGGGTGAGCGTGGTTTCAAACCGGCCAGGCTCGGCCACAAAGCCGTAGCTCAGGCGGCTGTTCAACCCCTCTGGTTTGCGGTTGGCACTGCTGATCTGTACCCGCACAAAAGGGTAAAACGCCCGCACCCGGGTGTCCGCCATGTCCGCACCCGCCACAAACTCCCGCATGGCCTGGCGCAGGTGGTTCACGCTGTGCTGGTAAATGTGCTGGATTTGCGCCAAGGCGCTGTCGGCATCGTGGTGCTCGGAGGGGGCGATGAATGGCGGCAGGTGCTGCATGGGATTTCCTGGACAGGTTCTTCGAGTTTAGTGGCTCGGTGACGGTTGATTTTGATGCAGGACCATGACCGGCGTGTGGCACCACCCTTGGCCTGCGCCATTCGGTGTGCAGTGTTGCCTTGGTGACCCCAAGAGCCCGACAGGTCGGGCATGCTCTCGCGCAACCTTGGTCAGCCCATGCTGCCCGGCCATATTGAGGAGACGGTTCATGAGCAAAGCACGCAAAGTCATCATCACCTGCGCACCCACCGGTGCCATCCACACGCCCAGCATGTCGCCGCATTTGCCGGTCACAGCCGACGAAATTGCCGACGCGGCCATTGCCGCCGCCGAGGCGGGCGCAGCGATCTTGCACCTGCACGCCCGTGATCCGGCAGACGGCCGTCCCACGCAAGACCCGGCGTTCTTTGTGCCCTTTTTGAAAAAGATCAAGGCAAGCACCAACGCCGTGATCAACCTGACCACGGGTGGCAGCCCCCACATGACGGTGCATGAGCGCATGCAGCCGGCCCTGACCTTCAAGCCCGAGGTGGCTTCGCTCAACATGGGGTCGATGAATTTCGGCTTGTTCCCCATGCTCGACCGGTTCAAGACGTTTGAGCACGAGTGGGAGCGTGAGCACCTGGAAAAAAGCCGTGATCTGGTGTTCAAGAACACTTACAAGGACATTGAAACTATTTTGCGCCTGGGCACCGAGAACGGCACCCGCTTTGAATTCGAGTGCTACGACATCAGCCACCTGTACAACCTGGCGCACTTCCGTGACCGGGGCTTGGTGAAGGGGCCTTTGTTTGTGCAATCGGTGTTTGGTATTTTGGGGGGCATCGGCCCGCACCCCGAAGACCTGATGCACATGCGCCGCACCGCCGACCGCTTGTTTGGCAACGATTACCAGTGGTCGATTCTGGGGGCTGGCAAAGGCCAGATTGCGCTGGCCAGCATCGGTGCGGCCATGGGCTCGAACGTGCGCGTGGGCCTGGAGGACTCGCTGTGGATTGGCCCTGGAAAATTGGCCGAGTCCAGCGCGCAACAGGTCCAGCGCATCCGCACCGTGCTCGAAGCCCTCAATCTGGAGATCGCCACGCCCGACGAGGCCCGCAGCATGCTGGCGCTCAAGGGCGGGGATCAGGTGAACTTCTGAGGTTCACATATTGCGACGGTACTGACCACCCACCTCGAACAGCGCGTTGGTGATCTGGCCGAGCGAGCAGACCCGCACCGCGTCCATCAGCACCTCGAACACGTTGCCGTTGTCGATCACGGCTTGCTGCAAGCGCTTGAGCATGGCCGGGGCCTTGTCGGCGTGGCGGGTGTGGAAGTCTTGCAGGCGCTTCAGTTGCGACTGCTTTTCTTCTTCGGTCGAGCGGGCCAGCTCCAGGCTCTCCAGCACTTCGTCGCCCTTGGGGTTGCGGAAGGTGTTGACGCCGATGATGGGCAGCTCGCCGGTGTGCTTGAGCATCTCGTAGTGCATGGATTCGTCTTGAATCTTGCCGCGCTGGTAGCCGGTTTCCATCGCGCCCAGCACACCGCCGCGCTCGGCGATCTTTTCAAACTCGGCCAGCACCGCTTCTTCGACCAGCTCGGTGAGTTCGTCGATGATGAAGGCACCCTGGTTGGGGTTCTCGTTCTTTGCCAGGCCCCACTCGCGGTTGATGATGAGCTGGATCGCCATGGCGCGGCGCACCGAGTCTTCGGTGGGCGTGGTGATGGCCTCGTCAAACGCGTTGGTGTGCAGGCTGTTGCAGTTGTCGTAGATCGCGATCAGCGCCTGCAGCGTGGTGCGGATGTCGTTGAACTGGATCTCTTGTGCGTGCAGCGAACGGCCCGAAGTCTGGATGTGGTACTTGAGCTTTTGGCTGCGCTCGTTCGCACCGTACTTCTCTTTCATGGCCACGGCCCAGATGCGGCGCGCCACGCGGCCCAGCACCGTGTATTCCGGGTCCATGCCGTTGCTGAAGAAGAACGACAGGTTCGGCGCGAAGTCGTCGATGTGCATGCCACGCGCCAGGTAAGCCTCCACAAAAGTGAAGCCGTTGGACAGCGTGAAGGCCAGCTGCGAAATCGGGTTGGCCCCGGCTTCTGCGATGTGGTAGCCGCTGATCGACACGCTGTAGAAGTTGCGCACGTCGTGGTGCACAAAATACTGCGCGATGTCGCCCATCACTTTGAGCGAAAACTCGGTGCTGAAAATGCAGGTGTTCTGGCCCTGGTCTTCTTTCAAAATATCCGCCTGCACCGTGCCGCGCACATTGGCCAGCACCCATTCGCGGATCTTGGCGGTCTCGGTCTCGGTCGGCTCGCGGCCGTTCTCGGCCTTGAACTTGTCGATGTTCTGGTCGATGGCCGTGTTCATGAACATGGCCAGGATCGAGGGCGCGGGGCCGTTGATGGTCATCGACACTGAGGTGGTCGGGTTGCACAGGTCAAAGCCCGAATACAGCACCTTCATGTCGTCGAGCGTGGCCACGTTCACGCCCGAGTTGCCGATCTTGCCGTAGATGTCCGGACGCAGGTCGGGGTCGTTGCCGTACAGCGTGACCGAGTCGAACGCGGTGGACAGGCGCTTGGCGGGCATGCCCTCGCTCACCAGCTTGAAGCGGCGGTTGGTGCGGAAAGGGTCGCCTTCGCCCGCGAACATGCGGGTCGGGTCTTCGCCCTCGCGCTTGAAGGCAAAGGTGCCCGAGGTGTAGGGGTAACTGCCGGGCACGTTGTCCAGCATCAGCCACTTGAGCACTTCGCCATCGTCTTCGTACTTGGGCAGCGCGACTTTGCGGATCGTGGTGCCGCTCAGCGATTTGGTCGTCAGCGCTGTGCGGATTTCCTTGTCGCGGATCTTCACCACGTATTCGTCGCCCGCGTAGGCTTTTTGCATGTCGGGCCACTGGGCCAGCAGCTTGCGGGCTGTAGGGTCCTGGGTCTGTTCGCGCTGCACCGCCAGGTCAATGGCGGCTTCGGCGGCCTTGGCGCGACCGGACTTGCCCACTTCGAGCATGCGGGCTGCGGCGCGCAGCTGCTGGATCTCGCGGGCCAGGCGGGCCTGGTCAATGGCGCGTTTTTTGTAACCGCGCACGGTGTCGCTGATTTCGGCCAAATAGCGGGTGCGGGAAGACGGCACCACCGGGTTCTGGTGGGTGCTGTAGCGCACATTCACCACGGGCAGGCGGCCTTCGGTGGTGGGCATGCCCAGCTCGGCCAGGCGGGTTTTCAGCGCTTGGTACAGCGCCGTCACGCCGTCGTCGTTGAAGCGGGCGGCCATGGTGCCAAACACCGGCATCTGCTCGGTGGGGGTGGTCCAGGCTTCCTTGTTGCGCTGCACCTGCTTGGCCACATCGCGCAGCGCGTCACTCGCGCCTTTGCGGTCGAACTTGTTGATGGCCACGAACTCGGCAAAGTCCAGCATGTCGATTTTTTCGAGCTGGCTGGCTGCGCCAAATTCGGGCGTCATCACGTACATGGGCACATCGACATGCGGCACGATGGCGGCGTCGCCTTGGCCAATGCCCGAGGTCTCGACCACGATCACGTCAAAGCCCGCCACCTTGCAGGCCGCCACCACGTCGGGCAGGGCGGCTGAAATTTCACTGCCAAAGTCACGCGTGGCCAGCGAGCGCATGAACACGCGGGGGCCTTGTGACCAGGGCGAGATGGCGTTCATGCGGATGCGGTCGCCCAGCAGCGCGCCACCGCTCTTGCGGCGCGAAGGGTCGATGGAGATCACGGCCACGCGCAGCGCGTCGTCCTGGTCCAGGCGCAGGCGGCGGATCAACTCGTCGGTGAGCGACGACTTGCCCGCACCGCCCGTGCCGGTGATGCCCAACACGGGCACTTTCTTGCTGGCAGCCTGTTCGCGCACGGCCTTGACCACGCGGGCATCGGCTTTGTCGTTTTCCAAAGCGGTGATCAGCTGGGCCAGGGCACGCCAGTTCATCTCGCCATGGCCCTGAATCGCGTCCACGGTTTTGGGGGCCAGGGGGCTCACGTCCTGGTCGCAGCGCATGACCATCTCGCCGATCATCCCGGCCAGGCCCATCTTCTGGCCGTCTTCGGGGCTGAAAATGCGCACGCCTTTCTCGGCCAGTGCGCGGATTTCGGCCGGCACGATCACGCCGCCGCCGCCGCCAAACACCTTGATGTGCTCGCCGCCCCGGGCCTTGAGCAAATCGATCATGTAGCTGAAGTATTCGTTGTGCCCGCCCTGGTAAGAGCTGATGGCGATGCCTTGCGCGTCTTCCTGCAAAGCGGCGGTCACTACTTCGTCGACCGAGCGGTTGTGGCCCAGGTGGATGACTTCGGCGCCCATGCTCTGAAGGATGCGGCGCATGATGTTGATGGCGGCGTCGTGGCCGTCAAAAAGTGAGGCGGCAGTGACAAAGCGCACCTTGTGAGTAGGGCGGTACTCGGCCAGGGCTTTGAATTCGGCGGACAGGTCGGTCATGGGGTGTCTCCGGTAGCAGTCTGTTGACGTTGACGTAAACGTCAATCATATCTGCCATCAGGATTTTGTCGATAGCCAAATCCAAGCTCGCTCATGAATCATCATAGATAATATGAAATCTCAATAACTATAAAAATCAGGCTCAATGATATCTTTATGAAAAATTTAAGTTCTCATTTCATGAAATTGGTTGTAGCAGCAATATTGCTATCTTTGGTGGCTTTCCCTGCCTTTTCAGGAGGGGTCACCTTGGCGCAATTGTTGGAATCGGCTTACACACGACATCCCAGCGTCTTGCAAGCCCGTAACCAGGCCCAGGCCGCCGGTTTTGAGGTGGAGGCCACGCGCTGGAGCCGGTTTCCATCACTTTCTACAGAAGTGAGGTCCGACACCGGCTACAGCCAAAGTGTGGCCAAGCTGGAGCAGCCCGTCTGGACGGCCGGCAAAATTCCGGCCCGAATCGCCCTGTCTGAGTCCAATCAACGCGCTGCGCAGGCCGGTATTCAGGAAGCTGAATTGACCGCCCTGTCCCAGGCGGCCAGTGCTTTTTATGAGGTGTTGCGTTTGCAAGACCGTCTGCAAAGCTCCAACGACAACGTGGCCGAACACGAAAGATTGCTTGCGCTGATCGAACGCCGCGCCAAAGCCGAGGTCACCCCCCCAGCCGACGCCACCTTGGCCCAGGCGCGCTTGCAACAAGCTGTGAGCGAGCGCATTCAGATCAGACGCCAGCTGGAAACCGCGCAGGTCAACCTGGTGCAATGGGCTGGCCCAGTGCAAGGTGATCTACGCATACCCAAAACCATTCATTTCCGGCGTCCGGAAACGCTGGCCCAGTTGCAAGACCAGGTGTTTGCACAGTCCGGCCAGCGCAAACGTCTGACCGCACAAATTGAAAGCGCCGAGGCGCAAATCAAGGTCAGTCAGACCCAGATCTACCCCTCATTGGTGGCGGGTTACCAGCAAAGCTGGGGCGGGCAAGTGCCAGCGGGCACCGACCGTGGGCAGGCTTATCTGAGTTTCCAGTTCCAGTCTGGTGCAGGCCTGAGCGCCATGTCTGGCGTGCAGGCTGCCGTCGCACGCAAAGCCGCCAGCCAACAAGAACTGGAAACCCTGGATCGACAACTCGCATCCCTGGCCGCATCGACACTCAACGAATTGGACGCGCTGCAAGCCCAGGTTGGACCCGCCCAGGCCTTGCAGGCGGGCACTGCAGAAATTGTGGAATCCTATTTGCGTCAATACCAGGTTGGGCGCAAGAACTGGCTCGACGTGCTGAACGCACAACGCGAAAAATCCCAAGCCCTTTTCAGCTTGGCCGATGCCCGTTTTGGCCTTCAACAGGCCCAAGTCCGATTGATGATTTTGACTGGCGACATCCTTTCCCGTCCCCTGAATGCACTCCATGACTGAACCCTCCGTGACCACTGACCCTGCAGCTGCCACGGCAAGCTACCTGCCCGATCCCGAACTGGCCACTCTGCTGTCGCGTCTGGCCGCCTTGCAGGGGCACGCGGTACCGGTGTACCGCTTTGGCACCACCGCTGTCACTTCGGATGGTCTGATGCTGGACAGCCTGCCGCGTCACGCCCAGGCCATGGAGCTGTGGCACGCCTACTTTCCGGCCGCGCAGGTCGGCGAGCTGACAAACGCCTCATCCATCAAAGGTCTTTTTCCGCTGCTGTGGTCGTCGCAAGACGCAACCCGTTTGTTGTTGCTGCGCGGCCAACTCAGCAGCGGTACCTGCAGCGCAGAAGACGTGCACGGCCAAACGGTGGAACTCACTCGTTCAGAACTGGAGACCGGCCATATTCTGGAGCTCAAAACCAGCACCGCGCATGACGCCGACGGCCACGCCGGTCCGGCTACGGCGGGCGAATGGTTTGCCTTTGCCCTGGGGCGTTACAGGGGCGCTTTTGCGCAAGCCGTGTTTGCCACCTTCATCATCAGCACCATCGGCTTGCTGGCCGCCATGTACAGCATGCAGGTGTACGACCGCGTGATCCCTAGCAAAGGCTATTCCACCCTGTTTGTGCTTAGCGTGGGCGTGTTGATCTCCATTGTGATGGAGTTGCTCATCAAGCAAGTGCGGGCGCACATGGTTGAGCGGGCCTGCAAAGCCATCGACCAAGAGCTGTCCTCAGTCTTCTTTGGCAAGGCGCTCGACATTCGCATGGACGCCAGGCCCCGAACCGTGGGCACCTTTGCTTCGCAAATCCGGCACTTTGAATCGGTGCGCAACTTCCTGACTTCATCGACCCTCTTCATCCTGGCCGATGCGCCATTTGCATTGGTGTTTGTTGGCGTCATTGCCTTCATCTCGGTGCCCGTGGCTTTGGTTCCTTTGGTCATGGTGCCCCTGGCGGTTTTGGTGGGGCTTTTCTTTCGCAAGCCCATCGAAAATCTCACCGGCGACCACATGGCCGAATCCAACCGCAAAAACGGCTTGCTCATCGAAGCCATTGACGGCATCGAATCCGTCAAGGCCAGCAACGGCGAGTGGAAATTGCTGGACCGCTGGCGCCAGCTCACGGCCACCATTGCCCAGAGCGAGTTGCGCATGCGTGCCCTGTCCACGCTATCCACCAACCTCACCCAAACCATGCAACAACTGACCTACGTGGGCATGGTCGCTGTGGGGGCCTACGTCATCACCACCGGCGAGCTGACCATGGGTGGCCTGATTGCTTGCACCATCATCAGTGGCCGTGCGCTGGGCCCGCTGGCGCAGGTTCCCGGCATGATCGTCCAATGGAAGCACGCCCAAATCGCCCTCAAAGGCCTGGACGGCATCATGGCCCTGCCCAGTGACCGCGATCCTGCTGTGCGCCTGGTGGTGCCGCAAAGCTGCAAAGGCCAGATTCGGCTTGAAAAAACCGTCTTCGCCTACGCCGAAGGCAAACCCAGCCTGGACGTGCCCGCGCTCAGCATCCAGCCAGCCGAACGCATTGCCATTTTGGGCAGCATCGGTTCAGGCAAATCCACCCTCATCAAAATCCTGTCAGGCCTCTACCAACCCAAGACGGGCAGTGTGTTTTTGGACGGTGTGGACATGACCCAACTGGCTCCTGAATTTGTGCGCGAACACATCGGCTACCTGCCGCAAGACGTGCGCCTGTTCCAGGGCACCCTGCGCGATAACCTGACCTTGGGCCTGGCATCGCCCAGCGACAGTCAAATTCTGCGGGTGGCTGCCATGACCGGCCTGGACCAAGTCATTCAGGGTCACCCTAAAGGCCTGGAGCTGGAGATTTCTGAAGGCGGCAAAGGCCTTTCGGGCGGACAGAGGCAACTGGTGGGCCTGAGCCGCATGCTGCTGCTGCAGCCGCGCATCATGCTGCTGGACGAGCCCACCGCCTCTATGGACGGACAAACCGAGAGCCGCATCATCCAGCACCTGTTTCGCGAACTGGCCCCCGAATCGGTGCTGGTTGTCGTCACTCACAAACCCGCCTTGCTGGCCCATGTGGGCCGCATCATCGTCATGGACCAAGGCCGTATCGTGCTCGACGGCCCGCGCGACGCCGTGCTGGCCCGCTTGCGCGGCGCGACGCCAGCGGCATCCACTGGTACTGCGCCCGCCGCCACTAACGCTGCCCACAAACCCGACACCCCCATCGCCCAGATCGAGTCCCCAGCATGAATTTCTTTTGGTTTTTTCGGGGGCGCAAAGCGGCCTCCAACCAGCACCTGCCCGCCCAAACCGCCCGGTTTGGCAACCTCAGCGCTATTGTCTGGATCGTCTTCGCAGTGCTCCTCACCTTTGGTGTTTGGGCCTACTGGGCCAAGCTCGACCAAATCACCCGCGCTCCTGGCGCCGTGATCGCCAGCTCCAGAACCCAGATCATCCAGTCGCAAGAAGGCGGCACCATCAACGACCTGCTGGTCAAAGAAGGCGACACCGTCGAAGCCGATCAGGTCTTGATCAAGTTTGAGCGCACCCGCTTTGAAACCAGCTATCTCGAAGCCCGTGCCAAAGCCGCTGGCCTCATGGCCACTGTGGCCCGGCTACAAGCCGAAGTATTGGGCACCAAGCTCGAATTTCCGTCTGAACTGAACAAATACCCCGAGTTCAAAAAGAGCCAGGCCATGTTGTTCAACAAACGCCAGTCGGCCATCAAGGAAGACATTGCTTCCCTGCAAGCCATGATCAAACTGGTGCAGCAGGAACTGGAAATGACCGAACCTCTGCTCAAAAGCGGTGACGTCAGCCGCACCGACATCCTGCGGCTGCAGCGCCAACTGGTTGAGATGAAATCCCAGGTCACCAACAAGCGCAACAAATATTTCCAGGACGCCCAGGCCGAGCTGGGCAAAGCGCAGGAAGAACTGGCCGGTGTGCAACAAAGCCTGACCCAACGCAAAAGTCAACTCGACCTGACCGAGCTGCGCACTCCTGTACGCGGTGTGGTCAAAAACGTGCGCATCACCACCCTGGGTGGTGTCATCCGGCCAGGCGAAGAAGTCATGCAAATCGTGCCCCTGGAAGACGACCTGGTCATCCAGGCCAAAGTCTCGCCGGCCGACATCGCCTTCCTCAAACCCGGGCAAGACGTCGCCGTCAAGATTGACGCCTACGACTACACCGTCTATGGCGAACTCTCAGGCAAGCTCACCTACATCAGCGCCGACACCCTGAGCGAAGACCTGCGCCAAGGCGAGCAGCCGTATTACCGCGCTCAGGTGCGCACCGTAGGCCGCCAGTTCAGTGGTCGACCCGATGAAAAGCTGGAAATCCAGCCTGGCATGACCGCCACCATCGAAGTCAAAACCGGTCAACGCACCGTTTTGCAATACCTGACCAAACCGGTCATCAAAACCCTCAGCCAGTCATTGGGTGAGCGCTGAGGCTGTCGCCCCTTGTTCCGCCTAGCCAGGGCGGTGCAAATGGGGTGATTGCTTTGGTATTTGTTTTTGGATTTTGATGTAAATATATCAATATTTGCATATTTATTGCCTAATGCAAAACAACAACATGTTGATCCTGTAATCATTAGAGTTTGTCTTTTAACTGATAAACTGTTTTTATTCTGTGAATAACGGCGGCATTGTTATTTTTGTCGTTCTTTTTTCACGCAAAGCAAAGATCTGTAAGTCCTAGGAGTTGAGTCATGGCCGTTTCACCTGTGTCCAAAATCAAGCTGGTTGTTGTGAGTGCCGACGGCACCAAAATGGTCCTGACCCCTGCTGAATTTGCCCGCATGCGCTTGCAGCCTGGCATGAAAGTGGCTGTCCTGGACGAAGCCACGGGCCAATCCCCCAAGGGTCTGACCGCCAAAACGCAAGGCCAAGACCTGCTGTTGGAGTTGCCCGAACATGGCCTGCTGGCCAAAGTGGAAGGGTTTGAACAGATCGCCGACCTCAGCTTTGCCGAAGACATCCACGCCATCACCACAGCACAAACCACGGGCGTGGTTTATGCCCAGGCCGCACCCGCCACACCCGTGGCAACAGACGCTGGCGGCGCCACCGCAGAAAAAGCGCCGGCCACCGCATCGGGCACCGCTGTGGGCGGCTTCAGCCTGTCCACACTGGGCGTCATTCTGGGCGGCTTGGCCCTGGCTGGCGGCGGCGGCGGTGGTGGCGGCCCAAGTGCTTCCCCTGCGCCTTCGGTGTCGGGTTTGGCCATTGACGGCTACCTCTTTGGCGCAAGCGTGACCCGTGTGAACGGCTCGGGCAACACCGTCACTACAGACGCAAACGGCTACTTCTCTGGCTTGACGGGTACTGGCCCCATCAAGGTGACCGGCGGTATCGACCAGTCCACCGGTCAGCGGTTCGAAGGCACGATGACGGCGCCCGAAGGCTCCAAAGTGATCACCCCCGTAACCACTCTCATCAACACCTTGGCAGGCAACGGTGCCAGCGCATCGCAAATTCAGGCGGCGACCACGGAAGTGCTGACCAAGCTGGGCCTGCCTACCAGCTTCAATGTGTTGGCTGTTGACCCTCTTGAGCAGGCCAGAAACGGCAGCACCGAAGAAAAGGCTGCCGCGCTGGAGGTTTTCAAAGCCGGCGTCATGGTCGCTACCGCGCTGCAGGTGCTGTCTGGTGGTGAAGCGGATAACTTTGCTGCAGCGGCCGCTGCTTTGACCAGCGCCTTGGATGCCAACAGCACCCAAACTGGTGTGGACTTGATCGTCAGCTCGCTCGGCACCGTGGCCGAGGCGTTGAACGTTGCCACCGACCTCACCAGCTTGACCGCTGCGCTGTCCACCATCAACGACATCGGCACCGTGACCGAAGTGGCTGGCGCCCAAGCTTCGGTGTTGAACCAAGAGTTGGGCTACACCAGCACCACCCCGACCATTACCTTCACCGCGACTGTTAATACAGGCACCAAGACTGTCAGTTTTGGCGCTCAAGACACAGCCACAGGCCCCATCACCGTCAACATCGACGCCAGTGGCACAGCCACCTTCGTGCGTGCCGGTGTTACGGCCAAAACGGGCAGCGCCACGGTCAGCGTGCCCAACTTCGCAGACGAAGCGGCCTACTACAAACTTGATGTTCCGGCGGCCTCGCGCGTGATCGTCAACGTCACCGGCGGCGACACAGCAGACGACGTGTTCTCTATTGACGCTGCCAACGCCCTGCAAATCACGCTGTCAGGCAATTTGGGTACTGGCCAAGACGCCGTGTTCCTCAAAATTCAAGATACCGACAGTGCCGTTGCCAACTCGCGCGTGCTGGTTGTCAACACCCGTGGTTTGGTCGGTGCCGAAAGCGTCATCTTCGACTTTGCCGACGTCAAAGACAAAGTCTTGCTGTCTGCCGACAGCTACCTGGCCAACATCGCCACCATCGAAGTCAAAAAGGGCGAAGCCGACCTGCGCGATGTTTTCATTCCAGAAGGCACAGTGTTCATTGTCAACTCGGGTTTGACGCTGACGCTGGCTCAATTGCTGGCATCGGAATCCATCTCCAGTGTGACCGGCTTGGGCCGTTTGACCGTGGTGCTGGACAACATCAGTCAAATCACAAATGGTGTATTGACCAACCTGGCTGCCCTGAACCTGATCGGTCTGGGTGCTGGCGAAGAGGGTTATGTCGAGATCAAAGTGGGTGACACCGTTGTGGCTTCCACGCAAACAGGCTCGTTGGTCAGCAGCAACACCGCTGCCACCAATGCGATCCTTGCGATCCAGGGTGCTTCGCTGCCCTCCATTCCTGCTTTGGTGGATTTGGTTGATGGTTTGCAAACGGATGTCGCAGCCAACACTGTCGACATCTTGGACTTGGCCGATCGCGCCAGCGCACTGGAATCCACCGTCAACAAGCTCGACGGCCTGGCCTCTGTCACCGGCTCGGTCAAGCAGCAGATTGCGGCCGCCAAGACCGAACTGAACGACACCATTGATGCATTGGCCGCCCGCCTGGATGCGGACATCGCCGACTTGCAAACGGATGTCGCAGCCAACACTGTCGACATCTTGGACTTGGCCGATCGCGCCAGCGCACTGGAATCCACCGTCAACAAGCTCGACGGCCTGGCCTCTGTCACCGGCTCGGTCAAGCAGCAGATTGCGGCCGCCAAGACCGAACTGAACGACACCATTGATGCATTGGCCGCCCGCCTGGATGCGGACATCGCCGACTTGCAAACGGATGTCGCAGCCAACACTGTCGACATCTTGGACTTGGCCGATCGCGCCAGCGCACTGGAATCCACCGTCAACAAGCTCGACGGCCTGGCCTCTGTCACCGGCTCGGTCAAGCAGCAGATTGCGGCCGCCAAGACCGAACTGAACGACACCATTGATGCATTGGCCGCCCGCCTGGATGCGGACATCGCCGACTTGCAAACGGATGTCGCAGCCAACACTGTCGACATCTTGGACTTGGCCGATCGCGCCAGCGCACTGGAATCCACCGTCAACAAGCTCGACGGCCTGGCCTCTGTCACCGGCTCGGTCAAGCAGCAGATTGCGGCCGCCAAGACCGAACTGAACGACACCATTGATGCATTGGCCGCCCGCCTGGATGCGGACATCGCCGACTTGCAAACGGATGTCGCAGCCAACACTGTCGACATCTTGGACTTGGCCGATCGCGCCAGCGCACTGGAATCCACCGTCAACAAGCTCGACGGCCTGGCCTCTGTCACCGGCTCGGTCAAGCAGCAGATTGCGGCCGCCAAGACCGAACTGAACGACACCATTGATGCATTGGCCGCCCGCCTGGATGCGGACATCGCCGACTTGCAAACGGATGTCGCAGCCAACACTGTCGACATCTTGGACTTGGCCGATCGCGCCAGCGCACTGGAATCCACCGTCAACAAGCTCGACGGCCTGGCCTCTGTCACCGGCTCGGTCAAGCAGCAGATTGCGGCCGCCAAGACCGAACTGAACGACACCATTGATGCATTGGCCGCCCGCCTGGATGCGGACATCGCCGACTTGCAAACGGATGTCGCAGCCAACACTGTCGACATCTTGGACTTGGCCGATCGCGCCAGCGCACTGGAATCCACCGTCAACAAGCTCGACGGCCTGGCCTCTGTCACCGGCTCGGTCAAGCAGCAGATTGCGGCCGCCAAGACCGAACTGAACGACACCATTACGGCGTTGACCAATGCCATGATGGGCCAAGGCGTCATCATGACTGTGGCTGATTTGGAGTTGACCGATGGCACTGAAGTCTGGCTGGCCAACTTCCGCCTTGCTGACACGCTGACAAACTTGATTGGTGTTGAAATTACGGGTGAAAACAGTAACGCTGAATTTTTCACCGCAGCCAAACAGGTGACGGTCATCAACAGCACGATTGGTACCGCCGCAGAAGTGACGGCGTTGCAGGCGCGTGGCGTTGACTTTGCTGCCAGCGCTTACGACGTGACCAGCTCAACCGCTTCGGTGTTGGTCGTCGATATGCCGGCCACCGTCATAAACAATGCCAACCATCTGCGACTGGAAGGCACCGCTGACTTTGCCCAGGCACTGACCTTGCTGCAAGCCACCAACAAAGGCAATACGTTCATTGACACCGTCAACGTGTCATACGACCGCGTGGCTGGTTTGCCCATTGGCTCGAACGACGCTGTGGCCAATTTGAATGTCACTGGCTTGAATGTGACGATAGGAACCGATGTCATCATCGATTTCAGCGCCTTCCCGTTTGAAACGAACATCCATTTTGTGGGTGGCAAAGCCAACGAAATCGTTATCACCCCAGAAGGCATGAACGGAGAAATTGACTTCGACGGCGGTGCGGGCAGTGATCGACTGGTGTTGGTAAGTGCCTTGGCCAACGGTCTGGTCGTACCAAGAGTCTTGACTGCCAGCGACACACTCATCGGTGGCACCGGCTCTGACACTTTGCACATCGTCGGCACGGCCAATTTGACCGCGGCATCGATCTCGGGTTTTGAAACCTTGTTCATGGAAGAGGGTTCACCCTCCAAAGTCGTTTTGACCAAGAATCAGTTGCTGGGGTTCAACGAGATAACCGGAACAACCTCAGACACCCCAGCCAATTCATCGGTCATCCAGATTGCCGATCAAGAACTGGTCAATGGTGAAAAAGTACAGATTGACCTAGCCAGAGGCTTGAGCGCTGACATTGTCCTTTCCAATGTGGCCAAAATTGAAGTCGGTACCAACACCACGCTGTTGCTGAGCCTCAGTCAATTTGATTCCATTGGCGAGGTTGTTACTGGAACCAACGCCACCGTTGCGGTGACACTGAACGGCGTTGATTTGAACCGGAACCTGGATATCAGTAACCTTGTGCTGGACCCTGCGGCGGCGGTGATCAACATCAACCTCAATGGGTACGACCTGGTGCTCAATGCCGATCAGGCGAATGGCGTGACGCTGACCAACAGCAGTGGCCTCCAATCATCGGTGCGCATCGTCCGTCCATCTACCGGTTTTGCATCCGGCACGTATAACCTGGATGGTATTGATCTGGCAGACCCGATTGACGTAACAGTGGTTGTTACCGACCTGGATGGCAACGGTGAATTCGCTCTGGACGTTTCCAACAATGTGGATGTGCAGTCGCAGGTTCATGCTTACGAAATCGGTGAAGGCGCAACGCTGACGATTCAATCTGCTCAAGTCAGCAGCAAGACCGTTACCGGCCTTGCTGGGGCGGGTAACGGTGCCATCGTCGTCAAGCTGGGCACCGACAACTTCAACCTGTCTGGTATCGATGCCGATCCTACTGGCGTGAACGGCGTGGTCACCAGTGCTGTGGTTGCGGCCAACGTCACGCTTCACGCCTCGGCAGATTTGGGCACATTCGTGGCCACCACGGTCAACACCGGCGCTGCTTTGACTTTGACAGCTAACCAGGCCACAACACAGACCATCACGGCGGTGGGCACAGGCACCATCGCTGTGACGGCTGCATCTGCTGCGACCGCCTACAACTTCGCCGATCTGGCTGGCGCAGATGGTTCCAAGGTCGTTGTGACCTATGCAACAGGCGGCACCTTGTCAACAGACACTGTCTGGGGCGACGCTGCAGGTGACTTGACCGTCAGCATTGCAAGCGGCCAAACCTTGACCGCTTTGACCAGCCAGGTTGATGGTGAATACATCCAGGGCAGCGGTAATTTGACGGTGACCGGTTTCGACACCGTCAGCGCAGACGCCACCGACTTGTCGCACATCAGTGCAGCGACCAAGATGCAACTGTCGGACGGTGTTTCGTTCACAGGTTCGTTCAACAGCTCGGCCACCGTCACGGTGGATACATCGGTGAACACCGAGCTGCGTGCGTTGGACATCACGGGTGCCACGGGCCGACCCAATGCATTTGTGGTGGACGACGACGTGACGCTGACCATGACAGCCACCCAAGCTCATCAGTTGAATGTGTCGGGCACAGGCGCCTTGGTCGTCAACGACATTCAAAACACGACAGATTTGTCGGGCGTGTCTGTTGGTCAACTCAGCGTCTCAAACTTCACAGGCATTTTTGACGATGCCAACTGGACCGACTGGAGCAACGGCGCGGCGCTGCCCACTTTTGCCCAAGACGGCAGCACCGTGACACTGGAGGCAGGGGCACAAATCAGCATTTACGTCCCCAAGGCTGGCACCATCAGCTTTCATTACGACGTCGTGGGCACGGGCTACAGCAGCTTCAACTGGCCCGGCAACGGCTTGGGCATCGATGGGTCTGGCGACTGGACGGCCACTCTGAGCGCTCCGGGCAACATCTCCTTCCGTGTGCAGAACGCGGACACGTTCACCGTGTCGAATTTCAGCTTCACCTCGGCACCGGGCCTGGACACGCTGACCGTGAAAGTGGAAGACGCGCTGATCGACATTTCTGCCAACCAGACCCTGGGCAGCGTGTCGGAATATCAGGTCATTGCAGGGGCCAAGCTGAAAGGTACAGCGGTCCAATTGAGCGGTGAAACCATCACCGGTGCAGGCGCTGTCGAGGTCACTGGCCTGCAAGCAACGACGAACTTGACGACGATCGATGTGACGGGCACGAAGACGGCGACGGTGACGTCCAGTATTGAATTTACCGGTGATCTGGACACAGGTTTTGCGGTAACCGTGACCGATGGAGTGACCTTGACAGCTGCGCTGAGCAAGCTGACAGGCCAGACGATTGGCGGCGCAGGTTCAGTGGTGGTGACGGGCCTGACGGGCGCTGTCGAACCCGATTTGGATGCGGTGACAGCGGCAGGTGGCGTCACACTGACGCTCACGGGTAACACGACGCTGTCGGCCAATGCAACGCTGGGGGCCACCGATTTGACGGTGACGGGCGTCAACGGCGCGGGCTTGGATGTCAGCAACGTCACTGCTCAGAATTTTGATATCACCTCTGCCGACACGATCACGGTGAACAGCGGCAACGCGCTGACGATCAAAGCCAGCCAGGCCACAGGCTTGGATGTGACAGGCGAAGGCTCGGTCTCGATCAACTCGCTGGAAGATCAGCAAAACGCCAGCTTCACCAACATCGATGCCAGTACGGTTACGATCAACGTGAGCGATAACGCCACGGTGAACTTCACGGGTGATCTGGGCAGCACTAACAACGACGTGGTGGTGGGTACCAGCGCCAGCTTGACGTTAGCGGCAACTCAGGCCAGCGGTCGGTCTATTGATGGTTCTGGTGCATTGGTTGTTACAGGGGTCACTGCTGCCACTGATTTGACCAACGTGGTTTTGGGTGGAAGTGCACCGGCTCCGATCAATGGATTTACTTCTGATTTCGCATCATTCGACTATGCATATGTGTCTGATGGCTTTACGTATTCGGCTGATACGCAAGAAGCTCTGGCGACAGGGAAGGTTGCAATTTCTTCAACCAGTTTAGTGTTGACGGGGCCGTCTGACTCATTTCCCCAAGCCTCAACACAAGCTAATTTCCAATCGTTGGCGGCAGGGTCTGTGAGCTTAAATTGGTCTATCACAGGTGATCGTGCTGATGATTCTTTATTCATCAGATATACAGATGTAAATGGTGTCGAGCAGACGGTGATGTTGACAAATGCATCTGGCAGTTTGAGTTCTGTAGGCGTACAACAAGGCTCTGCGTTGGAGTTTTTTGTTGGCATTAATGCAGATGCTGAAGCTGACAGTAATGCTGCGGTGTTGACTATTACGGACTTCGTATTTGCGCCTGCTGGCGGTGTGGCTGGTTTATCTTCTGTTGTCGCACGGATTACCGATGCAACGGCTATTGATCATGTGGTTGATCTCACGGGCAACAACATGCTGTCAGACGTGAGCACATATGACATTGAAGCCGGTACGCAACTGAAGTTGTCGGCCGCGCAGGCCAATGGCAAGCGGATCGAAGGGGACGATGCCACATCGCTGGTGACGATTCTTGATCTGCAAAACACGCTGGGTGCAGAGTTCAATATTGACAGCACTGTGGTGGCTACCGCTGTGGCCACGTTGTCGGGCAATGCGGACTTGACGGCCAATTTGACGGGCGTGGATGTGTTGAATATCACCGGTACAGCGGGCACCTTGACTGTGGGCGAGGCTGCGACAGTGGCTGCGGCGACGTACAACGTCAGTGGCTCGGCAGCCTTGTCGCTGAGCGCAGCCGATGCGCACACGGTGCACACCATCACAGCAACAGGCAGTGGAGCAGTCAGCGTGACAGGCGCAGTGGCAACCACGGCTTATGACTTCAGCGGTGTGACGGCTGCTTCGCGTGCCAATGCGGTGGTGCGCTACACCACGGGTGGTGCGCTTGCCAACACCACCAATTGGGGGACGGCAGGCCAGTTGACGATCGATGTGGCCACGGGGCAGGTTCTGACGCTGACCGATGCGCAGGCTTCGGGACAGTACATCCAGGGCGCAGGTGCGGTGGACGTTGTGGCCCTGGCGGCTGACACCGATCTTTCGCACATCTCGGTCGCGGGTGCCAAGACGGCCGATGTGACCGCGAATTTGGCATTCAACGGCCACCTCGGCGCGTTCGACGTGGCGGTGGTGGCTGGCGCCACGCTCACGGTCGATGGCGACATCGTGAACAACCTCACGGTTGCGGGTGAGGGTTCGACGGCAGATGCCGCTGGTGGTTCGGTGGTCATCAACGGCTTGTCCACCGATGGTTCGGTCACTTATGACTTTGGCGCCATCACGGCCGGTGGTGTGGTGGGCGCGGGCGCTGCCGGTGTTGTGCGCATCGACATTGCTGCGAACACCCAGTTGGCAACGGACACCGACTTGGGCACGGCCGACATCGCGGTGGCTTCGGGCCAGACCTTGACGCTGTCTGCCGCTCAAGCATCGTTGCGCGACATCACGGGTACGGGCGGCAATGTGCACGTCACTGGCCTGCAAGCAACGACGAACTTGACGACGATCGATGTGACGGGCACGAAGACGGCGACGGTGACGTCCAGTATTGAGTTCACTGGCGATCTGGACACAGGCTTTGCAGTGACGGTGGACAGTGGCGTGAGTCTGACGGCTGCGCTGAGCAAGCTGACAGGCCAAACGATTGGTGGTGCAGGTTCGGTGGTGGTGACGGGCCTGACGGGCAACGCTGTTGATGCCTATCTGGATGCGGTGACAGCGGCAGGTGGCGTCACACTGACGCTCTCGGGCAACACGACGCTGTCCGCCAACGCAACGCTGGGCGCCACCGATTTGACGGTGACGGGTGTCAATGGTGCGGGCTTGGACGTCAGCAACGTCATTGCCCAGAACTTTGACATCACTTCGGCCGACACGATCACGGTGAACAGCGGCAACGCGCTGACGATCAAAGCCAGCCAGGCCACAGGCTTGGATGTGACAGGCGAAGGCTCGGTCTCGATCAACTCGCTGGAAGATCAGCAAAACGCCAGCTTCACCAACATCGATGCCAGTACGGTTACGATCAACGTGAGCGATAACGCCACGGTGAACTTCACGGGTGATCTGGGCAGCACTAACAACGACGTGGTGGTGGGTACCAGCGCCAGCTTGACGTTAGCGGCAACTCAGGCCAGCGGTCGGTCTATTGATGGTTCTGGTGCATTGGTTGTTACAGGGGTCACTGCTGCCACTGATTTGACCAACGTGGTTTTGGGTGGAAGTGCACCGGCTCCGATCAATGGATTTACTTCTGATTTCGCATCATTCGACTATGCATATGTGTCTGATGGCTTTACGTATTCGGCTGATACGCAAGAAGCTCTGGCGACAGGGAAGGTTGCAATTTCTTCAACCAGTTTAGTGTTGACGGGGCCGTCTGACTCATTTCCCCAAGCCTCAACACAAGCTAATTTCCAATCGTTGGCGGCAGGGTCTGTGAGCTTAAATTGGTCTATCACAGGTGATCGTGCTGATGATTCTTTATTCATCAGATATACAGATGTAAATGGTGTCGAGCAGACGGTGATGTTGACAAATGCATCTGGCAGTTTGAGTTCTGTAGGCGTACAACAAGGCTCTGCGTTGGAGTTTTTTGTTGGCATTAATGCAGATGCTGAAGCTGACAGTAATGCTGCGGTGTTGACTATTACGGACTTCGTATTTGCGCCTGCTGGCGGTGTGGCTGGTTTATCTTCTGTTGTCGCACGGATTACCGATGCAACGGCTATTGATCATGTGGTTGATCTCACGGGCAACAACATGCTGTCAGACGTGAGCACATATGACATTGAAGCCGGTACGCAACTGAAGTTGTCGGCCGCGCAGGCCAATGGCAAGCGGATCGAAGGGGACGATGCCACATCGCTGGTGACGATTCTTGATCTGCAAAACACGCTGGGTGCAGAGTTCAATATTGACAGCACTGTGGTGGCTACCGCTGTGGCCACGTTGTCGGGCAATGCGGACTTGACGGCCAATTTGACGGGCGTGGATGTGTTGAATATCACCGGTACAGCGGGCACCTTGACTGTGGGCGAGGCTGCGACAGTGGCTGCGGCGACGTACAACGTCAGTGGCTCGGCAGCCTTGTCGCTGAGCGCAGCCGATGCGCACACGGTGCACACCATCACAGCAACAGGCAGTGGAGCAGTCAGCGTGACAGGCGCAGTGGCAACCACGGCTTATGATTTCAGCGCCTTGACTGCTGACTCGAATGCCAATGTGGTGGTGCACTACACCACCACCGGTCCGTTGAATGAGGCAACGAACTGGGGCACCGCAGGCCAGTTGACCATTGATGTGGGCAATGGACTGATCTTGGCGCTGACCGATGCGCAGGCTTCGGGCCAGTACATCCAGGGTGCAGGCACCGTGAATTTGTCTACCACCACGCTGACCCAAAACCTGGATGTCACGCACATCTCGAACACCTTGCAGGTGGATGGCAGTGCTTCCGGTGAGTTGAATGTGGGCGCGTATGCGTTGACCATCAACGCCAGCCAGATTGGCACATTGGCGCTGTCGGGTGCTGGTTCTGTGTTGGTGCAAAACCTGGCTGGTGACAGCAATTTGACGAATGTGACCGCCACTACGGTGACGGCCAGCGTCAGCAGCGATGTGGACATTTCGGCCAATACCACCTTGACACGGGTTGATACATACGCGATTGCTGCCGACCAAACCCTGACGGTGTTGACGTCGCAAACTGCTGCGGGTGTCGCTTTGTCTGGCTCTGGCACAGTGCGTTTCTCTGACAGCGGCACGTTCACGGGGGCTTGGGCTTCGACGGTTTCGGCAGAAGTGGCGGCGGGTCAGACGCTCACCATCAGCGCCGCGCTGGCCAGTGGCCACACCATTCAGGGTGATGCTGCAGCGGTGGCCGGCACGGGTGGCTCTGTGGTGATCACGGGGCTGGACGGCTCTTTTTACAACCTGGCGGGTGTGCATGCTGGTGCTGTGGGTGGCGGTACTGCGGGCACGGTGACGGCCAGTTTGACGGCCGACACCCATCTGGCGCATACCACGGTGTTGGGCGATGTGGCGCTGTCCATCGACGCTACCCATTTGTTGACCATGACCGCTGCTCAGGCGGTTGCACGCAGCATCACGGGTGAAGGCTCTGTGACGCTGGATGCCGCTGAAGCGGCCACGCAGTATGACTTCTCTACCGTGGATGCCACAGGCACACTGACGGTGGAGTACACCGCTGCAGGTACCGTGAACGGTGCGACGGTGTTCACCGATGTGGATGTGGTGCACTTGGCCAGCGGCGCTACTACCTTCACCGCAGCACAAGCCACTGGCCTGAGCTTTACCGGTTCTGCGGTGGGTGCTTCGGTGGTCATCACTGGCTCTGACGGTGTTCAGACACTGGCGGGTACAGCGGGCAACGATGTCATCGCCACCGGTACCGGTGGCGATGCGGTCGATGTGTTACAGGGTGGCAGCGACCGGTTGGTGTTCAACGGCGAAGCCAATGACATGACCATCACGGGCTTCCAGCATGGCGACTTGGTTGATGGTGGTGATGTGCTTGATTTCTCTGCGATTGCAGATTTGGGAACAAGCTCTTACCGGTCATTCAACTCGTTCAATGGCGGCGCTGTATTCACCGAGACGGTCATTGGTCTGGAACTGGGCTTTGCCGACAGCGCGGTCAACGTGCAGAACTTGTTTGCGCAGTCCGAGAACTACCTTAACAACAAGATTGACGCTTCCAGCGAGGCCGACATGGTCTTCTTGATCGCCAATTCGGCCGGTACGGCACTGAACGCTTGGTACTGGGACGATGGCGCCAACGGTGGCATGACAGACAAGAACGTGACGTCTGCCGAGTTGACGTTGGTGGGCACCATCGCAGGTGGGGATGCTGACCAGTTGATCAACTACGTGACGGCTAACTTCATCGTTTAAGACCTGTTGAGATTGGTCTGAGCTTCAGCCAGTCTCTGGCCTTCTTCAAACCCGCCTCCCACAAGGAGGCGGGTTTTTTATGAGGAGTACTCCCAATTCAATATGGGGCAATTACCCCTGTTGGTAGGTTTCAGCTGGCAGCATTTTGAGTCAAGGCAAATCATGATGGAAGCGTGTTGTGGGCGTTGTGCCAATGTGATGGAGTCAGAGACATCGAGCACTGGACTGCGCTGCGGCTGGCCTTATTACAAGCTCTCACCCAAGGCCCGCAAGATGCCGAGGCTCGATGTGTTTGAGACGGTGGAGGCCACGGCCTGTTGCGAGCATTTCAAGAAGCCAGGTCCACAGGGCCTGCTGTTTGCAACGAGCGCCGATGGCCTGATCAGTGCAGGGGAAGCGCGATTTGAGCGACGTATTGCGTGAGGCACTGCTGACGCTTGAGCACCTGCGCCGAGTTTGAACTTGGCCCCAAATGCTTGTCATGGTGGGCTGTGTGTGCCGGTTGAGTGACTGCATGTGTCTGGCGGCATGGCTGATTCGGTTATCCAATTGATTTTGATAGTTGTTTTGCCAATTACCGAGGCGGCTAAGATGCAAGACAGTGATCACCCATCCATCATCTTGAACTTTGAACTTGTTGGCCATGACGATAAATAACCCACTTGATCCAACCACACCCGAACAAACCTTGATGGCGGTACAACCTGCCGCCGGTTACGCCGGTGACATTTCGCCCCAGTTGGCCTGGGCCTGGGTGCAGTCGGGTGAGGCCGAGTTGGTGGATGTGCGCACCGATGCCGAACGCGCCTGGGTGGGCTTTGTGCCTGGTGCCCATGCCCTGGCTTGGAAGCAGTGGCCCGGCATGGCGATGAACCCGGGTTTTGACTCGGGCGTGCAGGCGCTGGGCGCAGGCGGCAAAAAGCTGGTGCTGCTGTGCCGCAGCGGTGTGCGCTCGATCGCTGCTGCCCAACGCGCCACCGAGCTGGGCCTGCAGGCTTACAACATCCTTGAAGGCTTTGAGGGTGACCCGGATGAGAATGCCCACCGCGGTCTGCAGGGCGGTTGGCGTTACCGCGGTCTGCCCTGGCAACAAAGCTGAGTGCTTGGCGCAACGCCCCAGATGGGGTGTTGCTGTGTCTTCAAACGCCGGGTGGCCGTCGCGCGATCATGTCCTGGTTGGCCATTTCGTAGGCGTGGGCCAGTTTCAGCAGGTCCAAATCGCCTTGGGGTTTGCCAATCAAGGCCAGACCCATGGGCAGGCCGTTCTCGCCAAAACCCGCAGGCACACTGATCGAGGGCAGGCCTGCAAAGGTGGCGTAAATCACCACCTCCATCCAGCGGTGGTAAGTGTCCATCGTACGGCTTGCGACGCTTTGCGGCCAGCGCAAGTTCACATCAAACGGCCAGACCTGCGCCACAGGAATGGCCAGCACATCGAGCTTTTCAAACAAAGCCAGCATGCTTTGGTAAAAGCGCGTGCGGCTGGCGCTGGCGGACATCAGCTGGGCGCCCGTCAGGGTGAGGGACTGGTCATGTTCCCACAGTGCCTCGGGCTTGATGTGGGCCCGGTTGGCCGGGTTGACCAGGAAGGGCGCCACACGCGGCCCCACCAAGGCCTGGCGCCAGACCAGCCAGGCTTGCCAAATCTGCTCAGGTGGCATGCCTAGCCGGGCTTCGTCCACGCGGCAACCCATTCCGGAAAAACTTGTCAATGCCGATGCACACAGCGACAGGATGCCGTCTTCCATGGGCAAGTAGCCTTGCAGATCACCCAGCCAGCCGATGCGTTGGCCTTGGGGGTCGCTATCCAGTGAGCCTGCAAACACCGACGGGCCGTTGCTCAGGCTCAAGGGGCAGGATGAGGCCGAACCGGCTTGCGTGGACAGCAACATCGCCACATCGCGCACATGGCGACCCATAGGGCCTTCGGTGCCCAACTGGGCAATGAACACGTCTTGAGCAGGCCACATGGGCACGCGGCCCTGTGACGGGCGCATGCCAAACACATGGTTCCAGCCCGCCGGATTGCGCAGGCTGCCCATGAAGTCTGACCCATCGGCCACAGGCAGCATGCGCTGGGCCAGCGCCACGGCCGCGCCACCACTGCTGCCACCGGCCGATTTGCTCGGGTCCCAGGCGTTGCGGGTAGCGCCAAACACTTCGTTGAAAGTGTGCGAGCCGAGGCCAAATTCAGGCGTGTTGGTTTTTCCGATGACGATGGCGCCTGCGGCCTTCATGCGTTGCGCCATGAGGCCGTCTTCGCTGGCCACGAAGTCTTTCATCAGTGGGCTGCCCAGCGTGGTGCGCAGGCCTTGCACGTTAGACAGGTCCTTGATGGCCTGGGGCATGCCGTGCATCCAGCCCATGGATTCGCCGCGCGTCAGTTGGGCATCGCGCTCATCGGCCTGGGCCAGCAGGGTTTCGGTGTCCACGCGGCTGACGATTGCATTACTGCTGGGGTTGAGCCGTTCCACCTGCGACAGGGTCGCTTGCATCACCTCACGGCAAGAAACTTGTCTGCTGTGTATCGCACGGGACAAGTCCAGTGCGGCCCATTGGGTAATGTCCTGATAAGAGGTCGTCATGTTTCGTTTTATAGTGTTTTGGACAGATGTCCAATGTCCCCATCTTGACTGGAGAGCCTAATGAAGCGTCGTTCCCTTTTTGCGGTGGCCACACTCGCGGCTGCCTTGCTGACCCCCTTTGTCGCGCAAGCCCAGGGCAAGACCCTGCGTGTGGTGCCGCACGCCAACGTGACCATCCTCGACCCCATCTGGTCCACCGCCTTTGTCACGCGCAACCACGGTTACATGATCTACGACACCTTGTTCGGCACCGATCTGGCCGGCAAGCCCAAGCCCCAGATGGTGGACAAGTGGAGCGTCAGCAAGGACAACCTGACCTGGACTTTCACGCTGCGTGACGGTCTGGAGTTCCACGATGGCAAAGCCGTGAACAGCGAGGACGTGGTCGCTTCCATCAAGCGCTGGACCAGTCGCGACAGCTTTGGCGGTGTGCTGGCCAAAAGTGTGGACAGCTACGCCACGCCAGATGCCAAGACCTTTGTCATCAAGCTCAAGCAGCCTTTTGGTGTGATGCTCGAAGCGCTGGGCAAGCCCTCGTCCAATGTGCTCTTCATCATGCCCGCACGCATTGCGGCCACGCCCGGCAGCGAGCAGATCAAGGAACACATCGGCTCGGGCCCCTACAAGTTTGTGCCTGCTGAATACAAGCCTGGCGAGCGCCTGGTCTATGTGAAGAACGACAAATACAAGCCCCGCAGCGAAGCGCCTGACGGCACTGCGGGTGGCAAGAACGTGTATCTGGACCGCGTAGAGTGGGTCATCATCCGCGACCCACAGACCCAGTTCAATGCGCTGGTGGCCGGCGAGGTCGACATCGTCGAGCAACCCACCTTTGAGCAATATGCATCCCTGAAGGCGCAAAAAGACGTCCAGCTGGTGGACGCACAGCCTGCAGGGCTGCAGTACATCTTGCGCTTCAACCACTTGCATGCGCCCTTCAACAACGTGAAGATACGCCAGGCTGCCATGGTGGCGCTGGGCCAGGAAGCGCACCTCAAAACACAGGTGGGTGCGCCTGGCATGTTCACCTTCTGCAAGAGCATGTACCCCTGCGGCACACCGTTTGCCAGCGACAAGACCGGTATCTACACCGGCATGGCCGACCCCAAGAAAGCGGCTCAAATGCTCAAGGATGCTGGCTACGACGGCACGCCCGTGGTGCTGATGCGTCCGACCGATCTGGCCGCCATTGCCAAGCTGCCCTTGGTGGCCAAGCAACAACTAGAAGCTGCGGGCTTCAAGGTCGACATGCAGCAAATGGACTGGGCCACCCTGGTGGCACGCCGCGCCAAGAAAGACGCACCCGCACAGGGCGGCTGGAACGCGTTCATGACCGCCTGGACAGCCGGCGACATTCTGAACCCGCTGACCATGGCCATGATGAACGCGGCCGGTGACAAAGGCTGGTTCGGCTGGCAAGACGACAAGCAAATCGAGGACCTGAAGGTCAAGTTCGCCCAGTCGACCACCGATGCGCAGAAGAAAGCGATCGCCGAGCAAATCCAGCTGCGCGCCATGGAGACCGCCACCCACGTGCCGCTGGGCCAGTACTTCAACCCCGCTGCCCTGCGCAAGAACATTTCGGGCCTGGTGCCCGGAGGCGCGCAGGTGTACTGGAACATCAAGAAGAACTGACCGTCTTCTCGCACCCCGGAACAGCTGAAGTTTTATGCTGAAATTCCTGCTGCAGCGCCTGCTGGCGCTGATCCCCGTGCTGTTCACGGTGGCGGTCATCGTGTTCCTGATACTTCGGCTCACGCCGGGGGACCCGGCCGCCGTGATCGCGGGCAATAACGCCACCAACGAAGACATTGACCGCATCCGCGAACAGCTGGGCCTGACCAAGCCTTTGTTCGCGCAATTCGGCATCTGGTTGATGGGGGTGCTGCAGGGTGACTTGGGTTACTCCTTCTACTTGGGCAAACCGGTGACCGAGCTGATTGCTCAGCGCATCGAGCCCACGCTGTCCCTGGCGGCAGGCACCATGGTGCTGGCCGTCCTGGTGGCAGTGCCTCTGGGCACGCTGGCCGCCTGGCGCATGGGCGGTTGGCTGGACCGTTTGTTGTCGGGCTTTGCGGTGGCCGGGTTTTCGGTGCCGGTGTTCGTGATCGGTTATGTGCTGATCTACATCTTTGCCATCCAGTTGCAGTGGCTGCCTGTGCAGGGTTATCGCCGTTTGTTTGGCGAGTTTTCGCAAGGTGTGGGGGCCTGGGCTTACCAGCTGGTGCTGCCCTGGCTGTCGCTGGCCACCATTTATGTGGCGCTCATCGCGCGGGTCACTCGCGCCAGCGTGTCCGAGGCGCTGACCGAAGACTACATCCGCACCGCCCGCGCCAAAGGCGTGACCGAGCAGGTCGTGCTGCTGCGCCATGCGCTGGCCAATGCGGCCGTGCCCATCGTCACGGTGATCGGCATCGGCATCGCCTTGCTCATTGGCGGCGTGGTGGTGACCGAGACGGTCTATGCCATTCCCGGTTTGGGCTCGCTCACGGTGGACGCGGTGCTCAACCGCGACTTTCCGGTCATCCAGGGTGTGGTGCTGTTTTTCAGCGTGCTGTACGTGTTGATCAACCTGCTGGTGGACCTGAGCTACCTGTGGCTGGACCCCCGGATCCGTTACTGATGAACACCCTCTTTCGAAAACTTCTGGCGCACACCACTGTCCGTTTGGGCTTGGGGGTGCTGGGCCTCTTGATCCTGATCGCCTTGACCGCGCCCTGGCTGGGCACGGTGGACCCGGCTGCCATGGACTCGGCCAACATCAACACCCAGGCCGGCGTGGTGGGGCAGTTCGCATTGCTCGACGGCACCAGCGTGGCCCACACCTTCTGGATGGGCAGTGACAACTTTGGTCGCGACATTTACAGCCGTGTGCTCTATGGCACCCGCGTGTCCTTGCTGGTGGGCCTGTTCACCGCCGTGGTGGCGCTGCTGGTGGGCGGTGCTTTGGGCATGCTGGCAGGGTACTTCCGTGCGCTCGACATGGTGCTCATGCGCTTCATGGATGGCCTGATGGCCATCCCCGCCATCTTGCTGGCCATTGCGCTGGTGGCGGCGCTGGGTGCGCAGCTGTGGACCGTGGTGGTGGCGATCGCCATCCCCGAAATCCCCCGCGTCACGCGCCTGGTGCGCTCGCTGGTGCTGACCTTGCGCGAGGAACCTTTTGTGGAGGCCGCCAAGGCCCTGGCCACGCCCACGCCGGTGATTTTGTTGCGCCACATCCTGCCCAATGCGATGGCGCCGCTGATCGTGCAGGGCACCTTCATCGCGGCGAGTGCCGTGCTGACCGAAGCCATCTTGAGCTTCCTGGGCTTGGGCCTGCCGGCCGACATTCCGACCTGGGGCAACATCATGGCCGAGGGCCGGGTGCAGTTCACCCAGTACCCGGGCAATGTGCTGTTCCCCGCGCTGTTTCTGGTGCCCACGGTGCTGGCCATCAACCTGCTGGGAGATGGCCTGCGCGATGTGCTGGACCCCAAATTCGCGAAACGGGGCGGCGCATGAGCACCCCCGTCCTGTCCATTCGCGGCCTCTCTGTCGCTTTGCCTGCCGGTGGTGACCGGGTGCATGCCATCACCGAGGTGTCGCTGGACATCCTGCCAGGCCAGACCCTGTGCGTGGTGGGTGAGTCCGGCTCGGGCAAGTCGGTCATGGCCACCACCGTGATGGGCTTGCTGCCCAAAGAATTGCAGCCCGTGGCGGGCGACATCGTCCTGCAAGGCGAGTCCTTGCTGCAGGCGTCCAAACTGCGGCTGCGCCAGTTGCGCGGCCAGACCATGGGCATGGTGTTCCAGGAGCCCATGACGGCGCTGAACCCGGTCATGACCTGCGGCGACCAGGTGGACGAGTTGCTGTCCACCCACACCGACTGGCCTGCCGAACAGCGCCGCGCTGAAATTTTGCGTGTGTTCGAGCGCGTCAAGCTGCCCGAACCGGCGCGCATGTTGCGCAGCTATCCGCACCAACTCAGCGGTGGGCAACGTCAGCGCATCGTGATCGCGATGGCCGTGATCTTGAAGCCCGCGCTCTTGATTTGCGACGAGCCGACCACGGCGCTTGATGTGACCACGCAGAAAGAGATTTTGCGATTGATCGCCGACCTGCAGCGCGAGCAGGGCAGTGCGGTGCTGTTCATCACCCACGACATGGGCGTGGTGGCCGAAATCGCCGACCAGGTGCTGGTGATGAACCAGGGCCAGGCGGTGGAGAGCGGCGACTGCGAACAGGTGCTGCGCCGCCCCCGTGCCGACTACACGCGCCAGCTGCTGGCTGCCGTGCCTGGCATGACGCCGCCACCCGCCAAGCCCGAGCCCCAAGGCCCTGCGCTGCTGTCGGGCCAGGGCGTGGGCAAGACCTACATCAGCCACGACTGGTTGGGTCGCAGCCGCCCCACGGCCGCCCTCATGGATGCGGCGGTGGCCGTGCGTGCTGGCGAGACGGTGGGCATCGTGGGCGAGTCGGGTTCGGGCAAGTCGACCTTTGCGCGTTGCCTGATCCGCCTGATCGACCCCACCGAAGGCCAAATTTTGTGGGGTGCCGAAGACGTGGCCCGCATGCCCGAGGGCCAGTTGCGGCCACTGCGCCACCGTGTGCAGGTGGTCTTTCAGGACCCGAACCGCTCGCTGAACCCGCGCCGCACCGTGGGCCAGTCCATGGTCGAAGGCGCGATGAACTTTGGCCAGTCGCGTGAACAAGCCGAAGCCTTGGCGGTCGAATTGATGGCGCAGGTGCGTTTGCAGGTGGAGGCCCTGAAGCGCTACCCCAGCCAGTTCAGCGGGGGTCAGCGTCAACGCTTGGCGATAGCCCGTGCGCTGGCCTGCCGCCCGCAGGTGCTGGTGGCCGACGAGGCGGTGAGCGCGCTCGATGTGAGTGTGCAGGCCCAGATCCTGAACCTGCTGCGCGAAGCGCAGTCGCGCCTGGGCCTGGGGCTGCTCTTCATCACGCACGACCTGCGTGTGGCCGCCCAGCTGTGTGACCGCGTGATCGTCATGCACCAAGGCCGCATCTTGGAGCAAGGCCGCACCACCGACCTGTACGCCAACCCGAAGCAAGACTACACACGGCGGCTTTTGGAGGCCGCTCCTGCGGCTTTGCCGCCGACCGAACACCCTGATTGACACGGCATGACCCGCATCCTGATCGCTGGCTACCAGCACGAAACCAATACCTTTGCCCCCAGCCTGGCCGATTGGGTCGCTTTTCAGACTGGTGAGGCCTTTCCGGCTTTTGTGCGCGGACAGGCCATGGTCGATGCCATGACCGGCGTGAACATCCCGGCGGGTGGGTTCATCGACGCGGCCCGGCGCGAAGGCTGGCAGATCGTGCCGTCGGCCTGGGCCGGCGCCACGCCCTCGTCCTATGTCACACGCGACGCTTTTGAGCGCATCTGCGGCGCCATTGTCGAAGATGTGCGGGCAGCCATGGCGCAGGGCCTCGATGGCGTTTACCTCGATTTGCACGGTGCCGCTGTGGCTGAAAACGCCGACGACAGCGAGGGCGAGCTGATCGCCCGCATCCGTGCCGTGGTGGGGTCCCGCGTGCCCATTGTGGGCAGCCTGGACCTGCACGCCAATGTGACCGAACGCATGCTGCGTCTGGCTGACGGCCTGGTGGCTTACCGCACTTACCCGCACATCGACATGGCCGAGACCGGTGAGCGGGCCGCCATGCTGCTGCGTGAACACCTGCGCGCAGGCGCCAAGCGGCCCATGCAAGCGCGGCGTTTGCCCTTTTTGATTCCGCTCAACGCACAAAGCACCTGGATGTCCCCGGCCAAAGACCTCTACGACGAAATGATCGCGCTGGAGTCGCAGACCGGCTGCATGCTCAGTTTTTGCATGGGCTTTCCGGCCTCTGATTTTGACGAATGCGGCCCTGTGGTGTGGGGCCACGGACCGCAGGCGGAAGCTGCGGTGCAGCGTTTGTTTGAGCACGTGGCCGAACCTGGCCAGTGGCGGCCCGATGTCTTGCCCGCCCGCGAAGCGGTGGCGCAAGCTTTGGCCACTGCCGAGGTCTCGGGCCCGCCCGTGGTCATGGCCGACACGCAAGACAACCCGGGCGCAGGCGGCGACAGCAACACCACGGGTATGCTGCACGCCTTGCTGCAGCAGGGGGCCGGTCAACGCTGGCCTGGGCAAGTGGCGCTGGGCATGCTGTACGACCCGTCCGCGGCGCATCAGGCGCACGCCGCTGGCGTGGGGGCGGTGCTGGAGTTGGCCCTGGGCAAGGCCGTGCCCACCTTCACAGGTGTGCCCAGTGACCCGCCTGTGCAAGGGCGCTTTGTGGTGCGTGCATTGGGCGGGGATGAGTGCGAGCTCAAAGGCCCGATGATGACCGGCATGAAAGCCCATATCGGTCCCAGCGCCTGCCTTGAAATCGACGGCGTGCTGGTGGCCGTGGCCAGCGGCAAGATGCAGATGCTCGACCGCGAACTGTTCCGTGCTGTGGGCATTCAGCCCGAGCAAATGAAGCTGCTGGTGGTCAAAAGCTCTAACCATTTCCGCGCCGATTTCACGCCCATCGCCAGCCGGGTGCTGGTGGCCAAGGCAGCGGGCCCCATGGCCGCCGACCCGGGCGATTTACCCTGGAAAAAGCTCAGCCCCCAAACCCGCACCAGACCCTGAAACTCGGCCTCGATGGGCTGGGTGTGACCTGACTCTCAACGATTGGAGACTTGCATGAGCACCACCGACCTGACCCAATGCACCGCGCATGAGTTGATAGCTTTGTACCGCAGTGGGCAGGCCAGCCCGGTGGAGGCCACACAGGCGGTGCTCTCGCGCATGGACCGCCTCAACCCGCAGATCAACGCCTTTTGTCTGGTCGATGCCAAAAGCGCATTGGCCAGCGCCCGTGCCAGTGAAGCGCGCTGGCAAGCGCACCGCAGCACAGGCGCACCGGTGGGTGAACTCGACGGGGTGCCCACCAGCATCAAGGACCTGATCCTCACAAAAGGCTGGCCCACGCTGCGCGGCAGCCGCACCATCGACCCCCAGCAGCCTTGGGAGGTGGACGCGCCGGCCACCGCACGCCTGCGTGAAGCAGGTGCGGTGCTGCTGGGCAAGACCACCACGCCCGAGTTTGGTTGCAAGGGCGAAACCAACTCGCCCGCCACGGGCATCACCCGCAACCCCTGGAATTTGAACCACACACCCGGCGGCTCATCAGGCGGTGCGGCGGCGGCTGTGGCTGCAGGCCTGGGGCCTTTGGCGGTGGGCACCGACGGCGCGGGCAGCGTGCGCATTCCGGCCGCGTTTTGCGGCAACGTGGGTTTGAAACCCAGCTTTGGCCGCGTCCCGGCTTACCCGCTGTCGCCTTTTGGTTCGGTGGCGCATCTGGGTCCGCACACCCTGAGCGTGCGCGATGCCGCCATGATGATGAACGTGCTCAAAAAGCCCGACGCCCGAGACTGGACTTCGCTGCCACCCGAGGCGACCGACTACACCGTGGGGCTGGAAGACGGCATTCGCGGCCTGCGCATCGCATATTCGCCGACGCTCGGTTACGCCAATAACGTCCACCCCGAGATTGCCGCGGCCGTGGATCAGGCCGTGACAAAGCTCCAGGACCTGGGGGCTCACGTGGAGCAGGTGGACCCGGGTTTTGACGACCCGCTTGAAATTACCACCGGCCTGTGGTTCCTCGGGGCCTACACCGTCTGGTGCGGCCTCACGGCAGCGCAGCAGGCCCTGGCCGACCCGGATTTCTGCGCCGAGGCGCAACTGGGTGCGCAGCTCGGTGCACAACAGGTGCAGCAACTGCACCAGCGCAGAGGCGTGTTGGGCTCGCACATGCGCCAGTTCATGCAGCGCTACGACCTGCTGGTGACGCCTTCGGTGTCGATTCCGGCTTTTGAGGCGCGGCCTGCGGGGACGGTCCCCATGGACCCGCACAGCATGTTGGGCTGGACGCCATTCAGCTACCCCTTCAACCTGACCCAGCAACCGGCCATCACCGTGCCCTGTGGCGTGACCCGGGCGGGTCTGCCCATGGGTGTGCAGATCGTGGGGCCCATGTTTGGCGACGCACTGGTGCTGCGCACCGCGCGGGCTTATGAATCGGTACAGCCGGTGGTGCGCCCCCGTATTTGAATCTGCACCGAATGACGCATGCCGATGAGCGTTTGCGGACCCCGAAACTCATTATCATCCCCGCATGACATTTTTAGCCATCGATGTGGGCAATACGCGCCTGAAATGGGCGCTGTACGACCAACCGAGCCCCCAGGGCCAACTGCTGGCGCATGGCGCCGAATTTCTGGAAAACATCGACCGCTTGTCAGAAGGGGCCTGGGCACAACTGCCCAAGCCTGACCAGATGCTGGGCTGTGTGGTGGCCGGGGACGCGATCAAGCGCCGCGTCCAAGAGCAAATGGAAATTTGGGATTTCACCCCCCAGTGGGTGGTGCCCAGTGCCCAAGAGGCCGGTCTGACCAATGGCTACGACCACCCTTCTCGATTGGGCTCGGACCGTTGGGTCGCCATGGTCGGGGCGCGTCACCGCATGCTGGCCGCTGGTCCCTCGCGCCCCTTGGTGGTGGTGATGGTGGGCACGGCCGTGACGGTCGAGGCCATCGATGCCGAGGGCCGGTTTTTGGGCGGCCTGATTTTGCCGGGCCACGGCATCATGCTGCGTGCGCTCGAGTCAGGCACGGCGGGCTTGCATGTCCCCACCGGAGAAGTCACCCCTTTCCCGACCAACACGAGCGACGCTTTGACCAGCGGAGGCACCTACGCAATTGCGGGGGCTTGTGAGCGTATGGTTCAGCACCTGCGTGAGCACACTGGACAAGAGCCGATGTGCATCATGACCGGCGGCGCCGGCTGGAAAATGGCACCCAGCATGTCGGTCCAGTTCGAGTTGGTGGACAACTTGATCTTTGATGGTCTGCTGGCACTGGCCGCTCAGCGTTTCAACTGAAGGTCCCGGCCGCTTGCCGGTGGTGGTGCGCAAGCCAGATGGGTGTCAGCGTGCGTTGGCGCTGTAGGCGGCCGTCAAGCTTTGCAGATGGTCTTGCAAAGCTTGGCTGGCCATGTAGGGTGTCAGCAAAGCCAGCACATGCTGGGCACCCCGTGTCAGAGCCAGGCCCGCACTGGCCGGCTCCAGGGCTTGCCGGGGGTTGCGCACATATTCGTAGCTGAGCCAGTAGGTCACCATGACCGACATGCTGGCCGACAGGGTTTCAATGCTGTCGGGGCCGATGCGCATCAGACCCGCTGCGGACAACGACTCCAGCATCAACCTGAACGCGTGGGTTTGGCGCTCCAGCACCGCGTGAAAATGTGTTTCCAGGTGCCGATTGCCCGAGAGCAGGTTGTTCAGGTCGCGGTACAAAAAGCGGTGGCTCCACACCTGCTCAAACAGCGAGTGCAGGAAAAACCAGGTGTCCTCGATGTCCCGCACATCGGGGGCAGCGTCCAGCAGCCCCAGCATGGCGGTTTCGTACTGGTCAAAGAGCCGATTGACCAAGGCGTCTTTGGACGCGAAGTGGTAGTACAGATTGCCCGGACTGATGCCCAACTCGGCAGAGATCAGCGTGGTCGAGACGTTGGGCTCACCGAACCGGTTGAACAGCTCCAGCGTCACTTCGGCAATGCGCTCGGCTGTTCGGCGGGGGGCTTTTTTGGCCATGTCTGAAGGCGGCGTGAGTCGATCAGGTGGATTTTTTGGTCGGCTTGGCGGTGCGCGCTGTTTGGGGCAAGGTCTTCGCTGTTTTGCGGGAGACCACAGTCTTGGCTTTGGCAGGTGCCGCAGGCGTTTTTTTCGTGGTGGATACGGACAGGGCAGCCAGCTGCGCTTCCAGTTGCGCCACCCGATCGTTCAGCATCTGGATGTCCAGCAAGGTGGGCATGCCCAAGCGGTGCAGGGCTTTGGCGACGCGGTCCTCAAACAAGTGTTCCAGCTTGTCGACGCGGCCTGAGGTTTGCTGACCAAAGTCACTGGCCATGTGGCTCAGGCGTTCGGTGGCCTCCTGCAAGCGTTGCTGCGCCTCGGCCTGGCTTTTGCGCTGGAAGGCCAAGCCATCGTTGACTAAAGCCTCAATGGCTTTGCTGCCTTGCTCCTGGGCTTTGGCCATCGCCCCCAAACCTGCCAGCCACACTTGCTGCGCGGGCAGGGCTGGGTTGTCGGGCTGAGAATTTGGGCTGGTTTTGTTGCGTTTGGAGTTGTCTGATGAGGCCATGTTGAACTTCCTGAACAAGATGCCACTTTAACCTGTGCGTGCGGCCAATGCTTCTAAAATCCAGCAACAGAGGTGCCGCGCCCCGTGGCCCCAGTCCCGATCCTTCTCATGACCCTTCTCGTCACTGGCGGTGCCGGCTTCATTGGTGCCAATTTCGTGCTCGACTGGCTGGCTGCCAGCGATGAGCCCATCATCAACCTCGATAAGCTCACTTATGCCGGCAACCCCGAGACGCTGGCCAGACTGCAAGGCGATGCGCGCCACCAGCTGGTGCAGGGCGACATTGGCGACAGCGCGTTGGTGAGCCGTTTGCTGGCCGAACACCAGCCCCGTGCCGTCATCAATTTTGCCGCCGAAAGCCATGTGGACCGTTCGATCCACGGCCCGGGTGAATTCATCGAAACCAACATTGTGGGCACCTTCAGGCTGCTGGAGGCGGTGCGCGGTTATTGGTTGCAGCTGCCCCGCGAAGACATGGATCGCTTCGTCCCTCGCGATGACGGTTCAAACGTTACTGCGAGCGAAGCGCGGCGGTCCACGGTGACCCAACAAGGGTTTCGTTTCCTCCATGTTTCCACAGACGAGGTGTACGGTTCCTTGGCCAAAGGTGATCCGGCCTTTGCCGAAACCCACCGCTACGAGCCCAACAGCCCTTACAGCGCCAGCAAAGCGGCCTCCGACCATCTGGTTCGCGCTTGGCACCACACCTATGGCCTGCCGGTGCTCACCACCAACTGCTCCAACAACTACGGGCCCTACCATTTCCCCGAAAAACTCATCCCGCTGATGATCGTCAATGCGTTGGCGGGCAAGCCCTTGCCGGTGTATGGCGACGGCATGCAGATTCGCGATTGGCTCTACGTCAAAGACCATTGCAGTGCGATTCGCCGAGTGCTCGAAGCCGGGCGCTTGGGTGAGACCTACAACGTGGGCGGCTGGAATGAAAAGCCCAACATCGAGATCGTGCAGACCGTTTGCAAACTGCTCGACGAAATGCGCCCCAAAGCCGATGGCTCCAGTTATGCCAGCCAGATCACCTATGTCACCGACCGCCCGGGCCATGACCGCCGCTATGCCATTGATGCCCGCAAGCTCGAGGCCGAACTGGGCTGGAAGCCCGCCGAGACTTTTGAAACCGGCATCCGTAAAACCGTCGAGTGGTATCTGGCCAACCCTGAGTGGGTGGCGCATGTGCAAAGCGGCGCTTACCGCGAGTGGCTGCAACAACAATACAACGGCTCATGAAAATCCTGTTGCTCGGCAAAAACGGTCAAGTCGGTTGGGAGCTGCAGCGCAGCTTGGCACCCTTGGGCCAGGTGTTGGCGCTGGATCGGCACAGCACCGAGTTTTGTGGTGACCTGAGCCAGCCCGAGCGTTTGGCGAAAACGGTGCGGGACTGGCGTCCCGACGTGATCGTCAATGCCGCCGCCCACACCGCAGTGGACAAGGCCGAGTCGGAACCTGAGTTGGCCCGTTGCCTGAATGCCACCGCACCGGCCGCGCTGGCGCAGGCCGCCGCCGAGATCGGTGCGTGGCTGGTGCATTACTCGACCGACTACGTGTTCAATGGTCTAGGCGACCAGCCATGGCGAGAAGGCGATGCCACGGGGCCGCTCAGTGTGTACGGGCAGACCAAACTCGAAGGTGAGCAGGCCATCGTCGCCAGTGGTTGCAAACACCTGATTTTTCGCACCAGCTGGGTGTATGCGGCGCGGGGCGGCAACTTTGCCAAGACCATGCTGCGACTTGCTGCAGAGCGCGAACGCCTGACTGTCATCAACGACCAGCACGGCGCCCCGACAGGTGCCGATCTCATCGCCGACGTGACGGCGCATGCCATCCGCAGCGCCCGGCAAAAGCCAGGGCTGGGCGGCATCTACCACCTGGTGGCTGCAGGCGAGACCACATGGCACGGCTACGCCAGCCATGTGATTGCACAAGCCCGTCACATTCAGCCGGAGCAGGTGCTGAAAGTGAGCGAGATCGCCCCCGTGCCCACCACCGCCTTCCCAACGCCTGCGCAGCGCCCATTGAACTCGCGACTGGATACCCGTAAGTTGCAAGAAGCCTTTGGGCTGGTGCTGCCGCCGTGGCAGCTGGGCGTCGACCGCATGCTGTCCGAAATCCTCTGAACCGCCACGGGCTTGCGGCACAATCCTTTGGACTTTTGAACCCCCTTTTTGAAACTTTGCCACGCACCATGACCGACAACACCGCTGCCCCCACCGTTGCCCCGCATGACCAGGCCCAGATCCTGGCGCAGGCCATGCCCTACATCCGCAAGTTCCACGGCAAGACCTTGGTCATCAAATACGGCGGCAACGCCATGACCGACCCGGCCTTGCAGCAGGCCTTTGCCGAAGACGTGGTGCTGCTCAAGCTGGTGGGTATGAACCCGGTGGTGGTGCACGGCGGTGGCCCGCAGATCGAAACCGCTTTGAAGCGCCTGGGCAAAACCGGTGAGTTCATTCAAGGCATGCGCGTGACCGACGCTGAAACCATGGAAGTGGTCGAGTGGGTGCTGGGCGGTGAAGTGCAGCAAGACATTGTGGGCATGATCAACCGCGCAGGCGGCAAGGCCGTGGGTTTGACGGGGCGTGATGGCGGCCTGATCCGCGCAAAAAAACTGCGCCTGGTGGACAGCCAGGACCCGAGCAAAGAACACGACGTGGGCCAGGTTGGTGAGATCGAAAGCATCGATCCGTCGATCTTGACATGCCTGCAAGACGATGCCTTCATCCCAGTGGTCAGCCCCATCGGCTTTGGCGAGCACAACGAAAGCTACAACATCAATGCCGACGTGGTGGCCGCCAAGCTGGCCACCGTGCTGCAGGCCGAAAAGCTGCTCATGCTCACCAACATCCGTGGCGTGCTGGATAAGCAAGGCCAGCTGCTGACCGAGTTGACCCCTAGCCGCATCGACGAGCTGTGCGCCGACGGCACCATCAGCGGGGGCATGATCCCAAAGATCGCGGGCGCTCTGGATGCCGCCAAGAGCGGTGTGAACGCCGTGCACATCATCGATGGCCGCGTGCCCCACGCGATGCTGCTGGAGGTGCTGTCCGAGCAAGCCTTCGGCACCATGATCCGCAGCCGCTGAAGTCTTTGCGTTGCTGCATGCGCAGACGAATCACAAAGAGGTAGGGGGAGACATGTCAGACACAGAAACAGTCAGCGAGCGTTTTTCAGACGACGAAACTGCGCCTGCACGCAAGCGTCCACGTCCGGGCGAGCGGCGCTTGCAGATTCTGCAAACCCTGGCCGCCATGCTGGAGCAACCGGGTGCCGAGCGGGTCACCACGGCCAGTCTGGCTGCCAGGATTGGCGTGAGCGAAGCGGCTTTGTACCGCCACTTTGCCAGCAAGGCGCAGATGTTTGAAGGCTTGATTGATTTTGTTGATCAATCGGTGATTGGCCTGATCCGACAAGTCACGGATCGTGAGCCCGCAGGCCCCCAACAAGCGAGCCGCATTGTGGCCTTGCTCTTGCAGTTTGCCGAGAAGAATCCGGGCATGAGCCGCGTGATGATTGGCGACGCGCTGGTGCTGGAGCACGAGCGCCTGCAAGAGCGCATCAATTTGCTGTTTGACAAGGTGGAGGCGCAGCTGCGTCAATCCCTCAAAGCCAACGATTCGGCCACCCCCACTGCTGACGCACAAGTGGCAGCCTCCTTGTTGGTGGCCTTCATGCAAGGCCGCTTGCAGCGTTTTGCCCGCTCCGGCTTCAAGCGGTTGCCATCTGAGCATCTGTCGGCGGCTTTGGCGCGGATGCTTTAAACGGGTGCTTGGGTTGTGCAGAGCGCCCGGCTCTGCACCCCTTGACATCTTATTTCCCGATCAACTGGAGCAGGTGTTGCCAGCCGCGCAGCAGCAGACCCGAGCGCTCCACATCGGCTTGTGCCACCAGCGGGGCTTCGCCCACCGGCTTGCCATTGGCGGTGGCCACCACCTTGCCGATCACCGCAGCCTTGGCCACGGGTGCTTCCAGACTGGGGTTGAGTTGCACGGCGGTCTGCACTTGAGTGCCACGCGGCACGGTCAGCGTCCACGGCGCGCCCAGGCCAGCGGCCACGGTGTCGGCCTTGCCGAAGCTCACCTTGGCTGTGCCAACCGCCGCGTTGGCTGCAATCGGCGAGACCTTCTCGAAGCTGCCAAAGCCCCAGCCCAGCAGGGTGCGCGATTGGTCCGCCCGCGCCTGGGCGCTGTGGGTATTGAGGATGACCGAGATCAGCCGCATGTCGTTGCGCTTGGCCGAAGTCACCAGGCAGAAGCCCGCCTCTTGGGTGTGGCCGGTTTTGAGGCCGTCCACCGTGGGGTCGGTGTAGAGCAGGGCGTTGCGGTTGCCTTGCTTGATGCCGTTGTATTTGAATTCGCGCTCGGCGTAGAGCGGGTAGTACTCGGCACCGTCGCGGATGATGGCGCGCGCCAAGATCGCGAGGTCACGCGCAGACGATTTGTGCGTGGGGTCGGGCAAGCCTGTGGGGTTCACGAAGGTCGTGTGCGTCATGCCCAGACGCTGGGCTTCGGCGTTCATCAATTTGGCAAAGCCCGCCTCGGAGCCGGCCATGTGCTCGGCAATCGCTTTCGACGCGTCATTGCCTGACTGGATGATGATGCCGCGCAAGATGTCGATCACCGTGGCTTGGCTGTTCAGTGGCAGGTACATGCACGATTCGGCGCTGGTGCCGCGACACCAGGCGTTTTCGCTCACGGTGACCAGGTCGGTGGGCTTGAGCTTGCCCGAGCGCAGCGCCTGCTCGACGATGTAGCTGGTCATCATTTTGGTCAGCGATGCGGGCGGCAGCGGCTCGTCGGCGTTGGCCGAGGCGAGAACCTCGCCGGAGTCAAAGTCCATCAGCAGCCAGGCCTTGGCGGGCAGTGCAGGCGGGTTGGCCGCCAACGCGACCTGTGCTGCCAGCGGGGGCAGCGCATTGGCGGCCGCTGCCACTTTTTTGGAGGCGGCAGGCTTGGAAGCCGTGGCTTTGGTTTTGTTGTGTTTGGCGGCGAAAGCGCCAGAGCCAGGGACCAGGGCACCCACGGCAATGGCCAGGGCGACAGAGAGGAGAGAGAAATTCTTGGTGTGCATGGTGTTCGTCGTTAGAGCCTCAATTGTCGCGGATTCGCGTCAAGGTTTTATGGGGCTGTGTTTGAGAAATCAGCCGGCTAAGGGCTATATATCTGACTGGGCACAACAGACGCTGGCCAAAGAATTGTGGCCTCAGCTAGACCCGGCTCGAAGTGGAGCAGATTGCTCGATTGTCGGTATCGACAGTGAGGTGCCATAGAAGGCTTGGATTGCCGCCTTCGCTGCCGTCTGTGACTTCGGTGAGCTTTGTGCACCATCGCACCGACACGGAGCCATTGCCACATGCAATATGTCTTCGTGAATCGTTCTACGCTAACGCGTTAGTCCGTTGGCGAGCCATTGCACCTTGGCACCCTAACGACAAACCACTCCAGACAAGGAACCCCCAAATGCAAACGCCAACACGCAGACGCTTTATCGAAACCACGCCCTTTGCCTGTCTTGCACTATTGGCCGCTTGCTCGCCCAAAGTCGAACCACAGACTGCGCCGATGGCGACCACGCCCAATCCCAGTCCGGCACCTGCGGCCGCACCAGCACCATCAACGACGACCATGAATCTTCCAATGGTCGAAAAAGGCGACGCCCAAGCCGTGACATTGGGTTATGTGGACGACGCCACCCAGGCGGACCAGGTGAAATTCAAAAACTACGTGTCTGGCAGTGCTTGCAGCAACTGCGCCTTGTACCAAGGCCAGGCAGGCGATGTCGCCGGTGGATGCCCTCTGTTTGCTGGCAAGAATGTGGCGGCCAAGGGCTGGTGCACGTCTTGGGCGAAAAAGGCCTGAGCCACTCAAAGATGTTTGCGCACAAGCATACGTGACCACCATGACCGATCTTGGTTGAACAGGAGCGGTGCCACGTATCCACCACAACAGGAACATCATGAATAACTTTCGACGCCTTGCGCCCCTTTTGCTATTGCTTGCGGCGCTGACACTTGGTGGATGTGCAACCACCACCAGTGGTGGAGCGGTTGGCACGGACCGTAAACAGCTCCTTTTAGTTTCCTCACAGCAGCTCGAAGAGGTGGCGGCGCAAAGTTACAGCAAGCTGATTTCCGAAGCTGCTGCAAAGGGCTCCCTCAACACCGATGCTTCCACTCTTCGGCGCCTTCGTGCCATTGCCCAGAGAATTGAACCGCAAACCAAAATTTTTCGTCCCGACGCACCTGATTGGAAATGGGAAGTCAACATGATCAACAGCAGTGAAATCAATGCATTCTGTATGCCGGGCGGAAAAATCATTTTTTACTCAGGTCTTATCCGGCAGCTTGATCTGACCGATGAAGAAATAGCCGTGGTGATGGGTCATGAAATTTCGCATGCATTGAGGGAGCACTCGCGCGAACAGGTCTCACAGGCCTTGGCCGCACAATCTGCCATAGGGCTGGGCGCTGCACTGTTCGGTTTTGGCCAAGGCTCTGCCGACATTGCAGGCGTCTTGTACCAGTCTCTGATTGCAACCCGCTTCAGCCGCACCGATGAGAATGAAGCCGATCAAATGGGTCTAGAACTCTCAGCGCGGGCTGGTTATGATCCGCGCGCAGGGGTCACGCTGTGGCAGAAAATGCTCAAAGCCAACAGTGGAGGCAGTCCTCCCACATTCTTAAGCAGTCATCCCACGGAGGCAAGCCGCGTGCAGCAAATCGAAGAATTGCTGCCGACTGTCTTGCCTTTGTACAAAGCTGCGCGCCGAGACTGACATCACAAGGGCCTTGAAGCCGAGGACAATATTCACTAAAACGTCGGTGCGGTTTGAACTGATTTCAAACGATATTCAACGTTAACAAATATGGATTTCTGCTTTTAGCGGGTTGCTGACCTTGTTGCCCTCGGCCTGATCGGCCGCTCCCGCTGCAAAGCAGTCTCCTAAGGTCAACGCTCTCACCAATTCCAGAGCGTCCCATCGTGCTGCAGCCGATTCACCGGCAAATAAGCCCTTTGGTAAGGGTACTTGGCAGCCAGCTGCTCGTCGATGTCCACGCCGTGGCCGGGGGATTCGCCGCAATACATCATGCCGCGCTCGAAGCGCCAGTCGTGCGGGAAGACCGAGAGCATTTCCTCGCTGTGCGGCATGTACTCCTGCACGCCAAAGTTGGGCACCCAGGTGTCAAAGTGCAAGGCCGCGCCCATGCAAACGGGTGACAGGTCGGTGGCGCCGTGGCAGCCGGTGCGCACCTGATACAGGCTCGCCAGGTCGGCGATGCGCCGCAAGTGCGTGATGCCGCCCGCGTGGACCACGGTGGTGCGGATGTAGTCGATCAGCTGTTTTTCGATCAACGTCTTGCAGTCCCAGATGCTGTTGAAAATCTCGCCCACGGCAATCGGGGTGGTGGTGTGGTGGCGTATCCACTGAAACGCCTCCTGGTTTTCAGCCGGGGTTGGGTCTTCCATCCAGAACATGCGCACCGGCTCCAGCGCCTTGCCCAGCTGGCCTGCCTCAATGGGCGTCAGGCGGTGGTGCACGTCGTGCAGCAAATGGATGTCGGGGCCCACAGCCTCGCGCACGGCTTCGAACAGGCCGGGCGTGTGGCGTAAATACTTTTCGGTGCTCCAGTCGTGTTCGCTGGGCAGGTTGCCGTCGGCGGGTTCGTACATGCGGTTAGCGCCACTGACCCCATAGACCTTGTGCAGGCCCGGTACGCCGCTTTGGGCGCGGATGGCCAAGTAGCCTTCTTCTTTGTGGCGCAAGACTTCATCGACCGTCTCGGCCGTGTCGCGGCCATTGGCGTGGCCGTAGACCATCACCCCGGTACGGCTGCGTCCGCCTAGCAATTGGTACAGCGGCATGTTGGCCATCTTGGCCTTGATGTCCCACAGTGCTGTGTCCACGGCGGCAATCGCGCTCATGGTCACCGGGCCGCGCCGCCAGTAGGCGCCTTTGTAGAGGTATTGCCAGATGTCTTCGATCTGCTGCGGGTCGCGCCCGATCAGGCAGGGGATGACATGGTCTTCGAGGTAGCTGACCACGGCCAGCTCGCGCCCGTTAAGTGTGGCGTCGCCGATGCCAGTGACGCCTTGATCGGTTTCGATTTTGAGGGTGACGAAGTTGCGCCCTGGGCTGCAGACGATGACGCGAGCGGCGGTGATTTTCATGGCTCAGGCCTCGCTCAGTTGTTGGACCGCAGCGTCCACGCCGTGTTGTATGACTTGCTGGTGCCAATGCGTGACGCGGGCGATCCATGCGGTGTTGCGTGGCAGGCTTGTGCCCCACAGGTCTTCGCGGGCCAGCAAAGCGCGTACGCAGGCTTCGGGCTCGGTGCGTTGTGCGGCGCCCAGGGCCATCAAGCTGTCCGCTTGCGGGTCGTTCAGGGCATAGGCCTGACCGTTTTCGTCCACGCCCAGGGTGTAGCGCACCAACACGGCTGCAGCCAGCGCATGGTGCTCAAACGAAGCACCTTGGGCGATCTGCCCCAGCACCGAGGGTGGCCAGCGCTGCGGGATTTTTTGCGAGCTGTCGGTGGCGATCTGGTGCACGCTGTGCTTCAGATACGGGTTGCCAAAACGTGCGATCAGTGCGTCGCGGTACTCGGCCCAATCTGTGCGACTCAGGTGTGGCGCGACTTCGCGACTCATCAGCTGGTGAACGAAGGTACGGATGTGGGGCACACCGATACAGCTGGCAATGTAAGGCCTGCCCGTGACCGCACCCATGAGTGCCATGGCCGTATGGCTGCCATTGAGCATGCGCAGCTTGGCTTCTTCGTAGCTGTGCACATCGTTCGTCACGCGCACGCCCGCAGATTGCAGCAAGGCAGCGTCTGCCGGATCAGCGAAGCGGTTTTCGATCACCCATTCCCAAAAACCTTCGGTGCTCAGAGCGCATTGGTCTGGCACGCCCAGCGCCTCTTGTGCAGCGGCCAGCACTTCGGCCGTGGCGGCCGGAACGATGCGGTCGACCATGCTGCACGGAAAAGCGCATTGCGCATCGAGCCAGCGCAGCAGTTCACCGTCGTGTGTTGTGGCAGCGGTTTTGACCAGCGCCTGCAGCTTGTGGCCATTGCCTTGCAGGTTGTCGCACGAGGCAATGGTGATGCCGGGCAAGCCTGCCTGCTGGCGCAGGCGCAAACCGTCCAGCAACAGCTGACCCAAGGCCGGGGTGTAGCCTTTTTCGGTGACGGTGAGGGTGACCCAGCGTGTGGTGGGCGCCGCGATGGCCTGCACCACGGCATCGCGCTCGGTGGTGGCTACGCTCATGCGCCACAGCGCGCCGGGCACTTGCCATGTCACGCCCTGACCATCGGCCACGCGCACGGCGTACAGGCCGTCTTGTGCACGCAACTGGTCCACCAGATCAGGCCGCGTCATGCCCACGCCGTGGATGCCCCAGCGTGTGTCGCCAGCGGTCAGCAACCGGTCAAACACCATGGCCTGGTGGGCGCGGTGAAAAGCACCCAGGCCCAGATGCACCACGCCCGGGGCATGGGCTTTGCGCTTGTACGCCGGGGTTTGAACAGAGGCGGGCAGGGCCATGAGCGTGGAGGCGGACAGTTTCATGGGGTCAAACGAGTGGGTGATTGGGGCTTGAAAGCGATGCGTGGTGGTGGGGCGGATGAATTTGGGTTGTCATGCCGGACTTGATCCGGCATCCATGATTGCGGAAGGCATGGACCCCGGATCAAGTCCGGGGTGACATTCATGGGGTCCAGGGTGACAGTTGTTGGGTCAAGTCCGGGGTGACGTTTGGAGTTTTTTCTCGGATGCTTCGATCTCGGCCCAGGTGGTGTCGTCGATCCAGATGCCGGATTTTTCGCGCTCGGTGCGGGCGGTGCGTTCAGGTTCACCCGCCATCTTGACGCCGTCACTGCCCGGCGCATCGGGGCTCTGGTGCAGCCAGTCGGCAAAGGCCAGCGCTTCTTGTTCAAACATGCTTTGTGTCCCCAGACGAACCGGGTCGATCAACAGGGTCAGCATGCCGTTGAGCACGGCGCGTTGGTGGTCGGCTTCGCGGTGCCAGGTGCCGCTGCCTGTGAGTGCGCCGCCCAACAATTCGCAGGCCACGGCCATGCCAAAGCCTTTGTGGTCGCCAAAGGTCATGAGTGCGCCAAACAAGCCGTTGGACTGCGGCACCACCACCACGCCGGGGTTGGTGGTGGGGTGGCCGTTTTCGTCGATCAGGTAACCCGGTGGCACCTGTTCCCCCTTGTTGTGCGCCACCCGCATCTTGCCTTGGGCCACGCGGCTGGTGGCAAAGTCCAGCACAAAGGGGGCACGGTTGCCCATGGGCACGCCAATGCAGCAGGGGTTGGTGCCAAAGCGCCCGTCGCCACCACCAAAGGGCGCGACCACGGGGCGCGAAAGCACGTTGACAAAATGCACCGACACCAGACCTTGCGCCACGGCCATTTCGGCAAAGTGGCCGATGCGACCCAGGTGGTGCGAGCGGCTGAGCGCCACGGTGCACACGCCGTGCTGTTTGGCGCGTTCAATGCCCATGTGCATGGCTTGCACACCGGTGATCTGGCCGTAGCCGCGCTGGCCGTCCAGGTTGAGCAATGGACCGGTGTCGAGCAGCACCTTCACGCCCGTGTTGGGGCTCAGGCCGCCTTCGAGCACCGCATCCACATAGCGTGGCACCATGCCCACGCCGTGCGAGTCGTGCCCGCTCAGGTTGGCCATGACCAGGTTGTCGGCCACCTGCGCGGCCTCAGCCGGGGCACTGCCCGCTTGCTCAATGATGTGGGCGACTTTGGTGCGCAGCGCTGCGGCTTGGATGCGTTGACTCATGATGGTCCTTATCGGTCATTGTTTGATTCTTGTCACCCCGGGCTTGACCCGGGGTCCATCTTTGGCAGGGGTCATGTTGTTAGTCCACATGGATCCCGGATCGAGTTCGGGATGAGAAATGGGAGTCAAGGATGACAAGGGGGTGGCTCACATCACCGCGCCCACTTGCCAAGGCACAAATTCGTTTTGGCCGTAGCCGTGGCGCTCGCTCTTGGTGGGCTCGCCTGAGGCGGCAGCCAACATCATCTCGAAGATGCGTTGCCCCATTTCGGCGATGCTCACCCCGCCGTCCACGATCTCACCGCAGTTCAGGTCCATGTCCTCTTCCTGTTTTTTCCACAGCGCGGTGTTGGTCGAAAACTTGAGGCTGGGCGAGGGTGCGCAGCCGTAGGCACTGCCACGCCCGGTGGTGAAGCAGATCAGGTTCGCCCCGCCCGCGACCTGGCCCGTGGCACTCACCGGGTCGTAGCCGGGGGTGTCCATGTAGACAAAGCCTTTGGCGGTGACCGGCTCAGCGTATTCGTAGACCGCCTGCAGGTTGCTGGTGCCGCCCTTGGCCACGGCGCCGAGGGATTTTTCGAGGATGGTGGTCAGGCCGCCCGCCTTGTTGCCGGGCGAGGGGTTGTTGTTCATCTCGCCGCCGTTGATGGCGGTGTAGTTTTCCCACCATTTGATGCGCTCGATCAGTTTGTGCGCCACCTCGGGCTTGACCGCACGGCGCGTGAGCAAGTGCTCTGCGCCGTAAATCTCGGGCGTTTCGCTCAGGATGGCGGTGCCGCCATGCTGCACCAGCAGGTCGACCGCCACGCCCAGCGCAGGGTTGGCGCTGATGCCCGAATAGCCGTCCGAGCCGCCGCACTGCAGGCCCACGGTGATGTGCTCGGCGCTGCAAGGCTCGCGGCTGATGGCGTTGGCGCGGGGCAGCATCTCTTCAATCAGCTGGATGCCTTTTTCCACCGTCAGGCGTGTGCCGCCTGTGTCCTGGATGTTGAAGACCTTGAGCGTGTCGCCCTCGCGCAGGCTGCTGTGCGCCAGCCAGGTGTTGAGTTGGTTGGCTTCGCAGCCCAGACCGACGACGACCACGCCCCAGAAGTTGGCGTGGGTGGCATAGCCGGCCAGTGTGCGTTCGAGCAGCTGGATGCCCAAGCCCTCGGTGTCCATGCCGCAGCCCGTGCCGTGCGTCAAGGCGACCACGCCGTCCACATTCGGAAACTTGGCGAGTGCAGCCGGGTTGTTGCGTTTGGAGAAATGGTCGGCAATGGCGCGTGCGGCGGTGGCCGAGCAGTTCACGCTGGAGAGCACGCCGATGTAGTTGCGCGTGGCCACACGACCATCCGAGCGTTTGTAGCCCATGAAGGTGGCCTGTTTACGGGAGGGCTCGGGTTTCACGTCTTGGCCGATGGCGTAGTCGCGCTCGAAGTTGCCTTTTTCCGGGCCCATGTTCAGGTTGTGTGTGTGCACATGCTCGCCCGGCGCGATGTGCTGGTGCGCAAAGCCAATGATCTGGTTGTAGCGACGCACCGGCTCGCCCACGGCGATGGCCCGGGTGGCCACCTTGTGGCCTGGGGGGATCAGGCCGCGCACGGGCACGCCTTCGACGGCGCTACCGCTCATGAGTTGGCTGCGCGCGATGACCACGTCATCGGCAGGGTGCAAACGGATGAAGAGATTGGACATGGTTTGAATCGGTTGGGGACGGAGCCGAAGATCTGTTCCGCGAGGTTAATAAAACTGTTTAGGCAACCACAGCACCAGGCTGGGCACATAAGTGATCACGATCAGGCTGCCCAGCAGCGGGAACAGCCAGGGCAGGATGGCCATGGTGGTGCGCTCGACGCTGAGTCTGGCCACACGGGCGAGCACAAAGAGCACCATGCCCATGGGGGGATGCAGCAGACCGATCATCAGGTTGAGCACCATGACCAGACCGAAGTGCACCAGGTCAATGCCCAGTTGCTGGCAAATCGGCACGAGGATCGGCACCAAGATGGTGATGGCGGCGGTGGGCTCCAGGAAGCAGCCGACAAACAGCATCAACAAGTTGGCCAGCAGCAAGAAGACCCAAGGCTCTTGTGTGAAGCCCAGCACCCAGCTGGAGATGGCGGTGGTCACACCTGTGGCGGTGAGCATCCAGCCAAAAATGCTGGCTGCAGCCACGATGAACAGCACCGTGGCGGTGGTCTCGACCGTGTCCAGGCAGATCTTCACGAACATCTTGAAGTTGAGCGTGCGGTACCAGAAAAAACCCAGCGCAATGGCCCAGACGCAAGCGGCAATCGCGCCCTCGGTCGGTGTGAACACGCCCGTGGTCATGCCGCCGATCAGCAACACTGGGGTCATGATGGGCAACACGGCTTGAAAGCTGAAAAATTTATCAGCGGCAAACAGCACAAACAAGGCTGCAAAGACGGTGAGTTGGGGTGGCGTACCCATGACGGTGACCAGCCACCAGATGGCCAGCGGCCAGCCGATGACCACTGCGGTTTCGGCCAGGGCCTTGATGACTTTGGGCCACTCGAATTTCACATCGGCACCCCAGCCATTTTTGTGTGCGAAGTAGGCCACCGTCAGCATCATGAGCAGTCCCATCAGGATGCCGGGCAGGATGCCTGCGAGGAACAAGGCGCCCACCGACACGTTGGCCATCATGCCGTAGATCACAAAGGGCAGGCTGGGTGGAATGATGGGGCCGAGCGTGGCCGAAGCCGCGGTGACGCCCACTGCAAACTCGGTGCTGTAGCCATGGTCTTTCATGGCCTTGATCTCGATGGTGCCCAAGCCTGCCGCATCGGCAATGGCGGTGCCGCTCATGCCTGCGAAAACGACCGAGCCCACCACGTTGACATGACCCAGGCCGCCCTTGAGCCAGCCCACCAGGGCCAGTGCGTAGTTGTAAATGCGGTTGGTGATGCCCGCGTTGTTCATCAGGTTGCCGGCCAGGATGAAAAATGGCACGGCCAGCAGCGGAAAGCTGTCGATGCCCGAGACCATGCGGTGGATCACCACAAAGGGTGGTGAGCTTTGTGCAAACAGCAGGTAAATCAGCGAAGCCCCGGCCATGGCGATGGCCACCGGGATGCCGCCACTCATGAGGAACAGAAAAATGATTTTCAGCATGGAATAACTTTCAAGGGGGCAAGGGCTTGTTCAGCGGTCGGTGATGTCGGTCTCTGGGCGTTCCAACACGGTGTAGCCGCGCTGCCAGTGCACACGCGCCACCCAGATGGCTCGCAGGCACATGGCGGCAAAGCCGGCCATCACCACGCCATACACCAGGTTCATGGGCAAATCGATGATGGTCATCTTGTAGCTGCCGAGCTTTTCCATCATTTGGCCCGTGAGGAAAGTGGCAGCGGCAAAAAAGGCCACACGCATCACATCGACCAGGGTGGCCATCGTGCGGGACAACCAACGGGGCATGAAGCGGAAGAAAAAGTCCACCTGGATGTGGTTGTTCTTGGCCACGCCAATCGTGGCACCCGTGAAGACCACCGCGATCAGCAAATAGCGGGCGATTTCTTCGGTCCACGAGGCCGAGTCGTTGAGGACGTAGCGGGTCACGAATTGGTAAAACACGGTGATGCCCAGCGCCCAGAAAAAGGCGAGGGCCACCCAGGCTTCGATCGGCGTGCCGGACAAATCGACCTCGTCATCGGTGGCGTGAAACTGGCCGTCGTCGCCCATGACTTTGGGCATCGCGTCCAGATCGGGCAGGTGGGATTGGGTGCTCATGGGGTGGGCTCTGAAAAAGACAAAGGATGTGCGCGGGTCACACAGGGCGATAACCCCCTGGGTTTAGCTTGTGACGTGCGGGTGCTGGGTGGTTGGCTCAAGAAGGCAGTGCGCCATGGCCGAGACCGACCATGGCGCGCAGGACTCGCTTATTTGGCGGCCTGGATCTTGTCGTAGTCAGCCCGTGTGAAGCCCAGGGACTCCAGTGGCTTGTTTTTCATGACCGCATCCACAAAGCTCTTGCGGTCCACCTCGACAATTTGCAGGCCTTTTTTCTTGAACTCGGCCACCAGTTCGGCTTCACGCTTTTTGATTTGCGCGGTCGAGCGCACAGCCGCTTCTTGCATCACCTCGGTGAACATTTTCTTCTCAGCGTCGCTGAGCTTGTTCCAAAGGTGTGGCGCCACTTGGGTGGTCAGGCCGTCCACGATGTGGCCGGTGAGCATGATGGCCTTTTGCACCTCAAAGAACTTTTTGGCTTCGATGGTGGTCAAAGGGTTTTCTTGGGCTTCCACGGTGCCGTTTTGCAGGGCCAGGTACACCTCGGCAAAAGCAATGGGCGTGGGGTTGGCACCGCAGGCTTCAGGCGTGGCGCGGTAGGCTGGCACGTCGGGCACGCGGATCTTCAAGCCTTTCATGGCCGCGCAGTTGGGGATGGGCTTTTGTGCCGTGGTGTGGCGCGCACCGTAATAGGTGTAGGCCGTGACCTGGATGCCGGTCTTGGCGCGGAATTCGTTGACCATTTCCTGGAACACGGGGCTCTTGGAATAGGCAATCAGGTGGTCGCCATCGCGGAAGATGAAGGGGTAATACGCAATGCCAAAGCGAGGATACGTGCGAGCCGCGAATGATGGGCCGCTGATGATGATGTCCACCGTGCCCAAAGTCAGGCCTTGGTTGATATCGGTTTCTTTGCCCAAAGTGGAAGCGGGGAAGACCTGGATGTCGAACTTGCCATTGCTGCGCTTTTTGATTTCTTCAGCAGCCCAGACCGAGTCGGTGTGGTACGGCTCGGAGGTTTCGTAGGCATGGGCCCACTTGAGTTTTTGCTGGGCTTGGGCACCTGCGCTCATCAGCAAGGTGCCCATGGCCATCACGCCCAATGCGGCCAGGGTCTTCAGTGCGAATCGTTTGCTCATCGTTGTCTCCTCGTTGGGTTTGGAAAAAGTTGCTGACGCGGGAACAGAAAATCACCCTAGCGGGCGGGTGCGCGGCGCCAGCTCGCGCTGTATCTTTTGTGGGCTAGCTTCAGGTGTTTTTGCATGGCTTTGCGGGCTGCACTGCTGTCTCGCGCTTCGATAGCGTGCATCACTTCCTGGTGTTCTGCAATGGCGGTTTGCCATGAGGCGGGGTGTTCAAAATAATCCCCCAGCCGCTCAAACAAGGGGCCGTTGCGGGCCATCCAGTAGCGCTGTACCGTGTCCAGTAGCACGCTGTTGCCGCAGGCTTGGGCAATGGCTTTGTGAAAGGCTTCATCGCCCTGACGTGGAACTTCATCCCGCGCGGCTTCGAGCTTCATTTGCTGCAGCCCGTTTTTGATGGCTTTGAGGTCGGCTTTTTTGGCATGGGTCGCAGCCAGTGCGGCCACTTCGGCCTCCACCAGAATGCGGGCGCTCATGACTTCCAGCGGCCCCCAGTTGGCAGGGGTGTTGTCGTCCAGTTCGGCCGGGGCCGCGATCGGTTTGGCGGTCGAGTGTTGCCGCACATAGATGCCGGAGCCCGTGCGCACCTCGATCATGCCTTCCACCTCCAGTGCAATCAGGGCCTCGCGCACCGAGGGACGGCTCACACCGAGTTGCACCGCCAGATCGCGCTCGGCGGGTAGGCGTGAACCCAGCGCAAACTCGCCCGAAGCCATCAGTTGCCGCAGTTGCTCGGCAATCTGTCGGTAAAGGCGTTGGGGTTCAACGGTTTGAAGGGGCATGGCGCGAATCAGGGATAACGTGAATTGGACAAGTGGTCAGACCAGTTGCAGAATCATCACATGTTCAAAAGCCATTGCAACTCCGCACAAACCCGCATGGGGCGTGTCGCAGAAACGACCTGTGACGGGCCGCGTCTGTCGCATGCTGGCGTCCATTGAGGCCTCTGCCGCAGGACTGACCTGTCGCCCTTCAACTGATCAACACCCCTTCTCAAGCTGTCCCAGATGCCCCTTGTCACCATTGACCGCGTGAGCCTTCGGCAAGTCAACCTGCCGCCCAAGGTGTTGCGCACCGACGCCATCCAGTCCTTCGTGACGCAAGAGACCCTCTTGCTCACGCTGCACTGCAGCGACGGCATCTCGGCCACGGGTTATGCCTACACGATTGGCACAGGGGGATCGTCGGTCATTGCTTTGCTCAAGGACCATTTGGTTCCGCGCCTGATCGGCCGCAACCCCGTCATGGTTGAGGCGATCTGGAAGGATTTGTTTTTTCACACCCATGCCACCGCCGTGGGGGCGATGACCAGCCTGGCGCTGGCCTGTGTGGACACAGCTTTGTGGGATTGGCGTGCGCAAAGCCAGGGTCTGCCGCTTTGGCAGTTGCTGGGCGGTGCGCAAGCGCGGGTGCCGCTTTACACCACCGAAGGCGGTTGGTTGCATTTGTCGCCCGAGGCGCTGGTGGACCAGACGCTCCAGGCGCAGGCCCAAGGCTTCAAGGGCGCCAAGATCAAGATCGGCCGCTCGCATGTGAGCGAGGATGTCGCTCGCCTGAGTGCGGTGCGCGACGCTGTGGGACCAGGCTTTGAGTTGATGACCGATGCGAACCAGGGCTTCAACCGTGCCGAGGCCGTGCGCCGTGCGCGGGCCTTCGATGGTCTGGGGCTGGCGTGGATGGAAGAGCCCTTGCCTGCCGAAGACGTTTCGGGGCATCGGCAGTTGCGAGAACACACCCCCATTCCTGTGGCAGTCGGTGAGTCGATGTACCACCCGATGCAGTTCCGTGAATATCTGGAGCAAGGCGCTTGCTCCATCGTGCAGCCCGATGTGGCACGCATCGGCGGCATCACGCCCTGGATCAAAACTGCGCACCTGGCCGAGGCGTTTGACGTGGCGGTGTGCCCGCACTTCTTGATGGAGTTGCATGTGAGCCTGTGCGCGGCTGTGCCCAACGCGACCTGGGTCGAATACATCCCGCAGCTGGACGACATCACCACCTCGCGCATGCAGGTGCAAGGCGGCTTTGCCTTGCCACCCGACTCACCCGGTCTGGGCATCGCCTGGGACTGGACCGCCATCACAGCACGACAAACCACCCATCTGGAGATCCAAGCACCATGAGACTCAAAGGAAAAATCGCACTGATCACTGCCGCTGGGCAAGGCATTGGCCAGGCCGCCGCTTTGGCCATGGCTGCCGAGGGCGCCACGGTGTACGCCACCGATGTGAATCCCGATCTGCTCAAGGCCTACCAAGGGGTGGCCAACGTGCACACGGCGGTGTTGAATGTGCTCGACAAAAAAGCCATCACCGCTCAGGTGGCGAGCATGGACCGCATTGACATCCTCTTCAACTGCGCAGGCTTTGTGCACAACGGCAACATCGAGTTGGCCACTGACGAGGACTGGGAATTTGCCTTCAACCTGAACGTGCGTTCGCAGTTCTGGATGATTCAGGCGGCTATCCCCAAAATGGTGGCGCAGTTTCAGAAAGACGGCCATGGCGGCAGCATCATCAACATGGCCAGCGTCTGCTCCAGTGTCCGTGGTTTGCCCAACCGCTTCGTTTATGGCGCCAGCAAAGCAGCCGTGATTGGCCTGACCAAGAGCGTGGCGGCCGACTATGTGCGCCAGGGCATCCGCTGCAACTGCATTTGCCCCGGCACCGTGGACACGCCTTCGCTGCAAGACCGCATCAACAGCTACGCCGATCCGGTGCAAGCGCGTCAGGATTTCATCAACCGCCAACCCATGGGGCGACTGGCGCAGGCGCACGAGATCGCCCCCATCGTCACTTTCCTCGCTTCCGACGAATCCATCTTCGCCACAGGCAATGCCTACATGGTCGACGGTGGTATGACCATTTGATTTTTCAGAAAGACACACATGAACTTGCTCGACATGAAAGGCCGCCACGCGGTCATCACCGGGGGGGCGACCGGTCTGGGCTTTGCCATTGCGCAGCGCATGCTGGCCTCGGGCGCACGCGTCACCATTTGGGACCGCGATGCAGCTGGCATGGCCAAAGCCGCTGAGCAACTGCGCCAAGGTCAGTTGGGTGCCGTGCTCAACACCGTGCAAGTCGATGTGACCGACCACGCCTCGGTGGTGAATGCCACCGCGCAAACTACGGCCTTGGCCGGTGTGGACGTGCTGGTCAACAGCGCGGGCATCACGGGGCCCAATGTCAAAGTGTGGGACTACCCGGTGGACGCGTGGAAGCAGGTGTTTGATGTGAACGTGCACGGCCTGTTCCATTGCTGCCGTGAACTCAGCGCCCACATGAAAGCCCGCAACTACGGCCGCATCGTCAACATCGCCTCGGTGGCGGGCAAGGACGGTAACCCCAATGCCAGCGCTTACAGTGCGAGCAAGGCGGCCGTCATTGGCCTCACCAAATCACTGGGCAAAGAGCTGGCCGACACGGGGGTGCGCGTGAACTGTGTCACTCCGGCGGCTGTGAAGACGGCGATTTTTGATCAAATGACGCCCGAGCACATCCAATTCATGCTCTCCAAGATTCCGATGGCCCGCTTTGGCGAGCCCGAAGAAGTCGCCGCCATGGTGACTTGGTTGAGCACCGAAGAATGTTCCTTCTCCACTGGCGCGGTCTTTGACCTGTCCGGTGGCCGTTCCACTTATTGATTTTGTTCAAGCACTGAAAGGTATTCATGAAACTCGTTCGCTATGGCCAACCCGGCAAAGAAAAACCCGGTCTGATCGACGCCGAAGGCCGCTTGCGCGACCTGAGCGGCGTAGTCAAAGACATCTCGCCCGAGTTGTTGAACGACAAGGCCCTGGCCAAGCTGGCCAAGGTCAAGACCGACAAACTGCCCTTGGTGCGTGGCAAAAAACGGTTTGGCACGCCGATCTCGTATACCAGCAAGTTCATCGCCATTGGCCTGAACTACGCCGACCATGCGGCCGAATCGGGCATGCCCATCCCGGCTGAGCCGATTGTGTTCACCAAGGCCATCTCGTGCATCCAGGGCGCGAACGATGACGTCATGTTGCCCAAGGGCTCCAAAAAGTCCGACTGGGAAGTCGAGCTGGGCATCGTGATCGGCACCCGCGCCCGTTATGTCACGCAAAAAGATGCACTGAATTACGTCGCCGGTTACTGCGTGGTCAACGACGTGAGCGAGCGCGAATACCAACTCGAGCGCGGCGCCACCTGGGACAAGGGCAAGGGCTGCGACACCTTCGGCCCCGTGGGCCCATGGCTCGTCACCCGCGACGAAGTGCCCAACCCGCAAGCTCTGGGCATGTGGCTCGACGTGAACGGTGTGCGTTACCAGACCGGCAACACCAAGACCATGATCTTTGGTGTGGCCAAGCTGGTCAGCTACGTGAGTCAGTTCATGACGCTGGAGCCCGGCGACATCATCACCACCGGCACACCACCCGGCGTGGGCATGGGTGTCAAGAAGGACGGCAAGCCGGCACCCGTGTTCTTGAAGCGCGGCGACGTGATGCACCTGGGTATTGACGGTTTGGGTGAGCAAACCCAGAAAGTGGTGGCTTTCAAGGCCTGATGCTTTTTTTTGTGGCTATGAGTCGACCCCCGACTTGATCGGGGGTTCAGGACTTCAACGCTTTCACCGGTCCGCCGCTCCTGATTTACCCTTGATCGGTGAGGTGGTTTGTTTGTTTGGACAATTTTGGTGCAAAATAGAACGGTCGTTCTTTTTTGATGCGCCATGACCGAATCCAAAAAACCTTCCAAAGTCGAAAGCTTGCCCGCACCAGAGGCAGGCCGCCGCGTGCTCATCAAAGGCCAGCAAACCAAGGCCGTGATCATCGACGCCGCCTTGGGCCTGGCCTCGCAGATTGGCCTGGAAGGCTTGTCCATTGGCGCGGTGGCCGAGGTCACGGGCATGAGCAAGTCGGGCGTGTTTGCCCACTTCGGCTCGCGAGAAGAGCTGCAAATTTCTGTCATCCGCGAATACCACGACCGTTTTGAGGCCGAGGTGTTTTACGCGGCCATGCAAAAACCCCGTGGTGTGCCACGTCTGCAAGCGCTGTTTGACAACTGGATGGTGCAGACCTCGGCCGAGATCGATTCGGGCTGCATCTACATCAGCGGTGCGGTGGAGTTTGACGACCGCACCGGTCCCGTGCGCGATGCACTGGCCTCTTCGGTGGCCACTTGGCAAACCGCCTTGCGTCGCGCCGTAGAACTCGCTCAGGAAGAGGGCCAACTCAGCCGTGCGTCCGACGCGCACCAGATCGCTTTTGAAATCCATGGCTTGATTCTGGCGCTGCATTACGAAGCCCGTTTTTTGCGCAACCCGAACGCTGCCGACCGCGCCCGCCAAGGCTTTCAGCATATTCTGGCCCGCTATGCAGGGCCGGGCACACCCCCCGAGCCCGCGCCAGCCAGCGCAGCCAAGTCACCCAAGCTGGTGGCTGTGCCTAAGGCCCGTCGCAAGCCGGCGAACGATTGATTTCCCTCAAGATCTTCACTGACACACCGATTCAAGGAGTCCCCTCATGCCCGTCTACAACCCACCCCTTCGCGACATGCAATTTGTCCTGCACGAGTTGCTCAACGTCAGCGCTGAACTCAAAGCCTTGCCTAAGCATGCCGAGACCGATGCGGACACCATCAACGCGGTGCTCGAAGAAGGTGGCAAGTTCGCATCCGAAGTGGTCTTTCCTTTGAACATTTCTGGTGACACCCAGGGCTGCCAGCTCAACCGCGACACGCACGAAGTCAAAGCCCCCGATGGGTTCAAGGCGGCTTATGAGCAGTACGTGGCCGGTGGCTGGCCATCGCTGAGCTGCGACCCCGAGTTCGGCGGTCAAGGGCTGCCCTTTGTGGTCAACCAGTGCTTTTACGAAATGCTCAACTCGGCCAACCAGGCCTGGACCATGTACCCGGGCCTGAGCCACGGCGCCTACGAGTGCCTGCATGCGCATGGCACGCCCGAGCAAAAAGCCCTTTACTTGCCCAAGCTGACCAGTGGCGAGTGGACTGGCACCATGTGCCTGACCGAGCCGCATTGCGGCACCGATCTGGGTATGCTCCGCACCAAGGCCGAGCCCCAGGCCGATGGCACTTACAAGCTCAGCGGCCAAAAGATTTTCATCAGCGCAGGCGAGCACGACCTGGCCCCCAACATCGTGCACCTGGTGCTGGCCCGTTTGCCCGATGCGCCGCCCGGCAGCAAAGGCATCAGCCTGTTCATCGTGCCCAAGTTCAAGGTGGCCGCCGATGGCAGTATGGGCGAGCGCAATGGCATTTACTGCGGTGGCCTGGAACACAAAATGGGCATCCACGGTAACGCCACTTGCCAAATGGTTTTGGACGAAGCGGTGGGCACCCTGGTGGGGCAACCCAACAAGGGTTTGGCGGCGATGTTCGTGATGATGAACGCCGCCCGACTGGGCGTGGGCAACCAGTCGTTGGGCCTGACCGAAGTGGCGTACCAAAATGCCTTGGCCTACGCCAAGGACCGCGTGCAGATGCGTTCGCTCACGGGCGTGAAGGCGCCCGGCAAACCAGCCGACCCGATCATCGTGCACCCCGATGTGCGCCGCATGCTGCTGACCGCCAAGGCCTATGCCGAAGGGGGCCGTGCGCTCGCTTGCTACTGCGCCTTGCTCCTCGACAAAGAGCTCAACCACCCCGATGAAGCCGTGCGTGCCGAAGCCGCCGAAGTTGTGGCCCTGCTCACGCCCATCGTGAAAGCCTTCACCACTGACAACGCCTGGGAAGCCACCTCGGCCTGCCAGCAGGTGTTCGGCGGCCACGGCTACATCAAGGAGTGGGGCATGGAGCAGTTTGTGCGCGACGCCCGCATCAACATGATTTACGAAGGCACCAACACCATTCAGTCACTCGATTTGCTGGGCCGTAAAGTGCTGGGCAACCAGGGCGCCACGCTCAAGAAGTTCGGCAAACTGGTCGAGCAGTTGGTCAGGGCCGAAATGGCCAACGAAGCCATGGGCGAGTTCATCAAGCCGCTGGCCGATCTGGGTCAAAAACTCACGCAACTCACGGGCGAAGTCGGCATGAAAGCCATGAGCAACGCCGACGAAGTGGGCGCTGCGGCGGTGGATTATTTGCGCGTGGTGGGTCACCTGGTGCTGGGTTATTTCTGGGCCCGCTCGGCGCAAATCGCCCTGGCCAAGCTGGCCGAGGCGGAAGAAGAGGCCCAGCGCCCCGATCCGTTCTACCAGGCCAAGCTGCAGACCGCGCGTTTTTACTTCACCCGCCTGATGCCCGAAACCTCCACCTTGATGCGCCGCATCCGTGCGGGCAGCGATGTGCTGATGGACACCGATGCTGCGCTGGCATGATCGGAAACTTCAGGAGTTGAAACATGAACAACATTTTCCGCACAAGCGCCCTGGTCGTCCTGGGCTGCATGGCTGTGGCAGCCCAAGCCAACAGCCCGGTGGGCCGTTGGCACACGATTGACGACAAGACCGGCGATACCAAGAGCGTGGTCACCATCGAAGACGCGGGCGGCGTGCTGCGCGGCAAGGTCAGCCAGATCCTGCGCAAGGACGCCGACCCTGCCGCCAAGTGCGGCCTGTGCAAGGACGACCGCAAAGACCAGACCATTTTGGGCATGGAAATCATCCGGGGTGTGAAAAAGTCTGCCGGTAACGACTACTGGGACGGCGGTGAGATCCTTGACCCGGAAGAGGGCAAGCTGTACCGCGTGCGACTGACGCCCATCGAGGGCGGCGCGAAACTGCAAGTGCGCGGTTTTCTGGGCCCCTTCTGGCGCAACCAGTTGTGGGTCAAGGCCCCCTGACCCTTTCACATTCCAAACTGCCGCCCATGGGGCGGCCTTTCCATTTTTGAGGCAAGCTCCATGTCTGACATCCTGACCCACACCGATGCGGGGGTGATGACCATCACCTTCAACCGCCTGGACAAAAAGAACTCCATCACCGCCGCCATGTACGCCGCCATGGCCGATGCCGTGGCCCAGGCTGCGACCGACCCCGCCGTGCGGGTGGTCGTGTTCCAGGGACATGAGAGCATCTTCAGCGCGGGCAACGACATTGGCGACTTTCTGAACCAGCCGCCCACCACGCAAGAGTCGCCCGTGTTCCGTTTTTTGCGCGGCATCGCCACCTTCGAAAAACCGCTAATCGCCGCTGTGGCTGGCCCTGCGGTGGGCATTGGCACCACCATGCTGTTCCATTGCGACCTGGTTTATGCGGGTGATAACGCGGCGTTCTCCATGCCCTTTGTTAACCTGGGCCTGTGCCCCGAAGCGGCGTCCAGCCTGCTGGTGCCCCGCATGTTCGGCTACCACCGCGCCTCCGAAGCCCTGTTGATGGGTGAGCCGTTTTTTGCCGAAGCGGCGCAAGAGGTCGGCCTGGTCAACCGCGTGGTGCCGCCCACCGAGGTCAACGGCTACGCGCAGGCGCAAGCCCGCAAGCTGGCCGCCAAGCCCTTGTCATCCCTGATCGAAACCAAGCGCTTGATGAAGGGCGGCAGCCAGCAGGAAGTGCTGCAAAAGATGGACGAGGAAGGCAAAAGTTTCGGCCGCATGCTGCGCGAGCCGGCCGCCAAAGAGGCTTTTGGTGCCTTCATGGAAAAACGCAAGCCCGACTTTTCGAAGCTGTGAACCGAGGTGGGGCAGTGCTAGTTCAATAGAATTGCTGTATGCCCCATCGCGCCCCCACCCCCGTCGTTCTGGAACCCGAATACATTGAGGGTTTTCGCCAGATCTACGAAGAAAAAATTGTCTTCAACCAAACCCTGGGCTTGAAGCTCGTCAAGGTCACGCCAGAGGGCGTAGAGGCCCGCATCGACATGCGGCCCGAATTGGTGGGGCATTTTGCCTACAACCGCATCCACGGCGGTGTTATCAGCGCGGTGCTGGACGCCATCGGCAGCGCAGCCGTGATGGCGGCGCTGGCGGCCAAGCACATGGACGAGCCGCCCGCCAAACGCCTGGAGCGCTTTGCCAAGCTGGGCACCATCGATTTGCGGGTGGACTATTTGCGCCCCGGCATCGGCGAGCACTTCACCATCACCGCCAACGCCTTGCGCGTGGGCTCGCGTGTGGGGTCGTCCCGCATGGAGTTTTGCGGGCCCGATGGCACTTTGATGTCCACGGGCGCAGCGGCCTACATTGTGTCCTGATCACCGCAGTCGATTCACTCGGCCGGCACGGGCCGGGGTTTGCCTTGGTCGTCCACCGCCACATAGGTGAGGTTCGCTTCGGTGACCTTGATGTACTGGCCCTGCAGTTGAAAGCGCTCGGCAAACACCTCGACCTTAACGGTGACCGAGGTGTGGCCCACGCGCACGATGCGCGAGAAAAACGACAGGATGTCGCCCACCTTGACGGCTTGCTTGAAGATGAACTCATTCACCGCCACAGTGACCATGCGGCCGCGCACGCGCCGGGCAGGCAACACTGCACCCGCCAAGTCCACTTGGGCCATGACCCAGCCGCCGAAGATGTCGCCACTGGCATTGCAATCGGCGGGCATGGGGATGACTTTGAGCACCAGCTCTTGGTCGGTGGGCAAAGCCACGGTGTTCGGGTGTGAGGCGTCAGACATGGGCACAATCGGTGGTTAACGTCAAAACCGGATTGTCCCTTATGCGCCACCACGGCGAAACCACTGCCTCTGCTTCTCCTCACGCCTCTGGCGCCAAGCCTGGCACGGCGACCCCGCCGCCCTCCGGTGGCGACTGGAAAACCCTGTCCCGCCTCTTGCCTTACCTTTGGCAATACAAATGGCGCATGGTGATTGCTCTGGCCCTGATGGTCGGCGCCAAGCTGGCCAACGTGAGCGTGCCTTTGCTGCTCAAGGAACTGGTCGACGCCATGAGCCTCAAGCCCGGCAACCCCCAAGCGGTGCTGGTGGTGCCGGTGGCGCTGCTGGTGGGCTATGGTGCTTTGCGTTTGCTGACGTCGGCATTCACCGAATTGCGCGAGCTGGTGTTTGCCAAAGCCACGCAAGGGGCATCGCGCAGCATTGCTTTGCAAACCTTCGAGCACCTGCATGCCCTGAGCCTGCGCTTTCATTTGGCCAGGCAAACCGGTGGCATGACGCGTGACATCGAGCGCGGGGTGCGCGGCATCGAATCGCTGATTTCGTATTCGCTCTACAGCATCATTCCCACGCTGATCGAAGTGGGGCTGGTGCTGACGATTTTGGCGGTCAAGTTTGACGCCTGGTTCGCGGGCATCACGCTGCTGGCCTTGGCCTTGTATATCTTTTTCACGGTGCGTGTGACCGAATGGCGCACGCAGTTTCGCAAGCAGGCCAACGAGTTCGACTCGGCCGCGCACACGCGGGCCATCGATTCGCTGTTGAATTACGAGACCGTCAAGTACTTTGGCAACGAGCGCTTCGAAGCTGGCCGCTACGACGAAAGCCTGGAGCGCTTGCGCCTGGCGCGGCTCAAGGCCCAGACCACCTTGTCGGTGCTCAACACCGGGCAGCAGCTCATCATCGCCGCAGCCTTGGTGGCCATGCTCTGGCGTGCCACCGAGGGGGTGGTGGCCGGACGCATGACCTTGGGGGATCTGGTCATGATCAACGCCTTCATGATCCAGCTCTACATTCCGCTCAACTTTTTGGGTGTGCTTTACCGCGAGATCAAGCAAAGCCTGACCGATCTGGACAAGATGTTTGTGCTGATGGACCGCGAACGCGAAGTGGCCGATGCGCCCGGTGCACCCGCGCTGGCCTTACAGGGTGCGCCCGATGTGGTGTTTGACCGCGTGTCGTTCGCCTACGAGAGCGACCGCCCGATCCTGAAAGACATTAGCTTCACCATTCCCGCCGGTAAAACGGTGGCAGTGGTCGGCCCTTCGGGTTCAGGCAAGTCCACCCTGGCGCGTTTGATGTTCCGCTTCTACGACGTGCAGCAAGGCTTCATTCGCATTGCCGGGCAGGACATCCGGCAGGTCACGCAAGCCAGCGTGCGCCAGGCGCTGGGCATCGTGCCGCAAGACACCGTGCTGTTCAACGACACGGTGGCCTACAACATCGCCTATGGTCTCCCCGGGGCCAGCCAGGCCGAAATCGAGGGCGCGGCGCGTTCGGCCCGCATCCACGACTTCATCGCCTCTACGCCCAAGGGTTACCAAACCTCGGTGGGTGAGCGGGGCCTGAAGCTCTCAGGGGGCGAAAAGCAGCGCGTGGCAATTGCCCGCACCTTGCTCAAGAACCCGCCGATTCTGGTGTTCGACGAAGCCACCTCGGCCCTCGACTCGGCCAACGAACGCGCCATCCAGGCCGAGCTGGCCAGCGTGGCGCAAAACAAAACGACCTTGGTGATCGCGCACCGCTTGTCGACGGTGGTCGATGCGCACGAGATTTTGGTGATGGAGGCCGGGCAGATCATTGAGCGTGGCAACCATGCGCAGTTGTTGGCGCAACAGGGTCGCTACGCCAGCATGTGGGCCTTGCAGCAGTCGGCAGATTGACAGGGGTGTTTCAGCGATGGAAACCAAATGGCTTGAAGACTTTGTGAGTTTGGCTGAAACCCGCAGTTTCAGCCGATCGGCCCAGTTGCGCCATGTGACGCAGCCCGCGTTTTCGCGGCGCATCCAGTCGCTGGAGGCCTGGGCCGGTGCCGATCTGGTGGACCGCAGCTCTTACCCCACCAAACTCACACCCGCGGGCGAGACGCTCTATGCGCAGGCGCTGGAGCTGTTGCAATCCTTGCAAAACACCCGGGCCATGCTGCGTGGGCACAACTCGGCTGGGCAGGACTTCATCGAGTTTGCGGTGCCGCACACCTTGGCGTTTACTTTTTTCCCATCCTGGGTGGCGAGTTTGCGCGAGAGCTTTGGTCCGATCAAGAGCCGTCTGATTGCCTTGAACGTGCACGACGCTGCCATGCGTTTGGCCGAAGGTGGTTGCGATTTGTTGATCGTGTACCACCATCCCTCACAACCTCTGCAGCTCGATGCCGAGCGTTACGACATGGTGGTGTTGGGTGCCGAGTCCATCGCCCCTTATGTCAAGGCCCAAGCCGAAGCGGCCCATCTGAGCAGCCTGCCAGGCACGCCTGCACGGCCGTTGCCTTATCTGGGCTATGCACCAGGGGCTTATTTAGGCGGTGTGACGGACTGGATACTCAAGCAATCGGGCACCCCGATCCACCTGGACCGGGTGTATGAAACCGACATGGCGGAAGGTCTGAAAGTCATGGCTTTGCAAGGCCATGGCATTGCATTTTTGCCGGAAAGTGCCGTGCGCAAAGAGGTGCAAAGCGGCGTTTTGGCGGAGGCCCGTTTGCCCGGAGGGCAAAGTCTGGCCTTGACGATGGAGGTCAGGGCTTATCGGGCCAAGCTCGGCTCCAAAACCAGTGTTCAGCATCCTGCTCATGAGCTGTGGCAGCATTTGGTGCGCGAAACCCAGCCCCCGACTGGAGGTTGAGGCCCGTGGGCATTGCGTTATGCGTTTTTTGCATTAATCTTCCGGGTACACCCTGATGCCTAGATGGGGCGCGCATCACTATAGTGACGATCTGTTCGCAGCGGGCACAATCCGTGCTGCAGCTATTGATAACTGTGTCTGTCGCCGTGTCATGATGGTGCACCGGTGCCAGATTTCGGCATGGTTTAACGTTCGCCTTTGGGCGATTTTTTGGAGAAATGAATGAAAAAACAACTGTTCGCTGCGGCGATTGCCGCTTTGGCCTGTGTGTCCGCACAAGCCGACACCATCGCCAAAGTCAAGAGCGCTGGCGCGATCACCATGGGTGTGCGCGATTCTTCGGGTGCACTGTCTTACACCCTGGGTGATGGCAAATACGCCGGTTTCCACTACGAAATCTGCCAGCGCATCATTGGCAATCTGGAAAAAGCCGTCGGCAAGAAAGTTGAAGTCAAGTTCCAGTCCGTGACCTCACAAAACCGCATTCCTTTGGTGCAAAACGGCACGGTGGACATTGAGTGCGGCTCGACCACCAACAACGCTGCACGTCAAAAAGACGTGGCATTTGTGGTGACCACTTATGTGGAAGAAGTGCGCATTGCCACCAAGGTCGCTTCGGGCATCACCTCGATCGCTCAGCTGACCGGCAAGAATGTGGCCACCACCACAGGTACCACTTCGGTGCAACTGCTGCGCAAGCACGAGCGTGCCAATGGCGTGAACTTCAACGAAGTGTTCGGCAAGGACCACGCTGACAGCTTCTTGCTGCTGGATTCCGGCCGTGCCGACGCGTTCGTGATGGACGGCTCGATCCTGGCAGGCAACATCGCCAACGCCAAAAACCCAGCGGACTTCCGCATCGTGGGTGAAGTGCTGGCAGTGGAGCCCATCGCCATCATGATCCGCAAGGACGATCCTGCTTTCAAGAAGCTGGCCGACGACACTGTGCGTGACCTGGTCAAGAGCGGCGAGATGAACAAGTTGTGGGACAAGTGGTTCCTGCAGCCCATCCCACCCAAGAACGTCAAGATTGGTCTGGCTTTGAGCGAGAGCACCAAGGCCGCCTGGGCCAACCTGAACGACAAGCCTGCTGAAGACTACGCCAAGAAGTAATTTTTCAAGGCACTGAGCAAACCCCGCCGGGGATAACTTGGGCGGGGTTTCTTTTTTGGGGTGTTGAAATTCCCCTCTTTGCAGGAATGAAACTATGACGTGGGATTGGCAGGTTTTTTTAAGCGATGACGGCAGTGGCCGCACCTACCTGGAGTGGATGCTGGAAGCCTGGCGCTGGACGCTGGCGGTGGCTGCCAGCTCCTGGGTGGTGGCGATGGCGGTAGGGGCGGTGATCGGCACCTTGCGCACCCTGCCCGGACGGCCGGTGGTGGCGGCGCTGGCCAACGCCTGGGTGGAGCTGTTTCGCAACATTCCGCTGCTGGTACAAATTTTCTTGTGGTACTTCGTGGTGCCCAAAGTGTTCCCTGCTTTTCAACAGGTGCCCGGCTTTTTGCTGGTCGTGTTTGGCCTGGGCTTTTTCACCTCGGCACGGATTGCCGAGCAGTTTCGTGCGGGTATCCAGGCCTTGCCCAAGGGGCAGCGCTATGCGGCCATGGCCATGGGCTTCACCACCGCGCAGTCTTACCGTTATGTGATTTTGCCCATGGCATTTCGCATCATCTTGCCGCCGCTGACCAGCGAGTCGATGAACCTGCTGAAAAACTCTTCTGTGGCCTTTGCCGTCTCGATTGCTGAGCTGACGATGTTTGCGATGCAGGCGCAGGAAGAAACCTCCCGCGGCATCGAGGTGTACCTGGCCGTCACGGCTTTGTACGCCTTGTCGGCGTTTGCGGTGAATCGCGTGTTTGCGGTCATCGAAAAGAAAATGCGCGTGCCAGGCTTCATCGTTTCGGCCGGAACGGGAGGGCACTGACATGTTAGGACTCGATTTTTCCTATTTCGATCTGGAAGTCCTGCGCAAGTTCGTGCTGGGCGGATTGCTCTTCAGCGTGCAACTGACCATCACCGCCACCATTGGCGGCGTGATCTTTGGCACCTTGCTGGCCTTGATGCGTTTGTCTGGCTCGAAAATTCTGGCCTTGCCTGCCACCATCTACGTCAACGGCATGCGCTCGGTGCCGCTGGTCATGGTGATCCTGTGGTTCTATTTGCTCATGCCCTTCGTGATCGGGCGACCCATTGGGGCCGAGTGGTCGGCCATCATCACCTTTGTGGCCTTTGAGGCGGCTTACTTCAGTGAAATCATGCGGGCGGGCATCCAGTCGATCCCGCGCGGTCAGGTGTTTGCCGGGCAGGCTCTGGGCATGACCTATGGCCAGAACATGCGTCTGGTGATTTTGCCGCAGGCCTTTCGCAACATGCTGCCGGTGCTGCTGACGCAGACCATCATCCTGTTCCAGGACACCTCGCTGGTGTATGCGATTGGCGCTTATGACCTGCTCAAGGGCTTCACCAATGCGGGCAAGATTTATGGTCGCTCGGAAGAGGCCTACATCCTGGCTGCTGTCGTTTATTTTGTGATCTGTTTTGCACTGTCCTGGAGCGTCAAGCGCCTGCAGGCCAGGATCGCCATCGTGCGCTGATGCACGTGCTGAATTGGGGAAATGAAAATGATTGAAATCAAAAATGTGTCCAAGTGGTACGGCTCGGTGCAGGTGCTCAACGACTGCTCGGTGAGCATTAACAAGGGCGATGTGGTAGTGGTCTGCGGGCCTTCGGGCTCGGGCAAGTCCACCCTCATCAAAACCGTCAATGGCCTCGAACCCGTGCAACAAGGCAGCATCCATGTGGATGGTGTGTCGCTGATGGACGCAGGCACCGATCTGCCCAAGCTGCGCTCCCGCGTGGGCATGGTGTTCCAGAGTTTTGAACTCTTCCCGCACCTGTCGGTGACCGAGAATCTGACGATTGCGCAGGTCAAGGTGCTGGGGCGATCCGAGGAGGAAGCCAAAGAGCGCGGCCTGAAGATGCTGGACCGCGTGGGCTTGCTGGCGCACAAGGACAAGTTCCCTGGCCAGCTCTCGGGCGGTCAGCAGCAGCGCGTGGCGATTGCCCGCGCCTTGTCGATGGACCCGATCGTGATGCTGTTTGATGAGCCGACTTCGGCGCTCGACCCCGAGATGGTGGGCGAAGTGCTGGATGTGATGGTGCAACTGGCCAACGAGGGCATGACCATGATGGTGGTGACCCACGAAATGGGTTTTGCCCGCAAGGTCGCCAACCGCGTGATCTTCATCGACGTGGGTGGTCGCATCCTGGAAGACTGCTCGAAGGACGAGTTCTTCAACCACCCAGAGAACCGCCAGCCGCGCACCAAGGACTTTCTGAATAAAATCCTTCAGCATTGATTTTGATGGGGCCGTCATTGGCGTCGGTTCCCGACTCTTTGACCCGATGCGCTCGCAGACGATGTGGGGCAGCGGGTTGGGGCGATTTGGCGAGCGAAGCGAGTTATGAGCCCCAGCCCGCTGCCCCACATCGGCACCTCATTGTTCATGCAAGCTGAATGACAGGTTTGCGACAATACGCCCCATGATCCAAGAACTCACCCTCACCCGCCCCGACGACTGGCACTTGCATGTACGCGACGGTGCCGCCCTGAACGTGGTGGTGCCGCACACCGCCGCCCAATTCGGCCGTGCTGTCATCATGCCTAACCTCAAGCCGCCAGTGACCACGGCCGAGCAGGCGCAGGCCTACAAGCAGCGCATCCTGGCCGCCGTGCCGGTGGGCATGGCGTTTGAGCCGCTCATGACCCTGTACCTGACGGACAACCTGGCCCCGGCCGAGATTGCCCGCGCCAGGGCCGCAGGCGTGGTGGCTTGCAAGCTCTACCCGGCAGGGGCCACCACCAACAGCGATGCGGGCGTGACCGACCTGCGCAAAATCTACCCCGTGCTTGAGGCCATGCAGCGCGAAGGCGTGCTGCTGCTGGTGCATGGCGAAGTCACCTCGTCCGACATCGACCTGTTCGACCGCGAAGCCGTGTTCATCGAGCAGCAACTGATCCCGCTGCGCCGCGACTTCCCGGGCCTCAAGATCGTGATGGAACACATCACCACGAAAGAAGCCGCGCAGTACGTGGCCTCGGGCGATGCGAATTTGGGCGCGACCATCACCGCGCACCACCTGCTGTACAACCGCAACGCCATCTTCACCGGCGGCATTCGCCCCCACTATTACTGCTTGCCCGTGCTCAAGCGCGAAACGCACCGCCTGGCGCTGCTCCAGGCGGCTACCAGTGGTAACCACCGGTTCTTTCTGGGCACCGACAGTGCCCCGCACCCCGCGCACCTGAAAGAGCATGCCAGTGGTTGCGCGGGTTGCTACACCGCGCACGCCGCTATCGAGATGTACGCCGAAGCTTTTGAGCAAGCGGGCGCACTGGACAAGCTCGAAGGCTTTGCCAGTTTCTTTGGTGCCGACTTTTATGGCCTGCCGCGCAACAGTGGCACCGTCACCTTGCGCCGTGAAAGCTGGACGCCTGCCGAAAGCTTTGCCTTTGGCGAGGCCGAGCTCAAACCTCTGCGCTCCGGAGAAAGCCTGCCTTGGCGTCTGCTAGCGGGCTGAGCCCCAACCGGGCCGGGCACCGCTGCGATCAGGCCTCCAGCCTGAGCGTGCCCGACATCGATTGGGACACGCCCTGGCTGGCCGACTGGCGGGCGTTGGGTGAGCCCATCGCACGGCAAGTGGCGGCAGGCATGCCCCAGCCCGAGGCCTTGAACGCGGCGTGCCGTGCCCCGGTGCGCTTTGTGTCGCAAGCCGACTTGCCGGAAGGCCAGGCTTACGAAGATTTCATTTTTGCCACCGGCCAAGTGCCTACACGCGAGGGCTTGCACGATTTCTTCAACGCCCTGTGCTGGATGCACTTCCCGCTGGCCAAAAAGCGCCTGAACCAGTTGCAAGCCCAGGAAATCGCCCGCGCGGGCGTAGGGCAGGTGCGCGGCCCGGTGCGCGATGCCGCCACGGTGTTCGATGAAAACGCCTTGCTGATCCAGCCTTCCGATGCGTTGTGGGCCGCGTTGACCGAGCACCGCTGGCGCGATGCCCTGGTGGTTTTGCGCAGCGAGTGGGCGCACACACGGCTTTGGACCTTTGGTCACGCCGCGCTTGAAAAAGCCGTCCGGCCCTACAAGTCGATCACCGTGCACCTGTGGCGCGTGCCGCAAGACGTGGCGGCGGCGGACATCGATGCCTGGTTGGCACAAGACCTCACGCCTGAAAAATTGGCCCGTAAACCTTTCAGCCCCTTGCCGCTGCTGGGTGTGCCGGGCTGGTGGCTCGCCAATGAAGACCCGGCGTTTTATGCCGATGCCAGCGTGTTCCGACCCCGCAGGCGACAGCGTCTGGCTGAAAAACCGTACGCCAATGCGGAAATCACGCCAGCGGCTTGATTTTGCAGTCCGACCCCCTAATATTCGACCCAACGTGCCCGCGTCTTCGGGTGTAAGCGAAACCTGTCATGAAACGTATTTTCTTGTTTGTCTTGACCAACTTGGCCGTGGTGGTCGTGCTGGGCATCGTCGCCAATTTGTTGGGCGTCAACCGATTCCTGACGGCCAATGGTCTGAATCTGGGCGCCTTGCTCGGTTTTGCGTTGATCATGGGCTTTGGCGGTGCCATCATTTCCTTGTTGATCAGCAAGCCCATGGCCAAGTGGACATCGGGCGTGAGGGTGATCAACCAACCGGCCAACGCTGACGAAGCCTGGATTGTGGACACCGTGCGCAAGTTCGCTGACAAATCCGGCATTGGCATGCCTGAAGTGGGCATCTTTGAAGGTGACCCCAACGCCTTTGCGACGGGCGCTTTCCGCGACTCGGCCCTGGTGGCCGTGTCCACCGGTTTGCTGCAGAACATGACGCACGAAGAGATCGAGGCCGTCATCGGCCATGAAGTGGCGCACATTGCCAATGGCGACATGGTCACCATGACCCTGATCCAGGGCGTCATGAACACCTTTGTGGTGTTCATCTCCCGCGTGGTGGGTTATGCGGTGGACAGCTTCTTGCGTAAGGGCGACAGCGAAAATTCCGGCCCCGGCATTGGCTATTACGTGACCACCATCGTGATGGACATCATCTTGGGCTTTGCCGCCGCCATGGTCGTGGCTTGGTTCAGTCGCCAGCGCGAGTTCCGCGCCGACGCCGGTGCGGCCAAGCTGATGGGCCGCAAGCAGCCCATGATCAACGCCTTGGCCCGCCTGGGCGGTGTGCACACGGCCGAGTTGCCCAAGAGCATGGCCGCCATGGGCATTGCGGGTGGTATTGGCCAGCTGTTCAGTACCCACCCGCCGATTGAGCAGCGCATTGCTGCCTTGCAAAACAGCGCGGGGTAATGCTTGTCGCTTTGGCCTGGGGCGAGCCGCTGGTCGCGAGTGTGGGCGTAACCGAGGTGACCTGACCGCTCGTTCCCTCGCCTTAAGATGGTGGCGTGACTCATTTACGCCTTGGTGTTTGCGCATGAAACCGCGCAAAACCTTTTTCTCTCCCCCGCGCCAATGGTTGCTTGCACACCATCGCAGTCGGCGCTCTTTTGCGGGCTGGCCTGTGGCGGTGCGGGGCATGGTCTGGATGGTTTTGGGTGGGATGCTGTTTTCGCTGCTCAACACCATCGCCCGCGAACTGACCTTGCACCTGGACGTTTACCAGTCCCAGTTCCTGCGCTATCTTTTTGGCTTGATTTTCATCCTGCCCTGGGTCTGGCGCGACGGCTGGCGGGCCTACATGCCGGTCAACATGGTGGGGCAATTCTGGCGTGGTGGGGTGCATACCTTGGGTCTGATCCTGTGGTTCACCGCCTTGCCCAAAATTCCGCTGGCCGACATGACCGCCATTGGTTTCACCGGGCCGATTTTCATCATGATCGGTGCGGCCTGGTTTTTGGGCGAGCCCATGCGCAAAGACCGCTGGATCGCCGCCATCATTGGTTTTGCGGGCGTTCTGGTGGTGGTCTTGCCCAAAATGTCGGGCGAGGGCGGCTGGTTCAATCTGGTCATGCTGGCTTCGTCCCCCGTGTTCGCGGCATCCTTCCTCATCACCAAAGCGCTGACCCGTTACGAAAAACCCGGCGTCATCGTGCTGTGGCAAGCCCTGACGGTGTCGGTGCTCAGCCTGCCCATGGCCTTGCCGCATTGGCAAATGCCCACGCCCATGCAGTGGCTGGGTTTTGCCGCCACGGGCGTGCTGGGCACCCTGGCCCACTATTGCCTGACGCGGGCCTTTGCCTTGGCCGACATTTCAGCCACCCAATCGCTGCGCTTTCTGGACCTGGTTTGGGCGTCCTTGTTGGGCTGGCTGGTTTTTGGCGATGTGCCCAGTCAATCGACTTGGTTGGGTGCGTTTGTGATTTTGTGGGCGACCGTCTGGATTGCCCGCAGAGAAGGACGGAGAAAGCTGGTCGTGCCCGATTGACGGGGTATATTGCCGCGTCAACTCAGGGAGAGCTTCGTGATCGACATCGAGCCCTTGCGCTTCGCTTGGACCCGGGCGGGCGCTGACACATTGGCTTTGGGCCGCTTGCATGTGCCACCTGGCCAAACCGTTTTCTTGCATGGCCCCAGCGGCTGCGGCAAAAGCACTTTGCTGGGCCTGTTGGCGGGTGTGCTGTTGCCGCAATCTGGCCGTGTGCGCCTGCTGGGGCAGGACTGGGCGGCTTTGACGCTAGCGCAACGCGACGCCTTTCGGGCGGACCATGTGGGCCTGATCTTTCAGCAGTTCAATTTACTGCCTTACTTGAGCGTGCTGGATAACGTGACCCTGCCTTGCCGCTTTTCGCTCCTGCGGCGCTCGCGTTGCCAAGCGGGTGGCGGAGCCGAAGCGGTGGCCCAAAACTGGCTTCAGCGCATGGGTTTGCCCGAGGGCTTGTGGACGCGCCGCGCCGATGCCTTGTCGGTGGGTCAGCAGCAGCGCGTGGCCGCGGCTCGCGCCCTGATCGGGCAACCCGAATTGATCCTCGCCGACGAGCCGACTTCGGCGCTGGATGCGGCCTTGCGCCAGGACTTCATGGATTTGTTGCTGCACGCCTCGCGTGATGCGGGCAGCACCCTGGTGTGCGTGAGCCACGACGAGCAGCAGGCGCCGCGCTTTGATGTGCAGTGGTCCTTGCCCGACCTGCAGCAAGCCGAGGTACCCGCATGAACAGCTTGTTTGGCATCGCGCGGCGCAGCGCCTGGAACCGGCGCAGCACGCTGGTGTGGGTGGTCGTGTCGCTGGCGCTGGCCACCGCCTTGCTGTGGACGCTGGAGCGTTTGCGCCACGATATTCGCCACAGTTTTTCGCAGTCGGTCAGCGGGGTCGACCTGATTGTGGGCGCCCGCAGCAGCCCGGTACAGCTGATGCTGTTTTCGGTGTTCCACATCGGCAGCGTGCCGCAAAGCATGTCCATGGACAGCGTGCAACAGCTGTCGCAGCACCGTTCGGTGTCCTGGGTCGTGCCCTTGAGTCTGGGCGATTCGCACCGGGGTTTTCCGGTGTTGGGCACCACGCCCGCTTACTTTCAGCACTTTGCCTATGGCGACAAGCAGCCGCTGGCTATGCAGCAAGGGGCGGTGTTTGCGGGCAACCTGGATGGTTTGTACGAAGCAGTGATCGGTGCCGAGGTGGCGCACAAAATGGGCTATGGCCTGGGCCAAAGCATCACGCTGGGCCATGGGATGCATGACCATGACCACGAAGGGGCAGGCACCGACGAACACGCCGACAAGCCTTTCAAGGTCGTTGGCATTCTGGCCCCCACGGGCACCCCGGTCGACCGCACAGTGCATGTAAGCCTGCAGGCCCTGCAAGCCTTGCATCTGGACTGGGTGGTCGGCACCCCCATGCCGGGTGGGCAGATCCCGGCCGACCGGGCACGCAAATTCAACCTGGAGCCCGAAGAAGTCACGGCCGCCCTGGTGGGTTTGAAAAGCCGGGCGGCGGTGTTCAATGTGCAGCGCTTTGTCAACCAGTACGAGGCCGAGGCCTTGATGGGCGTCATGCCCGGCGTGGCGCTGGGTGAGCTGTGGTCGGTGCTGGGTGTGGGCGAAAACGCTTTGCTGGCCGTTTCGGCCCTGGTCGCTTTGGTGAGCGTGGTTTCATTGATGGCGGTGGTACTTGCGGGCTTGAATGAGCGCCGCCGTGAACTGGCGGTGCTGCGGGCTGTGGGTGCCGGGCCGCGCCATGTGCTGGGCCTGCTCACGCTTGAAGGCGTGTGGGTCACCTGCGCCGGAGTCGTGTTGGGCGTGCTGCTGGCCCAGGCGGGCATGGCGCTGGCCATGCCCTGGCTGCAGCAGTCGCTGGGCATCCGTTTGCAAATGGCCGCGCCTTTGCCGACACAATTGGCTTTGGCGGGCGCGGTGTTACTGGCTGGCTTACTGGCCAGTTTGGGACCAGCTTGGCGGGCTTACCGCTTGTCCTTGGCCGACGGCTTGTCGCCGCGTGTGTGAATAAAAAGGATCAGGGATGAACCGCAACACCATGATGAAGGTCGGGCTGTGTGTTTGGGTGCTTTGGCTCACGGGCCAAGCCGTGGCGCAAAGCGTGCGTGACACGGTGCGCGAGACCGTGCCGCAGGTCCAACCGGCTTTGTCTGGCGAGGCCCCACCGCCCGGTGCCAGTGTGCCCGGCCCCACACGCACCATTGGCTGGGAACAGCTGATCCCGGCGGGTTGGGACCCGTACAAAGACCTCAAAGCGCTGAACCTTGATGGCCTGAAAGACAACGACCCCAAGGCCGAAGAGGCCTTAAAGAAGATGCGCAAGATGTGGGACAACGCGCCCATCAACCCGCTGATCCTGGGACAGAGTGTGCGTTTGCCGGGTTACATGGTGCCGCTGGAGGATTTACCCGAAGGCACCAAGGAATTTTTGCTGGTGCCCTACTTTGGCGCTTGCGTGCATTCCCCGCCGCCGCCCGCCAACCAGATCGTGCATGTGGTCCTGGACAAACCCACCAAGCGCTTTCGACTGATGGACACCTTGTGGGTCACCGGCCCCTTGAGCGCCACCAAAACCGACTCGCACATGGGCGTGTCCAGCTACCGCATCGACGCCAAGCAGGTGAGCCCGTTTGTGGAGAAAAAGTGAGTGGGGGTCTTGCGGGCATTCGGGTCTTGTGGGAGGCAGATCCTGCGGCCGAATGCTTGCCGTTGCAGAAAGCTTGCAATAGCAGCAGCGCTTTCCCAAGAAGATGACTTTTCGCCCCTCAATCCGAGTTCGAAATCCCTAAAGCCACATGCCCCGATGGCACATGCCGCGCAGCCGATTCGATGTGACCGGTTTGGTCGTCAAAGAAAAAGTCCGGCTCAAACTCCCGCAAAAACTCGCCCTTGGGCAAGCCGCCCAGAAACATGGCTTCGTCCACCTCGATGTTCCAGTCCATCAGCGTGCGAATGGCGCGTTCATGCGCCGGGGCGCTGCGGGCGGTGACGAGCGCCGTGCGAATCCGCATGGCGGGTGTGCCTTCTTGTTGCAGGCGGTGCAAGGCCGCCAACAGGGGCTTGAACGGGCCAGCCAACAAAGGCTGGGCGGCCTTGTCGCTTTCGTGCTTTTGAAACGCTGACAGGCCTTCGGCCTGAAACACCCGCTCGGCCTCATCAGAGAACAGCACCGCATCGCCGTCAAAAGCGATGCGCACCTCGTGTGGGTGTGCTTCAGATGCCAGCGCCGAATGCGGGTACACCTGCGCGGCCGGCACCCCTGCACCCAGGGCAGCGCGCACATCGGACAAATGCGTGGACAAAAACAGGTTGGCGTTCAGCGGCTTGAGGTAACGCCACGGCGGCTGCCCCCGGGTGAAGCTGCCACGCTGGATGGGCAAACCGTAGTGCTGCGCCGAGCGGAACACCCGCATGCCCGAGACCGGGTCGTTGCGCGAGAGGATGACCACCTCCACACGCTGCGCATCGGCATCGTTGAAGGCCAGCAGCTTGCGCACCAGAGAAAACGCCACGCCCGGTTTGGCGGGCGCTTCCAGCCGATCAAGCTGCAGCTTCATGTATGCCCGGTCGTCGCCCTGCTCGAAGACTTGGTTCTCTTCTTCGAAGTCGAACAGGGCGCGTGAGGAGATCGCGACGACGAGTTGGCCTTCAAGGGATGCGGGCATGCAGCCTCCTTGGGTTCATTTCACCCATTGGTTCAATTCCATGATTGGCATCAGCACCGCCAGAACGATCAGCATGACCATGCCGCCCATGCCCACGATCAGCAAGGGCTCCAGCACAGTGGCCAAGGCCATGGCGCGGCGCTGTACTTCAGAAGACAGTTGCGTGGCTGCGCGTTGCAGCATCACAGGCAACTGGCCGGTTTGTTCGCCCAACCTCGCAAACATGGACAACAGACCTGGAAAGCGTGCGTTTTGCGCCAATGCCGTGCCCAAAGGTGCCCCTTCGCGCACGCGCACCAAGGCTTCGAGGGCGTCCTCACGCAAAGCTTGGTTGGACAGTGTGTCGGCCGCCGCTTGGAGGGCTTTGAGGATGGGCACACCTGCGGCCGTGAGCATTGCCAGCGTGGAGGCAAAGCGGGCGCTGTTGTAGCCACGGGCCAGCCGACCGATCAGGGGCAGGCGCAGCCAAGCGGCGTCAAACTTCAAGCGAAACGCGGTTTGTTTCAAGGCCAGGCGAAAGCCGAGTGCGCCTCCTGCAGCTGCCAGCAGCAACAGCCAACCCCAAGTGCGCACAAAGTCGCTGATGCCCAACATGGCCACAGTCAGCAGGGGCAGTTGGCGCTTCGTGCCTGCAAACACACCTGCCACTTGGGGCACCACCGAGGTCACCAGAAAAATCACAATGGCCAGCGCCACCAAGCTCACGATGGCCGGGTACAGCGAGGCCGACAGCAATTTGGAGCGCAAGACTTGCTGGTCTTCCAGGTCATTGGCCAGTTGGTTGAGTACATCGCCCAGGTGGCCGCTTTCCTCACCGGCCGAGATCACCGCACGGTCGATCGCAGGGAATTCAGCCGGATGCATGCCCAGTGCACGGCCCAGGCTGCTGCCCGAGTTGACTTCGGCCCGAATCGCCGCCATCAGCTGGCGCTGCTTGTCGTGTTCCGACTCATCGGCCAAGGCAGACAGTGCCCGCTCAATTGGCAAGCCGCTGCTCACAAGCCCTGCCAATTGCCGGGTCCAAATGGCGCGTTGGCTGGTGCTGAAGGCGCGGTTGTTGCCGATGCTCCTCTGCCACCAAGGCAGGCCTGAGGCGTTGTTGTCAGACGCCCCGGCAGCGATGACCTCCACCGACAAAGGCACCAGAGACTGTGCACGCAGTTGTGTGCGGGCTGATTTCAGGCTGTCGGCTTCGATGATGCCTTTGCGCGTGGCACCGTCGGCTTGCAGGGCTTCAAAGCGGTAAGCGGGCATGCTGCTCAGTCTCGCGTCACGCGCAGCAGTTCTTCTGCGCTGGTGATGCCGGCATCCACCAAGCGTTGCCCATCGTCGCGCATCAACACCATGCCTTGCGCCAAGGCCGTGGCGCGCAAGTCGGATTCGGCCGCACGGTTGTGGATCTGGGCGCGGATCTCGTCGCTGGCGACGAGCAATTCAAACACCCCGGTGCGCCCGGCATAGCCGGTGTGGCCGCATGTGTCGCAGCCAGAACCACCGCAGTCCGTGCAGCGCTTGCGCACCAGACGCTGGGCCAGCACGCCCAGCAAGGAGGAGCTCAGCAAAAAGGGCTCCACGCCCATGTCGGTCAAGCGCGTCACGGCGCTGACCGCGTCGTTGGTGTGCAGCGTGGCCAGCACCAAGTGGCCCGTGAGTGAAGCCTGGATGGCGATCTGAGCGGTCTCGAAATCGCGAATCTCGCCGATCATGATCACGTCCGGGTCTTGCCGCAAGATGGCGCGCAGGGCCTTGGCAAAGGTGAGGTCGATCTTGGCGTTCACCTGCGTTTGGCCCACGCCGGGCAACTCGTACTCGATCGGGTCTTCCACCGTCATGATGTTGTTGCGCGTGGCGTCCAGCCGCTGCAGCGCGGCGTAGAGGCTGGTGGTTTTGCCGGAACCCGTGGGGCCGGTGACCAACAAAATGCCGTGCGGCTGGCCAATGAGTTGGTCCACTTGCTGCAGCACGCGGCCTTGCATGCCCACGGCTTCGAGCGTCAGGCGGGCTTCGCTTTTGTCTAGCAGGCGCAGCACCGCACGTTCGCCATGCGCACTGGGCAGGGTGGAAACCCGCACATCGACCGCGCGTGAGCCCAAGCGCAGGCTGATGCGGCCGTCTTGCGGCAGTCGTTTTTCGGCGATGTCGAGTTCGGCCATGATCTTCAGGCGCGAGATCAGTGCGGAGTGCAGGGCACGGTTGGGTTGCACCACTTCGCGCAGCGTGCCATCGACCCGAAAGCGCACGCTGCTGTGGCGTTCATACGGTTCGATGTGGATGTCGCTGGCCCCGTCGCGTGCCGCCTGCGTGAGCAAAGCATTGAGCATGCGGATGATGGGCGCGTCGTCGCTGGCTTCGAGCAGGTCTTCCACCGCAGGCAGCTCCTGCATCATGCGCGACAAGTCGGCCTCGGACTCGACTTCGCTGACCACCGCCGCAGCGGTGGACGAGCTGTTGGCTTGCCCACCCGAATAGGCTTGGTTGATGCGTTGCGTCACCTCGCCCGGGGCGCCATGCTGCATCTGAAAGCCTTGCGTAGCGAACTTGCGCGTGACTTCTGACAGCGCCGAGCGGTCGCTCTGGTCGCACCAAATCAGCGTCAGGCGGTCGCCATCTTCTTCCAGCAGCAGTTGGCTGCTTCGGGCAAAGGCGTAGGGCAGGGGGTGGCGCATGGCTGGGTGCTCAGGGCTGGCGGGACTGGTGTGCTGCAGGTGCCGGTGCAGCAGATGTCGTGTTCCCCGTGCCCAGGGGCGGCAACACCGCCGAGCCATTGACGGGCAAAGGCCCTGTCGCGGCAGGCTGGAAGCCTTGTTGATTTAAACGCATTTGCTCATAACGGCCCATGGACAGAGCCTCTGTGGCTGCGCCGTCACGCGCTACCACTGGGCGCAAGAACACCATCAAGTTGGTTTTTTTGCGGGTGCGTGCCTCTGACTTGAACAAATTGCCAAACAAGGGGATGTCACCCAGTCCGGGGACTTTTTCCTGGCTGGTGCTGGTGTCGTCTTGCAGCAAACCGCCCAATACAACGATGGAGCCGTCGTCCACCAGCACGTTGGTTTCGATGGAGCGCTTGTTGGTGATCAGGCCATCTTTGGAGCCGATGGATTTGGCGTCGACGTTGCTGACTTCTTGGTAAACCTGCATCTTGATCGTGCCGTTTTCGCTGATCTGGGGCCTGACCCGCAGTGTCAGACCCACATCTTTGCGTTCAACGGTGGTGAAGGGGTTGGTCGTGCCCGCTGCCGCTGCCGCATAAGAGCCGGTCACAAAGGGCACGTTTTGGCCAATCACGATCTTGGCTTCTTCGTTGTCCAGGGTGAGCAAGTTGGGTGTGGACAGCACGTTGGCATCGCCGCTCGACTGCAAAAAGCGAGCCAGTGCCCCTAAGGCCAGTACGCCGTTTCGCTGTTGTCCAAGCGCGATATTGAGACCTGTCGATGGCGTGTATTGGCCCGTCGCCGCACCTGCTGCCAAGGTCAGCAAATTGGTGCCGCCCACCGAAAAGTTGGTCCCCAACACGCCCACGGTGTTGCTGCCTGTGCCCGTGCCGCTGATCCACTGCACGCCAAACTCGGCGGCTTTGTCGGCGCTGACCTCGGCGATCAGACTTTCCACAAACACCTGGGCGCGGCGCTGGTCGAGCATGTCGATGACGCTGCGTAGCTGGCGGTATTGCGGCTCGGGCGCTGTGATGATGAGCGCATTGGTGGCCGGGTCGGCCTGAATTTGTCCCCCTGTGGACGGTTGTGTGGCGGCACTGCTGGCGCCAGGTGTGTTGGTTGCAGCGGTCGAGGTTGTTGCAGACGCTGCCGAGCCGGCTGTGCCGGTCACTGTATTGCCGACTTGTGCCGTCATGGCGGCACGCAGGGTGGTCGCCAATTTGGTGGCATCGGCATTTTTCAAATACACCACATGGATGTTGCCGCTGGCCGCGCCCGTACCGGTGGCGTTGGGCTGGTCCAGTTGTTCGGCCAAAGAACGGGTCAAGGCCAAGCGTGCCGGATTGGCCGCCCGCACGATCAGCGAGTTGGTCCGTGTTTCAGCCAGTACGGTGGTTTTGAACAGGGCGTCGGTTTGGCCCTGCGCGGCGGGCGCACCCGCTGCCGCCCCCGAGTCGATCAGGCGCTGCAGCATGGGCGCCAGGTCCCCAGCAATGCCGTGTTTGAGGCGAATGATCTCCACCCCGGTGGCGTTGGCCACATCCAGCGTCGCGATGATGCGGCCCAGGCGCTGCAGGTTGTCGCCGTAGTCGGTGATCACCAGCGCGTTGGTGCCCGGGTTCACGTTGATGGTGTTGTTGGGGCTGATGAGGGGGCGCAGCACCGGCACCAGGTTGTTGGCGTTTTCGTGGTTGAGCTTGAAGATTTGGGTGACGATCTGGCCTGTGCCTGCGGGCACGGCCCCTGCCGACACGGCGCTGCTTTGCAGCTTGGCTTCGGCTTCGGGCAGCACGGTGTACAGGCCTGCCGATTCGACCACGGCAAAGCCTTGTGTGCGCAACTGCGCGGCAAACAGGCGCAGCGCCTGGGCGGGGGGCACGGGCAGGTTGCTCGACAACGACATCGTGCCTTTGACCCGGGGGTCCACCACCACGTTGTAGCCCGACAAGGTGGCCAGTGTGCGGGCCACGGCGTCGATCTCGGCATTCACAAAGTTGAGCGTGACCGGCTCTTTTTGGCGGGTGTTCGCCGCGGTTGCGCTGGCCTTAGGCTCACCTGCAGTTTGGGCTTGCGCCATGGGACCGGCCAAGCAAGCCAGGGTCAAGGCAAACCATGGCCAACTTGAGCGAGATGACAAGGTTGCCGTCCAATGGCGTGCTGAGGGTGTGACGTTCATGGCGTTCGTGGTGTGCATGGATGGAAGCGGTTGGGTCTTCAGCCCAAAGAAATCAGGCTGCGTGCGCCTTCGCGGCGGCCCAGGATGTTGAGCAAATTGTTGAGTGCTGGCGCGTGACCTTCTTGCGCACTGGCTTCCCCCTTGAAGCGCAAGCGGGCGCCCACCCATTGGCCTTCACCGCTCAGCAGCAAAGGCCCCTCCTGTGTGCTCAGTTGCACGCTGGGGGTGGGAGTGCCTTCAGGGTCGCCGCGCAGCATCAGCAGGTAACTGCCGATGGGCTGGCCGGAACTCAAGCGGGTTGACAGATTGTTCAATTGCAATTGGGCCTGGCCTTTCAGTTGCATGCGGCCTTGCGCCCAGTCAAGTTGCAGTGCCTGGGTGTGCAGCTGCAACTGACCATCGGGCTGCAATGTGTTCCAGGGTGCGCCCAAACCCGTGAGCAAGGCAGCAGGCCAGGTGGAGGTGTGGTCACTGGCTTGAACTTGCCAAGTGGACCAGCCCGCCCGGACCTGCAATTGGGCGGCGTCGGTCATGCAGCAGTCGGCCAGCCAACGGATGTCCAAACCCGTCCAACGCGGTGTCAGTGTCCATTGCAGGCGACCGGGCAAAGCCTGTGCATCGCGGCTGGCGCTGCCGCCGGTCAACACCAGTTGGGCTGAGCCTGACCACACTGTGCCGCGTGCATCGCGCCACTGCACCTGGCCTTGGCTGGCTTGTGCGATGCCCCACGCCAGCCAACGTGCCGGTGCCCAAAGTAGCAAGGCCAAGCCCAAACCCAGCAGCGCGCCCCACAAGGCGTGTGCCCAAGTTGGACGAACAGATCGGGCACTCATGGCAGCCGCAACACCAAAGAGCCGCGCAACACCGCCGGGCTGTTGAGCGGGCTGGCCCCTTGCTGCAGCTGGGCCTGCACTGGTATGGCCAAGGCACGCTCTCGTGCCAGGCCAATCCAGCGTGCAAAAGCCTCAGGTGGCGCGGCGTCCAGGCTCAGGGTAGCCCGCTCGCCTTGCACATTGACTTTGGCGCCAGGCCCCAATTCGGCCAGCTGATTTTCTAGCCACTGAACCGACTCTGCCCTGCTGATGGGGTTGGGCGTTTGCAAGCTTTGCGCCTGTGCTTGCAGCTGGCGCATGGTTTGGGTTTGTGCGTCCAATCGGGCCTGCTGAGCTGGCGCTGCTTGCCAGATGCGCCATGCCGGTGCCAGCGCCACTTGCCAAAGCGCAGCCAGTACCAGCACCGCGGCACACAGGCGAAGGAGTTGTTTTTCGCGCGGCGTGCGCTGGGCCCAGATGGGCTGCAAGGCGGCCAGCAAATTCTTTGGAGCGGTGTCGCTCATGGTTTGCCCTCCTGCGATGGGGCGACGCTCATCACCCAGGCCTCGCCCTCTGCACGCCACCGGTAGCCGCGAGCCGCCAGCGTTTTTTGCAGGGCTTGCTGTTCGGCGTTGCCCAGTTTGAAGTTTTGCAGGCGCAATTGACCCGGCTGGTAAATCCATTGGCCCGGAGCCGCCACACCCGCAGGCATGGCCTGGCCCAGGCTGCCCAGCATCGACTCCAGATCGCTGGCACTGAGTTGACCCGAAGCCTGACGCAGCCGCTCGACTTCTTTGGCCATTTGCAGCGGCGCGTCCACCACAACCTGTGTTTTGGGAAAGGTCTCGCGCAGGATTTGGGACCAGCTTTGCTGTTGCGCTTGCCAATCGGCGCGGGTTTTCCAGGCCCAGGCATTGAGCCCGATCAGCTGACCTGCCAGCAAGGCCCACACCCCCCAGCGCACGGGCCGCCAAGTGGCGCTTTGCCAAAACGTGCTGGCAGCGCGTTGCCAAACTTTCATTTGGCGTGAACGGGCATTCGCCTTGAAGTCAAACTGCGCCAGATCCCAGTCGGCGTCCATGGCGGCTCGCCAGTGTTGGCCGGGCGGTATCAAGCGGGCGGGTGCGTCCAGCATGTCGCTGACCCTTGCCACCATGCCAGGTTCTGCCTGGATGTCGATGCTTTGGCGGTCTTGCTCGGAAAGTCCAAGCCCCTTGCCCTGGCCAAGTTGCGCTTGCAAGGGGTGCCCCCAAACGCCGCGCTCGGGGTGGGTCATCCACAACCAGCCGGATTCGTCATCACCCAGGCCTGTCACTTGCAGCTGGGCATCCACGGCCAAGCCAGACAATGGGTTCAGTTCAGGCACGATGCGGTGCACCGTGAGGCCCGCTTGCTCCAGCGCCTGCAGGTGAGCACCGAGCCAGTTGCGATCGCACACGGCGACCCAGGGGCGGGATGCGCTGTTCCAGTCTGGCTGCATGGCCATATGCAATTGCACCGGATCGTCCAGCACGCGGTCTTCCAACAGGCCTTGCAAGGCTGACTGCAGACGGGAGGCTTGTTTGTGCAGGCCGGGCGGCAAGTCCACCCTGTGCCACGACAGCACGGTCGCAGGCAGCAAGGCCACCACCTCAGTTTGCCGGTCTGCCAGCGGCAAAAGGTTGGCCGTGGCCCACTGCTTTTTCAAAGGTGCGGTGCCCTGTTCAGCGTCAAAGACAGCGTGGCAGTACGTCAGGCTGGAGCCTGGCAGGGCAAGCGGCAATTGAATGATCAGGGTGCGCATGAGCGGCTCATTGTAGAGGGGCGGTCAGGCGTTGCTGGGGGCTCCGCACCCGCCACACCATGCTGACTTGGTTGCCGTCGCGGCGCACCAGCGACTGTTCTTGCTGCACCACGTTGTCAATCCGCATGCGGCCATGGACTTCGAAATAACGGCTTTGAACGCTGTGTTGTTTGTCGTCCAGTTGGCGGCTCGCTGCGCCCAAGGCTTCGCGGGCGGCGTCCAGGCTGGCCCAATGCCCGCGCTGGCGCAGGTCCACCGCTTGGCGGGCAGAGGCCAGGTCCAGTCCTGGCAAGCTGGCCGACAACACTTCGGCCGAGGCCGTGTTCAGATTCACGGGCGTGGCTTCGGGCAGCAGGGTGATGTGGGGCTCTAGGGATGCCAAGGTGCGGGGGCTCAGCCCCAGCCACACCAGCTGGGCAGTTTGCTTTGGCATAAGAGCGGTGTTGGTGCTGGCCGATGCGGGCTTGTCATGGTTGTCGGCCTTGGCCTGCAGCGCGGCTTGCAGTTGGATGGCCAGGTTTTGCAGTTCACTCTGCGGCAGACTCAGGCGTTCAAACAAGGCGGCAAAACGGGTCAGCATTTTGGACGAGACCTTGCCGTCCTCGATCAGGTTCATCACATTCATGCGCGATTGGGCATCGGTGATCTGGCCCGACAAAAACACTTCGGCATCCCCTTCATGCCATTGCTGGTCTTGCGACAAAAAGGTCGACAACTTGGACTCTTGCACCGGCAAAGCCCAAGGTTCCCCCAAATGGTCAACGCCGGTGCCTTGTGCCGATACAGCGTCTTCCCGCAAGATCAGCCGGGTCCAGTCCAGCGCACCCGTCATCATCCAGGCCGTTTGGCTGCGGCCACGCTCGGCGATCTCGATCTCGACTTGCCGCCATTGCTGCCACAAGGCGGCACTGGCCAGCGTGGTAACCAGGGCTACCGTGAGCATGGCCATGAGCAATGCAGCACCTTGCTGACGCTGGTTATGTGGGGTGGGCGTGCTGTACCTCACGAAGGCGCTCCCGACAGGGTGGGGCGTACCCAGTCCAGGGTCACGTCACCGGCACCCGAAGGGCCGGGTGGCAGGCTCAGCACCAGGCGAACGCCATCGGGACTGTTGCCACTGGCGTTGGCAGCGGGGTTATTCCCCTGTGTCACGGCATCGCTCGACAGGGGGTTGGTCCAGCTGCCGCCGCGGTGAACAAACAATTGCCAGCCTGCCAAGGGGTGAATCTGTACTTGGCCAGCGCGGGATGCCTCACTCGGCGTTTGGCCCCATTGCTGCGCCAGACGCCAGGCGTTTTGCCAATCTAGCCGTTGTGTCAGTAGGGGCGATTGCCAGCGTTGCCAGTCACCCCCGCCCGGACGGCCCGGGTCGCGACGCCACGTCCAGGCCACCACGCGCACGCTGGCTTGTGCGTCTGCGCTGGTCTGCGGCGCTTGTGCACTTCGGCGCGTCAGGCGCAGCACCTGACCGTCCCAGTCCCAGCTGGGTGTGCCGGGCAATTCGGCCAGCTGGTCCAGGTCGGTCTGCCATTGGGCCAGCCCGGCTTGCAAGGTGCGGACTTCGTCAGAGCGCGATTGCAGGCTGCTTTGCGTGCGCAGCATGCCGTCCAGCCCCCGCCAAGCCATCAGGGCCATCAAGGCCATCACGCTGATGGCCACCAGCACCTCAACCAGCGTGAAGCCACCGCTGTGTTGGGGAGCAATGGCTTTGAATTTGTGGGAGCGCATCAGTTGCGCCCCATCACGGTAGAGACCTGCAGCACATAGTCGCCTTGGTCCAGCACCCGCGCATCCACCCGTCTGAAGTTGGGGTTGGGCGTGGGCCGCACCGACACGTCCACCTGCAGCGCACGCCCAGCCTGCGTGCATTCCACGCTGCGGTTGCCTGTGTCGGGCAGTTGCCTGCGCAGACGCAGGGCAATGAGTTCGTTGTCCGCGCAAATTTGCCCCAGCAGGGTCACCGTCTGCCGATCGGCATTGCGGCTGAGTGATCCAGTCGCCTTCAAGCCCGCCATCAGAGCCACAGCGGTGATGCTGAGCGCCACCAGCACTTCAATCAGGGTGAAACCGCGTTGGCTCATGGCGATACCCATTCCGCTGCGTTTTGCACCCGGAACGGCCGCAGCCCATCGGTGACCACCCACAACTGCCGCTCGGGCCGTGTGTTGTTGTGCAAAGCCACAGCCTGTGGTTCGATCAAGGGCTCTGGCCCCAGCGTCAGGGCGGTATCGGGCGCAACGCGGGTGCTTGGGTTCAGCCACGCTTCTGGCAGGCCAGGTGGCGGCAAACCCTCGAACACAAAGCCTTGCGCATCACCTTGGGTTTGGGCTCGCCAGACCACAGGTGCGTCATTGGCGCGGGCCTGGGCGCGTGCAGTTTCAAGCAGGTTGGCCAGGCGTTCGGCATCGCGCTCCAGGGCACTTTCTGCACTGTCCCGCAGCGACAAGCTCACACCCGCCGTGGCCACCGCGATCAAAGCCACGACCACCAGCAACTCCAGGAGGGTGAAGCCTCGGGGTTGAGGCTGCGGGCATTTACTGCCAGCTGCCAATGTCCGCATTGTTGCCCTCGCCGCCGGCTTGCCCGTCAGCGCCAAAGGACAGCACATCCACCTCGCCTTTGATGCCCGGGTTCATGTATTGGTAAGGGCGGCCCCAGGGGTCGTTGGGCAGTTTGTCCAGATAGGGCTTCCAATTGCCCGGCACCGGCTCGGTACTGGGCTTGAGCGTGAGCGCGTTCAGCCCTTGCTCCCCAGTCGGGAAACGCTGGTTGTCCAACTTGTAAAGCTTGAGGGCCTGCATCAGGTTGCCCACATCGGTGCGTGCTGCGGTGATGCGCGCATCGTCAGCGCGACTCAACACATTCGGCACGATCAGTGCCGCCAATACGCCAATGATGGCCAGCACCACCATCAATTCAATCAGCGTGAAGCCACGTTGCTGGCGCGACTTGTGTATCAATCCTGTTTTCATAAGGACCATCATAATCTGGACATGTTGACATTTTCATTGCAGCGCTTTTCCGGGCGTCACGGTTTGACCCTGCTGATAGCAGCCGTCTGGGCCCTTGCGGCAGCCAGCATGGCTTATTGGGCACTGCAGTGGCCCAAGCCCGAAACAAAGGCTGTGGTTTCGGTCTCTGTTGCGTCGAGCCGTATGGCCGACTTGCACGCGCCCATGGCGAGGGCATTGGGTCAAGCGATAAGTTCGGATGCAATTCCTGCACCGCAGACCAGCACCAACCACAAACTGATGGGTGTGATCGCCAGCGTCTCGGGCCAAGGCAGCGCCCTGATCGCCACAGACGGCCAACCGCCCAAGGCGTACCGGGTCGGCCAAACCGTCCAAGACGGCTGGACTCTCGTGTCTTTGACCGCGCGACAAGCCCGTTTGAAGTCTTCCTCCGCAGAGGTTTTGCTGGAATTGCCACCAGCTGACAAGCGCTGAAGGTTCTTTCACCCTCGCAAAAACAAGCGATAAACCGGGTTATCCGTCTCTTCCGCATACGGATACCCGAGCGCCTGCAAAAACTTATCAAACGCTTTGCCGTCTTTAGGCGGCACCTGGATACCTACGAGAATGCGCCCGTAGTCCGCGCCTTGGTTGCGGTAGTGGAACAGGCTGATGTTCCAACCCGGGCGCATCAGGCTCAAGAATTTGAGCAGGGCACCGGGGCGCTCGGGAAACTCAAAGCGCAGCAGTCTCTCGTCTTGTGACAGCGCCGAGTGCCCGCCCACCATGTGGCGGATGTGCTCTTTGGCCAGCTCGTCGTGTGTCAGGTCAATCGCCTTGAACTGCTGCTTGTTGAATTTGGCCGCGATCTTGGCGCTTTCGCCCTTGCCGTGGGTGCTCAAACCCAAAAACACATGGGCTTTGTCCGAGTCGCTCATGCGGTAATTGAATTCGGTCACATTGCGTGGGCCACCCGGTAAGCTGCCGATCAACTCCAGAAAGCGCTTGAAGCTGCCGCGCTCTTCCGGAATGGTGACCGCAAACAGGGCTTCTTTTTCTTCGCCCACGTCGGCGCGTTCGGCCACAAAGCGCAGGCGGTCAAAGTTCATGTTCGCGCCGCACAAGATGGCCGCAAAGGTCTGGCCCTTGCATTTGTGCGCAGCTACATACTGCTTGATGGCGGCCACTGCCAATGCACCGGCGGGCTCCACGATGGAGCGCGTGTCCACAAAGATGTCCTTGATGGCCGCACACACCGCGTCGGTGTCCACCGTCATGTAGTCGTCCACCAAATTGCTGGCCACGCGGAAAGTCTCCTCGCCCACCAGCTTGACGGCGGTGCCGTCCGAGAACAGGCCCACATCGGGCAGCGTCACGCGCTGTTTGGCGGCCACCGACTGGATCATGGCGTCCGAGTCGTTCATCTGCACGCCAATCACCTTGACGCCGGGGCGCACCGCCTTGATGTAGTTGGCCACGCCACTGATGAGACCACCGCCGCCAATCGCCACAAACACCGCATCGAGTGGTCCTTGGTGCTGGCGCAGCATTTCCATGGCGATGGTGCCCTGGCCCGCGATCACGTCCGGGTCGTCAAACGGGTGCACAAACGTCAGACCCTGCTTTTTCTCCAGCGCCACCGAGTGGTTGTAAGCGTCGGAATAGCTGTCACCAAACAACACCACTTCGCCGCCCAGGCCTTTGACCGCATCGATCTTGACCTGCGGCGTGGTGGTGGGCATGACGATCACGGCGCGGGTGCCCAGGCGGCTGGCGCTCAGCGCCACGCCTTGCGCGTGGTTGCCTGCCGAGGCGCAGATCACGCCTTTTTTGAGCTGCTCAGGCGTCAGGTGCGCCATCTTGTTGTAGGCCCCGCGCAGCTTGAAGCTGTGCACGGGCTGCTGGTCTTCGCGCTTGAGCAGCACCTGGTTGCCCAGGCGGCGCGACAGGTTTTTGGCGGTTTCGAGGGCCGACTCGCTCGCCACGTCATAGACCTTGGCGTTCAGGATTTTGATCAGGTAGTCGGCGGGGCGAAGTCGGGATGTAGTCATATGGAATCAATAGGCGCGCGCCCAGATCATCCGGGTGCAGTCGAGTGATGATACCGCCGACGATTTGTAGCCTTGTTTAAAAGCGTGCCGTCACGCCCAATGAAAACATGCGCCCCCATACCGAGCTCAAATTGGTGTTCACACCTACAACGGTGGAGGTGTTCTGAGTAAAGGACAGGGGTGCTTCGCGGTTGAAAAGATTCCCGATGGCAGCCCTCAAGGTCACGCTCGGCGTTAAGTTGTAGTGGGTTTGCACATCCAGCGTCCAGAAGGCGGGCGTTTGCATTCCGTTGATGGTGGTGAGCTGTCCGGTTTGTGTGTCTCGGGCGCTGATCGTGCTGTTGATGTACCCACTGGTGTGGTTCAGTGTTGTGGACATTGCCCCCTTGAGGTGCTGGTAGGTCATGGTCCAGCGCGTCACGTTGCGCGGTGTGATCGTTCCAGACGCCGCTGAATACTTCCCCAAATCACTCACAGGGGCCGAGCCCGGTGTTGTGGTTTGTTCGGACTTGAGGTAATGCGTGGTGTCAAACTTGAAGAAAAGCCGTCCACTGTCAATGGGCACCCGGTAAATCCATGCGAGGTCCAGACCCGATTTCACCGAGGAGCCCATGTTGACCATTGGCAAATAAAGGTCTAGTCGCCCAGCAGCGTCCAGGGTGAAATAGCGCGCATTGTTCAGCGGGTCTGATATGACAAGACTGCCGGGGTACTGGCGGATCGTATTGCGCATGCTGATGCGCCAGTGGTCCACACTGAGTGAGTGATTGGCGCTGGGCATGAAGCGCAGTCCCAAGGTTTGCTGAACGGACGTTTCAGGCTTCAAGTCGCGGGAGCCTCGGCCGGACACCCAAATTCTTCCATCGTTCACACATTCTCCGGATCGCCTCAAATTTTGTGACAGTTGCGCGGCCACTTGGTTCAATGCGCTTGTACAGCCCGGGCTGGTAGCGAAGGAGCTTGAAAATATTTCTGTTTCTGTCATTTGCCCCAAGGTTGGCGCCCGAAAGCCTGTCCCGAGCGAGCCTCGCAGCAGCCATTGAGGCGACCATTGCCATTTGCCAGCCAGTTTGGCGTTGGTGGTGTGACCAAAGTCACTGTACTGGTCATGGCGAACGGCCCCGGTGATCTCGGCATTGTGGGCGACAGGCCAAATCAGCTCAGCATACTGCGCCCAAATTTTTCGGGAGGCATTGAAAGCGGGTTGATCTGACACCGTCGGTGTGTAGCGGTCTGTATGTTGGCGCCACTCTGTTCCCCAGCCCACCAAGACATCCTGGCCATTGACTTCAGCCATCGCTTTCGACGCATTCAGTTGCAGCGCTTGCGTCTGTGTCATCCCTTGGTCAAAGAGTCGGGGTGTGGGCAAAGACGCCAGCAGGGCCCTCAGTTGTGCACTGCTGGGTGTGTTTGAATGAAGTGGCGTCAGCAGCGCATCATTTATCAAAACCCGGGTGCCGTCTGTGGTTCGACCCAGGTTGGGGTACGTGGCCGTTTCTCTTAAGAACTGACCCGAACTCTGAGACCATGACGCGCTGGCTTGATAGTCCCAATTGGCCCACGTGCCTTTGATACCTGTGCGCAGGCTGGTGTATTCGTCTTTGTAAAACTGACGCAGCGCGCCCAACTCCGATGGGCGCCACAGCAAAGTTGTTTGTCCTGGCGTGAAGCCCTGTGCCAGTGCCAAGGCGTAACCAGGGTCGGTCGGCTTGCTGCCGATGTTGAGGCCATATGTGTCCCAAAGCATGCTGTGGCGTTCTTGATCGATTTGGCTGTGCAGCAGCTCGGCATGAGCAACGCCCGCAGAGGTCTGCCATTGCAGTTGCGAATGCAGGCGCTTCATGTCCTGTTTGGGGTAGATGCTCATATCCCCATAGGGGTTGTAAAGACATGCGGGCTGGGTCCGGTCTGCAACGTACGGTTTTGGACATTCGCCGTTTTTGTACATCGCATTCCAGAGACGACCCGATGGCCCACCCAGTGTTGGAACGGATTGAGCAGCCGTCAGCAAAGAGCCATCGAAGGTGTACGAGGCACCCTCATGAGAAAACCGATACCGCCCAGGCGATGCGTAAGGACGGTCTTGGCCTAGCAGGTCGTCTTGCTGTTCGATCTCTGCAGTGAAAATCCAGCTGTACCCGTCACGCTTGAGGGCACCTTTGCCGCCGTTGATTTGCAGGCTTTTGCTCTGTCCCTTTTGATGATCAGGGATGCGCGTTTGTGCCGTCACCTCCCATTGCTTGCGCTCTGTCAGTGTGATGATGTTCACCACCCCGGCGATGGCGTCAGTACCGTAAAGTGAGGAAGCACCGTCGGTTAGCAGCTCAATGCGGTCAACAGCGCTGAGCGGAATTTGCGATAAATCTGTGCCACTGCGCTCTACGCCGGTGATGGTCTGTCTGGGGTAGCTGGCCAGACGTTGTCCGTTGAGCAGCACCAGCGTGCCTGTCGGCATACCGTGCAATGCCGCCGAGGAATAGCCCCCCCGGGTCAGCCCCAAATTGGACGGCTGGCTGAAATTCAGCATAGCTGGATGTGCATGCAACAAATCTTCCAGACTCTTGGCTTGTGCATTTTGAATGTCTTGCCGGGTGATGAGTTGCACGGGCAAAGACTGCATGACCTCTTTGCGCAGGATGCTCGAGCCCGTGATTTGAACGCGTTCAAATTGCCTGAACTCGTACGCTTTTTCAGTGATCACGATCGCATCTTGGGCCAGACCATGGAGTGCGCAGCCCGACACGCAAGTTGCTAAAAAAACCTTTTGAATAGAGATGTATTGCATCATCAACGCTCATGAATTTGAGGTTTCTTTTATACATCCAAGTTACAATTTTTAATCTATAGTTTTTATTTATTTGAGCCTGTCACAGTTTTTAGGCCAAAAAAATGCCCCAAGCCTTGCGACTTGGGGCAAATCCACCTTTTCAGAGGGTGGAGGAGACAATTAGCGCATGCAAAAAAGCACGCATGTTCGCAATTGTACGTGTGTTTTTGTTGCGTTGCAGCAAGTTGGCTGTCTCAAAATGCAAAAACTTGTAAAGTCGACCACCATAAACACATCAAACGATCCCTCTAATCAGTTGGGACAATGCACTTAGGAAACACAATATGGAATGCACAGTCACCTGGACCGGCGCTGCCGGCACCCGCTCGGGCATGGGCTTTGTCGCCGAAACCGGCTCCGGCCACATCGTCAACATGGACGGCGCTCCAGACACCGCCAAGCCCGAAAACGGCGGCCAGAACCTTGCCCCGCGCCCGATGGAAATGCTACTGGCCGGTACTGGCGGCTGTACAGCCTATGACGTGGTGCTCATCCTCAAGCGCGGCCGCCACGACGTGCGCAGTTGCAGCGTCAAGATCAGCAGCGAACGCGCCGAGACAGATCCCAAAGTCTTCACCAAGATCAATATGCACTTCACGGTCACGGCCAAAGGCGTGCCAGCCAGTGCGGTGGAGCGGGCGATTGCCATGAGCCATGACAAATACTGCTCTGCCAGCATCATGCTGGGCAAAACGGCCGAGATCACGACAAGTTTTGAGGTGCTGGAAGCGGCTTGAAGCTCGGCTTAAACCCGGTGCGCCACAGTCGTCATCACCTTGGATGCCAGCTGCATCAGTGACTTAACAGGCCTGGGCAGCTCCACCGCCCCGGCCTTCATGGCCATTTGGGCATGGGTGATTTCATCGGCCTTCATTTGCGCCACGATGGCACGAGAGGCGCTGTCAGCGGCGGGCAAGCGGTCCATATGGCTTTGCAGATGCGCTTCAACTTGCCGTTCGGTCTCGACCACAAAGCCCAGGCTTACCTGGTCCCCGCCCAGCTTGCCTGCGGCGTAACCAATGGCAAAAGCCCCCGCGTACCAAAGCGGGTTCAAGAGCGAAGGGCGGTCTTTCAAGTCGTTGAGGCGCTGCTGCGTCCAAGCCAGGTGGTCTGTCTCTTCGCGGCTGGCCTCAGCCAGCTGGGCGCGCAAAGCTGGGTCTTTGCAAGCCAGCGCTTGCCCGGTGTACAGCGCCTGGGCGCACACCTCGCCCACGTGGTTCACACGCATCAGCGCAGCAGCCTCTCGCCGCTCCGCATCGGTCAATTCCAACTCGGCGGTGGCGGCCTTGGGGGTGGGGCGGCTGGCGCGGGGCTCAGCCCACAGGGTGCGCAAAGCGCTGTCAGCAGCCAGGATCAAAGCATGTGTATTCATAAAGTCTAGCTTAGCAAAGAGCCCCGAAGTCGGTGCCTCGAAGGCTGGTTGACCCGTCATCTCCAGAGGGTAGCCGGTTTTGATTGTTCATCTGTTGCATTTGACAATCTCCGGAAGTTGTTGAATTGATTGATAAAAGTAGAGCGAAAGTGATTCAATCAGAAATGATGGCCTCAGGTTTGTTGCAACGATGCAACGGAAAAGACCTTTATTCATTGAAATTCTTGGAAAAGAGGCTTTGCTCTGGTCGAATACACACAACCTTCCGAATTTGGAGGTTGGCTAAGCGTTCAGACGGGTGAACTTCACCTGGTGGATTCGAAGCTCTTTTTTAAACTTTGGAGAAATTTGCAATGAAAAAAACTCTGATTGCTCTGGCTGTTCTGACAGTTTCCGGCGCTGCTTTCGCACAATCTTCCGTGACTTTGTTCGGTGGTGCTGACCTCGGCTACCGCAACGTGACCTCTGGCGCTAACAAGTTCAGCGGCATGTCTCAAGACGGCCTGTACTCCAGCCGTTTCGGCGTGAACGGTACAGAGGACCTGGGCGGTGGCTTGAAGGCCAACTTCCACTTCGAAGGCGGCATGGCTCCTGACGTCGGCACTTCTGCCGGCTTCAACTTCACGCGCAAGTCCACCATCGGCGTGGCCGGTGGTTTCGGTGAAGTTCGCTTGGGTCGTGACTACACCCCATTGTTCACGATCGCTGGTATCGCTGATCCATTCGGCACCAACGGTGTTGGTTCTTCTTACAACCTGGCCAACAGCGTGACTACTAGCACAACTGTTGCCGCGGCTACTGGTTCGTCTTTCACAACTGCCAACACTGCGTCGACTGGTAAGGATGCATCTGTTACTGTCGCTTCGAATACCTACGCTGATCCCAATGCTGTTCGCGCTAACAACAGCGTTGCTTACTACAGCCCTTCTTTCAGTGGCTTCACTGTGAGCGGCATGTACAGCTTTGGCGGCGAAAACACTGCTGCTGCTAAAAAAGCAGGCACCATGACCAGCGTCAAGTTGGCTTATGCTAACGGTCCATTGATTGCGGCTTACGGTAACCAAGTGACCAAGGGTGGTGTTACCAACGCAGCAAATGATGCAGGCGATGATCAAAAAATTACAACCAACTTCTTGGCCGGTTCCTATGACTTGGGCGTTGCTAAGTTGAGCGCTGGTTACAAGACAGACAAAGCATCTTTCTACGCTGATACTTTCAAGTCCACCATCTTGGGCGTCGCTGCTCCCATGGGCGCTTTGACTCTGAAGGCTTCTTATGTTGCTCGTAAATTGGGCAGCGATAAAGTCGGCAACCAAGTTGCTTTTGGTGGTGTGTATGACTTGAGCAAGCGCACTTCCGTGTACGCTGCTTACTCCAGCCTGAACAACGAAGCCAACTACGGTATGAATGTTGGTTCCGCTGCTGCCAGCGATTTCACAGGCCTGACATCCAAAGGCTTCGAAGCTGGCATCAAGCACTCCTTCTAATTCAACGCTGGCGCAAGCCAGCTGAGAGTTAAAAGCTTAAAAACCCACCGTGGCAACACGGTGGGTTTTTTTATACCCTTGTCATCAGATGCCCAGTGATGTTGGGTACCCGCAGAGACACGCATGAACAATGGACGCCGTTGGATTCGAACAGCTGGGGTGGTGGTTTTGGCCTTGGGGCTGGGTGCCTGCGCGTCGTTCCAAGACGCTGCGCCAAAAACATCCTTGCTGACCAAGCCCGCCAGTGGCTTGCATTTCAGCTCCAAAGACAAAGCGCAGTGGGAGCCTGTGACCTTGCCCGGTAAGTTGCGCACCGCTTTCAAACTTGAAAAACATGACCAACGTGATGCCTTGAGCGCCCACGCACAGTCGTCTGCCAGCATGCTGCGCCAGCGGCTGAATGTGCAGCCCGCGCAGTTGGGCCGGCTGCAATTTGCGTGGCAAATCGACAATTTGCTGGCCGAGGCCGACATGGGCGAGCGTGACAGTGAAGACGCGCCTGTGCGGCTGATCTTGGCTTTTGAGGGGGATCGCAGCCGGTTTTCGGCCAAAAACGCCATGCTCAGCGACCTGACCGAGGCGCTCACGGGCGAGCCTTTGCCTTATGCCACGCTGATGTATGTCTGGTGCAACCGACGACCGGTAGGTTCGGTCATCGTCAACCCGCGTACCGACCGTGTGCGCAAGCTGGTGGTGGAGTCTGGGCCTGCCCACATTCGGCAATGGCGCCAGTACGAGCGCGATGTGCGGGCCGATTTTGAAAAGGCATTTGGCGAAGCGCCCGGCGCCTTGGTGGGCATGGCCATCATGACCGACTCGGACAACACCCGTGGCAATGTGCGGGCCTGGTACGGCGACATCCGGTTGGATTGAAGTTTTGCAGTGGATGGCCACTGTGCTGTTCTTGCAAACCCATTAGGGCAAATACCTGTTTGCAATTTTGTGTGCACAAGACAACATTTAGCGGTTAATCCTTGGAGATCCACATGTTCGCACGAGTGACTTCGATTCAAATTGACCCTGCCAAACTGCCTGAAATGCGGGCTGCGATGCCAGCTGTCGGCGAACACCTTAAACGTATCCCCGGCATTGTTGAGTGCAAAACTTGCTGGGACGAAACAGGTAAGGGCTTGGTGTTCGCCATCTACGCAAGCAAAACACATGCTGACAATTCAGCGGACACCATTCGTAGTGTTTGGGGTGGATTGATGGCTTATTTGTCCGCGCCACCTTCTGTATCTTCAGGGACTGAAGTGATCGATTTGCTGCAATGATGTGCAGAGGCTGACTGCAGTCACGGTGCGACGGCACACAAGCTGTCGTGTGAAATGACACTCAATATTCGCTGGGCAGCATCAACATCCATTGCTGCCCATCCCAGCAGGCGTACAACTCAGCTCCCAAGACAAAGCGCAGTGGGAGGCGATGACCTTGCCCTTGCCCGGCAAGCTGCGCACCGCTTTCAAGCTTGAAAAACATGACCAACGTGATGCTTTGAGCGCCCACGCACAGCCGTCTGCCAGCATGTTGCGCCAGCGGCTGAATGTGCAGCCTGCGCAGTTGGGCAGGCTGCAATTTGCGTGGCAAATTGACAATTTGCTGGCTGAGGCTGACATGGGCGAGCGTGACAGTGAAGACGCGCCTGTTCGCCTGATTTTGGCTTTTGAGGGGGACCGCAGCCGGTTTTCAGCCAAAAACGCCATGCTCAGCGACCTGACCGAGGCGCTCACGGGCGAGCCTTTGCCTTATGCCACGCTGATGTATGTCTGGTGCAACCGACGACCGGTAGGTTCGGTCATCGTCAACCCGCGTACCGACCGTGTGCGCAAGCTGGTGGTGGAGTCTGGGCCTGCCCACATTCGGCAATGGCGCCAGTACGAGCGCGATATGCGGGCCGATTTTGAAAAGGCATTTGGCGAAGCGCCCGGCGCCTTGGTGGGCATGGCCATCATGACCGACTCGGACAACACCCGTGGCAATGTGCGGGCCTGGTACGGCGACATCCGGTTGGATTGAAGTTTTGCACTGAATGGCCCCTGTGCGTGCACCAGTCTTGTGCGCGACAGGCTATTTGGGGGAATTCCCTCTCCCTGACTCGGGCCTGAATGTTGCATAGTATGCAGTCCTGTACATCGCATTCCATGAACGAGGTGATTTGATGAAAAACGCTGCAAATTTGTCCGTCCGCGCGACCACGCTGGTGTTGTCTCTGGGTTTGGCGGGCCTCATGGCCGCGGCCACGGTGCAAGCCAAGCCTTTCAAATGGTCCAGCGCCAGCGACATCCCCACGCTCGACATCCATTCACAAAACAATGCCCTCGGCAATGGCGTGCATGCCGCCATTTTTGACTCGCTGGTCTACTACAACAGCAAAACCTTCAAAATCGAACCCAAGCTGGCCACCTCGTGGAAAGAGATGTCGGCCACGCAGTACCGCTTCAACTTGCGCAAAGGCGTCAAGTTCAGCGATGGCAGCGCACTGACCGCTGACGATGTGGTGTTTTCTCTGGACCGCGCACGCGCCAAGACCTCCAACTTCAACGTCTACACCCAGGGTTTCAGCCGCATCGTCAAGGTCGACGCCAACACCGTGGACATCATTTTGAGCGGTCCCAACCCTGTGTTGTTGAACCAGCTGACCGAGCTGCGCATCATGAGCAAGGCCTGGGCCGAGAAGAACAAGTCGGTGGAGCCCAAAGACGCCAAAACCAAGGACGAAAACTTTGCCCACCGCAATGCCATGGGCAGCGGCGCCTACATGGTCAAGGAATGGCAGCCCGACCAAAAGCTGGTGCTGGTGAAAAACCCCAACTGGTGGGGTTGGTCTGAGGTGCCCACCAATGTGACCGAAATCGTCTACACCCCCATCAAGAACGAAGCCACACGTGCGGCTGCCTTGTTGTCGGGCGAGATCGATTTCGTGCTGGACCCCAGCCCCCAAGACCTGGGCCGCATGCGCAACAACGCCAACCTGAAGGTGGTGGATGGCATTGAAAACCGCACCATTTTCCTGGGGATGGACCAGCACCGCGATGAGCTGCCCGGCTCCAGCGTGAAGGGCAAGAATCCGCTCAAGGATGTGAAAGTGCGCAAGGCGCTGTACCAGGCCATTGACATCGACACCATCCACCGCGTGACCATGCGTGGCCTGTCGCAAAACACGGGCGCACTGGTGGCCCCGCAAGTCAATGGCTGGACCAAAGCTGTCGACACCCGTTTCCCTTATTCGCAAGACGCCTCCAAGAAGCTGCTGGCCGAGGCCGGTTATCCCAACGGCTTTGAGGTGGACTTTGCCTGCCCCAACAACCGCTACATCAACGACGAAGAAATCTGCCAGGCCATCACGGCCATGTGGGCCAAAGTGGGTGTGAAGGCCAAGCTGCGCACCATGCCTTTGGTGACGTATTTCCCCATGATCCAGCGCTACGAAGCCAGCATTTACATGCTGGGCTGGGGCGTGCCGACGTTTGATGCGCTGTACAGCCTGCAATCGCTCACCCGCAGCGTGGGCACAGGGGGTGACGGCAATTACAACGTGGGCCGTTACAGCAACCCGCGCATGGACTACATCGTGGACCGCGTGAAGACCGAGACCGACTTGCCCGTGCGCAACCGCCTGCTGACCGAAGGTTTGCAGTTGTCCAACGACACGGTGTCGCACATCCCGCTGCACAACCAGGTCATCCCTTGGGCCATGAAGAAAAATGTGGAAGTGGTGCACCGCCCTGACAACCGCCTCGACTGGTCGCTGATCAAGGTCAACTGATGCTCGCTTTTATCCTGCAGCGGCTGATCCAGGCCGTGGTCGTCATGGTCACGGTCGCTTTCATCGCGTTTTTGTTGTTCCAGTATGTGGGCGATCCGGTGGTGTTCTTGTTGGGGCAAGACGCCACCAAAGAGCAAATCGACATGTTGCGTGCCGATCTGGGTCTGGACCAGCCGTTTTTCGTGCAGTTCTGGCACTTTTTGTCCAACGCGGTGCAAGGCGAGTTTGGCCTGAGCCTGCGTCAGGGGGCCAAGGTCTCGCGCCTGATCGCCGAGCGCCTGCCCGCCACCCTGGAGCTGGCTTTGGTGGCCGCCACCTTGGCGCTGGTCATTGGCATCCCCATGGGGGTGTACGCCGCTCTGCGTCGGGGTACCTGGGCCAGCCAGCTCATCATGACCATCTCGTTGCTGGGTGTCTCGCTGCCCACCTTCCTGATCGGCATTTTGTTGATCCTGGTGTTCGCCGTGATGCTGGGCTGGTTCCCGAGCTTTGGCCGGGGCGAGGTGGTGCAAATGGGCTGGTGGACGAGCGGTTTGATGACGGCCAAGGGCTGGCACCACATCACGCTGCCCGCCGTCACATTGGCCATTTTCCAGCTCACGCTGATCATGCGCCTGGTGCGGGCCGAGATGCTGGAGGTGCTGCGCACCGACTACATCAAGTTCGCGCGTGCACGCGGCCTGTCCAACCGCGCCATCCACTTTGGCCATGCGCTCAAGAACACGCTGGTGCCCGTGCTCACCATCACTGGGCTGCAGTTGGGCGGTTTGATCGCGTTTGCCATCATCACCGAGACGGTGTTCCAGTGGCCGGGTATGGGCTTGCTGTTCATTCAGGCGGTCACGTTTGCCGACATCCCGGTCATGGCGGCTTATTTGTGTCTGATCGCTTTGATCTTTGTGGTCATCAACCTGATCGTGGACTTGCTGTACTTTGTGGTCGATCCGCGCCTGCGCGTGGGCAAGCCCGGGGGGCACTGAGCATGGGCGCTTCTTTGCAGTCAGTCTTGGGGCGGGGCGCGGCGTTTGCACGCATCGCCCAGTTCCACCCGGAGTTGACGGCTTTCAGGCGCGACCTGCACGCCAACCCCGAGCTGGGCTTTGAAGAGGTCTACACCTCAGCCCGCGTGGCCGAGATGCTCAAGGTTTGCGGTGTGGACAGCATCCACACGGGCATCGGCAAAACCGGTGTGGTGGCCTTGGTGCATGGTCAGGGCCGCTCGGCCAGCAACCCGGGCCGCATGATTGGCCTGCGGGCCGACATGGATGCGCTGCCCCTGACCGAGTTCAACGAATGCACCTGGAAATCGTCCAAGCCCGGTCTCATGCATGGCTGCGGTCACGACGGCCACACCGCCATGCTGATGGGCGCTGCGCGCTATTTGGCCGAAACCCGGCGCTTTGACGGCACGGCCGTGCTGATTTTTCAGCCCGGCGAAGAAGGCTACGCGGGTGCCCGCGCCATGATGGAAGACGGCTTGTTCGAGCGCTTTCCGTGTGAGCAGGTCTACGCCCAACACAACTCCCCCGAAACGCCTTTGGGCGTGATCGGCATCACCCCTGGCCCCATGCAGGCGGCGGTGGACCGGATCGAGATCCACATTCGCGGCAAAGGTGGCCACGGTGCCCGCCCGCATCAGGCGGTTGACCCCGTGCTGGTGGCAGGCCACATCATCACCGCCGCGCAAAGCGTGGTGGCCCGTAACCTGTCGGCCTTTGATCAAGCGGTGGTCAGCATCTGCTCGATGCAGGGCGGCCATCCGGGTGCGATGAGCGTGATCCCGGGCGAGGTGACTTTGGTGGGCACGGTGCGCACTTACAGCGAGGGTGTGCAAGACCAGATCGAAGACCGTCTGCGCTCTTTGTGCACCGGCATCGCCCAGGGCTTTGGCGCATCGGCCGAATTGACTTACGAGCGCGTCTACCCCGCCACGGTGAACACCGTGCCCGAAGCGCAGTTTGCCTGCGATGTGGCGGCCAGCTTGGTGGGCGAAGACAAGGTCTGGCGCAACATGCTGCCCAGCATGGGCGGCGAAGATTTTTCCTTCATGCTCCAGGCCAAGCCTGGGGCGTACATCCGCATCGGCCAAGGCCTGCCACACGGCCCCGGCCCTCATCCGCTGCACAACAGCCGTTACGATTTCAACGACGAGATCCTGTCTTTGGGCGCGGCCTTGCACGCCAGTTTGGTGGAGCAGGCCTTGCCCATGGGCACCACGGTCAAGTCTTGACCGTTTTCACTTTCAACCTCAGGAGTTTTCTCATGCGCACTTCCAAACTCTCCCGCTCGCTGGTGGCTGCGGCCATCGTCTCGACCTTGTCCTTGGGCGCTGCACACGCGGCCACGGTGCGCATCGCCAACCAGGGCGACGCCTTGTCGATGGACCCGCATTCGCTCAACGAGTCACTGCAACTGAGCGTGACCAACAACGTCTACGAATCGCTGGTGGCCGTGAGCAAAGACTTGAAGTTTGAACCCGGCCTGGCCTCTTCATGGAAGCAGACATCGCCCACTGTGTGGCGTTTCGAGCTGCGCAAGAACGTGCGCTTCCACGACGACACGCCGTTCACCGCCGACGACGTGGTGTTCTCGATCAACCGCGCTGCAGGCGAAGGCTCTGACATGCGCAGCAACACCAACGACATCAAGGAAGTGCGCAAGATCAACAGCCACACCATTGAGATCGAAACTAAGGCCCCGTTCCCCATCTTGCCCAACGTCTTGTCGACCGTTTACATCATGAGCAAGAAGTGGTGTGAGGACAACCAGGCCACGCGCCCGGTGGACCGTCGCAAGGGCATTGAAAACGCGGCTTCTTTCCGCGCCAACGGCACAGGCCCTTATCGCCTGCGCGAGCGCCAGCCGAATGTGCGCACCACTTTTGTCCGCAACGGCAATTACTGGGGCAAGATCGACGGCAATGTGGACGAGGTGATCTTCTCCGTCATTGCCAACGATCCCACCCGCGTGGCGGCTTTGCTGTCGGGCGAGATCGACATCATGGAACCCGTGCCGGTGCAGGACGTGCCGCGCATCAATGCGGGCGCCAACACCCGCGCCCTGGTGGCCCCGGAACTGCGCACCATCTTTTTGGGCATGGACCAAAAGCGTGACGAGTTGCTCTACTCCAGCGTGAAGGGCAAGAACCCCTTCAAGGACAAGCGTGTGCGCCAAGCCTTCTACCAGGCCATCGACATCGAAGGCATCAAGCGCACCGTGATGCGTGGCGCCTCCAACCCCAGCGCCTTGATGGTGGGGCCCGGCATCAACGGCTACAGCGCCGACCTGAACAAGCGCCTGCCCTTTGACCCCGAAGCCTCCAAAAAGCTGCTGGCCGAAGCAGGTTACCCCACAGGCTTCTCGGTGGACATGAACTGCCCAAACGACCGCTATGTGAACGATGGCCAGATCTGCGAAGCCGTGGCCGCCAACCTGGCGCGTGTGGGCGTGAAGGTCAACCTCAAGGCCGAGACCAAAGGCACCTACTTCCCCAAGATCTTGCGCCGTGACACCAGCTTCTATTTGTTGGGTTGGACCCCCAGCACCTACGACGCACACAACGCCCTGAACGCGCTGATGCGCTGCCCCGACGACAAGGGCGCAGGCCAGTTCAACCTGGGCGCTTACTGCAACCCCAAGGTTGACGAGTTGATGATCAAGGTGCAAGGCGAGACCGACCAGGCCAAGCGCAACGCCATGATCCGCGAGTCCTTTGAACTGCACAGCGCCGACATTGGCCACTTGCCGCTGCACCAGCAAGCGCTGGCCTGGGGCACCAGCAAGAAGGTCACGCTGGTGCAGCGCGGCGACAACTTCATGCCGTTCAAGTCCATCACCATCAAGTAATCCATGAACGCATTGAAACGCTGGCTGAACAGCGATGTCGGTTACAGCTTCCGCCAGTCGCCCACGGCGATGGTGGCGGCTGGCATTGCCTTCGTTTGTCTTTTTTGTTCGATTTTTGCCGGCTGGGTCTCGCCCACCAACCCGTTTGATCTGGCCACCCTGGAGCTGAGCGACGCCCGCTTGCCCCCGGCCTGGATGGAGGGCGGCAGCACCAAGTTTTTGCTCGGTACCGATGATCAGGGGCGCGACATTTTGTCTGCCCTGATTTACGGCTCGCGCATTTCTTTGGTGGTGGGCTTGGCCTCGGTGGTGTTGTCGGTGGTCGTGGGCGTGGGCCTGGGCTTGCTGGCGGGTTTCAAAGGCGGCTGGATCGACGCCTTGCTCATGCGCTTGTGCGATGTGATGCTGTCCTTCCCAGCCATTTTGGTTGCGTTGTTGATCGCGGGGGTGGGCCGGGCCTTGTTCCCCAATGCACACGAGTCCCTGGCTTTTGGCGTGTTGATCCTGTCGATCTCGCTCACCGGATGGGTGCAATACGCCCGAACCGTGCGTGGCACCACGCTGGTGGAGCGCAACAAGGAATATGTGCAAGCCGCCCGCGTGACGGGTGTGGCGCCCCTGCGCATCATGGTCAAGCATGTGCTACCCAACGTGATGGGGCCGGTCATGGTGTTGGCCACCATCCAGGTGGCCACGGCCATCATCACCGAGGCCACGCTGTCATTTTTGGGGGTGGGCGCACCGCCTACTTCGCCATCACTGGGCACGCTCATTCGTGTGGGCAACGACTATTTGTTCTCGGGGGAGTGGTGGATCACGATTTTCCCGGGCCTGATGCTGGTGCTGATCGCCTTGTCCGTCAACTTGTTGGGTGACTGGTTGCGCGACGCGCTGAATCCGAGATTGCGATGAGTCTTTTACAAGTCAAAAACCTGGTGGTGGAATTCCCCAGTCGCCACGGCACGCTGCGTGCATTGGACGATATTTCTTTCGACATTGCACCGGGTGAAATTTTGGGTGTGGTGGGCGAGTCGGGCGCGGGCAAGTCGCTCACGGGTGCGGCCATCATTGGCCTGCTGGAGCCGCCAGGCCGCGTGGCCGGGGGGCAAATCTTGCTGGAAGGCCAGCGCATCGACCACCTGAATGCCGATCAAATGCGCCACATCCGGGGCCGCAAGATCGGCGCGATTTTTCAGGACCCGCTGACCTCGCTCAACCCGCTGTACTCCATTGGGCGGCAACTGACCGAAACCATTCTTGCCCACCTACCGGTCACGCCGCAAGAGGCACGGCAACGCGCTATTCAGCTGCTCAAGGACACTGGTATTTCGGCGGCCGAAGAGCGCATCGACCACTACCCGCACCAGTTTTCGGGCGGCATGCGCCAGCGTGTGGTGATCGCCTTGGCCTTGGCTGCCGAACCGCAACTGATTGTGGCAGACGAGCCGACCACCGCCCTCGACGTGTCGATCCAGGCGCAGATCATCAGCTTGCTCAAAAAGGTCTGCAAAGACCGGGGCGCTGCCGTCATGTTGATCACGCACGACATGGGTGTGATCGCAGAGACCTGTGACCGCGTGGCCGTGTTGTACGCCGGGCGCGTGGCCGAAATCGGCCCGGTGCACCAGGTCATCAACCACCCGGCCCACCCTTACACCGCAGGCCTGATGGCCTCGATCCCCGACATGGACAGTGACCGCGAACGTTTGAACCAGATTGACGGCGCCATGCCGCGCCTGAACGCCATCCCGCAAGGCTGCGCCTTCAACCCGCGCTGCCCCAAAGCCTTTGACCGCTGCCGCCAAGACCGACCCGAATTGGTTCAGGCGGGTGCCAACCAGGCCGCTTGCTGGCTGCACGATGGGAGCGCGGCATGAGCGATAAAAAGCCCTTGGTCGTCGCGCACGACCTGGCCAAAACCTTTGATGTGTCGGCCCCCTGGCTCAACCGTGTGATCGAGCGCAAACCGCGCCAGATGCTCAACGCCGTCGATGGCGTGAGCTTCGAGATCGAGCGCGGCAAAACCCTGGCCCTGGTGGGCGAGTCCGGTTGCGGCAAAAGCACCGTGGCCCGCCTGCTGGTGGGTTTGTATGAGCCCACACGCGGCGGCCTGACTTTCGACGGCCAAGACGCGCACGCCGCGTTCAAATCATCCGATGCACGGCAAATGCGTCAGCGCATTCAGATGATTTTTCAGGACCCCTATGCCAGCCTGAACCCGCGCTGGACGGTGGACAACATCATTGGCGAGCCGCTCAAAGAGCACGGCCTGATCAGCGATGCCGAAGAGCTCAAAGCCCGTGTGGCCGAATTGCTCAAATCGGTCGGTCTGTCACCGCTCGACATGGTCAAGTACCCGCACCAGTTTTCGGGCGGCCAGCGACAACGCATCTCGATTGCCCGTGCTCTGGCCACCGCGCCGGAGTTTCTGGTGTGCGACGAGCCGACCTCGGCGCTTGACGTGAGCGTGCAGGCGCAGGTGCTCAACATCATGAAAGACCTGCAACGCGAGCGGGGTCTGACCTACTTGTTCATCAGCCACAACCTCGCCGTGGTGCGTCATGTGAGCGACCAGGTGGGCGTGATGTACTTGGGCCGCTTGGTGGAGTTGGCCGACAAACAGACTTTGTTCTCAAACCCGCAGCACCCCTACACCAAGATGCTGCTGGACGCGATCCCCAAGATGCACGACACCGGCCGCGCCCGCACCCCGGTGCAAGGCGAAGTGCCCAATCCGCTCAACCCACCGAGCGGCTGCACCTTCCATCCCCGCTGCCCGCAGGCCACCGACATCTGCCGCGCCGAGCGCCCGCCGCTGCGCGACTTCAAAGGCATCAAGATCGCTTGTCACGCGGTGGTGTGACGCGGACTTGAACGCCATTGCTTTGCAGTGTGCGCATGCTTATACTACCCAATTTATATTTGGGAGTATAAGATGCAGCGCTGGTACGAACAGTTGCCGGCCTCGGCACAGGCAGCCTTTGCCAACCTGGTGCCTGCGGCTCAGACCCTCAGTCTGAACCGCACGGTGGCAGATTTGCCTGGTGGATTTACCCACAAAAAACTGGGAAAAATGACTTATTGGTACTACCAGTTCAAGTCTTTAGATGGAAAAACCAGACAAATTTACCTGGGCAATGACTCGGAAAGCTTGAGGGGATTGATTACAGCCTTCAAGGCGCAGCCTTCGCACACCGAGGCATTGGCACACCTGGGCCGTTTATGCCGCTCCGCCATTGAACTGGGGGCAAACGCCATAGGCCGCACCCATTACCGGATACTGCAGAGATTGGCTGACCATGGTTTTTTCCATGCCGGTGGCATCCTCATTGGAACGCATGCTTTTTTAGCCTATCAAAATCACTTTGGCATCCGTTGGACGGAAGGCAATCAAACGCTGGACATCGACTTTGCCCATCCTGGTAACAACCTCTCCATTGCGCTGCCCGACGGGCTCGAAATGGATGCACGCAGTGCGATCGAGTCTTTGGAAATGGGTTTCATCCCCAACGTATCGCAAACGACATTCACCAAGCAAGATGAGCCTGATCTGCAGCTGGATTTTGTGACGCCCAAGGTCAACACCACCGATGCCCCTGTCCGCGTCCATGCTCTGAACCTGAGCATGCAGCCCCTTCAATTCATGAATTTTTCAATGGACGCAACCATGCAGGCTGTCTTGATTTCACGCAATGGTCCGGTTGTCGTCAATGTGCCCAAAGCAGAACGGTACGCCCTGCACAAATTGATCGTTTTTGGAGAACGCCCACCCGAGTTACAAGTCAAAGCCCAGAAAGACATCGCACAGGCAGCGAGCCTGATTGCTTATCTCCAGGACAACGAACCAGATGCCTTGGATGAGGCATGGGAAATGATTCAAAGCAGTGGCAAAGGTTGGGTAAGCCGATGTGCGCGCGGCGCAGCGTACCTGCAATCACGGTACCCGGACATCAAGTTAGATTTCATCAAGGTACTTTAATTAATGAATATAATATTGGACATTATTATTTAATATTTTATTCAATGACCGAATTTTTAGACTTTAACTTCTCTTCGGCCGAGGAAATATCTCTGGCCTTGGCGCAGCGATTGAAACGCCTGCGGATTCAAAAAGAGATTGCCCAAGCCGACATGGCCGAGCGCATGGGCGTGTCTCGCAGCACACTCAACACGCTCGAAAACACGGGCAAAGCTTCGGTGATCGCCTGGATCAAACTGGTCCAGTGTCTCGGTCAGGAGGGGCAATTGCAGCCCTTGTTCAAACCCGTTGTCGCGTCCATTGCGGACATGGTGCAGCAACAAAAACCGGCTCGCCAGCGTGTCTCTCGCACGCGCCGTATTCCGAAGGCAACGCCGTGAAAAAAGTGCAAGTCCGTTATGAAGGCTGGGGCGAAAACTGGCTTTTGGGCACATTGGCCGACGATGGGCAGCATCTTCTTTTTGAGTATTCGGCTCAAGCCTTGAATGAAGGCCTGGACTTGTCACCGAGGCATTTGCCCTTGCAAAAACAGGCCATGGGCGATTTTCCAAGGCATTTTTGGCGCTTGCCAGGCCTGTTTGCAGACTCCTTGCCCGATGGCTGGGGCATGCTGCTCATGGACAAGCTGTTCAGAAAGCAAGGGCTTCGGCCTGAACAGTGTTCACCGCTGGATCGCTTGAGCTTCATTGGTTATCGTGGGCTGGGGGCACTCACCTATGAGCCTGACACACAGGGCGATGTCTTACCCGATGCGGTGGATCTTGTCGCCTTGGCCAACGAAACAGCGCTGGTTATGCAAGGCGAGGACACTCAAACCCTTCAAAAGCTGGCCATGCTGGGCGGCTCCCCGCAGGGGGCCAGGCCCAAAGTTTTGGTGTTCTACGATCCGGCGACGACGCGTATGAGCACGACACCCATGCCATCGGGGTCAGGCTGGTTGGTCAAATTTCAGGCCTTGGGTGAGCACAAAGAAGTGTGTGCCGTCGAAGCGTTTTATGCGCAACTGGCCAGCGCATGTGGTCTGGATGTGCCCACCACACGCGTGTTCGATTTGAGCCCTCAACACGCGGCACTGGGCATTGAACGGTTCGATCTGGCGCAGGGCTTGCGTGTCCCGATCCACTCTCTGGCGGGTTTTCTGCACGCTGACTTCAGGATTCCGTCGGCGGTGGACTACACGACTTTTTTACGCGCCACACGCATGATCACGCGCGATGAGCGTGAGGTGCAAAAGGCGTTTGAACGGGCGGTTTTCAATGTACTGTTTCACAACCGGGATGACCATGCCAAAAACCTGGCCTACCGCATGGATGCGCAACGTCACTGGAAGCTGGCCCCGTGTTTTGACCTCACGTACAGCGAAGGGCCCGGCGGCGAGCACCAGATGGACGTTTGCGGAGAAGGGCTGAACATCACCCGCAGTCATTTGACGAAATTGGCTCAGCAAGGCGGCCTCGATGCAAGGTGGGCAGCGCAAAGGCTGGACGCCATGCTCGAAGTGGTGGACCAGTGGCCCACACTGATTGAGTCATTTGATATTCGGCGCGCGACATGCCAGAAAATGCATGAGGCAGTCATCCGACAGCGTGAAGCATTGATGCATTGAGTCAGGTTCACAAAACTCAAGGTACAGATACCAGAAAAAACCCACCGTGTTGCCACGGTGGGTTTTTAAGCTTTTAACACTCAGCTGGCTTGCGCCAGCCTCAAATTAGAATGAGTGCTTGACGCCAGCTTCGAAGCCTTTGGACTTCAAGCCAGTGAAGTCGCTGGCAGCTGCGGAACCGACAGTGTTGCCGTAGCCAGCTTCGTTCTTCAGGACAGCGTATGTGCCGTACACGGAAGTGCGCTTGCTCAGGTCATACACAGCGCCCAAGGCGAACTGGTTGCCCACTTTGTCGCTGTCCGCTTTACGTGCAACGTAAGAAGCCTTCAAAGTCACAGCACCCACTGGAGCGGACACCCCCAAGATAGTCGACTTAATGGTGCCGGAGTCGCCGCCACCAACAAAAGTCAGCTTGTCTGTTTTGTAACCAGCGCTCAACTTGGCCATGCCGAAGTCATAGGAACCAGCCAAGAAGTTCGTTGCCAGCTTAGCTGTGTCAGTTGTACCTTTGCTCGATTGATTGCCGAAAGCGACAGTCAATGGACCATTACCGTATTGCAGCTTCAAGCTGGTCATTTTTGTTGCATTGCGGTTGGTTGTACCGGTGTTTTCTGCACCGAAGCTGTACATCAAGCCAGCAGTGAAACCACTGAACGATGGGCTGTAGTAAGCAATGCTGTTGTTGGCACGAACAGCATTAGAGTCGCTCAATGTCACAGTGTTGCCAACCAAGGTAGCAAAGCCACCGGTTGCTGTTGTCAACGCAGCATTGTCAGCAATCTGTTGGGCAGGCGTCAGAGTTGCGTCGGTATTGTCAAAAACCATGCCGTTGGCCAGGTTGTAAGAAGAACCCACACCGTTGGTGCCAAATGGATCAGCAATGCCAGCGATCGTAAACAGTGGGGTGTAGTCACGGCCCAAACGCACTTCACCGAAGCCACCGGACACACCGATGGTGGACTTGCGTTGGAAGTCAAACTTGCCGGATGTGCCGACGTCAGGGTTCATGCCGCCTTCGAAGTGGAAGCCTGCCTTCAAGCCGCCGCCCAGGTCTTCAGTACCCATCACGCCGAAACGGCTGGAGTAGATACCGTCTTGAGCCATGCCCTGGAACTTGTTTGTGCCAGTGGTCACGTTGCGGTAGTTCAGGTCAGCACCACCGAACAAAGTCACGGTGGATTGAGCCATAGCGCCAGTTGCGGCTGCCAATGTAGCCAGAGCAGCTACATTTTTTGCATTATTTGCGAATAAAGAGTTAACATCAGATCCGTCACTCTATACATCTCTAGCTATGACCGTTCGGCCGCTTTTTGGCTCTTTGTGCGCCAGTCTCGATGACTTTTTGAACCAGCCCATGACCGTTGTGGGCGCCTCTGGCGCGTCTGCTGTCGCCATTTTGGATGCCAACCAACCTGTTTTTTATGTGGTGAGTCCAGATGCGTGGAGCAAGTTATCAAATTTCGGCAATATAAAAACTGACGGTGATATATTTATTAGAAAAAATAAAAATATTAATCAGGATCTCTCTACCGAGTATCTGGCGCATGCAGCGGAGCCTTCCCCGCCTGCGCGAAGCGTCAGGCGCCAGCACTCGGCCATGACCGAGTCGGTTCTGACGCAAGGTGCCATGCGAAACAACAGTTTTGACGTGCTGTCCGAGCAGCTCTTGGCGCAAGAAAAACAGCGCGTTCAGCGTGGTGAGTTGAGTGCCGCATCGGTGGGTATTTTGAAGAATCGCCTGGATGCGCATGTGTTGCCGCATTTCAAATACATCCCGCCGTCCCAGGTGACGCCCATGATGATGGACGCCTTTGTGAAGCGGCTGACCGACAGTCAGCTCAGCTCGACCACCGTTTCGCAATACCTGGTGGTGGTGCGCAAGCTGCTCAAGCTGGCGATTCGTCACGGTTTTTTGCGGGAAGTGCCGGAGTTGCCCAGCATCAAGGTGGCCAGTCAGCCTCGGTCCATGCTGAGTTTGAGGGAGTACGCGGCAGTGGTGCGCACGGCCAACCGTTTGTGCAGAAGGGGTGGCAAAGCGCCAGAGGTCAAAGCCTCGACCCTGAAAAGAGATCGGTTTTGGGTGCAGCCGAGGCATTTGAGCTTGCCGCCTGACATGGCCTGGGCGATCCGGTTCATGGTCAACAGTTTTGTGAGGCCTGGTGATTTGCGCCAGCTCAAACACAAGCATGTGCAAGTGGTGCGTGGCGCCAGCTTGTATCTGCGCATGACACTGCCAGAGACCAAGCGCCACGATGCACCGATGGTGACCCTGAGTCCCGCAGTGCGGGTGTACGAAGCGGCCTTGGCCAAGGCCCAGCGAGAGGGTTTTGGTGGGCCCGATGACTATGTATTTTTACCCGCAGAAAAAGACCGCAATTACGCCTTGGCAGTGCTGGGCTTCTGGTTCAAGTGGGTCATGCGTGAAGCAGGCGTGGCACCCGAAGACACCTCAGGCCGCTTGCGCACGCTGTATTGCCTTCGCCATACCTCGATCATGTTTCGCCTTTTGTACGGGCAAGGCATTGACATGTTGACGTTGGCTCGCAATGCCCGTACGTCGGTGCAGATGATCGAGCGCTTTTACGCGTCGGCGCTGGATGGTGAGATGAATGTGGCCATGTTGCAAAGTCGGCGCACATCCAAGAAGAAGGCTTGATTGCTGAGGCAGCTCATTCGCATGCACACCCGCGTGCGCGGGCTTGCAAATGGGTCTGCCCGTAGCGTTCTTTATCGCCCAGCGCGGTAGCGCTTCCACAGCGGTGGCACGATCAGCAGCAGCGCGGCGACGGCCATCAAGGCACCCGACAAAGGCCGTGTAAAGAAAGTGGACCACTCGCCTTGGCTGATGGTCAGCGCCTGGCGCATGGATTGCTCGCCCAGAGGTGCCAGAATCAAACCCACGATCAGCGGGGCCGCCGGGAAGTCGAAGCGCCGCATGATGTAGCCCAGCAGGCCAAAGACAAACAGCAAGCCGACGTTGAATACCGAGTTGCCTGCACCGTACACGCCCGCCGTCGAGATGACGATGATGCCCGCGTAGAGCCAGGGCGGCGGGATCTTGAGCAGCTTGACCCACAGGCTGACCAGCGGCAGGTTGAGCACCAACAAAATCACGTTGCCGATGTAGAGGCTGGCGATCAGCGTCCACACCAGGCTGCCTTGTTGGCTGAAGAGTTGTGGGCCGGTCTGGATGCCGTAGCCTTCAAAGGCCGACAGCATGATGGCCGCCGTGGCCGAGGTGGGGATGCCCAGGGTCAGCAAGGGCATGAGCACACCCGCCGCAGCGGCGTTGTTGGCGGCTTCGGGACCTGCCACACCTTCGATGGCGCCGTGGCCAAATTCTTCGGGGTGTTTGGAAAGTTTTTTCTCGGTGTAATACGACAGCAGCGTGGGCAATTCGGCTCCGCCTGCAGGCATGGCCCCAATAGGGAAACCAAAGAATGCGCCACGGAACCAGGCTTTCCATGAGCGTGCCCAGTCGCTCTTGCTCATCCACAGACTGCCGGAGAGCTTCATGACTTCGCCGCCTTTGGACTCACGGCCTTGCCAGGCCAGGTACAGCGCTTCGCCCACGGCAAACAGACCCACAGCGGCCACGGTCACCTCGATGCCGTCCAGCAATTCAGGGCGGCCAAAGGTGAAGCGGGGCTGACCGGTTTGCAGGTCCACACCCACCATGCCCAGCAGCAGGCCCAGGCCCAACGCGACCAGGCCGCGCAGCATGGAGTTGCCCAGCACGGCCGAGACCGCGACCACCGACAACACCATCAGGCTGAAGTATTCGGCAGGGCCAAAAGCCAGCGCCGCTTCGACCACCCAAGGGGCGACGAAGGTCAGGGCCAGCGTGCCGATGGTGCCGGCCACAAAGCTGCCGATGGCCGCCGTGGCCAAGGCCTGGCCAGCGCGGCCTCGGCGGGCCATTTTGTTGCCTTCGAGCGCGGTGACCACCGCCGCAGACTCGCCCGGGGTGTTGAGCAAAATCGAGGTGGTGGAGCCGCCATAGGCCGCGCCGTAGTAAATGCCCGCGAACATGACGAACATGCTGGTGGCGGGCACGTGGTAGGTGAGGGGCAACAGCAAGGCGATGGTCAGCGCCGGGCCAATGCCGGGCAACACGCCGACCAGCGTGCCAACAAAGCAGCCCACAAAGCCCCACATCAAGGTGGTGGGTTGCAAGGCAACGGCAAAGCCACCCATCAGGGCGTCAAAAGCTTCCATGGGGAATCCGATTCAAATCAACCAGGGCAGTGCAGGGCCCAAACCCACGCCCAGCAATTGGGCAAACACAAACCAGAACGTGCTGGCAATCGCCGCGCAGATGAGCGCAGACTTGAGGCCCAGCGGTGCGTCAAACGCACGCGCCACCCCCATGCCGCACAAGGTGCCGGGGATGACAAAGCCCAAAGGGATGACCAAGGCGATGAAGGCCAAGCCGCCGCCCAGCAAGCTGAGCACCCGGGCGTTGGCGCCGGGCAAAGGCGACTGGTCTGGCGCTTCACTTTCGTCGGTCTGGCGACCGCGCCAGGCGCTGATGCCGTAGAGCACGGCAAACAGGCTGAGCGCGGCCACGATCACGCCGGGGGCCAATGTCGGGCCCACGGTCATCTGCATCAGGGATTCAGGGATGACCGTGACTTGCCAGGCGGCCACCCCGCACAGGGCGACCAGCAAGAGGGCGACGCGAAGCGGCGTCATGCCAGGCCCAGTTCTTTCATCAGAACTTCCTTCTCGGCAATGTCCTTGGCCAGGTCGCGCTCAAAGGGGCGCTCGGTCATGAAGGCGTCGGTCCACTTGCGTGTTTCCAACTCTTGCTTCCACGGTGCCGATGCATTGAGCTTGGTCACAAAGTCGATCATGGCTTCGCGCTGCGCGGCCGAGATGCCGGGGGGCGCGAACACGCCGCGCCAGTTGGACTCGGTCACGTTCACACCCAGCTCGGTCAGGGTGGGCACGCTCACGCCGGGGATGCGGCGCTTGCCGGACACGGCCAGCGGGATCATGCGGCCAGCCTTGATTTGTTCTTCGAATTCGGAATAGCCCGAGATACCCGCCGACACCTGGCCACCCAAAATGGCGGCGTTGGCAGGGCCACCGCCCGCAAAGGCCACATAAGCGGCTTCGCGGGGGTTCTTGCCCAAGGCCTTGATCAACATGCCCAAAATCAGGTGGTCGGTGCCGCCTGCGCTGCCACCCGCGACCGACACGGCCTTGGGGTTGGCCTTGATGGCCGCTTCCAGTTCTTTCCAGGTCTTGATCTTGCCGTTGGCCGGCACCACGATCACGCCGGCTTCTTCGGTCAGGCGGGCAATCGGGGTCACGTCCTTGATGGTGACGGGGCTCTTGTTGGCAATGCCCGCGCCGATCATGACCGAGCCGCCCACCATGAGCGTGTTGCCCTGGCCTTTGCGTTGGTTCACGAAGCGGGGCAGACCCACCATGCCGCCTGCGCCGCCGACGTTTTCAAACTGCATGGTGCCCACCAGGCCTGCCGCCTTGGCGGCGCGCTCCATGGCGCGGGCGGTGCCGTCCCAGCCGCCACCGGGGGCTGCGGGCACAAACATGTTGATGCTGGCGACCATGGGCTTGGCCTGGGCCCAGGCGGGCAAGGTGAACGAAGCACCAGCGGCAGCGCCGAGGGCCAGGAAGTCGCGTTTGGAAATGGACATGCAGGTCTCCTGTGTGAAAATAAAAACACCACTGCCGGGCACGCACCATGGGCAGATGGCACGATTTTGGTGCCGTGCCAGGCGTCAAGCTGTCAATCACCTGTCAAATCCATTCAGTAATTACCCTCAACCGCCCATGACGCCCCGAATCCTGCTGGTGGAGGACACCCCCGACATTGCCCTGTGGCTGGGCACCGCATTGCGCCAAGGGGGCATGCAGGTCGAATTTGCCACCGACGGCCATGCGGCCGACCTTTGTCTGCAGCCGGGGCACGGCTTTGACGCGGTGCTGCTCGATTTGCAGCTGCCCGGGCAAGATGGCTTGAGCGTGTTGCAGGCTTTGCGGGGGCGGGGTGATGCGGTGCCGGTGCTGGTCTTGACGGCGCGTGCCAGCGTGCCCGACCGGGTGCTGGGCCTGAACATGGGCGCTGACGATTATTTGCCCAAGCCCTTTGATCTGAGCGAACTCGAAGCCCGGCTGCAGGTGTTGCTGCGCCGCCATGGCCGCGCCAAAACCACCGCGCTGCGGTGGGGGCCGCTGGAGATGCAGCCGGAAAACGGCACCGCACAACTGCACGGCCAGGTGTTGGCGCTGACCCAGCGCGAAGCCGCTGCGCTTCGGGTGTTGCTGTCGTCCCCGCAACGCACGGTGAGCAAAGAGCAGCTGCACACCGAAGTGTTTGTGGGTGACGACACCGGACTGGATGCGGTGGAGGTGCTGATTTACCGCCTGCGCAAAAAGCTCGAATCGTCTGCGGCATCGCAAGGGCGTGTGCCCGAGGTGGTGATCACCACCTTCCGCGGCATGGGCTACATGTTGACTTCTCCGGTCGGCACCACATGACGCCAACACCTGCGCCAACGAATCGTGCCGTGGCATCGCTGCGCAGGCGATTGCTCAGCTGGATCTTGCTGCCTTTGGCGGCGCTGATTGGCGTGAACGCCTGGGTGGGCTATGGCAACGCGGTGCAGGCGGCCAACGAGGCCTACGACCGGTCCCTGTACCTCGCTGCCCGCACCCTGGCGGAAGAGCTGGCCTGGCGCGATGGCCGCGTTCAGCTGGACGTGATGAAGGCTGCGGGCTACCTGTTCGAGAACCACACCGGATCGCGTTTGTTCTACAAAGTCACCACCCCTGGCGGTCAGTGGCTGGCGGGGGTGGCGGCCTTGCCCGATGTCCCCGTGCGTGCGCAGTCGGCCGTGAAGTACTTTGCCTTGGTGCAGTTTGACGATGGGGTGTACCTGAACCAGCCCGTGCGCCTGGCGCAGCTCACGCACGTCATGGAAGACGCGGGCCTGGCCGATCCGCTGATCAAGATCACCGTGGCCGAAACCATGGAGGCGCGACAGCAACTGATCCAGCACATTTTGTGGGACACCTTGGGCAGCCAGGGCTTGTTGCTGCTGGCCGCTGCGGGTCTGGTGATCTGGGGCGTGCAGCGCGGCATCCGGCCGCTGGAGGCGTTTCGTCAGCAACTGGCGAGCAAGGCCGACGATGATTTTTCGCCCATCCAGCCGCCGGACTTGCCGCGCGAGTTGCGGCCCCTGATCGAGACCCTCAACAGCTACCTGGATCGGCTGGGGCGCTTGATCGACATCCGCAAACGCTTTCTGGACAACGCCGCGCACCAGCTGCGCACGCCGCTCACGGCCCTCAAGACGCAGCTGGCGCTGGCCCAGCGCAACACCGAGCCAGAGCAGGCGCAGACCTTGTTGACCGCTGCGCGCCAAACCACCGAAGATGCCGTGCGCCTGACTGAGCAGCTGCTGGCCATGACCCGTGTGGAGCACGCCCGGGAAATGCACAGCCCGCAAACCGTGGACCTGGTGGCGTTGGCACGGCGCGTGACGCAAGAACATCTGGTGCGGGCTCACCAGCTGGGCGACGACCTGGGGCTGGAGGCACAGGTGGTGCAATGTGAAGTGCAAGGTGTGGACCTGCTGCTGCATGAAGCCTTGAGCAACCTGATCGACAACGCGATTCACCACGGTCCTGTGGGTACGCACATCACGGTGCGCGTGGGCCATGGTTGGTTTGAAGTGGAAGACGATGGCCCGGGCATCGCACCCGAGCACCAGGCGCATGTGTTCGAGCGCTTTTACCGCGCGGCCCCTTCAGGGGTGACCGGCAGCGGTTTGGGTCTGGCGATCGTGAAAGAAATCGCGAGCCAACATGGTGCGGCGGTGAGCGTACGCAGCCCTTTGCGTGATGGTCGGGGCACCGCCATCCGCATGGCGTGGGTGAATGAGGGATGACCTTTGCGGGAGGTCGCTTCTGCGTTCGAATTCGGTCTCAGGTGTAGCGCTTGCTGCGCAGGTTGTTTTTCATGTCGCGCAGCACGGGTTGCAGTTCTTCGCCAATGCGCAGCGCAACGGTGGTGGCCAGGATGTCGATGATCAAGAGGTGCAGCAATCGCGAGACCATGGGGCTGTATTTGTCGTAGCCCTCGGGGTGGTCTGCCGTCAGGTGGATGTGCCCGGCGCTGGCCAGAGGCGAGCCGCTGGCAGTGATGACTATTGTTGTGGCACCTTGTTTTTTAGCGATGTCGCAGGCGTCCATCAGGTCGCGGGTGCGGCCCGAGTTGGAGATGATCACCGCGCAGTCGCCTGGCCTGAGCATGGAGGCGCTCATGACCTGCATGTGGCCGTCGCTGTAGGCGATGGCGTTCACGCCCAGACGGAAGAATTTGTGCTGCGCGTCTTGCGCCACGATGCCGGAGTTGCCCACGCCATAGAACTCGATGCGGCGGTTGGTTTTTTGTGTCGCGGCCAGTGCTTGCGCGGCATGCTCCAGCGCGAAAGAACTCGCGTCGTTGCGGTACTTCAAAAATGCGGCCACGGTGTTGTCGATCACCTTGACCGCGATGTCGCTGGTTTTGTCGTCTACGTCCACACTGCGGTGGATGAAGGGCACGCCTTCGCTCACGCTGCCGGCCAGTTTGAGCTTGAAATCTGACAGGCCGTCGTAACCCATGCTGCGGCAAAAGCGCACCACGGTGGGTTTGCTCACATGGGCGCGATCCGCCAGCTCGGTCACGGGCAGGTTGGCAAAGGCACGGGGGTCGGCCAGCACCAGCTTGCCCACGCGTTGCTCAGCCGGGGCCAATGAGGGCAATGAGGCTTTGATTCGGTCAAGCATGGCGGGTCTCCTTGTCAGATTTCTTCAGACCAGCAAAAGCCATCACGCGCGATCATGGCGCTGGAGGCGCTGGGCCCCCAGGTGCCTGCGGCATAAGGGCGTGGGCCGATGGTGTCGTTCTTCCAGTGCTGCAGGATCGGCTCGACCCAGCGCCAGGCCTCTTCTTGTTCATCGCTGCGCACGAACAGGTTCAGGCGACCGTCGAGCACGTCCAGCAGCAGGCGTTCGTAAGCGCCCACGCGCTGGCTGCCAAAGCGCTTGTCAAAGTCCAGGTCCAGGTGCACCGGGCTCAGGGTGGCCCCGCCACTGCCTTCGCCGCGTTTGCTCTGGCCTTGGGCAAACAGGTGCAGCTCCAGGCCGTCTTTGGGTTGCAGGTGGATGACCAGCTTGTTGGCATGGCCCACGGGGCTTTTGAAAATTTCGTGCGGCGTCTGGCGGAAATTGATCTCGATGTGCGCCTCGCGCGAGGCCATGCGTTTGCCGGTGCGGATGTAAAAGGGCACCCCCGCCCAGCGCCAGTTGGCGATCTCGGTGCGCAGCGCGACAAAGGTTTCTGTCGTGCTCTGAGGGCTCACGCCTTGTTCTTCCCGGTAGCCGGGCACAGCCTGGCCGAACACATTGCCTGCGCTGTACTGGCCGCGAATGACGTGCTGGCTCAGCGTCTCGGGCGTCCAGCGCTTCAAGGCGCGCAGCACCTTGAGCTTTTCGTCGCGGATCGCATCGGCGTGGGCGTTGATGGGCGGCTCCATGGCGATCGCGCACAGCAACTGCAGGGCGTGGTTTTGCACCATGTCGCGCAGGGCACCGGTGGTTTCGTAAAAGCCGCCGCGCTTTTCCACGCCCAGCTCTTCGGCCATGGTGATCTGGATGTTGGCAATGTGTTCGCGCCGCCACAGGGGCTCGAACAGGGCGTTGCCAAAGCGCAGCGCAAACAGGTTTTGCACCGCAGGCTTGCCCAGGTAGTGGTCGATGCGGAAGATCTGCTGCTCTTTGAAGACCTTGCCCACCGCCTCGTTGATGGCACGGTTGGAGGCCAGGTCGTGGCCCAGTGGTTTTTCCAGCACGATGCGCGTTTTGGCGGTGTTCAGACCATGGGCGGCCAGTTGTTCGCACACGGTGGTGAACAGGCTGGGCGCGGTGGACAGGTACATCACCACATGGTCGGTTTCGCGATCGGCCAAGCGGCTGGCGAGTGCTGCGTAGGCTTCGGGCTTGGACAGGTCCATGCGCACATAACAGAGCAAGGCAGCGAAGCGGGCGAACTCTTCGGGGTTGGGGCGTTTGTCGCCTTCGACTTGCTCAAAGCGTGACTGGATTTGTTGGCGGTACTGTTCGTCACTCAGATCGTCACGGCCCACACCGATGATGCGGCCACCTTCGGGCAGACTGTCGTGGCGGTAAGCCTGAAACAGGGCGGGCATGAGTTTGCGCCAGACCAGATCGCCTGTGCCGCCGAAGAAAACCAGATCAAAAGCCATGATGTTCTGAAATTACATGAAAAATTGGTTTGTAATGTAACTTTGTTTCATCGATAATTCAAGCCAGATTTTCAAAAACCGCCATGAACCAACTCGACGCCCTCAAACAATTCACCACCGTGGTGGCCGACACCGGCGACTTCAAGCAATTGGCCCAGTTCCAGCCGCAGGACGCGACGACCAACCCGTCACTGATTCTCAAAGCGGTGCAAAAACCCGAATACGCCCCCCTGCTGGCCGAAACCGTGGCTGCCCACCGGGGCCAGCCGCTGGACGTGGTGATGGACCACCTGCTGGTGCGTTTTGGCTGCGAGATTTTGAAGACCATTCCCGGCCGTGTGTCCACCGAAGTGGATGCCCGCCTGAGCTTTGACACCCCCGCTACGGTGGCGCGGGCGCGTCGCATCATGGCTTTGTACGAGGCGCAGGGTATCCCGCGTGAGCGCGTGCTGATCAAGATCGCATCGACCTGGGAAGGCATCCAGGCCGCGGCCGAGTTGGAGCGCGAAGGCATCCGCTGCAACCTGACCCTGCTGTTTGCGTTCTGCCAAGCCGTGGCTTGTGGTCAGGCCCAAGTGCAACTGATTTCGCCCTTTGTGGGTCGCATCTACGACTGGTACAAAAAAGCCGCAGGCCCCAACTGGGTCGAAGCCGACAACGCTGGCGCGAACGACCCCGGCGTGAAATCGGTGCGTGCCATCTTCAACCACTACAAAAAGCATGGCGTCAAAACCGAGGTGATGGGCGCATCGTTTCGCAACATCGGCCAGATCACGGCTTTGGCCGGTTGCGATTTGCTGACCATCAGCCCCGAGCTGTTGGCCCAGCTGGCGGCGACCGATGCCCCGCTGAGCTTGTCATTGGACGCTGCCGCAGCCCAGACCATGGATCTGCCCGCTGTGGCGTACAACGAAGCCTCCTTCCGCCTGGCCCTGAACGAGGACGCCATGGCCACCGAAAAGCTGGCCGATGGCATCCGCGCTTTCTGTGCAGACGCTGTCAAGCTCGAAGTGCTGATGAAGACGGCCTGAAATTGGAAGACCCTGATGCGCTGTGACCTCACGCCCGCCTGGCAAACCCTTCAACACCATGCGCAGGAGTTTGCAGGTTTTGACTTGCGCACGGCGTTCGCGCAAGACGCCCAAAGGGTTCAGACCCTGGGTCAGCAAGCCCCCCATGTGTTTGTCGATCTGTCAAAAAACCACACCGATGCCGCGACTGAAGCTCTCTTGTTTGAATTGGCGCGTCAGACGGGTTTGACCGCGCACCGCGATGCGATGTTCCGGGGCGAGCACATCAACACCACCGAAGACCGCGCCGTGATGCATTGGCTGCTGCGTCAACCCGCAGGCAGCCTGCAGGGGGCGCTGGCCGAGCCGCTGGCGCAGGTGCACACCACGCTCGACGCCATGTTGGCGTACGCCGAGCAGGTGCGCGCCGATGCCCAGATTACCGACGTGGTGAACATCGGCATTGGCGGCTCGGACTTGGGCCCGCAGATGGCCGTGCTGGCGCTGCAGGACTTCGTGATCCCGGGCAAGCGTTTTCATTTCGTGTCCAACGTCGATGGGCACGAACTCGCGGCAGTGCTCCAGGGTTTGAAGGCCGAGAACACCCTGTTCCTCATCGCCTCCAAAACCTTCACCACGATCGAAACCATGACCAATGCCCGCTCGGCGCTGGCCTGGTTTCAGGCGCAGGGTGGCACGGATGTGTCGCGCCACTTTGCGGCGCTCACCACCAACGTGTTGGCTGCGGCCGCGTTTGGCATCACCACCACTTTTGGTTTCTGGGATTGGGTGGGCGGGCGCTATTCGGTGTGGTCCGCCATTGGCTTGCCTGTGGCCATCGCCATTGGAGCGCAGGGTTTCAAGAGTTTGCTGGCCGGGGCGCATGCGATGGACCAGCACTTCCAGACCTTCCCCTTGGAAGCCAATTTGCCAGTGCGCCTAGGTCTGCTCGATGTCTGGTACCGTAATTTCCTGGCTTACACCAGCCGTTCCATTGCCCCGTATCACAGTGCCTTGCGCCGGGTGCCTGCGTACCTGCAGCAGCTGGAGATGGAGAGCAATGGCAAGCGCGTGGACCGCAATGGCCAGGCCCTGCCGTACGGCACCTCGCCGGTGTTGTGGGGCGAGCCCGGCACCAACGGCCAGCACGCTTATTTTCAGATGCTGCACCAGGGCACCGATGTGGTGCCGATGGAATTCATCGCGGTGAAAAAGCCCACACACAGCCTGAAAGATCACCACGAACTTTTGCTGGCCAACGCCATTGCACAGGCGCAGGCACTGATGCTCGGCCAGTCAGATGCAGGCGGTCACAAAGACTTCACCGGCAACCGGCCCAGCACCTTTTTGCTGCTGGACGAACTCACGCCAGCCAGCCTCGGCGCATTGATCGCCTTGCAGGAACACCGTGTGTTTGTGAGCGGCTCGGTCTGGGGCATCAACAGTTTCGACCAATGGGGCGTGGAGCTGGGCAAGGTGCTGGCCAAAGACATCCATGCGCGCCTTCAGTCGGGCGACACGGTGGGGCTGGATGCTTCGAGTGCCGAGTTGCTTCGCCGGGTTCGGTGAGGGGTTTGCCTGCTGGCACACGCCTTCAAGGCGAGCCTTGACTTATGATTTCGGCATGCGACGACTTTTCCTTTGTTTCCTGCTTTGCCTGATGCCTTTGCGGCTATGGGCGGGCGCCTGGATGCCTATGGCGCAAAGCGATTCGCACCATTCCTTTGAAGTGACGGCACTCAGCTCGGCGCATCACGCGCCAGCGGACGCGGTGCATGACTGCCATGAAGCCATGACAGCGTCTGTGTCCGAGGCGCATGCGACCCATGCGTACACAGCTGCGCAGCCCGATCCGGGCGTTCAAAATGCCGATTGCCACGATGGCACTTGCCAGTTGTGCAGCGTTTGCCACCAAAGTGCGAGCTTGACGGCATGGCCCTTGGTGTTGCCCGTTTTTCAGGCCCACACCCTGCCTGTTGGCGCCGCTTTGACGCATGTCGTGCGCACGGCGCCGCCGCTGACCAAGCCCCCCATTTTCTGAATCGCACGCCACAGGTGCGTCCGCTCGCCAACAAGGCGGGTAGATGCCGTGTTTGTTTGTTTCAGGAAATTGACATGAAACCCCTTTTGAAGCCTGCCCTGGTGCCCTTGGCCTTGGGCGCGATCATGCTGTCTGGCGCAAGCCCCGCCGTCTGGGCGCAAGCCAGTGCGGCCACAGCGGCACCCTCTGCCCATGCGCACGGCGAGCAGCATGGCACACCCTCGACTTCTACATCGTCCAGCCCTTCGACATCTGCCACGACCCGCCCGCCACTCCTGACCTGGCAGGACGCTAACCGCACCGTGGGGCAGTTCCCGCGGGGCCATGTGGATCTGCTGCGCTGGGAGCAAAAAAACATGCCCCCCATGCAGGATGCATCCTCGCACCCCGATGCGGGACAGTTGACGCTGGACCTGGCCACGCGCTTGGCCCTGCAGGACGAAGCCCAGTGGCTCAAGCCCGGCATGAGTGCCGTGGAGGAGGCCGAAGTGCGCCAGCAGATGGCGGCTGTGCGCCGTGATGTACAAAAGCTTTGGGTCGATGCGGTGGCCAGCCGCCAGTCGGTGGCGCACAGCCGAGACATTCTGGCCGTGGCGCAAGCCGGGGCCGAACTGGGCCAGCGCATGGCGCAGGTCGGCAACTGGAGCCGTGCCCGGCAAATCCAGGAGGAACTGTCGTTGTGGGACGCACGCGCCCGGCTGGACAAGGCGCAGGTGCAAGCCGACCGTGCGCTGCAGGCCTTGTGGCAGCGCATCGGTGCAGGCATGACGCCTCAGACCCTGGCGCAGCATTTGCCTTTGCATCTGCCCTTGGGCGCACCCACAGAGGGTGCGGTTGAGATCTTGAGCGGCACGCCGGCACAAGGCGGTGTTCCTGCGGAAGCTCTGGCGGCCTTGCAGGCGCAGGCGCTGCAAGCCCATTTGCGCTGGCCTCTGGAGGACCTGCAGGCGCGCCGATGGATGGCCGGGCTGGGCTTGAGTGCGCAAGATTTGCAAGCCGCGCAAAAAGCCATGCAAGAGCTGGCCGGGCAGGATCGGCCGATGTGGGACCCGCGCAACATGCGCTGGGGCCATGGTTTTGAAAAGGCGTGGCAAGCCCGCCTGCAAGCCGACCGGCTGGCGCGGCAGGTGCGTGCCGATGTGCAGCTGGCGGTGAACGCTTACCAGCTGGCACGCCAGACGGCGCAGCACACGCAGGCGCAGGTGCTGCGCTTGCACACCGAGCTCTCGCAGGAGACCCTGCTGCGCTACAACGGCATGCTCAAAAGCACCTGGGACCTGCTGGCCAGCGCGCGCACGCGCATCGACAGCGTGGACGCGGCCCTGCAGGCACAGCGCCAGCTCTGGCTGGCCCATGCCGATCTGATGGCCGTGCTGGCGGGCTTGCCTTATCCAGCCGTGGCCAGCGATGCGTCTGGCGCAACCAGCCCTTCCACCAACCCCGCAGGACACTGACCATGCAACGCCGAGATTTTTTCCAGAAAGCCATGGCCGCTGCAGGCTCTATCGCCGGTGCAGCGGTGGCCACTACCGCCGTGAGCCGCAGCGCGCTGGCTGGTCTGCCCGAACCCGTGATCCAGACCCGCCCCGACACCGCCCCGCCCTGGACGCCGCCGGGCGTGACCGGTGCCGGACGCCCTTACAACCCGGTGGTCACCCTGAACGGCTGGACCTTGCCCTTTCGCATGAAGGACGGCGTCAAGGAGTTCCACCTGGTGGCCGAGCCGGTGGTGCGCGAGATGGCACCGGGCTTTGTTGTCAACATGTGGGGCTACAACGGCCAAAGCCCCGGCCCGACCATCGAGGTGGTTGAAGGCGACAAGGTGCGGATTTTTGTTACCAACCGACTGCCCGAGCACACCACCATCCACTGGCACGGCCAGCGCCTGCCCAACGGCATGGACGGCGTGGGCGGCCTGAATCAGAAGCAGATCCCCGTGGGCAAGACCTATGTGTACGAGTTTGTGGCGCGCAGGCCGGGCACCTTCATGTACCACCCACATGCTGACGAGATGACACAAATGGCCATGGGCATGATGGGCCTGTGGATCACCCACCCCAAGGGCCAACACCCGCTGATCGCCGAAGTGGACCGCGACTACGCCTTTCTGTTGAGTGCCTACGACGTCACCCCGGGTGCCAAAACCCCCAACGTGAACACCATGCTCGACCAGAACATCTGGAGCTGGAACAGCCGGGTGTTTCCGGGCATCAGCCCCCTGGTGGCTCGCTTGAACGACCGGGTGCGGGTGCGGGTGGGCAACCTGACCATGACCAACCACCCGATCCACATCCACGGCATCGAGTTCGAGGTGACCGGCACCGACGGCGGCCCCGTGCCCAAAACCGCACGCTGGCCCGAGGTGACGACCGATGTGGCCGTGGGCCAGATGCGTCAGCTGGAGTTCATCGCCGACGAGCCCGGCGACTGGGCCATGCACTGCCACAAGAGCCATCACACCATGGGTGCCATGGGCCACGACGTGCCCACCATGATCGGCGTCGACCACCGCGGCCTGGTGCAAAAAATCCAGAAGCTCATCCCGGACTACATGGTCATGGGCGAGCGCGGCATGGCCGACATGGGCGAGATGGAAATGGAACTGCCCGAGAACACCTTCCCCATGATGACCGGCACCGGGCCTTATGGCCCCATCGAGATGGGCGGTATGTTCACCACGCTCAAGGTGCGCGCCGAGCAAAAACCGGGCGACTACAGCGACCCGGGCGATTACAAACAACCGCCCGGCACGCAATCCTTCGAGTACACCGGACCGGTGGCGGCTACTCCTCATGCCAGGCGTGCACCCGAGGCGAGCGCCCAGCCTGTGGCGGCACCGGTAGGCCAGGTGCGCAAACCGCAGGGCCATGCACACCACTGAGTGCAGCTTGTATTCATCTTCAATATGGACAAACCAGGACTTTTCATGAACACCGCACTGAACACCACGCTGAACACCCTGCTATGTGTCGCTGGCCTGCTGGCGCTGCCGCTGGCGCAGGCCCATTCGCCTTCGGCCCATGCCAGCCACTCGAATCACCACAGCCGGGCAGCTGCCGAGCAAAAAGACTGGGGCATCGCGGGCGATCCGAAAAAGGCCCAGCGCACCATCGAGATCCGCATGACCGACGACATGCGCTTTGCCCCCAAGGAGATCCAGGTCAAGTTGGGCGAGACCGTGCGTCTGGTGGCGGTGAACGCGGGCAAGGTCTTGCACGAGATCGTCATCGGCACGCCGCAAGAACTCAAGGCGCATGCCGAGATGATGAAAAAACACCCCGGCATGGAACACGACGAGCCCTACATGGCGCATGTGGATCCCGGCAAAAAGGGCGACATTGTCTGGACCTTCAACCGCGCAGGCACGTTTGAATTTGCTTGCCTGATCCCCGGCCATTTCGAAGCGGGCATGATCGGCCGCATCACCGTCAAGTGAGGGCGCACACCATGCAAAGACGTCAATGGCTCCATGCCGCAGCCCTCGTGGGGCTGACGGCCGCCGGTTTTCACCGCAGCGCGCTGGCGCAGGCCACCACCGTGCAGGTCTGGAAAGACCCCAACTGCGGCTGCTGTCACCTGTGGGTGGAACACCTGCAAGCCACCGGTTTCAAGGTCGAGGTGCGCGATGTGGGCAACACCGCTGCGCGCAAACGCCTGGGCATGCCCGAAAAACTCGGCTCCTGCCACACCGCCATGGTGGGCGGCTACGTCATCGAGGGCCATGTGCCCGCTGCCGAGATCCACCGCCTGCTCAAGGAGCGGCCAGTGGCTTTGGGCCTGTCGGTGCCGGGCATGCCGATTGGCAGCCCGGGCATGGATGGCCCGGAGTACAAGGGCCGCAAAGACGCCTACGACGTGTTGTTGGTGCAAAAAGACGGTAGCAGCAAAAGCTACCAGCGCTACCCGGGCCAGGCCCGCATGGCGCAGCGCGGCGGTATGCAACGGGTGAGCGACACGGCGGCTGCCCTGCCTTGGGCCTCGGCCGAGGTGCGGCGCATCGACAAGGCCGCGGGCAAGGTGTCGCTCAAGCACGGCGAAATCAAAAACCTCGACATGCCGCCCATGAGCATGGTGTTCCAAGTCAAAGACCCCAGCCAGCTCGATGCCTTGCAGGTTGGCCAGCAAGTGCGTTTTCAGGCCGTGCAGGAAAAAGGTGCTTACTGGGTGGTGAAGATCGAAGCGGCGGCGATGTGAAGGACCATGGGGTCAATCAAAGACCTTTCGCCCAAGAAAAAGCCCTGCAAGATGTGAACCTTGCAGGGCTTTTTGAAGTCATGGACCCCGGGTCAAGCCCGGGGTGACAGACTTGGCCGGGGTTACCTGCCAAGTCCTTTCGACCGGTTGGGCAATTACATGCCCATGCCGCCCATACCACCCATGCCGCCCATGTCAGGCATGCCGCCGCCCATGGGGGCGTCGTCTTTCGGGGCTTCCGAAACCATGCACTCTGTTGTGAGCATCAAAGAGGCCACGGACGCTGCGTTTTGCAAGGCAGTGCGTGTCACTTTGGTGGGGTCCAGGATACCCATTTCGATCATGTCGCCGTAGGTGTCGTTGGCAGCGTTGAAGCCGTAGTTGCCCTTGCCAGCCAACACCGCGTTCACCACCACCGATGGCTCGCCGCCGGCGTTGTACACGATCTCGCGCAGTGGCGCTTCGATGGCTTTGAGCACCAACTTGATGCCGGCGTCTTGGTCAGCGTTGTCGCCTTTGATGACGCCAGCAGTCTGACGTGCACGCAGCAAAGCTACGCCACCACCAGCCACGATGCCTTCTTCCACGGCAGCGCGGGTGGCGTGCAGGGCGTCTTCCACGCGGGCTTTCTTCTCTTTCATTTCGACTTCGGTGGCAGCGCCAACCTTGATCACGGCCACACCGCCAGCCAACTTGGCCACGCGCTCTTGCAGCTTTTCGCGGTCGTAGTCGGAAGTGGCTTCTTCGATCTGCACGCGCACTTGTTTGACGCGGGCTTCGATGTCAGCAGCGGCACCTGCGCCGTCGATGATGATGGTGTTTTCCTTGCCCACTTCGATGCGCTTGGCTTGGCCCAGATCGGCCAAAGTCACTTTTTCGAGGGTCAGGCCGACTTCTTCAGCGATCACTTTGCCGCCGGTCAGGATGGCGATGTCTTCCAACATGGCCTTGCGACGATCGCCGAAGCCTGGAGCCTTGACAGCCACAACCTTCAAGATGCCACGGATGGTGTTCACCACCAAAGTTGCCAAGGCTTCGCCTTCGACTTCTTCGGCAATGATCAACAAAGGACGGCCGGCTTTGGCCACGGCTTCCAGTGTGGGCAGCAGATCGCGGATGTTGCTGATCTTCTTGTCGAACAACAACACGAAGGGGTTGTCCAGCAAAGCGGCTTGCTTTTCGGGGTTGTTGATGAAGTAAGGCGACAGGTAGCCGCGGTCGAACTGCATGCCTTCAACGACGTCGAGTTCGTTGTTCAAGGACTTGCCGTCTTCCACGGTGATCACGCCTTCTTTGCCCACTTTGTCCATGGCGTTGGCAATGATTTCGCCGATGCTGGTGTCGCTGTTGGCAGAGATCGATCCGACTTGGGCGATTTCTTTGCTGGTGGTGGTGGCTTTGGTGGCCTTCTTCAGCTCTTCGATCAAAGCCGTCACGGCTTTGTCGATGCCGCGCTTCAGGTCCATGGGGTTCATGCCGGCGGCCACGTACTTCATGCCTTCGCGCACGATGGCTTGGGCCAACACGGTGGCGGTGGTGGTGCCGTCACCCGCGTTGTCAGAAGTCTTGGAAGCAACTTCCTTGACCATCTGCGCGCCCATGTTTTGCAGCTTGTCTTTGAGTTCGATTTCCTTGGCCACGGACACACCGTCCTTGGTCACGGTGGGGGCGCCGAACGAGCGCTCCAGAACCACGTTACGGCCTTTAGGGCCCAGGGTGACTTTGACCGCGTTGGCCAGAATGTTCACGCCTTCAACCATGCGTGCGCGGGCTTCGCCGCCGAAAATGACGTCTTTTGCTGCCATGTGAGTAGCTCCTGAATGTATTTAAAAAATGGAAAACTGAGACTTATTCGACAACGGCGAACAGGTCTTCTTCTTTCATGACCAACAGCTCGTCGCCGCCGACCTTGACGGTCTGGCCGCTGTACTTGCCGAACAACACGCGGTCGCCGACTTTCACGCTCAGGGCCTTGGTCTCGCCTTTGTCGTTGGTTTTGCCAGGGCCGACGGCCAGGACTTCACCTTGATCGGGCTTTTCAGCAGCCGAGTCGGGGATTACGATGCCCGAGGCTGTTTTGGTTTCGCTTTCGATACGCTTGACGATCACGCGATCGCCCAAAGGACGCAGTTTCATGGAATCTCCTGGATTTGAAACAAGGGTTGAAAAACAAAAGCACCAGAAAAACGGGTGCTGCTGAAATCTGAGGAGGCGGATGCTGTTAGCACTCAACTCCATCGAGTGCTAATGATAAAGGCTTTTGGGCGTATTTCAAGCCCGGGGGTGTTTTATTGGTGGACAGGGCGAGGCGTGTCGCTGCCACCGGCCTGTGCACTGCCGAGCATGTAGCCGTACACCAGGTCGGTGCTGATGTCGCCTTCGAACAGATTGATTTTTCGGGCCAGATGCAAGGGGCTGTTGGCCGGGAGATGGCCGCTGTTGTAGACCACGATGTGGGCGTTTTGCATCAAATTGTCTTGCAGGTGCAGCGGTGCCGTGTGCAGCCACGGAATACGCGCATCGATGAAAAAGACCCCCACGGTTTGGTGAACGCCCATCAAGTCCAGCGGGTGGGTGATGACCTTGACGTGCTCCCAGTGGTTCATCTTGTCCAGTGCGGGCGGCAGATGATGGCTGTCGTGCAACACACACACCAAAGGGGCGTCGGACGCGATCTGTAGGCCCGGAAACCCTTTTTGTTTGCAATACTGATTCAGCGACGAGGACAAAATGCGCCGGTGACCGCCCTGGGTGACAAAAGCTTTGAAGACCCCGTTTTCCACCATGCGCTGGATGGTGCCGACCGACAAGCCCAACAATTTGGCGGCTTGGCTGGTGCTGAAATAGTTGGGGTTGATTTGGTGGTTTTTCATGGTGAAGGCCTTGTGCGCGTTGAAAAGGATGAAATGGGTGTTTTTCAGGCTCTGCGGCCATGGTAGGCCCCGCCGGACGGCCTGGGCTTGGCATGAACCGGTAGCGGGCCGGACTGAAAACAGGTAGCGCACAGACTGGGGCCTGCTTGTGCAGGGCATGGGCGTGGCACACGCAGAAACAGCACGTGCCGGCTTGCCTCCGGTTCAGGGCAAAATCACACCCCTATGCTGCGCTGGTTCCGTTTTTTTTCCCGTTGGCCTTTGTGGGCCCTGCACCTGCTGGGCAGCGTGGGGGGCTGGCTGGCCTGGTGTTTTTCAGGGCGCTACAGAAGCCGGTTTTTGCACAACGCTCGCCAAGCGGGTCTGGCTTGGGGGATGGTGTGGCGGGCGGTGGGGCAGGCTGGGCGCATGTCGGCCGAATTGCCCCGCCTGTGGCTGGGCCGCACGCCACCACTGGCGTGGGCCGACGACCGCGCTGCGGTAGAGGCCTATGCCAGCGGCCAAGGGGTGCTGTTTTTGACCCCGCACATGGGGTGTTTTGAAATCACGGCCCAGGCGCTGGCGCTGCGCTTTTCGGCCGAACACGGCCCCCTGACGGTGCTTTACCGCCCCGCGCGCCATGCTGGACTGGGCGAAGTCATGACCCTGGCGCGCCAGCGGCCTGGCCTGGAGGCCGTGCCCACCACCTTGGCGGGTGTGCGGCAAATGATCAAGGCCCTGCGTTCCGGGCGTGCCGTGGGCTTGTTGCCCGATCAGGTGCCGCCCGAGGGCATGGGGCAGTGGGCGCCGTTTTTTGGCCAATCCGCCTACACCATGACCTTGGCGGCGCGTTTGGCTTTGCAAACCGGCGCCCGGGTGGTGCTGATTTGGGGTGAGCGCCTGTCTTGGGGGCGGGGTTACCGCTTGCACACCCAGGCGTTGGGCCACCCCTTGTCCGACGACCTGGACACCGCGGTGGTGCAGATCAATCAGGCCATGGAGTCGCTGATTCTGCAGTGTCCATCGCAATACATCTGGGGCTACGCCCGCTACAAAAACCCCAGGCAGGCCTGAGCGGAACTGATAAACCATGGTGAATTTGCTGATCGCTGTTTTGCGCCTGTTTGCGCGCCTGCCTTTGCCTTGGGTGAGGGCGGCGGGTCATGGCTTGGGCTGGTTGCTGTGGCACCTGGCACGCAAGCGCCGCCGCATTGTGTTGGTCAATCTGCACCAGTGCCTGCCCGAGTTGTCCAAGCCCGAACGCGAAGCCTTGGCCTACCGCCACTTTGTGGCCTTCGGTCAGTCGGTCATGGACCGTTCCTGGCTTTGGCATGCGCCCGAGGCTTTGGTGCGCCAACGCCTGCGCTGGGTGGGGGATGTGCAGGTTTTGCAGCAGCCGGGGCCATTGGTGATGTTTGCCCCGCACTTTGTCGGGCTGGATGCGGGCGGCATGGCGGTGTCGTTGGATGTGCCTGGGCCGGTGGCCTTCATTTTTGTGGGCCAGTCACGCCCGGCCGTTGAGGCCTGGGTGCGTCAGGGGCGCGAGCGCTCGGGCAATGTGCGGCCGCATTACCGGCACCAGGGTATGCGCCAGATTTTGGCGGGCATCAAAAAAGGTGAGCCTTTGCACCTGTCGCCCGACATGGATTTCGGTCCAAAAGAGTCGATCTTTGTGCCCTTCATGGGGGTTGAAAAAGCAGCCACTGTGCCGTCGCTGTCGCGCTTGTCGCGGGTGGTCGGAGCGCGGGTCGTGCCGGTGGTGACCCGCATGACGCCTGAGGGTTACGACATCGAGGTCTATGGCGCGTTGGAAGACTTCCCCACCGCCGATTTGGCACAAGACACCGCCCGCACGAACCGGCTGCTGGCCGAGTGGGTGCGCACCATGCCCGAGCAGTACTACTGGGTGCACAAGCGCTTCAAGACCCGGCCCGAGGGCGAGCCGGGTTTTTATTGAGGCGACCGGACGGCCTGCGGCTGCAGAAAACCTGCGATTTCCTGGATGACCCGAGCGGGCTGCTCGTGCACCACCCAGTGCGTGGCCTGTTCAATGGGCACCAGCTTCATCGTGGGGACGTGCGCGTCCAGACCTTCGGTCAGGCAGGGCAGCAGGGCCACATCGTCCTGCGCCCAGAGCACCAGGGTGGGCACCTCGATGCGCAGTGCTTCGGGCGGGATTTGCACGGCGCTGGCACCCGGGTCGGTGGCCGTGGCCGGGCGCAGGGGCGATGCGCGGTAGTAGTTGAGACCGCCTTGCAGACCGTGTTGCCAGACCTCACGGTATTGCGCTTTCACGGCGGGTGTGAGCCAGTGCGCCGGGGCTTTGGCGGTTTGCGCGGTGAGCGATTGCAGCGAGCGGTCTTGGCCTGTCAAAAAGCCAAACAGGCGCTCAAAATCGTTGGCCGCCAATTGCGTGGCCGCATCGGGTTGCACCAAAAAATTCATGTAAGTGCTGGCCGCTTGCTGTGCCGCATCGTGTTGCAAGGCCCACAGGAAAGGGCCAGGGTGGGGCGAGTTGACGATGACCAGCTGGCGCAGCTGCTCCGGGTGCTGGTTGGCCAGGCTCCAGGCCACGGCACCGCCCCAGTCGTGGGCGATCAGGGCGGCCAGCGGGGCTGGGCCTGATTCCAGCGCAATCAGGGCCACGATGTCCTGCACCAGGTGTTTGGCACGGTACGCCTTCACGTCTTCCGGGGCGCTGGAGCGCTCGTAGCCGCGCAGGTTGGGGGCCACACAGCGGTAGCCGCCGTTTTCGGGTTTCGAAAAGTGCAGCAAAAGAGGGTCCCAGACCCAGGCCCCTTCGGGAAAGCCGTGCAAAAACAACAGCACCGGGCGTCCGGACTCGCCGCAGGCGCGGCAGCTCAGGGTGATGCCGTGGGGCAGGGTTTGCTGCCAGGTCTGGATGTCGGGATGCACAGCGGATCACTCCTTGAGGGGCGGTGAGCCGTGGCGGTTTCAGCGCAGTCTCACTCGTCCAGGGCTTCGGGTTCTTCTTCGGGTGGCTCGGCAGCAGGGGCTGCAGACGCTGCAGCGCCCGCAGGGTGTGTCCAGTCCCACAGCCGTTGGGCCACTTCGTCCACCCCCTGCTTTTTCAGGGCCGAAAAGAGTTTGACCTCGCCGCCCCCGGCTTGCAGTCGCGCAATCGACAAGGCCTTGGCCTGCTCCGACCGGGTGAGCTTGTCGGCCTTGGTCAGGATGATCAAAAACTTCAGGCCCTGCTCCACCCGGGGGCGGATCACTTCAAGCAGGATGTCGTCCAGCTCGGTCAGGCCGTGGCGCGGGTCGCACATCATGACGATGCCGGTCAGGTTCTCGCGGCTGACCAAATAGTTGGCCATGACCTGCTGCCAGCGCAGTTTGTCCATCTTGGCCACAGCAGCGTAGCCGTAGCCGGGCAGGTCGGCCAGCACAGCGTCGGTGACGCCCTGCTTGCCCAGGGCAAACAAATTGATGTGCTGGGTGCGGCCGGGTTTTTTGGAGGCAAAGGCCAGTTGTTTCTTCTGCGTCAGGGTGTTGATGCAGGTGGACTTGCCCGCATTGGAGCGGCCCACAAAGGCGATTTCGGGGGTGTCCATCGCGGGCAGGTGGTGCAGTTGCGCGGCGGTGGTCAAAAAACGGGCCGTGTGCATCCAGCCCATGGGGGTCACGGCGGGGGCTGCCTGAGCGGGTGCTGAAGGCTTGGGGGCCGAAGGGGCGGCGGGCGAATGGGCGGTCATAAATCGGGGTGGCCTTTGGGCGTCAGGAAACTGGCGCAGGACGCATTGTAGAATCCTTGGGTTTAGCGCCAACTCCTGGATCACGCCATGAAGTCGATTAATTCTTTTCTGATCACCGCCCTGTCGGCCGCGTTTGTGGCCGGTTCTGCCCTGGCTGCCGGCCCTGCGCCCCAAGCGGCCAAACCCGACCTGGCCAAAGGCGAGGCCATTTACAGCGCAGCCTGTGTGGCATGCCACGCCGCTGACGGTAATTCCGGGACCCCCGTCAACCCCAAGTTGGCCCAGCAACACCCAGAGTACCTGCTCAAGCAATTGCAGGAATTCAAGTCCGGCAAGCGTGCCAACGCCGTGATGAGCGGCATGGTGGCCGGTTTGAGCAACGACGACATGCGCAACATCGCTTACTGGCTCGCCTCCAAGCCTGCCAAGCCCGGTTTTGCCAAAGAAAAAGACACCGTTGCCCTGGGTGAGCGCATCTACCGTGGCGGCATTCCGGACCGCCAAATCGCGGCTTGCGCCAGCTGCCACTCGCCCAACGGTGCAGGTATGCCTGCCCAGTACCCCCGCATGTCGGGTCAACACGCCGACTACACCGCAGCCCAGTTGGTTTCCTTCCGTGAAGGCGTTCGCAAGAACAGCGTTCAGATGACCCAGGTCGCCTCCAAGATGAACGACCGCGAAATCAAGGCTGTCTCCGATTACATCGCAGGTCTGCGCTAAAGCGCTCAGCAAGCCTCTGACCCTGGGCAATCCCTTGGGTCGATGGGGGTCTTCAGTCAGTCTTCATCAGACTGCGCCACAATCGGACCCCCGGCTGTGACAGAACCATCAAGGCCGGATTTCCGGCCTTTTTTTCGGGTGGCGGGCCAGCGGCCCGCTTTTCTTTGCCTGTGGACACTCTTGCACCATGACGCCTGCCGCTTCCAGCCCTGAATCCGAACGTGGCTCGCCTCGCTGGGAAGCCGTGCTGGAGCTTCTGTCGTCGATGCGTTTTGCGATCTCGCTGTTGACGGTCATCTGCATCGCGTCGGTGATCGGCACCGTCCTCAAGCAAAACGAGCCTACCAACAACTACATCAACCAGTTCGGGCCGTTTTGGGCCGAGTTGTTTGCCACGCTCAAGCTCAACACCGTCTACAGCGCCTGGTGGTTCTTGTTGATCCTGGCCTTTCTGGTGGTCAGCACCAGCCTGTGCATCGCCCGCAACACGCCCAAGATCCTGGCGGACCTGAAGAACTACAAGGAAAACATCCGCGAGCAAAGCCTCAAGGCCTTTCACCACAAAGCCGAGGGCCATTTGAACGAGGCACCCGAGGCCGCCGCCAAGCGCCTGGGGGCCTTGCTGGCCACGGGCGGCTGGAAGGTCAAGCTGCAAGCACGCGACACTCCCGCGGGCCAAGGCTGGATGCTGGCGGCCAAGGCGGGCGCGGCCAACAAGATCGGCTACATCGCGGCGCACTCGGCCATTGTGTTGGTGTGTGTGGGCGGTTTGCTCGATGGCGACCTGATGGTGCGCGCCCAGATGTGGTTTGGCGGCAAGGAAATCTACAACGGTGGCGGCTTGATCGCCGATGTGCCTGCGCAGCACCGCCTGTCCGAGCGCAACCCGGCTTTCCGGGGCAATTTGCTGGTGGCCGAAGACACAGCCTCGGGCACGGCCATCCTGAACCAGTCCAACGGCATCTTGCTGCAGGAGCTGCCCTTTGTCATCGAGCTGAAAAAGTTCATCGTTGAGTACTACTCGACCGGCATGCCCAAGCTGTTTGCCAGCGACATCATCATCCACGACAAAGCCACGGGCGAGAAGCGCGAAGCGCGGGTCGAGGTGAACCACCCGGCCAGCTTCAAGGGCATCAACATTTACCAATCCAGCTTTGACGACGGCGGCTCCAGCGTCAAACTGCAGGCCGTGCCCATGTCGGCCGCCACCCAATCTTTTGAGGTGGAAGGCACCATCGGCGGCAGCACCGACTTGACCAATGGCAACGAGAAGATGAGCCTGGAGTTCACCGGGCTGCGCGTGATCAACGTGGAAAACATGTCCGGTGGTGCTGGTCCCGAGGGTTCGGGTGTGGATGTGCGCAAAGTCGATTTGCGCAGCGCCATTGACGAGCGCCTGGGCGCCGGGCACAAAACCACCCAGACGAAAGAGCTGCGCAATGTGGGCCCGAGCGTGAGCTACAAGCTGCGCGATGCTGCCGGCCAGGCGCGTGAGTACAACAACTACATGCTGCCCGTGGATGCGGGCGACGGCGTGCCGGTGTTCTTGCTCGGCATGCGCGAGACGCCCAGCGAACCTTACCGTTACCTGCGCCCTCCGGCCGACGAGAACGAGGAGTTGACGGGCTTCATCCGCCTGCGCGCGGCCTTGGAAACCCCCGCGCTGCGCGAGCGTGCGGTGCAGCGTTACGCCCGCAAGGCAGTCGACCCGCAGCGGCCCGAGTTGACGCAGCAGCTGGCCGATTCGGCCCAGCGTGCCTTGGGCTTGTTTGCCGGTCAAGAAGAGGTCAAGGGCAAGAAAGTGGCGGGCCTGCAGGCCTTGGCAGACTTCCTGGAGGCCAATGTGCCCGAGGCCGAGCGTCCCCGTGCGGGCGAAATGTTTGTGCGCATTCTGAACGGCACCTTGCTGGAGTTGGACACCGTGGCCCGTGAACAGGCGGGTGCCAAGCCTTTGCCTGCCGACAAGGTGCAGGGCTTCATGTCGCAAGCGGTGCTGGCTTTGTCAGACGCCCCGTTCTACCCCGCACCCATGACGTTTTTGCTGAAAGATTTCAAGCAGGTGCAAGCCAGCGTGTTCCAGGTGGCCCGGGCGCCGGGTCAGTCCATCGTTTATTTGGGCTGTGCCCTTTTGATCCTGGGTATTTTTGCAATGCTGTATGTTCGGGACCGTCGCTTGTGGGTCTGGCTGTCGCCGCAGGGCGAGGGTGCCCAGGCGAGCGTGGCCTTGTCGTCCAACCGCAAGACCATGGACGTGGACCGTGAATTTGACCAACTGAGTGCCCGTTTGCTGGGTCGCTCCGAGAAAACACCATGACGACTGTCACTTTGAATCCAGGCTATTTTTCCAGCCGCTCGCTGCTGGACTGGGGCTTTGCCGTGTTGGCGCTGTTGGGCACCGTGTTTGCCTTCACCCGCTACCAGCACGCCATGGACGTGTACGAGCAGGCCATCCTGATTGGCAGCTTGCCGGCGGTGGTCTGGCTGGCCTGGTTCTGGCGGCCTTTGCGTACCTTGATGCTGGTGGTTTCGGGCCTGTCCCTGTTGGCCATTTCTCTCTACCAGGGTGATCTGGCACGGTCCGAACAAGTCTTTTTGCTCAAGTATTTCCTCTCCAGCCAGTCGGCCATCCTTTGGATGAGCATGCTGTTTTTCATCAGTACCGTTTTCTATTGGGCGGGCATGTTCCTCCGTGGCCAGGGGGATGCGCTGGAGTCCTTGGGCTCGCGCATGGCCTGGGTGGCGGTAGGCCTGGCCCTGATCGGTACCTTGGTGCGCTGGTACGAAAGCCACCAGTTGGGCCCGGACATCGGGCACATCCCGGTGAGCAACCTGTACGAAGTCTTTGTGATGTTCTGCTGGATGACGGCGGCGTTTTACCTGTACTACGAAGCCCAGTACAAAACACGCGCTTTGGGGGCCTTTGTCATGTTGGTGGTCAGCGCGGCGGTGGGCTTTTTGCTTTGGTACACCTTGGTGCGCGAGGCGCACGCCATCCAGCCTTTGGTGCCCGCGCTCAAAAGCTGGTGGATGAAGCTGCATGTGCCGGCCAACTTCATTGGCTACGGCACGTTTGCCCTGGCCGCCATGGTGGCTTTTGCTTACCTGATCAAGCAAACTGCTGGTGAAACCCGTTGGTACAAACTGGCCCCCTTGTGGTTGCTGGGCATTGTGCTGTGCTTCGAGCCCGTGGTGTTCCGTAAGGCTCCGACCGCTGAAAGCAGCAGTTACTGGATGGTGTATTTCGGTATTTCTGCGTTGATCGTTGCGGGCATTTTGTTCGGCCGCCGCCGCATTGCCGAGCGTCTGCCGTCTTTTGAAATCCTGGACGATGTGATGTACAAGTCCATCGCCGTCGGGTTTGCCTTCTTCACCATCGCCACTGTGTTGGGCGCCCTGTGGGCGGCCGAAGCCTGGGGCGGTTACTGGAGCTGGGACCCGAAAGAGACCTGGGCCTTGATCGTTTGGCTGAACTACGCCGCCTGGCTGCACATGCGCCTGATGAAAGGCCTGCGCGGCACCGTGGCCGCCTGGTGGGCCCTGGTGGGTCTGGGCATCACGACCTTTGCCTTCCTGGGGGTCAACATGTTCCTGAGCGGTCTGCACAGCTACGGCACGCTCTGATTTTTTTCGCCTTCAGCAGGAGCCTCCATGATCATCCAGTCACACACCTCAGGCTTTCAGCACCCCGTGCCCAGTGAAATCACGCCTGAGTCGGTTTACCTGACACGGCGCGACATCATTCGCCACATGGCCACAGGCTCAGCGGGCCTGGCCTTGGCGGCCTGGGGGATGCGCGAGGCCCATGCGCAAACTCCGCGTGCAGGTCAGTTGGCGCCTCTCGCTGCCGTGCCCTCGAACGTGCCAGGAGCCATGACCATGGATCGGCTCACGGCCTACAAAGACGCGACCACTTACAACAATTTTTACGAATTCGGCACCGACAAATCCGACCCGGCCAAGCGGGCCCACACGCTGGTCACACAACCTTGGACGGTCGAGATCGAGGGCATGGTGAAAAAACCAGGCCGCGTGAACCTGGAAGACCTCATGAAATGGGGCGCCATGGAAGAGCGCATTTACCGTCTGCGCTGCGTGGAAGGCTGGTCGATGGTGATCCCATGGATCGGGTATTCGCTGGCCGATCTGATTCGGCGTGTCGAGCCGCAGCCGGGGGCCAAGTTTGTCGAGTTTGTGACCCAGGCGGACCCCAAGACCATGCCGGGCGTGCGGGGCGGGGCTTTGGATTGGCCTTATGTCGAGGCCTTGCGCATGGACGAAGCCATGCACCCGCTCACCCTCTTGGCTTTTGGCATGTACGGCGAAGTCATGCCCAAGCAAAACGGCGCGCCGCTGCGCCTGGTCGTGCCCTGGAAATACGGCTTCAAGAGCGGCAAAAGCCTGGTCAAGATCCGTTTCACCGACAAGCAGCCGGTCTCGTCATGGGAAAAAGCCGCGCCGCAAGAATACGGCTTCTATTCCAATGTGAACCCGACTGTGGACCACCCCCGCTGGAGCCAGGCCACCGAGCGGCGCATCGGCGAAGACGGCTTGTTGGCCAAGAAGCGCAAGACGCTCATGTTCAACGGCTACGAAGCGCAAGTGGGCCAGCTGTACGCTGGTATGGACCTGAAGAAGTTCTTCTGATGCCTGAGCGCGCACGGGCCTTGCAAGCATGAGGGCAGCGCTGCGCCACTGGGCTGCTTGGTGGCTTCTCTTGGTGGTGGGCCTGTTGCCACTGGCTTGGCTGATCATGCAAACCCTGCAAGACCAATTGGGCGCTAACCCCGCCGAAACCCTGATCCGTGCGACCGGCGATTGGACACTTCGCAGCCTGTGCGTGGTGCTGGCTGTGACGCCGCTGCGCACGTTGCTCGGCTGGCCCGAGCTGGTCCGTTTTCGGCGCATGCTGGGTCTTCTGGTGTTTGGCTATGCCAGTCTGCACCTGCTGTGCTACGCCTGGTTTGACATGGGCTTTGACCTGGCCGATACGCTCCAAGACCTCTTCAAGCGCCCCTTCATCTGGTTGGGTTTCAGCGCTTTCGTGATCTTGCTGGCGTTGGCCGCCACCTCGTTCAACCGGGCCATGCGCTGGCTGGGCGGCAGGCGTTGGCAACTGTTGCACCGGGGTGTTTATGCGGTGGCGGTGCTTGCCGTGCTGCACTTTTGGTGGATGCGTGCCGGCAAACAAAATTTCACCGAGGTGCTGGTGTACGCGGGCATCTTGGCGGTCCTGTTGTGCTGGCGCTCGGTGCGGGCAGCACGGCGAACCTGAGCCCGCATGAAGCGCTTGTGCAGCCGATTCAGGCTGCACCGCCTGTTTCAGACCAGCTGCTCCAGCGCAAAGGTGTCGAATGCCGACTCGCGCTGGCGGATCAAATGGGCCTTTGTGCCATCGACCAGGATTTCGGCGGCGCGGCCCCGGGTGTTGTAGTTGCTGGCCATGCTCATGCAGTAAGCGCCTGCCGACAGCACGGCGAGCACATCCCCGGCTTGAACCACCAGCTGGCGGTCACGGCCGATCCAGTCGCCGCTCTCGCACACCGGGCCGACCACGTCGTACACCACACCATCACCAGAGTGCGGCGAAACCGGCACGATCTGGTGGAAGGCCTGGTACATGGCCGGGCGCGGCAGGTCGTTCATGGCCGCGTCGACGATGCAGAAATTCTTTTGTTCGCCGGGTTTCAGATACAGCACTTCGGTCAGGCACACGCCCGCGTTGCCCACCAAAGAGCGGCCGGGCTCGATCATCAGCTGGCGCTGGCCGTAGCCGCGTGCATCGAGCTTGGCCAGCAGCTGCGCCCACAGCGCATCGGCCTCGGGCGGGGTGTCGCCGTTGTAGTTGATGCCCAGACCACCACCAAAGTCGATGTGGTGGATGGGGATGTCAGCTGCTTCGATGTCGGCTACCAGATCCAGCACGCGGTCCATGGCGTCCAGGTAGGGCGTGCTGTCGGTGATTTGCGAGCCGATATGGCAGTCGATGCCCACCACCTTCAGACCCGGCAGGCTGGCGGCGTGGCGGTAGGCGCGCAGCGCGTCTTCGTGGGCGATGCCGAATTTGTTGCCCTTCAGACCGGTCGAGATGTAAGGGTGCGTCTTGGGGTCCACATTGGGGTTCACGCGCAGGCTGACCGGGGCCACCTTGCCCAGGTCCGCAGCCACGGCGCTCAGTACATCGAGTTCGGCTTCGCTTTCCACGTTGAAGCAGCCAATGCCCACTTGCAGGGCTTGCTTCATCTCATGGCGGGTCTTGCCCACGCCGGAAAAAATCACCTTGGCCGGGTCGCCGCCCGCAGCCAGCACGCGGGCCAGCTCGCCGCCCGAGACGATGTCAAAGCCGCAGCCGGCATCGGCAAAGACCTGCAGCACCGCCAGGCTGGAGTTGGCTTTCATGGCGTAGCAAATTTGCGCGTTCCGACCGGCAAAGCCGCGCTGGTAAGCAGCCAGGGCCGAGAGCATGGCGGCCTTGGAATAAACGAACAAAGGCGTGCCGTGTTCACGCGCCAGCTCGGACATGCGAACGCCCTCCACATGCAGCTGATCGTCCGCATAGGCGACGTGGGGCTGGCCGGGCAGGCCTTGGGGTGTGGCGTGAGCGTTCATGGTGGCGTGAGTTTGGGGGGCGTAGGCGCCGGGGTGTTTGTCGTTGGGCCTGCCGGCACGGTGGTTGTCGCGGGCGCGGTTTGGGCGGGCCAGACCTTGAGCGTTTCGGGCAAGGTGGCGCGTCCGGCAGACTCGGGGGTGGTGGGCAAAAACAGGGGGCCTTTTTGACCGCATGCGTTCAGCATCGCCGCACCGCCGACAAGGGCATGCGCGGTGACTAGAATCTTCAGGACCTTCAACATGCACCGATTGTAATGACCGACCTTGAATTTCTGGACCAAGCTGAACGCCTTCTGGCAGGCGTAGAGATCAGCAGTGACCGTTTGAACGACGACACCGACGCCGACATCGACAACCAGCGCGTGGGCGGCATGGTCACGCTCACCTTTCCCAACCGCAGCCAGATCGTGATCAACCTGCAAAAGCCCCTGCACGAGGTGTGGTTGGCGGCCCGTTGCGGTGGCTTTCATTACAAGTTTGATGGCACGCACTGGATGGACACCAAGGGTCAAGGGGAGTTCTGGGAGAGCCTGTCGCGCTACGCGTCCGAGCAGGCGGGTCAAAACTTGTCGTTTAAGCCCTGACAAAACCAGAGCAGGTCGCCCCATCAAGGCTGCCCGGCGCCAGGGTGGTCAGGGTTTTGCGGCCGCGACTCAGTTCCTGAACAAATCCAGAATCCGGTTGCGCTCTTCCCCCGGAGGCGTAGCGTTGGGGGATTTGCCTGAGCCCTCCTGGCCTGTGCCCAGCGTGCTGACGCCGCCTCCGCGGGCGTATTCTTCGTACATCCAGTCGCCACCGACGTTCACCAAACCTTCGGGCACAGGGGGTTCCGAAACCGGCATACCGCGCAACGCGGTTTCCATGAAGCTGATCCACACGGGCAAACTCAGGCCGCCGCCCGTTTCGCGGTCACCCAGCTTGCGCGGCGTGTCGTAGCCGACCCAGACCACAGCCGCCAGATTGGGCTGGTAGCCCGCAAACCAGGCGTCCATGGCGTCGTTGGTGGTGCCGGTTTTGCCGTAAATGTCCGGGCGACGCAGTGTGCCCTGCGCTCTGGCGGCGGTACCGGAGCGCGTGACCTCTTGCAGCAAGCTGGTCATGACAAAAGCGTTGCGCGGCGGGATGGCCGGCGCTTCGCTCGTTTGCACCACGGCGGGGCTGTCCACCAGCACGCGGTCTTTGAAATCGGTGATGCGCGTGATCAGGTGAGGCTGAACCTTGTAGCCGCCGTTGGCAAACACCGCGTAGCCTGTGGCCATTTGCATGGGGGTGACGGACCCTGCACCGAGCGCCATCGTCAAAAAGGCCGGGTGCTTGTCTTCGTCAAAGCCGAAACGGGTCACCCATTCCTGGGCGGGGCGGGGGCCGACCGCTTGCAAGATGCGAATGGACACCATGTTCTTGGACTTCGCCAAACCTGTGCGCAGGCTCATGGGGCCGTCAAACTTGCCGTCGTAATTCTTGGGCTCCCAAGGCTGACCGCCCGTGACGCCGCTGTCAAAAAACAAAGGCGCGTCGTTGACCACCGTGGCGGGCGTGAAGCCTTTTTCCAGTGCAGCCGAATAGATGAAGGGCTTGAAGCTGGAGCCCGGCTGGCGCCAGGCCTGTGTCACATGGTTGAATTTGTTTTTGGCAAAGTCAAAGCCGCCCACCAAGGCCCGGATCGCACCCGTCTGTGGCGTGATGGCCACCAGTGCGCCTTCCACCTCGGGCAGCTGGGTGATCTCCCAAGCCCCTTTGGGGGTTTGGGTGATGCGGACCAGGGCACCTTTGCGCACTTGCTTGGCGGGGGGCGTTTTGTCGGACAGGCCCGATTGCGCCGGTTTGAGGCCGTCGCCCGTGATGGTGATTTGCTCGCCGTTCTGGCGAATCACCACCACCTTGCGGGGCGAGGCCTCCAGCACCACGGCCGACAGCACGTCGCCGTTGTCGGGGTGATCTTCAAGCGCGTCGTCGATGGCGTCTTCCATCCTTTTGGGGTCTGGCGGCAGGTCGATGAATTTCTCGGGGCCACGGTAAATCTGGCGGCGCTCAAAATCCATGATGCCCTGGCGCAAGGCCTTGTAGGCGGCCATTTGCTCAGCCGATTGCACAGTGGTGTACACATTCAGGCCACGCGTGTAGGTCTCCTGACCGTATTGGGCAAAGACCATCTGGCGCACGGTTTCGGCCACATATTCCGCGTGCAGGATTTTTTTGTCAGCAGCCGAGCGCAACTTGAGCGGTTCGGCCTTGGCCGCCTTGGCCTGGGCGGCCGTGATGTACTTGTTGTCCTCCATCCGCTCGATGATGTAGAGCTGACGTGAACGGGCGCGCTTGGGGTTGCTGATCGGGTTGTAGGCCGAAGGGGCCTTGGGCAGGCCTGCCAGCATGGCCGCCTCGGCAATGCTGATCTCCTTGAGCGGTTTGCCGAAATAGGTTTCTGCGGCCGAGGCAAAACCATAAGCCCGGTTGCCCAGAAAAATCTGGTTCATGTAAATCTCAAGGATCTGGTCCTTGGTCAGCATGTGTTCGAGTTTGTAGGTCAGCAAAATCTCATAAATCTTGCGGGTATAGGTTTTCTCGGAAGACAGGTACACGTTGCGGGCGACCTGCATGGTGATGGTCGAGGCCCCCTGACTTTTCATGCGGCCCACGTTGGCAATGCCCGCACGCAAGATGCCCAGATAGTCGACGCCGCCGTGTTGGTAAAAGCGGTTGTCTTCAATGGACAAAACCGCATCCTTCATGACTTGGGGAATGTCCTGGATGGGTGTGAGGTTGCGCCGCTCTTCCCCGAACTCGCCCATCAACTGGCCGTCTTCCGTGAACACACGCAGCGGCAATTTGGGCTTGTAATCGGCCAGGTCAGAAATGTCGGGCAGGTTGGGGTAGGCGATCACCATGGCCACACCTACCACCATCAGGATGGACACCAGGCCAGCAGCTGCCAGACCCACGGCCCATGCGATCAGCTTGACAGCCCATGACACGAGGTCTGTGCCCGCTGTCTGCGGAGCGGCACGTTGTTTTTCTGGAGGGGCGGTGTCTTTGGAGGGCATAAGTGGGCTGTTGGTGCAGCCTACAGAGCGCGGGCTGCTGGCTATTATAAAAATCCTGGCCTGCATCCATTGAGATACCAAAGAAATTTAATAAATCTTTGGTTTTCAAAAAATTGTCATGTCGGGCGATTCATGTTACAAAACCTTTCGGCGAAGACCATTCAGTCGTTTCCAGGGAGGTTCGACATGCAGGCATTGGTGCGGTGGTGGCAGCGGAGGGCCCAAGGATCGGTCCGCCATGCCTGGGGTTTGGCACCGAACGGCGGTGCTTGGGTGCTGGGCGGGCTGACAAGGCCCACTCACAACCTGGCCAAAGTCCATACCCTGGTGGCTTTGCCCGCACCCCCTGATGTGGACGCTTCAGACCTGAGCTGGCTGAGTCAGCATTTGCACCAGCATGGGCGCTTGGGTGGCGGGGCGCGTCATCGCCTCAACATGGCCTTGCCTTTGGCGCTGATTCAGCAGGGATACATCGACTTCCCCGCCGACTTGCCCGAAGAAGACTGGGTGTACGAGGTGCAGTTGGAAGTGGCCCAGGCCTTGCAGCTGGAGCCCGATGCGGTGAATTTCGATTTTGAACCCGCGCCACCGACCGATGGCCTGGTCCAGCGCGTGCACTGGATGGGCTGTGCGCAAGCCCGGATGGCGGACTTCAAAAGCTGCACCCGTGCGGCAGGCTGGCGACTGGCCGCCGTCGAGTCCGAACTGCAGGCCGCACAGCGGGGTGCGCGTGCATTGCGCGGCGGTGTGGCCAGTTTGTGGACCCAGGCGCCGCAGGACTGGCAATTTCGGCTGGACAACCTGGGCGGACCGGCTCACCGGTCAGAACACGAAGCCGCTCAGGCGACGGTGGACTCCGAAGCCGCCATCGAAGAAGCCCTGCGGCAGGTGATGGCCACGCCCGGCGGCCCTCGTCTGGTGGCTGCAGGCTTGGCCCTGAAGGCGTGGCAGTGATGCGTGCCCTGAATTTGCTCCATCACCCGGGCCTGGCTCGGCAGCACAAGGTTTTCCATCGTTGGTGGAGCGGTTTGGCTGGATTCCTGGTCGGCACCTCACTGGCTTGGGGCTGGCAGCAATGGCTGCTGATCGAGACGTCGCAGCTGCAGTCGGAGCAAAGCCGTTTGCAAGGGGCATTGCGGGCGCAGCAACAGCAGGCCCAGGAAGCCGCACGCCAGCAAACCCGACTGCGCGGGCAAGCCGAACAAGCCCGCCAGCTCCAGCAGATCGCCGAGCACCAGCACACCTGGGTGAGCCTGCACGACAGCTTGCAGCAAGAAGCCAAGGACAGGGGTTTGAGGTTAGTGCGCTTGCAGTCCGAAGCTGAAAAAATCGAGTTGCACGGCAGCATGAAGCGCGTCGACGCCGTGTCTGAAGTCCGGCAAAGGTTGTCGGCGCAGTGGCCGCAGCCTCTTGCCTTGACCAGCATGGTGGTCGGACCTGCCGGTGAGGTGAACTTTGTCTGGCAAACCCAGTGGCCACAGGCCCAAGCGGTGGTGGCCACATCGCCTGCTCGCGCCCAGAGGGCCAAACCATGAACCGCTGGGCCGTGATGCCGCTGGGCGCTTTGCACTGGCCTCACCTGCAGCGCCTGGCTGCACGCTGGTGGCGTCGGTGGGTCTACGCTTTGACCGGCTGCTCGCTGGGTTTGGCGCTGGTTTGGCTGGCACAGCCAGAGGTGCGCGAAGACCTTGCACAGGCCGAGCAAGCGGTGACCGTTTTGGCGCAGCAGCTGGCCGCCGTGCCTGTGGCCGCAGCCATGCCCCCAGCCCAGGCCATGCCAAGTGGTGTGCAGGGCCGACTCGCCAGCTTGCCTGGCGTCAGACAACAAGGACAAATCTGGACCGATTGGCAGCAGGTCTTGGCCGCACACGGTTTGCGCCTGCAATCGTTGCGCCCCTTGGCCACCGAGTTGGCCGTCTTGCCTGCGTCCGGTAGCGGCGGTGCCGCGCAGCATGCCAGCTTGCCCCATCAGGCGGCGGCTTTGCGTGTGCAGGGTCGTTTCGAGGACTGGACCCGGGCATGGGCGGCTTGCGCCGAGACAGGGCCGGTCTGCAGCCTGGACCGCATCAGCGTGGCAGCCCTGCCACAAGCGGCCGAAGTCCAGATCGATGTGGTGCTGCGCATCTGGATGCGTCCGGGCGAAGAGGGTGCTGGGGCACAGGCACTGCCAACGGCCTGGATCGTGCCCTCGTCGGCGTCTCCCCTGTCCCGATCGGCGCCTGCATTGTTTGCTGCAGAGGCGGCTGTTTCCGGGGCCCTCGTGGGCGCTGCCGCGCGTGCCGAAGGCGTGCGTTTGGAAGATGAGCGGCAAACCACTGGCGCAGCGGCAACCGGCACAGCCGCCGAAGACTTGCCGCCGGACCCGCGTCACTGGCCACTGGCCCGGGTACGTTGGGTGGGCTTGTGGCAGCAGGGCAGCGATCGGCACGCGATTTTGTCGGCCGGACCGCATGGGGCCAAGGTGCGCCTGGGGCAACGTGTCACGCAGGAAGGCCATCGGGTGGTCGCCATCGCCGAGGACGGCGTGAGCCTGCGTTTGGCGCAAGAGTCCGTGATCAAGCTCGACGGCATGCGGCCCGCCGCAGAGGGTCACAGCATGGGGAGTGGGAAGCCATGAAGCATTTCAAGCGATACGGACTCCGCAGCAGCGTGTGGCTGGCATGCGTTTGCAGCGCAGGGTGGGTGGCGGCGCAAATGCCGGACAGCCCAGAACGGACCTCGCCACCGCCAGGGTCACAAGCGGGTGCGGTGGCTGTGCCCGACGACAAACCGATCAGCCTGAATTTTCAGAACATCGACATCAAAGCCCTGCTGCAGGTGTTTGCCGACTTCACAGGGCTCAACCTGGTGCCGACCGACAGCGTGAGCGGACCCGTGACCGTGCGTTTGAGCGAGGTGCCGTGGCAGCAGGCTTTGAGCATCGTGCTGCAGTCCAAGGGACTGGTGTCGCGCCAGGAGGGCCGTGTGCTATGGATTGCACCGCAGGGCGAATGGGCCTTGCGCGAAAAAAAGCAGCTCGACGCCCAAGCCGCATTGGAGTCGGTCAGCCCCTTGCAGATGCTGTCCCTGCGTTTGCAATATGCCCGTGCCGCCGAGGTGGCCCAGCGCCTGCAGGGCGGTGCGGCTGGCAGCACAGGGGGGCGCTGGTTGAGTGCCCGTGGCAGTGTGCTGGCCGAGCCCCGCACCAACCAGCTCTTCATCTCAGACCTGCCCGCACGCGTGCTGGACCTTCAAAAAATGCTGGCGCAATTGGACGTGCCCGTTCGTCAGATCCTGATCGAGGCGCGCATCGTGGAGGCCGATGACCAGTTTGGGCAATCGCTCGGTGTGAAGCTGGGCACGGGTCTGGCCATCCCCATGAAGGTACAGGGCCGCTCCAACACGCTGGCCGTGGGTGCCAGCAACCAGCCCACAGCGGCCGGTACGGTGGCCGGCAACCAGGTGAATTTGCCTGCGGGATCGGCTGGCCAAACGCTCAACACCCCGGCCACCTTCGCCGTCTCGTTGTTCAATGCCGCGGCCGACCGGTTCATCAACGTGGAAATTTCGGTCCTGGAAGCCGCAGGGTTGGGCAAGGTGGTGTCGCGCCCCCGGGTGGTGACCGCGGACCAGACCAAGGCCTTGATCGAGCAGGGCACCGAGTTGCCTTATCAGACATCCATCGGCAATGGCGTGACCGCGATTTCTTTCAGAAAGGCCAACCTCAAACTGGAGGTGACGCCCCAGATCACGCCCGATGGTTCGGTCGTGCTGGATGTGGATGTGAACCGCGACAGCGTCGGGCAAATCACCCCGGCGGGTTACGCCATCAACACCAAGCATGTGAAGACCCAGGTGCGCGTGGAGGATGGCGGCACCGTCGTGCTGGGCGGTATTTACGAAGAGACCAACCGCAATGACGAAGCCAAGGTGCCGGGTCTGGGCGATGTGCCTGGCCTGGGGTGGCTGTTCAAAAACCGGGACCAGACCCGGCGCAAAAGCGAGTTGTTGATTTTCCTCACGCCCCGCGTGGTGGCCGATGGCCCGGCTACTCTGCCGCCCTGAAGCACGCTGCCCTTTGGCTCCAGCGCAGCACGCTTCAAGCTGGGCCAAGCCGGTCGAATACACTTGCAGGCTATGAAGTGCTGGCCATTTTTTGTGGGTGGCCCAGCCGACTTTTCCAGTGTGAGACTTTCTTGAGCATCATCTTCGTGGGCCTACCGGGCTCGGGCAAAACCACCATTGGCAGGCAATTGGCACGCCGCTTGGGGCTGGCTTTTGTCGACTCTGACCATGTGATCGAGCACCAATTGGGCTGCTCGATTCGGGAGTTCTTTGCCCGTGAAGGAGAAGACAGTTTTCGCGATGTGGAGCAACAGGTGCTGGACGAGCTGACCCAAACCCATGAGGGGGTCATCGCCACAGGCGGCGGAGCTGTCTTGCGCGAAACCAATCGCCGTCATTTGCACGACCGTGGTCATGTCATCTACCTGCGCTCGACGCCCGAAGACGTTTTTCGCCGTGTGCGCCACGACACAGCCCGCCCTTTGTTGCAGGTGGATGACCCCTTGAGCCGCCTGCGTGCCTTGTTTGAGGCGCGTGACCCGCTGTACCGCGAGGCGGCCCATTTCGTCATTGAAACCGGCCGTCCCTCGGTGGCCACCCTGGTCAACATGATCATCATGCAGCTGGAACTGGCCGGACACCTGCACGCAAGCACGCCAGCGCCCTTGCAGCCCGCACGCAAACCCTGAAACGCCGAGATCCCTTCTCGCACCCCCTACACTTGGGGGCTATGTCCGAGTCCACATTCCCCATTGAGAAGGTCGCCATTTCGCTGGACGACCGCAGTTACGACATCCTGATTGGCCAAGGCCTGCTGAGCCGCCCCGGCACCTGGGCCGGCCTGCCCAAGGCGACAACAGCCATGATCGTGACCAATGACACGATTGCCCCGCTGTACGAAGCCGCTTTGCGCAGCGCCATTGCCCCGCATTACAAGCAGGTCCACACCGTGGTGCTGGCCGATGGCGAGGCGCACAAAGACTGGCCCACCTTGAACCTGATTTTTGACGCCCTGCTGGGTCAAGGCTGCGACCGCAAGACGGTGCTGTTTGCCTTGGGTGGTGGCGTGGTGGGCGACATGACCGGCTTTGCGGCGGCCAGCTACATGCGCGGCGTGCCCTTTGTCCAGGTGCCGACCACGCTTTTGTCGCAGGTGGATTCGTCGGTGGGCGGCAAGACCGCCATCAACCACCCGCTGGGCAAAAACATGATCGGCGCGTTCTACCAACCCGTGTGCGTGGTGTGCGACCTGAACACCCTGACCACTTTGCCCCCGCGCGAGCTGAGCGCAGGCCTGGCCGAAGTCATCAAATATGGCCCGATCGCCGACATGGCCTTCCTCGACTGGATCGAGGCCAACATCGATGCCCTCATCGCTCAAGACCCGGCCGCGCTGGCGCACGCTGTCAAGTGCAGCTGCGAGATCAAGGCCTGGGTGGTCGGGCAAGACGAGCGCGAAGCGGGCCTGCGGGCCATTTTGAATTTTGGCCACACCTTTGGCCATGCCATCGAGGCGGGTCTGGGTTTTGGCGTCTGGCTGCACGGCGAAGCCGTGGGCTGCGGCATGGTCATGGCCGCAGAACTCTCGCAGCGTCTGGGCAAAGTGGACGCCGATTTTGTGGCGCGTTTGCGGGCTTTGATTGCGCGTGCAGGCCTGCCCGTGCGCGGCCCGGTCATAGACGCGGCCGACAATGCGGGCCATTACATCGAACACATGCGCCTCGACAAAAAAGCCATCGGCGGCGACATCCAGTTTGTGGTGATCGACGGCCCCGGCAAAGCCACCGTATGCGGTGCGCCCGACGCCATGGTGCGTGAGGTGATCAACGCCTGCTGCGCCTGAACCATGTTCGCCGAGTCATTGGATTTGCCCGTGGGTTCAAGCCAGCCATGGGCCAGCTTGTCGGCGCTGGCCTGTGACCCGGCGCAAACTCGGGGCCGACGGTTTGCTGAAGCTCCAGCGCCCACGCGCAACGCTTTTCAGCGGGACCGTGACCGCATCGTGCACTCCACCGCGTTCCGGCGGCTGGTCTACAAGACGCAGGTGTTCTTGAACCACGAGGGCGATCTGTTCCGCACGCGGCTCACGCACTCGCTCGAAGTCGCGCAGCTGGGCCGCTCCATCGCCCGCGCCCTGGGGCTCAACGAAGATTTGGTCGAAGCTGTGGCGCTGGCGCACGACCTGGGCCACACGCCTTTTGGGCATGCGGGGCAAGACGCGCTGAATGAATGCATGGCCGAGCACGGCGGTTTTGAACACAACCTGCAAAGCCTGCGTGTGGTCGACCAACTCGAAGAGCGCTACCCCGCGTTTGACGGCCTGAACCTGAGCTTTGAAACCCGCGAGGGCGTGCTCAAGCATTGCTCCCGGGCCAATGCCGAGCGTCTGGAGCAGGCTGAGCCCGGTGGTGTCGGGCGGCGCTTCATCGACCGCACCCAGCCCAGCCTGGAGGCACAACTTTGCAACCTGGCCGACGCCATCGCCTACAACGCGCACGACATCGACGACGGCGTGCGCTCCGGGCTGATCAGCATCGAACAGCTGCTGCAGGTGGAACTGTTTGCGCACTACCACCAGCAGACCTTGGCCGAGCACCCGGGTTTGTCGGAAAAGCCGCGCCGCGTTTTGTACGAAACCATCCGCCGCATGCTGAGTGACCAGGTGTACGACGTGATCGACACCACCCGCCAGGCTGTGTTTCAGGCGGGTGTTGCTTCGTTGGAAGAGGCCCGCCAGGCCGGACCACTGGTGGCGTTCAGCCCGGGCATGAAGGCCCGCAGCGGCGAGCTCAAAAAGTTTTTGTTTGCGCAGCTCTACCGCCACCCGCAGGTCATGCACACCACCGGGCAGGCACAGCAGGTGGTGCGCGAGTTGTTTGCGGCTTATGTGGCTCAGCCTTCCGAAATGTCCGCCGACTTCGCGGCCAGTGCCGACCTGCACCGCTCGGTGGCCGACTACATCGCCGGCATGACCGACCGCTTCGCCCTGCGCGAGTACGAACGCCTGACGGGGCTCAAGCTGTTGTGAGCGTGGTGCCCGCGCATCGCACCGCCTGGCTCGTCGTCTTCGCTGGCGGCGTGGCGGCCTTGCAGGTGGGTAAGCTGCCGCCCGCCTTGCCCGCGCTGCAGGCCGAGCTGGGTCTGACGCTGCTGCAGTCCGGTTTCCTTTTGTCCATGGTGCAGCTGGCTGGTTTGAGTCTGGCCGTGTTCATGGGCTTGTGGGCCGATGGCATGGGTCTCAAACGCAGCATGGTGCGCGGCCTGTGTCTGCTGGCGCTGGCCAGCGGTTTGGGTGGGTTCGCCACCTCGGTCACTGCGTTGCTGTTGCTGCGGGCCATCGAAGGCCTGGGTTTTTTGCTGGTGGCTTTGCCCGCGCCCGCTTTGATTCGTCGCCTGGTGCTGCCCGCGCAGCTGCCCGGCATGCTGGGCGTGTGGGGCGCGTACATGCCCACCGGTACGGCGCTGGCTTTGCTGGCCGGACCGCTGTTCATTCCGGTCTGGGGCTGGGGCGCTTGGTGGTGGCTGTTTGCCGCCGTGTCGCTGGCCATGGCCGCGTGGCTGTGGCGCAGCGTGCCCGCCGACCCCGTGGCCCACACAACCGCCGCTGGGCAAGGTGCCTGGCAGCGCCTGCGCCGCACCTTGAGCGCCCGTGGCCCCTGGCTGGTGGCACTCACCTTTGGCATGTATTCGGGACAGTGGCTGGCGGTGGTGGGTTTCTTGCCGTCCATTTACGCCGCCGCTGGTGTCGGCGGTGCGCTGCTGGGCGTGCTCACGGCCTTGGCAGCGGCCGTCAACATTGCGGGCAACATGGCCTCGGGCCGCTTGCTGCAGCGCGGCTGGGCACCCCGCAGCACGCTGTGGCTGGGCTTTGGCGCCATGGCGCTGGGCAGCACCGTGGCCTTTGCGCCCTTCACTGAAAGCCTGCCTTGGCTGCGTTTTGCCGGGGTGTTGCTGTTCTCCGGGATGGGCGGGTTGGTGCCGGGCACCTTGTTCAGCCTGGCCGTGCGCCTGGCCCCGGGTGAGCAACAAGTGGCCACCACCGTGGGCTGGGTGCAGCAGCTCTCGGCCCTGGGCCAGTTCGTTGGGCCCCCCGTGGTGGCGGCCGTGGCCGCGCGTGCAGGCTGGCAGCTCACGCCGCTGGTCACGGTGGGGTGTTGTGTGGTGGGGGCGGGGTTGGCTTGGGCAGCTGGGCGCTTGCCGCCACAGGCACAATCTCGCCCATGACTGACATGAATATCCCCGAAATCGCCGACACCGTGCGCTGGCTCGAGCGCGCCGTGATCGGCCTGAACCTTTGCCCTTTTGCAAAAGCCCCCCACGTCAAGGGCCAGATCCATTACGTGGTGAGCGAAGCCAAAGGCCTGGAAGGCTTACGCGACGAACTGATTGAGCAGTTGCAGGCGCTGGCCGCCATGCCTGCCGAAGAGCGCGAGACCGTGCTCTTGATCGTGCCGCAGATGCTGCAAGATTTTCTGGAATTCAACGATTTTCTGGACGAGGCCGATGCCGTTCTGCAAGAGCTCGACATGGAAGGCGTGTTTCAGGTGGCGAGTTTTCACCCGCAGTTCCAGTTTGCCGACACCGAGCCGGAGGACGTCGGCAATTTCACCAACCGCTCGCCTTACCCCACGCTGCACCTGCTGCGTGAGGAAAGCATCGATCGGGCGGTGGAGGCGTTCCCAGAAGCCGAGATGATTTACGAAACCAACATCGAGACCATGGAAAAGTTGGGCGTTGAAGGCTGGAAAAAGCTGGATGTGGGCCCTACCCCATGAAAAAGCAAAAGGCCATCGACAACGCCGCATCGCAACTGCCGCCCGAAGTGCGCCCCGGCCAGTCGGTTGAGTTGCTCAAGCAGTTGCACATCCTCACGCGCGAGGGCAAGCTCAACCAGGACTCGCGGCGCAAACTCAAGCAGGTCTACCACCTGTTTCAGTTCATTGAAAAGTTGTTGCTGGAATTGCCTACCAGCGACAGTGGCCCCACCTTGGCCGACCACGGCGCGGGCAAGTCGTATCTGGGCTTCATCATTTACGACCTGTTTTTCAAGGCGCTTGGCCAGGGCACGATCTACGGCATTGAAACGCGCAGCGAGCTGGTGGAGTCGTCCAAAGCGTTGGCCCAGAAGCTGGGATTTGAGCGCATGCGCTTTTTGAACGTGAGCGTGGCCGAATCGACCCAAAGCAGCGAGCTGCCCGAGCAGATCGACGTGGTGACTGCCCTGCACGCCTGCGACACGGCCACCGACGACGCCATCGCCTTCGGCCTGCAAAAGAAAGCCAGATACATGGTGCTGGTGCCTTGCTGCCAGGCCGAGCTGGCCCGGGCGCTCAACCAGAACAAGGCGATCAATCTGCAGCGCACCCCGCTGGCCGAGCTCTGGCGTCACCCCCTGCACACCCGCGAACTGGGCAGTCAACTCACCAACGTGCTGCGCTGCCTGTACCTGGAGTCACAGGGCTACCAGGTCACGGTGACCGAGCTGGTGGGCTGGGAACACTCCATGAAAAACGAGCTGATTCTGGCCAAGTACACCGGTCAGAAAAAACGCGCCTCAGCCGAGCGCCTGCTGGCGCTGCTGGCTGAGTTCGGGTTACAAAGTCTCGCTGTTAGGCGTTTTCCGAGCGTCTGAGTTGGCGTGAGGAAATTAGGCCGAAAATGGCTCTGTAATTAATTTGTCCTAGGTGCGCGGTTGCCTCATTCGACACCTTGTGTACCAAGCCTGACTTTTTTGACAATTTCCTGGTTGTTACGCAGTATGGTGAAGTCAACATCTTGGCCCGATTTACCAGAGGTGGCGTATTGCAGAGTTTGCGAGTCATGTACAAATGTGCCATCAATTTTTGAAATCACATCATTTCGCAAAATATCCGCGTGAAACGCTGGACCATCACGAACGACAGCTGTCACAAGAATGCCTTTGTTTGTGCCGATTTTTTGGACGATATCAGGTGTTAGAGATTTGTAATGAATCCCCACAACACCTGTTTTTACCTTAACCCAATATGCGGCCATTTGGTCAGATCTATGCACGGTGTATGGAACCATGCTTGTCTGAGATCCATAAATGGTGGTTGTGAATCGCCCCGGGTTTCGTGGAGGCCAGTTGGTTTAAGTTGAGACCTCGGTCTCGTGCTTCCCGGCTAGCTGCCGGTAGTAGTTCACCTCAGCTTCAGCCGGTGGAATATACCCAATCGAGCTCAGCAGTCGGTGGTGGTTGAACCAAGCCACCCATTCCAGGGTTGCCAGTTCCAGTGCCTCCTTGGTTTTCCAGGGTGCACGGCGGTGTATCAATTCGGCCTTGTACAGCCCATTGATCGTCTCGGCCAGCGCGTTGTCGTAGCTGTCGCCACGGCTGCCCACCGATGGCTCTATCCCAGCTTGGGCCAGGCGTTCGGTGTAGAGAATGGAAACATATTGAGACCCCCTGTCCGAGTGATGTATCAATGCATCTGAGCGTTCAGGTTGTCTGTCGAACAAGGCTTGCTCCAGGGCATCCAACACAAAGTCAGTACGCATCGAACTGCTCACCCGCCAGCCCACGATGCGCCGTGCAAACACGTCGATCACAAAGGCCACGTATTGCCAGCCCTGCCAGGTGCTGACATAGGTGAAGTCCGACACCCACAGTTGGTTTGGACGCTCTGCTTTGAACTGGCGATTGACCCGGTCCAGCGGGCATGGCGCGGCTTTGTCCGAGACGGTGGTTTGCACGACCTTGCCCCGGCGAACGCCGTGCAATCCCATGCGCTTCATGAGCCGCTCGACCGTGCAGCGCGCCACCTTGGTTCCTTCACGATTCATCTGGTGCCAGACCTTGTCTGCGCCGTAGACCTGCATATTGGCCTGCCAGACGGCTTGGATTTGCGGGATCAGGGCTTCATCGCGTTTGGTCCGGGCGCAAAGCAGCTCGGGCTTGCGTTGGCGGGCAGCATGGCACCTGTAGCCAGAAGGGGCGATTTGCAGCACGTTGCAAATCGGCTCGACCCCGTAGGCGTGACGGTTTTGATCAACAAAGTCCCTTAAGACTTGAGTCGGCGGTCGAGCTCCGCCTGGGCAAAAAAAGCGCTCGCCAGTTTGAGGATTTCGTTGGCTTTGCGCAGTTCCTTGACTTCGCGTTCGAGGTCTTTGATGCGGGCGCGCTCATCAGAGCTGACGCCATCGCGCATGCCTTCGTCAACCTCGTGCTGGCGAACCCAGTCGTTGAGGGTTTGCGGCACACACCCGATCTTGGGGGCAATGGACTCAATGGTGGCCCAAAGGGATGGGTACTCGCCACGGTGCTCGAGCACCATGCGGACAGCGCGTTCGCGCACTTCGGGTGAAAAACGGTTCGATTTCTTGCTCATGGCTCCATCTTCTCAAAGTGTGGAGCCTCCTCAAAACCCGGGGCGATTCAAGATGCCATGACTTTTTTCCCTTGAGCAAGTGCACCGCGATCATTTGCTTCCGGCCCATTGAATGTGCTGTACCCGATCAGTGCGTAACCGTCTTCCAGCATCTTTATGGCATCAGTTTCAGGGTTGCTACCGCGTAGCATGCGAGGCTCGCTACTCAGAATGACTCGTGGATTTTTTGTTAAGTCGCCTAAGTTGTTGTCGTGGTAGTACTGTGAGTAAGGGGAGGCGCATCCAACTAGCAATATGGTTCCAATAGTGGTGACCCATGTGATAACTCTTTTCGTTTTGGCTCCTGAAATAATTAGTTGAAATAATAAAGCCATAACTGCAAAATTAATCGGGGTCAGATCCCAATTAAACTGTGGGCCTCATTCAGGAAGTTCCCATGGCCCGCCAACCCCGCCTCACTGTTGCTGCTTATCCGCACCATGTCATCCAGCGCGGCAATGACCGCCAGGCCATCGTGCGCGACGATGCGGACCGCGAGCGTTTGCTGGCGCTGTGGCATGAGCATGCGCAAACTTTCAAGGTCGCTGTGCATGCGTACGTGATCATGGACAACCATTTCCATCTGCTGGTCACACCCGAAACCGACACGGGTCTGCCACAGATGATGCAGGCCGTCGGCCGGGCCTATGTGCGCTATTTCAATCTGCGGCACCAGCGCACCGGTACGCTGTGGGAAGGCCGCTACCGCAGCAACCTCATTGAGAGTGAGCGCTATCTTTTGGCATGCATGGTCTACATCGACCTGAACCCGGTGCGGGCGGGCATGGTGGGACAGCCTGCGGATTACAAATGGTCCAGTCACAGGCACTGTATTGGGCAGGGCAGCGACAAGTTGGTGACGACGCATGCCCTGTTTTGGGGCTTGGGCAATACCCCGTTTGCGCGCGAGGCCGCTTATGTCGAGTTGGTGCAGGCCGGTCTGGCGCAGTCAGACAAAGAGCAGTTGACTCAAAGCGCCTTGTCAGGATGGGCGTTGGGTTCAGCCAATTTTGTCCAGGCATTGCAGCAGTCCACGAATCGCCGACTGCAGCCGGGAAAGGCTGGGCGGCCTTTCAAGAAAACCGTCGAATCTGCATCCGATTGAATCTGTCCCCAATTATTTCGAAACTAAGTCAAAAGCCAAATTAATTGGGATCTGACCCCAATTAAAAAGTTTGGCACGGTTGCTGCAGTGCACTACACTCTTCGATCTGCGTGAAAACCCTTAGGAGCGCCCATGACTTCGGCCAGTGCAAAAGAACATTTCCAATCGACCGGTCTGTATGACCCGGCCAATGAACACGATGCTTGCGGTGTCGGCTTTGTGGCCCACATCAAGGGTCACAAGACTCACGCCATCGTGACGCAGGCCCTCAAGATTCTGGAAAACCTGGACCACCGGGGTGCTGTGGGTGCGGACGCGCTGATGGGCGACGGTGCCGGTATCCTGATCCAGCTGCCCGATGCGCTGTATCGCGACGAGATGGCCAAACAGGGTGTGGCCCTGCCGCCTTTCGGTGAATACGGTGTGGGCATGGTGTTTTTGCCCAAAGAGCACGCCTCGCGCATGGCTTGCGAGCAAGAATTGGAACGTGCCGTGAAGGCCGAAGGTCAGGTGGTGCTCGGCTGGCGCGATGTGCCCGTCAACCGCGAGATGCCCATGTCGCCCCGCGTGCGCGAAAAAGAGCCGGTCATGCGCCAGATCTTTATTGGCCGTGGCGCCGATGTGATCGTGCAGGACGCGCTGGAGCGTAAGCTGTATGTGATCCGCAAGACCGCCAGCGCCGCGATTCAGAACCTTCAGCTGACGCACAGCAACGAGTACTACATCCCCAGCATGTCCAGCCGCACCGCGGTTTACAAGGGCTTGCTGCTGGCCGACCAGGTGGGCACCTATTACCTGGACCTGCAGGACGAGCGCTGCGTCTCGGCCCTGGGTCTGGTGCACCAGCGTTTCTCCACCAACACCTTCCCAGAGTGGCCGTTGGCGCACCCCTACCGCTATGTGGCGCACAACGGCGAGATCAACACCGTCAAGGGCAACTACAACTGGATGAAGGCCCGCGAAGGCGTGATGTCCTCGCCCGTGTTGGCCGATGACCTGCAAAAGTTGTATCCGATCAGTTTTGCCGGCCAGTCCGACACCGCCACCTTTGACAATTGCCTGGAACTGCTGACCATGGCCGGCTACCCCATCAGCCAGGCCGTGATGATGATGATTCCCGAGCCCTGGGAACAGCACACCACCATGGACGAGCGCCGCAAGGCCTTTTATGAATACCACGCGGCCATGCTCGAACCCTGGGATGGCCCCGCCTCGATCGTGTTCACCGACGGCCGCCAGATCGGCGCCACGCTGGACCGCAACGGCCTGCGCCCTTCGCGCTACATCATCACCGACGACGACATGGTCATCATGGGTTCGGAAACCGGCGTGTTGCCGATCCCCGAAAGCAAGATCGTGCGCAAGTGGCGTCTGCAGCCCGGCAAGATGTTCCTGATCGATCTGGAACAAGGCCGCATGATCAACGACGAAGAGTTGAAGGCCGGTTTGGCCAGCGCCAAGCCTTACAAGCAGTGGATCGAAAACCTGCGTGTCAAGCTGGACGATGTGGCCGCGGCCCCTATGCAAGCGCCCGCATCCGATGTGCCTTTGCTCGATTTGCAACAAGCCTTTGGCACCACGCAAGAAGACATCAAGTTCTTGCTGGCGCCCATGGCGTCTGCCGGTGAAGAAGCCATCGGCTCCATGGGCAACGACAGCCCGCTGGCCGTGTTGTCCGACAAGAACAAGCCGCTTTACAACTACTTCAAGCAGTTGTTCGCGCAGGTGACCAACCCCCCGATCGACCCGATCCGCGAAGCGATCGTGATGTCGCTGGTGTCCTTCATCGGCCCCAAGCCGAACTTGCTGGACATCAACCAGGTCAACCCACCGATGCGCCTCGAAGTGAGCCAGCCGGTTCTGGACTTCGCCGACATGGCCAAGCTGCGCAACATCGAGCAGGCCACCAAAGGTAAGTTCAAGAGCGCGACACTCGACATCACCTATCCTGCGCTTTGGGGCCGTGAAGGTGTGGAAGCCAAGCTGGCCTCGCTGTGCGCCGAAGCGGTGGACGCCATCAAGGGCGGCCATAACATCCTGATCATCAGTGACCGGGGCGTGAACGCCACCCAGGTGGCCGTGCCTGCGCTGCTGGCGTTGTCGGCTATCCACCAGCACCTGGTGACCGAAGGCCTGCGCACCACGGCTGGTTTGGTGGTTGAAACCGGCACCGCCCGCGAAGTGCACCACTTTGCGGTGTTGGCCGGCTACGGCGCAGAAGCTGTGCACCCCTACCTGGCGATGGAAACCCTGGCTGCGCTGCACAAAGAGCTGCCCGGTGACCTGTCGGCCGAGAAAGTAATCTACAACTACATCAAGGCGATCGGCAAGGGCCTGTCCAAGATCATGTCCAAGATGGGCGTGTCGACCTACATGTCGTACTGTGGTGCGCAGCTGTTTGAAGCCATCGGCATCAACTCTGAGACCATCAACAAGTACTTCACCGGCACCGCCAGTCGCGTGGGCGGCATCGGCGTGTTCGAGATCGCCGAAGAGGCCTTCCGCATGCACACCGCCGCCTTTGGCGACGACCCGGTGCTGGCCACCATGCTGGACGCGGGCGGTGAATACGCCTGGCGCGCCCGTGGCGAAGAGCACATGTGGACGCCCGACGCGATTGCCAAGTTGCAGCACTCCACCCGTGCCAACAACTTCAGCACCTACAAGGAATACGCGCAGATCATCAACGACCAAAGCAAGCGCCACATGACGCTGCGCGGCCTGTTCGAGTTCAAGATCGACCCGTCCAAAGCCATCCCGCTGGAGCAGGTCGAGCCTGCGGCCGAGATCGTCAAGCGTTTCGCCACGGGCGCGATGTCGCTGGGCTCGATTTCCACCGAAGCGCACGCCACCCTGGCCGTGGCCATGAACCGCATTGGTGGCAAGAGCAACACCGGCGAAGGCGGCGAAGACTCGGCGCGTTACCGCAACGAACTCAAAGGCATTCCGATCAAGGTCGGTGATTCGCTCAAGAGCGTGATCGGCGCCGAAAACGTTGAAGTGGACATGCCTTTGGCTGCGGGTGACAGCCTGCGCTCGCGCATCAAGCAAGTCGCTTCGGGCCGTTTTGGCGTGACTGCCGAATACCTGTCCAGCGCCGACCAGATCCAGATCAAGATGGCACAGGGTGCCAAGCCCGGTGAAGGCGGCCAGTTGCCCGGCGGCAAAGTGTCCGACTACATCGGCAAGCTGCGCCACTCGGTGCCCGGTGTTGGTCTGATTTCGCCGCCTCCGCACCACGACATCTATTCGATCGAGGACTTGGCTCAGCTGATCCACGACCTGAAGAACGTGGCACCCCACAGCGACATCAGCGTCAAGCTGGTGTCCGAAATCGGCGTCGGCACGATCGCCGCCGGTGTGGCCAAGTGCAAGGCCGATCACGTGGTAATCGCGGGCCACGACGGCGGCACGGGCGCATCGCCCTGGTCATCGGTCAAGCACGCGGGTAGCCCATGGGAAATCGGTCTGGCCGAAACCCAGCAGACCCTGGTGCTCAACGGTTTGCGCGGTCGCATCCGCGTGCAGGCCGACGGCCAGATGAAGACCGGCCGAGACGTGGCCATTGGTGCCCTGCTGGGTGCAGACGAGTTCGGTTTCGCCACTGCACCACTGGTGGTCGAAGGCTGCATCATGATGCGCAAGTGCCACCTGAACACCTGCCCAGTGGGCGTGGCCACCCAAGACCCTGTCCTGCGCGCCAAGTTCACAGGCAAGCCCGAGCATGTCGTCAACTATTTCTTCTTCATCGCTGAAGAAGTGCGTCAGATCATGGCCCAGTTGGGCATTGCCAAGTTCGACGACCTGGTGGGCCGTGCCGACTTGCTCGACATGCGTGCGGGCGTGAGCCACTGGAAGGCCCGCGGTCTGGACTTCTCCCGTCTGCTGGCCGTGCCGCAAGTCACGATGGATGCTGATGTGCGCCATGTGCAAACACAGGACCATGGTCTGACCAAGGCACTCGACAATGTGTTGATCGCCAAGAGCCGTGCCGCCATCGACAAGGGCGAAAAAGTCCAGTTCATGGAAACCGCCCGCAACGTCAACCGCTCGGTCGGTGCTATGTTGTCCGGTGCGGTGACCAAAGTGCACCCGGAAGGCTTGCCGGACGACACCATCCGCATTCAGCTCGAAGGCACCGGCGGCCAATCGTTCGGCGCTTTCCTGTGCAAGGGCATCACGCTGTACCTGATCGGTGAAGCCAACGACTACACCGGCAAAGGCTTGTCCGGTGGCCGCGTGGTGGTACGCCCGAGCTTGGAGTTCCGAGGTGTGGCCGCGCAGAACATCATCGTGGGCAACACCGTCATGTACGGTGCGACCACCGGTGAGGCCTTCTTTGCCGGTGTGGCCGGTGAGCGCTTTGCGGTGCGTCTGTCGGGTGCCACGGCCGTGGTCGAAGGCACAGGCGACCACGGTTGCGAATACATGACCGGCGGCACTGTCGCGGTGCTGGGCAAGACCGGCCGCAACTTCGGCGCGGGCATGAGCGGTGGTATCGCCTACGTGTACGACGAAGACGGCGAGTTTGCCTCGCGCTGCAACACCGCCATGGTCAGCATGGAAAAAGTGTTGTCCGCTGCCGAGCAGGAAGCGCAAGTCGACCGCAAGGTCTGGCACCGTGACCAGGCCGACGAAGTTCAGCTCAAGAAACTGCTGGAAGACCACCACAAGTGGACCGGCAGCCAGCGCGCTCGCGAGTTGCTGGACAACTGGGCCACGGCCCGTGCCAAGTTCGTGAAGGTGTTCCCGAACGAATACAAGCGCGCCCTGGGCGAGATCAATGCACGCAAAGCAGCCAAGGCCGCCAAGTCTGTGGCCGCCTGAGCCCCACGTCAAGAATCGAAGGAAACATCATGGGAAAAATCACAGGTTTCATGGAGTTCGAGCGCATCGAAGAAGGCTATAAGCCGGTTGCCGAGCGCCTGAAGAACTACGGCGAGTTCGTGATCGGTCTGACCGAAGAGCAGTCCAAAAAACAAGCGGCCCGTTGCATGGACTGCGGCACGCCGTTTTGCAACAACGGCTGCCCGGTCAATAACATCATCCCGGACTTCAATGACCTGGTGTACCAGGGCGACTGGAAAAACGCGATCGAGGTGCTGCACAGCACCAACAACTTCCCCGAGTTCACCGGCCGCATTTGCCCTGCGCCTTGCGAAGCCGCTTGCGTGGTGAACTTCAATGGTGATGCCGTGGGCATCAAGTCGATCGAGCACGCCATCATCGACCGCGCTTGGTCTGAGGGCTGGGTCACACCCCGCCCTGCCAAAGTCAAAACTGGCAAGACCGTGGCCATCATTGGCGCGGGCCCTGCCGGCTTGGCCGCTGCCCAGCAGTTGGCGCGTGCCGGTCACGACGTGACCTTGTTCGAGAAGAACGACCGCGTGGGTGGCTTGCTGCGCTATGGCATCCCCGACTTCAAGATGGAAAAGACGCACATCGACCGGCGTGTCCAGCAGCTCGAAGCCGAAGGTGTGAAGATCCGCACCAGCACCTTGATCGGTGAATGGCCCAAGGATTCCAAGGTCACCAACTGGGCCAAGGAAACCATCAGCGCCGAGCAGCTCAAAAAAGACTTTGACGCGGTGTTGTTGACCGGTGGCTCCGAGCAGTCGCGTGACTTGCCCGTGCCTGGTCGCGACCTGGATGGCATCCATTTCGCGATGGAATTTTTGCCCCAACAAAACAAAGTCAACGCCGGTGACAAGGTTAAGGGCCAGTTGCGGGCCGATGGCAAGCACGTCATCGTGATCGGTGGCGGTGATACCGGCAGCGACTGCGTCGGCACCAGCACACGCCACGGCGCAGCCAGCGTGACCCAGTTCGAGGTGATGCCCGAGCCGCCCGAAAAGGAAAACAAGCTGATGGTCTGGCCGTACTGGCCCATGAAGCTGCGCACCAGCTCCAGCCATGACGAGAGCGCCGAGAAAGGTCTGCTGCAGCGCGAGTTCGCCATCTCCACCAAAGCTTTTGTGGGTGAAAAAGGCAAAGTGACAGGTTTGACCACCGTGCACGTCGAGTTCAAGGACGGCAAGATGGTTGAAATTCCAGGTACCGAGAAGGAGTACAAAGCCGATCTGGTGCTGCTGGCCATGGGCTTCACCAATCCGGTGGCCACTGTGCTCGACGCTTTTGGCGTCGACAAGGACGCCCGCGGCAACGCCAAAGCCAGCACCGACTTCACAGGCGGTTATGCCACCAATGTGAACAAGGTGTTTGCCGCCGGTGACATGCGCCGGGGTCAGTCTCTGGTGGTCTGGGCCATCCGTGAAGGCCGTCAAGCCGCACGCGCGGTGGACGAGTTCCTGATGGGGCAAAGCGATCTGCCACGCTGAAGCCAGTCGGTTATAGGTAAAATCCCTAGAGCACCAAGGTTTACATTGCGTTGACCTTGGTCACTTAACATCACAAGAGCCGGTCAAGCCGGCTCTTGTTTTTCATGACCACCACCGCCACACCACCGCCCCTTGTTGAATTGCGTGACCTGAGTTTCGGGTACGGCGACCGTGTCATCTTGAAGAACCTCAGCTTCAATGTGCCGCGAGGACAAGTCACGGCCTTGATGGGCGTGTCGGGCGGCGGAAAGACCACGGTGCTGCGCCTGATTGGCGGGCAGATCCGCGCCAGCGCCGGTCAATTGCTGTTTGATGGCGACGACATCACCCCCATGCGCCAGACCGAGCTGTATGCCGCACGACGTCGAATGGGCATGTTGTTCCAGTTTGGCGCCTTGTTCACCGACATGAGCGTGTTCGACAATGTGGCGTTTCCCTTGCGTGAACACACCCGTTTGTCTGAAGACCTGATCCGCGACATCGTGCTCATGAAGCTGGATGCGGTAGGTTTGCGCGGTGCGCGTGACCTGAAGCCCTCCGAGATTTCCGGGGGCATGAGCCGCCGCGTGGCCTTGGCCCGCGCCATCGCGTTGGACCCTGACCTGATCATGTACGACGAGCCCTTTGCAGGCCTCGACCCGATCTCGCTGGGCACGGCCGCGCGATTGATTCGCCGCTTGAACGACAGCCTGGGCATCACCAGCGTCGTGGTCTCACACGATGTCACCGAAACCTTTGAAATCGCCGACCATGTGGTCATCTTGGCCAATGGCGGTGTGGCTGCGCAGGGCACGCCGGCCGAGTTGCGTGCCAGCACCGATCCGCTGATCCACCAGTTTGTGCATGCCCTGAGCGACGGCCCGGTGCCTTTCCATTACCCGGCACCCGCTGCCGCGCAGGACTATGACCGGAGGTCGGCATGATCACCGCCGTGTTGGGCGCTTTGGGTGCTGCCACCCGCCAGCTGCTGGCCGATTGGGGCTTTGGGGCGCGTTTGTTTTTCAAGTTGCTGGGTATGTCGGGCGCTGCGCTCAAACGCTTTGGCTTGGTGCGCGACCAGGTGCATTTTTTGGGCAACTACTCGCTGGCCATCATCACGGTGTCAGGCTTGTTTGTGGGCTTTGTGCTGGGTTTGCAGGGCTACTACACGCTGCAGCGTTACGGCTCCGCCGAGGCGCTGGGCCTCTTGGTGGCGCTCAGTCTGGTGCGCGAGTTGGGTCCGGTGGTGGCCGCTTTGTTGTTTGCAGGACGCGCTGGCGCATCCCTCACGGCCGAGATTGGCCTGATGCGGGCCGGTGAGCAGCTCACGGCCCTCGAGATGATGGCGGTGGATCCGGTGCAGCGCATCCTGGCGCCGCGCTTTTGGGGCGGCATCATTGCCTTGCCCCTGTTAGCGGCCGTGTTCAGTGCGGTGGGTATCTTGGGTGGTTATGTCGTGGGCGTGTTGCTCATTGGCGTGGACGCGGGTTCTTTCTGGAGCCAGATGCAAGGTGGCGTTGATGTGTTCAAGGACGTGGGCAACGGCATCATCAAAAGCGTGGTGTTTGGTGTCGCTGTGACCTTCATCGCCTTGCTGCAAGGCTATGTGGCCAAGCCCACACCCGAAGGCGTGGCCAGCGCCACGACCCGCAGCGTGGTGGTTTCTTCTTTGTCGGTGTTGGGACTGGATTTCATCCTGACCGCGATGATGTTCAGCATTTGAGGAGGACGGCATGCAACGTTCAAAAAATGATGTGTGGGTGGGTTTGTTTGTGCTGCTCGGCGCTGTCGCCGTGCTTTTTTTGGCGCTCAAGGCCGCCAACTTGCTGACCTGGAGTTTCAGCAAGGACTACGAGGTCACAGCCAAGTTTGACAACATCGGGGGGCTCAAGCCCGGTGCGGCCGTCAAGAGTGCGGGGGTGGTGGTCGGGCGTGTCAAGAAAATCGAGTTTGACGGCGAATCTTTCCAGGCCAAGGTCACTTTGGCCTTGCAGTCTGAGCACGCCTTTCCGCAAGACAGTTCCCTGAAAATCCTGACCAGTGGTTTGCTGGGTGAGCAGTACCTGGATGTGTCGCCTGGCGCTGACGAGAAAAATCTGGTTGCAGGGGATAAGATTGGTTCGACCCAGTCGGCGGTGATTCTGGAAAACCTGATCAGCCAATTCCTCTACAGCCAGGCAGAAAAACCTGCGGCAGAAAGTCAAAAGCCATGAACCTCTTGACCCGACGCATTCGCCTGATGCTGGCGGGCTGCATTTTGCTGATCTTGCAAGGTTGTGCCACTGTCAACAATCCTGATGCACGCGATCCATGGGAATCCATGAACCGCAGTGTTTATAAATTCAATGACGCGCTGGACGACGTGGCGATCCAGCCTGCGGCCAAGGCTTATGTTGCGGTGCTGCCCAGCCCGGTTCGCACCGGAATCCATAATTTCCTGGGCAATCTTGGGGATGTTTGGTCCATGGCCAACAGCGCTTTGCAATTGAAAGGTCAGGCGACTGCGGAAACCTTCATGCGCATCACGGTGAACACATTTTTAGGTTTAGGCGGTGTCCTGGATGTGGCCACCGAGATGCGGCTTGAAAAGCGCAAAGAAGACTTTGGTCAGACCCTGGGCTATTGGGGTGTGAAACCTGGCCCTTACCTGGTGCTGCCCATTTTCGGGCCTTCCACCTTGCGTGACACTTTGGCCACGCCATTGGACATGAAAGCGGATGCGGTTCAGCAATTCAATGATCCCGCAACCCGCAATGCGTTGTCGGTGACCCGCGTGATGGATGTTCGCTCGGATTTGTTGCAGACGGTGGATGTGATCAAGGCAGCGGCATTGGACCCTTACTCGTTCGTGCGCGATGCTTATTTGCAAAAGCGTGAGAACGACATCCACGACGGCAATCCGCCTGCCAATTTTGATTACTCCGAATCAGAAAAACTCTGATACCAGGCCACGAAGACAGCCCTGGGTCGCGTTACAGTTGTTCACAAGCCCCGACGCGACTGACCGTATAGTCGACCTATGAAAACGATGATCTCCCTGCTTTTGACCCGTCGCCATCTCCTGGTGATGGCCTCTGCCTTGGCCCTGCTTGCCAACGCCGGGCCAGCTCGTGCCGCAGACGAGGCGCCCGATGCCTTCATCAAACGCATCACAAACGAGACCCTGGACACCATCAAGGCCGACAAATCCTTGCGCAATGGCGATGTGACCAAGATCATCCAGTTGGTGGATGCCAAGTTGATGCCCCATGTGAACTTCCGCCGCATGACGGCGCTGGCGACCGGCCCTGCTTGGCGAAAGGCCACGCCCGAGCAGCAAAAGCGCCTGCAGGAAGAGTTCAAAATTTTGCTGGTGCGCACCTACTCGGGCGCGCTCAGCCAGGTCAGCGACCAGGTGGTGGTGGTCAAGCCCTTGCGTGCGGGCCAGGAAGACAAAAACCTGGTGGTCAACACTGAAGTGCGCGGCAAGGGTGATCCGATCCAGCTGGATTACAGGCTTGAAAAAACGCCAGGTGAAGGTTCTGGCTGGATGATCTTTGACCTGAATGTCCTGGGTGTTTGGTTGATCGAGAACTACCGCACACAGTTCACCAAGGAGATCAATGCCGGGGGCATTGATGCGCTGATCGCCAGTTTGGTGGCGCGCAACAAATCCAACGCCAAATCCTCTTGATCCAGCTTGACATGAGCGCCTTGAAACTGCCTGCCACCTTGCTGCACGACCAGGCCGACGCCTGCTTGGCGCAATGGCAATCGCAACTGGCACAGTGGCCCGATGCCTTGCCGCCAGAGGTGGCGCTGGATGCCTCAGCCTTGGCCGACTTTGACTCCTCGGCGCTGGCTGTGCTGCTGGGTTTGCGCAGGGTTTTGACACAAAAAGGCACTGCCTTGCGTGTCGAGGGCATGACGCCTCGCTTGCGCGAATTGGCCAGTTTGTACGGGGTGTTAGAACTTCTCCAGCCCGCTTGAGTGGCTGGTTTCCAGGTCTTTTGGGGCCGATCTTCAAGTCGTGCCCGGGGTCTGCGGGCCAGCACTTAAAATAGCCCTCTCTCATGCCAGCGCTCTCTTTCCAATCTGTCTCCAAGATCTACCCTGCCAAACAGGCGGGCGCAGCCGCGTTCAAAGCGCTGGACCAAGTCAGCTTTGATGTGGAGGAGGGCGAGTTCTTTGGCTTGCTCGGCCCCAACGGTGCCGGCAAAACCACCCTGATCAGCACCCTCGCCGGCCTGAGCCGCCCCACCACCGGGCGCGTGCTGGTGCATGGCCACGATGTGCAGACCGATTACGCTGCCGCACGCCGCCTGTTGGGCGTGGTGCCGCAAGAGCTGGTGTTTGACCCGTTCTTCACGGTGCGTGAGTCGCTGCGCATCCAGTCGGGCTATTTCGGCGTCAAACACAACGATGCCTGGATCGACGAGCTGCTGGACAGCTTGGGCCTGGCCGACAAGGCGGGCTCCAACATGCGCCAGCTCTCGGGCGGCATGAAGCGCCGAGTGCTGGTGGCCCAGGCCCTGGTGCACAAACCCCGCGTGATCGTGCTCGATGAACCCACCGCAGGGGTCGATGTGGAGCTGCGCCAGACCCTGTGGGCCTTCATTGCCAAGCTCAACAAGCAAGGCCACACCGTCTTGCTCACCACCCATTACCTCGAAGAAGCCGAAGCGCTGTGCGGCCGCATTGCCATGCTCAAGCGCGGCCAGCTGCTGGCGCTCGAGCGCACCTCCGATTTGCTGCGCTCGGCCACCAGCCAGGTGCTGCGCTTCAAGCTCGACGGCGACTTGCCGCCTGCCGTGGCGGCCATTGCGCGTGTCACGGGGCGCATCGTGCAGTTGCCCGTGCACAACGCGGTGGAGATCGAAAACCACCTCGCCACCCTGCGCACGGCGGGCTTGGTGGTGGAAGATGTGGAAATCCGCCAGGCCGACCTGGAAGACGTGTTCCTGGAAGTCATGAACCGCAAACAATCCGCCTCGGGGGCCCTGGCATGACCGGCTGGCAAACCCTGCTCTACAAAGAGGTGCTGCGTTTTTGGAAAGTCGCTTTCCAGACGGTGGCCGCACCCGTGCTCACTTCGGTGCTGTATATGCTGATCTTTGGCCATGTGCTCGAAGACCATGTCAAGGTGTACGACCAAGTGGCCTACACCTCGTTTTTGTTGCCGGGCCTGATGATGATGGGCGTGCTGCAAAACGCTTTTGCCAACAGCTCGTCGAGCCTGGTGCAAAGCAAGATCATGGGCAGCCTGGTGTTCTTGTTGCTCACGCCCTTGTCGCACCGCAGCTGGTTTGTGGCCTATGTGGGCTCCTCGGTGGTGCGCGGCTTGGCCGTGGGCTTGGGCGTGTTCGTCATCACCGGATGGATGGTCAACATCACGTTTGTGAACCCGCTGTGGATTTTGGCTTTCGCCGTCATGGGTGCGGCCATGATGGGCTCACTGGGCGTGATCGCCGGGCTGTGGGCTGAAAAGTTCGACCAGATGGCCGCCTTTCAGAACTTCATCATCATGCCCATGACGTTTTTGTCGGGCGTGTTTTATTCCATCCACTCCTTGCCGCCGTTTTGGCAAAAGCTCAGCCACCTGAACCCGTTTTTCTACATGATCGACGGCTTTCGTTACGGCTTCTTTGGCCAAAGCGATGTGTCCCCCTGGGTCAGTTTGGCGGTGGTGGGCACCACCTTGGCCGCCATTGGCGGCCTGACCCTTCACCTTTTGCGCATCGGCTACAAAATCCGAAGCTGAACCCCATGAACGCTGAGCAACTCAAAGCCGTCATCGCCGCAGGGCTGGACTGTACCCATCTTGAAGTGGATGGCGATGGCCGCCACTGGAGTGCTGTGGTGGTGTCGGAAGCCTTTGCCGGCCTGCGCCCTATTGCCCGTCACCAACGGGTGTACGCCACGCTGGGGCAAAAAATGCACACCGACGAGGTGCACGCCTTGTCGATGAAAACCTACACGCCCGCCGAATGGGCCAAGCAAGCGCAATGAACCGAAGGCCCTCGGGCCGCAACGCACCGACCTGACCCATGGATAAACTGAAAATTCGCGGCGGCCACCGCCTGCAAGGCACGCTCGATGTGTCGGGTGCCAAAAACGCGGCCCTGCCCGAGCTGTGCGCCGCTTTGCTGAGCGCCGAGCCCGTCACGCTGGCCAATGTGCCGCGGCTGCAAGACGTCTCGACCATGCTCAAGCTGATCCGCAACATGGGCGTCACGGCCGAGCACCATGAAGACGGCCGGGTCACGCTGGACGCCGGAGGCCTGAACAACCCTGAAGCCCCCTACGAGCTGGTGAAAACCATGCGCGCTTCGGTGCTGGCGCTGGGGCCTTTGCTGACCCGTTTTGGCCACGCCAAAGTGTCTTTGCCAGGTGGTTGCGCCATTGGCTCGCGCCCGGTCGACCAGCACATCAAAGGTCTGCAGGCCATGGGTGCTGTCATCACGGTGGACCACGGCTACATGCTGGCCAGCCTGCCCGAGGGCCGCACGCGCCTGAAAGGCGCGCGCATCACCACCGACATGGTCACCGTCACCGGCACTGAAAACTTCCTCATGGCCGCGGCCTTGGCCGAAGGCGAGACGGTGCTGGAAAACGCCGCGCAAGAACCCGAGATTCCCGACCTGGCTGAGATGCTCATCAAAATGGGCGCGAAGATCGAAGGCCATGGCACACGCCGCATCCGCATCCAGGGTGTCGAACGCTTGCACGGTTGCCAGCACCAAGTCGTGGCCGACCGCATCGAGGCGGGCACGTTTTTGTGCGCCGTGGCGGCCACCGGTGGTGACGTGGTCTTGCGCCACGGCCGCGCTGACCATTTGGAAGTGGTCATCGAGAAGCTGCGCGACGCCGGTGCCACCATTGAGGCCGGCGAGGACTTCATTCGCGTCAAAGCCGATGGCCGTCTGAAAGCCCAGAGCTTTCGCACCACCGAATACCCGGGCTTCCCGACCGACATGCAGGCGCAGTTCATGGCGCTCAACTGCATTGCGCAGGGCGCGAGCAAGGTGACCGAAACCATTTTCGAAAACCGGTTCATGCACGTCAACGAACTGGTGCGCCTGGGTGCGCACATCCAGATCGATGGCAAGGTGGCGGTGATCGAGGGCGTGGAAAAATTGTCGGGCGCGACCGTTATGGCCACCGATTTGCGGGCTTCGGCCAGCTTGGTGATTGCCGGTTTGGTGGCCGAAGGCGAAACCATTGTGGACCGTATCTACCATCTGGACCGTGGTTACGACCGGATGGAGTTGAAACTGCGCGGCCTGGGTGCCGACATTGAAAGAGTGAAATGATCACGCTCGCCCTGTCCAAAGGACGCATTTTTGATGAAACCCTGCCGCTGCTCCGTGCCGCTGGCATCGAGGTGCTCGAAGACCCCGAAAAATCCCGCAAGCTGATCTTGCCCACCAACCAGTCCAATGTGCGTGTGGTGCTGGTGCGGGCCAGCGACGTGCCCACCTATGTGGAATACGGCGGGGCTGATTTGGGCGTGACCGGTCTCGACACCCTGATCGAGCATGGCGGCCAGGGCTTGTACCAGCCGTTGGACCTGAACATCGCCAAATGCCGCATGAGTGTAGCGGTGCGGGCCGACGACGATTACGCAGCGCTGGTGCGCACCGGGGCACGTCTGAAGGTGGCCACCAAATACACCACGATTGCGCGCGACTTTTTCGCGACCAAGGGTGTGCACGTCGACCTGATCAAGCTCTACGGCAGCATGGAACTGGCCCCTCTCACGGGTCTGGCCGATGCGATTGTGGACCTTGTGTCGACCGGCAACACGCTCAAGGCCAATCACTTGATTGAAGTCGAACGCATCATGGACATCAGCTCGCGCTTGGTGGTGAACCAGGCCGCGCTCAAACTCAAACAAGCGCCGATTCGCGCCATCATCGACGCCTTTGCGGGCGCCGTTAAGAAGGACTGACCCTTATGGACTCGATGGCCCTGCACGCCAAACCTTTGCAACTGAATACGGCCGACGCCGATTTTGAAGCGGCCTTCGCGGCCCGCCTGCATTGGTCTGCCGACACCGACGCCGCCATCGAGCAGCGCGTGGCCGACATCCTGGCCGATGTGCAGCAACGCGGCGACGCGGCCGTGCTGGCCTACACCCAACGCTTTGACGGCCTGCAAGCGGCCGATGTGAAGGCGCTCGAAATCACCCAGGCCGAACTGCAAGCCGCGCTGGACAGCCTGCCTGCCGTGCAGCGCGAAGCCCTGCAAGCGGCTGCAGCCCGTGTGCGCAAGTACCACGAAGCGCAAAAGAAGGCTTCTGGCGAGAGCTGGTCTTACCGTGACGAAGATGGCACCCTGCTGGGCCAGAAAGTCACGCCGCTCGACCGCGTGGGCATTTATGTGCCCGGTGGCAAAGCCGCTTACCCGTCGTCGGTGTTGATGAACGCCATCCCCGCCCATGTGGCCGGGGTGCAGGAGATCATCATGGTGGTGCCCACGCCAGCTGGCGTGCGCAATCCGCTGGTGCTGGCCGCTGCCTGTGTGGCTGGTGTGAGCCGTGCCTTTACGGTGGGCGGCGCGCAGGCGGTCGCCGCTTTGGCTTACGGCACCGCCACAATTCCCAAGGTGGACAAGATCACCGGCCCGGGCAACGCCTATGTGGCCAGTGCCAAAAAGCGCGTGTTCGGCACCGTGGGCATCGACATGATTGCGGGCCCCTCTGAAATTCTGGTGTTGGCCGACGGCACCACGCCCGCCGAATGGGTGGCGATGGATTTGTTCAGCCAGGCCGAGCACGACGAATTGGCGCAAAGCATTTTGCTGTGCCCCGATGCGGGCTACATCGCCCAAGTGCAGGCCGCGATCGACCGCCTGCTGCCCGAGATGCCGCGGTGCGAGATCATCGCCAAGAGCCTGAACGACCGGGGTGCGCTGATCCTCACGCGCAGCATGGAAGAAGCCTGCGCCATCAGCAACCGCATTGCGCCTGAGCACCTGGAGGTGTCGAGCCGCGACCCGCACCGTTGGGAGCCGCTGCTGCGCCACGCGGGTGCCATCTTTTTGGGCGCCTTCACCAGCGAGTCGCTGGGCGATTACTGCGCTGGCCCCAACCATGTGCTGCCCACCAGCGGCACGGCGCGTTTCTCCTCGCCTTTGGGCGTGTACGACTTCCAGAAACGCAGCAGCCTGATCGAGGTCAGCGAGGCCGGCGCCCAGCCCTTGGGCCGCATCGCTGCCGAACTGGCCTACGGCGAAGGCCTGCAAGCGCACGCCCGCGCTGCCGAATTGCGTTTGAACCCTGTGCCCCCGATGCGAGACACGAAATGAGCAACGTCAGCCCCCAACTCATGCAACGCATCCGCCAGGACGTGCAGTCCATGCACGCCTACGCCATCCAGGACTCGGGCGGCATGGTCAAGCTCGACGCGATGGAAAACCCGCACAGATTGCCCGCTGATTTGCAAAAGGCTTTGGGCGAGCGCCTGGGCGCACTGGCGCTGAACCGCTACCCCGATGGCCGTGTGAACGACTTGCGCCACGCGCTCTCGGCTTACGCAGGGATGCCCGAAGGTTTCGACATCATGTTGGGCAACGGTTCGGACGAGTTGATCTCGCTCTTGGCCATGGCCTGCGATGTCCCTGGCGCTTCCATCTTGGCCCCCTTGCCCGGCTTTGTGATGTACGCCATGAGCGCCCAACTGCAAGGCTTGGCTTTCCACGGCGTGCCGCTGACGGCTGACTTTGAACTCGACGAAGCCGCCATGCTGGCTGCTATTGATCAGCACAAACCGTCCATCGTGTACTTGGCTTACCCCAACAACCCCACGGGTAATCTGTGGAACGACGATGTGATCGAGAAGATCGTCCTCGCCCAAGGCGCACAAGGCGGGCTGGTCGTCATGGACGAGGCTTACCAGCCCTTTGCCAGCAAGAGCTACATGGACCGCATCACGCGCCACACGCACGTGCTCTTGATGCGCACGCTCAGCAAGTTTGGCCTGGCCGGGGTGCGTCTGGGTTACATGATCGGCCCCAAGGCGCTGATCGCCGAGATCGACAAAGTGCGCCCCCCCTACAACATCAGTGTGCTGAATTACGAGTGCGCCCTGTTTGCGCTGGAGCATGCCGAGGTGTTTGCAGCGCAAGCCAAGGACCTGCGCGAGCAGCGCGCTCGACTGCAACGCGAGCTGACCGCCTTGCCCGGCGTGACGCCCTTCCCGAGTGAAGCCAACATGATCCTGACTCGTGTGCCCGATGCGGCCAAAACCTTTGACGGTCTGAAGGCACACGGTGTGCTGATCAAGAACATTTCTAAAATGCACCCATTGCTGGCCAATTGCCTGCGCTTGACGGTGGGCACCGCCGCAGAAAACGACCAACTCCTCGCCGCTTTGAAAGCCTCCTTATGAACCGCACCGCTGCAGTCACCCGAAAGACGGCCGAGACGAACATCCGCGTCGCCCTCAACCTGGACGGCACGGGCCAGGCCAAGCTGGCTTCGGGCATTGGTTTTCTGGACCACATGCTGGACCAGATCGCGCGTCACGGTTTGATCGATCTGGACATCGCTTGCGAAGGCGATCTGCACATCGACGGCCACCACACCGTCGAAGACATCGGCATCACCTTGGGCCAGGCGTTCGCTCAAGCGATTGGCGACAAAAAAGGCATCCGCCGTTATGGCCACGCCTACGTGCCGCTCGACGAAGCTTTGAGCCGCGTGGTGGTGGATTTTTCGGGCCGCCCCGGCCTGCACATGGACGTGAAGTTCACTTCCGGCTCTTTGGGCACGCTGGACACGCAACTGGTGTACGAATTCTTCCAGGGCTTTGTGAACCACGCGCTGTGCACGCTGCACATCGACAACCTCAAGGGCGTGAACGCGCACCACCAGTGCGAGACGATTTTCAAGGCCTTCGCCCGCGCCGTGCGTGCCGCGCTCGAACTTGATCCACGCTCGGCGGGTGTGATCCCATCGACCAAAGGCAGCCTCTAACATGAGCGTCAACCGCGTCGCCGTCGTGGATTACGGCATGGGCAACCTGCGCAGCGTGGCGCAGGCGGTGATGCATGCCGCCTCCAGCGTGGACCATGCCGAAGTCACCGTCACGTCTGATCCGCAAGTGGTGCGCGACGCGCACCGCGTGGTCTTGCCGGGGCAGGGCGCCATGCCCGACTGCATGCGCGAGCTGCGCGAGTCCGGTTTGCTGGATGCCGTGCTCGAAGCTGCTGCCAGCAAGCCCCTTTTTGGCGTGTGCGTGGGCATGCAAATGCTGCTGGACCACAGCGATGAGGGCGACACGCCGGGCTTGGGGCTGATCCCTGGCCGTGTGGTCAAGTTCGATTTGGCCGGGCAAATCCAGCCCGATGGCACCCGATTCAAAGTGCCGCAAATGGGCTGGAACCAGGTCTGGCAAGATGCTCCGGCGCACCCCTTGTGGCGCGGCATTACCGACGGCAGCTGGTATTATTTTGTGCACAGCTTCTACGCCAAAGTGGCCAACCCGGCGCACAGCGCGGCCCAGACCGATTACGGTGGCCGTTTCGCTTGTGCCATTGCCCGTGACAATATTTTTGCGACCCAGTTTCACCCCGAAAAAAGCGCGGCCCAAGGCCTGGCCCTGTTCCGCAATTTCCTTCACTGGCAGCCTTGAGAAGTTTTCACTGCCGTTTTTCAGCCCTTCAGCTTCTTTTTTAATTCGCCATGATTCTGATCCCCGCCATTGACCTCAAAGACGGCCACTGCGTTCGCCTCAAGCAGGGCGATATGGACCAAGCCACGACCTTTGGCGAAGACCCCGCCGCCATGGCCCGCACCTGGCTCGAAAAAGGCGCACGCCGTTTGCATCTGGTGGATCTGAACGGCGCGTTCGCGGGCAAGCCACAAAACTTCGGGGCCATCAAGTCCATCCTCAAGGCCGTGGGCGACGACATCCCGGTGCAGCTGGGGGGCGGCATCCGCGATCTGGACACGATTGAAAAATACATCGACAGCGGCCTGCGCTACGTCATCATCGGCACCGCCGCCGTCAAGAACCCCGGCTTTTTGAAAGACGCCTGCACCGCATTTGGCGGCCACATCATCGTGGGCCTGGACGCCAAAGACGGCAAAGTCGCCACCGACGGCTGGAGCAAGCTCACCGGCCACGAAGTGGTGGACCTGGCCAAGAAGTTCGAAGACTGGGGCGTCGAGTCCATCATCTACACCGACATCGGCCGCGACGGCATGCTCAGCGGCATCAACATCGACGCCACCGTCAAGCTGGCCCAAGCCCTCACCATCCCCGTGATCGCCTCGGGCGGTTTGTCCAATATGGCCGACATCGAGCAGCTGTGCGCGGTGGAAGACGAAGGCGTGGAAGGCGTGATCTGCGGCCGCGCCGTGTACTCGGGGGACCTGGACTTCGCGCTGGCGCAGCAACGCGCCGACGAACTGAACGGCTGAACATGAGCGCTGGTGCCACCTGCCGCGAGCTGTCCTTTGCAGGCTTGCCTGCGACCGAGCTGCAGCTGCCGGGTGGTGACCGTGTGGTGGTCGCGCACCACGGTGCCCACGTGCTGTCCTGGGTGGCCCAGGGGCGTGAGCGCCTGTACCTCAGCCCGAACAGTGTCATGGATGGCCGTGCCGCCATCCGGGGTGGCATTCCGGTCTGTTTTCCCCAATTCAACCAGCGCGGCGATCTGCCCAAACACGGCTTTGCACGCAACCTCTCGTGGCATGTCAAACCTGCACGGCTGGAGGGTGACCAAGTCCATCTGGTGCTGAGCTTGAACGACAGTGCGGCCACGCGCCAGTGGTGGGACCAGGCCTTTGAAGCGCTGTTGTTGATCGAGTTGACGCCCGGTGCCTTGCAGGTAGAACTGGCTGTGCGCAACACCGACAGCCAAGTGCTGCGTTTCACCGGGGCGCTGCACACCTACTTTGCGGTCAGCGATGTGGCGCAGGCCCGATTGCTGGGTTTGGGTGGCAGTGCCGAGTGGAATGCCGTGACCGACCGCCACGCCACCGCTGCGCCCGAGCTGCGCTTTGTGGGCGAATTTGACCGCGTGTATTCTGCGGCGCCCATGGGCTATGAATTGCTGGATGGGCCCCATGCCCTGTCGATCGAGCAAGACATTAACTGGGCCCAGACCGTGGTCTGGAATCCGGGTGCTGCCAAGTGCGCGGCACTCAGCGACATGCCCGCAGACGGCTGGCAACACATGCTGTGTGTCGAAGCCGCCCAGGTCTATGAGCCGATCTGCATCGCGCCCGGTGATTTCTGGCAAGGTGCCCAGCGCCTGTCTGTGGTGTAAGGTCCGGGTCTCACTGCTCGCGTTCAATACGCCGCCACCTCACTTTTTCAACGAACCACCATTTCCCATGCTCGCCAAACGCATCATCCCTTGCCTCGACGTGACCGGCGGTCGCGTGGTCAAGGGCGTCAACTTTGTCGAACTGCGCGACGCCGGAGACCCGGTCGAAATCGCGGCCCGCTACAACGAGCAGGGCGCTGACGAACTCACGTTTTTGGACATCACCGCCACCAGCGACGGCCGCGACGTGATCCTGCACATCATCGAAGCCGTGGCCAGCCAGGTCTTCATCCCGCTCACCGTGGGCGGTGGCGTGCGCACGGTGGAAGACGTGCGCCGCTTGCTCAACGCCGGGGCTGACAAAACCAGTTTCAACTCGGCCGCCATTGCCAATCCGCAAGTCATTCGCGAAGCGTCTGCCAAATACGGTGCGCAGTGCATCGTGGTGGCCATCGACGCCAAACGCCGAACACCCGAAGACGAGCAGCGCATCGGCACGAATGGTTTGCCCATGGGCCCCGGTTGGGACGTGTACAGCCACGGCGGCCGCAAAAACGTGGGCCTGGACGCCGTGGCCTGGGCCACGCAAATGGCCGACTACGGCGCAGGCGAAATCCTGCTCACCAGCATGGACCGCGACGGCACCAAAAGCGGCTTTGACCTGCAACTGACCCGCGCCGTGAGCGATGCCGTGAGCGTGCCCGTGATCGCATCGGGTGGCGTGGGCAACCTCGACCACCTGGCCGATGGTGTGAGCATCGGCGGGGCGGATGCGGTGCTGGCGGCGAGCATCTTTCATTACGGTGAGTACACCGTCCAACAAGCCAAAGAACGCATGCGCGAACGTGGTATTCCGGTCAGGTTGTGAACATGAACTGGCTCGATCAAATCAAATGGGATGACAAAGGCCTGGTGCCTGTGATCGCTCAAGAAAAAGACAGCGGCGATGTGCTGATGTTCGCCTGGATGAACCGCGAGGCGCTGCAAAAGACGGCCGAGCTGAAAAGGGCGGTGTACTTCAGCCGCTCGCGGGGCAAGCTGTGGTTCAAGGGCGAGGAGTCCGGTCATGTGCAGACGGTGCACGACATCCGCATGGATTGCGACAACGATGTGGTGCTGCTCAAGGTGACCCAGCTGGGTCATGAGCCGGGCATTGCCTGCCACACGGGCCGCCACAGCTGCTTTTTCCAAAGCCTGCAAGCCGATGAATGGCAGGCGGCCGACCCGGTCCTGAAGGACCCCGAAACCATTTACAAGTCAACGCAATGAGCAACCAGGACATCCTTGACCGCCTCGCGGCCGTGGTCGAAAGCCGCAAGCCCGCCAATGGTGGCGACCCCGAAAAAAGCTATGTGGCCCGCCTGCTGCACAAGGGGCCGGACGCCTTTTTGAAGAAAATCGGCGAAGAAGCCACCGAGACCGTGATGGCCGCCAAGGACGTGGACCACGGCGGGGATGTGAACAAGCTCGTCTATGAGGTGGCCGACCTGTGGTTCCACAGCATGATCGCGCTGGCGCACTATGGCTTGACGCCCGCCGACGTGGTCAACGAGCTGGCCCGCCGCGAGGGGCTGAGCGGCCTCGAAGAAAAAGCCTTGCGCAAAGTGCAAGAGCGTGAACGCCTGGGCGAATGAGCGATGAATGAGCAGCCCCTGGACGATAGCACCCACACCATCAGCTGGGTCAGCTACATCCTGCACCTGATCGTGGCAGTCAGCGCCGTGATTCCCGGGGCCCAAATGGGGCCAGCCTTGCTGGTGGTGGCGCTCATCATTGACCTGGTCAAAAAAGGTGATGCTGCGGGCTGGGAGCGCACGCATTTCAGCTACCGCATCCGCACCGTGATCTGGGCGGCTTTGCTGTACCTGGTCACCTTGCCGCTCTGGTTTTTCTTTGTCTTTCCGGGCTGGCTGGCCTGGGTGGCCATTTCCATCTGGTTTTTGTACCGCATCGTGCTGGGCATGGTGCGCCTGAACGGGCAGCGTCCCGTGATCGATTGATTCTTTGTTGACCTTCAAGCTGAAGTAGCCATGACCGACGCCAATTGTATTTTTTGCAAAATCATCGCCGGCAAAATTCCGTCGCGCAAAGTGCATGAAGACGAGCACGTTTTTGCCTTCCACGATATCGCGCCTTGGGCGCCCGTGCATTTCCTGATCATTCCCAAGCTGCACATCTCGTCGATGGCGCAATTGGCCCCCGAGCACGTCGCTTTGATGGGCCACATGATGACCTTGGCCCCCAAGCTGGCCTTGCAAGAGGGTTGCAATCCTTATCCGGATGGTGGTTTCCGCATCGTGGTCAACAACGGCAGCGAGGGCGGACAGGAAGTGCACCACCTGCACATGCACGTCATGGGAGGCCCCCCACCCTGGCTGCGGGGTTGAAACGGCGCGTTCGCCCCCCAAATCCTTCCTTCCTCAGGGCCGATCCGATACCGGGTGTCGATCCCCTTAGAATCCCAACATCACTAGGAGATATTCATGGGTACTTTTTCCATTTGGCACTGGCTGATCGTGCTGCTGATTGTGGTCATGGTGTTCGGCACCAAAAAGCTCAAAAACATGGGCTCCGATTTGGGCGGCGCTGTCAAAGGCTTCAAGGATGGCATGAAAGAGGGCGGCACCAAGGACGAGGCGGCAGCTCCTGTGGCCGGTCAAGTCACGGCTTCGACCACGGCTCCCGAAAAGACCACCATCGACGTCGAAGCCAAGACCAAGTCTTGAGTGCTTGAACCTTTGAACGACTGAACGCCGCACTGTGCTGGATTTAAGCTTTTCAAAAATGGCGCTCATTGGGGTGGTGGCGTTGATCGTCATCGGCCCTGAAAAATTGCCCAAAGTGGCCCGCACGCTGGGTACGCTTTTGGGCAAAGCGCAGCGCTATGTGTCGGATGTCAAGGCCGAGGTCAACCGGTCCATGGACCTGGAAGAGCTCAAGAAGATGAAAGAGACGATGGAGACGGCGGCCCGCGATGTCGAGCAGACGGTCCAGACCACAGCTTCTGATTTTGAAAAGGACTGGTCCGAGAGCACAGCCGGCTCGAACAGCGACCTGCCTGCCATTGAGCCCCCACCTCCTTATTACGTTCGTCCGGACAAAAACTGGCGTCTGAAGCGTGGTGCGATGCCTCAGTGGTACAAGGCCCGCTCTGGTGTGCGCACCAAAGCGCTTTCGGGTGCCGCACGCGTGGCCCGCTACCGGCCCAAGCCCCTCAATCCCCTGTGATGTGGGTGCACCTTGGGTGCACTCCGTCCAACCGACCCCGCCATGTCCGATACCCCCTCCCAGCCCGACGACGAACTCAAAGGCTCTGAACAACCTTTTGTGGCGCACCTGATCGAGTTGCGCGACCGCTTGGTGCGCGCCGTGATTGCCGTGGCTGTGGCCGCAGCTGTTTTGGCCATCTTTCCGGGACCTGGCAATCTGTATGACATTTTGGCTGCGCCCTTGGTGGTGCATTTGCCCAAAGGCGCCACCTTGATCGCCACCTCGGTCATTTCGCCGTTCATGGTGCCCCTGAAGATTTTGCTGATGAGTGCGTTTCTCATCGCTTTGCCGGTGGTCTTGTACCAAGTCTGGGCCTTCATTGCCCCGGGCCTTTACAGCCACGAGAAAAAGCTGGTCATGCCTTTGGTGGTGTCGAGCACGCTGCTGTTTTTTGTGGGCGTGGCTTTTTGTTATTTCTTTGTGTTTGGCCAGGTGTTCAGCTTCATCCAGAGTTTTGCGCCCAAAAGCATCACTGCCGCGCCTGACATTGAGGCTTATCTGAGTTTCGTGCTGTCGATGTTCCTTGCCTTTGGTTTGGCCTTTGAGGTGCCCGTGGCCGTGGTGGTGCTGGCCCGCATGGGGGTGGTCAGTATTCAAAAACTCAAAGACTTCCGGGGTTACTTTGTGGTGTTGGCTTTTGTGATTGCCGCCGTGGTCACGCCGCCCGATGTGGTGTCTCAGCTGGCGCTGGCCATACCCATGTGCTTGCTTTACGAGTTGGGCATTTGGGCCGCGCAGGTCTTCATCAAGCACACTCAAGCGCCACAATAACCAGATACCGCAGCCTGATTGCTTGCTGTGCAACCAAAATAAAAGAGGCCTGAGGGCCTCTTTTGCATGGGAAGTCTTTCAGCAGGGCAATTCAAATACTTATTTTCGCTGCTGAGTTGCAGGGCGCTCTGCCGGGGTCAGTCGCAGATTGACTTCGCCCTGGCGACGCCAGATGTTCACTTCGGCCGGCACGCCGGGTTTCAGACCCGCCACCTGGGTCAGCAGCTCTGACACATTGCGCACGGGTTGCCCTGCCACCTTCACGATCACGTCGCCTGGCCGAATGCCTGCAGCAGCGGCTGGCCCATTCTTCAACACGCCCGTGATCACAACGCCTGCAGGCAGGGTCTTGTCAGATTTGGGCAGTTCGAAGCTTTCGGCCAATTCGACCGACATGTCTTGGGGTTCGACCCCGATCCAGCCCCGGATGACTTTGCCGTTTTGCAGGAGATCTTGCATCACCTGCTTGGCGGTTGAGATCGGGATGGCAAAGCCGATGCCCATGCTGCCGCCTGAGCGGGAATAGATGGCGGTGTTGATGCCCATCAGGTGCCCATTCACGTCGACCAGCGCACCGCCCGAGTTGCCGGGGTTGATGGCGGCGTCGGTCTGGATGAAGTTTTCGAAAGTGTTGATGCCCAACTGGCTGCGCCCCAAAGCGCTGACGATGCCCGAGGTCACGGTCTGGCCCACGCCAAAGGGGTTGCCAATGGCCAGCACCACATCGCCCACTTGCAGCTCCTGGGTTTGACCCAAAACGATCACGGGCAGTTTGTCGAGGGTGATTTTGAGCAGCGCCAAATCGGTGTCGGGGTCGGTGCCAATGACTTTGGCCGCAGCCCGTCGGCCGTCGGCCAGCACCACCTCGATGTCGTCCGCATCTTCAATGACATGGTTATTGGTCAGGATGTGGCCTTCGGGGCTGACAATGACGCCACTGCCCAGACCTGCCGGGTTTTGTTCTTCTTGTTCCCCATAGAAAAACCGGAACCATGGGTCCTGGCCATGGGGGTTTTGGCTCTTGGCTTTGCTGGTGTTGATGCTGACGACAGCCGGTGAGGCCTGGCGAGCCGGTGCGCTCAGGCTGCCCGCCGGCCGGCTGAGTGGCGAGCCGACGGGGGCCTGCAGCAAGGTCATGCCATCGGCTGATCGCTGTGCGCTGCGAAGCCACTCGGGCTGCAAGGTGGCCACCACAAACCAGACGGCCAGCAAGACCGTCACCCATTGGGAAAATAAAAGCCAATAACGTTTCATGGTATCCATTGTCCTTGATTCGCTGCAGGGCCACAGGTGCCTTGCGCCACAATAGCCCACCCAGACAGAAAGCCTTTTGCCATGACCCACGCCAAGATTCTGGGCCAGGCCTTTGACGCCTTGCTCCAGCCCGACAAGTTTCGCGATTACGGCCCCAACGGCTTGCAGGTCGAAGGTGACCGCGATGTACAGTTGCTGGTCAGCGGCGTCACCGCCAGCCGGGCCTTGATCGAAGCGGCCATTGACGCCCAGGCCGATGCCATCGTGGTGCATCACGGCCTGTTTTGGCGCGGGCAAGATGGGCGCGTCACCGGCTGGATGCGCGAGCGCTTGCGCTTGTTGCTCACGCATGGCATCCACCTGTTCGCCTACCATCTGCCGCTCGATGCCCACCCGGATCTGGGCAACAATGCCCAATTGGCCCGCGTGCTCGGCTTCCAGGCCGATGGGCGATTTGGCGAGCAAGACCTGGGTTTTGTGGGCGCAGCGGCGCAAACCTGGTCGGGGGCCCAGGCCTTGGCGGACCATGTGGCGGAGACACTTGGACGGTCGGTGATTTGCGTGGGCGGCAGCGACCGGCCCGTGCGCCGGGTGGCTTGGTGCACCGGCGGGGCGCAAGGCTATTTCGAAGCGGCCATTGCCCAGGGCGTGGACGCTTTCATCACGGGTGAAATGTCGGAGCCCCAGGCCCACCTGGCCCGAGAAACCGGCGTGGCTTTTCTGGCCTGTGGCCACCATGCCACCGAGCGCTATGGCGCCCCGGCCCTGGCTGCACACGTGGCGCAAGAGCTTGGTTTGCGGCACCGCTTCATCGAGATCGACAACCCCGCCTGAGGGCATCTGCATGACACCGCAAACTGACCTGTCGACGGCCACAATTGAGCGGCCGATTGTCTTGACCCCGGGCGACCCCTGTGGCATTGGCCCAGAAATTGTGGCGCGGGCCTGGTGCCTCGCCCCTGACTTGACCCAAGGTTGTTTTGTGGCGGGTGATGTCGGCCTGATGCGCCGCGCCATGGCCTTGGTGCAAGCCACCCCGGCTTTTCCTGTTTGTGAGATTGATTCACCCGAAGAGGCCCTGCATGTACCGCCGCGCTGCTTGCCTGTGCTGCAGGTGGTGCCGCAGGCCCCTGTTTTGCCCTTGGGGCAAATCGACGCCCGTGCCGGGCGACTCGCTGGCGAAGCCGTGCTTTGGGCGACCCGCGCTGCCTTGCGGCGCGAAGTGGCGGCCGTGGTCACGGCACCTTTGCACAAAGAAGCCCTGCATGCCGCGGGCGCCCCTTACAACCAGTACCCGGGCCACACCGAATTGCTGCAAGCCGAGGCGGCCAGACACCAGGGTGTGTCTGTGGCCCAAATGCCGGTGCGCATGATGCTGGCCAACGACGAGCTGCGCACGGTGCTGGTGAGTATCCATTTGTCCTTGCGTGAGGCATTGGAGTCGATCACGCAGGCCCGTGTGCTGGAGACCTTGCGCATCACCGATGCGGCCTTGCATTCTGTGCTGGGCCGCAGGCCACGCATCGCCGTCGCAGGCGTGAACCCCCATGCAGGCGAGGGCGGTTTGTTTGGCCGTGAGGAAATCGACATCCTGCAGCCGTGCCTGGCGGTGGCCCAGCAAGAGGGGCTGGATGTGCACGGCCCTTATGCGCCCGACACCGTGTTCATGCGGGCTCGAAAACAGGCCGATGGCCACCGGGCCTTCGATGTGGTCATCGCCATGTACCACGACCAGGGGCTGATTCCCGTCAAGTACCTGGGGGTGGAGCAGGGCGTCAACGTGACTCTCGGGCTGCCCCTCATCCGGACCAGCCCAGACCACGGCACCGCCATGGATTTGGCCGGCCAGGGCGTGGCGGACGCCAGCAGCCTGATTCAGGCCTTGCGTATGGCACGCCAGATGGTCAGTGCGGCGCACTGACCGTCGGGGCGTCTCAGCCTTTGTTTTTGAGGCTGTCGCGGATTTCGCGCAAGAGGAGCACGTCCTCGGGGGTGATTGGGGCAGCAGCGGGTGCCGTAGGTTCTGGCTTCGCAGCTGTTAAACGGTTCATCTGGCGGATCATGACAAAGATGATGAGGGCCAAGATGATGAAGTTCAGCGCCACGGTCAGGAAGCTGCCGTAGGCAAACACGGCCCCGAGTTTTTTGGCTTCCACCAAAGATAAACCTGCCGCTTGACCGGCCAGGCCGAGGTAGTAATTGGAGAAATCCAGCCCTCCGAAGGCACGGCTGATCAGCGGCATGATCAGGTCACCCACCACTGAATCGACGATCTTGCCAAAAGCGCCGCCAATGATCACACCGACCGCGAGGTCCATGACATTGCCTTTTACGGCAAAAGATTTGAATTCCTGAACAAATGACATCTCTTTAACTCCTGAAAATGAAATCGAAGTGGCCGATTGTGACGCAACATTGTGCCCGCAGGGGTCTTGTAAGTCGGTTGTTTGTTTCACTCCGCTACAATCTCGGGTTGACCCTGATAACGACTCGCTAGAGGATTCCCATGAGTGACACCCCAGTCGACAGCAGCAAACGGACCTGGCTAATTGCCTCCGGTTGCGCAGGTGCCGTAGGCGCTGGCTTTGTGGCCACCCCCTTCGTCAGCAGCTTTCAACCCTCCGAACGAGCCAAAGCGGCTGGTGCGGCCGTAGAAGTGGACATTTCCGCTTTGAGCCCGGGCGAAAAGCTCACGGTCGAGTGGCGCGGCAAGCCCGTCTGGATCATGAAGCGCTCGCCAGAGCAGCTCGAATCCTTGAAAAAGATCGAAGGTCAGCTGGCCGATCCCGCATCAGATCGCACCGCTTACCCCACCCCCGAATACGCCAAGAACGGTCACCGTTCCATCAAGCCCGAAATCATGGTGGCTGTGGGCATTTGCACTCACCTGGGTTGCTCGCCCGGCGACAAATTCGCCACAGGCCCACAGCCCTCCTTGCCCGATGACTGGAATGGCGGCTTCCTGTGCGCTTGCCATGGCTCGACTTTCGACCTCGCAGGCCGCGTTTTCAAGAACAAGCCTGCGCCTGACAACCTCGAAGTGCCTCCGCACATGTACCTGTCCGACACCAAGTTGCTCATTGGTGAAGACAAGAAGGCCTGATGGAGAACGACATGGCTGAATTCAAAGAAATTTCCCCGAACGCCCCCGCTGGCGCCAAGTTGCTCAACTGGGTGGACAACCGCTTCCCGGCTTCCAAGCTCTACAAAGAGCACCTGTCCGAGTACTACGCGCCCAAGAACTTCAACTTCTGGTACTTCTTCGGCTCGCTGGCTTTGCTGGTGCTGGTGATCCAGATAGTGACCGGTATTTTCCTGGTCATGCACTACAAGCCCGATGCCGCCGTGGCGTTTGCTTCGGTCGAGTACATCATGCGCGATGTGCCCTGGGGCTGGTTGATCCGTTACATGCACTCTACGGGCGCTTCTGCGTTCTTCGTGGTCGTGTACCTGCACATGTTCCGTGGCCTGATCTATGGCAGCTACCGCAAGCCGCGTGAGCTGGTCTGGATCTTCGGTTGCGCCATTTTCCTGTGCCTGATGGCCGAAGCCTTCATGGGTTACTTGTTGCCTTGGGGCCAGATGTCCTACTGGGGCGCCCAGGTGATCGTGAACCTGTTCTCGGCCATTCCTTTTATCGGTCCTGACCTGGCTTTGTTGATCCGTGGCGACTTCGTGGTGGGCGATGCCACCCTGAACCGCTTCTTCAGCTTCCACGTGATTGCTGTGCCTCTGGTCTTGCTGGGTCTGGTCGTGGCGCACATCATTGCGTTGCACGAAGTCGGCTCCAACAACCCCGATGGCGTGGAAATCAAGGGCCCCAACGCCCCCAAGGATGCCGATGGCCACCCTCTGGACGGCATTCCTTTCCATCCTTACTACTCGGTGCATGACATCATGGGCGTGAGCGTCTTCCTGATGGCGTTCACGGCGATCGTGTTCTTCGCGCCTGAGTTTGGTGGTTACTTCCTCGAATACAACAACTTCATTCCGGCCGATCCGTTGACCACGCCTTTGCACATTGCACCTGTGTGGTATTTCACGCCTTTCTATTCGATGCTGCGTGCCATCACCAGCGAGATGATGTACGCGCTGATCGCCTGCGTGGTGGTGGGTGCCGTGTTGGCTGTGGCCAAAGGCAAGCTGCCCACCTTGCTCAAGGGTGCTGTGGTTGGTGCAGCCGTGGTGATCTCTGCCCTGATGTTGGCCATCGATGCCAAATTCTGGGGTGTGGTCGTCATGGGTGGTGCCGTGGTCATTTTGTTCTTCCTGCCATGGCTCGACAACAGCCCTGTCAAGTCGATCCGCTACCGTCCTGACTGGCACAAGTACCTGTACGCCGTGTTTGTCATCAACTTCCTGATCCTGGGCTACCTGGGTGTGCAACCACCATCACCTCTCGGTGAGCGTGTGTCTCAAGTGGGTTCCCTGTTCTATTTCGGCTTCTTCTTGTTGATGCCTTGGTGGAGCAAGCTGGGCACGCCCAAGCCCGTTCCTGACCGCGTGACCTTCACGCCTCACTGAGATCACGGAGATTCAAGAACATGAAAAACATTCAGAAACTCGCGCTGGGCTTGGTGATGGCCCTCGGTCTGATGGCCAGTGCCCATGCCGCTGGTGGCGGTATCGCCTGGGACAAAGCGCCCAAGAAAACCAACGACCTGGCCGCTTTGCAAAATGGTGCCAAGTTGTTCGTCAACTACTGCCTGAACTGCCATTCGGCAGCATTCATGCGTTACAACCGTTTGAAAGACATCGGTTTGACCGAACAACAGATCAAGGACAACTTGTTGTTCGCTACTGAGAAAGTCGGCGACACCATGAAAGCTGCGATCGATCCGGTCCAGGCCAAAGAGTGGTTCGGCAAGAACCCACCCGATCTGACCTTGATGGCCCGTTCGCGTTCGGGGCACGGTGGCACCGGTGCAGATTACCTCTACACCTACCTGCGCACCTACTACCGCGACGAGACCAAGCCCACAGGCTGGAACAACTTGGCCATGCCCAACGTGGGCATGCCTAACCCCTTGTGGGAGTTGCAAGGCGAACGCGAGCCGATCTTTGAAGAAAAAGACGAGCACGGCCACAAAGTCCAGATCTTCAAAGGCTGGAAGCAGAACAAACCCGGCACCATGACGCCTCTGGAATATGACCAGGCCGTGGGTGATCTGGTGGGTTACATGCAGTGGATGGCCGAGCCTGCCCAAAATACCCGTGTGCGCATTGGCGTCTGGGTCCTGATTTTCTTGTCATTCTTCACTTTCATTGCCTGGCGTTTGAATGCCGCGTTCTGGAAAGACATCAAGTAATTGACGGTTCACCCGGCCGTGCCGCCGGGTCTTGTGGAGTGGTGGGTCTTTTTGGCCCCCCACTCTTTTTGATTTTTTGAGGAGCCTCCGCCATGATGGTGCTTTATTCCGGAACCACTTGCCCTTTTTCCCACCGTTGCCGTTTTGTGCTGTTCGAAAAAGGCATGGACTTTGAGATCCGTGACGTGGACCTCTACAACAAACCCGAAGACATCAATGTGATGAACCCTTACGGGCAGGTGCCGATTCTGGTCGAGCGTGACCTGATCCTGTACGAGTCGAACATCATCAACGAGTACATCGACGAGCGCTTCCCGCATCCCCAATTGATGCCCGGTGACCCAGTGGACCGCGCCCGTGTGCGTTTGTTCTTGCTCAACTTTGAGAAAGAGCTGTTCACCCATGTCTTGACGCTGGAAAACCGTGCCCTCAAAGGCAACGACAAGGCCCTGGAAAAGGCCCGCTCGCACATCCGCGACCGTTTGACCCAGCTGGCCCCGGTGTTCCTGAAGAACAAGTTCATGTTGGGCGACAACTTCTCGATGCTGGACGTGGCGATTGCCCCCTTGCTCTGGCGTCTCGACTATTACGGCATTGAGCTGAGCAAGAACGCAGCGCCTTTGCTCAAGTACGCCGAGCGCATCTTCTCGCGCCCAGCCTACATTGAGGCACTGACGCCGTCCGAAAAGGTCATGCGTAAGTAAATTCGGGAAAGCCACCATGATCAGCAGCGCCGAACTGCCTTCCACGCGCCCCTATCTGATTCGGGCCTTGTACGACTGGTGCTCCGACAACGGTTTCACGCCCTATGTGGCCGTCAAGGTGGACCACTCGGTGCAGGTGCCGCGTGAATACGTGCAAGGCGGCGAGATTGTGCTCAACGTCAGCATGGATGCCACCAGTTCGCTCAAATTGGGCAACGAGTTCATCGAATTCAAAGCCCGCTTTGGCGGCAAGCCGCGCGACATCATGGTGCCCATTCACCGCGTCATGGCCATTTATGCCCGTGAAAATGGGCAAGGCATGGCCTTCCCCGTGAGCGATGACGAATCCAGCGCGGCCCCGGCTTTGTCGGCGGTGCCTGTGCTGGATGCACCTGTCGGCGAAGGGGATGAGCCCGTGCCGCCGACACCCAGCCCCACACGACCCGCCTTGAAACGGGTCAAGTGAAAAAATTAACGGTGCCAAGCCCGATGACGGACTCGGATCACGTTAGAATCTAGCCCGTGCCGCTTTAGCTCAGTTGGTAGAGCACCCGCCTTGTAAGCGGTAGGTCGTCAGTTCGAATCCGACAAGCGGCACCAAAACTTGAAAAGGCCCTGATCCACGATCAGGGCCTTTTTTTTGCAAAAAAGCCGGCAATATCACGGCAGAAGCTCAAGGCACCCGGTTTTGAACCTTGATGCGGATCGAGGTCACGCCCAGGCCGTGGGTCGACAAATGGGCCTGCAAGGCGGGCACCAGCTGTCGCAGTTTGGCAGCCACCGCGTTGGAGCTGACCAGCAGACACCAGCAGCCGTCCTCGATGGGGCCGGCCTGCACGCTGGCCCGCAGGGGCGCTGGCAGCAAGCCGCGAATGGCCTGCAAGCGTGCCGAAGACTCGCGCACCAGATCGGCCAATCGGGCGAAAGTCGGTGACTCTTGCGCGGCTTGCTGCAGGGGGATGGCTTGGTGGCGTCTTTGCATGGCAGAAGTTGTTCGGGCCCATTATCCGGCAGTCGACAAGGCCAGGTTCTGTTGGCTGAAAACCGGCATGGCCAGAGGCTAAAATCATCCGGTTAGGCTGGGCCCTGTTGGGATCAGCTGGGGGCATGGGGGATATCCCACAGGCCTGGTTTGTTTTGAACCCTTTTAATTGACAGGATAGACGGTCTGTTTCTCAGCCCCGTGCTGAAGGTGGATCTTGTAGACATGGCCATCCCATTCCTCACCAAAATTTTCGGCAGCCGAAACGACCGCCTGCTCAAGCAATACCGCAAAACCGTGGAGCGCATCAACGCCCTGGAAGCCGGATTGGAAGCACTGAGCGACGACGAGCTGCGTGGTAAGACCCAGAGCTTTCGTGAGCGCTTTGCCGCAGGCGAAACACTGGACGCCTTGATGCCCGAAGCCTTCGCCGTGGTGCGCGAGGGCTCTAAACGCGTCATGAAGATGCGGCACTTCGATGTGCAGCTGGCCGGTGGTATCGCTTTGCATAACGGCAAGATTGCTGAGATGCGCACAGGCGAAGGCAAAACCCTGACGTCCACATTGCCTGCTTACCTCAATGCCATCGCGGGCAAGGGTGTGCACGTGGTCACTGTGAACGACTATCTGGCCAGCCGCGATGCCCGCTGGATGGGCAAGCTCTTCAACTTCCTGGGCTTGTCGGTCGGCATCAACCTGGCCCAGATGTCGCGCGAAGAAAAGCAAGCCGCTTACAACTCGGACATCACCTACGGCACCAACAACGAATACGGCTTTGACTATCTGCGCGACAACATGGTCTATGAAGCCCGTGACCGCGTTCAGCGCCCTTTGAATTACGCCATCATCGACGAAGTGGATTCCATCCTGATCGATGAGGCCCGCACACCGCTGATCATCAGCGGGCAGGCCGAAGACCACACGGCCACTTACCTGTCGATGAAGCAGGTGGTGCCGTTGCTCACGCGCCAGGAAGGCGAAGCCGACCCGCGCACGGGCGAGGGCATCATCACCCCAGGCGACTTCACCGTGGATGAAAAATCACACCAGGTCTTTTTGACCGAAGACGGCCATGAAAAAGCCGAAGCCGTGTTGGCCCAGATGGGCCTGATCCCGGAGGGCGCAAGCCTCTACGATCCGGCCAACATCACGCTGATGCACCACCTGAACGCCGCTTTGCGTGCGCAGCACCTCTACCACCGCGACCAGCACTATGTGGTGCAGGATGGTGAGATTGTCATCGTGGACGAATTCACGGGTCGCCTGATGACCGGCCGCCGCTGGAGCGATGGCTTGCACCAGGCGGTGGAGGCCAAAGAAGGTGTTCAAATCCAGGCTGAAAACCAGACCCTGGCGTCCATCACGTTCCAGAACTATTTCCGCCTGTACAACAAGATCGGCGGCATGACCGGAACGGCCGACACCGAGGCTTATGAGTTTCAGGAAATCTACGGTCTGGAAACCGTGGTCATTCCGCCGCACCGCAAGAGCCAGCGCGAAGACCAGCTGGACCGCGTGTACAAGACCTCACAAGAGCGCTACACGGCCGCGATTGCCGACATCCGTGAATGCCACGAACGCGGTCAGCCTGTGCTGGTGGGCACCACTTCTATTGAGAATTCCGAGCTGATTTCACAATTGCTCACCCAGGCCAAGTTGCCGCACCAGGTGCTCAACGCCAAGCAACATGCCCGCGAGGCCGACATCGTGGCCCAAGCCGGTCGTCCCGGCATGATCACGATTGCCACCAACATGGCTGGACGTGGCACCGACATCGTGCTCGGCGGCAACATCGAAAAAGACATTCAGGCGGTGGAAGCCGACGAGAGCCTGTCCGAAGAGGCCCGCCAGGCTCGCGTTAACGCATTGCGCGAGCAGTGGAAAGTTGTGCACGAGCAGGTCAAGGCTTTGGGCGGTTTGCGCATCATCGCCACAGAGCGCCACGAGTCACGCCGCATCGACAACCAGCTGCGTGGCCGATCCGGCCGCCAGGGTGACCCCGGTTCATCGCGTTTCTATTTGAGCCTGGACGATCCCTTGATGCGCATTTTTGCGGGCGACCGTGTGCGATCCATCATGGACCGCCTGAAGATGCCCGAGGGCGAAGCCATCGAAGCGGGCATCGTCACGCGCAGCATCGAAAGCGCCCAGCGCAAGGTGGAGTCGCGCAACTTCGACATCCGCAAGCAATTGCTGGAATACGACGATGTGTCGAACGACCAGCGCAAGGTGATTTACCAGCAGCGCAACGACATTCTCGATGCGCAAGATTTGAACGGCCAGATCACCGCCCTGCGCGAAGGCTGCTTCACCGACATGGTGCGCCAATATGTGCCTGCTGAGACGGTCGAGGAGCAATGGGACCTGGCCAGTCTGGAAAAGGTGCTGGCCGACGAGTGGTCGCTGCCGCTCAATTTGCGCGAGAAGGTGCAAGCCTCCAACGCCATCACCGACGAAGAAATTCTCGAGACTGTGGTGGCCGCTGCCAATGCCCATTTCCAGGCCAAACTCGACAGCGTGGGCGTGGACAACTTCACCTCGTTTGAGCGCATGATCTTGCTGCAAAGCATTGACACGCACTGGCGCGAACACCTGAGTGCGCTGGACTATCTGCGCCAGGGCATCCATTTGCGTGGCTATGCCCAAAAGCAGCCCAAACAGGAATACAAGCGCGAAGCGTTTGAGTTGTTTGGCCAATTGCTCGACGCCGTCAAAAACGAAGTTACCCGCACCCTGATGACCGTGCGCATCGACTCGGGCGAGCAGATCGAGCAGGCCGCCCATGACATCGAAGAGCGAGCCGAGCACATCAGCAACGTGACCTACAGCGCCCCCGACGAGTCGGGTGAGCCGCAAACCGTGGCAGCCGACTTGGCTGGCTTGCAGCAGGCCTTTGGCCCGGTGGGCCGCAACGAGCCTTGTCCTTGCGGCAGTGGCAAGAAGTTCAAGCAGTGCCACGGCAAACTCGCTTGAGTCTGATCCACGGACAAAACGGGCTTCGGCCCGTTTTGTCCTTGTGCCGTCCTAATACCGACTCTTTTCCCAAAGGATGTTTATGCCCGTGAATTTGCCCCCTCTGGACCCCGCTCAACTCCAACCCATCGCAGGCGTGCGCATCGGCATTGCCGAAGCGGGCGTGCGCAAAGCCAACCGCAAGGACCTCACCGTGTTCTTGCTGGACGAAGGTGCCAGCGTGGCGGGGGTGTTCACCCGCAACCGCTTTTGCGCCGCCCCGGTGCAGGTTTGCCGCGAGCATTTGGCTGCGGGCAGCGCGGTGCGTGCTTTGGTCATCAACACCGGCAATGCCAACGCGGGCACGGGCGCACCGGGCCTGGCCCATGCTCGCCAGACCTGCGACGCGCTGGCCAAGCTGCTGCAATGCACACCCGCGCAAGTGCTGCCGTTTTCGACGGGCGTGATCATGGAGCCACTGCCTGTGGACCGCATCGTGGCAGGCTTGCCCGCTGCGCTGGCCGATGCTCAAGCCACGCACTGGGCCAAGGCCGCCGAAGGCATCATGACCACCGACACTGTGCCCAAGGCGGCCAGCGTGCAAGTGCAAGTGGGTGGGAGGGCCGTGAGCATCACCGGCATCAGCAAGGGCGCGGGCATGATCCGCCCCAACATGGCCACCATGCTTGGCTTTGTGGCCACCGATGCGTGCATCGATCCGGCCCTGTTGCCCGCGCTGGCCAAACAACTGGCCGACGGCTCGTTCAACCGCATCACCATCGATGGCGACACCTCGACCAACGATTCCTTCATGTTGATCGCCACGCACCAGGCAGGCAACACACCCATCACCTCGCTGGACAGTGCCGATGGCCAAGCCCTGCTCCAAGGCTTGATGCAAGTGGCCCGCCAACTGGCCCATGCCATCGTGCGCGATGGCGAGGGCGCGACCAAGTTCATCGCCGTGCAGGTCGAAGGCGGCCGCACGGGCGATGAGTGCCGTCAGGTGGCGTATGCGATCGCGCACTCGCCCCTGGTCAAAACCGCTTTCTTTGCCAGCGATCCGAACCTGGGCCGCATTCTGGCGGCCGTGGGCTACGCCGGTATCGACGACCTGGACCAGGGCCTGATCGAGCTGCACCTGGACGATGTGCATGTGGTCTCGCAAGGCGGCCGCCGCGCCGAGTACCGCGAGGAGGACGGTCAACGCGTCATGAAGGGCAGCGAGATCACCGTGCGCGTGGGCCTGGGCCGAGGCACCGCCAGCGACACCGTGTGGACCTGCGACCTGAGCCACGAGTACGTCACCATCAACGCGGATTACCGTTCATGAACGCCTCTTCCAATTCAGCCCTGGACCAGTTGCTGGCCAAAGTCAGCCAGCTGGTGGACCGCATCGAGTCGGTCTTGCCCCAGCCCTTGTCGGCGCCCGACTGGACGCAAGCCATTGCCTGGCGTTACCGCAAGCGCTCGTCCGGCCACGGCGTGCTCGAACCTGTGCGCCATGTGGCGGCCATGACGCTGGATGACCTCAAGGAAATCGACGACCAGAAAGAAAAGCTGCAGCGCAACACCGAGCAGTTTGTGCACGGCCGCCCAGCCAACAATGTGTTGCTCACAGGCGCACGCGGCACGGGCAAGTCCTCGCTCATCAAGGCGTGCCTGAACACCTACGCGCCCCAAGGTCTGCGATTGATTGAAGTGGACAAGGAAGACCTGACCGATTTGCCCGACATCATCGAAGTGGTGGCGGGTCGCCCCGAAAAGTTCGTGGTCTATTGCGACGACTTGAGTTTTGAAGACGGCGAGCCCGGCTACAAGGCGCTCAAGTCGATTCTGGACGGCACCGTGGCGGCTTCGACCCCCAACGTGCTGGTGTACGCCACCAGCAACCGCCGCCACCTGCTGCCCGAGTACATGAGCGAGAACCTCACCTACAAACACACCGAGGACGGCGAGGTGCACCCGGGCGAGGGCGTGGAAGAGAAAATTTCCCTGTCCGAGCGCTTTGGCCTCTGGATCAGTTTCTACCCCTTCTCGCAAGACGAGTACCTGACCATTGCCGGTCAGTGGCTCAGCGCCTTGGGTGCTACGCCCGCGCAAATCGAGGCCGCACGCCCCGATGCGCTGCTCTGGGCCCTGGAGCGCGGCTCGCGCAGCGGCCGTGTGGCTTACCAGTTTGCGCGGGACATGATGGGCCGCCAAGCCGATCCCGCATGAGCGCAGGTTTGCTGGTCGCTGACGGTGAGCGTGCACGCGAAGACCTGAGCGCAGGCCAGTCCGAGCGTGCCGTGGTCGATGTGGCCGTGGGCGTTTTGCTGCAGGCCGATGGCCATTTTTTGCTCACCTCGCGCCCTGAGGGCAAGGTGTACGCTGGGTATTGGGAATTCCCCGGCGGCAAACTTGAAGCGGGCGAGTCGGTCGAGCAAGCGCTGCGCCGCGAGTTGCAAGAAGAGTTGGGCATCACCATCGGTGCCGCCCAAGTCTGGAAAACCCAGATGGTCGATTACCCGCACGCACTGGTGCGGCTGCACTTTTGCAAGGTGTGGGACTGGCAGGGCGAGCTGCAGATGCGCGAAGCGCAATCACACGCCTGGCAAAGCTTGCCGGTGGCCGTTACGCCGGTTCTGCCGGGCACCATCCCCGTGTTGGCTTGGTTGGCCGATGAGCGTGCGTTCACAGGGACCACGCACGACTGAACCCTGCCGGGTTCATGGCCGCTCACTGCAGCCGTGGATCGCCAAAGGGCTCGTCTGGTGGGGTGTTGTCGGGCAGTTTGAACTCTTCGCTGGCCCAGGCCCCCAAGTCCACCCCTTTGCAGCGGGCGCTGCAAAATGGACGGTAGGGATTGCTGGGGCTGTAAAGGCTGTTGCCCGCGCAAGCCGGGCAGCGCACTTGGCGGGGTTTGAAAGCTTCAGGCTGGTTCGAGTCACTCATGCGCACAAAGTCATCTCAAAGGGCACGTCATCGGTGGTGGCCACCAGTTTGCCATCGCTTTGCTGGCGCATCATGCGGATCACCACCAACAAACGGTTGCAGCTGATCTCGGGCGTGATGCCCAGCGACGGGTCGATTTTGAGGCGCAGCAGCTGAAAGGTGCGCCCTTGCGGCAGGTTTTGTTGCAGCTGTCCGGCCGTGGCCATGACCTTCTGGCTGCTGCCGGATTCGCGCAGCATTTGCAGCAGCAACTTGACGGCTTGGGCCAAGGGGCCAAACGGTGCGACCCATTGCGACAGGTCCTGGGCGCGGCTGGCGGCGTCGTGGTGTTGCCAGGCATGGTAGGAGGGCAGGTCAAATTCGCAGGTGCCGCCGGGTATCACGGCGCGGCTGCGCAAGGCCATCAGGAAGTCGTTGTCGTTCAGGCTTTGGCCGATCTTGCCGCTGACCTGGTTGAGTGCTTCAAAGTGTTCATCCAGCTGGGCAATCACGCCGTCCAGCGCTTTTTCGGAGATGGCGGGGTTGCCCCGGTAGCCGTTGTAGAGCTGTTTTTGGCGTTCCAGGTCTTTGAGCACATCGGATTTGAGCTCCGAGCGCGAGGCCACCTCGATGATTTCGAACAAAGTGGTCAGCGCAAAGTGGTGGTCCAAGGCCTCGGTGCGGGCCATCAATTGGCCCAGGCGGTTGAACAGTTGCTGCAGCCGCAGGTAAGTGCGGATGCGTTCGTTGAAGGGGTATTCGTACAGTATCACGCGGCGTTTTCCAGTGCCGCCATCATAGCCCGAAGTCAGCGGCAACTTGGGCCACTTCCGCCTCCAATTCGGCCAGACTCAGGCCTTGGTTGAAGATCACCACATCGGCGCAAGCCAGGCGCTGCGCACGGTTCGCTTGCAGGGACACGATGCGGTCAATTTCTTCGGCGACCAGGCCGCTGCGGGCCATGACGCGCTGGCGTTGGGTGTCGGCGTCGCAGTCCACCACGACCACCCGGTCCACCTGTTTGCGCCAGCGTTCGCCCGACTCCACCAGCAAGGGCACATCGAACACCAGCACGCGATGACCGCTGTGCACGGCGGCTTGCGCTTGCTCGGCCGTGATCTGGCTCACCAAGGGGTGAATGATGGCTTCGAGCTGTTTTTTGGCTTCGGGATTCTGGAAGACGGTTTCGCGCATGGCTTGTCGGTCCATCGCGCCTTGGGTGTCGATCATGGCGGGCCCGAAGGCCTGCGCAATGGCGGCGATGGCCTGGCCGCCCGGCGCGGTCACGCTGCGTGAAATCGCGTCGGCATCGATCACGGCAGCCCCCCGGGCGGCCAGCATGCCAGCCACGGTGCTTTTGCCGCTGCCGATGCCGCCCGTCAGGCCAATGCGCCAAATTCGTTGAGTGCTCATGGTGTTGCAGCAGGCAAGCCGGGCAGGGGCCCCAAGGCCATGACCCACAGGCCCGCCAAGGCCAAAAAAGGACCAAAAGGAATATAGCCGTCTTCGGGCATGCGCTGGCGCAGGCGCAAGAGCAGGCCACCAGCAACGCCCGTGATCGATGCGATCAGAACGAGTGACAGCAAAGCGGGCCAGCCCAGCCAGGCACCCAGGGCCGCCAGCAGTTTGAAGTCGCCTTGGCCCATGCCCTCTTTGCCGGTCAGGCCCTTGAACAGCCAAAACACCGTCCATAAAAACACATAACCTGCCACAGCCCCCCACAAGGCTGTGCTCAGGCCGACATGGCTCAGACCCAGGCTGGCGGCGAGCAGGCCTGACCAGACCAAAGGCTGGGTGATGGCATCGGGCAGCAAGGTGGTGTCGGCGTCGATGGCGGCCAGGGTGATCAAGGCGCTCGCAAAACCTGCCCAGGCCAGGGCGCTCAAGCTCAAGCCGTACTGGCCGAAGCTCCACACAAACACGGCGGCAGTGGCCAGCTCGATGGCCGGGTAACGCCAGCCAATGCTGCAGGCGCACTGGCTGCAGCGGCCTTGGAGGCGCAGGTAGCTGAGGACAGGGATTTTTTCAATCCACGTCAGCACGTGGCCACACTGGGGGCAATGCGAACCGGGGACGGCGATGTTGTAAGGGCGGACTGCAGGGCATTCTGCGCCATCTTCGGCATGGGCTCTGGCAGCCGCCCATTGCGCCTCCAGCATGCGGGGCAAGCGGTGGATGACCACATTCAAAAAGCTGCCCACCACCAGGCCCAGCAGCGCCACTGCGCCCCAAAGGAGTCCATCAGCGGCCATCTCAGAACACCTGACCCAAGCGAAATATCGGCAAATACATGGCCACGAGAATACCGCCAATCAGACCGCCCAGCACGACAATGATCAAGGGTTCGAGCAAACTCGACAAACCATTGACCCGGTCGTCCACTTCGGTTTCCATCAAACCCCCTGCACGCGCCAGCAAGCTGTCCATGGCCCCGGTTTCTTCGCCCGTGGCGCACAGCTGGACGATCATGTCTGGAAAGCGCCCGCTGCGGGCCATGCCTTCACTCAGTCGGCTGCCTTGGACCACTTGCCTTTGCAGCTGTGTCGTCACGCGTTCATACACCGCGTGGTCGCAGGCCTGTGCCACTGGCCCGAGGGCTTCGCTCAGGGGTACGCCCGCTGCCAACAAGGCCGACAGGGTTTGCGCCCAGCGCGCGACCACCGCGGTGCCGATCAGTGGTCCGAGCAGCGGCAACTTGAGCAGCCAACGGTCGCGCAAGGCTTGGATGCGGGCTTGGGCACCCTGCGGGCGCTGCCAGAGCCAGAAGCCGAGCAGCACAGCCAATGCGGCCAAGGGACCGGCCGAGCTCAAGCCTTCACTCAGTGCCACCACCATTTGGGTGGCCCAGGGCAAATCGGCCCCGAAGGACTGGAAAACTTCTTCGAACACCGGCACCACGAACACCAGAATCAGCACCAGCACCGCGATGGCCACCGCCATGACCACGCAGGGGTACATCAGGGCCGAGCGCACGCGTGAGCGCAGGGCTTCGTTTTTCTCCAGGGTGTGCGCCAGGCGCTCCACCATGGTGTCCAGGATGCCTGCGGCCTCGCCCGCTTGCACCATGCTGGTGTACAGCCCCGAAAAGTGGCTCGGGTGTCGGGCCAGGGCCTGGTGCAAGGCCGACCCGGACGCCACATCGTCACGCACCGCTTGCATCACCTCCATCAGGGGCACGGCGTTGAGGCTGCGCGTGAGCATGTCCAAGGCCTGAAGCAAGGGCACGCCAGCGCGCAACAGCGCCGCCAGCTGCCGTGTCATCAGCGACAGATCGGCGGGCCGCACACGGGCAGGGCTTTCCAACCACAGGCGCTGCAGTCGAACGTGCTGCACGCCTTGTCGGCGCAGTTGTGCACGGGCCAAGCCGGCCTCTTGGGCCTGCATTCGCCCTTGCACCGGGCGGCCTTGGGCGTCGCGCCCTTGCCAGGCGAAAACAGGGGTTTTGCTCATGCGCCGTCCCGCGTGTTGGCCAGCACCTCGTCCAGCGAGGTGATGCCTTGCAAGACCTTGCGCAAACCCGCTGCCCGCAGGCCGATCACGCCCTCGCGCAGGGCCTGTTGGGCCAACACTTGGCTGCCCACTTCTTGCAGGATCAGAGCCTGCATGTCGGCGCTCACGGGCATGACTTGGAATATCCCGGTGCGCCCTGAAAACCCTTTGTGGCAATGCGCACAGCCCACGGGTTGCCAGACCTCCACCTCATGGGTGCTCAGCCAAGCGGGGGGCATGCCTGCTTGCACCAAGACGGCGGCAGGCAGTTTCACGGGTGCCTTGCACAGCGGGCACAGGCAGCGCACCAGGCGCTGCGCCGTGATCAGGCTGACGCTGGCTGCGATGTTGTAGGGGGCGACGCCCATGTTGCGCAGGCGCACCAGCGTGCCGGGGGCATCGTTCGTGTGCAAGGTGGACAACACCAGATGCCCCGTTTGCGCCGCCTGGATCGCGATGTTGGCCGTCTCCAGGTCGCGCACCTCGCCCACCATCAAGACATCCGGGTCTTGTCGCAGAAAAGCTCGCAAGGCGATGGCAAAGGTCAGGCCGGGTTTGTCTTGCACATTCACCTGGTTGATGCCTTGCAGCTGGATCTCGCAAGGGTCTTCCACAGTGGCGATGTTCACCTCTGGTGTGTTGAGCCGGTTCAGGCAGGCGTAGAGCGATTGGGTCTTGCCCGAGCCGGTCGGCCCGGTCACCAGCACCATGCCGTGCGGGCGCTGAATCGCCTCCAGCAAACGGGCCAGGTCCTCTGGCTCGTAGCCCAGCTGGGTCAAATCCAGCTGGACCTGTTCGGCGTCCAGCACCCGGATGACCAGCTTTTCGCCAAACAAGGTGGGCAAGGTGCTGATGCGCAAATCCAGCTCGCGACCGCTGGCCAGCTGCAGTTTCATACGGCCGTCTTGTGGCAGGCGCTTTTCGGCGATGTCCAGCCGCGACAGCACCTTGATGCGCGAAGCCAGACGGTCTTTCAGCGCGATGGCTGGGGTGGCCACTTCGCGCAACTCGCCGTCGATGCGCATGCGCACCCGGTAATGGTGCTCGTACGGCTCAAAGTGCAAATCCGAAGCTTTCAGTGCAACCGCCTGCTCCAGCAGTTGCTGCACCAAATGCACCACTGGCGCGTCGTCGACGGCCCCCGATTTGGGCCGGTTGCTGAGGGGCTCCAGCATGGCGTCTCCCTGAATACTTTTGTTTTTGTCTAACGCATCATGAGCCCCATTGGGCGGTTTGTAAATGCACCGGCTCAAAACCGCGTTGTTTTTTCAGGGCTGGGCGCACGGCCGCAGCTTGCGGCTGCACCGTCTGAGCGCTTTGCTCAGACGAATTTGACCGGCTGGTATTGCGGGTCGGTGTGCTCGCAGGCCTCGGCTTTGGCGCAGGGCATCTGGCACAGTTCGCGGTCGGTCACCGGGCAAGCGCGGTTGAAGGTCACCACATGGTCCACCTCGGCGCGGATACCGATCCACTCACCCAGTTTGTGGTCGTGGTGGCTGGGCACATGGGCCATGAGCAGGTCGCCGCTGGCCAGGCGCAAGGTGTACAAAAATTCCGATCCCCGGAAGGCCTTGCGGATGATCTGCGCTTTCACCGGCGCGTCGTCGTCGTGCACGATGTCGTCGGCCCGCAGCAGCACATCGCACTGGCCGCCTTCAAAAGCGCAGGGCAGGGGGCATTCGGCCACGTCGGTCAGCTGGCCGACGGGGGTGTCCACCACCACTTGCCCATTGACTTCGCTCAGGGTGGCTGGCGTGAAAACGCCGTGGCCAATGAAGTCGGCCACAAAGCGGGTAGCCGGGCGGTGGTACAGGCTGTAGGCATCGTCCCACTGGTGCAACTGGCCTTCGTTCATGACGCCGATCACGTCGCCCATCGCAAAGGCTTCGAGTTGGTCGTGCGTGACCAGCAGTGCGGTGGCCTTGGCGGCTTTGAGGATGTTGCGCACCTCGTGGGCCAGGCGCTCACGCAGATCGATGTCGAGGTTGGAAAACGGCTCGTCCAGCAGCAGCAGGTCGGGCTTGGGCGCCAGCGCACGGGCCAGGGCCACGCGTTGCTGCTGGCCACCCGAGAGTTCGTGCGGGAAGCGCTTTTCCGCACCTTCCAAGCCCACCAGTTTGAGAACTTCGGCCACGCGGGTTTGGCGTTCGGCCTTGGGCAGGTGTTCCAGCCCAAAGCCCACATTGCGGCCCACATCCATGTGCGGAAACAGCGCGTAGTCCTGGAACACCATGCCAATGCGTCGGCGTTCGGCAGGTTCGGTGTGGTTTTTGTCACTGACCACCCGGCTGGACAGCAAAATCTGCCCGCCCGTGACCGGCTCCAGACCCGCCACCGCCCGCAGCAAGGTGGTCTTGCCGCAGCCCGAGGGGCCGATCAACACGCCAATGTCACCGGAGCGCAGCCCCAGATTCACCCCCCGCACGGCTGGCGTGGTGCTGCCGGGGTATTGGATGTCGAGCTGGCGCAGTTCTAGAAACATGCCTGGGATTGTAGGCAGGTTGGCTGAAGTCCCGCCTTGGAACTGGTATCGGTGCTGTGCGGCCATGGACCCCGGGTCTTCGCCCGGGGTGACAGGCTGGACAAGGGCTTTCAGGGGGCGGCTTCTACAATAGCCCCAATATGTTGACCACTTTGGCCCGCCGTTTATCGGGCCTCCCTTCCTTGCTCTTCGCTTTGCTGGCGCTGGCTTTGGCCTTGCCGGTCTTGGCCGTGCTCGGTTCTTGGCTGCAATGGAGCGGCGAGAGCGCCAGCATCTTGCGCGAGATGGCCGCCACCGTGCTGCCCGATTACGCACTCACATCGCTGGGCCTGTGCCTGATGGTGGCGGTGGGCGTGACGGTGTTGGGCCTGGCCACGGCGGCCTTGGTCACCCTGTTTGATTTTCCGGGGCGCGGCGTTTTTGAGTGGCTGCTGCTGTTGCCGCTGGCCATGCCGGCCTATGTGGTGGCCTATGCCTACACCGACTTTTTGCAGTTCAGCGGTCCGTTGCAGGTGGCACTGCGCGAGGCGCTGGGTTTGCAAGGCCGCTTGTGGCCCGATGTGCGCAGTGTGTGGGGTGCGGCGTTGGTGTTCACCTTGTCCCTGTACCCCTACGTTTATTTGCTCGCCCGTACCGCCTTGGTCGAGCGGGCTGCAGGCCTGATGGAAGCGGCCCGCCTGCTGGGTGCGCCCCTGTCCCGCCGCATCCGCGAAATCGCCTTGCCATTGGCCCGCCCGGCCGTGGCTGCAGGCGTGGCACTGGCGCTCATGGAAACCCTGGCCGACTTTGGCGTGTCCAGCTACTTTGGCATCCAGACCTTCACGGCCGGCATCTACAAAGCCTGGCTGTCGATGGACAACCGCATCGCTGCGGCGCAACTCGCCACGGTGCTGCTGGCCGTGGTGGTGGTGTTGCTGCAGCTGGAGCAACGTGCCCAAAAGCGCATGCGCTTCAACCAGGGGCGCGGCTCGCGCCAGGGCTCGGCCGAGGCGCAGCCGGTGCAGTTGCAGGGCACGCGACGCGTGCTGGCGTGGACGGTGTGCAGCGTGCCCGTGCTGCTGGGCTTTGTGCTGCCAGTGCTCATCATGCTGCGGGCTTTGGTGGGCGAGACGACCGAGATGCCCTGGGAGCGCTTTGGCCAATGGGCCTGGACCAGCTTGCGCCTGGGCGCGGTGACCGCTGTGCTGGCCGTGGGTGTGGCGTTGGCACTGGCTTTCAGCGTGCGCACCCGGGCCGACCGCATCAGCCAGGGCGCCATCCAGCTGGTGGGTTTGGGCTATGCCATTCCCGGTGCGGTGGTTGTGGTGGGTTTGCTTTTGCCTGTGGGCTGGATTCAGCAAACCTGGCCTGCCTTGTCGGCGGGGGCCTGGATCACGGCCACCTCACTCGGCTTGGTGTGGGCCTACCTGGTGCGCTTTTGCGCGGTGGCGCTGCAGTCGGTGCAAAGCGGCTATGCGCGCATTCCCGGCAGTCTGGACGACTCGGCCCGCATGCTGGGCGTGACCGGCTGGGGCCTGATGCGCCGCGTGCACGCGCCGCTGCTGCAGCGCACCACCATGGCCGCAGCCTTGCTGGTGTTTGTGGACGTGATGAAGGAGCTGCCCGCCACCATGGTGCTGCGTCCTTTCAATAGCGACACCCTGGCCGTGGTGGCCTACCAGCTGGCGCGCGACGAGCGTCTGGGTGAGGCCGCGCTGCCTTCGCTGGCCTTGGTGCTGGTGGGCTTGATCCCGGTCATCTTGCTCAGCCGGACCTTGCGGCAAAGCCGGGCCTGAAGCCTTCCGCAAGCGTCGGCTTGGCACAGCCTGGCGACTTCAATCCCGCGGTTTTTATCCAAATCATTTTTGGCTGTCTGCCTTGACGAGGGCACAGGCGCAAGGGCTTGCATGGGTATACCTTCGGTGATCACCCTGGCTTCACGGCTGGATATGCGCTGGCCTGATAATTCCATCAGCCATTACCGATGTATTCGGGCTGGCCCTTGCCCCTGTCACCCCAAGGACGATTGCCATGAGCCCTTCAGATGCTTTGCCCCTTCAGCCACAGGTGCGTGGTTTCTTTGACCCCGGCACCTGGACCGTGACGTATGTGGTCCATGCCCCACAGGGCAGGGCGTGCGCCGTCATTGACTCGGTGCTGGACTACGACCCCAAGTCAGGGCGCACGAGCACGACTTCGGCTGACAAGGTGATCGACTACGTGCGCAGCCAGGGTTTGCAGGTGGCCTGGATTCTGGAAACCCATGCCCACGCGGACCACCTGAGCGCAGCGCCCTACCTGAAAGCGCAGCTGGGCGGCCAAACCGCCATTGGGGCCCACATCACGGCCGTGCAAAAAGTCTTCAAGGGCGTTTTCAACCTGGAGCCAGACTTTGCGGTGGACGGCCGCCAGTTTGACCGTTTGCTGGCCGACGGAGAGAGCCTGCCCCTGGGCAACTTGCAGATACAGGCCATGTCGGTGCCCGGGCACACACCGGCTTGCATGGCCTACCAGGTGGGCGATGCCGTGTTTGTCGGCGACACCCTGTTCATGCCCGATGTGGGGTCGGCGCGTTGTGATTTCCCGGGGGGTGATGCGCGGGCCTTGTACGCGTCGGTGCAAAAAATCCTGAGTCTGCCGCCGCAAACCCGCCTGTTCATGTGCCACGATTACCCGCCCGAGGGGCGGGCCGTGCAGTACGAAACCACGGTGGCGGCGCAGCGTGCGGGCAACATCCACCTGAAAGACGGCACCAGCGAGGCCGACTTTGTGCGCATGCGCACCGCCCGGGATGCCACCTTGGCCATGCCGGTTTTGATCCTGCCTGCGGTGCAGGTCAACATCCGTGCGGGCGAGATGCCCCCGGCCGAGACCAATGGCGTGGCCTATTTGAAGATACCCCTGAACGCCCTGTGAGCTGACCGCGCTGCTGGTCAGCCTACAGCCTTGGCGGTGAGGGTCTGTGACGCCTAGCGGGGCCATATCTTCATTTGTGCATAAGCAAACAACAAATGATTGGTTTGAAATGACTTCAAACCCCGCCAGAATGCGCAGCTTCCACATTGGTGCACCCGATCCGGGTCCAGATCCAGCAAAAACCATGGTCGCCAACCCCGCCCCTAGCCCAGGCCTTGCCCTGGCCGAATCTGACGCGGTCTTTGAAAAGGCCGCCGAGGTGTTTCGCGTCATGTCGGCGCCCATGCGGCTGCGCATCATCAGCGCCCTGTGCGACGGTGAAAAAAACGTGGGGCAATTGCTGGCCGAGATCGCCACCACCCAGCCCAACATGTCGCAGCACCTGAACACGCTGTTTGTGGCGGGTGTGCTGGGCAAGCGGCGTGAGGGGGTGCAGATTTATTACCGCATCGCCAATGAACAGGTGGTCGCTTTGTGCCGGACCATGTGCTCACAGCTCACTGCGGCATTGCATTGACACGACAATCCCCTCCGTTGGGACCCTTCCGAAGGAAAAACCATGAAGATTCACAACTTTTTTCTGGCATCGGCCGTCTGGATGGCCGCAGCTGCGTCGCAGGCGCAGTCTGCCGATGCTGCCCAGGTGCGCAGTTGGGCGGCCTCTTGCGCCGCTTGCCACGGCACCGATGGCCATGCCCAACCCGGCATGGCCGCTTTGGCCGGTGTGCCCAAGGACTTGATCGTGCAGAAAATGCTCGACTACAAGGCCGGCCGCATGCCCGCCGCCACCCTCATGCACCAGCTGGCCAAGGGCTACTCTGACGAGCAGATCAGCGCCATCGCGGGGTATTTTGCCGCGCAAAAGAAATAAGGACACACCGCCATGCAACGTCGTCAATTTTTGCAGACCGGTTCTGCGCTGGGGGCCATGGGCCTGGTGTCGGGTTGTGCCACCGTGGGGGGTGGCAGCGGCCCCAAGGTGGTGGTGATCGGGGGTGGTTATGCGGGGGCCACGGCCGCCAAGTACATCCGCATGTGGTCTGGACAGAAAATCCAGGTCACCCTGGTCGAGCCCAATGAGGTCTTTGTGTCCTGCCCCATCTCCAACCTGGTGATCGGCGGCAGCAAGACCATGGCCGATATCACCACGCCCTACGACAACCTGACCAAGCGCCACGGCGTGCAGATCGTCAAGGACCGGGTCAACAGCATCGATGCCGACAAGCGCATCGTCAAGCTGGCCGGTGGTGCCGAGTTGACCTATGACCGCCTGATCGTCTCGCCCGGCGTGGACTTCATGTGGGAAGCGCTGCCCGGCATGAACAAGCCTGGCGCCAAAGACAAGGTCATGCACGCCTGGAAAGCGGGTGCTCAGACCCTCACGCTGCGCAAGCAACTCGAAGCCATGCCCGATGGCGGCGTGTTCGCCATGGCGATCCCGCTGGCGCCTTACCGCTGCCCGCCCGGCCCTTACGAGCGGGCCTGCCAGGTGGCCGACTACTTCAGCAAAGCCAAGCCCAAGAGCAAGGTGCTGATTCTGGACGCCAACGACGACGTGACCTCCAAAGGGGCTTTGTTCAAGAAGGCCTGGGCCGAGCGCTACAAAGGCATCATCGACTATCGCAGCAAACACCAGCTGACCGACGTCGATGTGGCAGCCAACACCTTGAAGTTCGAGTTCAATGACGACGTCAAGGCCAATGTGCTCAACGTCATCCCGGGCATGCGTGCCGGTGACATCGCGGTCAACGCGGGTTTGGCCACGGCCAACAAGCGCTGGTGTGAGGTGGACTTCTTGACCTTCGAATCCAAGGTCGCCAAAAACGTGCACGTGCTGGGCGACTCGATCCAGATTGCACCGGGCATGCCCAAGTCGGGCCACATGGCCAACCAGCACGGCAAGACCTGTGCGGCGGCCGTGGTGGCTTTGCTCACCGACCAGCCGGTGAACACCTTGCCGATCTACAACAACACCTGCTACAGCTTTGTCAGTGCCGAGGAAGTGGTGCATGTGGCCAGCGTGCACCGTTACGACGCCGCGCAAAAAACCATGCTCACCGTGCCTGGCTCGGGCGGTTTGTCGAGCGCGGCCAATGCGCTCGAAGGCCACTACGCGCTGGCCTGGGCGCGCAACATCTGGGCTGACACCCTGGCCTGACCTTCATGCCGATCCACCACGCTCCCAGTCACACCCGCCGCCAGCTGCTGCAAGGCGCTGCAGCGGCTGGCATGTGCGCGTCTCTTGGGGCGTGGCCCGCTTTGGCCATAGCGGCATCGCCCGCTTTCGAGGCCAAAACCTTGGCCCAGGTGGCCAAGGCTCTGGGGGCGAAATCGGTCACGGCCAGCGCCGATGTGCGCCTGAATACCCTGGACTACGCCGAAAACGGGGCGGCGGTGCCGGTGGACATTGGCACTTCTTTGCCGGGGGTCGAGCGCATCGCCCTGTTTGTCGAAAAGAACCCCACGCCGCTGATCGCTGTTTTCCAGCCTGGCGAATCGGTCGACACCGCCTTGACCCTGCACACCAAGATGGCCCAGACCTCGGCGGTGTACGCCCTGGTGATCCTGGCCGATGGCCGGGCCCTGTTTGCCAAAAAAGACGTCAAGGTGGTGCTGGGCAGCTGTGGCGCGGTGTCCGATATCCCGGACAACGTGGACGCCAAACGCGCCACCGAGCCCACGCGCATCCGCGTGCAAATTCAGGGCGAGTCGGCGCTTGTGCGCATGCGCATGGCCCACGAGATGGAGTCCGGCCAACGCAAGAACGCGGCGGGCAAACTGGTGCCTGCCTGGCACATCGACCAGTTGACCGTGCAGCTCAACGGCAAACCGGTCCTCACGGCCGACTGGGGCCCGGGTGTTTCGCGCAACCCGTATTTGCAATTCACCCTCAAAAAGGCCAAGGCGGGCGAAAAACTCACTGTCGTCTGGCGCGACAACAAAGGCGCACTGCGCAGCGACGATCAGCTGCTGGTCTGAGGGGTTTCGCCGTGATCAAACCACACAGATGGGTTTGATAGATGTTTTTCTTATTTGAAAATGAAAAAACAGTCGTTTGAGTTTTAAAGAGTGGCTTTCAGAATCGCTTCCATCCATTTTGGATGTGCATGTTCTGGAGTCTGTTCATGAAAATCTCTCGCCGCTTCTTTCCACTGGCTGCCATCGCAGCGCTGTCATTTTCGGGCTGGGTGGCCCAGGCACAAAGCCCTGTGTCCTTGCTCAATGTGTCGTATGACCCGACCCGTGAGCTGTATGCCGAATTCAACCAGGCCTTTGCCAGACACTGGAGGGCCAAAACTGGCCAGGATGTGAGCTTCAAGCAGTCGCATGGCGGCTCGGGCAAGCAGGCGCGTTCGGTCATTGACGGTTTGGACGCCGATGTGGCCACCCTGGCGTTGGCCGGTGACACCGACGCCCTGCACAAAAACGGCAACCTGATCCCCAAAGACTGGCAAAAGCGCTTGCCGCACAACAGCTCGCCTTACACCTCGACCATCGTGCTGGTGGTGCGTGCGGGCAACCCCAAAGGCATCCGCGACTGGGACGATCTGGTCAAACCCGGTATCAGTGTGATCACGCCCAACCCCAAAACATCGGGTGGTGCCCGCTGGAACTACCTGGCGGCCTGGGAGTTTGCCAAGCGCCAGTACGGCAGTGATGCCAAGGCCAAAGACTTCGTGACCGCACTCTACAAGAACGTGCCCGTGCTCGACACCGGGGCGCGGGGCTCGTCCATCACCTTTGCCCAGCGTGCGCAAGGCGATGTGTTCATCAGCTGGGAAAACGAAGCCCACCTGTTGGAAAAAGAATTCGGCAGCAAGATCGATGTGGTCTACCCGTCCATCAGCATCTTGGCCGAGCCCGCTGTGACCGTGGTCGACAAAAACGTGGACCGCAAAGGCACCCGCGCCGTGGCCCAGGCTTACCTGGAATACCTCTACACCGACGAAGGCCAGGACATCGCGGGCAAAAACTTTTACCGCCCGATCTCGCCCAAGGCCCAGGCCAAATATGCCAAGCGCTTCCCCAAATTGAACCTGTTCACCATCGATCAGGCCTTTGGCGGCTGGGAAAAAGCGGACAAAACCCACTTTGCCGACGGCGGCAGTTTTGATCAGATTTACAGCAAGAGGTGAGGGAGACCCACTTCTAAGCCCTCAAACAGTGGGTTCACACATCCGGCGTTCCAGCTTTTAGTCTGTGCCCTGGCCTGCCTGCAAAGGCAGTGTCATGCGCACGCGGGCACCAGCGCCATCGAGGTTTTCCAGGGACAAGCGTCCTTGAAATTGGGCCAGGATGCCCCGCGTCATGGTCAAGCCCATCCCAGCCATCGGGTCTGTGCTTGGATGAGCGTGCGCAGGGTTGGACGTCAGCCAGTGGTGGACAAAACCGGGGCCTGAATCGGTGACCTCGATCCAGACCTCTGTAGCCGACGCTGCCATGGACACGCCGATGGTGCGGTGAACGCGACCCTGGACCGCCTGCATGGCGTTGCGCAACACTTGCACCAGGGCCTGCGTCAGAGGCAGCCGTTCAGCCCGAACATACAAGGGGTTTGGCGGCAAGCAGATGTGCAGCGTTACACCCTGATAAATTAGCGCCTGGCGCAGCAGGTCATGCGCATCCTGAACCACCGATTGCAGTGGCTGTGTGGCGGCGGTCACCGCTGTCGGTGCTGGGCGCAAGAAGCTGCGAATGTGCTCGACCATGTCTGCACTGCGGCGCAGCCCCTGCACCACTTGCACCAGCGATGTTTGCACCTTTTGCGCATCCGGTGTGGCCGTTTGCAGCATACGGCGCACGATTTGCAGTTGCAACGAGGTGGCTGTCAGCGGTTGCAAGATGGCATGTCCCAGCGAATTGGCCAGCACGCCCAGCGTGTGTTGACGGTCCCGCAGGGCCAGGGCATGGCTGCGTTCATGCCACTGCTGAGACTGCCATTGCGACTGGCGAAGCGCCATGTTCTGTCGCAGCGAGCGTTCCAGCGCCAGACCGAGATAACCCATGTAGGACAACAGCAGCGTCAGCAACGAAGTTCCACCCAAAATGTGGCTGACCATGCTGCTTTGCAATGTTTCCAAATTGGCCAGGCCTTGCATCGTCGCCAGGGCAGCGATCCCCATGCTGGCGGTCATCAGGCCATAGCCCAATGTCATGAACCAGGCATTGCGGCTGCGCTCCTGGTGCGCCAGCTGCCAAGCCGATACCGTCAGGATCGTCAGGCCTGCGCAGTTGACCAGACGCACCAGCACGGCCAGATCCTGAGCGCCTTTGTCGTCAAAGCCCAGCACGATGGTGGCCCCGTAAGTCAGCACCGCTGCCACGGGCCAAGGCCAGCGCCAGACCCGGTGCATGTCCATACGCAAAGACTGGGACAGCACCAAAAAAGATCCGAGAAACAGAGTCTGGGCCACGCTGTAACTCCAGAAATCCGAGATCTGGTTGCGCAGGCTGATCAGCCACACACTCACGCCCACCAGAGCACCACCCAAGCACCACAGCAAAGTGGCCCCACGCCTGGGTCGCCCCAGCATCATCCAGGTCATCGCCGAGAGCAGCAGGAACAGCAAGGCACTGACCCTGAAGATCGTGATGATGTCGAGTGGGTTGTTCACGCCGCAGCTCCTGTGGTCATGGGCATGGACACCACGGCTTCCAACCCGCCGTGCGGGTGGTTGCGCAATTGCAGTTGCCCTTGGTGACGTGTCACGATTTCGCGCGAGATGGCCAGGCCAAGACCCATGCCTTCGTGCCGTGAGCTTTGGAAAGGCTCGCCCCAGCGTTCGATCACGTCCGTCGGCATACCTGGTCCTGAATCACGGATCACCAGCATCACGCGGTCTTGCTGCGCGTGGCAGCCTAGCCACAAACGCCGATCTGAGCGCGTGGCCATGGCTTGCAGCGCATTGCGCAGCAGGTTGATCACCACTTGAGAAAAGCCCAACCCATCGCCCACACACCACAGGGGGTGTGGTGAGCGTTTTTGGATCAGTTGGACCGATAGGCGGTGACATTCCGGTGCCATTTGTTCCAGCGTCCGGTCCAGAACGGCTTGCAGATCTACCCGTTCGTGGTGCTGTGCGACAAGCTCGTTCTCGCCGCGAATGCGTTGCAGGATGCGCACCGTGCGCTCGACCCCGATTTCGATTTGATCGAGCAAGCGCAACAGCATGGGGTTAGCTGCCGGTGCGAGGGTCCATTGACGCTCAGCCATTTGTGCATTCATCGTCGCCGCTGTCAGTGGCTGGTTCAGTTCATGGGCCAGCGAACCGGACACGATCGCCATGCGGCCTCGCTTTTCCAGGTGCGTGAGTTGGGTGTCCAGCAGTTGCGTTTGTAAAGCAGCCTGCTGGGCCTGCTGCGCCTTCAGTTTGTCGCTGGCCGCTTCGTCCAGGACCAGGCCCACGTAACTCACATTGGTCACCACGGTCATGAGCAACACCACCAGGGAAATCACGCTGGCGTCCCAGGTGTTGCTGAAAGGGCTGGGGTCAACGATGTGACCTGCGGTCCACACACTGTGGGCCATCAGCGACAAGCCAACCACCAGGTGTGCGCCAGCGATCAGTGCGGCGTTCAGGCTGTGGATGTGCCGTGACAGGCGCCAGGCCCAAAAAGCCGTGTACACGCCCAAACAGCCCAGTGTGAAGCGGTACAGCACGCCACGCCAGGCGTCGGATGTCCACTCGTAAAGGGCGCTGTAAAAGAGCAAGGCCAGCACCATGCGGCCCGCCCAGCCCGCCAGTGTCCAGTGTTTCCCAAGGCTCATGCGCAGCGATTGGGCGCTGCACACAAAACAGCCGATGATGAGGGTGTTGGCCACATGGAAACTCACCACCATCGGCACTTTGGGCCGCAAGCCCAGCAGCACGATGCCCACGCCCGCCATCAGACCCCCCAGGCACCACAGGTCGGCTGCCCAACTGCCCTGCCGGGGCAGAATCAACCACTTCATCAAGGGCAACACCAGAAACAGCACGGTGGCGAGCAGGAGGGTGGTTTGGCTGTCGAACATGCTCAGTTGTCGAAAAGGGCAGCTTCCAGGGATTCCAGCCCGAATGGCTTGGCCAACACCTTCACCCCCTGCATGTCTGTCGCCCGTGCTTGCAAGGCTCCTTCGAGGGCGGCCGTGATCATCACCATGCGCAGCTGTGGTTGCAGGCGCCGCAAAGTCAGAACCAGATCGATGCCGTTCATGCCAGGCAAATTCAGGTCCAGCACCACCGCTTGCAGCGCTGCCGCTGTGCCATCTGCGAGTTGCAAGCACAGTTGACCGTTGCGTACTTGTAAAGACTGGAGTAAGGACTCGGCACTGTGGTGCACGCTGGTGGAGACGCCTTGAAAGGACAGCAGCGTCTGCAGTGCCTGGGTGATCTGCTCTTCATCGTCGACCAGTGCTACACACTGCGGCAGCGACTGGGGTTCATCTGCTCCCATTTGCACCATGCTTTGACCCCTCTTTTATGCCGCGGTTTGTGAAACCTGAATCATAAAAGATGCCCATCTCACTGCCGTGCAGTCCATGAAACGCGCTTTTGGGTTGGACTGAGGGCCCACGACATCGGCGTTGGACCCGCAGCATGCTTCGGGTGATTCAGCGCACCGACGTGGCCGTGCGGCGGACTTAATCTGAGCCGCGTCAGGACCGCGATGTGAAGGCTGCGCGGCGTCCGGCCGACTTTTCCATTTGGCGGGCGATGTTGCCGCAGACCAGGTCGCACAGCGCAAAGATCGAGGGATCGGCGATGCGGTAGTAGGCGCTGGTGCCCCGGCTTTCGCGCTCGACCAGGCCTTGCTGTGTCATCAAGGCCAGGTGGCGTGAAACGTTGGCGGCGGTGAAGCCACACATCTGGGCCAGCTCGCCCACATTGCGTTCGCCCGAGCGCAGGATGTTGAGGATTTGCAAGCGCGTGGGCTCGGCCAGTACCTGGAAGTAGGCCGCAACTTCCACCAACGCGCCTTCTGGCAACTGTTCCATGGGGGTGCACTCCTGAGGTTTGGTGGATTGTTTCATGGGTGGATTGACCGTGTTGTTTTTTATTGTATCATTGCATAATCAAGCAATCAGTTAAATAAGCAAGTAATAATCGATAAAGGACAAAACCATGCAACGCTCCTCCTTGCTGACCTTGGCCATGGGTGTATCCCTTGTCACATCTTCCTGGGCGCAAAGCATGGCCATGGCCGCCGATGCGGCGCCCTTGAAGGTGATCGCGGTGCAAAGCAGTGCCGTGGGTCAGGCCGACAGCAGCCTGGATGCCGTGGTCGAGGCGGTGCGCCAGACCACCTTGTCCACCCAGGTGGCCGGTGCGGTGGTGGCCTTGCGCGTCAAGGCGGGCGATCAGGTCAAGGCCGGGCAGGAGTTGCTGCGCATCGATGCGCGTGCCGCCCAGCAAGGCGTGGTGGGGTCCACGGCACAGGTTGAGGCGGCGCAGGCCCAACTGGCTGTGGCCAGCCAGGAACTGGCGCGGCAAAAACAGCTGCTGCAAAAACAATACATCAGCCAGGCCGCGTTTGAGCGTGCACAAGCCCAGTGGGACGCGGCCAAGGCGCAGGTGAAAGCGATGCAGGCCCAGACCCAGGCCGCACAAATGCAGTCGGGCTTTTTCATCGTGAATGCGCCCTATCCCGGTGTGGTGAGCGATGTGCAGGTCACTTTGGGTGACATGGCCATGCCGGGCCGGGCCTTGATCACCCTTCACGACCCGTCGGCCTTGCGTGTCACGGCGGCGGTACCTCAGGCCATGCTGGCGTCGGTGAGTGCCCAGCCCAAGGCGGTCCGTTATGAACTGCCCGGTGTGGCGGGACACAGCACGCCGCAAGTGCCGCAGCAGGTGCAGGTGTTGCCCTCAGTGGACCCGGTCACGCACACCGGTCAGGTCCGTCTGGGTTTGCCCGCTGGCATCGAGGGGCTGGCTCCGGGCATGTTTGCGCGGGTTTGGCTGCCAGGTGCCGTCAACGGCAAAGCTGTGGCGCCGCGCCTGTATTTGCCCGCCAGCGCCATCGTGCGCCGGGCGGAGATGACGGGGGTCTACGTGATCAACGCCCAGGGCCAGCCCAGCCTGCGTCAGGTGCGACTGGGGCAGACGGTGGGCGAGCGGGTGGAGGTGCTCAGCGGCTTGCGTGCCGACGACAAAGTGGCTGCCGAGCCGCAACTGGCGGGCGCGGTGCGCTGAAAGGGCCAGGACATGAACGAGCCCCGCCACATGAACACCAACATGAGCATTTCCGGCCGCATCGCGGCCCTGTTCCAGAGCGCGCAGATCACGCCGCTCTTGGCCCTGGTGGCTTTGCTGCTGGGCATTTTTGCGGTGATGGTTACGCCGCGTGAAGAGGAACCCCAGATCAATGTGACCATGGCCAATGTGCTGGTGCCTTTCCCAGGTGCGGCCGTGCGAGATGTGGAGCAGATGGTGGCGGTGCCGGCCGAGCAGGTGCTCTCGCGCATCGTGGGCGTCGAGCACGTCATGTCGGTGTCGCGTCCGGGTGTGGCGGTGCTCACGGTGCAGTTCAAGGTGGGCGTGCCGCGCTCCGAAGCCCTGGTGCGTTTGCACGACACGATCCGCGACAACGCCGACTGGCTGCCCAAGGGCCTGGGTGTGATGGAGCCCTTGATCAAACCCAAAGGCGTGGACGATGTGCCCATTGTCACGCTGACCCTGTTCAGCAAGAACACCGAGACCGGTGCCTACAGCCTGGAGCGCGTGGCGCACAGCATGGAAGCCGATCTCAAACGCGTCAAAGGCACGCAGGACGTGCAGACCCTCGGCGGCCCCGAGCGTGCGGTGCTGGTGCAGATCGAGCCCGAGCGCATGGCCGGTTTTGGCGTCACGGTGAGCGATCTGCGCATGGCCTTGCAGTCGGCCAACTCGGGGCTGCCCGTGGGCGAGCTGATCGCGGGCAACAAAAGTGTGAGCATCGAGGCCGGGCCATTCCTGTCGCAAGCGGCCGATGTGGCCGATCTGGTGGTGGGTGTGCAAGGCGGCCGCCCCGTGTTTCTGAAAGATGTGGCCAAAGTGGAAGAAGGTCCCTTGCCCGCCACACGCTATGTGACGCACGGCCTGGGCCAAGCTGCTGGCGGCGGCGAATACCCCGCTGTGACTTTGGCCATCACCAAAAAACCGGGTGAAAACGCCATCGACGTGGCCAATGCGGTGATGGACCGTGTGGCAGCGCTGCGCGGCACGGTGATCCCGGCGGATGTGGAGGTGGCCGAGACGCGCAATTACGGCGCCACGGCCAACGACAAGGCGCAAAAGCTGATCCAGAAGCTGCTGTTTGCCACGGCTTCGGTGGTGGCGCTGGTGTTCATTGCGCTGGGCAAGCGCGAGGCGGCGATTGTGGGCACGGCCGTCATCCTGACGCTCACGGTGACGCTGTTCGCCTCCTGGGCCTGGGGCTTCACGCTCAACCGCGTGTCGCTGTTTGCGCTGATTTTTTCGATCGGCATTCTGGTGGACGATGCCATCGTGGTGGTGGAAAACATCCACCGCCACCAGCAGTTGTACCCGGGCAAGACGCTGGCCGAGATCATTCCCGGTGCGGTCGATGAAGTGGGCGGCCCCACAATTTTGGCCACGCTCACCGTGATTGCCGCGCTCTTGCCCATGGCCTTTGTGAGCGGTTTGATGGGCCCGTACATGAGCCCGATCCCGATCAACGCCAGCATGGGCATGCTGCTCTCGTTGGTCATTGCCTTTGTCGTCACGCCCTGGCTGGCCCGCATCTGGATGAAGGCTTCGCATGCCGACGCTGCGCACGCAGCACCGACCGGTTTGGCAGCCAAGCTGGGCCCCTTGTTCGAGCGCGTGTTCGCGCCCTTGCTGCACAACGAGCAAGGTGGGCGCAACCGCAAGCTGCTGGGCCTGGGCATTGCCGCGTTGATTGCGATTTCGCTGGTGCTGCCGGCCACGGGTTTGGTGCTGCTCAAGATGCTGCCCTTCGACAACAAGTCGGAATTCCAGGTGGTGGTGGACATGCCTGTGGGCACGCCGGTGGAAGAAACCGCCGCCGTCATGCGCGAGCTGGGTGCCTATCTGGCGCAGCAGCCCGAGGTCACCGATTACCAAGCTTATGCAGGCACCTCGTCGCCGATCAACTTCAATGGCCTGGTGCGCCAGTACTACCTGCGCTCAGGCGGCGAGGTGGGTGACATGCAGGTCAAGCTGGTGGACAAGAGCCAGCGCAAAGACCAGAGCCACGCGATCGCCACGCGCCTGCGCCCCGCCTTGCAGGCCATCGGCCAGCGCCTGGGCGCCAACGTGAAGGTGGTCGAGATGCCGCCCGGCCCGCCCGTGTTGGCCTCCATCGTGGCCGAGATTTACGGGCCAGACGCCGAAGGCCGCCGCCGCGTGGCCAAGGCGGTGCGTGCCATTTTTGAAAAGACCGACAACGTGGTGGACGTGGACGACAGCAGCATCGCCGCCGCACCGCGCCAACTGCTGCTGGTGGACCGCCGCAAGGCCGCGGCCTTGGGCATTCCCCAGCAGGCCATTGTGGCCACCTTGCGTGCGGGCCTGGCCGGAGAGGCTGCGACCTATCTGCACGACGGCAGCAAATACCCCGCTGCGGCCTTGATCCAGTTGCCCGCCGAGCGGCATGGTGACTTGTCGGCCTTGCTGCAGCTGACGGTGCGCGGCGCCTCGGGCAAGCTGGTGCCGATCCGCGAGCTGGTCACAGTGACTGACAGCGAGCGCGAGCAACCCGTGATCCATAAAGACCTGCTGCCCGTGAACTTTGTCACCGCCGACATGGCCGGAAAACTGGACAGCCCGCTGTACGGCATGTTCCAGATGCGCAGTGCCATTCAGAAGATCCAGACGCCCGATGGCCAGGCGCTGGGCGAGTACTTCATCCACCAGCCGTCCGACGCCTGGCGCGGCTACGCCCTCAAGTGGGACGGTGAGTGGCAGATCACCTACGAGACCTTCCGCGACATGGGCGCGGCCTACGCGGTGGGCCTGGTGCTGATCTATCTGCTGGTGGTGGCACAGTTTGGCTCTTACCTCACGCCGCTGATCATCATGGCGCCGATCCCGCTGACCATCATCGGTGTCATGCCCGGGCACGCGCTGCTGCAGTCGCAGTACACCGCCACCAGCATGATCGGCATGATCGCGCTGGCCGGCATCATCGTGCGCAACTCCATCTTGCTGGTGGACTTCATCCACCTGCAGGTCAAAGAGGGCGTGCCTTTCAAGCAGGCCATCGTGCAGTCGGCCATCACCCGTGCCCAGCCCATCATGCTTACGGGCGGCGCGGCCATGTTGGGCGCTTTCTTCATCCTGGATGACCCGATCTTCAACGGTCTGGCCATCTCGCTGATCTTCGGCATTTTTGTCTCGACCGTCCTCACGCTGGTCGTGATCCCCACGCTCTACTACGCGGCCTACCGCCGTCAGTACGAGAGCAACCCTTGAGTTTCGTCAACCCTTAGGAGAACTTTTCATGAAATCCTGGCAAATCGTCCGCCTCGTCGCAGGCACCTTCATCCTCTTGTCGCTGGCCTTGGGCATCGAAGGCAGCCCCATCTTTGTGAGCCCCTGGTGGCTGGCATTCACCGCCTTTGTGGGGGCCAACCTGCTGCAAAGTGCGCTGACGAAGTGGTGCCTGATGGAATCCATCCTGCGCAAATTTGGCGTGCAACCCGGCTGCTGATCCGCCTTCAGCCCAAGGGGAGAATCACATGAACCCACGCACGCTGCTGGCGGGGGCTTTGCTGGCGCTGTGCGCCACAGCCACCGCGGCCACCGACCTGTTGCAAGTCTGGCAGGCTGCCCGCCAGCATGACCCGCAAGGCGCGGTCAGTGAAGCGGGTCGTGCGGCCGGCGCGACCCGGCGCGAACAGGCTGCTGCTTTGTGGCGGCCCAACCTGGGTCTGAGCGCCAGCGCGGGCTGGGCCAACGGACAGAGCCAGATGAAGGGGGCGCAGTTTTCTGCGCTCAATTCAGGCCTGTCTGACCAAGCCAATTTCAGCACCTCGATCAACGGCGGAACCGCCACCCGCTGGGCCCTGAACGCCAGACAGCCGCTTTACAGCCCCGAGCGCCGTGCCCAAGCGGCCCAGCTGCAAGTGGCCGCACAGGCCAGCGAGCACGAGTGGCAACTGAGCCAACAGGACTGGATGCTGCAGACCACACAGCGTTACATGGATGTGGTGCAGGCCGAACGCCGCCTGGCGCTGGTGCTGCAACAACAGCAGGCGGTGAACCAAGCCCTGACCGAGGCGAAAGACCGCTTTGCCTTGGGTGATGCACCGATCACCGACACCCACGAAGCCCAGGCGCGTGCGCAGGCTTTGGCGGCCGAGGCCATTGCCGCCCGCAATGCGCTGGACATGGCGCGGCAGGTGCTGGCCGATGTGACCGGTTGGCCTGCCCAAAGTTTGCAATTGCAAGCTCCGGTTCGCGTGGTCACGGGGCAGGCCATCGAGCCCTTGGCCACTTGGCTGCAGCGTGCCGAGCAGCACAGCCCGGTGCTCAAGCTGCAGCAAGCCCAGGTTCAATCGGCGCAGCAGGACATCGACAAATACCGCGCATCGGCTTCGCCCACGCTGGACCTGGTGGCACAAGCCTCGCGTGAGCGGCTCGGTGGTTCGGGCGACTTCGGCGCAGCCAGCAACACGCAAAGTCAGCAGATGGTGGGTTTGATGCTGAATGTGCCGCTCTACACCGGTGGCTGGCGCAGCGCCAAGCTGCAAGAGGCCGTGCACCTGCACGACAAAGCCCGTGCCGAGCTCGAGCGCAGTCGCCAACAGGTGGCCCAGATGACCCGTGCCGCCTGGCAGGCGGTGCAAAGCGGGCAGGCGCGTCTGGCTGCGCTCGATGCAGCCCGCACGGCCAGTCAGGCCCGGCTGGACGCGACCCGGCTGGGCCGCCAGGTGGGTGACCGCACCACGCTGGATTTGCTCAACGCACAAAACGACGCCAGCGCCGCCGAGCTGGCCTGGCTGCAAGGGCAGATCGACACCCTGATGGCGCAGCTGCGCCTGCATGCTACGGCCGGGCAACTCGATGTGCCGCAGCTGCAGGCGGTCAATGCGGCGCTACAGCCCTGAAAACGGGCACTGTCATTTGGAGAGCAACACACATGAGCACCTTTGATCACCCCGCATTGATCCAGAACATCAGCCAGGCCATGGGCGGCTTGCGCAAGGCGCAGCCCGAGGCCATGCAGGGCTTTGGCCAGCTGGCCAAGTCGGCCATGGCCGAAGGCGCCATCAGCGAAAAACACAAGGAACTGATGGCCCTGGCGATCGGCATCACCCAGCATTGCTCGGGCTGTATCGGCTTCCATGTCAAGGCGCTGCGTCGTCTGGGCTGCACACGCCAGGAGCTGGAAGAAATGCTGGCGGTGTGCGTGTACATGGGCGGTGGCCCTGCGCTGATGTACGCGTCCGAGGCCTGGGCGGCCTGGGATGCATTTGCGCCTGCGCAGGCCTGAGCTACAGCTGTTTGCCTTTATCTGTTTGCAGATATAAGCAAACAACAAATGATTCGTTTGAGAAAGCAGTGGCTGCGCCCACAATCGCGGCCATGACTGGATACGTGCCGATCGTTGCGATGGGCGCGTTCAACAGCCCCTCTGTTTCCCAAATCGAATCCCCATGAAAAAACACACCCTCATCGCTTTGGCCGCCACGCTGGCTTTGTCCGGTCTGTCGGCCAGTGCCCAGACCTTGCTCAACGCTTCCTACGACGTGGCCCGCGAGTTCTACAAGGACTACAACGCCGCTTTTGCGGCGCATTACAAAAAGACCACCGGCAAGGACGTGAAAATCGACCAGGCCCACGGTGGCTCCAGCGCCCAGGCGCGTGCCGTCAACGACGGCCTGGACGCCGATGTGGTGACCATGAACACCACCACCGATGTGGACTTTCTGGCCAGCACCGGTGTGGTGGCCAAGGACTGGACCAAGCGCTTTCCCCACAGCGCATCGCCCACCACCTCCACCATGCTGTTCCTCACACGCAACGGCAACCCCAAAGGCATCAAGGACTGGGACGATCTGGTCAAGCCCGGCATCAAGGTGATCGTGGTCAACCCCAAAACCGGTGGCAATGGCCGCATGGCTTATCTGGCCGCCTGGGGTTATGTGAAGAAGAAGGGCGGCTCGGACGCTGAGGCCGCTGACTTTGTGAGCAAGCTTTACAAAAACGTGCCGGTGCTGGCCAAGGGCGGGCGCGATGCGACCACCATCTTCCTGCAGCGCAACATCGGCGATGTGCTGGTGACTTTCGAGTCCGAAGTCGTGTCGGTGGACCGCGAATTTGGTGTGGGCAAAGTGGATGCAATCCATCCGTCCATCAGCATCGTGGCCGAGAACCCGGTCGCCGTGGTGGAGCGCACCGTGGCCAAGAAGGGCACAGCCGCCTTGGCCAAGGAATACCTGGACTACCTGTACTCCGAAGAAGCGCAGGAGATTGCGGCCAAGCACGCACTGCGCCCGCGTTCGCAAACGGTGCTCAAAAAATACAGCAACACGTTCAAGCCATTGCAGCTGTTCACCGTGAACGAGGTGTTTGGCTCGCTGGCCGATGCCCAGAAGGTGCACTTCAACGACGGCGGTCAGTTCGACAAAATCTACACCGTCAAATAAGTTTCTCCCATGAGCGCTTTGTCCATCGCGGCACCCGCCCCACGGCGGGCGCCAGCCAAGGTGTTGCCCGGGTTCAACCTGACCCTGGGCTTCACCCTCTTTTACCTCTGCCTGATTGTGCTGATTCCTTTGTCGGCGCTGGTGTTCAAAACCTTCACCTTGACCTGGGACCAGTTCTGGGCGGCCGTGACAGGCCCCCGTGTCATGGCGTCTTACCGGTTGACCTTTGGGGCGTCATTGATCGCGGCCCTGGTCAATGTGGTGTTTGGTTTGCTGGTGGCCTGGGTGCTGGTGCGCTATGACTTCTTCGGCAAAAAAATCGTCGACGCGCTGGTTGATTTGCCCTTTGCCCTGCCCACGGCGGTGGCGGGCATCTCGCTCACGGCGCTGTTGGCGGGCAATGGCTGGATCGGCCAATACCTGGAGCCGCTGGGCATTGAGCTCGCCTTCAACCCCAATGGCGTTGTGATCGCGTTGATCTTCATCGGCTTGCCCTTTGTGGTGCGCACGGTGCAGCCGGTGCTGGAAGACACCGAAAAAGAACTCGAAGAAGCCGCGACCTGCTTGGGTGCGACGCGCTGGCAGACTTTCTCGCGGGTGATTTTTCCGTCGATTGCGCCTGCATTGCTCACGGGTTTTGCCATGGCGTTTGCCCGCGCCATCGGCGAATACGGCTCGGTCATTTTCATCGCGGGCAATATGCCCATGGTGTCGGAGATCACGCCGCTGATCATCATCGGCAAGCTCGAGCAATACGACTATGCCGGTGCCACCGCCGTGGCTTTGGTCATGCTGGTCTTCTCGTTTGTCTTGCTGCTGGTCATCAACGCCTTGCAGACCTGGCAGCGCCGCCGCTCGGGAGTGTCCTCATGAGCCAAACCCTCACCACCAACAAGGTGCAGGCGGGCACCACCGAGGCCCGCTGGATCCGTTACAGCCTGATCGGCACTGCGCTGGTTTTCATGTTCCTCTTCCTGGTCTTGCCTTTGGCGGCGGTGTTCACCGAAGCCTTGCGCAAAGGGCTGGACGCCTACCTGGAAGCCCTCAAGGAGCCAGACGCCTGGTCGGCGATTCGCCTGACGCTGATCACCGCCGCGGTGGCGGTGCCGCTCAATCTGGTGTTTGGCGTGGCTGCAGCCTGGGCGATTGCCAAGTACGAGTTCAAGGGCAAATCGCTTTTGACCACGCTGGTCGATTTGCCGTTTTCGGTGTCGCCCGTGGTCGCAGGTTTGATCTATGTGCTGATGTTCGGCGCACAGGGCTGGTTTGGCCCCTGGCTGCAGGCCAACGACATCAAGATTGTGTTTGCGGTGCCGGGCATCATCTTGGCGACGGTGTTTGTCACTTTCCCGTTCATCGCCCGCGAGCTGATCCCGCTCATGCAAGCACAGGGCAGCGACGAAGAGCAGGCGGCCATTGTGCTGGGCGCTACCGGCTGGCAGACCTTCTGGCGCGTGACCTTGCCCAATATCAAATGGGGCCTGCTGTATGGCGTGATCTTGTGCAACGCCCGTGCCATGGGCGAGTTCGGCGCGGTGTCGGTGGTGTCCGGTCACATCCGGGGTCAGACCAACACCATGCCGCTGCATGTGGAAATTTTGTACAACGAATACCAGTCGGTGGCTGCATTCGCCGTGGCCTCGCTGCTGGCCTTGCTGGCGCTGGTGACTTTGGCCATCAAGTCGGTCATCGAATGGCGCCACGCACAAGAACTCAAGGCCGCTGCCGACACGCCGCCCGAGCGGCCCATCGCCTGAAACACCCATCGACAACGGTTTAAAACATGAGCATCGAAATCCGCAACGTCCACAAACAGTTTGGCGACTTCACCGCACTGAACAACGTCAGCCTCGACATCGAATCGGGCGAACTCGTCGCGCTGCTCGGCCCCTCGGGCTGCGGCAAAACCACGCTGTTGCGCATCATCGCGGGCCTGGAAACCGCTGACCAGGGCACCATCGCCTTTAGCGGCGAAGACACCACCCATGTGCACGTGCGCGAACGTCAAGTGGGTTTTGTGTTCCAGCACTACGCCTTGTTCCGCCACATGACGGTGTTTGAAAACGTCGCCTTTGGCCTGCGCGTCAAGCCCCGCAAAGAGCGCCCCAGCGAGTCCGAAATCCAGCGCAAAGTCCACGAGCTGCTGGGCCTGGTGCAACTCGACTGGCTGGCCGACCGCTACCCCTCGCAGCTGTCTGGCGGGCAACGCCAACGCATTGCGCTGGCCCGCGCACTCGCGGTCGAACCGAAGGTGTTGTTGCTTGACGAGCCTTTTGGCGCCCTGGACGCCAAGGTGCGCAAGGAGCTGCGCCGCTGGCTGCGCCGACTGCACGACGAACTCAACGTCACCAGCATCTTTGTGACGCACGACCAGGAAGAAGCGCTGGAAGTCGCTGACCGCGTGGTGCTGATGAACAAGGGCAATATCGAGCAGATCGGTTCGCCCCAAGACGTGTGGGACCACCCGGCCAGTCCGTTTGTGTATGGCTTTTTGGGCGATGTGAACCTGTTCCATGGCCGCGCCCACGAAGGTGAGATGCTGATCGGTGCCGACCAGCATGCCATCCGTCTGGAAAGCCCGGAGCATGGCCAGGTGCAGGACGCCAAGGCTTTCGCCTATGTGCGCCCACACGATCTGGATGTGACCCGCTATGCCCCGGGCAGCGCCCACACCGGCATTGTGGCCAAGCTCAGTCGCGCCATCGTGGTGGGGCCCGTGGCGCGTTTGGAGCTGGAGCCTGTGGAAGCGGGCATGTTTGGCCGGGATGCCGTGATCGAGGCGCAGCTGTCGGCCTCGCAATACCGCCAGCAGGACTTCAAGGAAGGTGAGACTCTGGTGCTGACACCCCGTAAAGCACGGGTGTTTGTGGAGGGTTGATTGGCGCAGTGGTTCCGTTGGCTGAAAAATCTGCGGATCTGCGCTGGCGCACAAGTGCTCCTCGCGTCATGGGTTAGAGTGACCCCATGAACCGAAGAGATCTTTTAGGCGGTGTGACTGCTGGGGCTGTGGCCGCACTGGCGGGATGGCCCGCATGGGCCCAAACCCCCAAAATCTCACGCCTGGTGATCGTGGGCGGGGCCGAAGACCGGCTGCAGGACCGCATCATCTTGCGCAAATTCACCGACTATTGCGGCGGCAGCCAGGCGCGCATCCGCGTCATCACCGCGGCCAGCGGTGACCCTGAAGGGGTTTGGCAAAGTTACCAAAATGCTTTCAGGTCCATCGGGGTGGAAGACGTGCAGCGTCTGGCCATCGATGACCGCGACAGTGCCCACGCTGCGCCACTGCAAGCCGAGATTCTGCAAGCCGACGGCATTTTCATGAGTGGCGGCGATCAGTCCAAACTCATGGACACCTTGTGGGACACCCCTGCTTACCAGTCACTGCACCAGTCGTTTCACCTCAACCGTTGCTGCATCGGGGGCACCAGCGCAGGCGCAGCCGTCATGTCGCGCCACATGATCGCCCAAGGGCCCTCGATCCTGAGGCCCAGCAAGGAGGCGGTGGACACCGATATTGGCTTGGGTTTGTTGTCTCAAGCCGTGGTGGACCAGCATTTCTCCGAGCGCAGGCGGCTGGCGCGTTTGTTGTCCACCTTGGCCATGCGCCCGGATTTGCTGGGCGTGGGCATTGACGAAGACACTGCCTTGGTGATCGAGCGTGGCGAAGCGATGGAGGTCATCGGCAAAGGCACGGTGACCTTGGTGGACCCCTCGCAGATGCAGTCGAATGTGAGCGAGCTGGATACCCTAGAGCAAATCGAAATGCTGGGGGTTCAGTTGCATGTGTTGCCGGCCGGTCACCGCTACAGCCTGAAAACCCTGGCCAAGACAGCACGCTCAGCCCCTTTGCGCCGCGCCATCCAGCGCTTGGTGGCGGTGGGGCCCATCCGGGGTTGAAGTTCAGCCACAGGGCATGTGAGGCAACTGTGGTGCCCCCGACAGGAATTCAGGAACCTAAGGGTGGACCATAAGTCTTTGATTTTAAAGAGGTCTGGAGTGCAATGGGTTAAAGAACTACCACTAAGTCACCACACAAAGGGGCTACTCTGAAGAGTAAGGCAAATCAAGCTGGAGTGCGTTCAATAAAGCCGTAACCTTGGTGACTAAAGAAAAGTTGAAATCAAAAAAGCGGTCATGCAACCTTGCATGGGGGATACAGCAATAACTGACAGAGGCAAAAAGCACCTGTTATTTCATGGCTCCCATCACCTTCTTAGGAGCGGCTATGCAAAGTTCGTGTTCAGATTTCAACCATGGATCTTCAAAGACGTAGTTACCTGATTTCAGGTAATTGGCGTTCATGCGAGCGATATAAATATTTGCGAACTCCAAAGCTATGTCGACGGTCTCCTGAAACCAATCATCTTTAGATTTTCTGCTGTTTGAACTCTGGATTTTCTGGATCACCATTTCGGTGTCAGCAGCGTACTCGATCAGGCTCATGCCCTCCTTCCGCCATTCCTCAGATCGCTCTTTGAGGCGATCTGAATCGCCCCGGGTTTTGAGGAGGCTCCACACTTTGAGAAGATGGAGCCATGAGCAAGAAATCGAACCGTTTTTCACCCGAAGTGCGCGAACGCGCTGTCCGCATGGTGCTCGAGCACCGTGGCGAGTACCCATCCCTTTGGGCCACCATTGAGTCCATTGCCCCCAAGATCGGGTGTGTGCCGCAAACCCTCAACGACTGGGTTCGCCAGCACGAGGTTGACGAAGGCATGCGCGATGGCGTCAGCTCTGATGAGCGCGCCCGCATCAAAGACCTCGAACGCGAAGTCAAGGAACTGCGCAAAGCCAACGAAATCCTCAAACTGGCGAGCGCTTTTTTTGCCCAGGCGGAGCTCGACCGCCGACTCAAGTCTTAAGGGACTTTGTTGATCAAAACCGTCACGCCTACGGGGTCGAGCCGATTTGCAACGTGCTGCAAATCGCCCCTTCTGGCTACAGGTGCCATGCTGCCCGCCAACGCAAGCCCGAGCTGCTTTGCGCCCGGACCAAACGCGATGAAGCCCTGATCCCGCAAATCCAAGCCGTCTGGCAGGCCAATATGCAGGTCTACGGCGCAGACAAGGTCTGGCACCAGATGAATCGTGAAGGAACCAAGGTGGCGCGCTGCACGGTCGAGCGGCTCATGAAGCGCATGGGATTGCACGGCGTTCGCCGGGGCAAGGTCGTGCAAACCACCGTCTCGGACAAAGCCGCGCCATGCCCGCTGGACCGGGTCAATCGCCAGTTCAAAGCAGAGCGTCCAAACCAACTGTGGGTGTCGGACTTCACCTATGTCAGCACCTGGCAGGGCTGGCAATACGTGGCCTTTGTGATCGACGTGTTTGCACGGCGCATCGTGGGCTGGCGGGTGAGCAGTTCGATGCGTACTGACTTTGTGTTGGATGCCCTGGAGCAAGCCTTGTTCGACAGACAACCTGAACGCTCAGATGCATTGATACATCACTCGGACAGGGGGTCTCAATATGTTTCCATTCTCTACACCGAACGCCTGGCCCAAGCTGGGATAGAGCCATCGGTGGGCAGCCGTGGCGACAGCTACGACAACGCGCTGGCCGAGACGATCAATGGGCTGTACAAGGCCGAATTGATACACCGCCGTGCACCCTGGAAAACCAAGGAGGCACTGGAACTGGCAACCCTGGAATGGGTGGCTTGGTTCAACCACCACCGACTGCTGAGCTCGATTGGGTATATTCCACCGGCTGAAGCTGAGGTGAACTACTACCGGCAGCTAGCCGGGAAGCACGAGACCGAGGTCTCAACTTAAACCAACTGGCCTCCACGAAACCCGGGGCGATTCAGTACGCATCAGTAACTGCATTGATTGTCTCGCCAAGCCGTACACGTGCATCATTGCCAGCTTCAGTAAGTTCAGAAGTACGTTTGACGGCAGCCAGCTCTTGATCTACTCCGGTAACCCAAAGCCATGTTTTAACTGCACGAAAAATTTCACTTGGAGTGCTGAGGTTTGGTTTTCTGCTATCCCTAGCTGCAACCAATTGGAGGTTTTCAATTTCCTCTTTAAGCTTTTTTGCTTCAAGTGCAGCTTCTGATGAGTTAGCTACTCGCAGCGGCTTGAGAAAAATCTTTGACTTCGGGAAAAGTGGAAACCATCCTTTGTCACTGTTCAGGCGTTTCTCGAACAGAAAGCGCCCTTGTTCTTGACGGAAGTATTTGCTTTGGCGCTTAGGGTGAGATTTGATGTTTGTCACGTAAATTGTCAAGTGAATTGCAGGAATTTTAACCTACTATTCGTTTAAAATCAACAACTTACGAAATTTCAATGGTGCCCCCGACAGGAATCGAACCTGTATCACTCCCTTAGGAGGGGAGAGTTCTATCCATTGAACTACGGTGGCGAGAATCTGATTTTACAGGGCATGCAAACGCCGCAGCGCCTGCTACTCACGTGGTCAACAGACGCATCGCATCCTCCAGCCCTTTGAGGGTGAGCGTATGCGACCTGCCGGGCGCCTCGCAAGGCAGTGCAAGCCTTGGACGCCTTGAACATGCTGCACACTCTGATCACATCTGCCCAGGCGTGTGGGCCATTCAGCCATTGAGCCTCATCAAGGCTTGCCTGATCGGCCTTCTGCCTTGCCCCATTCCAGCCAGTGGTCAAAGGCTTTATCGTAGCCGGTAGCGCCATAAAGCTTTTGCAAATCTGGGGAACGGGCCAGATAGGCTTTGATGCTGAAATCCGGGCTGCCTTGACGGCCCTGGGGAATGCCGACATCCAGCCAGTTTTGCACCAAGCCATCGCGTCCCCTTTTGTAGGCCGCGTCGTAGGCGTCTGGGTAGGTCCACATGTACCAGCTTGGGGAGAACTCCAAGCTGCCTCGGCGGCCCTCGCCCCAGCCGGTGGAGCGCCAGTGCTCGATGAGGTCCACATCTGCTTTGACCAATTCGGGATTGGTGTCGTAGTAGTAATCCCAGTCAAACACCGAACCGGCAAACATCGGGGGCGTTTTCGGTGGGTTGCGTTTCTTTTTCTTCTGGCCGAAGGCGCCTTTAACAAAGTTGCCCGCCGACTTGAATGATTGCGCTGCCTGGTGGGTGGCCTGGTGAGCCACGTCGCGGGCCATGTCTTTAAGCTTATCGGCGGCCTGTTGCGGTTTGTAGCCTTCCAGAGACTGACCGTTGCTTGTGATCCAGCGCAGGCCCGCCTTGAGGCTGTTGCCCGTGCAGGCGTTGATCAGTGAAGGGTCCACGTTCTTTGCGGACACTCGCCGCATCACATAGTCCAGCGTGAAGGTGGGCACGAGGTCAAGCTTTTGCTTGACCTCGAAAGGTTGCGCGCAAATACCCTCTGCGCCCACATGCATCTCGTTGTTGAAAACAGCGAGGTATAACCAGCGTCCAGAAACCTCACCCTGTGCGTACCAGTTTTGTTCTTGGCGGGTGAACGTGGTCGTGCTCTCTAGCTTGATGTTCTGCGTGCCCAGCGGTCCGACATTCAAGGATGCCCATACATTGGCCTTGCCGCGCAGGCCAAGGGGGCCGGCATAGAAGGACACGTCCGCCACCTCCTGCCCCAGGAACTTGCCAATGCCCGCGATTTTCAGCATGGGGCCTTGGACCGTCTTGCCTGTGCCGTCTTCCATCGAGGCGCCAGGGCCCACAATCATCAGGTTGAAGGCGTTGACGGATGGGAAGGGTCGGGTTTCGTCTGCATACCGGTACTCCCCAACGGTGTGGGGGTTGCGGACCTGGATCATGGACAAGGGCTTGGTGCTGTTTTGCAGCAACTGCTGGTAAAGGTTGACCTCCTTCAGGAAGCCTCCGCCGGGCAGCTTGGGCGTGGCCATGGCCAGCGACAGGCGCGCCACGTCCTCCAGCGTGAGGCTCTGGGCGGCCAGGGCGAACTTGAAGTCCGCAAAGTCCATCACGCCGCCGGGATTGAGCGGTGTCTCGAACTGGGTGATGAACTTCTTGCCGCCTGGGATGACCAGGTTGCCCTTGAAGCCCACCACGCCGCTGTTCTTGACCGAGAACATGGCATCGGTGACCTGCATGGCCGACATGCCCATCAGCCCTGTGAATGCCGAGCCGGGAGCGGTCTGCAGTTCGAGGTAGAACTCGGGCAAATCCTGGAATGTGGCGCCTATGTTCTTGATGCCATTGAGCATCGTCAGCCCCAGTGCCACTTGCCCGTTTGTGTCGGTTGGCGTGGGAATCGCCATGCCGGCCCGCATCAGGAAGCTTTGCACCGGCATGCCCATGCCGCTTTCCAGCACGGTCTTCATGAGACCGTTGAGGCTGATGTTCCCCTGCAACTGGAAGCCCGACTTGAACTCCAGCTTGGAATTGCCGTAGTAGCTGCGTTTAACGACTTGCTTGAGGTCGTCGTTCATATCCTCGGTCTTCAGAGAGAAGTCGATGGTGGCCAGCGAGAAGATGGTATCGTTGACCGAGCTGCCCGCGATGCGGCGCCAGGTGCTGTTGTTGAACACATTGGGCAGGGCGATGTTCCCACCCACGACAAGAAACATGGTCTGGCTCACGCTGCTGCTGCCGTACAAGTACAGCATGACAGGGGTGCCGCTGACTATTGTTTTGGCCGTGTAACCCCCTCTGATGGGGGTCAGACCGGCGATGAGCTGTGTGGCCACGCTACTGATCCCGGGTACCGGAAGGGCCTTGATGGCCTCGGCCAGGTTCGGGTTGATCGGCACCTGTGCGTTCACAGGGGTGTTGAGCGCCAGGGCTGCCAACCATGCGAGGGCGAATTTGATGAATGTTGTCATGGAGAAGGGATCGTCGATCAATTCGCCATCGTAAGGACGCAGGAGCCAGGCAGGTATTCCTCGCCGCATGCGGAGTGTTCCTGGCCGCACTCAACCGAGGCAGTTCAGCGAGGGATGCAAGATCGGCGATGCGCTTGCACCGCTTGGCAGAACGACATTGATGGTTGGCGGGCGCCCTGATTTTGCAAGTCATACAGGCGCCGCAGCGCCTGCCACTCACTTGCTCAACAGACGCATCGCATCCTCCAGCCCTTTGAGGGTCAGCGGGAACATGCGGTTGCTCATCAGCTGCTGAATGATCGAGATGCTTTGGCGGTATTGCCACACGCCTTGCGGCTCGGGGTTGATCCAGGCGAATTTGGGGAAGGTGTGCGTCAGCCGCTGCAGCCACTCGGCCCCGGCTTCCTCGTTGTTGTATTCGACGCTGCCGCCTTTTTGCAGGATTTCATAGGGGCTCATGGTGGCGTCCCCGATGAATATCAGCTTGTAGTCCTTGTTGTACTTGCGCAAGATGTCCCAGGTCGGGAACTTCTCGGCGTAGCGGCGCTTGTTGTTCTTCCACATGAAGTCATAGACGCAGTTGTGGAAGTAATAAAAGTCCAGGTGCTTGAACTCGGCCTTGACCGCCGAAAACATTTCCTCAACCCGTGCAATGTGCTCGTCCATGGTACCGCCCACGTCCATAAGCAGCAGCACTTTCACGTTGTTGTGGCGCTCCGGGCGCATCAGGATGTCCAGGTAGCCGGCGTTGGCCGCGGTTTTGCGGATGGTGCCGTCCAGGTCCAGCTCTTCTTGCGAACCTTCCCGCGCAAAGCGGCGCAGGCGGCGCAGCGCCACCTTGATGTTGCGTGTACCCAGCTCCTGGCTGTCGTCGTAGTCCTTGTAAGCGCGTTGGTCCCAGACCTTGACGGCGCTCTTGTTGCCGCCCTTGCCGCCAATGCGGATACCCTGCGGGTTGTAGCCGCCGTTGCCAAACGGCGAGGTGCCGCCCGTGCCAATCCACTTGTTGCCACCTTCGTGGCGTTCTTTTTGCTCCTCGAGGCGCTTTTTGAGCGTCTCCATCAGTTCGTCCCAGCCCATCTTCTCGATGGCGGCTTTTTGCTCGGGCGTGAGCTCTTTTTGCAGGATTTTTTCCAGCCACTCTAGCGGGACTTCCTTGGTGAAGTCGGTCAGCATCTCCACGCCCTTGAAGTAAGCGCCGAAAGCCTTGTCGAACTTGTCGAAGTGCTTTTCGTCCTTGACCATCACCGTGCGTGCCAGGTGATAAAAGTCGTCGATGCTGCAGGCGTCTGACGCAGGGCCCACCACATTGGCCTGCAGGGCTTCGAGCAGCGTCAGATATTCGCGCACGGAGACCGGCAGTTTGGCGGCACGCAGGGTGTAGAAGAAGTCGATCAGCATGCGCTGGGCTCCTGGGGTCTGGCGCGGCTCAACTGGAAGTCGAGGTGGACGCGCACATTGGGCCATTCGTTGGCAATGATGCTGTACACGCAGGTGTCCCGCAGGTTGCCCACGGCCATCGGGTGCGGGTTGATCTGGTGGCTGCGCAGCACACCGTCGAGTTTGGCACCGAGGCGCTCGATGGCGCGGCGGCTGGCGTGATTGAAGAAGTGCGTGCGAAATTCCACCGCGATGCAGTTCAAGTGCTCAAAGGCATGGGCCAGCAGCAAGCGCTTGGCTTGGGTATTGAGCGGGGTGCGCTGCACGCTGTGGCGGTACCAGGTGGAGCCGATCTCGACGCGGCGGTGGCTTGCATCGATGTTCATGTAGGTGGTCATGCCCACGGCGCGGCCCGATGCGGGGGCGATCACGGCAAAGGGGCACATGCTGCCTGCAGCCTGCAAATTCAGACGGCGCTCGATTTCAGCTGCCATGCCTTCGGGTGATGGAATGGCCGTGTACCAAAGTTGCCAAAGTTCGCCATCTCGCACAGCATCAAGCAGGTCGTCGTGGTGTGCCATCGACAGTGGCTCCAGGCGCACGTGTTGGCCTGACAGCGTGGTGGGCGCGATCCAGTGGCTCATGTGGGCTCGTCTGTGTCTTTGGCTTTTTGTCGGGCACGCCAGAAGCGGGCCAGGTGCAGGCCTGCGCCACCACCCAGACCGACCAGCAAGATGCCGCCCATGCTGGCGCTGTCATAACCCGCGCTGAAGATGTTCCAGCCGAGAAATTGGCCTGCCCAATAACCCGCCAAAGAGCCGCCCACGAAACCGACCGCGTCGGAAATGCCTTCCACAAAGGGGTTGGGTGAGGACATGGCCGTGGCTCAGCGGTTGCGCTGGTTCATGAAGACCAGCTTTTCAAACAAGGTCACGTCCTGCTCGTTCTTGAGCAGGGCACCCACCAGGGGCGGCACCGAGACCTTCTGGTCAGCGCTTTGCAGGGCTTCGAGCGGGATGTCTTCGGCCACCAGCAATTTCAGCCAGTCCAGCAGTTCGCTGGTGGAGGGCTTTTTCTTCAGACCGGGCAGGCCGCGCACGTCGTAAAAGGTCTTGAGAGCCAGAGCCAGCAGGTCTTTCTTGAGTGTCGGGAAGTGCACATCCACGATCTGGCGCATGGTGTCCGCTTCGGGGAACTTGATGTAGTGGAAAAAGCAGCGGCGCAGGAAGGCATCGGGCAGCTCTTTTTCGTTGTTGGAAGTGATGAACACCAGTGGGCGGGTTTTGGCCTTGATCAGCTGGCGCGTCTCGTAGCAATAAAACTCCATGCGGTCGATTTCGCGCAGCAGGTCGTTCGGGAATTCGATGTCGGCCTTGTCGATCTCGTCGATCAGGATGGCCACAGGCGTTTCGGAGGTGAAGGCCTGCCAGAGGACGCCCTTGATGATGTAGTTCTCGATGTCCTTGACCTTTTCGTCGCCCAGTTGGCTGTCGCGCAGACGGCTCACGGCATCGTATTCGTACAGGCCTTGCTGGGCTTTGGTGGTCGACTTGATGTGCCACTGCAGCAGCGGCAGGCCCAAAGCTTGAGAGACTTCCTCGGCCAGCATGGTCTTGCCGGTGCCGGGCTCGCCTTTTACCAAAAGGGGGCGTTTGAGGGTGATGGCGGCATTGACGGCCAGCATCAGATCCTGCGTGGCGACGTAGTTTTCGGTACCTTGAAATTTCATGGCGGACAGTTCTCAAAAACAGGAATGAAGCTTGTCAGGATTATGAGGGCCAGCCCGATATAATCAGCAGTTGATTTTTATCAATCATTTGGATTGTGTAAGCAAAATGAACAAGCTGTTGACCTCGATGTTTGCCTTGGCTGTCGCCTCTGTGACCGCTGTTTCCGTTCAAGCCCAGGAAGTCAAGGGTGACGCCAAAGCCGCTGAGCAAAAGATTGCCATGTGCATCGGCTGCCACGGTATCAAGGGCTACCAAGCCAGCTTTCCCGAGGTGTATCGCGTGCCCATGATTTCGGGTCAAAACGCCAAATACATCGTGTCGGCCCTCAATGCCTACAAAAAAGGCGAGCGCAAGCACCCCACCATGCGCGGCATCGCCGACAGCCTGAGCGAGCAGGACATGGCCGATCTGGGGGCTTACTACGAGCTGCATGGCAAGACAGAGCCGGTGTCCGCTGCCCCCAAGACGCCCGATGCCAAAGTGGCTGCCTTGCTGCAAAAGGGCGCTTGCATCTCCTGCCATGGCGACAATTTCGCCAAGCCTGTAGACCCCAGCTACCCCAAGATTGCAGGACAGCACAAAGACTTCCTGTTTGTCGCGCTCAAGTCTTACAAAGTGGAAAACCAGTCGACCTGGGGCCGCAACAATGGCGTCATGGGTGGCATTGCCAAACAATTTACCAATGCCGAACTCAAGGCCATGGCCAACTACATTGGTTCCTTGGAAGGCGACATGAAAGTGGTGCCTCAGTCCAAGTTCCGCTGAACCCGGTCCAGCCCCAAGCAAAAAGCCAGTCTGACGACTGGCTTTTTTCATGGTGGCGGGCCGATTTTACGGCCCACGGTGATGCCCTGGTGGCTGAATGGCTCGGCCCCCAAAGGTCCGTTTCAGGCCTGGCCGTTGATGACCTGTTGCAACTCGCCCGACTCGTACATGTCCATCATGATGTCCGAGCCGCCAATGAATTCGCCCTTGATGTAGAGCTGGGGAATGGTGGGCCAGTTGCTGTATTCCTTGATGCCTTGGCGGATTTCGGCATCGTCCAACACGTTCACGGTCTTGACCGTCTTGGGGTCGACGCCACAGGCCTTCAGGATCTGGATGGCGCGGCCGGAAAAACCGCACATCGGGAAGCTGGCGCTGCCCTTCATGAACAGGGTGATGTCGTTGCCTTTGACGAGTTCGTCGATGCGTTGCTGGGTATCGCTCATGGTCTTTCCTCCAAATGGGGCCGTTTCGAATGGGATGAATTATCCCTCTGAATGCCAACACCCTCCGGTGCAGCGTTGTATTCCCGCCAGATCCTGACGCGATTGCACCTGGGTAAAACCTGCAGCGTTCAGCAAGGCTTGTACCGCGGCAGCCTGGTCCCAGCCATGCTCGAGCAGTAGCCAGCCGCCCGGGGCCAGATAGGCCGGGGCCTGGGCGATGATGCGGCGGATGTCTTCCAGGCCGTCCGCGCCACTGGTCAGGGCGCTCAAAGGTTCGTGGGTCAGGGCGGCCAGGTGCGGGTCGTTTTCGGCCACATAGGGCGGGTTGGAGACGATGAGGTCAAAACGGCCCGTGCGCTGAACATCTACATCGCTCAGCCAGTCGCTGGCGATGAATTGCACGCCCAGCCGCAAGCGGGCGGCATTGGCGCGGGCCACGGCCAGGGCGTCTTCGCTGGCGTCCACGGCCCACACCGTGGCTTCGGGCCGGGCGTGTTGCAGTGCCAAGGCCACCGCGCCACTGCCGGTGCCCAGGTCCAGAATGTGGAGCGAGCCTTTTGAGGCAGAGGATGCAGGCGCGGATTCAGGCAGGCAAGCGAAAGCCCACTCCACCAGGGTTTCGGTGTCGGGGCGCGGGTCCAGCACACGGGCGTCCACGGCCAGTGTCAGCCCAAAAAAATCTTTGTGCCCGGTGATGTAGGCCACGGGTTCGCCACCCAGGCGGCGTTGCTGGGCGTCTTTCCAGGTGGCTGTTTGCGCTGCAGTCAAGGTGTCGCCATCATGGGCCAGCAGCCAGGCGCGGTCGTGCAGCGGGCGCTGCAGGCTGTGCAGCAGCAAGATCTGCGCGTCCACCCGGGCCAATCCATGGGTTTGGGCTTGGCGCAGGCACTCGGCCACGGTAACGGCTGTGGGCATCAGGCGGTGGCTCCGATTTCCAGTGCGGCCAGCTGCTCGGCAGCTTCGTAGCTTTGCAAGGCATGGACCACGTCTTGCAGGTCGCCTTCCATGATGGTGAGCAGCTTGTACAAAGTCAGGTTGATGCGGTGGTCGGTCAGGCGCCCCTGCGGAAAGTTGTAGGTGCGGATGCGGTCCGAGCGGTCGCCGCTGCCGATCAGGCTCTTGCGTTCGGCCGCGTCCTTGGCGGCGCGCTCGGCCCGGTCTTTTTCCTGGATGCGGGCCGTCAGCACCTTGAGGGCTTGCGCCTTGTTGCTGTGCTGGCTGCGGCCGTCCTGGCATTCGGCCACGATGCCGGTGGGCAAGTGAGTGATGCGCACGGCCGAGTCGGTTTTGTTGATGTGCTGACCGCCCGCACCGCTGGCGCGGAAGGTGTCGATGCGCAGGTCCGACGGGTTGATCTTGATCGCCTCGGCTTCGTCCGGCTCGGCCAGCACCGCCACGGTGCAGGCGCTGGTGTGGATGCGGCCTTGGGTTTCGGTGGCGGGCACGCGCTGCACCCGGTGACCGCCCGACTCGAACTTGAGCGCGCCATACACCTGGTCGCCCTCGATGCGCACCACGACTTCCTTGTAGCCGCCAAGCTCACTCACCGATTCCGAGACGATCTCGCACCGCCAGCCCTGGCTTTCGGCATAGCGTGTGTACATGCGCAGCAAATCGGCGGCAAACAGGGCCGACTCGTCACCGCCAGTGCCGGCGCGGATTTCGACAAACGCCGGGCGTGCGTCGTCCGGGTCTTTGGGCAGCAGCATGCGCTGCAACTCCGCTTCCAGTGTTTGCAGCTCGGCGCTGGCGCTGGCCACTTCTTCTTCGGCCATCTCGCGCAGGTCGGCATCGTCCAGCATGGCTTGCGCGGCGGCCAGATCGGCGCTGCGCTGCTGAAAGCGGGCAAAGCGCGAGGCCACGGCGCTGACTTCGGCATGTTCCCGCGAGAGCTTCAGGAACTGCGTCATGTCGGCCATGATGTCTTCGCGGGACAGCAAAAAGTCCAGCTCGGTCAGCCGCAGCGCATATCGTTCGAGTTGCTGGATGAGAAAGGGTTTCATGCGACCAAATTTTTGTAGATCGGAGCGTCAGCGCCGACGGGCAGTGCACGCAGGTGCGCCGGGATTTTGTCGGCGCTCAAGCGCCGACCTACAAGTTCAGTCGCTAACGCTCTTTGCGCAAGAAAACGCGCTGCACGGTGTGCATGGTTTGCTCGCGGTGTTCCGGGTCTGCGCCGCGCAATTCGGCCAAAGCGCCATGCAGCATTTTTTGCGTCAGACCTTTGGACAGGGCCTCCATCACGGCGATCGGGTCGTCGCCCCGGGCCAGCAGCTTGCGGGCACGGCCCAGCTCGGCTTCGCGCCAGGCATCGGCCTGGGTTTGCAGTTGCTGAATCAGCGGGACGGTGTCACGCTGGCCCAGCCAGTGGTTGAAACTTTGCACCCCGGCATCGATGATGATTTCGGCCTCGGCCACAGCGGCCTGGCGATGCGCCTGGCCCGCCTGCACCACGCTGGCCAGGTCATCCACGGTGTAGAGGTAGACGTCTTCGAGCGACTTGACTTCCGGCTCGATGTCACGCGGCACGGCCAGGTCGACCATGAACATGGGGCGGTATTTGCGTTTTTTCAGGGCCCGCTCGACCGCACCTAAGCCGATCAGCGGCAAGGTGCTGGCGGTGCAGCTGATGACCGCATCGAACTCGTGCAGGCGCTCGGGCAAATCGGCCAGGCGCATGACTTCGGCCCCGAAACGGTTGGCCAGCAGTTCGCCCCGGTCCAGGCTGCGGTTGGCGATGGCCATGGCCTTGGGCTGTTTGGCTGCAAAGTGGGTGGCTACCAACTCGATCATTTCCCCCGCACCAACAAACAGCACGCGGATGTCCTTGAGGTCTTCGAACAACTGGCTGGCCAGTCGCACCGAAGCAGCGGCCATGCTGATCGAGTGGGCACCGATTTCGGTGGCGCTGCGCACCTCTTTGGCCACGGCAAAACTGCGCTGGAACAATTGGTTCAGGGTGCTGCCCAATGCGCCCGCCTGCTCTGCAGCCCGCACGGCGTCCTTGAGTTGGCCCAGAATTTGGGCTTCGCCGAGCACCATGGAGTCGAGACCGCTGGCCACGCGAAAGGCGTGGCGAGCCGCTTCATTGCCTTCCAGCAAGTAAGTGTGGGCGTGCAATTCGGAGGCGCTCACCCCGCCGGTTTGGGCCAGCCAGCGCAGGGTGTCGTTGGTGGCGGCCTGGTCGGCAGCGCAATAGATTTCGGTGCGGTTGCAGGTCGACAGGATGGCGGCTTCAGGTTCTTGCGAAATCCGGTCGGCCAGATCGCGCCGCAGGCCTTGCAGGGTGGGCACCAGTTTGTCCACGGCGAACGCAAACCGACCGCGCAGATCCAGCGGCGCAGTCGTGTGGTTCAAACCCAGGGTCCAGACAGCCATAAAGGTCATTATAGGCACGACGTGTCAACTTTGCTTGACACAATGCGTGGACCTGGAGCTTGACGAGACTTTCAAGGCACAATTTGCCGGGTTTGGACTGCCACACGGGCAGGGTCACCCGAAGACATCGAGGTTTCATGACGTTTGGCTTGTTGGTGCTGCACCTGTGGGGTTTTGTGTTGCCCGCCTTGGCCATGGCCCTTTTCATGCCTTGGGCCGGTCGCTGGATGATGGGCGCCGGTCCGAGGCCAATGCGCCGCCATATGGCGGTCCAAGCGGTGGGCGGCGTACTGGTGTTGGTCGCCGGTTTATGGCTGCATGGCCAGGACGGGAAGATGAGCACCTACATTGCCTTGGTGCTTGTGGCCGCCACGCTCGAATGGCTGATGCACCGGGGCTGGGCCTGTCGCTGAACAATAGTGCTTTGGCCGCAGATTTTGGCGATGAGTTTCCCGGTAGATGGCACGCATGGCCATGCAGCCGCTGCCCGAGAGCATTCCGCAGGCCGCTCAGTGCTTCAAGCCGGGCAAGGTGGGGGGGCTGGACAGGCGTTTTTGGGCGGCGGTGGTTCAGAAATCGGGCGCCAAGCTCGATGGATTCAATCCGGGCTGAACAGGTCCACCCGGTCGGTGATGATGCCGTCGGTGCCGAGCGCCAGCAGGTGTTGGACGGCCCAGTCGTCGTTGACGGTGTAGCTCAGGCATTTGAGTCCTGCCACATGCACACGGGCCACGGTGGTGGCGTCCCACAGCGCGTAGTTGGCCACCACGGCCACCGCATCGAGCGCCAAAGCTTTCTCCAGCCAGCCTTGCCACAGCGTGTCGACCAGCAGGCCGCGGGGCAGCTCGGGCGCTGCTTGCTGTGCGGCGGCCAAGGCTTCGGGTTTGAACGAGGTCAAGAGCGGCGGCACTTCGGCCCCCGCCCACAGCCGGGCGGCCAGACGCGCCACGGCTTCGCCTGTGGCCGCTTCGGTGCCCGGTGTGGGTTTGATCTCGATGTTCAGCAGGTAGCGGTTGGCCAGGCAAAACCGTGCCAGCGCCTCGAGCGTGGGCAAGGCTTCGCCCGCAAAGCGGCGTGAATGCCAGCTGCCCGCGTCGAGTTGCGACAAGGCTTGCCAGAGCAGGTCGCCACCGATGCCTTGGCCATTGGTGGTGCGCTCCAGCGTGGCGTCGTGCATCAAGAACACCACACCGTCGGCACTGAGCTTGGCGTCGCACTCGAACATGCGGTAACCGTGTTCGGCCCCCATGCGGAAGGCGGCCAGGGTGTTTTCTGGGGCCAGCTTGCCTGCGCCCCGGTGGGCGATCCAGCGCGGGTAGGGCCAGTGTGGGGACATGGGCATGTTCAGGCGATGCGTTTTTGGGTTTGCGCGTCAAACCAGTGCAGGCGGTCGGCGCGGGGCGTGGCGTGAAAGCTTTGGCCCGCTTGCGGCGGCACCACCGATTCGTCCAGCCGCAGCGTCAGGATTTCATCGCCCAGCCGGGCGTGCACCAGGCGCTCGGCACCCAGCAGTTCCACCGTGTCGGCGGTCAAGGTCCAGCCCCCTTCGCCCGGCGTGGGCGTGATGTCCAGGTGCTCGGGCCGGATGCCCAGGATGTGTCCGGCTGGTGTGCCCGGTGCGCGCTTGAGCAGGTTCATGGGCGGTGAGCCGATGAAGCTGGCCACAAAGGTGCTGGCCGGGCGGTTGTAGACCTCTTCGGGCGTGCCGAACTGCTCCATGTGGCCACCGTTCATGACGATCATGCGTTGGGCCAGGGTCATGGCTTCCACCTGGTCGTGCGTCACAAACAGGCTGGTGATGCCGAGTTCGCGGTGCAGTTTTTGAATCTCCAGACGGGTCTGGGCGCGCAGCTTGGCGTCGAGGTTGGACAGCGGCTCGTCAAACAAAAACACCTGCGGCTGGCGCACGATGGCCCGGCCCATGGCCACGCGCTGGCGCTGGCCACCGGACAGTTCGCGGGGTTTGCGTTGCAGCAGCTGGCTCAACTCGAGGATGCCCGCCGCCTTGTCTACGCGTGCCTTGATTTCTTCAATCGGTCGTTTGGCGATCTTCAGGCCATAGGCCATGTTGTCGAACACGCTCATGTGCGGGTAGAGCGCGTAGTTCTGGAACACCATGGCGATGTCGCGCTCGGCGGGCTCCAGGTCGTTCACCACCCGTTCGCCAATCGAGATGGTGCCGCCCGAGATGTCTTCGAGGCCCGCCACCATGCGCAGCAGGGTGGACTTGCCACAGCCCGAGGGCCCGACGATGACCACGAATTCGCCATCGGCAATGCTGGCGTTCAGGTCGTGGATGACGGTGTTGGCCTTGGCGCCCGCGCCATAGGTTTTGAGGATGTGAGAGAGGGTAATGGCAGCCATAAATTCTTTGATCAGACGAGGACAGAGCGCCGCTTCGCAGCGGTCTGTCCCCGGCGTATTTATTTCTCCGTGTCTACAAGGCCCTTGACGAACCATTTTTGCATCAGGATCACGACCAGCGCCGGGGGCAGCATGGCCAGGATGGCGGCGGCCATGACCACGTTCCACTCGGTCCAGGACTCACCAGAAATCAGGCGCTTGATGCCCAGCACCACCGGGTACATGTCTTCGCTGGTGGTCACCAGCAGCGGCCACAGGTACTGGTTCCAGCCGTAGATGAACTGGATGACAAACAGCGCCGCGATGTTGGTGGCCGACAAGGGCAGCAACACGTCTTTGAAAAAGCGCATCGGCCCAGCCCCGTCCATGCGGGCGGCCTCGACCAGCTCGTCGGGGATGGTCAGGAAAAACTGCCGGAACAAAAAGGTGGCCGTGGCCGAGGCGATCAGGGGCACCGTCAGGCCCGCAAAACTGTTGAGCAGGCCCAGGCCCGCCACCACTTCGTAAGTGGGGCTGATCCGCACTTCGACCGGCAGCATCAGGGTGACAAAAATCATCCAGAACACCAGGTTGCGCAGCGGGAAGCGGAAATACACGATGGCAAAGGCCGACAACAGCGAGATCGCGATCTTGCCAATGGCGATGCCCAAGGCGCTGATCAGGCTCATCTGCATCATGGGCCACATGGCGGGCAGGGGGCTGCCTTGCGAATTGGGGCCGCCAAACAGGGTCAGGCGGTAGGTCTCCCAAAAGTGGCTGCCCGGCAACAGCGACATGGGTACGCTCTGGTTGATCTGCTGGGCGGTTTGGGTGGAGCCGATGAAAGTCAGGTACAGCGGAAAGGCCACGATGGCCACACCGATGAGCAAAATGACATGCCGCAAAATTTGCAGACCGGGGCGTCGTTCGATCATGACAGCCCTCCCAAGGGAATGTGTGGGTGCAACATCAGTACTGCACTTTCTTCTCGACAAATTTGAACTGCAAGACCGTGAGCGAGACCACGATCACCATCAGCACCACCGACTGCGCGGCTGAACTGCCCATGTCCAGCGCCTTGAAGCCGTCGTAATACACCTTGTAGACCAAAATGGCCGTGTCCTTGCCGGGGCCGCCGTGCGTGGTCGCGTCCACGATGGCGAAGGTGTCAAAGAAGGCGTAGACGATGTTGATCACTAGCAAAAAGAAGGTGGTAGGCGACAGGAGCGGGAATACGATGGTCCAAAAGCGCTTCCAGGGGCTGGCCCCGTCGATGGCCGCCGCCTCGATGAGCGATTTGGGAATGGACTGCAGCCCAGCCAGAAAGAACAGGAAGTTGTAGGAAATCTGCTTCCAGACCGCCGCCATCACGATCAGCGCCATGGCATGGTTGGGGTTGAGCAGGTGGTTCCAGTCGATGCCCACGGCCCTGAGCGCGTAACCAACCACGCCCATGGGCGAGGCGAACATGAACAGCCACAGCACGCCTGTCACCACCGGGGCCACCGCATAGGGCCAGATCAGCAGGGTTTTGTACAGGCCCGCGCCGCGCCCAACCCGGTCGGCCATCACGGCCAGCAGCAGCGACACCGACAGGCCAGTCACCGCCACCAGAAGGGAAAACACGGCGGTGGTTTTGAACGAGTCCAGGTAGCCGCTGTCGTTCCACAGGCGAGAAAAGTTCTCCAAGCCCACAAATTCACGCGAGGCGCCAAAGGCATCTTCCTGCAGCACGCTTTGGTACAGCGCTTGCCCGGCGGGCCAGAAAAAGAAGACCAGCACGATGCTCAGCTGTGGCGCAATCAGCAGCCAGGGCAGCCAGCGGGATTTGAAACGGACGCGTTTTTCCATAGGTTCTTTGCAAAGCCGGGGTGTGAAGTCTCACGCCAAAATGCACAAAAGCAGAGGCGCTGCCCCTGCTTTTTAAAAGGCCCGCCGCTTCAGAGGGCGGCCAGGCACATCACTTGTTGGCTTTTTCGAAGCGTTCGAGCTGTTCGTTGCCCCGCTTGATGGCGATGTCCAGGGCCTCTTTGGGCTGCTTTTTGCCGCTCCATACGCCTTCGAGTTCCTCGTCAATGATGGTGCGGATTTGCACAAAGTTGCCCAGGCGCACGCCGCGTGACTTGTCGGTGGTTTTTCGGATCATCTGCGTCACCGACACATCGGTGCCAGGGTTCTTTTTGTAGAAACCCGACTTCTCGGTCACTTCAAACGAAGACTTGGTCACGGGCAGGTAGCCGGTGCGCTGGTGGCTGGCGGCGGCCACGCTGTCTTTGGACAGGTGGGCGAAGAATTGCGCCACGCCTTTGTACTCAGGGGCTTTCTTGCCGCTCATGACCCACAGGCTCGCGCCACCGATCACGGTGTTTTGTGGGGCACCGTTCACATCGGGGTAGTAGGGCAGGGTGCCGATGCCGTAGCCGAATTTGCCGTTGCGCACCACGCTGCCATAGAGCGCCGAGGAACCGGTGGCCATGGCGCATTCGCCCGACACAAAGGTGGCGTCGGCCGCGTTGCCACGGCCTTTGTAGACAAACAGGCCCTGTTTGGCCATGTTGGCCAGGTTTTCAATGTGGCGCACGTGCAGCGGGGTGTTGAAGGACAGGCGGGCGTCCATGCCGCGCATGCCGTTGCCCTTGGTGGCGAATTCGGTGTTGTGCCAGGCCGAGAAGCTTTCGAGCTGCGTCCAGCTGATCCAGCTCGTGGTGAAGGGGCACTTGTGGCCGCTGGCTTTGAGCTTGGCGGCGGCCAGCGCCACTTCAGGCCAGGTGGTCGGCGGCTTTTCGGCGTCCAGGCCAGCGGCCTTGAAGGCGTCCTTGTTGTAGTGGAAGACCGGGGTGGAGCTGTTGAAAGGGAAGCTCAGCATTTGGCCATTGGGGGCGGTGTAGTAACCGGCCACGGCAGGCACATAGGCGTTTTGGTCGAACTTGAGGCCTGCGTCCTGCATGACCTTGCCCACGGGCACGATGGCGCCCTTGCTGGCCATCATGGTGGCGGTGCCCACTTCAAACACCTGCAGGATGTGGGGCGCATTGCCCGCCCGGTAGGCGGCGATGGCGGCGGTCATGGACTCGTCGTAGCTGCCCTTGAAGGTGGGCACGATTTTGTAGTCTTTCTGGCTGGCGTTGAAGTCCTTGGCGAGGTCGTTGACCCATTCGCCCAGGGCACCCCCCATGGAGTGCCACCACTGGATTTCGGTTTGGGCCTGGGCCGACAAGCTGGCCAGGCCCAGGGTCAGGGCGGACAGGGTGAGTTTGAGTTTCATGGCAGTTCCTGAAAAATTGGCTTTGAACGCGGAAAACGACCCTTCGAAAGGTCATGGATGCACGTGGACTGTGCCTTTTGAAGATGACAGAAGTATTAAAACGGGGTGAATAAGGGGTGACAACCCGGACTTTCCATGAGTGCAGACCCTTGGGAGACAGGTGTCCCCACCCCCGGCGCGTGATTGTTGCACTGCGGTAACATTCAGCATCAGCCGGGTTGACGCCTTTGTCCTGGTCTGGCTGAACGCGTTTTGACCAACGCATGTGACCGCGCCACCCCATGAATGCACCCACCACGCTCCAACATTTGATGCAGGCCGACGCCGATGCGCCGCGTCTGCGCGAGATCCCTTACAACTACACCAGCTTTTCTGACCGTGAAATCGTGGTGCGCTTGCTGGGGGAGCCCGCCTGGGATCTGTTGAACCAGCTGCGCCAGGAGCGCGGCACAGGCCGCTCGGCCCGCATGCTGTACGAAGTGCTGGGCGACATCTGGGTGGTCGAGCGCAACCCCTATTTGCAGGACGACCTGCTGGACAACCCCGCCCGCCGCAAACTGCTGGTCGAGGCCTTGCACCACCGCCTGGGCGAGGTGCAAAAGCGCCGCACCCCGAGTGTGGACGCCGCCCGTGACGCCCTGGTGGGCCAGCTGCTCGCCATGGCCACCCAGGCCGTGACGCAGTTCAGCGAACGCTTCACCCGCATGGCCAAACTGCGCAGCCAGGTGCAAAAGACCCTGGGGCGCCTGACGGCCAAGGACAACATCAAGTTCGATGGCCTCTCGCGTGTCAGCCACGTGACCGACGCGACCGACTGGCGCGTGGAATACCCCTTTGTGGTGCTGACGCCCGATACCGAGACCGAGATGGCGGGGCTGGTCAAGGGTTGTATCGATCTGGGCCTGACCATCGTGCCCCGTGGCGGCGGCACGGGCTACACGGGCGGCGCGATCCCGCTGACCTGGAAGAGCGCGGTCATCAACACCGAAAAGCTCGAAGCCATGACCGAGGTCGAAATGGTCGACCTGCCCGGTATCGCGCACAAGATCCCGACCATCTGGACCGAAGCGGGTGTGGTGACCCAGCGCGTGGCCGATGCGGCCGAGCGTGGCGGTTTTGTCTTTGCGGTGGACCCGACGTCTGCCGAAGCCTCCTGCATTGGCGGCAACATCGCCATGAATGCGGGTGGCAAAAAAGCGGTGCTGTGGGGCACGGCGCTCGACAACCTGGCCAGCTGGCGCATGGTCACGCCCGACGCCGAATGGCTGGATGTGGTGCGCATGGACCACAACATGGGCAAGATCCACGACGCCGAAGTCGCCACTTTTGAGCTGCGCTACTTCAAAGCCGACGGCAAAACCCCGATCCGCACCGAAACCCTGGTGATCCCGGGCAAAACCTTCCGTAAGGAAGGCCTGGGCAAGGACGTGACAGACAAGTTCTTGAGCGGCCTGCCCGGCGTGCAAAAAGAAGGCTGCGATGGTCTCATCACCAGCGCCCGCTGGGTGGTGCACCGCATGCCAACCCACACCCGTACCGTGTGCCTGGAGTTCTTTGGCCATGCCCGCAACGCCGTGCCGAGCATCGTCGAGATCAAAGACTTCATGTTCGCCGAGCAAAAGCGCACCGGCACCGTGATGGCTGGCTTGGAGCACCTGGACGACCGTTACCTGCGCGCGGTGGGTTACTCCACCAAATCCAAGCGTGGCGGCTTCCCCAAAATGGTGCTGATCGGCGACATCGCGGGTGACAACGCCGACGACGTGGCCAAAGCGACGTCGGAAATCGTGCGCATCGCCAACTCGCGCAGCGGCGAAGGCTTCATCGCCATCAGCCCTGAGGCGCGCAAGAAGTTCTGGCTCGACCGCAAAAAGACCGCGGCCATCTCGCGCCACACCAACGCCTTCAAGGTCAACGAAGACGTGGTGATCCCTTTGCCGCGCATGGCCGAATACACCGATGGCATCGAGCGCATCAACATCGAGCTCTCCCTGCGCAACAAGCTCAAGCTCTGCCGCGAACTGGAAGATTTTCTGGAAAAGGGCAACTTGCCCCTGGGCAAACAGGACGACGCCAACGAGATCGCTTCGGCCGAATTGCTCGAAGACCGCGTGGCGCAAGCCCTGGCGGTGGTGCGCGAGGTGCAGGCGCAGTGGCAAGGCTGGTTGACCGATGTCGATGCCTTGTTCCCCCAGCTGCAAGACCACACCCTGCGCGCCAGCTGGAAGACGCAAATCCGCCCGGCTTTCCAGAACATCTTCTCCGGCTCGGCCTTTTTGCCAATCCTGAACGAGGTCAATGCCATTCACCAGCGCGTGCTCAAAGGCCGCGTGTGGGTGGCGCTGCACATGCACGCCGGTGACGGCAATGTGCACACCAACATCCCGGTCAACTCCGACAACTACGAGATGCTGCAAACCGCGCACGAGGCGGTAGCCCGCATCATGGTGCTGGCCCGCAGCCTGGACGGGGTGATCTCGGGCGAGCACGGCATTGGCATCACCAAGCTGGAGTTTTTGACCGACGCCGAGCTGGCCAATTTCACCGCCTACAAGGCCAAGGTGGACCCGCAAGGCCGCTTCAACAAGGGCAAGCTGCTGCGCGGCGCGGCCCTCACGGGTCTGGGCGACGATGTGCACGCCGCCGACCTGACGCACGCCTACACCCCCAGCTTTGGCTTGATGGGCCATGAGTCGCTGATCATGCAGCAGTCGGACATTGGCGAGATTGCCGCCAGCGTGAAAGACTGCTTGCGCTGCGGCAAGTGCAAGCCGGTGTGCTCCACCCACGTGCCACGTGCCAATTTGCTGTACAGCCCACGCAACAAGATTTTGGCGACCTCCTTGCTGGTTGAGGCCTTTTTGTACGAAGAGCAGACCCGCCGGGGCATCTCGGTCAAACACTGGCAAGAGTTTGAAGACGTGGCCGACCACTGCACCGTGTGCCACAAGTGCCTGACGCCTTGTCCGGTGAACATCGATTTTGGCGATGTGTCGATGAACATGCGCAACCTGTTGCGCAAGATGGGGCAAAAGAGCTTCCGCCCCGGCAATGCTGCGGCCATGTTCATGTTGAATGCCACCAACCCCGAAACCATCAAGCTGGCACGCGCTGCCATGGTGGGCGTGGGCATGAAGGCCCAGCGCTTTGTGGCCGGTTTGCTCAAGGGCGTGGCCCGCAAGCAAACCAGCGCACCACCCGCCACCGTGGGTGCCGCGCCCATCAAAGAGCAGGTGATTCACTTCATCAACAAAAAGATGCCGGGTAACCTGCCCAAGAAGACGGCACGCGCGCTGCTGGACATCGAAGACAACGACTACGTGCCCATCATCCGCAACCCGAAGGCCACCACTTCGGAGTCGGAAGCGGTGTTTTACTTCCCCGGTTGCGGCTCCGAGCGCCTCTTCAGCCAGGTGGGCCTGGCCACGCAGGCCATGCTCTGGCATGTGGGCGTGCAGACCGTGTTGCCACCGGGCTACCTGTGCTGTGGCTACCCGCAAAAGGGTTCGGGGCAGTTCGACAAGGCCGAGAAGATCATCACCGACAACCGCGTGCTGTTCCACCGCGTGGCCAACACGCTCAACTACCTGGATATCAAGACGGTGGTGGTGAGCTGCGGCACCTGCTACGACCAGCTGCAGGGCTACCAGTTCGACAAGATCTTCCCCGGCTGCCGCATCATCGACATCCACGAGTTCTTGCTGGAAAAAGGCATGAAGCTCGACGCGGGCGGGGCCTATCTGTACCACGACCCTTGCCACAGCCCGATGAAACAGCAAGACCCGATGAAAACCGTCAAGGGTTTGCTGGGCGACCAGGTGCTCAAGTCTGACCGCTGCTGCGGCGAATCGGGCACTTTGGGGGTTACCCGTCCGGACATCTCCACGCAGGTGCGTTTCCGCAAGGAAGAAGAGCTGCTCAAGGGCGAGGCCGCCTTGCGTGCCAGCGGCGCTTTGGCCCCGCAAGCCAACGTCAAAGTGCTGACCAGTTGCCCCAGCTGCCTGCAGGGCCTGTCTCGGTATGGCGACGACATGAAAAACGGCCTGCTCGAAGCCGACTACATCGTGGTCGAAATGGCCAAACACATCCTGGGTGAAGCCTGGATGCCCGAGTACGTGAGCGCCGCCAATGCGGGCGGCATTGAGCGCGTGCTGGTCTAAGCCTGCACATCCCGACAGCAAGATTTCGAAAGCAAAAGATGGCCGGATTGAAAAAAGACATGCCCACGCCCGAGTCGCTGACCGTGCACGGTCAGACCAAGGTGCTGGAAATCGGGTTTTCTGACGGGGCGCAGTTCCGCATCCCCTTCGAGCTGATGCGCGTGTACTCGCCTTCGGCCGAGGTGCAGGGCCACGGCCCGGGCCAGGAAGTGTTGCAAACCGGCAAGCGCGAAGTCGGCATCGTCGAGATCGAACCCGTGGGCAACTACGCGGTCAAGCCCACGTTTTCAGACGGTCACGAGTCGGGCCTGTTCACCTGGGAGTACCTGTACTTTTTGGGTGATCAGCAAGAGGCTCTCTGGAAGCAGTACGAAGATCGCCTGCAAGCGGCGGGCATGAGCCGCGACGCACCCATGGTCGAAGCCGCAGCCGGTGGCAGTTGCAGCCACAAGCATTGAGGGCATCGGCATGAGCACCACCCATTTCGGTTTCAAAACCGTCGACGAAAAAGAAAAAGCCAAACACGTGCGCGGCGTGTTTGACTCGGTCGCGTCCAAATACGACGTGATGAACGACCTGATGTCCATGGGCTTGCACCGGGTGTGGAAGGCTTACACCGTGCAGGTGGCCAACCTGAAAGAGGGCGATCAGGTGCTGGACATTGCGGGCGGCACGGGCGATTTGTCGATGGCCTTTGCCAAAAAAGTCGGGGCCACCGGGCGCGTGGTGCACACCGACATCAACGAAGCCATGCTCACCACCGGGCGCGACCGCCTGGTCGACCACGGCCTGGCCCTGCCCACCCTGGTGTGCGATGCCGAAAAGCTGCCTTTCCCCGACAACCATTTCAACGTGGTCAGCGTGGCCTTTGGCCTGCGCAACATGACGCACAAGGATGTGGCGCTCAAGGAAATGTGCCGGGTGCTCAAGCCAGGCGGCAAGTTGCTGGTGCTGGAGTTTTCCAAAGTGGCCAAGCCGCTGGAAAAAGCCTACGACTGGTACAGCTTCAAGATCCTGCCCCGGCTGGGCCAGCTGGTGGCGGGTGACGCCGACAGCTACCGTTACCTGGCCGAATCCATCCGCATGCACCCCGGCCAGGAGGACTTGAAAACCCTTATGAAAAATGCCGGATTTGGCCATGTGGATTTTCACAATTTGTCGGCCGGGGTGGTAGCCTTGCATATGGGCATCAAGTGCTGAAGCCCACAAACCGCATTTTGATTTGAGTTGGAGACACCATGAACAAGTTGATGACACTGATGCTCGCGGGCGTGTTGGCCCTGGGCAGCTTGAACGCCGAGGCTGCTCGCCGCATGGGCGGTGGCAAGTCCATCGGTCAGCAATCGAATCAGGTCACCAAGCGTGATGCCGCGCCGCAAACGCCTGCCGCTCCCGCTCAAAACGCCGCACCTACCAATGCCGCCAAGCCTGCTGCTGCGCCTGCAGCGGCTGCGCCTAAGAAGCCTTGGGGTGCCATGTTGGGCGGTTTGGCTGCCGGTCTGGGGCTGGCCTGGTTGGCCAGCTCGCTGGGCATGGGTGAAGCCTTTGGCAACATCCTGATGGCCTTGCTGATTGGCGTGGCCGTGCTGGCCGTCATCGGCATGATCATGCGGGCCCGCCGCGGTGGTGCTGCGCAGATGGGTGGAACCGGCGGTCTGGCTTACCAGGGCGCAGGGGCATCTGCCGAAAATCCTGCCACCCTCAAACAGTACAGCCCGCAAAATGTCGGCAACGACGCCTCGGCCCGTCCCTGGGAAGGCCAAAACACCCGTTTCGACAGCTCGGCTGCAGCGCAAACCAGTGGCTCCATGATTGGTGCGGCATTGGGTGGTTCGCAAAGCTGGGGCATCCCGGCCGGTTTTGACGTGGACGGTTTTGTGACCGCTGCCAAGCGCAACTTTGTGACCTTGCAAGACGCCTGGGACCGTTCGGACATCACGGCTTTGCGCTCGATGATGACCGACGCCATGGTGGTGGAAATCCGCAACCAGCTGTCCGAGCGCGAAGCGCAGTTCCCCGGTCAGCCCAACAAGACCGAAGTGGTCATGCTCGACGCCCAGCTGCTGGGCATTGAAGAGCAGGCCGATGCCTACCTGGCCAGCGTCGAGTTCAACGGCATGATCCGCGAAGACGCCTCTTCAGGCCCCAGCCCTTTCCGTGAAGTCTGGAACATGACCAAATCCAAGCAAGGCGGCGGTTGGTTGGTCGCTGGCGTGCAAGCGCTGCAATAAAGCCCAGGTCCCTCGGGGGACCTGCACTTTCGGGAATAATCGGGGACTATGGCAACACAGTCCCCTTTTTCATGGGCCGCTCAAATGGCTCAGCAGTTCGGCTCTTCGTTTCAGCCCCCCGCCTGGGTGGTCGATGAGACGGTCAACCGCCTGGTCTTGTTTCTCAACCATGTGCTGATGAGCGAACCCGAGGCCATGGCCCGCCTCGCCCGCCAAAAAGGCCAGCGCATCGAGCTGGTTTGGGACCGCATGCAACTGCAATTGAGCCCCACGCCCGCTGGCCTGTTGGAGCGTGGCCGGTTTGAAGGCTTTGACCTGCGTTTGACGGTGACCGAAGAATCACCGGTTTCGCTCGCTTCGGCTTTGGCGCGAGGTGATAAACCCAAGGTGCGCATCGAAGGCGATGTGCAGCTGGCCGCCGAGGTCAACTGGCTGATCGACCATGTGCGCTGGGATGCCGAAGAGGACCTGGCCCGCTTGATCGGGGATGCCCCCGCGCACACCCTGGCACAAGCTGCCCGTCAGGCCATGATGGCCTTGCGCAGTTTTGTCGCTCAGCGCCCAGGCACTGGGCTGCGCACCGGCAGCGCAGCATGATGCGCTGGGGCCGTTTCGGGCGCGGTGCCTTCATTGTCTTCATCGTCCTGCGCTACGGCCTGGACGAGTTGGTGCTCTCCAGCTTTCAGAAACCCTGGATTCGCCTGCTGGCCCGCGTGCTCTCTGTGGGCCGTGACTTGCGTTCGCCCCGGGCGGTGCGCCTGCGCGAGGCGCTCGAGCGATTGGGTCCGATCTTTGTGAAGTTTGGCCAGGTGCTGTCCACCCGGCGCGATTTGCTGGCCCCCGACATCGCCGAAGAGCTGGCCAAGCTGCAAGACCGCGTGCCGCCTTTCAGCTCAACCATTGCGGTGGCCTCGATCGAGCGGGCCTTCAACCGCTCGGTGGACGACATCTTTGAAACCTTTGAGCGCGAGCCCGTGGCCAGCGCTTCCATTGCGCAAGTGCACTTTGCCACTTTGCGCAGCAAAACGGGTGAGCTGCGCGAAGTGGCCGTGAAGGTCCTGCGCCCCGGCATGCTGCCCGTCATCGACAAAGACCTGAGCCTCATGCGCATGATGGCTGGCTGGGTGGAAAACCTGAGCGCTGACGGCAAACGCCTCAAACCCCGCGAGGTGGTGGCCGAGTTTGATAAATACCTGCACGACGAGCTGGACCTGGTGCGCGAAGCGGCCAACGCCGCGCAGCTGCGCCGCAACATGCAAGGCCTCGATCTGGTGCTGATCCCCGAGATGATCTGGGACTTTTGCCACCCCGAGGTCATCGTCATGGAGCGCATGCATGGCGTGCCCATCAGCCAGGTCGACCGACTGCGCGAAGCGGGTGTGGACATCCCCAAGCTGGCCCGCGATGGCGTGACGCTGTTTTTCACGCAGGTGTTCCGCGACGGCTTTTTCCATGCCGACATGCACCCGGGCAACATCCAGGTGAGTCTCGCCCCAGAGACCTTTGGCCGCTACATCTCGCTGGACTTCGGCATCGTGGGCACGCTCACCGAGTACGACAAGGAATACCTGGCGCAAAACTTCACGGCGTTCTTTCGTCGCGACTACAAGCGCGTGGCAGAACTCCACATCGAGTCGGGCTGGGTGCCGGCTGAGACGCGGGTGGACGAGCTGGAGTCGGCCATTCGCGCGGTGTGCGAGCCTTACTTTGACCGCCCACTCAAGGAAATTTCGCTGGGCATGGTGTTGATGCGTTTGTTCCAGACCTCTCGCCGCTTTCAGGTCGAGATCCAGCCACAGCTGGTGCTGCTGCAAAAAACCCTGCTCAACATCGAAGGCCTGGGCCGCGACTTGGACCCGGAACTGGACCTGTGGAGCACGGCCAAGCCTTTCTTGGAAACCTGGATGCTCGAGCAGATCGGCCCCAAAAAGCTCTGGGAAGAACTCAAGGCCCAAGCCCCGCACTACGCCAAGCTGCTGCCGCAGTTGCCGCGCTTGCTGCACGACTACCTGCAAAAGCCGCGCACCAGCGATGCCAAGCAGATCGAGCTGCTGCTGGCCGAGCAACGCCGCACCAATAAACTGCTGCAAACCCTGATTTACGCCGGGTTGGGCTTTGTGGTTTCCTTGGTCGTTTTACAGGTGGGTATGCACCTGCAGTTGTTCATCTGAATTTGAAATCTGGAGGTGTCGCAGGTGTTGCTGACTTTTGTGATCGCTTACTTGGCCGTGACCATCGGCATCGGTTTGTTGGCTGCACGCCGGGTCCATGGCGCCAAGGATTACCTGGTGGCAGGCCGCAGCTTGCCTCTCTACATGAACGTGGCCACCGTGTTTGCTACCTGGTTCGGTGCCGAGACGGTCCTGTCGGTGTCTGCCACCTTTGCCAAAGATGGCCTGAACGGCATCCCTGGCGATCCCTTTGGTGCCACCGTCTGCCTGGTGCTAGCCGCACTGCTCTTTGCCAAGCTGTTTTACCGCCTGAACCTGCTCACCATTGGCGACTTCTATAAGGTTCGTTACGGCAAGTCGGTGGAGGTGCTCACCAGCGTGGCGATCGTGCTGTCTTACCTGGGCTGGACCTCGGCGCAGTTGACGGCGCTGGGCCTGGTCATCCATGTGCTCTCGTCCGGGGCGATTGACCTGAACCACGCCATCATGATGGGCGCGGCCGTGGTGCTGGTCTACACCGTGTTTGGCGGCATGTGGTCGGTGGCTTTCACCGATTTGTTCCAGACCGTGGTGATTGTGGTGGGCCTGATCCTGGTGGCCACCCTGGTGGGGGGCAATGCAGGCGGCTTTGAGAAGGTGGTGGCGCAAGCGGCCGCAGACGGGAAGTTCGACATGTTCCCGGCCGACATGGATGCCGCCGCCTGGTGGGCCATGGCCGGTGCTTTCTTTGCATTTGCCTTTGGCTCCATCCCACAGCAGGACGTGTTTCAGCGCATGACCAGTGCCAAGGACGAAAAAACCGCCGTTCGCGGCACGATCATCGGTGGCCTGATGTACTTTGTGATCGCTTTCATTCCGCTGTACATCGCTTATGCGGCACTGATTGCCCACCCCGAGCTCAAGGCCTTGTTCGAGTCTGAAGACGCCCGCACCATCCAGCGCATCCTGCCCGATCTGGTGCTGGGCAAGATGCCCATGTGGGCGCAGATTTTGTTTTTTGGTGCCTTGCTCTCGGCCATTTTGTCCACCGCCAGCGGCGCTTTGTTGGCCCCCACGGCGACCTTCACCGAGAACGTCCTCAAGCCTTTTGTGCCCCACATGAGCGACCGCCAATTCTTGCTGCTGTTGCGCGTCATCCTGGTGACCTTCACCTCGTTCGCCTTGCTGTTTGCCCTCAACAGCACCAGCACCATGTATGAAATGGTGCAAAACGCCTATAACGTCACATTGACTGGTGCCTTTGTCCCGCTGGTGGCCGGAGCCTTCTGGCGGCGTGCCAACACGCAAGGAGCCTTGTTCTCGGTGGTGTCGGGCGTGGGCACTTGGCTGGTCTTCAACTTCCTGGCACCGGAGACCCTGGTGCCGGCCAACTTGCTGGGGCTGATGGCGTCCATTTTGGGCATGCTCCTGGGTTCTTTGGCGCCCAGCGTAATCGCCAACCAAGGGCAGTCCATGGCCAGTGCCTTGGGGCACGCCGAGCAAGACAGTTCCAATCGTTGAGATGGCTTGTCTGCGCAGTGGCTTGGGCGGCCACTGTTGCGAGGTGCGGACTTGGTCTGCAGCGCTCTTTGGTCTCTGCACATGCCGTGATACAGCACGGCAGCGGTGGCGCCTCCTTGACACTCAGGCCTTGAAGACCGTTGCCAAGCCTATAATTGAAGGTTTTCTTGCATCACCCTCAAAGGCTCTTCTCATGCCCATTTACGCTTACAAATGCGACGCCTGCGGCCATGCCAAGGATGTTCTGCAAAAAATGAGTGACGCACCCCTGACCGATTGCCCGGCTTGCGGTGCCCCCAAATTCAGCAAACAGCTCACCGCTCCGGGTTTCCAGCTCAAGGGTACGGGCTGGTACGCCACCGATTTCAAGGGCGGCGGCGCCGCTGCCGTGCCTGCTGCTGCAGGCTCTGCAGCAGATGCGGCAACACCTGCACCCGCAGCGGCTGCCGATACTGCTGCCCCCGCTGCAACGGCCAGTGCAGCAGGTTGTGCCGTGTCTTGCGCCTGCCATTGATTTTTTGAGCCCTGACCTCACCGATTGCCCCACCCCATGAAACAACGCAGCTTCAAACAGTACTTCATCACCGGTTTGCTGGTGTGGCTGCCCATGGGTATCACCGTGTGGGTGCTCATGTGGTTGGTCGGCATGCTCGACGCCATCTTTTTGGCGGTGCTGCATGCGGCCGACACCTTGATCCCCGGCGTCCATGCCAGCGCCGAGTACCTGCGGGGTATCCCCGGCTTGGGCGTGGCGATTGTGGCGGTGGTCATTTTTGCCACGGGTGTATTTGTGGCCAACATGTTTGGCCAGTGGTGGCTGCGCAAATGGCACGGCCTGATGAACCGCATTCCGGTGGTGCGCAGCATCTACACCAGCGTCAAGCAGGTGGCTGACACCTTGTTTTCGGGCAGTGGGAATGCGTTTTCCAAAGCCTTGCTGGTGCAGTATCCGCGCCAGGGCTCGTGGACCATCGCCTTCTTGACCGGCAGCCCCGGGGGTGAAGTGGCCAAACACTTGGGCCAGCCCATGGTCAGCGTCTATGTGCCCACCACGCCCAACCCGACCTCGGGCTTTTTCCTGATGATGCCCAAGGCCGATGTGATCGAACTCGACATGAGTGTTGACGACGCCCTCAAGTACATCATTTCCATGGGCGTCGTGGCACCTCCCGCCACCGCTGCTCCGAAGCCTGCCGCAGCCGCACCGGTCTCATCCAATCCGGTTTGATACGGCCCTTTTGTCTCTATTTTTGCGAATCCTGAAAGTCCCACAACATGTCCATGCGTTCCCACTATTGCGGTCTGGTGACCGAAGCCCTGACCGGTCAAACCGTGAGCCTGTGCGGCTGGGTCAACCGTCGCCGTGACCATGGCGGCGTGATCTTCATTGACCTGCGTGACCGCGAAGGCTATGTGCAGGTGGTGTGCGACCCCGACCGTCCCGACATGTTCAAGGTGGCCGAAGACGTGCGCAACGAGTTTTGCGTGCAGATCAAAGGCGTGGTGCGTGCCCGCCCCGAAGGCACGACCAACGACAACCTCAAAAGCGGCAAGATCGAAGTGCTGTGCCATGAGCTGATCGTCCTCAACGCGTCGGTCACGCCGCCTTTCCAGATCGATGAAGACAACCTGTCCGAAACCACCCGCCTGACCCACCGCGTGCTGGACCTGCGCCGTCCCTACATGCAAAACAACCTGATGCTGCGCTACCGCGTGGCCATGGAAGTGCGCAAGTACCTCGATGAAAACGGCTTTGTGGACATCGAGACTCCCATGCTCACCAAGAGCACGCCCGAAGGTGCGCGCGATTATCTGGTGCCCAGCCGCGTGCACGACGGCCAGTTTTTCGCGCTGCCCCAGTCGCCCCAGCTGTTCAAGCAGCTCTTGATGGTGGCCGGTTATGACCGTTACTACCAGATCACCAAGTGCTTCCGCGACGAAGACCTGCGTGCGGACCGACAGCCCGAATTCACCCAGATCGATATCGAAACCTCCTTCCTGACCGAAGAAGAAATCCGCGACATGTTCCAGGGCATGATCAAACGCGTGTTCCAAAACACCATCGGCGTGGACCTGGGCGAGTTCCCGGTCATGACCTACCAGGACGCGATGCACATCTACGGCTCGGACAAGCCCGACCTGCGCGTGAAACTGCAGTTCACCGAAGTGACCGATGTCATGGGCGACGTCGACTTCAAGGTGTTCTCGGGTGCAGCCAACATGAAAGGCGGCCGTGTGGTGGCCTTGCGTGTACCGAACGGCTCGGTTGAAGGCGGCGGCATCAGCCGTGGCGAAATCGACGCTTACACCGAGTTCGTCAAAATTTACGGTGCCAAGGGCCTGGCCTACATCCGCGTCAATGACCTGTCCAAAGGCCGTGACGGTTTGCAGTCGCCCATCGTCAAGAACATCCACGACGCGGCATTGAATGCCGTGCTGGAGCGCTCGGGCGCGCAAAACGGCGACCTGATCTTCTTCGGTGCCGACAAGGCCAAGATCGTCAACGACGCCATCGGTGCCTTGCGCATCAAGATCGGCCACAGTGAGTTCGGCAAGAAAAATGGTTTGTTCGAAGACCGTTGGGCCCCGATGTGGGTGGTCGACTTCCCGATGTTCGAGTTCGATGACGAAAGCCAGCGCTATACCGCCGTGCACCACCCCTTCACTGCGCCCAAGGACGGCCACGAAGACTGGATGGTCACCGCGCCCGAGAAGTGCATTTCCAAGGGCTACGACATGGTGCTCAACGGCTGGGAAATGGGTGGTGGCTCGGTCCGTATCCACCGCGCCGACGTGCAACAGAAAGTGTTTGACGCCTTGAAGATCACGCCTGAAGAAGCCCAGCTCAAGTTCGGCTTCCTGCTCGACGCATTGCAATATGGCGCACCGCCACACGGCGGCTTGGCTTTCGGTCTGGACCGCATCGTCACCTTGATGACCGGCGCTGAGTCCATCCGTGACGTGATCGCTTTCCCCAAGACCCAACGTGCCCAGTGTTTGCTCACGCAAGCGCCGAGCCCGGTGGACGAAAAGCAATTGCGCGAATTGCATATCCGTCTGCGCAACGTGGACGCGGTCAAAGCCGCCTGAGCTTCGCTGACCGCATCAGTACCAACGCCACCTTCGGGTGGCGTTGGTGTTTGTGGCGCAGTCTTTTCCAACTGCGCCAGCCAGCGCAGTGCACCGGTCGTCTGAAATATGGGCAGAGCGACAGCAAAAGGCCCACAAAAAAGGCCTCAAAACCGAAGTCTTGAAGCCTTTGATGCTTGGGCTCAGCGTAAAAACTGAGCCAGAGGGTTGTTCACGGCATCACGGCCGTGAACGGGGTTTGCAGGGCTTAGTAGCCGCCGCGACCGCCACCACCGTAGCCGCCACCGCCGGAGCGATCGCCACCACCGCCGTAGCCGCCGGAACGGCCGCCGCCGTAGCCGCCACCGCCGGAGCGATCACCGCCACCGCCGTAACCGCCGCCACCACCGAAGCCGCCGGTGCGGGGAGGACGTGCCTCCATCGGACGGGCTTCGTTCACGGTGATGCTGCGGCCACCCAAAGACTGGCCGTTCATGCCAGCGATAGCAGCTTGTGCTTCGGCATCGCTGCCCATTTCCACAAAACCGAAACCTTTGGAGCGACCGGTGTCGCGCTCCATCATGACTTTGGCGCTGGTAATGGCGCCGAATTCGCCGAAGGCCTGTTGCAGGTCTTCGTCGCGAACGGTGTACGGCAGGTTGCCGACGTAAAGTTTATTGCCCATGGGGACTCCTCAGAAATACAAAAAAACAAAGCGATGGGGTCCCGAAAGCACAACAAACTGAAAACTGCCGCCGTAGCGCGCGAAACTGACCGATCACCTGACTTGTGCCGTTTTTTATGACGTACACGCACGCATTATGGGGCATAGCGAAGAAAAGGGGGGAACAAGTGCCATCGCTTGTTCTATGCCCTCGTTTTTTGAAGGTGTCTTCGAGCCATTTGTGCATGAGCGAAAGCGCAGGCGTAACCGCGCAAGCCCCGTGCTGTGTGGCTTGGCGAACGTTCATGGGCATTGGCTATGACGGTCATAAAAAAATATGCGTCTTCTGTCACACATGCATGCGTAAACTGAGCCATCGGATGTGAAAGATATTTTTCTTTCTGCAGCGGCTTCCACAAGACCGTGATCGCCAACACCGAACCTCGAAACATCCACAACGAAGGAAGCTCACCATGACCCCAAATTCCACCACCGCAGGCCAATGTCCTGTCATGCACGGTGCGAACACTCACAACGACACAGCTAACGCCGCCAAGGCGTGGTGGCCCAAGGCGTTGAACCTGGACATCTTGCACCTGCATGACACCAAGACCAACCCCATGGGGGCCGACTTCAACTACCGCGAAGAAGTCAAAAAGCTGGATGTGCCCGCGCTCAAGAAAGACCTGACCGCGCTCATGACCGACAGCCAGGACTGGTGGCCTGCCGATTGGGGGCATTACGGTGGTTTGATGATCCGCATGGCCTGGCATGCCGCAGGCACTTACCGTATTGCCGATGGCCGTGGCGGCGCGGGCAAGGGCAACCAGCGTTTTGCACCGCTGAATTCCTGGCCCGACAATGCCAACCTCGACAAAGCGCGTCGCCTGCTCTGGCCGATCAAGAAGAAATACGGCAACCGCATCAGTTGGGCCGATTTGATCGTGCTGGCCGGTAACGTGGCTTATGAATCGATGGGCCTCAAGACCTACGGTTTTGCCTTTGGCCGTGAAGACATCTGGCACCCTGAGCAAGACATTTATTGGGGCTCTGAAAAAGAATGGTTGGCTTCGAGCCGTTACGCTGGTGACCAGCGTGAGACCTTGGAAAACCCCTTGGCCGCTGTGCAAATGGGTTTGATTTATGTGAACCCTGAAGGCGTCAACGGCCAGCCCGATCCGCTGCGCACCGCGCAAGACGTGCGCTTGACATTTGCCCGCATGGCCATGGACGACGAAGAAACCGTGGCCTTGACGGCAGGCGGTCACACCGTGGGCAAAGCACATGGCAACGGCCAGGCGCAAAACCTGGGCCCCGCACCAGAAGGTGCCGACGTGAATGAACAGGGCCTGGGCTGGATGAACCACAGCACACGCAGTGTGGGTCGTGACACCGTGACCAGCGGCATCGAAGGTGCTTGGACCACCCACCCCACGCAGTGGGACAACGGCTATTTCCATTTGCTGCTCAACTACGAGTGGGAACTGACCAAGAGCCCAGCCGGTGCCAACCAGTGGCAGCCCATCGACATCAAGCCAGAAGATATGCCGGTCGATGTGGAAGACCCGTCGATTCGCGTGCAACCCATGATGACCGACGCCGACATGGCCATGAAAATGGACCCGGCCTACCGCGTGATCTCAGAGCGTTTTCACAAAGACCCCGCGTATTTCACCAAGGTTTTTGCCCGTGCCTGGTTCAAGCTCACCCACCGTGACCTGGGCCCCAAAGCCCGTTACATCGGCCCCGAAGTACCGCAAGAAGACCTGATCTGGCAGGACCCGGTGCCTGCGGGCAGGGCCGACTACGACGTGGCCGCAGTCAAAGCCAAAATTGCAGCCAGCGGCCTGAGCGTGAGCGAGATGGTGACCACCGCTTGGGACAGTGCCCGCACCTTCCGCCACTCTGACAAGCGTGGCGGTGCCAACGGTGCACGCATTCGCCTGGCTCCGCAAAAAGACTGGGAAGGGAACGAGCCTGCCCGTCTGGCCAAAGTGTTGGGCATCCTCGAAGGCATTGCCAAGGACAGCGGCGCCAGCGTGGCCGATGTGATCGTGCTGGCCGGCAACGTGGGTGTGGAGCAGGCCATCCAAGCGGCAGGCTTTGATATTCCCGTGCCCTTCCAGCCCGGACGTGGCGACGCCAGCGAGGCCATGACCGATGCCGAATCGTTTGCGGTGCTCGAACCGATCCACGACGGTTTCCGCAACTGGGTCAAGCAACACTACGCCGTCAGCCCCGAAGAGTTGCTGCTCGACCGCGCCCAACTCATGGGTCTGACCGCGCACCAGATGACGGCCCTGATCGGCGGCATGCGCGTGCTGGGCACCAACCACGGCGGCAGTCAGCACGGTGTGTTCACTGACCGGGTGGGGGTCTTGAGCAACGACTTCTTTGTGGCCTTGACCGACATGGCTTACCAGTGGAAGTCCACGGGGCGCAACTCGTACGACATCTGCGACCGCAAAACAGGCCAGGCCAAGTGGACGGCCAGCCGGGTGGATTTGGTGTTTGGCTCCAACTCGGTCTTGCGGGCTTATGCCGAGGTCTACGCGCAAGACGACAACCGCGAGAAGTTGGCGCGGGACTTCGTGGCTACCTGGACCCAGGTGATGAACGCCGACCGCTTCTGAAGTGGCTTTGACGTGAAGGCCGCAAGGCCTTCACGTCATGTCGGTGCGCTCAGGTACAGCACGCTGGTCAGCGGCAAATCGTCCGGCGCTTCGTAATCGGCCACGATCCAGGCGCGGTCAGTTGCTTCAGCGGCTTCTCGCAAAAACGCCTTGATGGTCTTGACCGAGTTCTGGTCGAGCGAGACAAAGGGCTGGTCCAGCAGGGTCACCGTTGCACCCGAGGCCAGGCCGGCGATCAACATGACCTTGCGGCGGGTGCCAGTGGAGAGCATGTAAAGCGGTTTGTGCCGATGCCTTTCCATGTCGAGCGCTTCGGACAAGTCTTGCAGCAATGCGCAGTTCCATTGGGGGTAACGGGTGCGCCATTGTTCCCAGCAGGCTTGTACCGTGGTCTGGTCGTGTTCTGGGCCTTTCAGGTCTGCCCAAAACACCTCGCCTGGCGGCATGTGCACGCTTCCGCCGAGCGCTTGCAAATCTCCGGACAACAGACGCAACAGGCTGGTTTTGCCACAGCCTTCGTCCCCGCATACCCAGTGCAGGCCGGCAGACCATTTGAAACTCAGCCTTTGGATGACCGCATGGTCCGCTGGCCCGCCGCTGAGGGCGTGGGTTTGCAGCAAAAAAGGTGCAGAGGGTGTAGGTGAAGACGACATGGCGCAATCCTAGCAAGACCCGAGCTGCCTAGAATGGCTGCGTGACTTCCATGATCTACAAAATTCCCGAATCCGTGCTGGTGGTGATTTACACCCCTTGCGGACAGGTCTTGCTCATTTGCCGTGCCGATGCGGGCACCTGGCAGTCGGTCACCGGCAGCAAGGACCATCCGCAAGAAAGCTGGGCAGACACAGCGGTGCGCGAGGTGCAGGAAGAAACCGGTATCGATGCGCTGCACCCTGCTTGCCAATTGCAGGATTGGCAGCTGGAGAATGTGTACGAGATTTACCCGGCCTGGCGCTGGCGCTACCACCCCGAGGTCAGCCGCAACACCGAGCGGGTGTTTGGCTTGCGCGTGCCCGAGCCCAGCCCCATCACCTTGAGCCCTACCGAACACACCGAGTGGCAGTGGCTTCATTGGCAGGCGGCGGCAGACCATTGCTTTTCTGCCTCCAACGCCGAGGCCATCCTCATGCTGCCACGCTTTGACCAGCAGGTGGGCCGATGATGCCCCAGCGCCACGAGCACCCGGTCTTGCGGGTGGCCACTTACAACATCCACAAGGGTGTGCAAGGCTTGGGGCCAGCGCGGCGGCTGGAGATTCACAACCTGGGCCATGCGGTGGAGCAACTCGACGCCGACATCGTGTGCCTGCAAGAGGTGCGCCGCATGCACCGCCGCGAGGAGCGCTATTTTTCGCATTGGCCGAGCGTGCCGCAAGCCGATTACCTGGCCCCCGAAGGTTATGCGTCGGTGTACCGCACCAACGCCATCACCCGCCACGGCGAGCACGGCAATGCCTTGTTGTCGCGCTGGCCTGTGCTGTCACACCAGCACCAGGACATCTCGGACCACCGTTTTGAGCAGCGGGGTTTGTTGCACACCGAAGTGCAGGTGGTGGACCGCGTGGTGCATGTGATCGTGGTGCACCTGGGCCTGGTGCCTGCCAGCCGCTTGCGCCAGGTGGCGCAGTTGTTGGCGTTTGTTGACCAGACCATCCCTCCCGATGCACCTGTGCTGGTGGCGGGTGACTTCAACGATTGGGGTACCGGACTGGGGCGGCGCATGGCCAGCGCGGGTTTTCGCGAATGGCGCGAGCAGCCCACGCCCACCTACCCGTCGAGACTGCCGCTGAACCAGCTGGACCATGTGTATGCCCGTGGTTTGACGCCGCTTCATGCCATGGCCCCAACGGGGCGCATTTGGCAGCGCATGTCGGACCACTTGCCCCTGGTGGCCGAATTCGCCTGGATCGACTGACCATGCGCCACGGCATGTCTTTGCGAGATGGCCATCAGATTCGCCTGATCGAGGGGGGGCAGGCTTATTTTGAAGCGCTGGTGGCCGCCCTGGAACAGGCCCGGTCGCAGGTGCACATCGAGACCTATATTTTTGACTTTCATGGTGCCGCCTCGCGGGTGGCCGAGGCGCTCGAGCGTGCGGCCTTGCGGGGGGTGCGTGTCTGGGTGGTGGTCGATGGTGTGGGCACATTGGCTCTGCCCCTCGCGTGGCGGGAACGTTTTGCGCGAGCCGGGGTGGATTGGCGGATTTACTCGCCCCTGGGCACTTTGGGCTTGTTGATCCCCAGCCGTTGGCGGCGCTTGCACCGCAAGCTGTGCGTGATCGATGGCCATCTGGCTTTTTGTGGTGGCATCAACATCCTGGACGATTGGTACGACCCGCACCACGGCGCCTTGCTCCAGCCTCGGCTGGACTTTGCCGTTTGCGCGAGGGGGGCTTTGGTGCAACAGATGCAGGAAACCATGGCGCAGCTGTGGTGGCGCATTGAGGGGGTGCGGCATGTGCGGCAGCAACAGTTTCCGGAAGCTTTCAGTTCGTTTCGGGCAGCGGGCCTGCATGCGCCTTGGGTGCAGCACACTGAACCGCCTGAGGGGCACTTGGTGGCCAAGGCCGGGCTTTTGCTGCGTGACAACGTGCTCAACCGCAGCCAGATCGAGCGTGCCTATCTGAAGGCCATCGGTGCGGCCCGACACGAAATCGTCATCGCCAATGCCTACTTCCTGCCTGGTCGACGTTTGCGCAAGGCCCTGATCCATGCGGCGCAAAGGGGGGTGCGTGTGCGTTTGCTGCTGCAAGGGCGTTACGAATACTTCATGCAATACCACGCCGCCCGCCCGGTCTATGGGGTCTTGCTGGATGCGGGTGTCGAAATCCACGAGTACACCGCCAGTTTTTTGCACGCCAAGGTGGCCGTGGTCGATCCGGACAACGACAGGCCCTGGGCCACGGTGGGTTCCTCCAACCTGGACCCACTGAGCTTGCTGCTGGCGCGTGAGGCGAATGTGGTGGTGGCCGACAAAGCCTTTGCCAAGCAGCTGCACCAGCGCTTGCACCTGGCCATCGAGCAGCAAAGCACCGCGGTGGTGGCCGCCCATTACACCCAAAGGCCCTGGCACCAAAGACTGCGCGACCGCATCGCTTTCGGTTTGATGCGTTTGGCCTTGTTCCTGACCGGCAACCGCTATTGAGCGGGTGATCCCCCCCGCTCGTCATGGGCGTTTGCTGGTCGCGGGGGTGCGCCTCCCAATCGCTGTTACGATGATTGCCATGTTAATGAAAGTCCTAGACGCCATGACTGCTTCTGCTGCCACGCCCGAAGACGAAGGTGTACCTGTCTCCGTCAAGATCCGCGAGCGCATCCATGCTGCCCGCAAACGCTTCCACGCCAACGACAACATTGCCGAGTTCATTGAGCCCGGCGAGCTGGAACAGTTGCTGGACGAAGTCACCGACAAGATGGCGGGCGTGCTTGATAGCCTGGTGATCGACACGGTGAACGATCACAACACCGGCGACACCGCCCGCCGTGTGGCCAAAATGTATTTGAAGGAAGTCTTCAAGGGCCGCTATGTGGAAGGCCCCGAGATCACCGAATTCCCCAATGCCGAGCACCTGAACGAGCTGATGATCGTCGGCCCCATCACCGTGCGCAGTGCCTGCAGCCACCACTTTTGCCCTGTCATTGGCAAGATCTGGATCGGTGTGTTGCCCAACGAGCACACCAACGTGATTGGCCTGTCCAAATACGCCCGCTTGGCCGAATGGATCATGGGCCGCCCTCAGATCCAGGAAGAAGCCGTGGTACAACTGGCCGACCTGATTCAGCGCAAAACCCAGCCCGATGGTCTGGCCATCGTGATGGAAGCGAGCCACTACTGCATGGGCTGGCGCGGTGTGAAGGACATGGACAGCAAGATGATCAATTCGGTCATGCGTGGCGCATTCCTCAAAGACGTGAATCTGCGTCGTGAATTTTTGGCCCTGATTCCCGGAAGGAACTGAACCATGTTGGTCCGTTTGCTCTATGCCAGCCGCACGGTCGATCCGCGCCCTGAAACCATCGAATCCATCCTGGCCCAATCGCGCCAGTTCAATCCCAGCACCGGTATCACAGGTATTTTGTGTTACGGAGGTGGCATCTTCTTGCAGGCCATTGAGGGTGGACGCTTGGCCGTGAGCGAGCTCTACGGCCACATCCAAAAAGACCCGCGCCACACCGATGTCGTTTTGCTTCATTACGAAGAAATCGCTGAGCGCCGTTTTGGCGGTTGGACTATGGGCCAGGTGGACACATCGCGTGTCAACACCAACATCTTGCTCAAGTACTCCGAGCGTGCCGAACTGGACCCGTACAACGTGTCGGGCAAAGTCTCATTGGCGTTGCTTGAGGAGTTGATGGCCACGGCCTCCATCATCGGTAGGGCCTGAGCCCATGCAGCTGATTGGCTGCGATTTTTCCAGCAGCCCCACCAGACGCAAACCCATTGTGCTGGCGCAGGGCCAAGCCAGGCAGGGCCGGGTACAACTGCAGGCGCTGCAGACCTTTGACACGCTGAATGCTTTTGGCCAATGGCTGGCCCAGCCTGCCGATTGGGTGGGTGGTTTTGACCTGCCTTTTGGCCTGCCGCGTGAATTGGTGCAGGCCCTCGGCTGGCCCACCGACTGGGCTGCGTGCATGGACCACTACTGCGCCCTGGAGCGCCCCCAAATTCGCGAGCAGTTTGCAGCGTTTTGCAACGCCCGTCCGGTGGGTGGCAAGTTCGCGCACCGCGCAGCCGATAAACCCGCAGGCTCCAGCCCCTCCATGAAGTGGGTCAACCCGCCTGTGGCCTACATGCTGCACGCGGGTGTTCCTCTGTTGCGGCAGGCGGGCGTGCATTTGCCCGGTTTGCATGCGGGCGATGCTCGCCGCGTGGCGCTGGAGGCCTATCCTGGATTGTTAGCGCGTGAGGTGCTGGGCAACACCAGCTATAAAAGCGACGACAAAGCCAAACAAACGCCTGAGCGCTTATTGGCCCGGCGTGAACTCTTGAGCGCCTTGGAGCGCGGCCAGACCCGCCTGGGCCTGCGCCTGATGGCCAGCAATGCGCTGCTGGGCCGACTGGCCGATGATGCCAACGGCGACGCTTTGGACGCCACCTTGTGCCTGATGCAAGCGGCCTGGGCGCAACAGCAGCATGATGCGGGGCACCCGCAATATGGTTTACCGCCTTGTGATCCGCTTGAAGGCTGGATCGTCACAGCCTGAGCGGCATGGCGTTGGTGTTCAGCGTTCCGTCTCCAAGTCCGGAATACGGTTGAACGCGATGCGCATGGGCGCAGCGTCCAAAGCATGGTGGGCGCTGGCAAAGTACACCGCATTTTTGCCATGCGCACGGTTGAGCGCGTCCATCGCCGACATCAGCCGGGCCCGGTCTCGGTGGACTTCGTGGTTTTGTTTCGTCTGTGCAGCGCGGTCGGTGGGCGTTTCTTCCGGTGTTTCAAACAAATCGGGCGTGTGCTGACTCGCCAGCACCAGCCCGCACAGCTGCACCCCCACGGCCTTGGGGCGCTGCAGCTGGTGCAGGCCGCTGAACCACAGCGTGTCCAGCGTGTGCAGCAAAAAGCCCGTGTCTTGCGTCTCGCCCACATGGGCATAGCGCTCACCCCCCGCCTCACGCTGCCAGCGGTGTTCACAGCGCACAAACACCTGCATGGCCGTGGCATAAAAGCCCTGCTTGCGCAGCCGCATCGCGGCTTTTTGCGTCAGGCGGTGCAGCACTTCGCGGGCACCTGCGGGGTGGCGTAATTCGGGCGGCAGCACATGCGAATGCCCGAGCGACCGCGCTACCGTAGAGCGTGGTCCGTACCACTGGCCGCGCAGTTTGTCGTACATCTCGGACCCCGCCACACCGCCCCAGGCCGTGTGCAGCAAATCACGCGGCGCGGCATACAGCTGCGCCATCGTCTCGATGCCGCAGCGCGACAGGCGCTCGCGCATGCGCGGGCCAATGCCTTGCAGGGCCGAGAGCTTGAGGTGCAGCAGTCGCTCGGGTAATTCGTGCAGCTCGATGACCGTCATGCCATCGGGCTTGTGCATATCGCTTGCCAACTTGCCCAAGAGCGTGTTGGGCGCTATGCCAATGGACGTGCGCATGCACTCGCCCACCTCGGCCAGCAGCGCCTTTTTGATCTGCTGGGCCAGTGCCACCGCGCGTTCGCGCTCGCGCCAGCGGCCCGTCAACTCGCACTCCATCTCGTCAATGCTCACCACCTGCCGCACTTGTGCCAGCCGGTCCACCACGGCCACGGCCTGCTGGTGTACCTGCACATACTTGGCATGGTCGGCCAGCACCAGCGCAATGCCCGGGCACATGCGTTTGGCGTCCGCCACCCGGGTACCTGTCTTGACCCCAAAGGCCTTAGCTTCGTAACTGGCCGCAATGCAGCAGGACGAATCTGCCATGACCGGCACCACCCCGACCGGTCGCCCACGCAAGGCCGGATCGAGCTGCTGCTCGACCGAGGCGAAGTAACTGTTGAAGTCGATGAAAAGAGAGCGGAGCATGGGTCCGAATATACTGTAAATAAAAACAGTATATGAGACGCAGCTGCTTTAAAAACGCCAGACGCTTCAACGTGTGTGCGGCGTTGTGATCGTTGCCCAAAATGAAACCGAGGCACTGGGCCTTAGGATACGCACAAGGGTTGATACTCATTGGCCAAGACCTCCGAGGAGATATTCATGACAACACAAGGTTTTGCAGTGACCCACGCCAAGGACGCGCAGTTCGAAAAAGGGCTGCGCTCGTTTTTTGAATACCGCGATTTGGGCATGCGTGAGGCGACGGGCGGGCGCGTCACGGCCAGCGTGATCCGTGCTGCCGAAGGGGGTGCTTTTTCAAGCCAGCCGCATTTTCACAAGACGCAGTTTCAGTTGGTTTATGTGCTCAAGGGCTGGATCGAGTTCGAGTACGAAGGCCAGGGCGTGGTGAGGTTGGAGGCAGGTTCGTGCGTGCACCAGCCGCCTGAAATCCGCCACCGCGAACTGGGGCACAGCCACGATGTGGAGTTGCTGGAGGTGGTGCTGCCTGCTGACTTCGAGACCGTGACGGCGGACGACGTGAACCCGAAAGAGGTCTGAGCCGATGTTTCGCAGTTTTTTTCTCTCGCGTCGCTGGGCCTTGTGGGCCTGGGGCGGTTTGCTGGTGTTGGTGGCGCTGGTGTTCATCACGGTGCAGCAGACCGTGAAGCTCAACACTTGGTACGGTGAGTTTTACGACCTGCTGCAAAAGCCCGAGCAGGCGGGCGGGTTGGACAAGTTCTGGGGTTTCATGCAGCAGTTCGCATGGATCGCGTTCCCCTACATGCTGCTGCGCAGCCTGGAGACGTATCTGGCCTCGCATTACGCCTTTCGCTGGCGCCAGGCCATGACCGAGGTGTATTTGCCGCGGTGGCAACGCACGGCCCACACGGTCGAAGGCGCTTCGCAGCGCATTCAGGAAGACTGCATGCGTTTTGCCCGCCAGACCGAAAACCTGGGGCTGGGCCTGGTGCGGGCGCTGCTGACACTGGCTTCGTTCATTCCGATTTTGTGGGCACTGTCCAGCGGAATGGCCATTGCGTGGTTGCAGTTCGAGGGCTCGCTGTTTTGGGTGGCCTTGGTCACGGCGGTGGGCGGCACAGTGCTGTCTTGGTTTGTGGGCATTCGCCTGCCGGGGCTGGAGTACAACAACCAGCGGACCGAGGCCGCGCTGCGCAAAGACCTGGTGTATGCCGAAGACGACCGCAGCCGCATGGATTTGCCCACGGTGATGGGCCTGTTCACCGGTGTGCGGTTGAACAACTTTCGCTTGTTCAACCACTACGCTTACTTCCATTTGTGGAGCAATTTCTACAGCCAGACCATGGTGATTTTTCCGTATCTGCTGATGGGGCCGTCGCTGTTCACCGGGTTGATCACACTGGGCGTGATCCAGCAGGTCAGCAACGCGTTTGGCAAGGTGAACGAGGCGTTTTCCTACCTGATCGAGCGCTGGACCGACATCACCGAGCTGCGCTCGATTTACAAGCGACTGACCGAGTTTGAAGAAAGCCTTGCTGCAGGCGCACAATGATTTTTTGGAGATAACAGTCATGCCACACACCGTCAAATTCCAGCGCGTTTTCCGTGCGCCTGCCGAGCGCGTTTTTCGGGCCTTCGTCGACCCGGACGCGATGTGCAAGTGGCTGCCGCCGCATGGTTTCACGGGCCGTGTGCATGAGATGGATGCCCGCATCGGCGGGCGTTATCGCATGTCGTTCACCCATTTCGGAAGCGGGCAGTCACACAGCTTCGGGGGCACGTTTCTGGAGCTGGTGCCGGGTGAGCGTTTGAGCCACACCGACAGTTTTGACGATGCCAATTTGCCCGGCCAGATGGTGACCACCATCACTTTCAAGGCCGTGTCGGTGGGCACCGAGGTGAACATCGAGCAAGCCGGCATCCCCGACATGATTCCGCCAGAGGCTTGCTGTCTGGGTTGGCAGGAATCCTTGCAGCTTCTGGCCCTCTTGGTCGAGGCTGAGATCCCGACCTGACGGGACTCAGATCGCCGCAGCGGCGATGTCGGGCGGCAGCGGGTCTAGCGCTCTGAGGGCCAGCAAGGCCTCGGCATCGGTGCGGTAGAGCCTGAGTTGGGGGCCGTCGTGCAGCTCCCCGGCCCGGCGCAAGGCGGTCTCCACGGGCAGCTTGATGCCGCTGATGTGCAAGGTGATCCCCCGACTGCTCAGTTGGCGGTGCAACTGACCAAAGGTTTCCACACCCGTGGCGTCGACCCGGTTGATGGGCTGGGCAAACAGGCAAACATGGCGCACCTGAGGGTGTTGGGCCAGGTGGTCGGTGATGGCCCGCTCAAAATCACTCGAGGCCGCAAAGTCCAGCTCGGCATCCATGCGAAGGGCATAGAGGTTTTGCGCCAGAGGCGGCAGCTGCCACAGGTGCCGGTCGCGCAGGCTGCCGTCGGGGTGCAGGCCCACTTCGATGATGCGCGGGTGCAAGCGGGTGTGCAGGAAGTGGCTCAGCCCCACCAGCACACCGGTCATCACCCCCCAGTAAATGCGCGGGGCGGTGGCCAGGGTGATGGCAAAGGTCACGCCCGCCGTGAGGGTCTCCACCCGGTCAATGCGCCAGAGTTTCAGAAACTGCCGGGGCTGGAACAGGTTGAGCACGGCCACGATGACGGCGGCTGCCATGACCGAGCGCGGCACGAACTGCAGCGCAGGCATGAGGATCAGCAAGGCCAGCAGCACGAAGCCGACGGAGGCCACCACCGCCCAGCCTGAGCGCGCACCCGCATACAGCATGAGCGCCGAGCGCGAAAACGAGGTGCTGGTCGGGAAGCTGCCCGAGAACGCCGAAGCGAGCTTGGCCAGGCCCTGGCTGAAAAGTTCGGTGCTGTCGTCCCAGCGTTTGCCGTCGCGCTGGCACTCGATGCGGGCGCTGGAGGCGGTCTCCAGAAAGCTCACCAGCGCAATCACCATGGCGGGCACCCACAGCTGGTTGAGCATCTCCAGGCCTGGCCAATGCGGCCAGTAAAAGCTGGGTAAGCCCGAGGGCAGCAGGCCCACGATGGCGCCGTGCTCGGCATAGCCCGTGACATAACCCAGCGCCGAGGCAGCGCCCATCACCAGCATGATGCCCGGCCAGCGGGGCCTGAATTTGCGCAGCAAGAGCAGCACGGCCAGGCTGCCCAGCCCAAACAGGGCAGGCCAGCCTGTGAGCCAGTCGGACCATGTGGACACATCCCAGCGCCAGGCTTTGACGCCCAGCAAGGCAGGCACCTGCGAGGCCATGATCAACAAGGATGCGGCTTGTGTGAAGCCCATCATCACCGGGGCGCTGACCAGGTTGATGAGCCAGCCGTAATGGCCCAGACCCAGCAGCAGCTGGATGCCCCCCGACAACAGCGACAGCCATACGGCCAGCGAAACCCATTCGGCTGAGCCTGGCTCGGCCATGCCCGTGAGGGAGGCACCGATCAACACACAGGTGAGCGCTGCGGGACCCACCGACAAGCGGTTGGCGCTGCCAAACAGCACGGCCAGCAGGGCCGGAATCAGGCAGGCATAAAGCCCCGTGACCAGGGGCATACCGGCCAAACCGGCATAGGCCACGGCTTGCGGCACCATCACCAAGGCCACCGTCAGGCCGGCCAGCACCTCGGTGCGGGCCAGCGAGGCGGTCAGACGGGGCCAGTCTCGGAAGGTGAGAAATCTCTGTATATAAGCCATGTCCGATCTTAGCTGCCCTTTTTTCAGCGCTGGGGCATGTCTTTGTAGGAATAACCCAGGCTGATGGTGGCGTCTTCGGGGATGGCAGGCACAGTGGCATCCCAGGCTTCCCATGCGGTGCGCATGGCGTCCAAACGGGCAGGTTCGCGCTTGGCCAAATTGGCACGCTCGCGCTCGTCGGCCGGGATGTTAAACAGGTAGTCGTTGCCGTCCACCCGCAGGTATTTGTAGTGACCCATGCGCAGGGCGCGTTGGCCGCGGTGGTTCATGCGCCAGTACAGGGGCCGCTCGAACTGGTGCTTGGCGTCGCGCAGCACGGGGGCCAGTGACACGCCATCAAACGGATGGGCGGCATCGGCCTGGGTGCCGGCCAACTCCACCATGGTGGCCGACCAGTCCATGGTCATGCAGTGCTGGGTGGATGTGCCGCCGGGCGCGATGACGGCAGGCCAGTGCGCGATCCACGGCACGCGGATGCCGCCTTCGGTCAGGTCCATCTTGCCGCCCACCAGCGGCCAGTTGTCGCTGAAACGCTCGCCGCCGTTGTCGCTGGTGAAGACGATCAGGGTGTTGTCGAGCTGTCCGTTTTTCTTCAGCGCGTCCACCACCCAGCCAATGCCTTCGTCCATGTGGTGGATCATGCGGTGGTAGGTGTGGATGTTGCCGCCGTGCAGGTGGAACAGGTTGTCCTTGACTTCTTGGGCTAGCGCGTGGTCTTCGCGGGTTTCCCAAGGCCAGTGCGGTGCGGTGTAGTGCAGGCTCAAAAAGAAGGGCGTGCCCTGGGCAGCGCCGTGTGCCATGCGGTTCACGTAGTCGACTGCACGCTGCGAGAGCAGGTCGGTCAGGTAGCCGTCTTCGTGCTTTTCTTCTTCGTTGCTGTAGAGGTCGTGCGTGCCGTTGTTGCTGGCATGGGTGAAGTAGTCCACACCGCCCGACATGGGGCCAAAGAATTCTTCGTAGCCCGACTTGATGGGGCTGAAGTGGGGCGGGTAGCCCAGGTGCCATTTGCCGATCAGGGCCGTGCGGTAGCCGCTGGCTTTCAGCAGCGAGGGCAGTGTGGGGTGCGCGGGCGGCAGGCCCAGCACGGCACTGCCTTTGCTCTTGCTGTTGATGGGCTCGTCGGCCCCGCCACGCAGGCGGTACTGGTAGCGGGCGGTCATCAGCGCAAAGCGGGTGGGCGAGCACACCGGCGAGTTGGAGTAGCCCTGCGTGAACTTGAGGCCGTTGGCAGCGAGTTGGTCGAGCACCGGCGAGACCTTGCCAAACTTCGCGTCGCGGCCGCCGTAGCAGCCGAGATCGGCAAAGCCGAGGTCGTCGGCCACGATGAAGATGATGTTGGGGCGTTGGGGCATCGGGGTCGTCATGTGGAGAATCAATCGACTTTCATGCCCGTGGACTTGACCACGCGGCCATAACGCTGCGACTGATCGCTCAGGCGTTTGACGGCGTCCGGACCGATCAGGCCTTCGTAGAACAAGTCCATGCCCGCCAGCTGGCCTTGTGTGTCAGGGCGCTTCAAGGCGTCGGTGAAGGCTTTTTGCAACAGTTGCACCACAGGCTCGGGCGTGGCGGCGGGCACCATGGCCACGTAGAGCACTTCGAGTTCCAGGTCCTTCAGGCCGAGTTCGGCCACGGTGGGGATCTCGGGGGCCGAGCGGGAACGCTGGCGGCTGGTCACGGCTAGCGCAGTGATCTTGCCGGTTTTGACGTGCGGCAGCATGCCCGGTGTGGCCAGCACGCCTGCATCCACCTCGCCCGCCAGCACGGCCGTGACGGCCGGGGTGTTGCCTTTGTAGGGCACATGCTGGATCTTGATGTTCGCCGCGTCCATGAAGATTTCGGCGGCCAGGTGGCCGGGGCTACCGCTGCCTGCGCTGCTGAAGTTCAGGCCCTTGCCTTTGCCCTGGGCGATCAGGTCTTTGAGCGTTTTGAAGCCGGTGCTGGGGTGCGCCCCCACCAGCAAGCCCGAAGAGACCATGACCATGATGGGCCGCAGGTCAGCGGGCTTGAAGGCCATGTTTTTGTAGATGTAGGGGTTGACCGTGAAGGTGGTGTCGATGCCGAACAGCACGGTGTAGCCATCGGCCGGGCTTTTGGCCACAAAGTCAGCGCCGATGTTACCGCCTGCCCCGGGCTTGTTTTCCACCACCACAGGCTGTTTGGTCTGGCTGGTGATGAACTCCCCCACACTGCGGGCCAGAAAGTCAGCCGGGCCGCCTGCCGGGAAGTTGGTGACGAATTTGATGGGTTTGTTGGGGTAGCTTTGGGCCGATGCAGGAGTTGTCCAGGCGTAAGCGGCCAAAGCTAAACACAGCGCGGTGCGCCAAATGGGATTGGAGATGTTCATGGGAATTGAAGGAAGTGGATGCCCAGCTGCCGCAGCAGCTGGGGCGGGGGGAAACAGCCGATGCATCAGTCCAGTTGCACGCCCGTGGCCTTGATGGGTTTTTCCCAGCGGGCCAGATCGGTTTTTTGCGCGGCAGCCAGCTCGGCCGATGTGGAGCCAATCGGCTCGTAGCCCAGCTTGACCATTTTGTCTTTCATGGCCGCGCTGCGGGTGATCTTCATCATGGCTTTTTCCAGGCGTGCAAGGGCATCGCCTGTCAGGCCTGCGGGGCCATACATGGCAAACCAGGCCGTGGCCTCCATGTTCACACCCGACTCCTTGAGGGTCGGCACTTCAGGCACTTGCGGGTCGCGCTGGCTGCCGGTGACGGCGATGATGCGGACCTTGCCCGCCCGGTGCATTTCGGCGGTCTCGGACACCACGTCAAATTTGTAGCCGATGTGGCCACCGAGCAAGGCGTTGTTGGCGGGTGCACCGCCCTGGAAAGGCACATGGTTCAGGCTGATGCCGGCCGATTGCTCCATCAGCACGCCCATGAAGTGGGGCAAGGTGCCCGCGCCGGGCGTGCCATAGCTGGCATTGCCTGGGTCGCTCTTGGCTTTGGCCACCATGTCGGCCACGTTCTTCGCGTTGCTGGCGGGGCCGGAGACCACGCCAAACTGGAAGCGGGCGATTTGCGAGACGGGGGTGAAGTCTTTCACCGGGTCGTAGTCGAGTTTTTTATAGACGTGCGGAAACAGCACCATGGGACCGCTGGGCAAGACGATCACGGTCTGGCCATCGGGCTTGGCCGCCTTGACGGCGTTGAGCGCGATGCGCCCGCCTGCGCCGGGCTTGTTGTCCACGACGATGGTGCCAAAGTCCTCCCGCAGGGCGTCGGCCACCATGCGGGCCAGGATATCGGCAGAGCCACCCGGTGGAAAACCCACCATGATCTTGAGCGGTGGTTTGTCTTGTGCCTGCAATCCGGGCGAAAGCATGGCCAAAGACAGGGCGGCCAGCCCCAGCAGGCGGCGGGTGATTGGGCGGTGGGTTGATGGCATGAAAGTCTCCGAATAGGCGGGGCTCGGCTGTCCCCTGTTGAAAACGCAAGACAGAATGTAGTGCTCTGACTGACAATTGATCTAATCAATCAAACCCCGAGAAAACCCTGATGCCCTTGTCCCCGTCTCAACGCCTGGCTTCGATTGAGGACCTGCTTTTGTACAGGTTGGGTCGTTTGGCGAGCGTGGGCGGCGCCATGGTGGTGCGCCTGTGCGAAGGCGGTCATGGCATCACGCGGCGCGAGTGGGCCGTGATTGCTCAGCTGTACGAGGGTGGCAGCCTGCCCCCTTCGGTGCTGGCCGAGCGCATGCACCGCGACCGCGCCCGCACCTCGCGGACCCTGACTGCTTTGGTGGCCAAACACCTGGTCTTGCGCACCATCCCGGCCCATGACCGCCGCAGCGCCCTGGTCGGTCTGACCCCGGCGGGCCGGCAACTCTACGAAGCCTTGATGCCCCAGGTTCAGGCCATCAACAGCCAGATCCTGTCGGTGTTGCAGCCCGAGGAAGCGGTCCAATTGGATGAAGCGCTGGCGCGTTTGCAAGTGCGCGCCCAAGCCTTGCTGGCCGAGCGCAGCCCCGACCTGCCCAAAGCCAACCGCAGGCAGGGCCAGCGCGGCAAGGACGTGGCATGAGTCTTGGGCTTCGGTGGTTGCTGGCGTTGACGATGGGTCTGGCGCCCTGTGCCATTCATGCCGCCGAAACCTGGACAGGCTGGGTCAGCTGGGTCATGGATGGGGACACCGTCTTGCTGGTGCGTGACGGGCAGCACGAGCCCGTCAAGTTGCGTGTGGACGGCATCGATGCCCCCGAAATCTGTCAGCCCGGTGGTGCCGAAGCCCGCGACGCGATGATCCGTTTGGCCTTGCGCAAGCCGGTTCAGGTGCTCGATCTGGGCCAGGACAGCTATGGGCGGCAGCTGGGGCGTTTGTCGGTGGGCGGGGTGGACCTGGGGGCCGAGCTGGTGCGCACCGGCATGGCCTGGGCTTACCGCTTTCGGACCGGCAAAGGGCCTTATGCCCGTTTGCAGCGCCAGGCACAGACTCAAAAAATCGGCTTGTTTGCAGCAGCCGATGCCGCCATGTCGCCACCTGTGTTCAGGAAATTCCATGGCACTTGCCATGGCCTTTGAAGGGGCATGCGTTCGCGAGCAGGGGCTCGCTCCCACGAAGATTCCAGGCCTTCTCCGCTGTGGGAGGCCGCCCCTGCGGCCGAATGCTGGATTGCGCGCGTCTGTTCAGTCTTGGCGGTGCGCTGCACACACCGGGCAGGTCGGGTTGCGCTGCATGCGGATGTCGGTCCACGACAGCTCGCGGCCGTCGAGCATGAGCAATCGCCCGGCCATGTGGCTGCCCATGCCGCTCAAAATCTTGAGGGCTTCGGCCGCTTGCACCGTGCCGATGATGCCCACCAGCGGTGCGAACACGCCCATGGTGGCGCAGCGGGTTTCTTCGGGCTGGTGTTCTGGCGGGAAGATGCAGGCGTAGCAGGGCGCATCGGCCTGCGTGCTGTCAAACACCGAGACCTGCCCATCCATGCGGATGGCCGCGCCCGAGACCAGCGGTTTGCAGTGCACTACGCAGGCCAGGTTCACGGCTTGGCGGGTTTCAAAGTTGTCGCAACAGTCGACCACCACATCGGCCTGGGCCACCAGCGTGTTCAGCAGGGCCGCATCGGCCCGTTGCGAGATGGGGGTGACGTGAACGTCGGGGTTGATCTGGGCGATGGCCGTGCGCACCGACTCGGCTTTGGACTGGCCCACCCGGTCCAGCGTGTGGGCAATCTGGCGCTGCAAGTTGGTGGCGTCGACCTCGTCGTGGTCGACGACGGTGATGTGGCCCACGCCCGCACTGCCCAGGTACAGGCTGACAGGAGAGCCCAGGCCGCCTGCACCGATGATCAGGGCGTGCGAGGCCAGTAATTTTTCCTGGCCGTCGATGCCCAACTCATTGAGCAGGATGTGCCGCGAGTAGCGCAGCAGCTGCGCGTCATCCATGCGCTTTGTCCATGGTCGTTTCCATGGCGCTCAGTCTTCTTTCTTTTCGATCTTGCGCTCGGCCAGTGTGGTACTGGCCTTGACGGGCAGGCCTTTGAGTTGGTTCAAGGCCTGGATCAACTGGAAGTCCTTGTCCGAGCCGAACTCGGGCAAGCGCCGTTCGGCCACGGGCTTTTTGGATTCTTCTTCCAGCTTCTTGATCGCTTCTTCGCGGGCTTTCTCGCGGGCCGGGTCTTTCTTCTCCTCGGCTTCCTTGCCGTTGGAGAGGTGTTTTTCCAGATCGGCTTCGCGCGTGCGCAAGGCCGAGAAGACGTTGCCGTTTTCGGTTTCGTCCAGCATCACTTCAGGCACGATGCCTTTGGCCTGAATGGCGCGGCCATTGGGCGTGTAGTAGCGAGCGGTGGTGATCTTGAGCGCGGTGTCCGGCCCCAGTTGGCGCACGGTTTGCACCGAGCCCTTGCCAAAGGTCTGGCTGCCCATCAGGGTGGCGCGTTTGTAGTCTTGCAGCGCACCGGCCACGATTTCACTGGCTGAAGCAGAGCCTTCGTTGACCAACACCACCAAAGGCACTTTTTTCAGCGCACCACCCGTGGCCGCTGTCATGCGGGTGATGGGGTCGTTGCTGCTGTTGCGACGCCAGAACTGGGGCGTGGCTTTGTAGGTGAATTTGCTTTCCTCGAGCTGGCCATTGGTGGTGACCACCGTGACGTTTTCAGGCAGGAAGGCGGCAGACAAGGCCACGGCCGCGTCCAGCAGACCCCCGGGATCATTGCGCAGGTCGAGCACCAAGCCTTTGAGCTGGGGCTCTTGCTTGTACATCTCTTCGATCTTGCGGGCAAAGTCGTCCACCGTGCGTTCCTGGAACTGGGACACGCGAATCCAGCCGTAACCCGGCTCGACGATTTTGGACTTGACCGATTGGGTCTTGATCTCTTCGCGCACGATGGTCACCGGGAAGGTGCGGTTCTCGGACTTGCGCAAGATCGTCAGCAGCACTTTGGTTTTGGGCTCGCCGCGCATGCGTTTGACCGCCTCGTTCAGCGACAGGCCCTTGACGGCGGTGTCGTCGATCTTGGTGATCAGGTCATTGGGCTTGAGGCCGGCCCGGTCGGCGGGTGAGCCTTCAATGGGCGACACGATCTTGACCAGGCCATCTTCCTGGCTGATCTCGATCCCCACACCCACAAACCTGCCCGAAGTGCCTTCAGAGAATTCCTTGAAGCTTTTCTTGTCGAAATATTGGGAGTGGGGGTCCAGGCTGGCCACCATGCCGGAGATGGCTTCCGAGATCAGTTTTTTCTCGTCCACAGGCTCGACGTAGTCGCTTTTGACCATGCCAAACACGGCGGCCAGTTGCTGCAACTCTTCCAGTGGCAAAGGGGCCATGTTGCCGCGTGCCACGGTTTGCAGTGACACCGTGGTCAGCGCACCGGCCAGTGCCCCGACACTGATCCAGCCCGCGATCTTGAGTTTTTGTCCCATGTGCTTGTGTGTTCCCAATCAGAAGCGAGTCAATATACACCCGCCAGCAGGGTGAGCCGGCTGACCCGGTGCAAATGCCCTGTCAAGCCAGTGCGGATCGAAAATCAGGCTTTGCCCTGGCTGGCCACCGCGGCAGCGGCTTGGGCCGCAGCTTCGGCATCGCCCAGGTAGTAATGGCGAATGGGCTTGAGGTTCTCGTCCAGCTCGTACACCAGGGGGATGCCGTTGGGGATGTTCACACCCACGATGTCCTGGTCCGAGATGCCGTCCAGGTACTTGATCAGGGCGCGGATCGAGTTGCCGTGTGCGGCGATCAGCACACGTTTGCCGGCCTTGATGCTGGGGGCGATGCTGTCGTTCCAGGCGGGCAGCACGCGGGCCACGGTGTCTTTGAGGCATTCGGTCAGCGGCACGACATCGGGGCTAGGGTAGCGGCGGTCGTTGCGCTCGCAACGGGGGTCGGTCGCTTCCAGGGCGGGTGGCGGGGTGTCGTAGCTGCGACGCCAGATCAGCACCTGCTCGTCGCCGTACTGCTTGGCCATGTCGGCCTTGTTCAGGCCCTGCAGGCCGCCATAGTGGCGCTCGTTCAGGCGGTAGTCCTTGACCACGGGCAGCCAGGTGCGGTCCATCTCGTCGAGGGTGTACCAAAGGGTGTGGATGGCGCGCTTGAGCACCGAGGTGTAGCACAGGTCAAAGTCCCAGCCTTCGGCCTTGAGCAGCTTGCCGGCCGACATGGCCTGGCTCACACCTGTGGGGGTCAGGTCCACATCGGTCCAGCCGGTGAAGCGGTTTTCAAGGTTCCAGGTGGATTCGCCGTGGCGGATGAGGACGATTTTGTACATGTTGGCAAAGCAGCACAGGCTGCGAAAAACAGGGGGAAAGCCTCGCATTTTAGAATCTGGACTTGGCGGCTCGCTGACGGGCCGGTATTTTGTGGTTTACAAAGGTCTGATTCGTGAAATTTCTCCTCGACAACTGGATGCTCATCACCGTGGCCCTGGCCTCGGGTCTGGCATTGCTTTTCCCTGCTTTGAACAAAGGCCAAGGCCTCAGCCCCCAGGACATGGTGCAGCTGATGAACCGCGAAAAAGCCATCGTCATCGATGTTTGCGAGCCCGACGAATTCGCGCGTGGCCATGTGATCGGTGCCAAAAACCTGCCTTTGGGTCAGCTGGAAGAAAAATTGGCCCAGCTCGTCAAGAGCAAATCGTCCCAAGTGGTCATGGTTTGCCAGGTGGGGGCCCGTTCGGCCCGCGCGGCAGCCACGGCCCGCAAACTCGGTTTTGAGAACGTGCAGTCTCTGGCTGGTGGCCTCAAAGCCTGGCAAGCTGCCAGCATGCCCGTCGAAAAAGCCTGATACCCAAGGAACGCCCCATGCAAAACGTCAAGATGTACACCACCGCCGTCTGCCCTTACTGCGTGCGTGCCAAGCAGTTGCTCAAAGCCAAAGGCGTGGAGCAGATCGAAGAAATCCGCATCGACCTGGACCCCGCCCAGCGCGACCACATGATGCAGATCACAGGCCGCCGCACTGTGCCGCAAATTTATGTGGGTGACACCCATGTGGGCGGCTGTGACGACCTGATGGCACTCGACGCCAAGGGCGGCTTGGTGCCCTTGCTGCAAGCGGCCTGAAAACCCTTGGGGTTTTCACAGGTGGGGCAGCGCCCCAGGCCTGTTTCTGATCGCTGATAATTGACCTGTTACATCCTTGGGCGGTCCCCTGTGGACTGCCCGTATTTTTTCTTCAAGAGAACTTCATGACCGATACCGCTGTCAACACCGAAGCCCAATCCCCTGTTTTCCAGATCCAGCGCGTTTACCTGAAAGAGGCTTCGCTGGAGCAGCCCAATTCGCCCGCCATCTTGCTGGAGCAGCAGCAACCCAGCGTGGACATTCAGCTGGGCGTGGAAGCCACCCCAGTGGCCGAAGGCGTGTTTGAAGTTTGTGTCACCGCCACCGTGCACACCAAGATCGCCGACAAGACCGTGTTCCTGGTCGAGTGCAAGCAAGGCGGCATCTTTGAAATCCGCAACGTGCCCGAAGACCAGATGGGCGCGATCATGGGCATCGCTTGCCCGCAAATCGTGTACCCCTACCTGCGCGGCAACGTGGCCGACGTGATCACCCGTGCAGGCTTCCCACCTGTGCACTTGGCCGAGATCAACTTCCAGGCCATGTACGAGCAGCAGCAAGCCCAAGCTGCCGCCACACAGCAGTAAAACCTCACGCATTCGGCATGCAGATCACCGTCATCGGTGCAGGGGCCTGGGGCACCGCGCTGGCCATTGCGGCCAGCCGCCAGCCTGCGAACCGGGTGGTTTTGCATGCACGTGACGCGGCCCAGGCCCAGGCTCTGCAGCAGCGCCGCAACGAGCGTTACCTCCCCGGCATTGAACTGCCTGCAGCGCTGTCCATCGCGTCAGGCCCGCTCGATGCACTGCTGCGGTCTGCCCGTGCCGAAGACCTCTTCATCATCGCCACCCCCATGGCGGGCCTGCGCAGCAGCTTGCTGGCGCTGCAGGGCGTGCCCGCGTCTGTGGCCTGGCTGTGCAAGGGTTTTGAAGTGGGCACGGGCCTCATGCCCCACGAAGTGCAAGCCCAAGTTGCCCCCCAATTGCGGGCCGGAGCGCTGAACGGCCCCAGTTTTGCCCAAGAAGTGGCCCGCACCCAACCCACCGCTTTGGTGGCGGCCAGCCCCCATGCCTCTGTGCGCGACGCACTGGTCAAGGCCTTCCATGGCGGGGCGCTGCGTGTGTACGCCAACGAAGACATCGTCGGCGTGGAAGTGGGCGGCGCCGTCAAAAACGTGCTGGCCATTGCCACGGGTCTGTGCGATGGCCTGGACTTGGGGCTGAATGCCCGCGCGGCCCTCATTACCCGAGGCCTGGCCGAAATGACCCGCCTGGGCGTCGCGCTGGGCGCCAAGCCCGAGACCTTCATGGGCCTGTCGGGTCTGGGCGATCTGGTGTTGACGGCCACGGGTGACCTCAGCCGCAACCGTAAAGTGGGCTTGTTATTGGCCCAGGGAATGAGCCTGCAGCAGGCCGTGACCTCGCTCGGCCACGTGGCCGAAGGTGTTTACAGCGCCCGCACCGTTTGGCAGCGCGCCCAAAGTCTGGGGGTGGACATGCCCATCACCGAAGCAGTGGTGGCTTTGCTCGATGGCCGTCTGCAAGCCCGCGAGGCGGTTCAGGTGCTGATGGGGCGCGGGCCTCGGGGTGAGGCGGTTTGACGCGCAAGGTCTGAGGCTTTCAGTTCGGCGTGTAGGCCAGCCGAACGTAAATCGGTGCAAAAGCTTCGGCTTGGGTGATTTCGATCAGGGTTTCCTTGGCCAGCTCCAGCAGGGCGATGAAGGTCACCACCAACACGGGCACGCCCAGGGTGGGGTCGAAGAGGTTCTCAAATTCCACGAATTTGCGGCCTTGCAGGTGCTTGAGCACGATGCTCATGTGTTCGCGCACGCTCAGTTCTTCGCGGCTGATCTTGTGGTGCTGCACCAGGTTGGCGCGTTTGAGGATGTCGCGCCAAGCCATTTGCAACTCGTCCATGCTCACATCCGGAAAGCGCGGCTGCAGGCTTTGCTCGATGTAAACCTGGGCCTGCAGAAAATCGCGGCCGTATTGGGGAATCGCATTCAGCTCCATAGAGGCCAGCTTCATCTGCTCGTATTCGAGCAGGCGGCGCACCAGTTCGGCCCGTGGGTCTTCGGCTTCTTCGCCCTCGGCCACCTTTTTGGGCGGCAGCAGCATGCGCGATTTGATCTCGATCAGCATGGCCGCCATCAGCAGGTATTCGGCGGCCAGCTCCAGGTTGCGTTGGCGGATCTCGTCGACATAGGCCAAATACTGGCGCGTGACACCCGCCATCGGGATGTCGAGGATGTTGAAGTTCTGCTTGCGGATCAAGTAAAGCAGCAGGTCCAGCGGCCCCTCGAAGGCCTCGAGAAACACCTCCAGTGCATCCGGCGGGATGTACAGGTCGGTGGGCATGGAAAACAGCGGCTCGCCATACAACCTTGCCACGGCCACATGGTCGACCACCAGCGGCATGGACGCGGGTGTGTCCTGCGCCGATGCAGGCAATTCAGTGGGCGAGCTGGGATGGGTCATGGATGGGCCGCAGCCAAACGGTGCAGCGGGCGGCGTTGGCCCACTGCGCGTTCAGAGCCAGGTTCAGGAAGCCTGGGTTTGGTAGACGTAGGGCTTTTGGGCCACGCGGGCGCTCTTGAACGCCTGTTGTTCGTCACGGCTCAGCTGCTTGTCCCACAGCAGTGCGCGGCCTTGGCGTTGCTCGGCTTCCAGCTCGGGGCGCTGGGCCTTGAGTTGCTCGATGAACTGGGTGGTGTCGGACGTGTAGTCAGGGCGGCGAAAAATGGACATGAAGGGCTTTCAGGCGAGAAACAGTGTTGCCGTGGATTTTACTGGGCTTGCCTTGCAGCCAGGCTGACAGCCTGCTGGATGCCTGCTGGCAAATCTGGCGCCAAACGCCCTTCCAGGTGCTCCAGCAAGCCGCTGCGCCGGGCAATGTCCAGGGGTTGGTGCAATAAACCGCAAACGATCAACTGCACCTCTTTTCTGCGGCAGGTGTCGATCAGGTTCATCAAGGCGTCGGCACCCGACGAGTCGATGTAAATCACGTTCTTGAGATCCACCACCAGCACCGGGGTGCTGATCTTGTCTTCGATGTCTTCGACCAGCTTCACGGCACCGAAAAACAAGGCGCCATAGAGCCGCCAAGCCTGGATGGCGTGGTCGTGCCCGGCCAGGCCGGGGTGGTCCAGGCGGCTGACCGGCTCGCAGCGGCTCAGGCTGGAGATGCGGTAAATGAAAGTGAGGCAGGCAGCGACCAAGCCCACCTCGACGGCGACCGTCAGGTCAAACACCACGGTGAGGAAAAACACCGCCAGCAAGGTGACGCGGTAGGGCATGCGGTACTGGCGCAGGTGCAAAAATTCGCGCCACTCGCCCATGTTCCAGGCCACAAACATCAAGATGGCCGCCAGCGCCGCCAAAGGCACGTGCCCTGCCAGGGGCGCGGCCACCAGCACCACGGCCAGCAAGGTCAGCGCGTGCACCATGCCCGAAATCGGGGTGGTGCCGCCGCTTTTGATGTTGGTCACGGTGCGGGCAATGGTGCCGGTGGCGGGCATGCCGCCAAAGAATGGCGTCACAAAGTTGGCCACACCCTGCGCCATCAGCTCCTGGTTGGGGTTGTGGCGGTCACCGATCATGCCGTCGGCGATGCGGGCGCACAGCAGCGATTCAATCGCGCCCAAGAGCGCCAGGGTCAGCGTGGGCATGAGCAAAAAGCGGGCGCTGTCCCAGCTGAATGCGGGCCACTGGAAGCTTGGCAAGGCCGCTGGAATGCCCCCAAACTTGCTACCAATGGTGTCAACCGGCAGGTTCAGCAGCCAGGTGACCAGGGTGGCGAAGACGAGCGCGATGATGGAGCCGGGAATCATGCTGATGCTTTGGTAGCGTGTCTCGGCCAAACGGCGGCTCATGCGCAACCAACCGACCACCAGGGACAAGGAGGCCAAAGCCAGCAGCAATGCGGCCAGGTTGGCGCTGTGCAGGTTGTGTCCAAGGGCGTTCAGGATGCCAAAAAAATCAGCGGGCATGCTCACGATTTTGAGACCCAGCAAATCCTTGATTTGCGACAGCATGATCAGCACCGCGATGCCGTTGGTGAAACCGATCACCACCGCCACCGGGATGAAGCGGATCAAGGAGCCCAGCCGGAACAGCCCCATCAGGAGCAGCAGTACCCCCGACATGGCGGTGGCCAGGATCAGATTCGCCAGGCCATAGCGCTCGACGATGCCGTAGACGATGACGATGAAGGCCCCGGCTGGTCCGCCGATTTGCACCCGGCTGCCGCCCAGCGCCGAGATCAAAAAGCCCGCGATGATGGCGGTGAACAGGCCCGCTTCGGGTTTGAGTCCGGAGGCGATGGCAAAGGCCATGGCCAAGGGCAAAGCCACGACCCCGACAGTGATGCCAGCCCCAATGTCTTGGCTCAAGCGTTGGCGGTTGTAGCCATGCAAACTGTCGAGCAATCGGGGTCTGAAAAAATGGGTCGCTTGCAGCCAGTTCATGGGTTTCAGAAAAAGGGCATTCAGGCCGGGGTTTGAAAATTATGCGGCACGTTGTCGCAGGTCATCCAGCAAGGGGCGCAGGCTCAACAGCCACAGCAGCGCCGCCAAAGGCACCGTGGTCACATAACCGGCCTCTTTGAAACCGAGTGCGCCCACGAGTCCACCCAGAAGAAATGCCAGCACCAAGCTGGCCTGAATTTTCACGCGCTCGCGGTTCGCACGCACCAAGGGCACTTCGTGCAGGCGGTTGATGTACAGCCATTTGCCCAGCTCAATGCCCAGATCGGTCACCAGCCCGGTGATGTGGGTGGTGCGGATTTCAGCCTTAGAGATTTTGGTGATGACCGCGTTTTGCAGCCCCATGATGAAACACAGCAACACCACCGTGACCGGCACAAACAGCTGCGACCAGGCGGCGATGGCCGCGCCAAACAGCCCAAACACCAGCAAGGCCGCCGATTCCAGCAAGAGCGGCAGGCTGTAGCTGCTGCGCAGCTGCTGGCGCAGGCCCCAATTGACCAGGATGGCGGTGCACATGGCCCCCGCCACAAAGGCCATCAGGCAGACCACGCCTGCGAGCGCCAGGCTCACGCGGCCAAGCACCAGGTCATCGGCCACCGAAGACACGATGCCGGTCATGTGCGAGGTGTAGCTGCCCACGGCCAAGAAGCCGCCTGCGTTGGTGGCCCCGGCCACAAAGGTGAGCACCAGCCCCAGGCGCAGATTGGCCTCGGGGCTGCGCTGCACATCGGTCCATCCGCGGATCAGGGGGAACATGGGCAGCGTTTTTGCGGGCGGTGTCGGTCAGTGGATCCGCATGCCGGCTTGGGCGCCGGGCCAAGGCTGCAGCACATAAATGCCGGCATCGGTTTTGTCGTCGGCGTGGCTGGCGGCCAGCACCATGCCCTCGGACACACCAAACTTCATCTTGCGTGGGGCCAGGTTGGCCACCATCACGGTGAGTTTGCCAATCAGGTCTTCGGGCTTGTACATGCTGGCGATGCCGGAAAACACATTCCGTGTGCGACCTTCGCCCACATCCAGCGTCAGGCGCAACAGCTTGACCGAGCCTTCCACCGGTTCGCAGTTGACGATCTGGGCGATGCGCAAGTCCACTTTGGCAAAGTCGTCGATGCCGATCGTCGGAGCGATTTCCTCGCCGCCGGGAATGACTTTTTCTTCGACCACGGCGGGTGGCTCGAACAGGGCGTCGAGTTGCTCGGGGGTGACGCGCTGCATCAGGTGCTGGTAGGCGTTGATGCGGTGGCCCGCGCCCAGCAGGCTTTGGGCACTGGCAAAGGAGAAGGGCGCGACGTTCAGGAAGGCCTCGACCTGCGCGGCCAGTGCGGGCAGCACCGGCTTGAGTTGCAGCGTGAGCAGGCGGAAGGCTTCGATGCAGGCGGTGCAGGCGTCGTGCAGACGCGCCTCTTGGCCTTCTTGTTTGGCCAATTCCCAAGGTTTGTTCTGGTCCACGTAGGCGTTGACCTTGTCGGCCAGCAGCATGACCTCGCGCAGGGCCTTGGCGTATTCGCGCTCTTCGTACAAGGCGGCGATGCCGGGCGTGGCGCTTTGCAGTGCGGCCAGCAGGGCCTGGCCGTCGGCGCTCACCGTGCCCAGTTGGCCGTCAAAGCGCTTGGCAATGAAGCCGGCCGAGCGCGAAGCGATGTTGACGAACTTGCCGATCAAATCGCTGTTGACCCGCGCCATGAAGTCTTCGGCGTTGAAGTCGATGTCTTCGTTGCGCGCCGACAGCTTGGCGGCCAGGTAATAGCGCAGCCACTCGGGGTTCATGCCCAGGCTCAAGTACTTGAGCGGGTCGAGGCCCGTGCCCCGGCTCTTGCTCATCTTCTCGCCGTTGTTCACCGTCAGGAAGCCGTGCACGTTGACTTTGTTCGGCGTCTTGCGGCCCGAAAAGTGCAGCATGGCAGGCCAGAACAGGGTGTGGAAGGTGACGATGTCCTTGCCGATGAAGTGGATCTGCTCCAGATTCGGGTTGGCCATGTAGGCGTCGTAACTTTCGCCGCGTTTGTCCAGCAGGTTTTTAAGCGACGCCAAATAACCCACGGGCGCGTCGAGCCACACATAAAAGTACTTGCCTGGTGCATCCGGAATTTCGATGCCGAAGTAGGGCGCGTCGCGCGAGATGTCCCAGTCGCCCAGGCCTTCGCTGGTTGTGCCGTCGGGGTTGGTGCGCACGCTGAACCACTCTTTGACCTTGTTGGCCACCTCGGGCTGCAGCTTGCCGTCTTGTGTCCACTGGCTCAAAAAGTCGACGCAGCGCGGGTCGGACAGCTTGAAAAAGAAGTGTTCCGAGGTTTTGAGCTCGGGCTTGGCACCCGACAGGGCCGAGAAGGGGTTGATCAGGTCGGTGGGTGCGTAGACCGCGCCGCAGCTCTCGCAGTTGTCGCCGTACTGGTCTTTGGCGTGGCACTTGGGGCACTCGCCTTTGATGAAGCGGTCGGGCAAGAACATGTTCTTTTGCGGGTCAAAGAACTGCTCCACAGAGCGCACTTCGATCAGCGAGCCGCCGTCGGCTGCCGAAATGTCGCGCAGGTCACGGTAAATCTGGCGGGCCAGCTCGTGGTTTTCGGGCGCGTCGGTGCTGTGCCAGTTGTCGAACTGGATGTGAAAACCGTCCAGGTAAGGCTTGCGGCCCGCGGCGATGTCGGCCACGAACTGCTGGGGCGTCTTGCCCGCTTTTTCAGCGGCGATCATGATGGGTGCGCCGTGGGTGTCGTCCGCACCCACAAAGTTGACCTGGCTGCCCTGCATGCGTTGGAACCGCACCCAAATGTCGGCCTGGATGTATTCCATGATGTGGCCGATGTGGAAGTTGCCGTTGGCGTAGGGCAGGGCGGTGGTGACGAAGAGTTGGCGGGGCGCTTCTTGAAGACCGTTATGGGCAGACATGGTGGGACAGTTTGTAGGGGGAATCGGTGATTTTAGGGTGTGTGGGCTGTCTTGTCGGTAAACTCCGGCCCATTCTAGAAAGTGACCATGGCGACCACCGAACAACTCCTCCAGGCTCTGCAAGCCGTCATTGACCCCAACACGGGCAAAGATTTCGTTTCCACCAAAGTCCTGAAAAACCTGCAAGTCGAAGGCGGTGATGTGTCCTTTGATGTCGAGCTGGGCTACCCGGCCAAGAGCCAGATCCCGACCCTGCGCCAGGCCTTGATTGCTGCCGCCAAAGGCGTGGCGGGCGTGGCCAATGTCTCGGCCAATGTGACCAGCAAGATCACGGCGCACGCCGCCCAGCGCGGTGTGGCCCTGTTGCCGCAGGTGAAAAACATCGTGGCCGTGGCCTCGGGCAAGGGCGGCGTGGGCAAAAGCACCACCGCCGTGAACCTGGCGCTGGCGCTGGCCGCAGAGGGCGCCAAAGTGGGCCTGCTCGACGCCGACATCTACGGCCCCAGCCAGCCGATGATGATGGGCATCGAAGGGCGCCCCGAGAGCGAAGACGGCCAGACCATGGAGCCGCTGGAGAACTACGGCGTACAGGTCATGTCGATCGGTTTTCTGGTGAATGCCGACGAGGCCATGATCTGGCGTGGCCCCATGGCCACGCAGGCGCTGGAGCAGCTGCTGCGCCAGACCAATTGGAAAGAACTCGATTACTTGATCGTCGACATGCCGCCCGGAACCGGTGACATCCAGCTGACGCTCAGCCAGCGCGTGCCCATGACGGGTGCGGTGATCGTCACCACCCCGCAGGACATTGCCCTCTTGGACGCCAAAAAAGGCGTGAAGATGTTCGAGAAAGTCGGCGTGCCGATCTTGGGCTTGGTAGAAAACATGGCGGTGCACGTGTGCACGAACTGCGGCCATGTGGAACACATTTTTGGCGCAGATGGCGGCAAAAAAATGGCTGCCGAATACGGCATGGACTACCTGGGCGCACTGCCGCTGGACATGCAAATTCGCTTGCAGGCCGACAGCGGCAAGCCCACCGTGGTCTACGACCCCGATGGCGAAGTGGCCCAGATCTACAAGGCCGTGGCCCGCCAGGTGGCGGTCAAGATCGCGGCCAAGGCCAAGGACTTCTCGTCCAAGTTCCCGACCATCAAGGTCAGCAAAGACACTTGAGTGCGTGGGCCGACTGGCCCACCGGGCGGTCTTGGCTGGGCGCATCAGTACCGGCGCCCACTTTTTTATAAAACTTAGGTATTCGTTGCTATGATTCACTTTGTCATCAGGATACAAAGTGAATGCCCCCCAACGTTTGATCTGCTGGATTCGCCAGGTGCTGCTGCGCTGGCCCATGGAGTGTCTGGGTGGCGTGTTGATCGCCATGGGGCTTTGGGTGGTGGTCTACACCTACCAGTCGAGCGAGGCGATGGTGCAGCAGTACGCTGCCGAGAGCGCCCAAGCCCACGCCGCTTCGGTCACGCAATTTCGCAACTTCTACACCCAGGAATTGGTGCCCCGGGCTGTGAAGGGCGGCATGGCTGTCACCCACGATTACCAGTCGCGTGACAATGCCTTGCCACTGCCCGCGACGCTCACGATCGATTTGGGTCATTACCTGTCCAAGGTCGATGGTGGCACCCAAGTGCGCTTGTACAGCGACCAGCCTTTTCCCTGGCGTGTGGCCGAGCGTTCGCTGGACGATTTCCAGAAACAGGCCCTGCAGCACCTGAAGGAAAACCCCAACCAGCCCTTTGTGCGCGAAGAGATCATGAACGGCAACCGCGTCTTGCGTTTTGCACAAGCCGACCGGATGCTGGCCAATTGCGTGGCCTGTCACAACAGCTACCCGGGTTCACCCCGAACCGATTGGCGGGTGGGAGATGTGCGCGGTGCTTTGGAGGTGGCGCTGCCCGTTTCGCAGTGGCAGCTGGCCAGCACCGGTATGCTGAACCGCACTTTCGTGGTTTTGCTGGTGTTGTTGTTGCTGGGTTTCTTGTTGATCTGGTTCTCGGTCAAGCGCATTCGCATGGCCTTGATCACTTCACGCCATTTGTCCAGCGAGCGGCAAGTGGCCATCCGTCAGCTCAGCGAGGAAATTGCCGAGCGTGAACAGGTGGAGAGGCACCTGAGGCTGAGCGAGAGCAAGCTGCACAGTATTTTCAAATCGGTGCCTGAGGCGATCGTGGTGGCCAATGCGCAAGGCCACATCGTTCAGTGCAACGATGCCACGGCGGCCATATTTGACTATCCCATGCAGGCCCTGATGGGTCAGCGCGTGAACATGTTGATGGCCGAGGCCGAACGATTGCGTCACGACCAGGACATGGACCGTTACCTGCGCACGGGCGAGAAGAAGCTGATGAACCAGCCGCGGGTTGTGCAGGGCCGCAGGCGCGATGGCAGTTTGTTCCCGGTGCGCCTGACGATCAGTGAAACCCGTTTGGACAACGAACATTTTTTCATTGGGGTCATGCAGGATTTCACGGCCATCCAAAGAGCGCAAGATCTGCTGGTCGAGGCGAAGGAGAAGGCCGAACAGGCCAACCGCATGCGCGGTGAATTCCTGGCCAACATGAGCCACGAAATTCGCACCCCCATGAACGGCATTGTGGGCATGACCGAGCTGGCGCTGGACACCGCCGACGCCGAGCGACAAAAGGAGTATCTGGTGCTGGCCCGTGATTCGGCCAACCATTTGCTGCAAATCATCAATGAAATCCTGGACTTTTCCAAAATAGAAGCCAAAGCCCTGGAGTTGGAATTGCTCGAGGTCAGCCCTGTGCAGCTGGTGCGCCACACCGCCCGGTCCCTGGAGCAATTGGCCCGCGCCAAGGGTATCGATGTACGCTTGGAAACCGCCCCCGACATCCCCGAATTGCTGTGGATGGACCCGGTGCGCATGCGTCAGATCCTGACCAACCTGATCGGCAATGCCATCAAATTCACCGACGAAGGCGCGGTCACCGTCAAAACCGAAATCATGCCCGCCGTCGATGCCAAAACCGTTCTTTTGCGCATCAGCATCATCGACACAGGCATCGGTTTTGATCCCGAACGCACCGAGGCCTTGTTCAGCCCCTTCACCCAGGCCGATGGTTCGGTGACACGCTCTTTCGGTGGTACCGGCCTGGGGCTGGCCATCACGCGCAGCCTGTTGCAGCTGATGGGGGGCTACATCACGGCCGAAGGTCGGCCGGGAGAGGGCGCCACCTTTGTGGCCACCTTACCTGTGCGAAAGGTGGAGCCATCCAGCATGCAGTTGCTTGCACCTGTCAAACCGTCGGCGTCGCAACCGGTCGATGCCCATGGCATGACGTGTTCGGTGCTTCTGGTGGAAGACCATGAAATCAACCGCAAGCTCGCCGAGATCATGCTGCAGCGCATGGGCTACCGGTATGCGGTGGCCCCAGATGGCCAGCAGGCGCTGGATCGGTTGGCACAAGAGCGCTTTGACGTGGTCTTGATGGATGTGATGATGCCCGTGATGGATGGCCTGACCGCGCTGCGGGCCTTGCGTGCACGCGAGGCGGGGAGCGGCTTGCGCACCCCGGTGCTGATGGTCACAGCCCATGCCATGACGGGCGACAAGGAGCGATTCATCGCGGCGGGTGCCGATGGTTACGTGTCCAAACCCATGTCTCAGGCGAGCTTGAAGAAAGAGATTGAAGTCACTTTGGCCCGGCTGAAGTCTCAACGCTCGCCTTGATTGGGGCCGTGCTCAGGCAAGGCATTGGCAAGCGCGAGAGGACTGCGTTCAGACTTTGAACTTGTCCACTTCCTGGCGAGTGCCATCGGCGATTTTGGACAACTCGATCACCGTCGCTGCGATCTCTTCGCTGGCAGCCGCGTTCGATTCTGCGATCTTGTTCAGGTTGGCGACGTTGGCATTGATCTCTTGAACCGCTGAGCTTTGTTGCTCAAGGGCTGCCGAAATGCGTTGCATCATGCCGTTGGCCTCGTTCGCACCTGTCTCAATGCGTTCCATATCGCGGCTGACTTCTTGTACCGTGGCCACAGCGTGTCGGGCTTGTGCAACGGCGTCTTGCACCAGTTGCGAGATTTCCTGTGTGCTCTCTGCACTGCTCGAAGCCAGCTTGCCCACCTCTTCGGCCACCACAGAGAAGCCTTTGCCGTGTTCTCCCGCGCGGGCCGCTTCGATGGCGGCATTCAAGGACAGCAGGTTGGTTTTGTTGGCGATTTTCTCGATCACCTCGGTGATCTTGTTGATCTTTTCGGAGTTGGCCGCGATGCCGTTGACCACCTCGACCATGAGCGACATTTTGTCTTTGCCAGACCGCACGATGGCCATCGACTCTTGTGAGCGTGCACTGGCTGTTTCGGTGTTGCGCGAAACGTCTGTGACCGACACGGCGGTTTCGCGTACCGCGTTGGCCAACTGAGCGATGGCGTGCATCTGATTTTGCGCGCCATCACTGATTTGGTTGATGGCCTGGCTGCTTTCGTTGGCCGCAGCTGCCACTTGGCGGGTGTTGCTGTTGATGGCCACCATGCTGTTGCCCAAAGCTTGGAGCGACTGGTTGATGTTGTCCTTCAAGGTGGCCAGGTCGCCACGGCCTTGGGCTTGAATTCGCCCTCGCAAATCACCTTGCGCGACGCCGTTCATGACCGTGCCAACATCGTTCAGCAGTGTTTCCATGGCCTGCATGGCGCTGTCAACGGCCGTGCGCAATTCGCCACGTACCTCGGTGGACATGCGTTTGCTGAAGTTGCCATTGGACAGAGCATGCATCACCTCTTGCAAGGCCTGCATGGTGGCGTCAACGCTTTGTGCGCTGGCGTTGACGGCTGCCTTCATGATCCCCAAATCGCCTTTGAGGTCAGCGTTGACGCGTTTGCTGAAGTCACCTGCTGCGATGGCTTCTACCACCGCGTTGACTTCGCCGATGGCCAATTGCTGTGCGGACATCAGTTGGTTGAATGCCATGGCTGTTTGCCCGACTTCGTCTTGGCTCTCAATGGTCAGTCGGCGTGAGAAGTCAGATGAGCGCTCAATGGACATCACCATGGCACGCAGTTCGTCCAGAGGGCGTGTGATGCTTTGCACTTGCCAGCGGATCATGGCGGCGATGATGAGCATCACCACCAAGACCATGGCGCCGAATTGAAGGGCCAAATCCCAAAATTTGCGGTTGACATCGTCAACGTAAATGCCTGAGCCAATCACCCAGCCCCAAGGCTCAAATTTCTTGACGTAAGAGAGCTTTTCAAACAACTCGTCGGTGGTGCCGCCACCCAATTTGGGCTTGGGCCAGTTGTAGGTCACAAAACCGTGCCCCGATTTTTGGACCACTTCATTGAACGCCACAAACAGGTTTTTCTTGCCGTCGGTTTTCTCGACAGGACCATCGACCCCGGCCTGAAGCGTTGTGGCGCAGTTGAAATTGGCACCATCGAGGATCTTGCCGTTCAAGGCTGGCACCGTGGGGTGCATGATCATCTTGGGAATCGGCGTGGTCAGGTCGTTCAGCCAGAAATACTCTTTCTGCTCGTAACGTACGGCATTGATGGCCGATATGGCCGCTTCTTTTGCTTCTGAAGCTGTCAAGTCGCCTGACTTTTCCTTCTCATGGAAGTGGACCAAGATGGTGTGTGTCGCTTCCACCAAATGACGGGTTTTGGTTTTTCGATCGTCCATCATGCTGGACTTTTCGAGGAACAGCGCTGTCAGCGACACCGCCAACAGACCTATCAGAGTCGCCAGCCCGCCCAGCATCAACCGTGTTTTGACTTGCATGAATCATCCAAAATAACGCTTATTGCGTTGAATTGGTGATTTTAAGGGTTTCTACTGACCAAGTGATGTCTTTGGTTTTTTAATTTACTTTGGTGATTTAAGTTGGAAATGAGTTCTTTCGGGCCAATCTTCCAGATGGGTTGGCGAGTGCCTTATTGCTTTTCCATGTCCCGCAGACGGAAACGTTGAATTTTGCCCGTGGCGGTTTTGGGCAGTTCAGCCACAAAATCGATGAAGCGCGGGTATTTGTAAGGAGCCAGGCGCTCTTTCACAAACGCTTTGACTTCGGCTTCGGTCAGGCTTTGGCCTTGTTTGAGCACGATGAAGGCCTTGGTCTTGGTCAGGCCGTCGGTGTCTTCCTTGCCGATCACCGCAGCTTCGAGGATGGCGGGGTGCTGCACCAGCGTGGCCTCGACCTCGAAGGGCGAGACGTAGATGCCGCTGACTTTGAGCATGTCGTCGTTGCGCCCGGCGTAGGTGTAGTAGCCGTCGGGGTCGCGGGTGTACTTGTCGCCACTCTTGGTCCACACGCCCTGGAAGGTGTCGCGCGATTTTTCGCGGTTGTTCCAGTACATCAGGGCGCTGCTGGGGCCCTGGATGTACAGGTCGCCGATTTCGTTGTGGCCCGTGACCACGCTGCCGTCCTCGTTGCGCAGTTGCACTTCGTAGCCGGGCACGGGCTTGCCGGTGGTGCCGTAGCGCACATCGCCGGGGCGGTTGGACAGGAAGACGTGCAGCATCTCGGTCGAGCCGATGCCGTCGATGATTTCGCAGCCGAAGTGGGCTGTCCAGCGTTCTCCGATGTCGCGCGGCAGCGCTTCACCCGCCGACGAGCACAGGCGCAGCGCGACCTGGTTTTTGGCGGGCAGATCGGGGCTGGCCAGCATGCCGCCGTAGCCTGTGGGCGCGCCATAAAACACGGTGGGCTGGTGGTCGACCAGGCGCTTGAAAGTGGCTTGCGGGGTGGGGCGCTCGGCCATCAGCACCACCGCGGCACCCACGCTCAGCGGGAAGGTGAGCGCGTTGCCCAAGCCGTAGGCAAAGAACAGCTTGGCGGCCGAGAACACGGTGTCGCTTTCCTGCAGGTTCAGCACGCCTTGGCCATACAGCTCAGCGGTCCAGTACAGGTTGCCCTGGCTGTGCACCGTGCCCTTGGGCTTGCCGGTGGAGCCGGACGAGTACAGCCAGAAAGCGGGTTCATCGGCCAGGGTCTGGGCCGGCAGCACCGGCTGGTTTTGGGCGACAAAGTCGGCCATGTTGAATTGACCCTGTGCCAAGGGGCCTGTGGGGCGCGAGACCACCACCTGGCGCACCTCGGTTTTGACCAGGCCCAAGGCGCTTTGCAAAGTGGGCAGCAGGGCGCCCGAAACCAGGGCGGCCTGCGCGCGGCTGTTGCTCAGCATGAAGGCATAGTCTTCGGCCGTGAGCAAGGTGTTCACGGCCACCGGCACCACGCCCGCATAGAGCGAACCCAAAAACGCCACGACCCAGTCGCTGCTGTCTTGCATGAGCAAGAGCACGCGCTCTTCGCGCTTGATCCCCATGGCCTGCAGGCCTCCTGCAAAGCGGCGGATCTGCTCGGTCAACTCGCCATAGGTCATGCGGCCCGCATCGTCGATCAGCGCGGTTTTGCCGGTACGCCCAGCATTGCTGGCGATCAGGTGCTGGGCGAAGTTGAAGTTTGCGGGTGGTGGGGGCACGGGGCGCATGGTTTGTCTCCTCGGAAGTCTCTGATGTTGTTGGAATGATGGGTGCGTGTGAAGGGGGGTTTATATGGACAAGGCGGCGCCTTGCGTGGCCAGCTCATCCAGTGCCAGCGCACTGCCCTGAACCGCAGTGCGGCGATGGTAGAAATTGAGTGCCCTCAGCCCCCCCAGTTCTTCGCCACCACCGGCGCGGCCGGGTCCGCCGTGCAGGCTCATGGGCATCACGTTGCCGTGGCCGCTGTGCAGCGATGCCACATCGGGCGAGACCGCGTGCACGCGGCCGTGGCTGCTGGCCAGCTCGACCGAGGCTTGCGCTGTGAAAGCCGGGTCTTCGCTGTAGACCGAGCAGACCAGCGAGCCTTCGCCGCGGCGGATCATGGCGTAGGCCTCGGCGATGCTGTCGTAAGGCATCAGGGTGGAGACGGGGCCGAACACCTCGACCGCGTGCAGCACTTGGGCCGTCATGGGCGATTCGGTGCCCAGTAGCACCGGGGCCACGCAAGCGGACGATGCGTCGGCATCGACCAGGGCGGCGCTGTTGCCGTCGTACAGCACGGAGGCTTCGGTTTTCAGCTGGGCCAGGCCCGCCAGCACGCTGGCTTTTTGTTCTTGACTGACCAGGGCGCCCATGCGCACCGTTTCATTGCGCGGGTTGCCCACGGTGGTTTTGGTCAAGCGTGCGCCAATGGCTTCGGCGGCGGCTTGGTAGAGCGCGCGGGGCACAAAAATGCGGCGGATCGCGGTGCACTTCTGGCCTGATTTGACGGTCATTTCGCGGGCGACTTCGGCCACCAGCAGCTTGAAGGCTTCGCTGTCGGCTGTGGCGGCGGGCGAGAGCAGGGCGCTGTTGAGGCTGTCGGCTTCGATGTTGCAGCGCACCGACAGCTCGGTCACGGCGCGGTGGCTGCGGATGACCCGGCCCGTCTCAGCCGAGCCGGTGAAGCTGACCACGTCAAAGGCCTGCAGCTGGTCCATGAGGCCAGCCGACGAGCCGCAGATGACCGACAGCGCGCCCACGGGCAGCACGCCCGCATCGACCACGTCTTTGACCATGCGCTGGGTCAACCAGGCGGTGGCCGTGGCGGGTTTGATGATGACGGGCACGCCCGAGAGCAGGGCTGGCGCGGCTTTTTCCCAAAGGCCCCAGCTGGGGAAGTTGAAGGCGTTGATGAAGAGGGCCACGCCGTGGGTCGGCACCTGGATGTGCTGGGTCTGGAAAGCCGGGTCCTTGGCCATGCGGATGCGCTGGCCGTCCAGCAGCAGCGTGGCGTCACCCAGGGCCGCACCCTGTTTGGCGTAGTAACCCAGTGTGAAGATGGCGCCGTCGATGTCCACAGCCGAGTCCTTGGCTACAGTGCCGCTGTTGGCAGTGGCGATCTCGTAGTAGGCGTCGCGGTTGGCTTGCAGCACCTCGACGATCTTGGAGAGCAGCGCAGCGCGCTGGCCGTAGCTCAGAGCGCGCAAGGACGCACCGCCCGTTTCACGTGCAAAAGCAAAGCCTTCGGCCAGGTCGATGCCGGTGCTGGACACGCGGGCCAGCTCGGTGTTCAGCACCGGGTCGAACATCGGCGTGCCTTCGCCGGTGCCGGTCTGCCAGCGGCCAGCGAAAAAATTGGGGAGCAGGGGGCTGTTCATGGGCGGGGCTTTCAGCGGGTGATTCAGGTTGGTGGTTTCGGGTCGGCACACCGGGGCATGCCACAAAAAAACTGTTCCAGAGGCTCAGTTGGCGGTATAAACAGCGGGTGATGCACTATTGTGCGTGCCTGATAGTATGCATTAAAGTGCATGTTTTGAGGTTGATGAATTCCTAGGGTTTTCCCTGGTCGGTGATCAAAGGTTGAGCATGACATCCCCTGAATCCACATTGATGGAAGTTTCCGAGCCCGAAACCCGGCGCAGTCCTTTTCTGGAAGCGCTGGGCGAGCGCGTGCGCACCTTGCGTTCGCGCAAAGGCATGACACGCCGCGCCGTGGCGGTGGCGGCCGATGTGTCCGAGCGCCATTTGGCCAACCTCGAATACGGCACGGGCAATGTGTCGGTGCTGGTGCTCTTGCAGGTGGCGCAGGCCCTGCAATGCTCGCTGGCCGAACTGCTGGGCGATGTGACCACCACTTCCCCCGAGTGGCTGCTGATTCGCGAGTTGCTCTCCAAACGCAGCGAGGCCGATTTGCGCCGTGCGCGTGTGCAGCTGAGCGACATGTTTGGCGAGGGCGGTAACGCGCAAGAGCGCAAGAACCGCATCGCCCTCATTGGCTTGCGCGGCGCGGGCAAGACCTCGCTGGGCCAGCGCTTGGCTAAGGACCTGGGCTTTCCCTTCATTGAGCTGAGCCGCGAGATCGAGCAGTTTGCCGGTTGCCAGATCAGCGAGATCCACAACCTCTATGGGGCCAACGCCTACCGCCGTTACGAGCGGCGCGCCCTCGAAGAAGCCATTCAGATCTACCCCGAAGTGGTGATCGCCACACCCGGTGGTTTGGTCTCGGATTCGGCCAATTTCAACCTGCTGTTGTCGCACTGCACCACCGTGTGGCTGCAGGCCGATGCGGCTGACCACATGGGGCGCGTGGCCGCACAAGGCGACATGCGCCCCATGGCGGCCAGCCGCGAGGCGATGGAAGACCTCAAGCGCATTTTGGAGGGGCGCTCAGCCTTCTATTCCAAAGCCGACCTGGCCATCAACACCAGCGGGCGCACCGAAGACCAGGCGTTCGAGGCCTTGCGATCTTCGGTTCGCCAGCACCTGACTTTGGTGTCTTGAGGGATGCAAGAAATTTCATTTCCTAGGGTAAATACCTATAAAATGAATTAAAGTGCATATTGAGGGTGGACTTGATCGGCACTAAAATTCAGCAAAGCATGCACTGAAGTGCATTTTTTGACCAACATCAAACCTTCCTACACGACGGAGACCGACATGAGCACTTCCCTTCAGGTCAATTACCAGACCAACCCAGCCGAGTACAAGCACATTCAATTGGCCTTTGAGGGCGAGATCGCGACCTTGTCGATCAACATCAACGAAGACGCCGGCATCCGACCTGGCTACAAACTCAAGCTCAACAGTTACGACCTGGGTGTGGACATCGAGTTGCACGACGCGCTGCAGCGCATCCGCTTTGAGCACCCTGAAGTGCGCACCGTGGTGGTGACCAGCGCGCGTGACCGCGTGTTCTGTTCTGGCGCCAACATCTTCATGTTGGGTGTGTCCACCCACGGCTGGAAAGTGAACTTCTGCAAATTCACCAACGAAACCCGCAACGGCATCGAAGACTCCAGCAAGCACGACGGCCTGAAATTCGTCGCGGCCCTGAACGGCGCTTGCGCGGGCGGCGGCTACGAGCTGGCCCTGGCTTGCGACGACATCGTGCTGGTGGACGACCGCTCGTCTGCCGTGTCTTTGCCTGAAGTGCCCCTGCTGGGCGTGCTGCCCGGTACCGGTGGCCTGACCCGCGTGACCGACAAGCGCCATATGCGCCACGACCTGGCCGACATCTTCTGCACCAGCGTCGAAGGCGTGCGCGGTCAAAAAGCCGTGGACTGGCGTTTGGTCGACGCGATCGCCAAGCCCGCAGCCTTCAAGGAAGTGGTCAAAGAGCGTGCCACCAAGCTGGCCGCTGGCAGCATCCGCCCCGTGGGCGCCAAAGGTGTGACCCTCACACCGATCAACCGCACCATCGCGGCTGACAGCCTGAGCTACACCAATGTGTCGGTGGACATCGACCGCGCCAAGCGCATCGCCACCTTCACCGTCAAGGCGCCTGCCACGGCCCAGCCCACCGACATTGCCGGCATCGAAGCCGCAGGCGTGAACTGGTGGCCGCTGCAGATGGTGCGCGAACTCGACGACGCCATCCTGCACATGCGCACCAACGAACTCGACATCGGCACCTGGGTCATCAAGACTTCGGGCGACGCTGCCGCGGTGCTGGCCTCGGATGCCACCATGCTGGCCCACAAAGACCACTGGTTTGTGCGCGAAACCATCGGTCACCTGCGCCGCACACTGGCCCGGATGGACGTGACCTCGCGCAGCCTGTTTGCCTTGGTCGAAGAGGGGACTTGTTTTGTCGGCACACTCGCCGAATTGGCCTTCTGTGCCGACCGTGCCTACATGCTGGCGCTGCCGGACGACGAAGCCAAAGCCCCCAAGATTCAGCTGAACGAAATGAACTTTGGTTTCTTCCCCATGGTCAATGACCAGACCCGCCTGCAGCGCCGCTTTTATGAAGAAGTGCCCGCGATGGAAGCCGCTCGCGGCGCCATCGGCAAGGCCTTGGATGCCGACGCCGCTCTGGCCCTGGGCTTGGTCACGGCAGCGCCTGACGACATCGACTGGGCTGACGAGATCCGTTTGGCCCTGGAAGAGCGTTCGTCCATGTCGCCTGACGCCTTGACCGGTCTGGAAGCCAACCTGCGTTTCGCTCAGCAAGAGAACATGCTGACCCGCATCTTCGGCCGCTTGACTGCCTGGCAGAACTGGATCTTCCAGCGCCCCAACGCCGTTGGCGAAAAAGGTGCCCTGAAGGTTTACGGCAAAGGCGAAAAAGTCCAGTTTGATATGAACCGCGTTTGATGTTTTTGCGTTGTGCAGTGCGGTGCCCGGTGGTCCGCGCTGCAACCGAAATTTGACCCCACCGTTGCTTTTTTATTTCTGGAGACTCTCATGTCCGGTATCAACTACAGCGAAAAAATCCCCAACAACGTCAACTTGAGCGAAGACCGCACGCTGCAACGCGCCTTGGAGCAGTGGCAGCCCAACTTCATCAACTGGTGGGACGACATGGGCCCCGAGGGCTCGACCGACATGGACGTGTACCTGCGCACGGCCGTGAGCGTGGACCCGCAAGGCTGGGCCCAGTTTGGCCACGTCAAGATGCGCGACTACCGTTGGGGCGTGTTCCTCAACCCCGGCGAGCAAGACCGCAAGATCCACTTCGGTGACCACATCGGCGAGAAAGCCTGGCAAGACGTGCCTGGCGAGCACCGCGCCAACCTGCGCCGCATCATCGTGACCCAAGGCGACACCGAGCCCGCATCGGTCGAGCAGCAGCGTCACCTGGGCCTGACTGCGCCCAGCATGTATGACCTGCGCAACCTGTTCCAGATCAACGTCGAAGAAGGCCGCCACCTGTGGGCCATGGTGTATTTGCTGCACAAATACTTTGGCAAAGACGGCCGTGAAGAAGCCGACGCCCTGCTGCAGCGCAACAGCGGCAACGAAGACAACCCCCGTATCCTGCAGGCCTTCAACGAGAAGACCCCTGACTGGTTGTCTTTCTTCATGTTCACTTACTTCACAGACCGTGACGGCAAGTTCCAGCTGTGCGCTTTGGCTGAGTCGGCTTTCGACCCATTGGCCCGCACCACCAAGTTTATGCTGACCGAAGAAGCCCACCACATGTTTGTGGGTGAGTCCGGCGTGAGCCGCACCATCCAGCGCACCGTGGACGTGATGAACCAGCTCAAAACCGATGACGTGGCCAAGCTGCGCGCCGCCGGTGTGATCGACCTGCCGACCATCCAGCGTTACATCAACTTCCACTTCTCGGTGACCATCGACCTGTTCGGTGCCGACCAGTCGTCCAACGCCGCCACCTTCTACAGCTCCGGTCTGAAGGGCCGTTACGAAGAAGGCAAGCGCACCGATGACCACGTCTTGAAGGGCAACAGCTACAAGATCCTGTCGGTCGAAGACGGCAAGCTGGTCGAGAAAGAAGTGCCGATGCTCAACGCTTTGAACGAGGTGCTGCGCGATGATTACATCACCGATTCCAAAGGCGGCATCGAGCGTTGGAACCGCGTGATCTCCAAAGCCGGTATTCCTTTCACCTTGACCGCGCCCCACAAGGCTTTCCACCGCAACATCGGCTCTTTGTCCGGTGCCAAGATCACGCCCGATGGCCGTGTGGTGAGCGATGAAGAGTGGATGTCCAAAGTGGGCGAGTGGTTGCCTACCAACGAAGACCGCGCCTATGTGGCCAGTCTGATGGGCCGTTGCGTCGAGCCAGGCAAGTTTGCCAACTGGATCGCGCCACCCGTCATGGGCATCAACCGTCAGCCTGTGGACTTTGATTACGTCCGTTTCAACTGATTGAGTCTCTGATTTGACTGCTGCCTCCTTCGTGGGGCGGCAGTCATCAAAGGCAGGGGCGGGTTCCTCATACTGGGGTGCCAGAAATCGTCACCCGCCCCTGCCTTTGATGACTGCATGGTGTGCGCAAAGCACACCCAACGCCAGTAGACTGCAAGGTCTGCGCTGGCGCTGAGCGACGGTATGGCTTGGGGCCGGGCGCCGATTTCTGGTACTCCAGCATGAGGCGCCCGGCCCCAAGCCATACCGTTGCGGGCCTCGCAAACCAAAAACAAATCGCTAAAGACACAACAAGAGATCCAAGACATGAGCACAGAAGCGACCTTGATCAAACAACACCTGATCGACCCGGAAATCTGCATCCGCTGCAACACTTGCGAAGCGATCTGCCCAGTTGGGGCCATCACCCACGACTCGCTCAACTACGTCGTCAAGGCCGACATCTGCAACCTCTGCATGGACTGCATCTCGCCATGCCCCACAGGCTCGATTGACAACTGGCGCATGATGCCCAAGGCCAAGGCCTACAGCATCGAAGAACAACTCAAGTGGGACGAGCTGCCTGCTGAACTGAGCGCTGAGGAATTGGCTGAGGCCGGTGGCCCTGGCGATGCCGCACAAGAAGAAGCCCAAGCTGCTGTGCAAGCGGCCGCGGCCTCTTCGGCTTCGGCGGCCAGCACCGCCTCTGCGTCGGGCTTCAACTCGGCCCAGTTCGGCGCCACCATCCCGCCATGGTCGGCAGCGCATGCCTATACCAACCTCTATGGCCCCAAAGCGGCCGAAAAAACCATCACCGCCACCGTCACCGGCAACCTGCGCGTGACCGAAGTCGGCAAACAAGACGGGCAACAAGACTACGACACCCACCACATCGTGCTCGACTTCGGCAGCATGCCTTTCCCGGTGCTCGAAGGCCAGTCGATCGGCATCATCCCACCGGGCTTGGATGCCAAAGGCAAGCCGCACCATGCGCGCCAGTACTCGATCGCCAGCCCCCGCAACGGCGAGCGCCCGGGCCACAACAACCTGTCGCTGACCATCAAGCGCGTGCTCGAAGACCACGATGGCCAGCCGGTACGTGGCGTCGGCTCCAACTACATGTGTGATCTGCAGGTCGGTGACAAGGTGCAGGTGATCGGGCCGTTTGGCGCGAGCTTCCTGATGCCCAACCACCCCAAGAGCAACATTGTCATGATCTGCACCGGCACCGGCTCTGCGCCCATGCGGGCCATGACCGAGTGGCGCCGCCGCTTGCGGGCCAGCGGCAAGTTCGAGGGTGGCAAGCTGATGCTGTTCTTCGGCGCACGCACCCCGGCCGAGCTGCCGTACTTTGGCCCGCTGAACAACCTGCCCAAGGACTTCATCGACATCGAATTCGCTTTCTCGCGTGAAGTCGGCAAACCCAAGCGCTATGTGCAGGACGCCATGCGCGATCGCGCGGCCGACCTGGTGGCCCAGCTCAAAGACCCGAACACCTGCTTTTACGTCTGCGGCCTCAAAAGCATGGAAGAAGGCGTGGTCATGGCCTTGCGAGACATCGCACAGAACGCCGGACTCGATTGGGATAGCGTGGGTGCGGCCCTCAAGAAAGAAGGTCGGCTCCACCTTGAGACCTATTGAGTGGATGCCGTGTCTTGGGGGTGTCGCCGTTTTGCGGAAGAGACCGTCCATTCGCGCTAGAGTCCCGCTGCTTGGGAGGTGAGGCGGCCGACCGTCCAGCATCCCCTTTGGCTCGCTGATTCTTGGAGTGATTGCTTCGCATGCAGACCGACCCCACGACCGAAACCCGCATCGGGCTCCAGCAGTTGCGTGAGCAACTGCGCCAGCCCCGATTCCAGCTCAAAGGCCGTCAGGTCTTGCCCGAGGCGCGTGCCCAGGTGCGCGCTCTGATCGGTGCACCGCCCGCAGACGGTCACCGCAGGGATCTGTTGATCGAACACCTGCATGCACTGAACGACCATTTCCATGGTCTCTTCGAGCGGCACATCGTGGCGCTGGCGGCCGAAATGCGCTTGCCCGTGGTCGAGGTGTTCGAGGTCGCTTCCTTTTATCACCACTTCGAGATCCTGAAAGACGATGAAACCGCGCCGCGTCTGACTGTGCGTGTGTGTGACAGCCTGAGCTGCAGCCTGGCCGGCAGTGACGGCTTGCTGCGCCAGTTGCAGGCCGAGCTGCTGGGCGTGAAAGTGGTGCCCGTGCCGTGCCTGGGCCGCTGCGAGCAGGCGCCAGCCGCCCAGGTGGGCCAGCAGGCCGTGGCGCAGGCTACGCCCCAGGCCGTGAGCGACCGGGTGGTGGCGCAGCAGACCACACCGAACCCTTTGCCCGACGCCACTCGGCTGGCGGCTTATCGGCAAGCCGGCGGTTACCAGCTGGCGCTGCAGGTCGCGGCGGGGCTGAAGGATCACGAATCGGTCATCCAGTGTCTGGAGTCCTCGGGTTTGCGGGGTCTGGGCGGCGCGGGTTTCCCGGCCGGCCGCAAATGGCGCATCGTGCGCAGCCAGCCGGGTCCACGTCTCATGGCGGTGAACATCGACGAGGGCGAGCCCGGCACCTTCAAGGACCGCACCTGCTTGGAGTCGGACCCGCACCGCTTTCTGGAAGGCGTGCTGATCGCGGCCAGCGTGGTCGGCTGCGAAGCGGTCTACATCTACCTGCGCGACGAGTACCACGAAGCGCGTGTCTTGCTGACCGAAGAGTTGGCTGCCCTTCAGGCCAATCCGCCTTGCGCCATGCCGCGCATCGAGTTGCGCCGTGGCGCGGGCGCCTACATTTGCGGTGAAGAATCCGCAATGATCGAGAGCATCGAGGGCAAACGGGGTGAGCCCCGCATGCGCCCGCCTTACATCGCTGAAGTCGGCCTGTTTGGCCGCCCGACCCTGGAGCACAACTTTGAGACGCTGTACTGGATACGCGAGCTCATCGAACAAGGCGCCGACAGCTTTGCATCGCACGGTCGCCATGGCCGCCAGGGACTGCGCCGCTTCAGCGTGAGTGGCCGCGTGAAACACCCGGGTGTCAAGCTCGCGCCCGCAGGTATCACGCTGCGCGAATTGGTCGACGAATACTGCGGCGGCATGGCCGAGGGGCACACGCTCTACGCCTATTTGCCCGGTGGTGCCAGCGGCGGCATCTTGCCCGCGCGTCTGGCCGACGTACCGCTCGACTTTGACACCTTGCAGCCGCACGGCTGCTTCATCGGCTCGGGCGCCGTGATGGTGCTCAGCCAACACGACAGCGCCCGCGAAGCGGCGCTGAACGTGATGCGCTTTTTTGCGCACGAGAGCTGCGGCCAATGCACGCCTTGCCGCGTCGGCACCGACAAGGCCGCCCAACTCATGGCGGCCGATGTGTGGGATGCCGACACCCTGCAAGACCTGGCGCAGGTCATGGGCGATGCGTCAATTTGCGGTCTGGGGCAAGCCGCGCCGAACCCGATCCGCTGTGTGCTGCAGTATTTTCCGCACGAAGTCGGGGCCCCAGCATGAGCACCGTTCAATTCACCCTCAACGGCCAAAGCGTCGAGGCCCCTGCCGGGAAAAGCATTTTCAACATCGCCAAAGAGCTGGGCATCGCGATTCCGCACTTGTGCCACAAAGAGGGCTTGGCCCCCGACGGCAACTGTCGCGCCTGCGTGGTGGAGGTGGCCGGCGAACGCACATTGGCCCCAAGCTGCTGCCGCAGCGCCACGCCCGGCATGCAGGTGCAGACGAACAGCGAACGCGCCCTCAAAAGCCAGAAGATGGTGCTGGAGATGCTGCTGGCCGACCTGCCCGAGCAGGGCCACAAATGGCTGGACGACCGCGCTGAAGCCCCACACGGCGAGTTGAGCCAATGGGCCGAGCACCACGGCGTGCAGGTGCGCCCGGCGCTGGCCGCGCTCCAGCGCGAGGCGGTGCCCGCCGACCTGTCGCACCCGGCCATGGCCGTGAACCTGGACGCCTGCATCCAATGCAACCGCTGCCAACGCGCTTGCCGCGACCTGCAGGTCAACGACGTGATCGGTTTGGCCTTTCGGGGTGCGCACACGCAGGTGGTGTTCGACCTGGCCGACCCGATGGGTGGCAGCTCGTGCGTGGGCTGCGGCGAATGTGTGCAGGCCTGCCCCACGGGTGCGCTCATGCCCAAGAGCCACATGGGACCGCAAAAGGTGGACCGCGAAGTCGATTCGGTGTGCCCGTTTTGCGGGGTGGGGTGCCTGGTCACCTACCAGGTGCGTGATGAGAAGATCATCAGCGTCAAAGGCCGCGAGGGCCCGGCCAACGAAGGCCGCCTGTGCGTCAAGGGCCGCTTTGGCATGGACTACATCCACAGCCCAGACCGGATCACGAAGCCGCTGGTCCGTATGGCGGGCGTGGCCAAGGACCTCAGCCTGATCGATGGCCACACCGACTGGCGCGAAGTCTTTCGCGAAGCCTCATGGGAGGAAGCGCTGGACCTGGCCACCCAGCCGCTCAACGCGCTGCGCCAACAACACGGCCCCAAATCGCTCGCTGGTTTCGGCTCGGCCAAGGGCAGCAACGAAGAAGCCTACCTGTTCCAGAAGCTGGTGCGCACCGGCTTTGGCAGCAACAACGTGGACCATTGCACCCGCCTGTGCCACGCGTCGAGCGTCGCGGCACTTTTGGAGGGCGTGGGCTCGGGTGCGGTGAGCAACCCGGTGCGCGATGTTGAGCATTCGGACCTCATCCTCGTGATCGGCTCCAACCCCACAGCCAACCACCCGGTGGCCGCCACCTGGATGAAGAACGCCGCCCAGCGCGGCACGCGCATCGTGCTGGCCGACCCGCGCATCACCGACCTTGGCCGCCACGCCTGGCGCACCTTGCCCTTTGAGGCTGACACCGATGTGGCGCTGCTCAACGCCATGCTGCACGTCATCGTGACCGAGAATCTTTGCGACGAAAGCTTCCTGCGCGAGCGTGCCGACAACGTGGCCGAACTCAAGGCCCATGTGCGGGACTACACGCCCGAGGCCATGAGCGCGGTCTGCGGCATTCCGGCCGAGACCATCCGCGAAGTGGCACGGGCCTATGCCAGCGCCAAAGCCGCCATGATCTTGTGGGGCATGGGTGTGAGTCAGCATGTGCACGGCACCGACAATGTGCGTTGCCTGATCGCGCTGGCCAGCATCACCGGCCAGATTGGCCGCCCCGGCACGGGCTTGCATCCGCTGCGCGGCCAGAACAATGTGCAGGGCGCGAGCGACGCGGGCCTGATCCCGATGATGTACCCCAACTACCAGCGGGTGACCGACAAGTCGGCGCATGACTGGTTCGAGAAATTCTGGGGCACCAAACTGGACGACCAGCCCGGCTACACCGTGGTCGAGATCATGAACAAGGCGCTGGCCCCGGACAGCGACCCGCACAAGGTGCGCGGCATGTACATCATGGGCGAGAACCCGGCCATGAGCGACCCTGACCTGAACCACGCCCGCCACGCGCTGGCCAGCTTGCAGCACCTGGTGGTGCAAGACATCTTTTTGACCGAGACCGCCTGGTTGGCCGATGTGGTGCTGCCTGCGAGCGCCTGGCCCGAAAAAACCGGCACCGTCAGTAACACCGACCGCACGGTGCAAATGGGCCGCCAGGCCGTGCTGCCGCCGGGCGATGCGAAGCCTGACTTGTGGATCATCCAGCAGATCGCGCAGCGCCTGTGCCTGAATTGGGCCTACGCAGGCGAACACGATGGCGTGGCCGCCGTGTACGAAGAAATGCGCCAGGCCATGGCCCCGGCGATCGGCGGTATCGACTGGGCGCGCCTGAACGCGGGCTCGGTCACTTATCCGTGCGTGAGCGCCGACGACCCGGGTCAGCCCATCGTCTTCCACGACCACTTCCCCACCAAGGACGGCCGTGTCTGGCTGGTGCCCGCCAGCCTGATCCCGGCCAATGAGCAGCCCGATGCCGAGTACCCGCTGGTGCTCATCACCGGGCGGCAGCTGGAGCACTGGCACACCGGCAGCATGACGCGCCGCGCCACCGTGCTCGACGCCCTGGAGCCTGCGGCCACGGCCTCGATGTGCGGAGCTGATCTGCAGCGGCTGGGTTTGCAAGCGGGGCAGACGGTGCGGATCGCTTCGCGTAGGGGTGAAGTGCTGCTGCAGCTGCGCCAGGACGATGGCACACCCGCAGGCGCGGTGTTCATCCCCTTCGCTTACCAAGAAGCGGCGGCCAACTTGCTGACCAATGCGGCGCTGGACCCTTTTGGCAAGATTCCGGAGTTCAAATACTGCGCGGTCCGGATCGAAGCGGCTGCGGGGGTGGACGCATAATCTGCGGCTGTCTTGAACCGGCTTGAACCGGTGGGTTGGTGATCCGGCGTCAACCCCGGTTGGCTGTCCGATCGGGCCAAGGAGGCCGTTTTGAATGTGAATGTGCAAACCATCTTCTGGATGGATGCGTTTTTGTACCTGATGCTGCACGCCGCCATCTGGTATGGCCTGGCCCGTTTTCGCAGCCCCGTGGTGGTTTTGTGGAGTGCTTCGGGCATATTCAGCGCATTGGGTCTGTGTGTTTTAGGCAGCCGGGGCTGGCTCAGCACCGATGTGGTGGTGGTCGCTGGCCAGTTTTTGATGGCAGCCGGTAACTGGGGCCGGCAGGTGGCTCTTCGTTCCCTCAGCGCAGCGGCATCTCCGCTTTGGTTATGGAGCTCGGGTGCGGCGAACATCGTCTTTTTGGCCACCAGCTATGGTTTGCATTTTTCGGGCTCACCCGAGGGCACCGTCATGCTGGTGTTCTATGCTTTTTATACCTTCAACTGCCTGGAATATTTCTTTGCAGGCCAGCGCATCGCCCTGACACACGACAAAAAGGGCGCAGATTCGGTGATGTGGGCGGGCTTGATTTTGTCGCTCACCTTGGGCATCAAGACTGTGGCCATGCTGGTCGGCGTGGGGGGCGCAGATTTGTACGCAGCCTCCTGGGACCATCTGCTGGTTTTCGCTGGTCAATTTGTGGCTTTGGTCATGCTGTGTGTGGGCTTCATGCAGATTTTCATTGACCAGAACCACCGCCGCCAAATCGCGATGGGGCAGCAATTGGCCCGTGAGCAAGAGCGTGCTGCAATGGCCCTCCAGCATTCCGATGCCCTGAGTGTTTTGCTGGCCGAGAGGGAGGAAATCATCCGGCGCTTGACCTTGTCCAACAAGTCGGCGGGCATGGGGGCGCTGGTGGCCAGCATGGCCCATGAACTGAATCAGCCGCTGACCACCATCGTGCTCAAAACCGAATTGATCGAGTCACACTTGCGGCGCAACCGAGATCCCCAAGCGGCACTGGCCGAAGTCCACAAACTGGCCGATCTGATTCGGCAGGACACGCGCCACGCGGCGGCCATCATCCGCACTTTGCGCAGCATGTTTGCCACTGGCAAGGGGGAGTACGCCCGCTTGGACCTGTCCCAATTGGTTCAAGACATGGTGAACATGGTGAGCGCCCATGCCAAACGCTGTGACATTGAACTCGACATGGATTTCCAGGGGCCTTTGCCGTTGACTGGAGATGCCACACAGCTCCAGCAAGTGGTGCTCAATTTATTGAACAACGCCATTGAGGCCTTGCTCGAAAAGCCTGGGCAGCCCTCTCGAATTGTCATTTCCGGTCAAGCCCGCCCGGGTTGGGTGGAGTTGCGCATTGCTGACAACGGCTGCGGCATGGAAGATGATGAAAAAGAGGACGTTTTTGCCCTGTTCAAGACGTCCAAATCCAAAGGCATGGGTGTGGGTTTGTGGCTCAGCCAATCGATTGTGGCAACGCACGCGGGGAGATTGAGCTTTGAAAGCGAGGCCGGCCAAGGTACGGTATTCTTGCTTGCTTTGCCTTCGCACGAGTACGTGCTCGGCAACTGATCTTTGATCTCTCTAAGGGAAATAGTGTCCATGTCTTCACGTCCACAAATTGATGTGGCTGTACTGATGCGCAAAGAGGCTGTGCAAGGCCCTATGGCGCGTTGGCAATCTTGGCGCTGGGTGCTGGCCGATGTAGTGCCGAACGAAGCGGGGTTTGGCTCAGCCCCCCGCAGCCTGCGCCAAACCGCTACCGATTCGCTCTGGCTTTACCCGGGCTGGCCCGTGGCGCTGTTCACCGACGATGCAGAAGGGTATTGGCTCAACGCCACTTCGCCCACGCCTTGCTACTTTGTCATGTGGCGTTTGATCGACGCCGAAGACGGCAGCGAGCCGCTGGCGGTGCCGCAAGCCGTGAGCCTGAGCTACCACGATGCAGGCCGCTGGCTGGACGCACAGGAAACCGTTGAAACCATTCCAGCCCCCGCCGAAGTGGTGGCCTGGATGCAGGGGTTTGCCGAGCAGCACTTTGTGCCCGAAGAAAAAAAGCGCCAGCGCCCACAGAGTTTCCAGCGCCTGACCGACCGTTTCGGTCAACCCGTCTCGGTCAGCACCGACAGCAAACGCAAAGGCGCAAGGCCAGGGCCATGAGCGACAACTTTTTCAGCCGTTGGTCGCGCCGCAAGCAAGGTCTTGACCAGAGTGCAGCCCCGCAGACCGAGTCTGAAGCCACTCGGCGGGTGGCTTCGGCCGCTGTTCCGACACCAGCGAGGACCGATGGTCAGCCGCAGCCCCATGCCGCAGACCGTTTGGCCCCAGGGGCCCCAGCCCCAATTCCCGATGCCTCAGAGCCCCCGCTGCCGACGATGGCCGATGTGCAGGAACTCACGCCGTCCTCCGATTACCAGAGCTTCATGCGCCAGGGCGTGCCCGGCGAGGTGCGCAATGCAGCCATGAAAAAACTCTTCACCGACCCGCACTTCAATGTGATGGACGGTTTGGACATCTACATCGGCGACTACAACACGCCGGACCCTCTGCCTGCGGGTATGCTTGAAAAGATGGTGGGGGCCGAGTTGCTGAACCTGTTCCCCAAAAAAACACAGAACGACGTGCCTGCGACCGCCGACAGTGGCCTGCAGGACAGGCCCGCGCAAAGTCCCGACGCGCCGCAAGACTCGCCACTTGTGGCACAGTCGCCGCCATCCCCAATGACACCGACACTGCAGCCCACACCGGCGCTGCAGGCACCTGAATCGACAGAACATGACCACCCTGATTTGCAACTGCAACCAAACCATGCCCCTGCAAACCCAAGCTCTGGGCCAAGCACTGGGTGAAGACCTGACGCTGCACACCACCTTGTGCCGCCGCGAGGCCGGGCAATTCCAGAAAGCCGTGAAAACCGGCGAGACCGTGGTGGTGGCCTGCACCCAGGAAAAACGCCTGTTCAGTGAACTGGCCGAACAAACCGAAGGCGCGATCTCGCCGATCCGTTTTGTCAATATCCGGGAAACCGGTGGCTGGGGCAAGGAAGCCGCGCACGCCACGCCCAAAATGGCCGCCTTGCTGGCGGCTGCCCGCCTGCCTGAGCCGGAGCCGGTGGCCACCGTGACCTACAAAAGCGAAGGCCGTGTGCTCATCATCGGAGCCATCGATGCCGCCGAACGCGCGGCCAGCTTCCTGGCCGATACGATGCAGGTCACGATTTTTGCGCAAGGCCCCGGCAATGCCGGGGGCAGCCAGGAGCGGCGCTTTCCGGTGGTGGCGGGTCGCTTGCAAGGCCTCAAGGGCTGGTTGGGTGCGTTCGAGGTGTCGTGGGACGCCAGCAACCCGATTGACCTCGACCTGTGTACCCGCTGCAACGCCTGCGTGGCCGCTTGCCCCGAGCAGGCCATTGGCCTCGATTACCAGGTGGATCTGTCGCGCTGCACTTCGCACCGCGACTGCGTGAAAGTGTGCGAGGCCGCCGGCGCCATCGACTTCTCGCGCGACGCGCGTCCGCAAACCGAGCGCTTCGATGTGGTGCTGGACCTGCGCGGTGACAAAGCTTCGCCCACGTTCACCTCGCACGTCTTGCCGCAGGGTTACTTCCGCTGGGATGGTCAAGACTTGCAAACCTTGCTCAAGGTGCGGGAGCTGGTGGGCGAGTTTGAAAAGCCGCGCTTTTTTGCCTACAAGCAAAAGCTCTGCGCCCACAGCCGCAATGAGCAGGTGGGCTGCAGTGCCTGCATCGACATCTGCTCGGCCGAGGCCGTGCGCTCGGACAAAAGCCGCCAGCAAATCGTGGTCAACCCCAACCTGTGTGTGGGTTGCGGCGCGTGCACCACGGCGTGCCCCACGGGCGCACTGACCTATGCCTATCCGCGCCCGGCAGAGCAGGGCGCCAAGATCCGCGCACTGCTGTCGGCCTACCAGGCCGCAGGTGGGCGCGATGCCGCGTTGCTGTTGCACAGCCAGGAAAAAGGCCAGGCCCTGATCGACGAGCTGGGCCGCGGTGCGCAGCTGGGCGTCATGCAAGGGGTGCCCGCCCGCGTGATGCCTGTGGCCTTGTGGCACACGGCCAGTGTGGGCATGGAGTTGTGGCTCTCGGCAGTGGCTTATGGTGCTCGCCAGGTCATGGTGCTGCTCACCCACGAAGAAGCGCCCCAATACCGCACCGCGCTCATGGAACAAATGGCCGTGGCCCAAAGCCTGCTGAGCGGCCTGGGCTACACCGGCGTGCATTTCCAGCTGATCGAAGCCAAGACCGCCACGTCACTGGATGCCGATTTGCAGCGCCTGGCCGCCCGCGGCCTCAAGGTCATCAACCTGCCCACCGGCCCCGCCACCGCCGCCCGCCACGCGGTGCAGGCCGAAAAGCGCAGCAACCTGGAGCTGGTCATTGATCACCTGATGGCCCAGTCGCCCGTGATGGCCATGGACGAGGCTAAGCGCCCCAAGGCGCTCGATTTGCCTGCTGCCGGCTCGCCCCTGGGCAGCATCGTGGTGGACGGCAACAAGTGCACCCTGTGCATGAGCTGCGTGGGCGCTTGCCCCTCCTCGGCCTTGCAGGACAACCCGCTGCAGCCGGAAATCCGTTTCATCGAAAAAAACTGCGTGCAGTGCGGCCTGTGTGCCAAGACTTGTCCGGAGAACGCGATCACCTTGCAGCCCCGCCTGTCTCTGACGCCCGAGCGCACGCAAGTGCGTGTCTTGCACGGCAGTCCGCCTTATGCCTGCATCCGCTGCAGCAAACCCTTTGGCACGCTCAAAGGCATCGAAGCCATGCTGGGCCGTCTGGCCGGACACAGCATGTTCCAGGGAGCGGCGCTCGAACGCCTCAAAATGTGCGGCGACTGCCGTGTGGTGGACATGTTCACTGATGAAAACCAGGTGCGCGTCCCGGGTGCCGGCACGCCTTCCAAACCCCAATAATCAATTGTCATGAGCCAAGAACTGAACCTGTCCCCCAGCAGCCACGCGCTGGACGAAGAAACCGCCCGTGCCGAAGTCTATGGCCTGCTGTCACAGCTGTACTACCAAGCTCCGGGCGATGAACTGCTCGGCCAGTTGCAGGTCGCGGTGACCGAAGCCCCCGATGCCGGTGGCTTTCTGGAGGAGCCTTGGCGTGAGCTGGTAGCCTGCGCCCGCAGTTTGAGCCAGGCTCAAATCGCGGCCGAATACACCGGCTTGTTTGGCGGTGTGGGCAAGCCCGAGGTGTATTTGTTTGGTTCGCATTACCTCAGCGGGTTCTTGAATGAAAAGCCGCTGGTGCGTTTGCGCGACGATTTGGCCGAGTTGGGCCTGGCCCGCAGCGAGGCCATGCCAGAAACCGAAGACCATGCGGCCTACGTCTTGGAGGTCATGCGCTTCCTGATTGCGGGCGACGATGTGGCGGTGTCGAACCTGACCCGCCAGCAAGCCTTTTTCACGCAGCACGTGCAGTCTTGGTTACCCGCCTTGTGTCAGACCTTGCAGGCCCATCCTCGCGCGGTTTTTTATGCACGGCTGGCGGCTTTCACCGAAGCTTTCATCAGCGTGGAGTCGCAAGGCTTTGACCTCGTGGCGTGATTGAAAGTTTTTGCGTGGCCCATTGAAAAAAATGACGGACAGGACGCGGGTTTTTACTTAGAGGTCTGAGGCTGGCTACTCTGATAATGGTAACCAAGCGGTAACTTTTTACGCTTAAAAGTTTTATAACCACTGGAGACCCACTTGACCGAAGCCCAAACCCCACGTCGTCGCAACCTCCTCAAAGGCGCAGCTGTCGCCGCAGGTGCTATTTCCGCACCCATGATCGCCAAGGCCCAAACCGGCCCGATCTCCATGCGCTGGCAGAGCACCTGGCCTGCCAAGGACATCTTCCACGAGTACGCACTCGACTACGCCAAAAAAGTCAATGACATGACCGGTGGCGATCTGAAGATCGAAGTGCTGCCTGCTGGCGCCGTGGTGCCTGCATTTGGTTTGCTCGAAGCCGTCTCCAAAGGCACTTTGGACGGCGGTCACGGCGTGTTGGGTTACCACTACGGCAAGCAAAACGCCCTGGCCCTGTGGAGCTCCGGCCCTGCTTTCGGCATGGACGCCAACATGATTCTGGCCTGGCACAAGTACGGCGGTGGCGCTGAACTGCTGGCCAAATTGTATGCCTCCATTGGCGGCAACGTGCAGTCCTTCCTTTACGGTCCCATGGCCACACAGCCATTCGGCTGGTTCAAGAAGCCGATCACCAAGACATCGGACCTGAAAGGCCTGAAGTTCCGCACCAACGGTTTGGCCATTGACTTGTTCACCGCCATGGGCGCTGCTGTGAACGCCTTGCCTGGCGGCGAGATCGTCCCTGCGATGGACCGCGGTCTGCTCGACGGTGCCGAGTTCAACAACGCGACATCCGACCGCATCTTGGGTTTCCCCGATGTGTCCAAGGTCTGCATGCTGCAAAGCTACCACCAGGCTTCGGAAACCTTCGAGATCATGTTCAACAAGACCAAGTACGACGCGCTGCCTGCGAAGTTGAAGTCTGTGATTTCCATCGCCACAGAAGCCGCTTCGGCCGACATGTCGTGGAAAGCCATCGACCGTTACTCCAAGGATTACGTCGAACTGCAAACCAAGGACAAGGTCAAGTTCTTCAAGACACCTGACGCGATCCTGCAAGAGCAACTCAAGGTCTGGTCTGAAATTCTGGAGAAGAAGTCTGCCGAGAACCCCATCTTCAAAGAAGTGGTGGCCTCGCAGAAAGCCTTTGCAGCCCGCGCTGTGAAGTGGGATCAGGACACCAACATCAGCCGCCGTATGGCTGTGAACCACTTCTTTGGTGCCAAAAAGGCCTGATCTCCTGATCTGACTTAGCCCATCAGCCATCTGGGCTTGTCCAGATGGCTGATTTATTTTTACGTGGTTCCCTTATGCAAAATCTATTGCTCTTTATCGACAAAGTCAGCACTTGGATTGGCCAATTCTTTTCTTGGCTGATCGTGGCGTTGACTGTCATGATTTCTTGGGAGGTGTTCTCCCGCTATGTGTTGGACAACCCCCACGCCTGGGCTTTTGACGTGATGAGCATGATGTACGGATCGCTCTTCATGATGGCCGGCGCTTACACCTTGTCTAAAAACGGCCATGTACGCGGCGATGTGCTTTATGGCTTTTTCCCGCCTCGCCTCCAGGCCTGGCTGGACTTGATTCTCTATATTTTGTTTTTCATTCCCGGCGTGGTGGCGTTGGCTTACGCAGGTTACGGTTTCGCGGCCGAATCTTGGGCCATCAACGAGCATTCCAACATCACTGCCGACGGCCCACCGGTTTATCCTTTCAAGACCATCTTGCCGATTGCAGGAGCCTTTTTGTTGGCTCAGGGCTTGGTTGAAATTGTGCGTTGCATTGTCTGCATCAAGCAGGGCGAATGGCCCAAGCGCGGGGATGACGTGGATGAAGTGGACGTTGAAAAGCTCAAGGAAATGGTCAACGTCAAAGACGAAGACATTGCCAAACTCGATGTGTTGGTGACAGCGGCTGGCAAGGGAACTCACAAATGAAAAAAGAAGTTTGGTTTGGCCTGACGATCATGGCCTTGGTCGTGTTGTCGGCCTTTATTTTGCTGCCTGCGCCCTCCGAGATGACCAACGGTCATTTGGGTTTGCTGATGCTGGCGCTGGTGGTGGTGGCGATCATGTTGGGTTTCCCAACTGCCTTCACATTGATGGGCATGGGCATGATCTTCGCCTGGATTGCCTACCGCAGCCAGAACCCTGATTTGGCGGTCAACCAGACACTGGACTTGATGGTTCAGCGTGCGTACTCGGTCATGTCCAACGACGTGCTCATCTCGATCCCCTTGTTCGTGTTCATGGGCTACCTCATTGAACGCGCCAACCTGATCGAAAAGCTGTTCAAGAGCATGCACCTGGCCATGGCTCGCTTGCCGGGATCTTTGGCTGTCGCGACGATCGTGACTTGCGCCATTTTTGCCACAGCTACCGGCATCGTCGGTGCGGTGGTGACGCTCATGGGCTTGCTGGCGCTGCCTGCCATGCTGCGTGCAGGTTACAGCGTGCAACTGTCGGCCGGTGCCATCACCGCAGGCGGTTGCCTGGGTATTTTGATTCCGCCTTCGGTCATGCTGATTGTTTACGGCGCGACCGCAGGCGTATCCGTGGTCAAGCTCTATGCAGGTGCATTTTTCCCTGGCTTGATGCTGGCCACTTTATATGTCCTGTACGTGGTGATCCTGGCGAAAATCAAACCGCAGATGGCGCCACCCATGTCGGCCGAAGACCGCATCGTGCCATTGCCAGCCTTCGCTCAGGTGGTCTCCAAAGACGTCAGCAGCACGGTTTTGCCTGGCCTGATCGGTGCGATCAAGGGCAAGCGCAACGCCGCTGTGCCCATGCGCGAGTTGCTCAACCACTTGGGCATCGCCTTGCTGCCAGCTTTGGCTGTGGCGGCGATCATGGGTGCCATTTATTTCAAAGTCACAGCTCCGCTGCCCGTTGAGGCGGTGGAAGGCGTGGTGGCCATGGGTGGCGAATTGGCCGATTCGGCTGCAACCGAAGAAGAAGCCTCAAGCGTGAGCGGTTTGGCTGAGCCGGAAGCAGAGGGCTTGCAAACACCGCCAGACTCGACCGAAGCGGCTAAAGCCGACGCCGTACCTGCTGCAGAAGCTGTCAAAGAAGAAACTCCCGCGGCCGCCAGTGCTGACGCTCAAGCGCCTGCGGCATCTGCCGAGAGTGTGCCCGCGCCAATGTCTTTCTGGATTGGCTTGGCCAGTTGCGCTGTGGCTTTGGCCATCTTCTACGCTTACTTCAGCTTCACGCGCCTTGAGATCTTCAAGATGCTGCTGGGCTCGTTCTTCCCCTTGGCACTCATGATTTTGGCGGTGCTGGGCACCATCGTGTTTGGCTTGGCCACACCGACCGAAGCCGCGGCCATGGGCTCACTGGGTGGCTTGTTGCTGGCCGCAGCTTACCGACGCCTGAACTATGTGGTGTTGCGCGAGTCGGTGTACCTCACGGCCAAAACCAGTGCCATGGTGTGCTGGCTGTTTGTGGGCTCCAGCATTTTCTCGGCCGCGTTCGCACTGCTGGGTGGCCAGGAGATCATCAACGACTGGGTGCTGGGCATGGACCTGACACCTGTGCAGTTCATGATCCTGGCGCAGGTGGTCATCTTCTTGCTGGGCTGGCCGCTGGAGTGGACCGAGATCATTGTGATTTTCATGCCGATCTTCATCCCTTTGCTGCCCCACTTCGGCATCGATCCCCTGTTCTTCGGCTTGTTGGTGGCCTTGAACCTGCAGACCGCGTTCCTCAGCCCACCCGTGGCGATGGCGGCGTTCTACCTCAAAGGCGTCAGCCCACCCCACGTCACGCTGAACCAGATCTTTGCAGGCATGCTGCCCTTCATGGCCATCCAGGTGTTTGCCATCGTGCTGCTCTACATGTTCCCGGCCATCGGCATGTGGTTGCCTGAGGTGCTTTACAAGTAAAAAAAGAAGTTGTCCGCACACACCAAGCCGCGGCTTGGTGTGTGCTGGCGCACATTGTGTGCCTTTGGTTGCCTCTGCTGTCACTGGTTTGACGCGCAGCCAATCGAAGTAAGGGTTTTTACATGACAAAAGCGCCATTGAATCGCTAAGATCGCCTGTGCCAAACATTGCCTCAGTCGATTCTTCTGGTGAGCAGTTGCCTTGTTCTTCTTTCAGGAGTCTTTGATGTCTTCCAAAACTTCCTCTCTTTCACGTCGCAGCCTGTTTTCGGGCGCTGCCACGGTGGGCGCAGTGGCTGCAGCCACCGCCGTTTTGCCTGGCGTGGTCAAACAGGCCGCACCCGCTGCCGTGGCTTTGCCCAAGCCCACACGCGGCGGTGGTTACACCCTGAGCGAACACGTTCAGCAGTACTACAAGACCACGCGCGTCTGATTCACTTTTCGTTTTCTTTCCTGTTCATCCCCAACTGGAGCCCTCCATGTTGCTGACCAAAAAACAAACCAGCACTTCCGGTGCTGTCTCGTCCCCCTTCATCCACAGCTTGCGCCGTGGTTTGTCGCAGGCTTTGCCCACCATGGACCGCCGCAGTTTCCTGCGTCGCTCGGGTCTGGGTGTCGGTGTGGGCCTGGCTGCATCGCAGCTGAGCCTGGTGCAAAAAGCCCAGGCCGCCACGGGCGCGTCCATCGTGGGCGCAGGCAAGGTCGAAGTCAAACGCACTGTGTGCACCCACTGCTCAGTGGGTTGCGCGGTCGATGCCGTCGTTGAAAACGGCGTTTGGGTGCGCCAGGAAGCCGTGTTCGATTCGCCCATCAACCTCGGTGCACATTGCGCCAAAGGTGCTGCGCTGCGCGAGCACGGCCACGGCGAATACCGCCTGCGCTACCCCATGAAGCTGGTCAACGGCAAATACGAGCGCATCAGCTGGGATGTGGCGCTCAACGAAATCAGCGCCAAGATGCTGGAGCTGAAAAAAGCCAGCGGCCCGGACAGCGTGTATTTCATCGGCTCGTCCAAGCACAACAACGAACAAGCCTATTTGCTGCGCAAGTTCGTGAGCTTCTGGGGCACCAACAACTGTGACCACCAGGCCCGTATTTGCCACTCCACCACCGTGGCCGGTGTGGCCAACACCTGGGGTTATGGCGCCATGACCAACTCGTACAACGACATGCAAAACAGCAAGGTCGCTTTGTACATTGGCTCCAACGCGGCCGAAGCCCACCCCGTGTCCATGCTGCACATGCTGCACGCCAAGGAAAACGGCTGCAAGATGATCGTGGTCGATCCGCGCTTCACCCGCACCGCCGCCAAGGCCGACGAGTACGTGCGCATCCGCTCGGGTACCGACATTCCTTTCCTGTTCGGTCTGGTCTATCACATCTTCAAGAACGGCTGGGAAGACAAAAAATACATCAGCGACCGTGTCTATGGCATGGAGGCTGTCAAAGCCGAAATCATGGCCAAATGGACACCCGACAAGGTGGAAGAGGCCTGCGGCGTCAAGGAAGACCAGATGTTCAAGGTCGCCAAGATGCTGCACGACAACAACCCCGGCACCATCGTCTGGTGCATGGGCCAGACCCAGCACACCATTGGCAACGCGATGGTGCGCGCCTCCTGCATCTTGCAGCTGGCCTTGGGCAACGTCGGCAAGTCCGGCGGCGGCACCAACATCTTCCGTGGCCACGACAACGTGCAGGGTGCGACCGACGTCGGCCCCAACCCCGACTCGCTGCCCGGCTACTACGGCCTGGCCGAAGGTTCGTGGAAGCACTTCGCCAACACCTGGGGTGTGGACTTCGAGTGGATCAAAAAGCAGTTTGCTTCGCCCGCCATGATGGGTAAGAACGGCATCACCGTGTCCCGCTGGATCGACGGTGTGCTCGAGAACAACGAGCTGATCGACCAGGACAGCAACCTGCGCGGCGTGTTCTATTGGGGCCACGCCCCCAACTCGCAGACCCGAGGTCTGGACATGAAGCGCGCCATGGACAAGCTGGACCTGTTGGTGGTGGTGGACCCCTACCCATCGGCCACGGCTGCCATGGCCGCGATGCCCGGCAAGGCCGAAGACCTGAACCCCAACCGCGCGGTCTACCTGTTGCCCGCTGCGACACAGTTTGAAACCAGCGGTTCCTGCACCGCCTCCAACCGCTCTTTGCAGTGGCGCGAGAAGGTGATCGATCCTTTGTGGGAGAGCCGCTCAGACCACATGATCATGCACCAGCTGGCCGAAAAACTCGGCTTTGCCAAAGAGCTGTCCAAGAACTACAAGATGCAAAAGGTCAAGGGCATGGACGAGCCCATGCCCGAAGACATCCTGCGCGAAATCAACAAGTGTGTCTGGACCATTGGTTACACCGGCCAAAGCCCAGAGCGCCTGAAGGCCCACATGAAGAACATGAACGTGTTCGACGTGAAGACCTTGAAGGCCAAGGGCGGTAAAGACAAGGAAACCGGTTACGACTTCACCGGTGACTATTTCGGTCTGCCATGGCCTTGCTACGGCACGCCCGAGATGAAGCACCCTGGCACGTCCAACCTCTATGACACCTCCAAACACGTCATGGACGGCGGTGGTAACTTCCGCGCCAACTTTGGCGTGGAGCGCGAAGGCAAGAGCCTGCTGGCCGAAGACGGTTCGCACTCGTTGGGTGCCGACATCACCACCGGCTATCCCGAACTCGACCACATCCTGCTCAAGAAGCTGGGCTGGTGGGACGAATTGACCGAGGCTGAAAAAGCCAAGGCCGAAGGCAAGAACTGGAAGACCGACTCGTCGGGCGGCATGATCCGCGTGTTCATGAAGAACCATGGCTGCCACCCGTTTGGCAATGCCAAGGCGCGTGCCGTGGTCTGGAACTTCCCCGACCCGATCCCGCAGCACCGCGAGCCGCTGTACGGCACACGTCCAGACCTCATGGCCAAGTACCCCACGCACGACGACAAGAAAGCCTTTTGGCGTCTGCCCACCCTGTACAAGACCGTGCAGGACAAGAACATCGCCGACAAGGTGCACGAGAAGTTCCCGCTCATCCTCACTTCCGGCCGTCTGGTCGAGTACGAAGGCGGTGGCGAGGAAACCCGCTCCAACCCCTGGCTGGCCGAGTTGCAGCAGGAAGCCTATGTCGAGATCAACCCCAAGACGGCGGCCGACCGCGGTATTCGCAACGGCGACCGCGTCTGGCTCAAGAGCCCAACGGGTGCCAAGCTCGATGTGCAGGCTTTGGTGACTGAGCGCGTCGACACCGGCACGGTCTGGATGCCTTTCCACTTCTCGGGTCGTTGGCAAGGCGTCGACATGCTGGCGTATTACCCCAAAGGTGCTGCGCCCGTGGTGCGCGGCGAGGCGGTCAACACCGCCACCACCTACGGTTATGACAGCGTCACCATGATGCAAGAGACCAAGACCACCATCTGCAACATCGAAAAAGCCTAAGCGCCCCAGGAGAACACGATGGCACGAATGAAATTCATCTGCGATGCAGAGCGCTGCATCGAATGCAACGGTTGCGTCACCGCTTGCAAAAACGAACATGAAGTCCCATGGGGCGTCAACCGCCGCCGCGTGGTCACCTTGAACGATGGCGTTCCTGGTGAAAAGTCGATCTCGGTCGCCTGCATGCACTGCTCGGATGCGCCTTGCATGGCTGTTTGCCCGGTCAACTGCTTCTATAAAACCGAAGAAGGCGTGGTACTGCACGACAAGGACATCTGCATTGGCTGCGGCTACTGCTCCTACGCTTGCCCGTTTGGTGCGCCCCAGTTCCCATCCAGCGGCACCTTCGGTGTGCGCGGCAAGATGGACAAATGCACCTTCTGCGCGGGAGGCCCCGAAGAGCACGGCAGCCAGTCCGAGTTCGAGAAATACGGTCGCAACCGCCTGGCCGAAGGCAAGCTGCCCGCTTGCGCCGAGATGTGCTCGACCAAGGCCCTGCTCGCCGGTGACGGTGATGTCATCACCGATATCTTGCGTGGCCGAGTGATCAGCCGCGGCAAGGGTGCCGAAGTCTGGGGTTGGGGCACGGCCTATGGCAACCAAACTCAGCCAGCCAAACAAGGAGCCTGAACATGAAAGCAGCTTTCATCCTTTGCAGTGCGGCCTTGTTGGTGGCTTGCGGCGAAAAGCCGCAAGAGGTCAAGGGCGTGCGAACCGACAAACCGGCTTACAGCGGCACAGGCGTGGCCCCTTTCACCGAAGCTGGCTGGAAAGCCGGTGACAAAGACGGGTGGGCCAACCACCTCAAGGCCCGTGCCACTTACGGCATGAACGATCACGTTCGCGCACCCAAGTGAACGCCAAGGAGAAGTTCATGCGCCGCTTCTTATTGACCATCGGGTTCGCTGTGGCCGCGTGGGGCGTTGCCGCCCAGACGCAGGCCCCCAGCACAGCACCGACTGCAACCACCGCACCCGCTGCCACCCCGGCTGACAACAGCCTGGGCGTGAAAAGCGCCAACATCTTCCAGATTGCGCCCGGTGCGGACGCCGATCCGAAGTACAAAGACCAGACCAACGCCGAGCGTGCCCAGGTCCAGCCCGGCAACAACGCGCCCATGTGGCGTGCCGTGGGGCAGGGCGTGACGGGTTACACCAGCCTGCCCAAGAGCCAGGCCCCCGAAGCCGGCAACCTGATCCAGCCCTTTGTGCAGTACCCTGGTTCGCGCCTGGCTTCGGCCGGTGAGTCCTGGCGTCAGGTGCGCAACAGCATCATCATTCCTTATGGTGCTGCTTTGTTGCTGATCGCTGTGGGTGCCATGGCGCTGTTCTACATGGGCAAAGGCACCATCGAGCTGCACGGCCAGGAAACCGGCCGCAAAATCGAGCGCTTCACCCCGTTCGAGCGCTCGGCCCACTGGGCCAATGCCATTGCCTTTGTGACTTTGGCCATTTCTGGCATCGTCATGGCATACGGCAAGTTCTTTTTGTTGCCCATCATTGGCCCCACGCTGTTTGGCTGGCTGACCTATGTCCTGAAGAACGTGCACAACTTTGCAGGTCCTTTGTTTGCTGTGTCGCTCGTGGTGGTGTTCGTCACCTTCCTCAAGGACAATTTGCCCAGCAAGGACGATCTGGTCTGGATCCTCAAAGGCGGTGGTCTGTTCTCGGGTACCGAGGTGCCTTCACACCGCTTCAATGCCGGTGAAAAGGTGGTGTTCTGGGGCGGTGTGCTGTTCTTGGGTTTCATCGTGGTGGCGTCGGGTTTGGTGCTCGACATGCTGATCCCTGGCCTGATTTATGAGCGCAGCACCATGCAGATCGCCAACATGATTCACGGTGTTGCCACCTTGTTCATGATGGCCATGTTCATCGGCCACATCTACATGGGCACCATTGGCATGCGCGGTGCCTACAAAGCCATGCGCGAAGGCTATGTGGATGAAACTTGGGCCAAAGAGCACCATGAACTTTGGTACAACGACGTCAAGTCCGGCAAGATTCCCGTGCAACGCTCTGTTCTTGCATCGGATGCAGCTGTGACACCCGCTAAAACGGCTTCGGTTTGAGCCAGGAGAACACCATGAAAAAATACCTGCTTATCATGTCTGCACTGGCCATCAGCTTCAGCGCTGCGGCCAAACTGCCCGCGCCGAGCGAAGAAGCCAAGGCCAAAGCGGCAGAGGCCGCTGCCAAAACAGCGCACGGCAACAAAGTGGCCGATTTCCAGTTATGCAAGTCCCGTGAAAAAGTGGCGGCGCACTATTACAAAACCAATGGCAAAGGCAAGGCTGCACCCATAGCCACGCCCGCTTGTGTAGACCCTGGTGCCTACAAACCTGCTGAAACCACAGCGGCAGCACCTGTGGCCGCACCTGCTGGTGCCAAGCCAGCGGCAGCACCTGCCAAAAAAGGCTGATCCTTTTTCAGCGTCATCGCAAAATCCCCCGTCGGCAACGGCGGGGGATTTTTACGTTAGGCTCAAGCCATGTCTGTTGTACTGAACGCCCCAGTGGCCGCATCGCCCCTGCCCAAACCGCATATCACCCGAGCGCGTGCGCCCCTCACGCGTAGCGTGACCGTGCGCAATGAATTCGGCGAGGTGTCCGAGACACAAATCCCGGCCGAACGGGCACTCACCATTTATTTGGATAAAAAAGAGCTGGTCACCCTGATGACCTTGGGTGCCGAACCCGAGTGGTTGGTGCTGGGTTTCTTGCGCAACCAGCGCCTGATCGATTCGGTCGATCAGATCGAATCGATCACGGTGGACTGGACGATTGGTGAAGGTGAAGTGGGCGAGCCCGGTGTTGCCGCTGTCAAAACCCGCGCCAACGCGCAGGTGGTGATCGAGCGCAGCGCCGACCGGGTGGTCACCACCGGTTGTGGCCAAGGCAGTGTATTCGGCGATTTGATGGCCCACATCGATGAGATCGAGTTGCCGTCCGCCCAGATCACGCAAGGCCAACTCTATGGCTTGGTGAACGCCATCCGTTTGCAGGAAACCACCTATAAATCGTCAGGTTCGGTGCATGGCTGCGCTTTGTTCCAGGGCGATCAAATGTTGATGTTCGTCGAAGACGTGGGTCGCCACAACGCGGTGGACACCATCGCAGGTTGGATGTGGATGCACGACGTGAGCGGGCAAGACAAAGTGTTCTACACCACAGGGCGCCTGACCAGCGAGATGGTCATCAAGTCGGCTCAGATGGGTGTGCCCGTGGTCGTGTCACGCAGCGGCATCACACAAATGGGCCTGGATGTCGCCAAGCGACTGAGCCTGTGCGCCATTGGCCGCGCCACCAACAAACGCTTCTTGTGCTTCAGCGCTCCTGAGCGCTTGGTGTGGCAGCCTGAGTTGGCCCTATAAACCATTCGCGAGCAGGGGCTCGCTCACACGAAACATCCTTATCCTGGGGGGCCGCGCCTGCGGCCAGATGGTTGAATGGGCAGCAAAAAATGCCTTGCTCCCCGCCGTAAATGGCTTGTGCGGTAAGGTGATGGCATGAATCAACAAGGATGGATGCACGGCCTCAGGCTGGGGGGGCGCAATTTGTGGCGCGATTTGCGTGCGGGCGAGTTGCGGCTGCTGATGCTGTCGGTCGCATTGGCTGTGGCAGCGCTCACGGCAGTGGGGTTTTTGGCTGATCGCATGCAGTCAGGCCTTTGGCGCGATGCGCGGCAGCTGCTGGGTGGCGATGCTGTGGTGGTCAGCGACCAAAGTACCCCCACCGCTTTTGTCCAGCAGGCACAACGCATGGGCTTGCAGACCAACACCAATGTGAGTTTTCCCACGATGGCCCGCGCCTTGGCTGAGCAAGGGGGTGCCAGTCGCCTGGTTGCACTCAAGGCGGTGGAGCCCGGTTACCCTTTGCGTGGCAAGTTGCTTGTTTTGCCCCAAGCGGGTCAGTCTGCCTCCAGCCCGACCCAATTGGCTCTGCCTGCCGCACCTGCCAAGCCAGCGGCCATCCCACCTGCTGGCGAGGTCTGGGTAGACCCTGCGCTGCTCGACAACCTGGGCCTGAAAACAGGGCAGATGCTGGGCTTGGGTGAGCGCAGTTTTCGCATCTCGGCGGTCATCGAGCGTGAACCTGACCGCGGTGCTGGCTTCATGACCTTTGCACCCCGCGTCATGATGAACGCGGCCGATTTGGCATCGACCGGTTTGGTGCAACCCGCAAGTCGTGTGACCTGGCGCATGGCCGTGGCAGGCGACGCAGCAGCTGCCGAGCGTTTCGTGCAATGGGCCAAGCCCGAGGTGGAGCTGAGCCATGTGCGCGGCGTGCAGATCGAGTCGTTGGACAGCGGCCGCCCCGAAATGCGCCAGACCTTGGACCGCGCTTCCCAGTTTTTGAACTTGGTGGCTTTGCTGGCTGCTTTGCTTTGCGCCGTCGCCGTGGCCTTGGCGGCCCGCAGCTTCGCCGAGCGGCAGCTCGATGCCTGTGCCTTGCTGCGCGTTTTGGGTCAAAGCCAGCGAACACTCACGCTGAGTTACGGTCTGGAGTTTTTGGGCGCAGGCCTGCTGGCCAGTGCTGTGGGCGTGCTGGCCGGTTATGCCGTGCACCTGGGCTTTGTGGTTTTGTTGGCGGGCCTGGTGGATGCGCAACTCCCTGCCGCCACTGTGCAACCAGCGTTGATGGGCATGGCCATGGGCCTGACCCTGCTGATCGCTTTTGGCTTGCCGCCTGTGTTGCAGTTGGCGCAGGTGCCGCCTTTGCGTGTGATTCGGCGCGAGCTGGGCAGTCTGCAAGTGCGCTCAGGTCTGGTGCTGGCCATGGGCTTGGTGGGTTTTGCGCTGACGCTGCTCATGGTCAGCCGCAACCTGACTTTGGGCTTGATCACCGTGGGCGGATTTGCTGTGGCTTTGCTGGTGTTTGCCGGTTTGGCTGCGGCCGCCTTGTGGCTGCTGCGCCGTGCCGTGCCGGGGGAGCAGGCACCGCGCTCGCTGCGCTTGGCCACACGCCAAGTGGCGGCACGCCCCGTGTTTGCCGTGGTGCAGGTGAGTGCCTTGTCGGTGGGTTTGCTGGCCTTGGCCCTGCTGGTGCTGTTGCGCACCGACCTGATTGCCAGTTGGCGGCAGGCCACGCCGGCCAACGCACCCGATCGTTTTGTCATCAATGTGCAGCCCGAGCAAGCCACCGACTTCTTGGCCAGCCTTCGACAATCTGGTGTGCCATCGCCTGACTGGTTCCCCATGATTCGTGGACGCCTGGTGGCCATCAATGGCCGCGAGGTAGGGCCCAGCGACTTTGAGGCCGATCGCGCCAAACGCCTGATTGATCGCGAAATCAACCTCTCCCACTCAGCCGTCTTGCCCGCCCACAACCCCCTCACGGCAGGCCGTTGGGTGCCCGAAGAAGCCGACGGCGTGAGTGTGGAGCAGGGCATTGCCGACACACTGGGCCTGAAGTTGGGCGATCAGCTGCGCTTCGACATCGCAGGTCAGCCCCGAGAGGCCCGCATCACCAGCTTGCGCAAAGTGGACTGGACCTCCATGCGGGCCAACTTCTTCATGATGTTTCCCGTCTCGCAAATGCCCGACCTGCCCATGACCTACATGGCGGCGTTCCGCTCGCCACCGGGCCCCGAGGGTTTTGACAACGCGCTGGTCAACCAGTTTCCCAACATCACCAGTGTGGACATGCGCAGCACCTTGGCGCAGGTGCAGCGCGTCATGGACCAGGTGATCCGTGCAGTGGAGTACCTGTTCGCCTTCACATTGGCCGCCGGCCTGATGGTGCTGTTGGCCGCGGTGGGCGCCAGCCGACAGGCGCGGGAGCGCGAATACGCCATCATGCGGGCGCTCGGAGCAGGGCGCTCTTTGCTTGCCCAGGTGCAGCGCACCGAGCTGCTGGGCTTGGGCTGGTTGGCGGGCTTTATGGCCAGCAGCATGGCCTTGGTGGTGGGATGGGCGCTGGCGCGTTTTGCCTTCGAGTTTGCATGGCAAGCTCCGCTGTGGGCACCTTTGGCTGGTGGTGCCCTTGGCGCAGTGCTCGCGTGGGCAGCCGGCAGCCTCAGCCTGTCTGGCGTGCTGCGCCAACCTGTCATGCAAACCCTTCGGCAAGCAGCCGAGTGAACCACAATAGAAGCCATGCAAATCGAAGACAAACCCCCGTTTGACACCCCGTTCGAGTGGATCGGAGGGGAGGCCCGCGTCAATGCCTTGGCCGAGCGTTTTTATGACCTCATGGACATCGAGCCAGGCTACAAGGAGCTGCGTGCCGCCCATGGCAGCACCTTGCAAGACGCGCGTGACAAATTGTTCTGGTTCCTGTGCGGTTGGCTGGGCGGGCCGGAGCACTACACCGAACGCTTTGGTCACCCGCGCCTGCGCATGCGCCACATGCCGTTTTCGATTGGCGTGCTGGAGCGTGACCAATGGCTCGCCTGCATGGACCAGGCCATGCAGGAAACCCAGGTTGACCCAGTGTTGCGCGAGCGCCTGAACGCCAGCTTCTTCAAAACCGCCGACTGGATGCGCAACCGCGGCGCTTGACCACCATGCTTGCAAGTGGGCCGTTTTTGCGCACTGATGAATTTGAACTTGCGGGAGGTCGCCCCTGCGGCCGATGGCGTGAAGCAGCTCAACCCGCTGGTTTGAGCAACACCAGCAAAGCGCCGGCTCCGCCTTCTGCCGGTTTCGCCTGGACGAAGGCCATCACTTGGTTCTTTTGAATCAGCCAGCTGTGGACCTTGGGTTTGAGGACCGAGGTTTTGCCTGGCGAACCCAGCCCTTTGCCATGCACGACGCGCAGACACCGCAAGCCTTGACGGTGAGCGAGCCGGATGAATTCGGCCAGTGCCACACGGGCCTCGTCGCTGCGCAGGCCGTGCAAGTCGATCTCGCGCTGAATGGACCAGCCGCCCTTGCGCAGCTTCTGGGTTACGTCGATGCCGATGCCAGGACGCCGAAAACTCAGGGCGTCGTCGGTGTCGAGCAAGGTACTCACATCAAAGCCATCGCTCAAGGCGTCGCGTAAAACCGCTTCTTCATCTTTTTGTCGCTGCAAAGCCACGGGCGCAGGCGCGGGTGGGATGATGGGGGCTTGGTCGTGCAAAGGCAGCCGCTGCACAACGCCGACCGCACGCACAAACAAGTTGGCCTCGGCTTCGCGCTGCCGCGCAGCGGCCAGCCGAGTGGCCTCTTCGGCTTTGGCCTTCGCATGGGCCTCAGCGAGTTGTTTTTGGACCTTCTTGAGGTCTTGCAGGGCATTGATTTTCACCCGGTGATCGTGCCACAAAAAGGTCTGGCCTGGCCGCCGATGAGTCTGTTCACACCTTTGGCCACAGGGGCAGACTCCCCCATGTGTTGAATCGGCTTGTTCATTCACCCCGGCCGCTGCGCCTGCTCGCACTTCACCTGAATCAACTCGTGCTGCCCATGGTCACCCAGTCGCATGGCACTCAGGCAGCCGCCCCACACGCAACCCGTGTCCAGCGCCCACACGTTGCGGCGCTGCAGCTGCCCCAGTGTCGACCAGTGGCCAAAGGCCACGGTCACATCGGCCGTCTGCCTGTCCGGCACATCAAACCAAGGCATGAAGCCCGCAGGCGCTGCATCGGCGCTTTCTTTGGTCGCGAATTCCATCACGCCATCGGTCGAGCAAAAGCGCAAGCGGGTCAGTGCATTCACCACCACGCGCAGCCGGTCTGCGCCCGTCAAATCATCGCGCCAGGCTGCTGGCTCGTTGCCATACATCTGGTGCAAAAAATCACTCAAATCAGGTCCACGCAAAACCACTTCCACCTCGCTCGCCAAGGCCAAGGTCTGCGCCACAGTCCAAGTCGGTAACACCCCTGCATGCACCATCAGCACACCATGGTCCCAAATGGCCATGCGCTGGTGCCGCAGCCAGTCCAGCAGGGCCGGGCGGTCGGCCGCGTGCAAGATGCCTTCCAACGTGTCCATCGGCTTGAGCCGTCCAGCGCCTGCAGCCACGGCCAGCAAATGCAAATCGTGGTTGCCCAGCACGCACTGCACGGCATGGCCCATCGCCATCAAGCGCCGCAGCACCTGCTCTGAGGCGGGCCCCCGATTCACCAAGTCGCCCAACACATACAAGGTGTCTCTGCTGGGCGAAAAACCCAGCTCATCCAGCAGCCGCCCCAAAGGCGCATCGCAGCCCTGTACATCACCGACCCAATAAACAGACATAAGCACCTCTTTGCCGAATTGTCCCAAATCGTTGCTCATGTTCGTTGAAGGCATAGACTCCCGAGCAAATTGGGCTCGACGATTGCCAGCGCCACTCTTGGCACAATGGGGGTTATGGATTTTTTATTGATCGTCTTCCTCACCCTGCTCAATGGGGTATTTGCCATGTCGGAGCTGGCGTTGGCCTCCAGCCGCAAGGCTCGGTTGGCTGCCATGGAGGAGGCGGGTGACAAAGGCGCACATGCCGCGCTCAAACTGCTCGCAGAACCCACCCAGTTTTTGTCCACCGTGCAAGTGGGCATTACCTCCATCGGTGTGCTCAACGGCATCGTGGGGGAAGCGGCATTCAGTGGTGGTTTGGCCTTGCATCTGATGCAGTGGGGCCTGACCGAGCCGGTTGCTGCCATCACCGCCACCGCCATCGTGGTCACCCTCATCACCTTCACCACCATCATCTTTGGAGAACTGGTGCCCAAGCGCATTGGTCAGCTCTACCCGGAGGCTGTGGCCCGCCTTGTGGCCCGCCCCATGGCGTGGCTGGCCAAAGCGGCGGGGCCTTTTGTCAAACTGCTCTCGCTGTCCACCCAAGGCATGCTCAAACTCATGCGCATTGACAGCACAGGTAACCGCGCCGTGACCGAAGAAGAAATCACGGCCAGCCTGGTTGAAGGCGTGGATGCCGGCTTGATCGAAGAGCACGAACACCAAATGGTGCGCAACGTATTCCACCTGGACGACCGGGCGCTCACCTCGATGATGACGCCGCGCAGCGATATCCAATGGCTCGAAGCCAGTCTTACGCCCCAACAGGCCATGGACCGCATCAACCAGATGCGTGGCGAAGGAAACCACTCCTGGTACCCTGTCTGCCGCGATGGTCTGGGCCACATCATGGGCGTCATCAGTCTGTCGCATTTGCTGGCGTTGCCCCACGGCGACGAGCGCCCACTCGAAAACCACGCCCAAACCGCGCACTTCGTGCCCGAAACCCTGACCGGCATGGAGCTGCTCGAGCAAATGCGTGACCAATCGAGCCGCATGCTCTTCGTGGTCGATGAATATGGCGAAGTGCAGGGCCTGCTCACCCCACTCGACCTGCTCGAAGCGATCACCGGTGAGCTCAAACCCGACACCAACGCCGACGCCTGGGCTACTCAAAATGAAGACGGCAGCTGGTTGCTCGACGGCATCATGCCAGTCAACGAACTCAAGGCCCGGCTGGACATCAAGGAACTGCCTGCCGAAGACAAAAACCGTTACAACACGCTGGCGGGCCTGCTCATGTATGCCCTCGGTCAGCTGCCTGCCCAAGGCCAGGTGATCGAGCTGGCCGGCTGGCGCTTCCAGGTTGTTGACCTCGAAGGCCGCCGCATCGACAAGGTGGCAGCCACACAGCAAATGGCTGCACTTGTTTCGTGATGGCCATAACTACTTGCAGTTGTAATACCCCCATAGGCGGTTATCCATGTTGCGCCATTATTCAGCGCCCGCAGAACTGGAAATTTGGGTAAAAATTGCTTGATTAAAAGAAGAAATCCGGATTGCCTGGATTGGTCAGAATCTGGTTTGAGATGCCCTTGCCATTCAAACGCATGGACCCGTGATCATGTCGGGAGTGAGCAAGTCACGGTCTTGTAACCCAAAATTTATAAGCGACCTGAAATAACCCATTACCTTGTGCTTCGTGAAAAAAATTCATGCAGTTATTAAAATAACCATCACAATCCAGCCTCTCTAGGTTGATAAATTCACCCGAAAAGGGTTGTATACCTAAATCATCGGCTATTTGAACAAACTCTGATGTATATTCAGCGCTATTGACGTTTAACCAGGATCTATCATGACTTCTAGCTACAAAGAATTATTGGCCCAACGCGACGCTTTGGAACAAGCCATTGCCCAAGCTCGCCAAAACGAAATCTCCAGCGCAGTGGCCAAAGTGCGCGAACTGGTGGCCGAGTATGGTTTAACCGCTCAAGACGTCTTTCCAGGCCGCGTCAGTAAATCCGGTGCCTCCAAAGCTGCCAGCAAAGTCGCCGCGAAGTACCGCGATCCCGCCACTGGCCAAACCTGGACAGGCCGAGGCAAAGCCCCCAAGTGGATCGAAGGCAAAGACCGCACCCCATTTGTGATTGCCTGAATTCCCTCAAGCCACCTGCAAAACCCCGCTTCAGCGGGGTTTTGTTTTGGTGATCCCATCTGCGTCGATGGGCCAATATGCAGGCCTCTAAAATAGTCTTACAGACACCACGCTAAAGACAGAATGCCCCAAAACCCGCCAACACCAGACAAGCTTTCGCTGGAAAGCAAACCATCCGCACGTTGGTATCTGGCCTATACCAAACCTCGGGAAGAAAAAATCGCTGAGATTAATTTGCAGCAGCAAGACTTTGAAGCTTATCTGCCGCTGTACAAAAAATTCAAAAAAACCGAGCAAGGTCCGGTTGCACTGTTCGAGCCCATGTTTCCCCGCTACATTTTGTTTCGGCCCGGAAAACCCGAACAAAGCATTTCGGCCGTGCGCAGCACAAAAGGCATCGCCACCATCGTACGCTTTGGCTTCGAGCCTGCCATGCTCCACGACGAACTTGTGCAACGCATCCGGCAAGTCGAACAAGACCGCAACCACGCCACACTTCAAGAACTCAGTAATCTCAAGGCCGGCCAAGCGGTGCGCCTCAAGCACACCGCGCTTGGTGGGGTGGAAGGCCTGATCCAAAGCGTGTCCAGCAAACGCGTGGCCGTCTTGCTTGAAATTTTGGGGCGCCCCACGGTGGTGCAGCTGGAGCACCACCAGGTTGAGGCGAACGTCTGATTAGGGCAGGGAGTTGATTTCCGACGACGCAGGAATGCCCTGTTTCAAATAGATACGTCTGTCTGTCGGGATGTATATCCGTGTACCACTAAAATCTATTAATTTTGATATTTGTACACTGTGCCTACTCCGATCTTGCAAAACCCATTGCCACAACACATTGCCATCATCATGGATGGAAATCGCCGTTGGGCAAAAAATCGGTTCTTTCCCGCCGCTCTGGGTCATGCTGCAGGGGCCAATCGTGTGCGTGACATTGTCAAGACCTGCATCGACTTGGGCATTCCCTATTTGAGCTTGTTTGCCTTCAGCACTGAAAACTGGAAGCGACCTGAAGAAGAAGTCAGCAGCCTCATGAGCCTGTTCATGACCTATCTGCAAAAAGAAATCGATGGCATGAACAAAAACGGTGTGCGCCTGAAAGTGGTGGGCGACAAAAGCCGCTTTTCTGCCAGCCTGCAAGACCTCATGGATCGTGCCGAGCAGCAAACAGCCCAAAATAGTCGAATCACACTCACCGTCTGCGCCAACTACGGCGGCCGTTGGGATCTTATCCAAGCTACGCAAGCATGGCAGCAAGCCCATCCACACCAAAGCCTGCAAGAACTGACCGAAGAAGCCCTGGCCCCGCACCTCAGTACCGCGTATGCCCCCGAGGTTGACCTGCTCATTCGAACAGGCGGGGAGTCTCGCGTGAGTAATTTCATGCTCTGGCAAGCCGCTTATGCAGAATTGTTTTTCACCGACGATTTGTGGCCAGAATTCAGCCCTGAAGGTCTTCGGCGGGCGATCGAATGGTTTGGCGGGCGTGACCGTCGGTTCGGTTCTTCCGCTCCTATTTGAATTTATTGATTTTAAGATTAATTGCAATATTAATTCTGGCTTTGATTTTTTTATCGCTATTGGGGTTTATGTATCTAATTTTTTAATCTGATTAGATATTAAAGGTGTAAATTTATTATCACCGTCTATTGGCTTCATCTTAATAGCCATCTAAAATCTCACGCTTCAACTGTCATCTGTTGAGATAGATTGAAATCAATCTATTCACGCCTGTGTTTTGCTTTTTATTCAGCAATAAACATTGCGGTAGCCTGCCTGTCATCCCACTATTTTTGTTCATGACCCTTCACTTTTTGTCCGCGCCACCTCAAGTCATCAGCGCCTTGGCATTGGCAAGTTTGATGGGTTTGACTTTTCCGTCACACGCCCAATTTCAGGCCCCGGTGTCTGTTGATCTGGGTGTCATCACCCATGCAGCATCTGCAGCCAACACGGGTGTCACACCCGGGGGCGTATCGTGGGCAGGTGGGGCTGCGGGCGGCACCACAGCGGCAACCCTGGGTACCACTCCATTGAAGGCACCAAGCCTTCCCACACGTGTTGACCAAGGCGCCAGTGATGCCGTTAAGGTAGTCGCAGCACCAGCGCGCCTCCAACCGCAAGCCCCCAGCCAGTTCCAACGCTTTGTACAAGAAAGCACAGGCCGACTGCTGCCGCACTTTGGCAGCAACCTGTTTGATAACCCCCAGGCCTACGCCACCGATGCTGCTGCGCCAGCGCCGGCCGAGTACGTGTTGGGCCAAGGCGACGAGGTGCGCATCCAAATCTGGGGTGCTGTGGACTACGCCGGCAGCCACGCCCTCGACCGCAATGGCCAAATCAACCTGCCCAAAATCGGCACCCTCAACCTGAGCGGCGTGCAAGTCAAAGACCTCGAAGCCACCCTGCGCAAGCACGTGGGCACGGTGTTCAACAACGTCAGCCTCAGCGCCAGCCTGGGCAAACTGCGCGGCATCACCGTGTATGTAGTGGGCCAAGCCCAACAACCCGGCACCTACAACCTCAGCAGCCTGTCCACCCTGGTCAACGCCGTGTTTGCCAGCGGCGGCCCCAGCGTCAACGGCAGCATGCGCAGCATCCAGCTCAAGCGCGCAGGCCAAACCGTTACCACACTCGACCTGTACGACTTCATTGCCCAAGGCGACAAAAGCAAAGACACACGCCTGCAACCTGGCGACGTCATCATGATCCCGCCCGCCGGCCCCCGCGTGGCCCTGACCGGCGCCACAGACCACCAAGCCATCTACGAAATCAAGCCCGGCAACACCGTGCAATCCATCCTTCAGCTTGGCGGCGGCTTGCCTTCACTCACCTCGCCGCAAAAAGCCCTGCTTGAGCGCGTGCACACCGGCCAAGCCACCCCACGGCAAGTGCAAGAACTGGTGCTCAACGCCCAAGGCCTTCAGGCCCCACTGCAAGACGGCGACGTGCTCACCCTGTTTGGCATCAGCCCCCAGTTTGCCAACGCCGTCACCCTGCGCGGCAATGTGGCCGAGCCTTTGCGTTACAGCCTGCTGGCCGGCATGAGGGTGTCAGACCTGATTCCCGATCCGCGGGTGTTGATCCAAAAAAACTACTTCGTCCGCAAAAACGGTCTGGTGCAAGTCAAAGAGCCTGAAAACGTCGGCGGCACGCGCATCCCGAACGACGTGAAAAACCTGCTCGATGAAATCAACTGGGACTACGCCGCCATCGCGCGTCTGGACGCCAAAGAAGTCAAAACCATCCTCATCCCCTTCAACTTGCGCAAAGCCGTCATCGACAAAGACCCCCAGCACAACCTGACCTTGGTGCCCGGTGACGTGATCACCGTGTTCGGCGTCAAAGATCTGCCAGTGCCTATGGGCAAGCGCACCCAGTTTGTGCGCGTCGGCGGCGAGGTTCATGCCCCCGGCATCTACCCTATCGCCCCGGGCGAAACACTGCCCCAGCTCATTTACCGTGTGGGTGGCATCACGCCTGAAGCCTATTTGTTTGGGGCCGAATTCACCCGTGAATCCGTGCGCAAACAGCAGCAGCAAAACCTCGACCAAGTCATTCGCCGGCTCGAGGCCCAAGCCCAAAGTGCCAGCGCCACCCTCAGCGCCAACCTGACGGGCGAACGCGCAGCGCAAGCCACGGCACTGCAACAACAGCAAATGGCCGCACAGCGCGTCCAGATTGACAAACTCAAAGCCATGCGCAGCCAAGGCCGCGTGTCGCTCGAGCTGGACCCGGTGCTGACGGGCGTTTCCACTGTCCAAGCCTTGGGCCCAGACCGCGCAAGCGACAAGGCCTGGTCAGCACTCAGCGTGTTGCCCAACCTGCCGCTTGAAGACGGCGACGCCATCTTGGTGCCCAGCCGGCCCGCGTTTGTCTCGGCAGCAGGCAGCGTCAACAATGAAAACGTGCTCATTTACAAAGATGGCCGCACTGTGGGCGACGTGCTGCAAGCCGCCAGCCTGACCGAAGACGCTGAAGTCAGCGAAGCCTTTGTGCTGCGGGCCGACGGCTCGGTGCTCAGCCGCAAGGGCTCTGGCTTTTTTAGCCGCTTCGAAAGCACCCTCGTCATGCCCGGTGACACCGTCATCGTGCCCGCCAAGGTGGACCGCGAAAGCGGCTACAGCTTCTTGGTACGCGCCCTGCGCGACTGGACCCAAATTTTCAGCAACCTGGGCATTGGTGCTGCCGCCATCAAAACCCTGAAGAACTAATCCCCCATTCCCCATGTAGGAGCTTGCCCCTGCAAGCGAATGCCTAAAAAACCAATCGTGACTGACACTGCCAATCCCACCCTCGACCCGCAAGACGACGAAATCAGCCTCCTCGACCTGCTGCAAACCATCGTCGACAACCTGCGCCTGCTCATCCTCGGTCCGTTGGTTGTGGGCCTGGCTGCTCTTGGCATCAGCTTTGCCATCGCCCCCACCTTCACCGCGCAAACCAGCTTTTTGCCCCCTCAACAACAACAAGGCATGGCCGCCAGCATGCTGGCCAGCTTGGGTGCACTCGGCGGCTTGGCAGGGGCGGCCACCGGCCTCAAAAACCCGGCAGACCAATACGTTGCTTTTCTCAAAAGCAACAGAATCAAAGACGCCTTGATCGACCGCTTCAACCTCATGGACCGGTACGACGCCGAATTCAAAGCCAATGCCCGCAAAACTTTGGAAGCCAACGTCAAAATTGCCAGCGGCAAAGACGGATTCATCACCGTGGCGGTGGACGACACCAACCCCCAAATGGCGGCCGACATGGCCAACGCCCACGTGGAAGAACTCACCCGCCTCATGGGCCGCTTGGCCGTCACCGAAGCGCAGCAACGCCGCCAGTTTTTTGAAAAGCAGCTCCTGCAAACCAAAGACAAGCTGGCCCAGGCCGAAATTCAACTCAAACAGACCGGCATTACCAGTGACGTACTCAAAGCCAACCCCCAATCGGCACTTGCAGCTGTGGCGGCACTGCAAGCCCAAGTGACCGTGCAAGAAGTCAAGCTGGGCGCCATGCGCGGCTACCTAGCCGAAACCGCCCCCGACTTCAAACAAGCCCTGACCGAACTGGCCAACCTGCGCAACCAACTGGCCAAACAATCGCAAAACACCCCCACGGGGCAAGGCGATGTGCAGGGGGACTACGTGACCAAATACCGTGAATTCAAATACCAGGAAACCCTGTTTGAACTGTTTGCCAAACAGTTCGAGATGGCCAAGGTCGATGAATCGCGTGAAGGCGCCACCATCCAGGTGCTCGACAAAGCCGAGCTCCCAGAATTGAAAAACAAACCCAAGAAAGCACTGATCGCCATCTTGGCCACCTTGGCAACCGGCTTCGCTCTTTTGCTCTTCGTCTTCATCCGCCAAGCCCTGCGCAACGCCAACCAAGACCAAGAATCCGCCCAAAAACTGGCTACCCTCAAAGCCAGCTGGCACAAAGCCTTTGGCAAACCGATCTGAAGCCATTTTTTTGTAGGGGCTTGCCACTGCAAGCGAATGTGTTTCATGGGGCTAACTCATCGCTTGCAAAACAGTTCTTAATTGAAATAATTAGTTGTTAAATTTTTTATATGTACCCTTTTTAGGGTATTTTTTGAAGAAATCTAATTCTTATTAAGAATACAATCGCAGAGTTATCAAAACGTCCATTCGCCCAAGCTCCGCGTCAGTATCTGGGCATAAGTTCTGCGCTTAAGTTTCCACCGAACGTCACAGGGCCAAGTCTGCAAAACACCTTGCCGGACTGCGGTAGCCTGCATGTCATTCTCCCCAAACTCCATGACCCAACGCCAAGGCCCGCAAAAGCAACTACGCCGTCACTGGCCTTACTTTTACGACCAACAAAACCAGCAAGACTTCAACCAAGCATAGGCTAGCAACCGAAACTCTCCGCCAAAGACCAATCTGCCAAACCTCTGGCCGAGGCAGAACTGTTCTAACTGTCATACCTGCGCATGCGGGTATCGATCCCCTAGTTCCCCCCCAAAAACCCTAGTTCCCCCCAAAAATTGACCGACACCCCTAACTACCCAAAAGACGACGAAATCAGTCTCCTCGACCTGCTGCAAACCATCGTCGACAACCTGCGCCTGCTCGTCATCGGCCCCATCGTGGCTGGCCTGCTGGCGCTGGCAGGTGCATCTTTCTGGCCCAAAACCTACGAGAGCACCGCCATCCTCAAGGCCGAGCCCATCACGGTCAGCATCATGCTCAGCGCTGCCGTGCTCGACCCGATTGCCAGCAGCCTGGGCCATACCCCCCAAATGCCCGCAGACGATGCCCGCGCAAAACTCAAAGCGCAAATCAAAGCCAACATCAACGCCAAAGACAAACTGCTGACCCTGACCGCCCAAGCGAACAGCCCCCAAGCCGCCCAAGCCCTGGCCCAAGCCGTGTTGCAGCAGACCTATACCCAAAGCCAGCCGCGCGACAGCGAAAAGCTGCGCCTGCAAAAGCAACTGGCCCAAGCGCAAGCCCGTGAAAAAGAAGCCACCCAAACAGCCGAACTGTTGGGCGGTAAGCTTGATGCAGTAGGCAGTGCAGGTGCTTCAGAAGTGGCTCAGGGGTACGCCCAAATGATCGGCGTGGTGAAAGAAAGCCAAAATGCTCAAATTGAAATTGAGCAAAAGCACCGAGGTATGGACGACAGCGCTTTGGTGCAAGCAGCCACGCTGCCCACCACGCACACCAGCCCCAAACTCAGTCTCATTGCCCTCTTGGCTACCATGGCCACATGTTTTGCTCTGCTGCTTTTCGTGTTCATCCGCCAAGTCCTGCGCAATGCCAGTCAAAACGTAGAGACAGCCCAAAAAATTAATGCTCTCAAGGCCGCTTTATGCAAGGTCTTAAGCAAATAGAGCTAGAAAATTTAATATTTATAATTCGGAGCTTTCAAGTGGCATATTTAAATAATGATCAACTAAATCAAATGGGTTTTAAGCGACTGGGTAAAAATGTTAAGATAAGTGATAAGGCAAGCATATATAATTCCAATGAAATTGAAATTGGTGATAATTCTAGGATAGATGATTTTTGCGTAATATCTGGAAAAATATCCTTGGGTAATTATGTTCATATTGCGCCTCACTGCCTATTGGCCGGAGGGGATTTAGGTGTAGTAATGGAGGACTTTTCTGGATTGGCATACTATGTCCAAGTATTTAGCCAGTCGGATGACTACTCAGGGAGTAGTTTAACAAATCCAACAATTCCTACAAAATATAAATCCGAAATAAAAAAACAGGTGTATCTCCGTAGGCATGTAATTATTGGAGCAGGATCAATAGTATTTCCTGGAGTTGACGTTGCTGAAGGATGTTCTATCGGAGCAATGACACTTGTGTCAAAGAGTACAGAGCCATGGGGAATATATATAGGTAATCCTGCAAAAAGAATTAAGAATAGAAAAAAAGATTTATTGGTATTGGAAGCAGAATTTTTGAGGGAAATAAATCAATGATTCCATTTAATAAGCCATTTTTACATGGGCGAGAGTTGGTGTATATTGCTCAGGCAGTCGCTTCAGGGAAGATCTCTGGTGATGGATTATTTACGAAAAAATGTCATAAATTTTTCGAAGAAAAATACTTGTTCAAAAAGACGCTTTTGACAACATCATGTACCGATGCGCTTGAGATGGCTGCAATATTATTAAATATTCAGCCTGGAGATGAAGTAATACTTCCATCATTCACTTTTGTTTCGACTGCAAATGCATTTGCATTAAGAGGGGCAAGACTAATATTCGCAGATAGTGGGATAAACAATCCTAATATTGATGCTGCTGAAATTGAGCAGTTAGTGACTCCTCGTACAAAAGCAATCGTAGTTGTTCATTACGCAGGTGTCGCCTGCGATATGGATCGAGTGATCGAGATCGCGAGTGCTAGAAATATCCCGATCATAGAAGATGCCGCTCAAGCGATTGATTCATTTCATAATGACCGACCATTAGGATCTATAGGATTGCTTGGAGCATTTTCCTTTCATGAAACGAAAAATATTATTGCAGGTGAGGGCGGGATGCTTGCAATAAACAATGATTCACTATTTCATCGTGCTGAAATAATTCGCGAGAAGGGTACAAACAGAAGTTCATTTTTTAGAGGAGAAGTTGACAAATATGGATGGGTAGATATTGGATCATCTTTTTTACCCTCTGATATTACGGCTGCTTATCTTTTTGCGCAATTGGAGAACTTAAATCAAATACAAGAAAAAAGGAAATACATATGGCATGTTTATTGGAATGGCTTGAAATCAGCTGTCGATGCAGCAGGTGTTTTCTTGCCAGAAATTCCGGTATGGGCAACGAATAATGCACATATGTTTTATCTTGTAACAAGGAATATTGAGCAACGTACGCATTTGATAGAACACTTGCGTTCTCAAGGCGTAAATGCTGTTTTTCATTATCTATCGCTCCACAATAGTCCTTATTACATGCACAAGCATGACGGAAGGAGTCTCCCAAATAGTGATCGATACATGAATTGTTTAGTTAGACTACCACTTTATTATGAAATGACCAATGATGACATTGATAAAGTAATTGAATCTGTGTTGCAAGCTCTAAAAAACTGATCGCGACTTTGTGAGTAAATTTCTTGCTAACTTAGCCGCGCCTTTAGCGCACAGCTTTCGAATGGCCGCTAACTTGGTTATTCTTAAACTGATTGCTATTACACTTGGTCCGGTCGGAATGGGCGTTCTCGGGAACTTCATGAGTTTGACAACTATGATGTCCATTTTCGCAGGGGGAGGTATCTCTTCAGGTATAACAAAGTATGTCGCTGAATACAAGTCAAATCCAAAGCGCCTCATTGAATTTATAGGTTCCGCACTCACTTTTGGAACATACTTCTCGATTTTTATATTTATTATTTCAATAATATTATCTCGGCAAATTTCAAGTATATTATTCGGGTCAGCGGAATATTATTGGCTTATTCTGGCTGTTGGTATATTTCAGATAATTTGCTTTTTTGGAGTCGCCGTTGTATCAGTCGCCAACGGTTTACGTCGTCAAGATGTTTTTGCAATTATTACACTTGTAGGCTATTCATTGGCAATACCGATAGCATGGGTATTGATTTCGAACTACAAGATCTCCGGTGCAGCTATTGCACTTTTGGTTGTGGCATCGGCAGCTGCATTGCCAGCTACATACTTCGCAGTAAAATCCCCAATAACGAAATTATTTAAATTCAGATTGAAAAGAGCAGATGCAAAGCAATTAGCTCGCTTTTCGTTTATGGCCTTGGCATCTGCAACGATATTTCCTTTTGCAGAAATTTTTATTAGAACATTAATAGTTGATATTTTAGGTTCAAATAATGCGGGCTATTGGCAGGCCACGATACGGCTATCTGGCGCTTATATCGGATTATTCACCCTATTTATGTCTATTTCATATATGCCTATGCTTTCGGCGGAAATTAGAAAAGAGCAAGTGTCGAAATTGATATATAAACATTTGTTGGGAGTTGGAGGCGTTTTCGCTATATTTGCGTGTATTTTGTATTTTCTTAAGAGCGAATTAATTGTAATATTATTCTCTCCAGAGTTCTTGCCCGCTGCTGAAGTCTTGGGATGGTATTTGGTCGGAGATTTTTTTCGTGTTACCGCCTATGTCATTGGATTTCTTGGAGTCGCTAGAGCTGCCTGGCGGCTGTATGTGATTTGTGAAGTCTTGCAGGTAGGCTTGTTGATTTTATTTACCTATGTTGGGCTGATATTAGGTGGTAATTTGATGTATGTAGCTTACGCTTATACTATAGGCTATTTGACATATTTTTTTGTAATGCTCGTTGTATTTCGGCAGTATCAGAAGGGCACTTATGATTTTTTTCGCTAATGCGCTTCCTATGAATGGCGGTAGTACATTTCTAGTCAGAATGTGCCGTGAATTGAGGCATCAGAATATTGCTGTTGCAGTTATTTTGCTACGTAGAGAGTATGACAGTAAACTGTACGCCGAACTTGAAATATCAGCGAAAATATTTTATTTGGATGATTTTTTACTTGATAAAGGTATGATATTTCGTGGTCATATCGGAATTTTCGGATTTATTGATTGGAAAAAGTTGGAGCATTCTTTGATGCCATTTGGTGACCATATTCATGCAATGGGAGCTATGGGTTTATTTCTGTGTTGGAGGATGTTTTTTTCAAAAATTCGTTTTTCATTAACTGTTGGTATATATCATCAAAATGAATTTCTGTATAAGGAATTGAATTATTTATTCGCGAAGCGAATTACTTCAATTTTTCTTCAAATCCCTACTGTAAATGTTATTTTTTTTAACGAAGCGAGTCGCGATAATTATTCAAAGTTTTTTAAAAAAGATTTTTCTTCTTCTTTGGTATTGCCGATAGGGATAGATTTGCCGAGTGGTGATGTTAATTTATTTTGTGACGATAGTTTTCGTATTGTATCTGTAGGGAATTTGGTTGAATTTAAGACGTACAACGAACATCTAATAAGAGCATTGCCGAATTTGGTCATTAAATATCCAGAAATTAAGTATGATATTTTCGGTTCTGGACCAAATGAAAATCATTTAAAAGATATTGTAACTCAACTTGGATTATTGGATCAAGTGCGTTTCCATGGTGAAATCGAATATTCAAGAATTAAATTTGCATTAAATAAAGCTGCACTATTTGTTGGTAGTGGCACATCTCTCGTGGAGGCTGCAGCTTTAGGTGTGCCTGCATTGATAGGTATTGAGTCAATTAAAACGCCGGAAACTTATGGCTTTTTATCTGATATTGACGGGCTGTCGTACAATGAAAATGTTTCATATTTGCCCAAGAAAAAAATATCATCATTACTTGATGATTTTTTTGAAGATGTTAGTATGAGAAATGAATTATCGATAACGTGTCGTAAAAAGAGTCAGCAATTCGCAGTGACAAAGACCGCCGAGGGGTTTATTTCTTTAGATGTTAGAAGGTTTGATTTTAATAAAATCTATCAAATCTTCATCTTGCCGTCACTTTTTGTTTCATTTCTCAATATTGCATTTCGCGATAAGTTTTTGGGTTTCAATGAATTTTCGAATAGAAGAAATCAATCATATTAATGCATATTGACAATGTATTTTGTACTTGGATTGGTGCCTGAAACACTATTGTTGCTGCCATATTTGCCTAATGGGTTGAGATTTGAATATGTTGTAGTTGCGCTTTTGACTTTTCCTTGTTTGATACTTAAAAAATATCGTGTAAATTCAAATATATTATTGTTGGCGGGTTGTTTATTTTTTTCTTTGTTGCCACTTATAATTTCTAGTGCATATTCATCTGAGACAGGGTTGTACGCTTCACCTTTAGATATGTTCGCACGTTTGGCGCTTCCTGGTGTTATGCTTATTTTCTTTTCTTTAATTTTTAGCGTAAGAAAAACAAATTTTGATCAGTCTATTGATTCGGTTGTTATTGTTTCATCACTGGTTTCTGGAGTTTCAATTTTAAGTTTTTTGGTTCCTGGTTTCAATAATTTTTTGTCACCTTGGGTTAGTGGTAATGAGGAGGGCGTCTGGTATCAATCTATTGCTGTGGGGCGAGTGGTTGGGATATTTAATCAACCTTTAGAGGCTGGTTTGTTTTATTCGGTCGCACTTTTTTCTGTGATAACTAGATTTTGGTTGAAAAAATCGGTGCCGTTCGGTATCTTCTCATTAGTTATAATTGTTTTAGCGGGTGTGTTGACTCTTTCCAAAATTTTCTTGGTGTTGGGTATTTTTCTTGGATTTATATTTGCATTGGTTTTGGGTTTGATTTCATTGAATCGCTTTTTTTTAATTATTTTCATTTTAATTCCTTTGGTGCCTGTGGTCGGTCACTTACTTGCTCCTTTATATGTTGATTCTTTAATCCAGCTGTATGATGAGTTCGGTTTGTTATTTGCTCTCACTGCGGGGAGATTGGGTGCGCCGTCAGAAAATACTGAGCTGTATCTTAGGTTGCTTAGTGATTTTAATTGGATAATAGGTTTCGGTTTGGGTTCTCAGTTGCCTCTTGATAGTGGATATCTTGAGTATTTCTATCAAGGAGGTTTTGCATCTTTTGCTGGTTATTTAATGTTTATATGTTGCTGTTTTTTCTATGCGTGTAAAAAATGGAACTCAATTCAGGGTAGACTTTTATTTTTCTTGTCAATGTTGTTGGTGTTGGCTTCGTTTGGAGGTCCGGTTGTGTCAGCTGGACGTGCAAACATAGCGTTTGTCTTGCTTTTGGTGGTCGCACTTACTTCTGATAAGGTTGACTGTCGATATAAACGAGAGGTGATGTAATGCGTGGTGTTTTATTGATAACAGGTGGAACAGGTTCTTTTGGTAATGCGGTTTTACGTCGTTTCATTAACTCGGATTTGTGTGAAATTCGAATTTTTAGTCGTGATGAGAAAAAGCAAGACGACTTACGCAAAAAGTACAACAGTCCTAAGCTGAAGTTTTACATCGGCGATGTGCGCGACCCACAGTCCGTTATGAACGCTGTACGGGGCGTAGATCATATTTTCCACGCTGCCGCACTCAAGCAAGTTCCGTCATGTGAGTTTCATCCCCTTGAGGCTGTTAAGACAAATGTGCTGGGCACCGAAAACGTTCTCGAAGCTGCAATTCAGTGTGGTGTTCAGCGAGTTGTGGTGCTCAGCACCGACAAGGCCGTCTACCCCATCAATGCCATGGGCATCAGCAAAGCCATGATGGAGAAAGTTGCCGTGGCCAAGTCGCGCAACAGCGCCCAAACCGTGATCAACGTCACTCGCTACGGCAACGTCATGGCCTCGCGGGGCTCGGTGATCCCGCTCTTCATTGAACAAATCCGTGCGGGCAAGCCCATCACCCTGACCGACCCGAACATGACCCGCTTCATGATGACGCTCGACGATGCGGTGGACTTGGTGCTCTACGCCTTTGAGCATGGCCAGCCGGGCGAAATCTTTGTACAAAAGGCACCAGCTGCCACCATTGAGGTACTGGCTAAAGCCTTGACAGCATTAGTAGGCAAGCCTGAACACGAGGTGCGGGTGATCGGCACCCGCCACGGCGAAAAGCTCTACGAAGCCTTGCTCAGCCGCGAAGAGATGGTGGCTGCTGAAGACTTGGGTGGCTACTACCGCGTGCCCCCTGATTTGCGCGACTTGAACTACGGCAAGTTCGTGGAGCAGGGCGAAACCAAAATTTCTGAAGCCACCGACTACAACTCGCACAACACCGAGCGTTTGGACATTGTTGGTATGCAGGCTTTGTTGATGAAGTTGCGCTTCATGCAAGCCATTGCCCGAGGTGAACACGTGGAGCCAGAGGAGTAAGCCATGAAAGTCCTGGTCACCGGTGCCAACGGTTTCATTGGCAAAAATTTGGTTTTGCGCTTGCGTGAGCGCGCAGGCACCGAGGTCTTGACCCTGTTGCGCGGCGATGGCGACAGCGCTTGGCAAGCCGCGCTGGCCCAAGCCGACGCGGTGGTGCATCTGGCCGGTGAGAACCGGCCCACCGACCCCGCCGCGTTTGTCGCGGTCAACACCGGCCTGACCCAGCGCATGTGCCAAACCTTGCAAAGCATGGGCAAGCGCATACCGGTGTTGTTCAGTTCATCGGCGCAAGCCGAACAAGACAACCCCTATGGGCGAAGCAAACGGGCCGCCGAAGAGGCATTGGCCCAATTGGCCAAAAGCAACGGCAACCCCGTGGTCATTTACCGTTTGCCCGGTGTGTTTGGCAAGTGGTGCCGCCCCAACTACAACTCGGTTGTGGCCACTTTCTGCCACAACAAGGCGCACGACCTGCCGGTGCAGATCAACGACGCTCAGGCCCGTGTGCGCTTGGTGTATGTGGACGACGTGGTGAATGCCTTTTTGCAAGCGCTCGAAGAGCCCATTGCCGGCGTGAGCCACCCTGCGGTGGCTCCCGAATACACCATCACCTTGGGTGAGCTGTCAGACCAGATCGACGCGTTCAAGAATTGCCGCAGCACCTTGGTGTCTGAGCGCGTGGGCACGGGCTTGACACGCGCCTTGTACGCCACCTATGTGAGCTATTTGCCGGTAGAAAAGTTTGCCTATGGCGTGCCGTCCCACGGTGATGCCCGAGGCGTCTTTGTGGAGATGCTCAAAACGCCCGATGCGGGCCAGTTCAGCTATTTCACGGCGCACCCCGGCATCACCCGTGGTGGGCATTATCACCACACCAAAACCGAAAAGTTTTTGGTCATCAAAGGCCACGCCCGTTTTGGTTTTCGCCACATGCTCACCAACGAGGTGCACCACCTGGAAACCCACGGTGACCAGCCCCAGATCGTGGAAACGGTCCCCGGTTGGACGCATGACATCACCAACATCGGCGCTGACGAAATGGTGGTCATGCTCTGGGCCAATGAAATTTTTGACCGTGCCAACCCGGACACGATCACCAGCAAGGTTTGAATTTTCATGCTGCGCTCGTTTGGCTTCCCTGTTCAGACTCAGCCGCTCTTTCTTTTTTCAAAAGATGCTGAACTGAAGGCGTCGGACGCTTATTTGCAGGCTAAAGCAGGAGATAAACAGGCTGCAGTGACACTGCTCATTGACTTGGCTGTGTCATGGCTCCACGAACACGGTGATCGGTTCGAGCCTGGCCTGACTTTCTTGGCACCGCATGCTTCAGAAGCGAGTGGTGACAATGCGATTCCCCAAGCCTTGGCTGCGGTTTGTGCGTTGATGTTTCAAGGTGCAGTGGATAACGAGATTGTTCAGTCCGACCGGGTGTTCCATACAGGAGCGGACCCCATGGAGCGAATGGCTGCCAGGGCTCAATTTGAAGGTGCGGTCACTCCTGGCGCGAAGTATGTTCTGGTGGACGATGTCACAAGCCTGAGTGGAACTCTGGCAGAATTGTCGAATTACATACAGATTTTTGGTGGTGTGGTGCACGATGTGGTGGTGTTGGTTAACGCTGGCCGCGATAAGGCATTGGTCCCTAGCAAAAAGTTTGTTCAATTGATCAAGGAGCGGTTTGATGATGAATTCACCGAAGTCTTCGGCATCGAGCCTACAGCGCTCACAGCCAACGAAGCCAATTACCTTGTGGGCTTCACCACAATTGACAGCATCCGAAATCGACTCGCTGCGGCGCGGCAAGAAATCGATAGCCGATTACGTTCAAAAGGAATTACCCGCACAGCTCAAGGCCAGACATCTGGAGCATCTGCTGCCGCAGGGTTAATTCCAAACACACTTGAAGCGGGTGACCCGGCTTCTAAACCGCATCGTGGATGACTCGCCCGATGCGGTTTTTTTATTTTTTGACATACCCATGAAAAAACTCAAAATCATGTCGGTCGTGGGTACACGGCCTGAGATCATTCGCCTCTCGCGTGTATTGGCCGCACTGGACCAGCACTGCGACCATGTGCTGGTGCACACAGGTCAAAACTACGACTACGAACTGAACCAGGTGTTTTTTGACGACCTGGGCGTGCGCAAGCCGGACTTCTTTTTGAACAGCGCCGAGGGCAGCACAGGCGCTGCCAACACCATTGGCAACCTGATCACCGGGGTGGACGGCGTTTTGGCCCAGGTGCAGCCCGAGGCGATGTTGGTGCTGGGTGACACGAACAGTTGTTTGTCGGTGATTCCGGCCAAGCGGCGCAAGGTGCCGATTTTTCACATGGAAGCCGGTAACCGCTGTTTTGACATGCGTGTGCCCGAAGAGACGAACCGCCGCATCGTGGACCACACGGCCGACATCAACCTGACCTACAGCACGATTGCCCGCGACTACCTGCTGCGTGAGGGCCTGCAACCGGACCAGGTCATCAAAACGGGCAGCCCAATGTATGAAGTGCTGCACCACTACCTGCCACAAATCAAGGCTTCGGATGCTTTGCAGCGGCTGGGGCTGGAAGTTGAAAAGTATTTTGTGGTGAGCGCTCACCGTGAAGAAAACATCGAGTCCGAGCAGAGCTTTACCAAGTTGGTGCAAGTGCTCAACAGCGTGGCCGAAGACCATGGCTTGCCGGTCATTGTGTCGACCCACCCCCGCACGCAAAAACGGGTGGATGCAACGGGTGCTCAGTTTCACCCGCTGGTGCGCCTGATGAAGCCGCTGGGGTTTCATGATTACGTGAACCTGCAGATGAACGCCAAAGCAGTGTTGTCGGACAGCGGCACGATCAACGAAGAGTCGTCCATCTTGAACTTTCCGGCACTCAACCTGCGTGAGGCGCACGAGCGGCCTGAAGGCATGGAAGAAGCAGCCGTGATGATGGTGGGCTTGGAAGTGGACCGCGTGCGCCAAGGCCTGGCGATTGTGGCCACGCAAGCGCGGGGTGAAAAGCGCGACTTGCGCCTGGTGGCCGACTACAGCATGCCCAATGTGAGTGCCAAGGTGGTGCGCATCGTTCACAGCTACACCGATTACGTGAATCGGGTGGTTTGGAAGAAATACTGAAAGGCTAAAAATGAATCCAGGAGCATTTTTATATAAAGAAAAAATATTTTCTGAGGATGAAATTTATAAAATATCATCCCTTGCAAAAGATCTTGAAAGTAGCAAGAGAAGCGTTCACTCTGCAGGTGGTACATATTCTGACTTGAAATGGTTTCAGGTTGATTTAAGTAAAGATTTTGCCTTTTGTGAGACCATCTTGTCTGAGCTGGCGACCTCAGAACCCGAATTACTTGTCTTCTATTATTTGGAGCCCGGTGCAACGTTGCATCCACATAGAGATTTGACAGGCGCAAGCATGAATAACAGAATTAGGTTTCATGTACCTGTTATAACTAATCCAGGTGTGGAATTTGTTGTGAATAATGAAAAAATTAAGATGGCGCCTGGAGATTTGTGGTGCTTAGATACTTCCTATGTCCACTCTGTGCGAAATGATGGGGATGAAACAAGAGTTCATGTAATAGTAGAATTAAATATTAATGATGTAATTAAGAAGAGGCTGCCTGGTGGCTATAAAGCTAAGCTTCATAGCTTTAATTATGCGTTGATTTTGGGTGGTAGTTTTATTAAGGCGGTTTTTGTAAATTCCATTAGAAACCCCAAATATTTTCTAGAGCAAATGGGGATGGTGCATAAATTTATTAAATGGAGAGTATTTAAGTCGGAAAAGCCAAAGTGAGAATCTTAATTTTTTCTCAATGGTTCGATCCTGAGCCAACTTTTAAAGGCTTAATCTTTGCCCGAGAGCTGGTGAGCGAAGGGTTTGATGTGGAGGTGGTCACGGGCTTCCCCAACTATCCGGGGGGCCGGGTGTATGCAGGCTACAAGATCAAGCTGATCCAGCGCGAATGCATTGACGGTGTGCAGATCACGCGGCTACCGCTGTACCCCAACCACGATCAATCGGCCATCAAGCGGGTAATGAACTACGCCAGCTTTGCGGCTTCAGCCTTGGTGTATGGCTTGTTCATGGCCAAGCGTGCGGATGTGATGTACGCGTATCACCCCCCGCTGACGGTGGGCATTGCCGCCAGCTTGATCCGCTGGGTGCGCGGCATTCCGCTGGTGTATGACATTCAAGACATGTGGCCCGACACCTTGCGGGCCACGGGCATGCTGAACAACCCTCGGGCATTGGCTTTGGTGGGGCGCGTGTGCGACTGGGTCTATAAACGGGTGGATCAGTTGGTGGTCTTGTCGCCGGGGTTCAAGCGTTTGCTGATGGAGCGCGGTGTGTCCGAGAGCAAGATTGACGTGATTTACAACTGGGCCGATGAGTCGGCTCTGATGTCGCCCGTGGGGGTGGTGCCAGCGGCATTTCCGGCCGTAGATCGCTTCAGGGTGGTGTTTGCGGGCAACATGGGCAAAGCCCAAGCGTTGGATGCAGTGCTCGATTCTGCTGCGATATTGCAAGCGCGTAGCTCGCGTGCCAGCTTCGTGCTGATAGGCGGGGGCGTGGAGGTGAACCGCTTGAAAGCCCGTGCAAATGAGATGAAGCTGAGCAATGTGGTGTTTTTGCCGCCGGTGCCGATGTCCGAAGTGGGCACGGTGTTGGCGGCGGCCGATGTGCTGCTCGTTCATTTGCGCAAAGATCCGTTGTTTGAAATCACCATCCCATCCAAAACGCAGGCGTACATGGCCGTGGGCAAGCCCTTGTTGATGGCGGTCAACGGCGATGCGGCTGACTTGGTTCGCCAGGCACGTTGCGGTTTGACCGCAGAGTCAGAAAACCCGCAAGCCCTGGCCGATGCCGTAGATGCCCTTGCGGCAATGCCTGCCGATGAACTGTGCACGATGGGTGAGAACGCCAGTCGCTTTTACCGTGAGGCATTGGGGTTGCAAGTGGGTGCCACCAAGTTTGCTGCAGTGTTCGAACGTTTGAGCCATAAGGTGCGTGAGGCAGAGAAATGAAGCGGTTGTTTGATTTGTTGGCTTCTGCCTTGGGCTTGCTGATGTTGGCCGTGCCTCTGGCTTTGTTGGTCTGGCAGGTGCGGCGTAAGCTGGGCAGCCCGGTGTTGTTTACCCAGGTTCGCCCCGGCTTGCACGGCAAGCCGTTCAAGATGGTCAAGTTCCGCACCATGACGGACGAGCGGGATGCCAGCGGCGCTTTGCTGCACGATGCCCAGCGCCTCACGCCTTTTGGTCGCTGGTTGCGGGCCAGCAGCCTTGACGAGTTGCCCGAGCTGTGGAATGTGTTGTGCGGCGAGATGAGTCTGGTGGGGCCGCGCCCTTTGCTGATGGAATATCTGCCGCTCTATTCGCCCGAGCAGGCCCGCCGCCACGAGGTGCGCCCTGGCATCACGGGTTGGGCGCAGGTCAATGGCCGCAACGCCATCAGTTGGGCCGATAAGTTTGCACTGGACGTTTGGTATGTGGACCATCGCAGCTTGTGGCTCGATGTGCTCATTTTGTGGCTGACAGTGCGCAAGGTGTTGGTGCGCGACGGCATCAGTGCGGCGGGCGAGGCGACGATGCCTAGGTTTGAGGGGGACAAGTCATGAAGTGCTTTGCCATTTTTGGGGCCAGCGGATATGGCCGTGAGGTTTTACCTTTGGTGCGCCAGCAGTTACAGGTCGCTTTGGCGGCGGGTGATGCTGATTTGGTCTTTGTGGACGACCATCCACCAGCGTCTGTGGTGAACGGGCAGCGGGTGCTGACTTATGCACAGTGGCTGAGAGAGCCCGCCAGCAGCCGACACATGAATGTGGCCATTGCCAACAGCCGTGTGCGCGAGCAGTTGGTGCAGCGTTGCGTGGCCGATGGGGTACAGTTTTTTGAGGCGCGGGCGGCCAATGTGGTGCAGCTCGATGAGGTTCAGCTGGGCGAGGGCGCGGTGTTGTGCCCCTTTGTCACGCTGACCAGTAACATCCGCATTGGCAGGCATTTCCACGCCAACATTTACAGCTATGTGGCGCACGATTGTGTGGTGGGTGACTTTGTGACCTTTGCCCCTAGCGTGATGTGCAACGGCAATGTGCACGTTGAGGACCATGCCTACATTGGCACGGGCGCGGTGATCAAGCAGGGCCTGCCGGGGGTACCTTTGGTCATTGGCCGCGGCGCGGTGGTGGGCATGGGGGCGGTGGTGACCAAGAGCGTGCCACCGGGCGTGACAGTGGTGGGCAATCCGGCACGACCTTTGATCAAAAACTGAAGAGACGAAATGCTGAACACTCCCTTTTCCCCCTGGCCCAGTTTCACCCCCGAAGAGGCTGACTCAGTGCACCGCGTGGTGATGTCCAACAAGGTCAACTATTGGACGGGCACCGAAACCCGCGAGTTTGAAAAAGAGTTTGCCGCTTGGTGTGGTACGGCGCATGCCGTAGCGCTGGCCAATGGCACGCTCGCGCTCGATGTGGCGCTGAAGGCTTTGGGCGTGGGGCCGGGCGATGAGGTGGTCGTCACGCCGCGCACCTTCATTGCGTCGATTTCGTGTGTAGTAAACGCAGGTGCGGTGCCTGTGTTTGCCGATGTGGAGGCGGACAGCGGCAATATTTCTGCCCGCACGATTGCGGCGGTGTTGTCCCCCCGGACCAAGGCCGTGGTGTGCGTGCATTTGGCGGGCTGGCCCTGCGACATGGACCCGATCATGGTGCTGGCGGCTGAGCGTGGCCTTAAAGTGATTGAGGATTGCGCCCAGGCGCATGGGGCGAGGTACAAAGGGCGGCCTGTGGGCAGCATCGGCCATGTGGGGGCCTGGAGTTTTTGCCAGGACAAGATCATGACCACGGGCGGCGAGGGCGGCATGGTGACTACCAATGACGAGGCTTTGTGGCGGGCGATGTGGTCGTTTAAGGACCATGGCAAGAGTTACGAGGCGGTGTATGAGCGCCAGCACCCACCGGGTTTCAGGTGGTTGCATGAGAGCTTTGGCACCAATTGGCGCATGCTTGAGATGCAAGCCGTGATTGGGCGCATTCAGTTGCGGCGCATGAACGATTGGGCTGCAGCTCGTAAACACAACGCGCAAGCCATTTGGTCTGCTTGTGCAGAGTTTGCGGCTTTGCGCGTCCCGCAGGTCAAGTGCGCCAGTTGCCCGGGTGGCTGTGCAGCGGCGGGCGCGACTTGCGAGCATGCGCATTACAAGTGCTATGCCTATGTGCAGCCTGAGCGCTTGGCCTCGGGTTGGACTCGTGACAGGATTGTTGAGGCGATCATGGCCGAGGGCGTGCCTTGTTACCAAGGGTCTTGCTCTGAGGTGTATTTGGAAAAAGCGTTTGAAGGCACGGGCTGGCGGCCAGAGTTTCGTTTGCCAGTGGCCAGGGCGTTAGGCGAGACGTCCATCATGTTTTTGGTGCACCCGACTTTGACCCAAGCCGAGATCGATAAAACGTGTGAATTGATTCGTAAAGTGATGGTTCAGGCCACTGTCTGAGCCATTTCACAAGTGTGTTTCCGGTTTTAAGATGAGCTTATCTTTTTTGACTGACTATCTGTTGATGCTGCCACGCCCGCTCAAGCGGTCGTTGGCTTTAGGGGCCGACGCGTTTGTCTGCGCCATCACGGTGTGGATGGCCTTCAACTTGCGTCTGGAGTCGTGGACGGCTTGGTCGCCCGCGCACTTCACGGCATTTGTGGTTGCCGTGGCATTTGCATTGCCGCTGTTCATTGTGTTTGGTCTGTACCGGGCCATCTTCCGTTATGCGGGCTTGCCTGCTTTGATGACGGTGTTGAAGGCAGTGGCGCTTTACGCTTTGCTTTATTGTTTGGCGTTTGCTGTGGTGGGCGTGCCAGGGGTGCCACGCTCTGTGGGCGTTTTGCAGCCATTGCTGCTGCTGTTGGGCGTCACGCTGTCGCGGGCGTTTGTGCGTTATTGGTTAGGGGGTATTTATCTGGGCATCGTGCACCGCGAGCGATTGCCTCAAGTGTTGATTTACGGTGCAGGCTCTGCTGGGCGGCAATTGGCCGCGGCGCTAAAGACCAGCCCCGAGCTGGTGGTGGTGGGCTTGCTGGACGACGATGACCGTTTGCATGGGCAGGTGCTCAATGGCTTGAAAATTTTTGACCCTGCAGAGATCGTGAGCGTGGTGAATAAGTTGCGCGTGACGCAGGTGTTTTTGGCCATTCCGTCGGTGTCACGTGCCAGGCGCAATGAGATTTTGGAGCAGATACGCGCTGCCCATGTGCAGGTGCGCACTTTGCCTGGTTTGATGGATTTGGCGCAAGGCAAGGTGCAGGTGTCTGACCTAAAAGAGTTGGACATCGAAGACTTGCTGGGCCGCGACCCGGTGCCTCCCAACCCCTTGATGCTGGCCAAGAACATCACGGGCAAGGTGGTGATGGTGACAGGAGCGGGAGGCTCGATTGGCTCAGAGTTGTGCCGGCAGATTTTGCGCGTGGGGCCGACAACCTTGTTGTTAGTTGAGTTGACAGAGTTTGCGCTGTATTCGATCCACCAGGAGTTGGAGCATTGGGTGGCAGAGTCTTCGTTGGATGGCGTGACTTTGGTGCCATTGCTGGCCAGTGTGCGTGATGCCGTGCGCATGGGCGAAATATTGGGCACCTGGAAGCCAAGCACGGTGTACCACGCAGCCGCTTACAAGCATGTGCCCCTTGTGGAGCACAACCCGGCTGAGGGCGTCAAGAACAATGTGATGGGAACTTTGATCACGGCACTGCAGTCAGCTTTGCATGGGGTCAGCGATTTCGTGTTGGTGAGTACCGACAAGGCCGTGCGCCCGACAAATGTGATGGGGGCCAGCAAACGTCTGGCCGAGATGGTGCTGCAGTCCCACGCTGCTGTGATGCATGAGCGAAGTGGCAAGACCTGTTTCAGCATGGTGAGATTTGGCAATGTGCTGGGTTCTTCGGGCTCGGTGGTGCCGCTGTTTCGCAAGCAGATCAAAGAGGGTGGACCGATCACCTTGACGGACGAGCGGATCACTCGTTACTTTATGACCATTCCTGAGGCGGCACAGTTGGTGATTCAGGCGGGTGCCATGGCCACTGGGGGAGATGTGTTTGTGCTGGACATGGGTGAGCCGGTGAAGATCATCGATTTGGCCAAGCGCATGGTCGAGTTGTCGGGCTTGGGCCTGAAGGATGAGGCCAACCCCGCAGGTGACATTGAGATACGGATCACGGGCTTGCGCCCCGGAGAAAAGCTGTACGAGGAGTTGTTGATTGGCGACAACCCGATGCCTACCCACCACGCGCGCATCATGAAAGCGCACGAAGACTTTTTGCCTTGGGAGCAGCTGCAACCGAAACTGAATGAATTGAACCTGGTCTTGGACATCAACGATGTCCCCCGGATTCGCGCCCTGCTCAAAGTTTTGGTGCCGGGCTACCAACCTGATGGAGGTGTGGTGGATTGGGTGTGGATGGAGCACGCCAAATCTGAGTGACAACGTAGCAAGTGCGAGATATTTTTCAACCAAGGAGCCTCAGGGCTCCTTGGTTGTTTGTGGGTCGGGTGTATTGGCCATCTAAAGCGCCGTCATGAGTGTTAAGTAATGCACATGGCCAGGTGAACCCCGGTGGAAATCATCATGTGTTGAGTTGAGCGGTCTTTGGAGCCCGACAAAAAGAGCTGTGTTTCTGTCACCACCGATTGGACACGCTGGGGCAAGGTGGGCGATGAAGTGACCAGCAGCAGGGCCATTGGATCCGCTGGAAAACCGCTACCCCGTGCCGACCCCAGAGGCCGTTGGTTGTTATGAGGGCGTGATTGTGTTGGGCGGAGCGACGCAGCACACGGGCAGTTACCAAACGCATGCTCAGATGACGCGCTCACCCGGTGGCCAGCGAATGGCTTTTACAATGCCTTCCACGCCCCTTGTGTTGGGGGCCATTCAAAGCGCTAGATACATATGACAAATCGCAAAGGCATCATCCTCGCTGGTGGCTCCGGCTCCCGGCTGTACCCCGTGACACAGTCGGTCAGCAAGCAGCTGATGCCGGTGTATGACAAACCCATGGTGTATTACCCGCTGACCACGCTGATGTTGGCGGGTATTCGGGATGTGTTGTTGATCAGCACGCCGCAAGACACGCCCCGATTCGCCGAGCTGTTGGGCGACGGCAGCCAGTGGGGCATGAACATCCAATATGCGGTGCAACCCAGCCCCGATGGTTTGGCGCAGGCTTTCATCATTGGCAAGGACTTTGTGGGCAACAACCCGAGTGCGCTGGTGCTGGGGGACAACATTTATTACGGGCATGACCTCGTCAAGTTGTTGGCCAATGCGAACGACCACCGCAGCGGCGCGAGCGTGTTTGCTTACCATGTGCACGACCCGGAGCGCTATGGTGTGGTGGAGTTTGATGGGGCGTTTAAGGCGCTGAGCATTGAAGAAAAGCCCAAACAACCCAAGAGCAACTACGCGGTGACGGGCTTGTATTTTTACGACAATCAAGTGTGTGACATTGCGGCTGACATCAAGCCTTCACCGCGCGGCGAATTGGAAATCACCGATGTGAACAAGCGGTACTTGGCGCTGGGGCAGCTCAATGTCGAGATCATGGGCCGGGGCTATGCCTGGCTGGACACCGGCACGCACGACAGTTTGCTGGAGGCGGCAGGCTTTATTGCCACGCTGCAAAAGCGTCAGGGCTTGATGGTGGCCTGCCCCGAAGAGATTGCCTTCGCCCAAAAGTGGATCGATGCCGCCGCCGTGCAGAAACTGGCAGCGCCTTTGGCCAAGAATGGCTACGGGGTGTACTTGATGAACTTGATCAAATAAATATGCCATTCACCGCCACCCCTACCGCTATTGCCGATGTGTTGATTTTGGAGCCCAAGGTCTTTGGCGATGCGCGGGGCTTTTTTTATGAGAGCTTCAACGCGCGCGATTTCGCTCAAGCCACGGGCTTGGATGTGCGCTTTGTGCAGGACAACCACAGCAAGTCGGCCAAAGGTGTATTGCGGGGTTTGCATTACCAAATTCAGCACCCGCAGGGCAAACTGGTGCGGGTGACGCAGGGCGAGGTGTTTGACGTGGTGGTGGACTTGCGTCGCAACTCGGACACGTTTGGTCAATGGAGTGGCGCGCATTTGAGCGCAGACAACCACCGCCAGCTGTGGGTGCCGCCGGGCTTTGCGCATGGGTTTGTGGTGTTGAGCGAGAGTGCGGAGTTTTTATACAAGACGACCGATTATTGGTTCCCGGAGCACGAGCGCAGTTTGCTATGGAACGACCCGGCGGTTGGCATTGACTGGCCGATTGACTTTAAGCCGCAGTTGGCAGCCAAAGACCAAGCGGGCAAGTTGCTGCGCGAAGCCGATGTGTTTGAAAGCTCCCTGCGCGCGTCCGCCTAATTAGGATTAATTGGGGTCAGATCCCAATTTTTTCAAGGAAGACGGCGTTGTTTTTTGTGGGAGCTAGCCCCTGCTCGCGAATGTCTGGCAAATCAACGCTGCACGTATTCGGCCGCAGGGGCGGCCTCCCACAAAGAGGGGCTTGTTATACATTCGGCCGCAGGGGCTGCCTCCTACAGGGATAAGCATCCTGCAGGGGTGATCGCAGGCGCGCTTAAACCACCACCTTGATCTTGCCCGCTGCGTCCCTTGCGCGTTGCAGGGCATTGGTACCTTTGGCCAGCGCCACGGCCATGCGTCGGTAGGGGCGAGTGGTGGGTTTGCCGAAGATGCGCACGTCCACGCCGGGCTCGCTCAGGGCTTCGGCCACGCCTGTGAATGTGGGCTGTGTGCCGTCCTTGTCGGCCAGCACCACAGCGCTGGCGCCTTCCACACATTCAATGCTCGGAATCGGCAGACCCAAGATGGCTCGGGCGTGCAGGTCGAATTCGCTCAAGTTCTGGCTGATCATTGTCACCATGCCTGTGTCGTGTGGGCGGGGGCTCAGCTCGCTGAAGATCACTTCGTCTTTGGTCACGAAGAACTCCACACCAAACAGACCTGCGCCGCCTAAGTCAGTGGTGACTTTTTCGGCCATTTCTTGCGCGGCTTTCACTTGCTCGGGCTTCATGCCCTGGGGCTGCCAGCTGTACTGGTAGTCGCCGCGCTCTTGCACGTGGCCAATGGGTGGGCAAAACAGGGTTTGCCCGTTGCGTTGGCGCACCGTGAGCAGGGTGATTTCAAATTCAAAGTGGATGAATTCTTCGACGATGACTTTTTGGCGGTCGCCGCGCATGCCCGCGCAAGCGTAGTCCCAACTGTCTTGCACATCGGCCGCCGTCTTGGCCACGCTCTGGCCTTTGCCAGATGAGCTCATGACCGGTTTGATGACGACGGGGAAACCGATCTCGGTGGCTTTGGCCAGCAGTTCGGCGGCGGAGTCGGCGTAACTGAACTTCGCGGTGCGCACACCCAGGCCCACGGCCACGTCGCGGATGCGGTCGCGGTTCATGGTCAGGTTGGCGGCGCGGGCGCTGGGGATGACTTCAAAGCCTTGTTTCTCCACGTCGAGCAGCACCTCGGTGCGGATGGCTTCGATCTCGGGGACGATCAGGTCTGGCTTGTGTTTGGCAATGGCGGCACGCAGCGGGGCTTCGTCCAGCATGCTGAAGACTTCAGATTCATCCGCCACTTGCATGGCGGGTGCGCCCGCATAGCTGTCGCAGGCGATGACGTGGCAGCCCAGGCGCTTGGCGCTGATGACGAATTCTTTGCCCAGTTCACCGGAGCCCAGAAGCAGGATTTTTTTCATGGAGATAAGAAGGGTAGAGAAAGCACAAAAGCCTCATTGTTGCTCAGTTGCCTGACACACAGCCTGCACATGGGCCGATCTTGACCTGGATCATGGGCGTAAACCCTAGCGATCCTCAGAATGGGCCGCATGAATGCTGTTTGGACCTGGATTCGCCAACATGGCGGCCAATTGTTGTGGGGTTTGCTGGCCCTGATACTGGGTGGGGCTTTGCTGCGCTGGTGGATGGGCCCACAGGTGCAGACAGAGGCGGTACAACGCCGTGATTTGCTGCAAACGGTGGTGGCCAGTGGCCGGGTAGAGACGCCGCACCGGGTGGACATTGGTGCGCAAATCACCGGTACCGTGGCGCGTGTGCCTGTGGCCGAAGGGCAGGTGGTCAAGGCGGGTGATGTGCTGATCGAGTTGGCCAGCACCGAGCTGCAGTCTGCCAAACGGCAGGCCGAGCAGGCCGTGATGCAGGCCAAGGGCCGGTTGCGGCAGTTGAACGACTTGCAGGGGCCGGTGGTGCAGCAAATGCTGCGCCAGGCGCAGGCCGGTCTGGATGCGGCGCGTGCCAGCGGGCAGCGCAATCTGACCTTGTTCGAGCAGGGCTTCATCGGTCAGGCAGCGCTGGACGAGTCGCACAAGGCCTTGGCCCTGGCCGAAGCCCAAGTGTTGGCCGCGCAAAAACAAGTGGCATCTACCCAGGCTGGCGGCGCTGAGCACAGCCTGGCCGTGGGCGCCGTGGCCGAGGCGCAGGCCAACGCCGAAGTGGTCAGTGCCAAAGCCCGCTATGCGGTGATCAAGGCGCCCGTGAGTGGTCAGCTGATTGGACGCAGCGTGGAGGTGGGCGATGTGGTGCAAGCAGGCAAGGTTTTGATGACTTTGTCGCCCGAAGGCACCACGCAGTTGGTGGTGCAGATTGATGAAAAGAATCTGCGTTGGATCGCATTGGGGCAGCAGGCATTGGCTTCGGCCGATGCCTATCCGCAGCAAAAATTCAAGGCCCAGGTGGCCTACATCAACCCCGGCGTTAATGCCCAGACCGGCGCGGTGGAGGTCAAGCTCGATGTCACTGAACCTGTTCAAACCTTGCGGCAGGACATGACCGTGTCGGTGGACTTGGTGGTGGCGCGCAAGCCGCAAGCGCTGGCGCTGCAGGTGGGGCACGTCAACGACATCAACGGGCCTGCGCCTTGGGTGTGGCTGCTTGATGCTGGCCATGCGGCGCGCCGCCCGGTGCGGCTGGGCCTGCGGGGTGGCGCGTGGGTCGAGGTGCTGGAAGGCTTGCGTGAGGGCGACGCCGTGATCACCATGCCCAACACGTTGACCAATGCCCTGCGCGAAGGCCAGCGCGTGCGTGCGCAACCTTGAGCGGGCCGCAGCATGTTCAAGCCCTGGGTGCCGTTTGAGTGGATTGTAGCGATCCGTTTTTTGCGTGAAGGCCGCACGCAGACGGTGTTTATTTTGGTGGGCGTGGCCATTGGGGTGGGTGTGATCGTTTTCATGTCGGCGCTGCTGGCGGGCTTGCAGGGCAACTTCATTGCAAGGGTCTTGTCGGCGCAGGCGCATATTCAGCTTTTGCCGCCCCAAGAGTTAACCCGCACTTTGCACACGGCCACGCCCAGTGAAGTGAACGCCGCCATCGTGCAGCCGCCTTTGCAAAGGCTCAAATCGATTGACCAATGGCAATCCTTGATCACCACGGTGCGCGACATGCCCGATGTGAAGGTGGTCTCGTCCGTGGTCAGTGGCTCTGCGCTGGCGGTGCGTGGCAGTGCCAGCCGGGTGATCGGCCTGACAGGGGTGGAGCCCGAGGGGTATTTCCAGATCGTCAAGTTGCCCGACAAAATTGTGCGCGGCACCCCGCGACTGACGGGGCAGGACATGCTGATTGGCACCGATCTGGCCAGCGACTTGGGCGTGGATGTGGGCGACAAACTGCGCGTGACCAATGCGGCGGGACTGGCCACTACCTTGACCATCAGCGGCGTGTTTGACCTGGGCAATAAAGGGGCCAACCAGCGCAGCACCTTTGTGGCGCTGCGCACCGCCCAAAGCCTGCTGGGCTTGCTGGGTGGGGTGACCAGCATCGAAGTCACGGTGCGCGATGTGTACGCGGCCGAAGTCATCGCCCAGCGCATTCAGGCGGCCACCGGGGTGCAGGCCGACAGCTGGATCAAGACCGGTGCACAGTTTTTTGCGGCCGTGAGTGCGCAAAGCACCGCCAACACGGCCATCCGGTTTTTTGTGGGCCTGTCGGTGGCCTTTGGCATTGCCAGCGTTCTGGTGGTGTCGGTGGTGCAAAAGTCCCGCGAGATCGGGATCTTGCGGGCCATGGGCATTTCACGCGGGCAGGTGCTGCGCGTGTTTTTGCTGCAAGGCGGCTTGCTGGGCTTGGGCGGAGCGGTGCTGGGCTGTCTGGTGGGTGCTTTGGGGTTGGTGCTGTGGCAGCACTTGGCCTTGAATGCCGATGGCACGCCGCTGTTTGCGCTGGTTCTCGACCCGACCTTGTTTGCGCTGGCGCTGGGGCTGGCCACTCTGACGGGCTTGGCCGCAGCTTATGCGCCGGCTTTGCGGGCGGCACGTCTGGACCCGGTGGAGGCCATCCATGGCTAGCGAAGATGTGGTGGTGCGCTTGCAAGGCGTGCGCAAGGCCTTCAATGTGGGCACGGGCATTGAGACCGAGGTGTTGCACGGCATCGACCTGACGCTCCACCGGGGCGACTTTTGTGCGGTGATGGGGCCGTCGGGATCGGGCAAGAGCACTTTGCTCAACATCATCGGTTTGCTGGACAGGCCGACCGCTGGCTTGCTGCAAATGGCGGGCGAAGAAACCACGCTGTTGACCGACCAAGCCCTGACGCGCTTGCGCGGGCACCACATTGGTTTTGTGTTCCAGTACCACCACCTGATCTCGGCCTTTACAGCACTCGAGAACGTGATGATGCCCCTGCTGGGCGCGGCGGGTTTTCCAAACCCCGAGATGCGCGAGCGGGCCGAAGCCTTGTTGGAGAGTGTGGGCCTGACGCCTTGGAAGAACAACATGGCCAACAACATGAGCGGCGGGCAGCAGCAGCGTGTGTCTTTGGCCCGGGCCTTGGCCATGAACCCGGCCTTGCTCTTGGCCGATGAGCCCACTGGCAATCTGGACACCAAAAGTGCAGATGCCGTGTTTGCGCTGCTGCGCCGCATCAACCAAGAGCAGGGCACCACGGTGCTGCTTGTCACGCACAACCCCGAGCTGGGCAGGCGCTGCGACAAGACCATCCAGGTGGTGGATGGTCTGATCCAGATTTAAGCCGCTGTGGCTTGGGCGGCAATGCCTTGCAGTTGGGCGGCGGTCAAACGGTTGCCGTGCTGGCTGACCACCGCAGCGGCGGCGCGGTTGGCCAGCGCTGCGGCTTGCGCAGGGCTTTGGCCGTGGGTGATGCCATACAAAAAGGCCCCGGCAAACATGTCGCCCGCACCGTTGGTGTCCACGGCTTGGGTGGGCACAGCGGGCGCGTCGATGCGCTGGGCGCCTTGCACCACGATGCAGCCCTTGGGGCCGCGTGTCAGGCAGACCGTGCTGGCCAAAGCCGACAGCTGGGCGATGATGGCGTCCAGGTCGGTCGTGCCGCACCAGGTTTGCGCTTCTTCTTCGTTGGCAAACAAATAGTCCAGACCGTTGCCGATCATGGCCTCCAAGCCTGCTTTGCAGAAATTGATCATGCTCACATCGCTGAGCGTGAGCGCGGTTTGTACTTGATGATCGATGGCGATCTGGCGGCCTTTGACAGCGGCTTCTAGGCCGGTGGGCGATGCGGCCAAATAGCCTTCCATGTAATAAATTTTGGACTTGGCGATGTCTTGCGGGTGCAAGGCGCTGGCGTCCAATTGTGAGGTGGCACCCAAGAAGGTGCACATGCTGCGCTCAGCGTCAGGGGTGACCAGAACCATGCAGCTGCCGGTCTGGCCTTCGGTGGGGCGGGTGTGGGTAAGGTTGGTCGCCACGCCATTAGCCTGAAGGTCTTGTGTGTAGTACGCGCCCAGCTCGTCGTCGGCCACGCGGCATGAATAAAAGGCTTTGCCGCCCAATTGCGCCAGCGCCACCACGGTGTTGCCGGCTGAGCCGCCACCAGTCCGGCGGGCGTGCAGGCCCTGCACATGGGTGAGCAGTTCGGCGCGTTGGGGGGTGTCGATCAGGGTCATGTGCCGCTTGCTCACCCCCATTGCCTTGAGCAGTGCATCGGAAACTTCGTATTCGGTGTCGACCAAGGCGTTGCCGATGGCGTAGAGGTGGTAGTGAGACATGACGGGCTTCAAAAATCAAAAACACCGAGTTTAGCGGTCGCTCACATCAAGCCCTGCTCCGCCATCGAAAGCGATTGGCCTTGGCCCACGATGATGTGGTCCAGCACGCGCACGTCCACCAGCGCCAAAGAAGCCTTGAGGGTCTGGGTCAGGTGCTCGTCGGCACGGCTGGGCTGCACCGAGCCGCTGGGGTGGTTGTGGCTCAACACCACGGCAGCGGCCTGGTGGTGCATGGCACGCATGACCACTTCACGAGGGTAAACCGAGGTCTGGCTGAGCGTGCCCCGAAAAAGCTCTTCCATGGCCAGCATGCGGTTTTGGTTGTCCAGAAACAGCACGGCGAAGACCTCGTGGGTTTTGTGGGCCAGCTGCAGCTGCAGGTATTGCTTGACCGCGCCCGGCGTGTGAAAGCATTCGCGCTCTTTCAGGCGCTGGCTGAGCGCCCGGCGGGCCATCTCAAAGACGGCCAGCAGCTCGGCTTGTTTGGCGGGGCCCAGGCCTTTGACCATTTTGAGCGATTCTACGGTGGCGTTGAGCAGGCCCGCGATGCCGTCCGGCCCCAGCAGCTCTTCGGACAGCTGGAACACGTTTTTGCCCGCCATGCCCGTGCGCAACAGAATGGCCAGCAGCTCCACATCGCTCAGGGCCTGCGGGCCACGCGCCAGCAGTTTTTCGCGCGGACGCGCGTCAAGCGGCAAGTCCTTGATGCTCATGGTTTGCCCCTCCCCGGAGCGGCCTTCGGTCCGTCTTATCCCCTGCGACAGGGCAGCTTGGCCGGGCTTTTTACAATAGTGCTTTCTTTATGCCCGTTTGCCCGCTTGGGCGGCAACCACGAAAACCCTTATGTCCATTGTCGAACCTGGTTCTTTCTTGACGCTTCACTACCGCCTGGCCGGGCCGCAGGGGGACATCATCAACACTTTCAACGAAAAGCCCGCCACCTTGTCGCTGGGTTCGGGCACCTTGTCGCCTGCTGTGGAGCAGCGCTTGCTGGGCCTGGCCGAGGGCACGCGGGTGGTGATGGAAATACCGGCGGGCGAGGCCTTTGGCGAGCGCATTGCCGACATGCAGCAGTGGGTAGCACGCAAGCTGCTCAACGAACTGGGCGATCCGACCGAAAAATACGCTGCAGGCGATGTGGTGCAGTTTCCGACGCCCGATGGTTTGGGCTCGTATGCTGGCACGGTGCTGCAAGTGAACGAGGAGGGCGCGGTGTTGTTTGACTTCAACCACCCGCTGGCCGGTCAGCCTGTGACCTTTGAAGTCGAACTGATTGGGGTGCTGTGATGACGTCTGAAGTGCTGTTGGCAGAACCCCGTGGTTTTTGCGCCGGGGTGGACCGGGCGATCGACATCGTGGAGCACGCGCTCACCAAGTTTGGCCGCCCGATTTATGTGCGCCACGAGATCGTGCACAACACCTATGTGGTCAACGACCTCAAGGAAAAAGGCGCGATCTTCATCGAAGAGCTGGCCGATGTGCCACCTGGGGCCACGTTGATTTTCAGTGCGCATGGCGTGAGCCGTGTGGTCCAGGAGGAAGCCGAGCGACGCGGGTTCCGTATTTTTGACGCCACCTGTCCGCTGGTGACCAAGGTGCATGTGGAGCTGGCCAAGCTGCACAAAGAAGGCTACGAGTTCATCATGATCGGTCACAAGGGTCACCCTGAGGTAGAAGGCACCATGGGCCAGCTCGACAGCGGTATCCACCTGGTGGAAGACGTGGAAGACGTGGCCAAGGTGCAACCCGCCCAGACCAAGTTGCTAGCGGTGGTCACACAAACCACGCTGAGCGTGGACGATGCCGCCGAGATCGTGGCGGCTGTCAAAGCCCGCTTTCCGCAGGTGCGCGAGCCCAAGCAGCAGGACATTTGCTACGCCACCCAGAACCGCCAGGACGCCGTCAAGCTGATGAGCCCACTGGTGGATATGGTGATCGTAGTGGGCAGCCCCACCAGCTCCAACAGCAACCGCTTGCGCGAGCTGGCCGACCGCTTGGGCACGCCCGCTTACATGGTGGACAGCGCGGCCGATTTGCAGGAAGCCTGGTTTGAAGGGACCCAAAAAGTGGGCTTGACGGCGGGCGCATCGGCTCCGGACGTGCTAGTGCAAGAGGTGATTGCGCGCCTGCGGACGCTGGGAGCGGTGTCGGTGCGCACCCTGGACGGCATACAGGAAACCATCAAGTTTCCTCTGCCCAAAGGCCTCAAGCTCGATTGATATCCAGCGCGTCCTAGCGACGCTCTTGGCATCACTACAATGACGTCATGCTTGATATTGTTCTTCTCCGCAAAGACCTGGACGCTGCTGTGGCGCGTCTGCAGACCCGTAAAAATCCCCAGCCTTTTCTGAATGTCGAGGCGTTTCGCGCTTTGGAGGGCGAGCGCAAAACGCTGCAGACCCGCACCGAAGAGCTGCAAAGCCAGCGCAACAGCCTGTCCAAACAGATTGGCATGCTCAAGGGCAAGGGCCAGCATGCCGAGGCCGATGCGGTCATGGCGCAGGTGGGCGCGATCAAGGACGAGCTGGACGCCTCGGCCCAGCGGCTGGAGGTGATCCAGGCCGAATTGCAAACCCTGCTGCTGGCCGTGCCCAACTTGCCGCACGAGAGCGTGCCGGTGGGCGAGGGCGAAGAAGGCAACGTGGAGGTGCGCCGCTGGGGCACCGTGCGCCGTTTCGATTTCGAACTCAAGGACCATGTGGACATCGGCGGTCCGCTGGGTCTGGATTTTGAGACCGGCACCAAGCTGACCGGCTCGCGCTTTACTTTCATGCGCGGCCCGGTGGCCCGTTTGCACCGGGCGCTGGCGCAGTTCATGCTGGATGTGCAGACTCAAGAGCACGGCTACACCGAGTGCTACACGCCCTACATCGTGAACGCTGACACGCTGCGCGGCACGGGCCAGCTGCCCAAGTTCGAGGCCGATTTGTTTGCCGCCAACAAGGGTGGCCAGGAGGGTGAGGAGAGCCAGGCGCTGTATCTGATCCCCACGTCCGAGGTGACGCTGACCAATGTGGTGCGTGACGAGGTGCTGGCCGAGAGCGATTTGCCCATCAAGCTGGCGGCGCACACGCCTTGCTTCAGGTCGGAGGCGGGCAGCGGAGGCCGCGACGTGCGCGGCCTGATTCGCCAGCACCAGTTTGACAAGGTCGAGATGGTGCAGATCGTGCACCCGGACAAGAGCTACGAGGCTCTGGAAGCCATGACCGCCCACGCCGAAGCCATTTTGCAAAAGTTGGGCCTGCCCTACCGGGTGATGAGCCTGTGCACCGGCGACATGGGCTTTGGCGCGAGCAAGACCTATGATCTGGAAGTCTGGGTGCCTGCGCAAAACACTTACCGCGAGATCAGCTCGGTCTCCAATTGCGAGGCCTTCCAGGCTCGTCGCCTGCAGGCACGTTTCAAGAACGCACAAGGCAAGAATGAGCTGGTGCACACCTTGAACGGCTCTGGCCTGGCCGTGGGCCGTGCCCTGGTGGCGGTTTTGGAGAATTACCAGAATGCCGACGGCTCCGTCACGGTGCCCGAGGTGCTGCGCCCTTATATGGGCGGTGTGGCTATGCTCAGCGTTTGATGTGTTGGATACCACCAAGAGTGCATTGATGAACGGCATCCATCGTGTTTTGTGGGCGCTTCTGGTGACTGTAGGTTTGGCCGGTGGCTTGGCGGCTTGTGCCAACACCAGCAGCACGCCTTCAGTGGGTGTGGGGCCAGACGGCAAGGTACAAAACCCGGTGCAATTGCTAGGGCAGTTGCCTCTGCCGCCCGGCGCGGGCATTCGGGCCGATCAGTCCTTGATCATTGGCGCGGGTGACAACTGGGTGGGTCGGGTGGTGCTGGACGTGGGGCGTGACTTGGATGCGGCCTACAGGTTCTTCCTCGAGACCTATCCGTCGCAGGGCTGGACCGTGGTGTCGGCTGTGCGCGGCAAAAACAGTTTCATGGTCATGACACGACAAGAGCGCACGGCCACGTTCGAGATGGTCGATGGCGGCATGCTGGGCAGCAGTGTGTCTTTGACGATGGCGCCACGCAATGCAGCGGTCATGGTGCCGAAAAAGCCCTGAGCGGCTCTGCTAGAATCACGGCTTCGACGAATCTCAGGAGGGGTGGCAGAGTGGTCGAATGTACCTGACTCGAAATCAGGCGTAGTGGCAACACTACCGAGGGTTCGAATCCCTCCTCCTCCGCCAGTTAAAAACCCCGCAATGGGTCACCATTGCGGGGTTTTTTATGGTCTGTACGCGCTTCGCGCAGATCTTGAACGTCACCACTCGGGCCTGTTGCCATGAAGTATTTTGTGTTTTTGTCTCTTTTTGTGCTGGCCCCTGGCCTGTCGGGTTGCACTGTTTTGGCCATTGCCGATGCAGCAGGCTCGGCAGTGGTTTACGGGGTCAAGACCACGGTCAATGTGCTGGATGCGGTAACACCTGACATTGTGAACAAGAAGAAAGACTGATCGCGCCGTGCTTAGGCCACCGCGGGGCCGAACATAGAAAGCCTGTCGCAGCCGCCATGCAAAACCGGCACATCAGTGCCGGTTGCGCATCACAAAACAGGCGCTTGAAGCGCCTGCTGTTTTTCAAATACCCAGCCAACCGTTGGTTCGGGCAAAGTGCAGGGCTTGTGTCCGGCTGTTCACGCCCAGACGGCGGAACAGGCGCCAGAAGTGCACTTTGACGGTGTGTTCGCTGATGTCGAGCTTTTCGGCGATTTCGCGGTTGGACAGGCCTTGGTCCAGCATCAGAATCAGTTGCTTTTGGCGCTTGGACAGTTTGGTTGGACCGGCAGGTGCTGCGTCTTCTTCAGCCTCTTCTTCTTCGGTGATCAGCAAGCTGCGCAGTGCCGCAATGATTTGCGCTGGGCTGTTGGATTTTTCGATGAAGGCGTTGGCACCGGCTTCAAGGCAGCGTGATTCAAACTCGCTGGCGCTGGCACTGGTCACCACCGCCAAAGGTACGTTTGGAAATTTGGCTTTGAGCACCTGAACACCTGACATGCCAAGGGTGTCTGGCAACTGCAGGTCCAGGCAGAAAAGCTCGGGCACGCCGTTCTTTTCAACCGTCGACTCGACCACGTTCAACTTGTGAATCGGGATGATCTTGAGTCCTGGCTTGACACGGTGGACCAGCATGGTGAGTGCGTCGCGCATCAGGGGGTGGTCGTCGATGACATATACAGTCATGTTTTAGATCTTTGCAGTAGGCTTAAAGTTTAAGGATACACCGATTTATGAGTTTACGCAATATAAATTGGCAAATTTGAAAAAGTTATTTAATTGTTTTTTGTGAATGCACAATTTCTGACAAAGCCAAGGCTGCGGTGTCCGCTTTTTCTGGTGTCAAGGCCTCCAGCAGAGGACTAAGTTCTGTGAGCGCGGCAAGGCCCTCGGCTTGCAGGCGCGCGATGGTCTGCCCGACTTCCTTGGGTGACGCGAACCCGCGGCTTTGCAAAAGCAATTGACCTTGCGCATCGACCAGCTTGAAGTAGAACTGGCCGTCTTTTTCGCGGTATTGCTTGAAGCTGGGTAGCGCGGGTTTGGCCTCCTTGGCCAGGGGTATCGTGTTGCCGGATGACAAGGCACGCAAGCCCACGGCGTGGCGCACTTCTCGGATGAAGGGCGTGGCCAGCTGGCGGGCTTTGTCTGCCCCGGCCAGCAAAATCTTGTCCATCTGCGCGGGGTTGTCGATCAGGGCTTGGTAGTGTTCGCGCATGGGGGCGATCTCGCGGTCGATGCGTTCAAACAGCATTTGTTTGGCGTCGCCCCAGCCGATGCCCTCGGCATAGGCACGGGCCATGGCTGCGGTCTCTTCGGCGCTGGCAAAGGCCTGATAAATCTGGAACAGGGTCGAGCCTTCGGTCGCTTTGGGCTCGCCCGGCGCTTTGGAGTCGGTCACGATGGCCGCGATTTGCTTGCGCATTTGCGCGGCCGGCGCGAACAGCGGGATGGTGTTGTCGTAGCTTTTGCTCATCTTGCGGCCGTCCAGACCAGGCAAAAGCGCGACCGATTCTTCCACCACGGCTTCCGGCAAGACAAAGTGCTCGCCATACAAATGGTTGAAGCTCGACGCCATGTCGCGCGCCATCTCGATGTGCTGAATTTGGTCGCGGCCCACAGGCACTTTGTGCGCCTTGAACATCAAAATGTCGGCGCCCATGAGCACGGGGTACATGAACAGACCTGCCGTCACATCGCTGTCCGGGTCGTGGCCGGCAGCGTTGTTTTTGTCCACAGCCGCTTTGTAGGCATGGGCACGGTTGAGCACGCCCTTACCGGTCACGCAGGTGAGCAGCCAGGTGAGTTCGGGGATTTCAGGAATGTCCGACTGGCGGTAGAAAGTGACTTTGTCCGGGTCCAGGCCCGAGGCGATCCAGCTGGCGGCGATCTCGAGGGTGGAGCGCTGGATGCGGGCGGGCTCGTCGCACTTGATGAGCGCGTGGTAGTCGGCCAAAAAGTAAAAACCATCGGTGCTGGTGTCGCGGCTGGCTTGTACCGTGGGGCGGATGGCGCCCACGTAGTTGCCCAGATGCGGTGTGCCTGTGGTGGTGATGCCGGTGAGGACGCGTGTGCGGGTCTTGGGATTCATGAGAAAAAGCAAACGGGGAAAAGAAGTGCTGTGGCATTCAGCGCAAAAAATCAGCGCAACAAAGCGGCCAGCGGGCTGAGGGTGAGTTTCAGGAAGTCAAAGGTCAGGCCCATCAGGGGCTGCATCCACCAGGCGCTGATGAGGCCGGTGAGCACCAGGGCCATGACGATGAAAAAGCCCCAGGGCTCCACACGCGACACCAGCACCGCCTGACGCCAGGGCAACAGACCCACCAAAATGCGACCGCCGTCCAGCCGGGGCAGGGGGAAGAGATTGAAGGCGAACATGACCACGTTGGTCAGCATGCCGGCTTTGCACATTTCCAGAAAAAAGCGCTCGGTCAAGCCACTGCCTGCAAGCACGTAAAGCAAAACGCCCCAGAGCAAGGCCTGCACCAAATTGGAGGCAGGTCCAGCCAGTGCCACCCAGACCATGTCGCGTTTGGGGTGGCGCAGCAGGTCAAAGCGCACCGGGACCGGCTTGGCATAGCCGAACAGGAAAGCACCACTGGTGCTGAAGTACAGCAGCAGCGGCAGCAAGATGGTGCCCAGCGGATCGATGTGCGGCAGGGGGTTGAGCGTGACGCGACCCAGCATGGCGGCAGTGTTGTCGCCCAGACGCTGCGCGGCATAGCCGTGGGCGGCCTCGTGCAGCGTGATCGCGAAGATCACGGGCAGGGCATAAATCAGGACGGTCTGGATGAGGTCGGACATAAGCACCAGATTGTCTCAGACCTGGCCTGCGCTTTGATTGGAGGGGCGGCCTTCCACAGTGGAAAAGCGTTCAGAGACCCAGGAGCGCGGGGTCGCCTTGGCCTTGACGAAGCACTTGGGGCTCGTCCCCGCTCATGTCGATCACGGTGGTGGGCTTGAGTGAGCACGCCCCGGCATCGATGACCGCGCCCACCTGGTGCTCCAGGCGTTCGCGGATCTCTTCGGGGTTGTTGAGCGGCTGGTCTTCGCCGGGCATGATGAGGGTGGCCGCCAGCAGCGGGGCGCCATGCAGGGCCAGCAGTTCCTGCAGTACCTGGTGCTCGGGTACGCGCAGGCCAATGGTTTTGCGTTGGGGGTGGCTCACGCGGCGCGGCACTTCCTTGGTGGCCTCCAGAATGAAGGTGAAAGGCCCGGGCGTGGCTTGCTTGATGGCGCGAAACTGGCGGTTGTCTACCCGCGCGTAGTTGGCCAGCTCACTCAGGTCGCGGCACAGCAGCGTCAGGTGGTGCTTGTCGTCCACGCCACGGATGCGGCGCAGCTGGTCGGCAGCGTTTTTGTCGTCGAGGTGGCAGACCAGGGCGTAGCTGGAGTCGGTGGGCACGGCCAGCACCCTGCCCTGGTTGAGCAGCTGCACGGCTTGCTTGAGCAGGCGCGCTTGCGGGTTGTCGGGGTGAACAGTGAGAAACTGGGCCATGGGTGCGGACAGTCGGATGCCGGTGGTGATCGTATGAAGGTAGATGGAGGCGAAATCCCGCAGAGGAAGGGCGTTGTCTCAGGATTCCGGGGGCTGGATGGCGATGCGGTTCTCGCGCACGGTGAGCCAGGCCCCCAAAGCGCCGCACAGGGCCACCAGGCCCATGCCGACAAAGGTCCATTGGTCGGGCAGGTGGTTGAACACCAGCCACCCACCCAGCACCGCAAAGCCGATCTGGGTGTACATGTAGGGCGTGAGGGTGGCGGCCGGGGTTCGGCCATAGGCCAGGATGAGCAAGAAATGCCCGATCGAGGCCAGCACGCCCATGATCAGCAGCTGTAACCAGACCGTCCAGTCTGCAGGCATTTCCCAGACAAAGGGCAGTAGCAGTGTGGCCATGCCGGTGCCGATCCAGCCGGTGTAGAAGTGGGTGGTGATCGGGTCTTCGGTCTTGGCCATCTTGCTGGTCAGCAGCTGAAAGCCGGAGTTGGTGCCGACCAACATCAAGGGCAGGATCACCGTCCAGTCAAAGTGCTGGCTGCCGGGGCGGATGATGACCATCGTGCCCAGGAAGCCGCCCACCACCAGCAGCCAGCGCAGGGGTCGGATTTTTTCCTTGAGCATCCAGGCCGCCAGCAAGGTGATGACCAAGGGTGCCAGCAGCGAGATGGCGGTGAACTCGCCCACGGGCATGTATTTGAGGCTCAAAAAAGCCAGAATGCTGCAGGCAAACAGCAGCAGGCCACGGGCCAGCTGAAAGCGCGGGTGTTCGGTGCGCAAGACGCGCCTGCCACGCCCCGGCCAGACCACCACCGTGGTGATGAGCGCCTGAATGGCGTAGCGGAACCACAGCGCCACCATCACCGACAAGCCGGCACTGACATGCCGTGTGGTGGTGTCCAGGCTGGCGAAGCAGGCGGTGGCCAGGACCGCAAAGCCGATGCCCTGAAGGCTGGCGTGTCGGTGCGTCGGATTCACTGAATGCGGTCGGCCAGCAATTCCCAAACTGGGGTGAGTTGGCCAGGCAGGTAGGGCAGGGTGCCCAGGTCGATGCGGCTTTCGTCGGGGCTGTGAAAGTCACTGCCGCGCGAAGCCACCAGCTCGAATTCGAGGGCGGTTTCAGCGTAGCGCACCGCTTCTTGCGAGGAGTGGCTGCCGGTGATGACCTCCACCCCGCGCCCGCCGTGGGCCTTGAATTCGCTGAACAGTGCGTACTCTTCGTTGGGCGTGAAGCCGTAACGGGCCGGGTGGGCAATGACGGCGATGCCGCCCGCTTCGGTGATCCACTGCACCGCTTCCTGCAGCCGTGCCCAGCGGTGTGGCACATAGCCGGGTTTGCCTTCGGTCAGGTATTTGCGAAACACTTCCGAGGTGTCGCTGCACACACCCGTTTCGACCAGGTGCCGGGCAAAGTGGGTGCGCGAAATCAGCTCGGGGTTGCCCACATATTGCAGGGCGCCTTCGTAGGCGTTTTGGATGCCGACTTTGGCCAGGCCGTCTGACATCTCCTGGGCGCGTTCGCTGCGCCCACCCCGGGTACGGCGCAAGCCGGCCACCAGGGCGCTGTTGTGTGGGTCAAAGCCCAGGCCCACGATGTGCACCGTCTGGTAGGCGAAGGTGACCGAAATTTCAGTGCCCGTGAGGTAGGGCATGCCCAGTGCCTTGGCCGCGGCCAAGGCGCGGTCTTGGCCGCCCACTTCGTCGTGGTCGGTCAGTGCCCACAGTTCCACGCCGTTGGCTTTGGCGCGTTCAGCCAGGGCTTCGGGGGTGAGGGTGCCGTCGGAGATGACGGAGTGGCAATGCAGGTCGGCGTTCATCATTGGGCTCATTTTAGGCGCATGCCGCTGGGTCAGCGCCACTCGTGGGGACTGGCCTGTGTCCAGCCTTGGGTCAGGCAACAGCCCTGCAGTCCTTCGGGCTGATGCCTGTGGCCGATAATCCGGGCATGACCACGATGCAGACTTTTGCGGAGCCCCAGCCATGGCACTGATGATCACCGATGAATGCATCAACTGCGATGTGTGTGAGCCCGAGTGCCCGAACCAGGCGATTTATCTGGGCGAAGAAATTTACGAGATCGACCCATCCAAGTGCACCGAGTGCGTCGGGCATTTTGACGAGCCCCAGTGTGTGCAGGTCTGCCCCGTGGCTTGCATCCCCGTCAACCCCCAGCACGTCGAAAACCAAGAGTCGCTCTGGGCCAAATACCGCCGCTTGCAGGGGCAGTGAGCCGGGCGGCTCGCCTTATTCTGCAGCTGGGGTGTCGGGCGTTGGCGCTTTGACCGGTCGGGGCGGTTTGGGGCGCGGCGGCTTGCTGGTGTGGATCCGGACCATGGCCTTTTCCATGTCGCCCGCCAGGAGCAGAGGCAAAGCCGCTACAGAGCGGTGGATGCTGTCGTCTATGGCTTTGCGGTGCTCGAGCATCGGCTTCTTCAAGACCCAGCTGACCACTTCGGCCTTGTCGCCCGGGTGCCCCACGCCGATGCGCAAGCGCCAATAGTCGGCCGTGCCCAGTTGGGCGTGGATGTCACGCAGGCCGTTGTGCCCCGCGTGGCTGCCGCCCAGCTTGAGCTTGGCTTCGCCGGGGGGGATGTCGAGCTCGTCATGCGCCACCAGAATTTCTTGCGGCTGGATTTTGAAGAACCGAGCCAATGCGCTGACCGACTTGCCCGACAGGTTCATGAAAGTCTGGGGCTCGAGCAGCCACACGTTTTGGCCGTTGACGGTGGTGCGTGCCACCAGGCCGTGGTAGCTGCGCTCGGGCACCAGCGACACCTTGAGTTCGCGGGCCACGGCATCGATCCACCAGAAACCGGCATTGTGGCGGGTGTCTTCGTATTCGTTGCCCGGATTGCCCAGGCCGACTAGCAGTTTGATCATGGTGCGTGATTATCCTTGGCGCAGGCGGCCTTGCGACGTGAGCAGCCGGCCCCAAAGCAAAAGGCCCGCTTGCGCGGGCCTTCCAGAGCGGGGCTTTGCAGCCCCGGGCAGAAGATCACTTCTTGCCTTTGCCCTTGCCTTTGGCGTCTGCAGGTGCAGCGGCCACGGGGGCTGCAACCACTTCTTCCACGGGGGCCACCACGGACACGAGGACCGGGTTTTTCTTGCCGTGGGTGATGGCTTTGCAGCCAGCAGGCAAAGTGATGTCGTTCAGATGCAGGGATTTGCCCATGGTCAAGCCCTTCAGGTCCACCGCGATGAATTCGGGCAGGTTGGCGGGCAAGCAAGCCACTTCGATTTCGGTCACCACGTGGGTGATCGTGCACTTGTCGGTCTTGACGGCTTCGGACTCTTCTTCGCCGCTGAAGTGCAATGGCACCTTCATGTGCAAAGTGGTGTTGGCGTCCACGCGCTGGAAGTCGATGTGTTGCACCAACTGCTTGAAAGGGTGCATCTGGTAGTCACGCAGCAAGACTTTGCTGGTCTGACCGTTCAGTTCCATGTCCAGGATCGAAGCGTGGAAAGCTTCCTTTTTCAGGGCGTGCCACAAAGCGTTGTGGTCCAGCTCGATCAGTTGGGGGGCCGATGTGGAACCGTAAACGATGCCAGGTGTGCGACCGGAATTGCGGAGACGGCGGCTCGCACCCGTGCCCTGCTTAGCGCGCTCAAAAGCGACAAATTTCATACATTTCTCCTTCTAGGACCCACCGCGACCAGTGCGGTCCTGACTCAAAAAAGCCAGCCAGTCCCCAGGGACGGCTGGCCGCTGTTGGCCTTTTTTCCGATCAGCTTGGATCAGAGAACAGGCTCATCACCGACTCACCATGCGCAATCCGGTTGATCGTTTCGGCGATCAGCGGAGCCACGGAGAGTTGGCGAATCTTGGAACACGCTGCGGCTTCGGCCGACAACGGGATGGTGTTGGTGACCACGACTTCGTCCAGGGCTTTGCCCTTGGCGATGCGGTCGATGGCCGGACCCGAAAAGATCGGGTGTGTGCAATAAGCGTAGACCTTTTTGGCACCGCGCTCTTTGAGCACTTCAGCCGCTTTGACCAATGTGCCTGCAGTGTCAATCATGTCGTCCATGATCACGCAGTTGCGGCCGTCGATCTCGCCGATGACGTGCATGACTTCACTTACGTTGGCCTTGGGGCGGCGCTTGTCGATGATGGCCAGGTCGCAGCCGAGCTGTTTGGCCAAGGCACGGGCACGCACCACGCCGCCCACGTCGGGCGACACGACGATCAGGTCGTCGTAGTTTTGCTGGCGCAGGTCACCCAACAAAACAGGGGACGCGTAAATGTTGTCGACCGGGATGTCGAAAAAGCCCTGGATCTGGTCGGCGTGCAAGTCCATGGTCAGCACGCGGTCCACGCCCACAGCCTGCAGCATGTTGGCGACCACTTTGGCCGAGATCGGCACGCGGGTTGAGCGTGGGCGGCGGTCCTGGCGGGCGTAACCGAAATAAGGGATGACGGCGCTGATGCGGCCAGCCGAGGCGCGTTTGAGCGCGTCGACCATGATCAGCAGTTCCATCAGGTTTTCGTTGGTGGGTGCGCAGGTGGACTGCACCACGAACACTTCGCGTGCGCGAACGTTTTGCTTGAGTTCGACAGTGACTTCGCCGTCAGAGAAACGGCCCACATCGACCGCGCCGAGCTGTGTGCCCAGGTGCTTGGCGATCTCGGCAGCCAAAACAGGATTGGCGTTGCCGGTGAACAGCATGAATTCGGGGGGGAGTGAAGCAGGCTGCATGTGCATTCCAGCGATCAGATAAAGGGGCCTGTACGATTGAACGTATTTGGCAGGGGAAGAAGGACTCGAACCTTCGAATGCCGGAATCAAAATCCGGTGCCTTAACCAACTTGGCGACTCCCCTACACGGGTTGACCACTGAAACAGTGGCCGACCGATCAACTATCGCTGGATGCCCAACCCTGTAAAGGGTGAACCTCCAAATTGCTGCATTGGCGTCTTTGCCATCGGTCTGGGACCTGAATTGGCGCGGTGCCTGAGGTGCAATGTGCGAACACTGCACTGCCAGAACCTGTCATTTTGCCGTTCATGCCTGCGTTGCCAAGCACTTGGAGTGCGAGGGAAACGTCTGGACAGATCGTTTGAGCAACAGGTTGCAGATCATTGTGACCAAAGTCATATGGCGCTGCAGCGAAGACCGAAATTGTAGCAGGCTTTGTGGCCCGTTGAAGCGCCGGGTGCGTAAAAATTTGAGATGTTTCGACGCCTGACGGTGGTTTGAGGACCCAGAACTGGGCCGCAGGCAGTGCGATGGGGGTGATTTTTTCGCCAATGCCTTCCACCCAGGCGTTGTGGCCGCGCAGGAAAAAAGGCACGTCTGCGCCCAGTTGCAGGCCCAGTTGTTCGAGGGCAGGCAGCTTCAGTTTCAGGTCCCACAGCTGGTTGAGCGCGAGCAGACAGCTGGCGGCGTCTGACGAGCCGCCGCCCATGCCTGCCTGGGCTGGGATCTGTTTGTCGACCGCGATGTGCACGCCTTGTGTGCAGCCTGTGTGTTGTTGCAGCAATTTGGCGGCGCGGGTGATCAGGTCGTCGGCGGGCAGCTGGACGGTCAGGTCTTCGCGGCTGATGCAGCCGCCGGGGCGTTTTTCAAAGTGCAGGGTGTCGCACCAGTCGATGAGCATGAACACCGATTGCAGCAGGTGGTAACCGTCGGGGCGCTGGCCTGTGATGTGCAGGAACAGGTTGAGCTTGGCCGGGGCCGGGACGTCGTGCAGCAGTTTCATGGGGCAGATTATCGCCAGACCTGAGGCGTGAGCGGCCTCAGCGGTCGAGCAAGATGCGCAACACGGCTTCAGGGGCCGGGGCGTTTTTGCGGGCGGTCAGGCGCCCCTCGCGGTGGGCCGTCAGGTCCACTTGCCAGCCCGGTACGTCAGCGGCTTTGCCCGCCAGCCATTCAAACAGCGCGGCAATGGGCAGCTCGGTGCCTGTCAGGCGCTGGCTCAGGCTTTGCAGATTGGCGCTTTCGGTTTTGTCCTGGCCTTGCTCCAGCACGGCGGCTTGGGGTGTCCAGCTCAGGCGTGCCAGTGTTGTGCCAATCGGGCTGAGCAAGACCAGTTGGCCTTGATCGGCCGAGCCTTGCAGCTCAAAGCTGGCACTCCAGTTTTGCGGTGGCGTGCTTTGCAACTGCAAGGCCAGACGCCCCGACCAGAAGGCGGCCGGGTCAGTGGGGGTGGGGCGGGGGGTGGCACACCCGGCCAGGCTGAGCAGGCCCAGACTCAGCAGGCCCAGCCAGGCACGTCGCTCAGGCGGGGATGGCAGGGGCTGCCGGGGCGGCTTCATGGTTTGAAGTTGAAGCGCTTGAGGGTTTCGACCAGGGTTTCGTTGTCGGCCTTGAGTAGCAGGCCTTCGCGCCAGATGGTGCCAGCTTCGCGTTGCTGGCCGGTCACCCAGAGCACCTCGCCCAAGTGAGCGGCGATCTCGGCATCGGGTTTGGCTTTGTAGGCGGCTTTCAGGATAGTCAAGGCTTCCTGGTGCAGGCCTTGGCGAAACTTCAACCAGCCCAGGCTGTCCTGGATGTAGGCGTCTTTGGGCGACAGTTGCACGGCTTTTTCGATGAGTTGCTGCGCTTCTTCCAGGCGGATGTTGCGGTCTGCGAGGGAATAGCCCAGGGCATTGAAGGCTTGTGCTTCTTGCGGTGCCTTGGCCATCAGCTGGCGCAGCAGGGCCTCCATTTCGTCGAAGCGTTTGAGCTTTTCGCAAACCATCGACAACTCGGTCAGCAGCTCGGTGTCGTCGGGTTTTTTGTCCAGGGCAGCCCGCACCAAGGGATAGGCCGCGGCCGCGTCGCGTTGCTCACGCAGCCAAAAGGACTGGGCCAACACCTTGCGGCGTGCCTGCTCGGCATTGGCCGGTTTGACTTGGGCCAACACGCGGCGCGCTTCGTCCATGCGGCCTTGCTGCGCCAGCAGGTCGGCTTGGCGACTGGCAAGCTTGATCGGGTCGGCCGCGGCGGGCATGCGGCTGAGCCATTGGTTGGCGCGGTCCAGTTGCCCTTGCTTTTGCGCGATTTGTGCCAGGCTCATCAAGGCTTCGGCCAATCCGGCCTGCTGCTCTGGCGTGGGGTTGTTGGCCAGCAGCCGGGTGTATTGTTCGAGGCGTTTTTCAGCTTCAGGCAGCTGGCCGTTTTCCTGCAAGACCAGGCCGTGGATCAGCCAGCCATCGGCAAATTCCGGGTGCTTGGCGTTGAGCACCGCCAGTTGCGCCAAGGCTTCAGAGTAGAGCTGCAGGCCCACCAAAGTGCGTGCGTAGCCCAGACGCAGTTCGGGTACGACATCGGTTTTCATGGCCGCATCGACCATGGGTTTGAGGGTGCTGTTGGCGTTGACCAGCAGGCTGAGCGCCAGCACCAAAGGCCCTGTGGCCTGTGGGTCGGCGGCGTGGCCTTGCGTCGAGGCCTCGACCGCCCGCGAGATCTGGCCCGCATCCCTGCGCATGCGGCCCACAGTGGTCCAGGCTGTCGCGGCAGTGGTTTTTTGGGTGAAGGCCTGGGCCAGGGCTTTTTCCACCACATCGGCCGCCAGGGGCTTGTCTTGCACCACGCTGAACAAACGCGGCACGGAAGCGATGGCGCCGGGCTGCTCGTCCAAGGGCAGCTCGTTGATGGAGACGGCCAGGGCTTTGCCCGCTTCTTCCACCCGGTTTAAGGCCAGCAAAATCTGGAGCACGTAGCGACTGGCTTCGATGGCGGTGGGGATTTCCCTTTTCCAGGTTTGCGCCGCTTGCAGAGCGGCCTCGCCAGAGCGGGCTTGCAGGGCCATGTCGACCGCGCGCTGGAACAGCGCCGGGTCGCGGGTTTTGCGTGCCGCGTCGAGCATGATGGAAAAACCGCTGCCCGGCGAGCCCATGCGGGTGTTGAGTTCGCCCAGCAGGATTTGGTAGAACAGGGCCGCGTCAAGCGCCGATTGTCGGGGTGCCGTTTCGGCTTTGGGGGCGACAGACTGCGCCCAAGCACCGACGACGCACGAGGACAAGAGGGCAAGTCGAAACCAGAATTTCATGCCGACCATCATAATCCAGCCACCTTTTTAACCAGGGCGCCGCAGGCCAATGGCCATTGCGGGCGCCGAGCTCTTGCATGCCCGAACTCCCGGAAGTTGAAGTCACCCGCCGCAGTTTTGCCGACCGCATCGCCTCGGCCCAGATCTTGGCCATGCAGCTGGGTAAGCCGCTGCGCTGGCCGCTGGGTGTGCCCGCCGCCAGTTTGGTGGGGCGGCAAATCTGGGGCGTGCGCAGGCGCGGCAAATACCTGCTGCTCGATTTGGACCAAGGCTTGCTGCTGGTGCATTTGGGCATGTCGGGCAGCTTGAACTTTGCCCCCACCCAGCCCGAAGCTGGCCCGCATGACCACATGGACCTGGTGACCGACCGGGGCGTGCTACGGCTGCACGATCCGCGCCGATTCGGGGCGGTGGTCTGGGCCCCGGGTGAAGATTCCTCCCAGGCGCAAAAACTGCTGGGGCGTTTGGGTGTGGAGCCTTTGAGTGCCCAGTTCGATGTGACGGCCTTTGCCCAAGCCCTCAAAAAACGCCAGTCGGCCATCAAGCAGGTCTTGCTGGCGGGCGACGAGGTCGTCGGCGTGGGCAATATCTATGCGTCAGAAGCCTTGTTCATGGCAGGCATTCGCCCCACCACCAAGGCATCGCGTTTGTCCAAACCGCGTGTGGCCCGGCTGCACGCGGCCATCGTGCAGGTGTTGACCCGTGCAGTGGAGCAGGGCGGCAGTTCGCTCAAGGACTTTGTGAACGCCGAAGGCCGCACCGGGTATTTCCAGCTGGAAGCGGCGGTGTACGGTCGCGCGGGTGAGCCTTGCCGGGTGTGCGCCACACCCATCCGGTCCATGCTGCAGGGCCAGCGCACCACTTTTTATTGCCCCACATGTCAGAAACCGTGATGACTTTGCCCGATGGGTTTGCCCGCCGCATGGTGGACTGGCAGCGCCTGCATGGCCGCCAAAGCCTGCCTTGGCAAAACACCCAGGACCCGTACCGTGTCTGGTTGTCCGAGATCATGCTGCAGCAAACGCAGGTGAGCACAGTGCTGGACTACTTTCCCCGGTTTTTGGGGCGTTTCCCGGACGTGGCGGCTTTGGCTGCCGCGCCGCAAGACGATGTGCTGGCGCTGTGGAGCGGCCTGGGCTATTACAGCCGCGCCCGCAACCTGCACAAATGCGCCCAGGAGGTGATGACGCGGTTTGGCGGGGCTTTTCCGCGCCGCGCAGAAGACCTGCAAACCCTGCCCGGCATTGGCCGATCGACGGCAGCAGCCATCGCGGCGTTTTGCTTTGGCGAGCGCGCCGCTATTTTGGATGGCAACGTCAAGCGCGTGCTGACCCGGGTTTTGGGCTACGGCGCGGACTTGGCGGTGGCCAAAAACGAAAAAGCCTTGTGGGCGCTGGCGCAAGACCTGTTGCCAGCGCAAGCGATCGACATGCCCCGCTACACCCAGGCCTTGATGGACTTGGGGGCTACGGTCTGTTTGCCGCGCAAGGCGCAATGCGAGGCCTGCCCCGTCAGCACCGTGTGCCAGGCCCAAGCGCAGCGCGAGCCGCTGGCCTACCCCGTCAAAACCCGCAAGCTCAAGCGCAGCAGCGCAACCTTGTGGTTGCTGTGGGCGGTCAATGTGCAAGGCCAGGTGTGGCTGCAAAAGCGGCCGGACACGGGCATCTGGGCGGGTTTGTTCAGCTTGCCTGTGTTTGAGTCCGAGGCGGATTTGCTGGCCGCCTGGGCGAGGGGAAAAGACCCGCAGTACATTGCGCCTTGGAAGCATGTGCTGACGCACCGCGATTTGCACTTGCACCCGGTGCGCATGATCGGGGCCGGAAGAAGCGCCCCGTCTTGTGAGGGGCAGTGGGTGGATGCCGATGCCTGGTCCGCGATGGGCTTGCCAGCGCCGATTCGAACCTTGTTGATGACCTGAGCCAGAGCAGGTCGGTGGCTTCAGCCCCGACCCACAAGACGCGAGGTGCTCAGATCGCGTCCAGCTCCCGGTGCCGTTTCAGGGTGAGCCAGCGTGCACCGAAATTTTGGGCCAGCTGCTCGACCATGAACACCGAGCGGTGCTGGCCCCCGGTGCAGCCGATGGCCACGGTGATGTAGCTGCGGTGGTCGCGCTCGATGGCGGGAATCCAGTGCTTCAAAAATCCCTCGATCTGCAGCTGCATCTGCACGAATTCTTCGGACTGGCGCAGGTAGGCCTGCACGGGTTCGTCACGACCTGTCAAGGGCCGCAGGGCGCTTTCGTAATGCGGGTTGGGCAGCATGCGCACGTCAAACACATAGTCGGCGTCGGTGGGGATGCCGCGCTTGAAGGCGAATGACTCAAACACCAGTGTCAGTTGCGCTGAAGGTGCGCTGACCAGGGTCTTGATGTAGGTTTGCAGCTGGGCCGAGCGCAGCAAGCTGGTGTCGATGACATGCGCGCGTTCACGCAACTCGGACAGCAGTTCGCGCTCGAACTGAATGGTCTCGAACAGCGCCTTGTCGCTTTGCGGCTTGCTGCCGCCCGACAAAGGGTGTTTGCGCCGTGTTTCGGAGTAACGCCGCTGCAAGGTGTCGCTGGTGGCGTCCAGAAAAACCGACTTCACCGTCATGCCCATGTCGCGCAGCAAGGCCATTTGTTCGGGCATCAGGTGCAGCGAATTGGCGCTGCGCACATCGATCGCAATCGCCAGCCGTTGCTCTTTTTGCTGTTCTTCGAGTTTGACGAAGGGGATCAGCAACTCTGGCGGCAGGTTGTCCACGCAGTAGTAGCCCGCGTCTTCGAGCGCGTGCAGCGCCACGGATTTGCCGGAGCCGGACATGCCGGTGATCAGGATGATGTCCATGCTCAGCTTTGGGCGGCTTTGCGGCCAAGGGGTTTGGAAGGGCTGCCCAGCATTTCGCGGGCGTGGGCCAAGGTGGTGGCAGACAACTTTTCGCCGCCCAGCATGCGGGCGATTTCGCTCACGCGCTCTTCGCCGCTCACGGGGCGCACCTGGCTGCTGACCTGGCCTTGGGCTGCGGCCTTGCTCACCAGCAGGTGGTGGTCGGCGCAAGCGGCCACCTGGGGCAGGTGGGTCACGGCCAGCACCTGGCGGTGTTGGCCCAATTGTTTCATCAGGCGCCCCACGGTTTCGGCCACAGCGCCGCCCACACCCGAGTCGACCTCGTCAAAAATCAAGGTGCCGGCTTCGCCCAGTTCGCTGGTGGTGACCGCGATAGCCAGCGCGATCCGCGAAAGCTCGCCGCCAGAGGCCACTTTGCCCACGGGCCTGGGCGTGCTGCCTTCGTGCCCGGCCACCAGAAAGCTCACTTCTTCGAGGCCGTGTTGCGCGGGCGCATCCAGGGTTTGCAGCTGCACCTCAAAGCGGCCGCCTTGCATGCCCAGCTGTTGCATGGCGCTGCTGACGGCTTGAGCCAATGGTTTGGCCGCCTTTTGGCGTTGCTGTGAAACTGCTTTGGCCGCTTGCAGACAGGCTTTGTGGGCAGCTTGTTCGGCCTTTTGCAAGGCGTCCAGGTCGGCGGCGGCATCGAGCTGGGCCAGTTCTTTGCGCCAAGCTTGCAGTGACAAGGGCAGCTCGTCAGGGGTTTTCTTGTAACGCCGGGCCAGTGACAGCCACAGTCCCATGCGCTCGTCCAGTTGGGCCAGCTGGGCCGGGTCCAGATCGGTCTTGCGCAAATAAGTGTGCAGGCTGTGGGCCACGTCTTCGGCCTGGGCCTGGGCAGAGGCCAGCACTTCGGCCAGGGCGTTGAATTCAGGTTCAAATTGTCCCAGCGACTGCAGGGTCTGGATGGCACGGGACAGCTGGCGCAACGCGCCGCCCTCGTCGTCTCCTTCAAGGAGCAGCGTGCTTTGGTTGGCCCCGTCGATCAGGGCTTGCGCATTGGCCAGGCGGCTGTGCTGGGTGCTCAGTTCTTGCCATTCGTCCACCTGCGGGTTCAGCTTTTCCAGCTCGCCAATTTGCCAGGCCAGACGTTCGCGTTCGTTGGCCAAGGTGCTTTGCGCTTGCTGCGCGTCGGTCAGGGTTTGCTGGGCTTGCCGCCAAGTATGCCAAGCGGTTTTGAGGGGGCGTGTGTCGATGCCCGCGTAGGCGTCAAGCAGGCCGCGCACCGCGTCAGGCCGGGTCAGGCTTTGCCAGGCGTGCTGGCCATGGATGTCCAGCAGTTGTTCGCCCAGCTCGCGCAGTTGCGTCGCGGTGGCGGGGCTGCCGTTGATCCAGGCGCGGCTTTTGCCTGCGGTGTCCACCGTGCGGCGCAGCAGCAAGTCGGCGCTGGCTTCAAAACCGGCTTCTTCGAGCCAGGCTGCAATGGCAGGGGTGGGCTCGAATTCGGCGCAAACCTCGCAGCGGCTGGCGCCTTCGCGCACCACACCCGAGTCAGCACGTGCGCCCAAGGCCAGCTGCAAGGCGTCGATCAGAATCGATTTGCCCGCCCCGGTTTCGCCCGTCAACACGCTGAAGCCCGTGCTCAGGTCCAGTTCCAGTTCGTGCACGATCACGAAATCGCGCAGGGTGATGTGCGTCAGTGCCACGGCTCAAGCGCCCTCATTCCAGTGCATTTTTTTGCGCAAAGTGTCGAAGTAATTCCAGCCCGCCGGGTGCAAAAACCGCACCGTGTGCTCCGAGCGCTTGACCACGATCCGGTCGCCCAAAATCAGGTCGGCCAGCGACTGCATGTCAAAGTTGGCGCTGACGTAGCGCCCGGCCACGATCTCGATGCTGACCTCGCTGGACTCGGGCAGCACGATGGGCCGGTTGGACAAGGTGTGCGGCGCAATCGGCGCCATGACCCAGCCGCCAATGCCCGGGTGCATCAAAGGCCCGCCGACCGACAGGGAATAAGCGGTGGAGCCCGTGGGCGTGGCGATGATCAGGCCGTCGGCGCGCTGGTTGGACACGAAGTGGCCATCGACCTCAACCCGCAGCTCGACCATGCCGGAGGTGCCGCCCCGGTTGACCACCACATCGTTCATCGCCAGGGCGCTGAACACGCTGCGCTGGTCGCGCATCACATGCGCCTGCAGCAAGCTGCGGTCTTCGGCCTGGTAGTGGCCTTGCAGCATGGGCTGCAGCACATCCTGGTAGCTTTGCAGGGGAATGTCGGTGATGAAGCCCAGCCGACCCTGGTTGATGCCCATCAAAGGCAGGCCGTAGCGGGCCATCTGGCGCCCAATGCCCAGCATGGTGCCGTCGCCCCCGATCACCAGGCCCAGGTCGCACTGGGTGCCAATCTCGGTCATCTCCAGCACCGGGTAGGTCGCCAGCCCGGTGTGCGAGGCGGTTTCCTTGTCCAGCACCACGTCGCAGCCTTGCCGCGTCAGGAACTGGGCCACGTCGTCCAAAGCGCGGCGTGAACTCTCCAGTGCCCCGCCGTGGGCGGTGGTGTGGTACTTGCCAAAGAGCGCAACGTGACGGAACTTGGATCTCATTTGCAAATTACATCATTAAAATGACTGCATGCTAGACGATCGTGCCAAGTTATTGCTCAAAGCGCTGGTGGAACGCTACATCGCCGACGGCCAACCCGTGGGCTCGCGCACGCTCTCCAAAGCCTCGGGCCTGGACCTGTCACCCGCGACCATCCGCAACGTGATGTCCGACCTGGAAGAGCTGGGCCTGATTGCCAGCCCCCACACCTCGGCCGGGCGCATCCCCACCAGCCGGGGCTACCGCCTGTTTGTGGACACCATGCTCACGGTGCAGCGCGATGGCCTGGACACCCCGGCCCTCACGCCCGACCAGCCGCAAAAGGTGATCGCCAACGCCGCTAACTTGCTGTCCAACCTGTCGCATTTTGTCGGTGTGGTCATGACACCCCGCAGGGCCTCGGTGTTCCGGCACATCGAATTTTTACGTTTGTCCGAGCGGCGCTTGCTCGTCATCATCGTCTCGCCCGAAGGCGATGTGCAAAACCGCATCCTGTTCACCGAGACCGATTACTCGCAAAGCCAGCTGGTCGAAACGTCCAATTTCCTCAACACCCACTATGCGGGCATGGCCATCGAGCAGGTGCGCAGCCGGGTGCAGCAAGAGCTGGTCAGCTTGCAAAGCGAGATCGCCACGCTCATGCAAGCGGCCGTGCAAGTCAGCACCGAAGCCCTGGCCGAAGACCAGAACGAGGTGGTGATTGCAGGTGAGCGCAATTTGCTGTCGGTGAGCGACTTTTCCAGCGACATGGGGCATTTGCGCCGGGCGTTTGAGCTGTTCGAGCAAAAAACGCAACTCATGCGTTTGCTGGACGTGTCCAGCCAGGCCGAAGGCGTGCGCATTTACATCGGCGGCGAAAGCCAGATCGTGCCCATGCAAGAGCTGTCGGTCGTCAGCTCGCCGTATGAGGTGGACGGCCAGGTGGTCGGCACCCTGGGCGTGATCGGCCCGACCCGCATGCCTTACGACCGCATGATCCAGATCGTTAACATCACCTCGCGCCTGGTCAGCAACGCGCTGAGCCAGTCTAAATAAACGGTCCGACTACAATGCGTGCCTGTAGTGGGGCGTTAGCTCAGTTGGTTAGAGCAGAGGACTCATAAAAATTGTGCACCGAGGCAGGAAACTCTTCGTGTGAATGGCGTCAAATTCGGTGAAAGCTAAGTGCAGCGATGCATACGCCAATGCCGAGCCAAGCTGCAAGTGGAAACACTTGTTGAAGGTGTAGAGACTAGACGGCGCCCACCTAAAGTGAAAACCAGGGTGAAGGCATAGTCCAGGGAGTGGCGAAAGCCACACAAACCAGAATCCTTTGGTCCACGGTTCAAGTCCGTGACGCCCTACCACTTACACCAACAACTTTGCCCGCTCCCCACCCAGCGGGCTTTTTTATTTCTGGGTTCAATTCGCCCAGTCAATGGCCGCAGGCACACCACCCCAGCTTGCGGCAATTCCCCGCGCCTGACGAATGGCATCCACTGTGGCCAGTGCTGTGGCCTCGGCCGCCATCACGGTGAGCAGCATCAGATCCACCGGGCCTGCTTCGGTGCCGGTGGCCATGGCAAACAGGGTGTCGCCGTCCAGTGTGGTGTGGGCCGGGCGGATGCTGCGGGCCAGGCCGTCGTGGGCGCTCATGGCCAGGCGCTTGGCTTGGGCCTTGGTGAGCGTGGCGTTGGTGGCGACCACGCCAATGGTGGTGTTGGTGCCGGGTAGGGGGCGGTTGCCGCGCTCACCCGCCAGCAAGGCGCGTTGGGTGTCCAGCAAGTTGTGTCCATCGGCCGTGCGGGCACCGGCCAGCACTTGACCAGTAGTCGGGTCGATCACATCGCCCACCGCGTTGCAGGCGACCAAGGCGCCCACCACCCAAGGCCCCACGCGCACGCTGGCGTTACCGATGCCGCCTTTCATGCAGCGATCCAGGCCAAACAATTTGCCCACACAGGCGCCTGCGCCCGCACCCACATTGCCTGCGGCGGGTGTGGCCGTCGAGGCCGCTTGGCAGGCGGCATAGCCTGCTTCTGCGCCGGGTCGGGCCTTGGGGTCGTCACCCGGGCGCACCACGGGCAAATCGAACAACACGGCCGCAGGCACGATGGGCACGCGGCCGTAGCCGGTTTCAAAACCGATGCCCTGCTCATCGAGCCAGCGCACCACGCCCGTGGCGGCATCCAGCCCGAAAGCGCTGCCGCCGCTGAGCACCACGGCATGCACTTTGTCGACCAGGTTGGCCGGGTCCAGCAAATCGGTCTCGCGGGTGCCCGGAGCGGCCCCGCGCACATCCACCGCGCCCACGGCGCCTTGGGGGGCCAGCACCACCGAGCAGCCGGTCAGGCGCTCGGTCAGTGTGAAGTGACCGACCTGCAGGCCGGGGACATCCACGATGGAGCCCACAAGGGCGTCTTGGGCGCTGTTTACAATCGTTTGCGATGCCATCTCAACTCTTTTCATCGTTGCTCACAGACCCTAAGGATAGCGCGTGCCCCTGTTCTTTTTGAGACGGCTGCTGAGCTTTGTGCTGACCCTGCTGTCCATTTCGGTGGTGGTGTTTGTAGTGCTGGAGTTGCTGCCGGGCAATGCCGCGCAGGTGATCTTGGGCGAAACGGCCACGCCGGAGTCGATCGCGGCGATGGAAGACAAGCTGGGCCTGAACCAGCCCGCGGCCACCCGATATCTGAGCTGGATGGGCGGCATGCTGCAGGGCCAGACAGGCCTGAGCATTTCTTACGACACCCCCACCGCCCAGTTGATGGCCGAGCGCATGCAGGTGACGCTGCCACTGGCTGTGATGGCCATGGGCCTGACCGTGGCGCTGGCGTTGGCGCTGGGTATTTACGCCGCCTCGCAGCAAAACAAGGCGGGTGATATGGGCGTGATGACTCTCAGCCAGTTGGGTCTGGCGCTGCCCAATTTCTGGCTGGCCATTCTTTTGATCCTGCTCTTTGCGGTGCACCTGGAGTGGGTGAGTGCGGGTGGTTTTCCGGGGTGGTCCCAAGACGATGGTGGCGGGGTGCTGGAGGGCGTCAAGGCTTTGCTGCTGCCCGCCATGGCGCTGGCGGCGGTGCAGACGGCCATCTTGACGCGGGTGACCCGCTCGGCCGTGCTCGACACCTTGCGCGAGGACTTTGTGCGCACTGCCCGGGCCAAAGGCCTGTCGCGCCGCCAAGTGCTGTGGGGCCATGTGCTGCGCAACGCCATGATCCCGGTGCTCACCGTGATGGGCCTGCAGTTTGGCAATCTGATCACCAGCGCCATCGTGATTGAAAACGTGTTTGTGCTGCCGGGCATTGGGCGGCTGATTTTTCAGGCCATTGCCAACCGCGACCTGATCGTGGTGCGCGATGTGGTCATGTTGTTGGCGGCGCTGGTCATCCTGATCAACTTTTGCATCGACGTGCTGTATGCGTGGATCGATCCGCGATTGAAGGCGGGCCATGCGGGATAACAACACATTTTGGCGACGCGCCTTGCGCCACCCGAGTTTTTTAGCAGGCGGGGCCATGGTGCTGCTGATGGTGCTGTGCGCGGTGCTGTCCTTATTTTGGTCGCCTTACCCGGTGGGCGACATCGACATCCCCAACAAACTGGCCTCGCCCAGCGCCGCGCACTGGCTAGGCACCGACAGCCTGGGGCGCGACATCGGTTCTTTGCTCCTGGTGGGCAGCCAAAATTCTTTGCTGGTGGGCTTTATTGCGGTGGGCATTGGCCTGGGTGTGGGCGTGCCTTTGGGTTTGCTGGCCTCGGCGCGGCGCGGCTGGGTGGAGGAGCTCATCATGCGGGCCTCGGACTTCACCTTCGCCTTTCCGGCTTTGTTGTCGGCCATCATGCTGACCGCGATCTATGGGCCGGGCCTGGTGGTGAGCATTGTGGCCATTGGCATTTTCAACATCCCGGTGTTTGCCCGCATTTCGCGCGGTGCCGCCAACGCGGTCTGGGCGCGGGACTATACAGCGGCTGCCCGCGCCGCAGGCCAGGGCCCGCTGGCCATCACACTCACGCATGTGCTGCCCAACATCGCGAGCGTGTTGATCGTGCAGACGACCATCCAGTTCGCCATCGCCATCCTGGCCGAGGCGGCTTTGTCTTATCTGGGTCTTGGCACGCAGCCGCCGCAGCCCAGCTGGGGCCGCATGCTCAACGAAGCGCAGTCGCAGATGTTTCAAGCCCCCATGCTGGCGGTGTACCCTGGCGCGGCCATTGCGCTGGCGGTGCTGGGGCTGAATTTGCTCGGCGATGGTTTGCGCGACGTGCTCGACCCCCGGCTGGCGCGGCAAAGGTGAGCATGAACGATCTATCAAGCGCCAAGCCGTTGCTGCAAGTCGATGATTTGCGCGTGAGCCTGCCCACGGCCCGGGGCTGGGCGCAGGCCCTGCGTGGCGTGTCCTGGCGCATGGAGCGGGGCCAGACGGTAGGCCTGATTGGCGAGAGTGGCAGTGGCAAATCGCTCACCGCATTGGCCCTGATGGGCTTGTTGCCCGAACGCGCCCGTGTGAGCGGTTCCATCGTGTTCAAGGAGCAGGAGTTGGTGGGCCTGCCCGAGCCGCAGATGTGCCAGCTGCGCGGTGCCCGCATGGCCATGATCTTCCAGGAGCCGATGACGGCGCTCAACCCCTTGCATCCGATCTGGAAGCAGATCGCCGAGCCCTTGCGCCTGCACCAGCACATGAGCGCCAGCGACGCCAAAGCCCGCGCCCTGCAACTGCTCGAACGCGTGCAGTTGCCCCGTGCGCGTGAACGGCTGGATGCCTATCCGCACGAGTTGTCGGGCGGGCAACGCCAGCGCGTGATGATCTCGATCGCGCTGGCCTGCAGTCCCGACCTGCTGATTGCCGACGAGCCCACCACCGCGCTGGATGTGACGGTGCAAAAAGAGGTGTTGCGGCTCATCCAGCAACTGGTGCGTGAAGATGGCATGGGCTTGCTCTTGATCAGCCACGACCTGGGCCTGATGCAGGACCAGGTGGACCGTGTGATGGTGATGTACGGTGGCGCGGTGGTCGAGAGCGCGGCCACGCCCGAGCTGTTTGCGCACCGGGCGCACCCCTACACGCGGGGCTTATTTGCGGCGCGGCCGCGTCTGGGCTTGGCCCGCGGCACGCGCCTCACCACCATCCCCGGCAGCGTGCCCGAGCTGATGGATTTTCCGGCAGGTTGTGCGTTTGCCGACCGCTGCAGCTTGGCGGTGGAGGATTGCCGCCAGACACCGCCGCAGGCTGAAAGCATCGACCGCGAAACCAAGGGTGATGAGCCCCATGTGGTCAGTTGCCCGCGCTGGAGGCTGTCATGAGCGTGCCGCCCACATCTGCCCCTCTGCTGGAGGTGAAACACTTGGGACGGCGCTTTGCCTTGCCCCGCACGGGTTTGTTCCAACCCGCAGGCGCTTTGCAGGCTTTGTCTGACGTGAGCTTCACGCTGCAGCCGGGCAAAAGTTTGGGCATTGTGGGCGAATCGGGCTCGGGCAAGTCCACGCTGGCGCGACTGGTCATGGCTCTGGACACGCCCACCGAGGGGCAGGTGGTGTTCAAAGGGGTAGACGTGCACCAGACCCACGGGCAGGCGCTGCGTCAGTTGCGCAGTGGTTTTCAGATGGTGTTTCAGGACCCGTATGGCTCGCTGGACCCGCGCCAAAAAGTGCTGGCCATCGTGACCGAGCCGATCAAGACCTTGGTCGAACCTGCGGATGGCCGAACGGAGCTGCGCGACCGTGCTGCCCAGGCTTTGAGCGAGGTAGGCCTCAGAAGCGCAGACCTTGACAAATACCCGCACGAATTCTCGGGCGGTCAACGCCAGCGCATTGCCATTGCCCGCGCCCTGATCACGCGCCCTGCATTGATCGTGGCCGATGAGCCGGTCAGTGCGCTCGATGTGTCGGTGCAGGCCCAAGTGCTGAACCTGATGATGGACCTGCAAGACCGCTACGGCCTGAGTTATCTGTTCGTCAGCCACGATCTGGCGGTGGTGAATTTGATGTGCGACGATGTGCTGGTCTTGCAGTCAGGCCGCGTGGTGGAACAAGGCCCCGCAAGCCAAATTTTTCAGCAGGCCGAGCACCCTTACACTCGCAAGTTATTGGCCGCCATTCCGGGCCAGCCCCCTTCATTTTTGACGCAGGAGACCCCATGAAAAACGTCTTTTCTTTGACCCGCCGCACCCTCGCTTTGAGCTCGGTCGCCGTGTTGGTCGCCACTGGGGTGGCTGCCCCTTTGCAGGCGCAAGCGCAATCGCGCAAGGACACCGTCACGCTGGGCATGATCCTGGAGCCCACCAGCCTCGACCCGACCATGGCCCCTGCTGCGGCCATTGGTGAGGTGGTCCACTACAACATCCTCGAGGGCCTGACCAAAATCAATGTGGATGGCAGCATCAGCCCCTTGCTGGCCGAGAGCTGGAAAATGGATGCCGACGGCAAGGCCTACACCTTCAAGCTGCGCAAGGGCGTGAAGTTTTCTGATGGTGCGCCGTTCGACTCTGCCGCTGTCAAGTTCAGCTTCGAGCGGGCCAAAGACGCCAAGAGCACCAACAAGGCCAAAGGCGCGGTGTTCAACAACATCAGCCACATCTCGACCCCCGACGCACACACCGTGGTGCTGGTGCTGAGCAACCCGGACGGCAACTTCTTGTTCCGCATGGGTGAGAACACCGCCGTGATCTTGCACCCGGACAGCGCCGCCAACGCCGCCACCAAGCCCGTGGGCACAGGCCCCTACAAACTCGACAGCTGGGCCAAAGGCTCTGCGGTGACTTTGTCCAAATGGGATGGCTTTCGCGATGCCGCTTCTGTCAAAGTGAAGAAAGTCACTTTCCGTTTCATCAACGATTCGGCCGCCCAGGTGGCCGCCTTGCTGGCGGGCGACATCGACGGCATGCCGCGTTTCCAGTCGCCGCAAAGCTTGGCACAGTTTCAGAAAGACAAACGCTTTGTGGTTGAAATGGGCAGCACGGCCGGCAAAGGCATCATGACCATCAACAACCGCAAGAAGCCGTTCGACGATGTGCGCGTGCGCCGCGCGCTGTCGCATGCGATCGACAAGAAAGCCTTCATTGACGGCGTGTTTGAAGGTCTGGCCAAGCCCATCGGCAGCCACATGGCACCCACCGATGCGGGCTATGTGGAGTTGAGCAACACCTACGCTTACGACCCCGAAAAAGCCAAGGCCCTGCTCAAGGAAGCCGGGGTGCAAACCCCGCTGAACGTGACCCTGACCTTGCCCCCGCCGCCTTACGCCCGCAAGGGGGGTGAGATCCTGGCTGCGCAGTTGGCCAAAGTGGGCATCGTGGCCAAAATTGAAAACGTCGAATGGGCGCAGTGGCTGGGCGGCACGTTCAAGGGCAACTTTGACCTGACGGTCATCAACCACGTTGAACCACTGGACTACATGAACTACGCCAACCCGCAGTACTACTGGGGTTACGACAGCAAGGCTTTCCGCGACTTGGCGGCCAAACACGCGGCCACCACGGCGGCCAAAGAGCGCACGCAGCTGTTTGGCGACATGCAGCGCATGATCGCCAAGGATGCGGTCAACGTGTTCCTGTTCAACGCCACCAACACCGCGGTGTACCGCAAAGGCCTCAAAGGCCTGTGGTCGAGCTCGCCGATTTTTGCCAACGACATGTCGGCCGTGTCCTGGCAATAAATTGAGGGGCCGCCCAAAACTGCCCTGAAAAGCTTGCTATAATTCGATGCATGATGCGGCTGTAGCTCAGCTGGATAGAGTACTTGGCTACGAACCAAGGGGTCGTGGGTTCGATTCCTGCCAGCCGCACCAAAAATTAGAAAGCCCACAACGCGAGTTGTGGGCTTTTTCTATTTTTGCCCTTGAACATCAGGACATGAGCAAAGCCTTCACCAAAGAGACCGACGGCGACGATGACGACGAGCTGGGTTTGCCGGCTTTGCCTTCAGGTGCACGCAACTACATGACGCCAGGCGGCTACGCCCGACTGCGCGCCGAGCTGTTCACCCTGATCGATGACGAGCGGCCCAAGGTGGTCGAGATCGTGCATTGGGCCGCCAGCAACGGCGACCGCTCAGAAAACGGCGATTACCTCTACGGCAAAAAGCGTTTGCGCGAGATCGACCGGCGTATCCGTTTCCTGACCAAGCGGCTCGAAATCGCCGAAGTGGTGGATCCGGCCGTGCACCATGGCAGCGATCAGGTGTTCTTTGGGGCCACGGTCACCTACGCCGAGGCCTCAGGCGTCGAGCGCACAGTCACCATTTTGGGCATCGACGAAGCCGACAGCTTGCAAGGCCAGGTCAGTTGGGTCTCGCCGATCGCTCGCACCTTGCTCAAATCACGCGAGGGCGATGAACTCAAGTTGGTCACGCCTGCAGGTGTGCTGGACATCGAGGTGTTGCAGGTCCGCTATCCGGCGCCTGCTTGATGCGGGCGTGCATACCGCAGATATCCGTTTTCAGTTCGGGGTATTGCCTTTGTGGGTCTGGCGTTCGGCCCGGACCACCGAGGGGGTGCGTTTGAGGTGACGCAGCACCTGCTCCAGGTGCGCCACATCCCGCACCGCAACGACAAACTTCAGCTCCGCCATGTCTTGTGGCGAATCGCTGCCCATGTCCACGTGCACGATGTCTGTCTCGGCAGTAGCCAGTGCACCGGCCACTCGGGCCAGTACACCCTTGCCATTGACCACGCTCACGTTGATGGCGGTCTCGAAGCTGCGGCTCAATTCGTCCGACCACTCCACACCAATGAAGCGCTCGCTGTCCTTGTGCTCCAGTTTGCGTGCAGTGGCGCAGTCCCGGGTGTGCACGGCCAGGCCTTCACCACGGCCCAGGTAGCCCACGATGTCGTCACCGGGCAGTGGACGACAGCAGCGCGAATAGACGACTGAAGCGTTCTCACTACCGTCCAGCGTGATGGCCCCTTGCGAGATGGATTCGTGCGCCGTGAAACGTTCCCGCGTCATCAGCAGTGCATCAGGCTTTTGGCCTCGCTCGGAAAGCAAAGCGGTCAGTCGCTTGGCCACAATGGTGGCGATGCGTTTGCCCAGGCCAATGTCCATCAGCAAATCTGCACGGTTACGGTTACCTGTGAAGCGCAGCAGTTTTTCCCAAATGAGTTGATCGTTGTCTTCGTCGGCCGGGAGTTTGTCGATGCCTTCAGCACGCAGGGCCTGTGACAGCAGTTTTTCGCCCAGCTCGACCGATTCGGTTTGCGCCATGGTCTTGAGGTGGTGGCGGATCTTGGAGCGGGCGCGCCCGGTGCGCACAAAGCCTAGCCAGGCTGGGTTGGGGGCCGACACGGGCGCGGTGATGACTTCCACCACATCGCCGTTTTTGAGCTCGGTGCGCAGCGGCACCTGGTCGCCGTTGATTCGGGCGGCCATGGCGTGGTCGCCTACTCGGCTGTGGATGGCATAAGCAAAGTCCACCACCGTGGCACCGCGTGGCAAAGCCATGATCTGGCTCTTGGGGGTGAACACATAGACGGCATCGGGGAACAGATCGACTTTGACATGGTCCCAAAATTCGGCCGCGTCGCGTGTTTCGGTCTGGATGTCCAAAAGCGATTGCAGCCACTGCGTGCCCAAGCGTTCCGATTGGGCGCTGGCCGATTCGTGCTCTTTGTACAGCCAGTGCGCGGCCACGCCAGATTCCGCCACCAGGTGCATGGCCTCGGTGCGCATCTGAAACTCGACGTTCACGCCCGATGGCCCCACCAAGGTGGTGTGCAGCGACTGGTAGCCGTTGACTTTGGCAATCGCGATGTGGTCCTTGAACTTGCCGGGCACAGGCTTGTAGATCTGGTGCAACCAGCCCAGGGCCGTGTAGCAGTCAATCACCGAAGGCACGATGACCCGGAAGCCGTAAATGTCGGTCACCTGGGCAAAGCTCAGGTGCTTCTCATCCATCTTTTTGTAGATGGAGTAGAGGGTTTTTTCGCGGCCACTGATGCGCACATCCATTTTGGCCTGTGCAAACACGGCTTCGACATCGGCCTGCACCTTTTGAATCAAATCGCGGCGGCGGTTGCGTGCGCGCGAGACCGCCTTGGTCAAAACCGCATAACGCCAGGGCAGCAGGTGTTTGAAGGCCAGGTCTTGCAGTTCGCGGTAGATCTGGTTCAGACCCAGGCGGTGGGCAATCGGGGCATAAATTTCGAGGGTTTCCGAGGCGATGCGTCCCCACTTGCTGCGCGGCATGTCGCCCATGGTGCGCATGTTGTGGGTGCGGTCGGCCAGCTTGATGAGGATGACCCGCACATCGCGGGCCATGGCCAGCAGCATCTTGCGAAACGACTCGGCCTGGTTTTCTTCGCGGGTGTTGAACTCCAGCTTGTCCAGCTTGGTCAGGCCATCCACCAATTCGGCCACCTGGGAGCCGAAGCGCTCGATCAACTCGATCTTGGTGACGCCGCAGTCTTCCATCGCATCGTGCAACAGGGCTGCTGCCAATGCCTGGGCGTCCAGCTTCCATTCGGTGCACAAGCCGGCCACCGCGATCGGGTGGGTGATGTAGGGCTCGCCACTTTTGCGCATCTGGCCCAAATGGGCTTCGTCGGCAAATTTGTAGGCTTTGCGCACCATGTCGGTATCGGCTTCGCTCAGGTAACCGAGTTGGGCCTCCAGCACTGCAAAGCTGGCTGCTGCCGCGTTGGCCGCAGCAGGCGGCACGGCCTTGTGGCGGCTGTGACCTGCTGGGGTGGACGGGGGCATGGCGGTGCTCATGACGTCAATGTAACGCAAGCGTTGGCGGGTGTTTCTGGCGGGCACAAAAAAGCCCCATGACTGGGGCTTGATGGGATCCGGCCACGGCCGGATGAGGCGTGCTTCAGGCCACGCGCTTGAGCATCTCGATGCCGACCTTGCCAGCAGCGATTTCGCGCAAGGCGGTCACGCCGGGCTTGTTTTTGCTCTCGATGCGGGGCGTGTGGCCCTGGCTCAGCATGCGGGCGCGGTAAGTGGCGGCCAAAACCAGCTGAAAGCGGTTGGGGATCTGTTCCAGGCAATCTTCAACAGTGATGCGGGCCATGAGTGTTCCTTGAAAATGTCTGTTCGGGGTTCAAGCCATCTTGAGGGCTTGAAAGGTGTCAGGCCGGGCACGGCGCTGAACGTGGTATTTGAGCCGCTGGGCGTGAACAACCGCTTTAAGGTCAAACAGGGCACGATCAAATACTTCATTGATTATAACGAAGTCGAATTCTTGGGCTTGTGCCATCTCCACCGCCGCATTCTGCAGGCGCAGCTCGATGATCTCGGGTGCATCCTCGCCCCGGCGCTCCAGGCGTGAGCGCAATTCTTCCCAGCTGGGCGGCAGGATGAAGATCAGCACCGCGTTGGCGTACATCTTCTTGATTTGCAAGGCGCCCTGGTAGTCGATTTCTAGCACCACATCGGCCCCTTGGGCCATGCGGTCTTCGATCATCTTTTTGGAGGTGCCGTAGCGCTGGCCGTGCACATGGGCCCACTCGACAAAGGCGTCGGCCAGTACCATGGCGTCGAACTCCTGCGCCGAGGCAAAAAAGTATTCTCGGCCGTGCTTTTCCTGGCCTCGGGGGGCGCGGGTGGTGTGCGAGACGGTGGGTTGTACGCGCGAATCCAGCTCCATCAAGGCCTTGACCAGACTGGATTTGCCAGCCCCGCTGGGGGCGGCTACGACAAACAGGTTTCCTGGGTAATCCATGTTCAGGCTCTTTATTCGATGTTTTGGACTTGTTCGCGCATTTGCTCGATCAGCACCTTCATGTCCACAGAGATGCGGGTCATCTCCAGCACAGCCGATTTGGAGCCCAGGGTGTTGGCTTCGCGATGCAGTTCCTGGATCAAAAAGTCCAGGCGCTTGCCGATGTCGCCGCCCTTGTCCAGCAAGCGGCTGAGTTCGTCCAGGTGCGAGCGCAGGCGGGTGAGTTCTTCGGCCACGTCGATGCGGATGGCAAACGCGGTCGCCTCGGTCAGGGCCCGGTCTTGCGCTGCTTCGGGCAGGTGGCTGCCGTCGGCCAGGGCCATGGCGTCTTTCCAGCGCTCTAAAAAGCGCTGGCGCTGTTGTTCCACCAACTGTGGCACCAGCGGCACCGCCAGATCGGCCAAGCAGCGCAGCTGGGCAATGTGGCCCTGTAGCATCTCGGTCAGGCGGGCGCCTTCACGGGCGCGGGCTTCGCGCAGGGCGTCCACGGCTTGGGCTGCCAGTTGCATCCAGGCGGCTTCGTCGGGTGCGGCCTGGCCCGAGCTGCCTGCGGTCATGCGTAACACGTCGGCCACACTCAAAGCGCGGGCATCGGGTAACCAATCTTGGATTTTGCCTTGCAAGGCGGCGATTTTTTGCAGGGCTTGGTGGTTGGGGGCTTGCAAGGCCGCGCCGTCACCGGCATCCTGGCTGGCCCGCACCTCTACTTTGCCGCGCTTGATCTGGCGGGTGATCAGCTCGCGCAGGCCGGGTTCGAGCTGGCGCAGTTCTTCGGGCAGGCGAAAGGACAGATCCAGAAAACGGCTGTTGACCGAGCGGATTTCCATGCCCATCCGGGCTGTCGGGGCCGTGCTGGCAGGGGTTTCACCGCCCGCACTCAGCGGGCTGTGCTGCACGCTGGCGTACCCGGTCATACTGTAAACTGGCATCGATCAAGTTCCTTGTGACAGCGCCAAGCCAGACTGGCCGCGATGCGCTGCAAATGCCCAGCCTGACAGCTGAACATGAAACGAGGCATTATCTCAAACTCTTGGGCTAGCCCCGCCTGCGCATCGCCGGGCTCAGCAGACAACCCCCTTTCAGTGACAACATGAACACCACCGTCTCTTACGTCCGAACCGGTCGCGCCAGCGACGCTTTGCGCCCGGTGCGCATCACCCGCGGCTACACCGTGCACGCCGAAGGCTCTGTACTCATCGAATTTGGTCAGACCCGCGTGCTGTGCACCGCTTCGGTCGAAGAAAAGGTGCCAGGCCACAAAAAAGGCAGCGGCGAAGGCTGGGTGACCGCCGAATACGGCATGCTGCCCCGTGCCACCCACACCCGGGGCGACCGCGAAGCCGCACGCGGCAAACAAAGCGGCCGCACACAAGAGATCCAGCGACTGATTGGCCGCTCATTGCGGGCCGTGTTTGACCTGAAAAAACTGGGCGAGCGCACCATCCACCTCGACTGCGATGTGCTGCAAGCCGATGGCGGCACGCGCACCGCCAGCATCACGGGTGCTTTTGTGGCGGCGCAAGACGCGGTCAACTGGCTTATGACCACGGGCAAATTGAGCGAGTCGCCCATCATCGACCGCGTGGCCGCCATCTCGGTGGGCCTGAAAAACGGCACCGCCTTGCTGGACCTGGATTACCCCGAAGACTCGGCCTGCGACACCGACATGAACGTGGTCATGACCGGCGCGGGCAATTTTGTGGAAGTGCAGGGCACGGCCGAAGGCGTGGCTTTCACCCGCGTCGAAATGGACCGCATGCTGGCCTTGGCTGAAAAAGGCATTGCGCAACTCGTGCAGCTGCAAAAGCAGGCGCACGACGAGCCCAAGACCCTGACTTTCAGCGCCTGAAGCGGCGGTAGGTTCATGAAAATCGTTTTGGCTTCCAACAACGCGGGCAAACTGGCCGAGCTGCAAACCCTGTTGGCGCCGCTGGGCATGACGCTGGTGCGCCAGTCTGAGCTGAACATCCCGGAAGCGGCAGAGCCCTTCAAGACCTTTGTGGAAAACGCCTTGGCCAAAGCCCGGCACGCTGCACAGCTGAGCGGCTTGCCCGCCCTGGCCGATGACGCGGGTTTGTGCGTGGATGCGTTTGGGGGGCAGCCGGGCGTGGACACGGCGTATTACGCCACCCGCTTTGGCTACCCCAAAGGCGATGACACCAATGTCACCGCACTGCTGGCGCAAATGCAGGGCATCGCCAACCGCCGCGCCGCCATGGTCAGCACCTTGGTGGCCGTTCGCAGTGCCGATGACCCGGAGCCCCTGGTTGCCGTGGGCCGGGTGGTGGTGCAGATCGCGCCTGAGCGCCGGGGCAGCAACGGCTTTGGCTTCGATCCGGTCTTGTTCTTGCCAGAATTTGGCAAGACCTTTGCCGAGCTGCCCACCGAAGTCAAAAACGCCAACAGCCACAGGGGTCGCGCCGCACAGGCCATGTTGGCGCTGATGCGCGAGCGCTGGCTGGCTGGTTCTGCGGCATGAGCGCACACCTTGACCCGGTGCACGCCATGCGCCCCGGCGTGCTGCAGCTGAGCAGCCTGCCGCCTTTGTCGCTGTATGTGCACCTGCCTTGGTGCATCAAGAAGTGCCCGTATTGCGACTTCAACTCGCATGAATTCCGCGCTGGGGCCGATGCGCCTGCTACGCAAGACGCCTACATCGATGCCTTGTTCGCTGACTTGGAAGCGAGTTTGCCGCTGATTTGGGGTCGCAGCATCCAGACCGTTTTTTTAGGCGGCGGCACACCCAGCCTGTTTTCGCCCGAAGCGATAGACCGTTTGGTGGGCGGCATCCGCGCCCGTGTGCGCTTGGCACCAGACGCCGAGATCACCATGGAGGCCAACCCTGGCACTTTCGAGAAAGACCGCTTCAAGGCTTTCCGCCAGGCGGGCATCACCCGCTTGTCGATTGGCGTGCAGAGTTTTGACAATACGCACCTGAAAGCCCTGGGCCGGGTGCACGACCGCGACCAGGCCGTGGCCGCCGTGACCGAAGCGGCGCAGGTGTTTGACACCTTCAACCTGGACCTGATGTACGCCTTGCCGGGCCAGACGCTCGAAGGTCTCACGCAGGACATCCAGACTGCGCTGGCCTTTGCGCCGCCGCACATCTCGATCTACCACCTGACCATCGAGCCCAACACGGTGTTCGCCAAATTCCCGCCCGCCTTGCCCGAAGACGATCTGGCCTACGAGATGATGGACCGCATCACCGAGCTGACCGCATCGGCCGGGCTGGCGCGTTACGAAGTCTCGGCCTACGCCAAGCCGGGGCATCAATGCGCGCACAACCTGAACTACTGGCAGTTTGGCGATTACCTTGGCATTGGTGCCGGGGCGCACAGCAAGCTCAGTTTTGCGCACCGTGTGCTGCGGCAAGTGCGTTACCGCGAACCTGCGCTCTACATGCAGCAGGCCATGAAAGGCGAGCCCGTCACACAAAGCACCGAGGTGTCACGCCAGGATTTGCCCTTTGAGTTCATGCTGAACGCCTTGCGTTTGCGCGGCGGTTTTGATTTGGCCGATTACGTGGACCGCACCGGTCTGGCCATGACCAGTATTCAGAAGGGGCTGCAAGAGGCCGAGCAAAGAGGGCTGATCGGGCGCGATTTGCACCGTGTCTGGCCGACCGACAGGGGCTTTGATTTTTTGAGCGATTTGCAGTCGCTTTTTTTGGCTGAAAGCGATTGAGGCCAGCGATTGGCCCGGTCTGCGTCAGCTTTTGATGCGCAGTCGGTCCAGGGCAAACTTGAAGCTGTAGAGCATCAGCAACGCCCCTGTGACGTTGCCAAAAAACATGGGCCACACATCCACCCACACGTTGATGTTGGGTTGGTCCATCAAGAGCCAAACCAGTTGGTGAGCGACAGCACTGGCGGCTGAGGAAACCAGTGTCAGGTTCAGCAGTTGCACCGGATTGAGCATTTGCAGTTGTTCGCTGAGCCATCGTTGTTTGTGCAGGTATTTCATCACCAACCAGGGCGTCAAACCACCTGCAACGCCATTCAAAAAGCCCAGCATGGGGGCTGAGCCATCGATCACATCCCAATCGATGAACCAACTGCCCAGCATCAGGCCCAGAGCACCGGGCAAACCCAGCACCAACACCAGAATGATCCTGAAACCGGAGGGCAAGAAAACCCAGTTGACCCCTTTGCTGTGTTCCAAGGTGTGGAAAATCCAGTCATTGAACTTGAAGAAGCCCACAAACAAAACAGCACTGATCAGGGTCAGTGCTGTTTTTTGAAGGGATCCTCGAATCAGGGTGTTCATGCAGGCAATTCTTGATGCGCCACTTGCATGGACTGCCCCAGATGACTGAAGTAATCCAAGGTCCGCTGCGTCGGAATCAAGAACTTGGCACGGCGGTCACCTTCCAGGTTCAGTGTGCTGAGCATGTCTTTTTCACGCAGTCGTGTGATGCGTTTGTGCAGCGTGGCGGGCGATCCCAAATCTGCCAAGGCAATCGCCTCGCGCACCGTCATGGGCTGGTTTTCATACCAGCGCAAAACCACGGCCTGCAACAAGGCTTTTTCGTTGGCGTCCATCTCCATGCCGTCGGGCAGGGCTTGGATGACTTTGGCCAACTGCAAAAAGCGCAGGTAGGCCGACACGAAAGGGCTGTTGGTTTTTTCCATAATTTCGATTTTATCGAATTTTTGTAAAAACCAAAACTGATAAGTTTGCTGAAAGGTTAAGCTTGTCACACAAAGGACGAATGCATGACACATCGATTGGCCATCATCGGCTTGGGCATCATGGGCCGCCGAATGCTCGAAAACGCCTTGCAGCACCGCGCTTTTGAAGTCTGTGGTGTCTGGGACCCGTCCCCCGGCTCGGTTGCCAAAACTCTGGAAATGGCGCCTGGCGTGCCTGTCGCGCAAAGCGCAGAGGCCGCCATGGCTGGGGCCGATGTGGTTTATTTGGCGTGTCCGCCGGGACCGCGCAAAACCTATGCCTTGCAGGCGGTGGCCGCTGGGCGGGGGGTGTTCATGGAAAAACCCCTGGGCACCGACAACGCACAAAGCCGCGATCTGGTCGCCCAATTGCGCCAGGCCCGTTTGCCAGGCGTGGTCAACTTCACACAGGCCGCCTCGCGGGGCTTTGACGAGCTGAATCGCGCCATCGCTTCAGGTGAAACGGGTGAACTGTTGGGCATCGACATCGTAGTGAACTACCCGGCTTGGCCTCGTGCCTGGCAAAAAGACGCCGATTGGTTGCGCTTGCGTCATGAGGGCGGCTATACCCGCGAGGTGATCTCGCACTTCTTGTTTTTGGCTGGACGTTTTCTGGGGCCGCTGACTTTGCAGCAGGCCTTGCCCCGTTATCCACAAGACCCGACCTTGTGTGAATTGGACATGCTGGCGCGACTGACCACTGCGGATGGGAAACCCGTGACGGTCATGGCCACCACCGGGGGGCGACAGCCCGATCGGCAAGAGGTCACGGTGCGCGGCAGCCTCATGAACCACCAGTTCCGGGAGTTTTACCAACTTTGGCGCTCGGACGGTGGGCCTTGGGTGCAAGCGCTGGACTGGACCACCGAAGACCCGCGCACCAGCGCCTTGCAGCGTCAATTGAGTGAAGTGGATTTGTGGCTGCAAGGCAAGCCACACAAATTGGCCACGGCAGAAGAAGCGTTGGCGGTTCAGGAGCTGGTGGAGGCCATGCTGATGGGCAAAGTCTGAATGGCCTTGCCCCATGCAAAACGCCCCTTGAGAGGGGCGTTTTGCATGGGGTGTATCTGGCGGAAGCGGTGAGATTCGAACTCACGGACCCTTTCGAGTCGCCGGTTTTCAAGACCGGTGCAATCGACCACTCTGCCACGCTTCCTTGGGGCCAGATTGTAACGAGTTAAACCCGGCTTCTGCGGACGCGACGGTCGAAAACGGCAAGGGGGGGTTCAGCCCTTGGTCAGCATGCCGCGCTTTTCGATGAAGGCCACCACATCGGCCAGGCCGTCGAGGGTTTTCAGGTTGGTCATGACCCAAGGGCGTGTCTCGGGGTTGGGACGCATGCGGTGGGTGTCATCCCTCATCACTTGCAGATCGGCACCGACATGGGGCGCCAGGTCGGTTTTGTTGATCACGAACAGGTCGCTCTTGGTGATGCCGGGGCCGCCCTTGCGCGGGATCTTCTCGCCCGCCGCCACGTCGATCACATAAATCGTGAGGTCGCTCAGCTCGGGACTGAAGGTGGCGGCGAGGTTGTCGCCACCGCTTTCGATGAAGACCACATCGGCATCGGGAAACTTCTCCAGCATGCGGTCGATGGCTTCGAGGTTGATGGAGGCGTCTTCGCGGATGGCGGTGTGGGGGCAGCCGCCGGTTTCCACGCCCATGATGCGGTCCGCAGGTAGGGCGCCGCTGACGGTCAGCAGACGCTGGTCTTCCTTGGTGTAGATGTCGTTGGTGATCGCGATCAGGTCCCAGCGCTCGCGCATGTTTTTGCAGAGCATCTCCAGCAGCGTGGTTTTGCCGGAGCCCACGGGCCCGCCGATGCCCACGCGCAGTGGCGGCAGTTTTTTGGTGCGGTTCGGGATATGGTGGAGTGCAGAAATCATGATCGGAAGATGCGTGAATATTGGATTTCGTGGCGGGCGGACAGTATGGCCAACATGGGGTTGAAGGCCTGGCGGTCCTCGTCGCTCATGTGCATGGCGGTTTGCACCGCCAAGGGGATTTCGCGGGCCAGGCGCGCCAACATGCGCTGGCCTGCGCTTTGGCCCAGCGGCACCGCCTTGAGGGCGGCCTGGGTCATGTTTTCGGCCCAACCAAAGGCACAGGCTTGTAAGGCCTGATTGATCGGCGCGTGTGCCAGCGACAAGGCCAGCGCCATGGTCAGTGGGTAGGTGGCCGGCAGCTGGGCGCAGCATGCCAGTTGCGTCGGGCTGGCCTGCTGAAGGTTGCGCAGCCAGTCGAGCAGAGAACGGCCCATTTGTTCGGTTTGCAGGCGCATCTCGGCGGTTTCGCGGGTGGCCATGACCCAGTTGTTCAAGGTTTGCAGGCGGGCCGTGTTGTGCTGCTGCCAGGCCGGGATGGCTTGTGCCAGCACCGCCATGTCGCCGCGCGACTGTGTCAGGTGCAGTTGGTCCACCACCCAGTCGGTGGCACTGGCTTCGTTGTGCACCAGGCCCTGATCGATAGCTGCTTCCAGGCCTTCGGAGTAGGAGAAGCCGCCGATCGGCAACGCAGGTGATGCGAGCCAGATCAGTTGCAACAAAGCCGAAGGCGCAGCGTCAGTGCTCATGCTTGCAGCCTGGGCCGTGCACATGGGACTGCGCAGGGGCCGAACGGATTGGGATGGCGACGCGCTTGGCCGCGACCGGTGCTTGATCGTGGCTGTGGTCATGCCCATGCCCATGTCCATGTCCATCGTGAGAATGCCCGCCGTGGTCGCCATAAGCGCCGCTCTCGGGCTCGAACGCCTCGGACACTGGCACCACCGTCATGTGCATGGCCCGCAGCATGTCGGCCAGCACATGGTCGGGCTCGATCTTCAGGTGGTCGGGCTGCAGCTCAATCGGCACATGGCGGTTGCCCAGGTGGTAGGCGGCGCGGGTCAGGTCGAACGGCGAGCCGTGTTCGCTGCAAGCGGTGATGCGCAATACCTTTTGGGGCGCAGCCTCCACGCGAATGAGCGAGCCGTCTTCGGCCACCAGCACATCGCCGCCGCGCACCACGGTGCCGCGCGGCAAAAACACACCCAGTGCTCGGCCTGCGCTGTCGGTGGCATCAAAGCGGCTTTTTTGGCGGGTATCCCAATCCAGCGTAATGGTGTTGGCGCGTTTAACCAGCACACTGGCCAGGCCACGGCCTTGCGGCATGAGTTTGGAACAAATGATCATCAGAACAAAAAGTAGCGTTGCGTCATGGGCAGGCTGGTGGCAGGCTCGCACACCAGCAGCTGTCCGTCGGCGCGTACCGCGTAGGTCTGGGCATCGACTTCCATGCGGGGCGCATAGTCATTGTGAATCATGTCTTTCTTGCCCACTTGGCGGATGTTCTTCACAGCCGACAGGGTTTTTTGTAGACCATAACGGGCACCGATGCCGGCATTCAAACCAGTTTGCGAGACAAAGGTCAGCGAGTTGCGGGTCAGCGCACCGCCAAAGCTGCCAAACATGGGACGGTAGTGCACCGGCTGTGGTGTGGGGATGGACGCATTCGGGTCGCCCATGGCCGCCAGCGCGATGAAGCCGCCTTTCATGATGAGGGCCGGTTTCACACCAAAGAAGGCGGGCTTCCAGATCACCAGATCGGCCCATTTGCCCACCTCGATGCTGCCGACTTCGTGGCTGATGCCGTGTGCAATGGCGGGGTTGACGGTGTATTTGGCGATGTAGCGTTTGACGCGGGCGTTGTCGTGGCGGTCGGTGTCGCCGGGCAGGCTGCCGCGTTGCTGCTTCATTTTGTGCGCGGTTTGCCAAGTGCGGATGATGACCTCGCCCACCCGGCCCATGGCCTGGCTGTCGCTGCTCATCATGCTGATGGCGCCCAAATCGTGCAGGATGTCCTCGGCCGCAATCGTCTCCTTGCGGATGCGGCTCTCGGCAAAGGCCAGGTCTTCGGCAATGGCCGGGTCCAGGTGGTGGCAGACCATCAGCATGTCCACATGCTCGTCGAGCGTGTTGATGGTATAAGGGCGTGTGGGGTTGGTGGAAGACGGCAACACATTGGCCTCGCCCACCACTTTCAGAATATCGGGCGCATGCCCGCCGCCTGCGCCTTCGGTGTGGAAGGTGTGGATGGTGCGGCCCTTAAAGGCCGCCACGGTGTCTTCCACAAAGCCCGATTCGTTGAGCGTGTCGGTATGGATGGCGACCTGTGTGTCGGTTTCTTCGGCCACGGTGAGGCAGTTGTCGATGGCCGCAGGCGTGGTGCCCCAGTCTTCGTGCAACTTCATGCCAATCGCCCCAGCGTTGATTTGTTCGTGCAGCGCGGCAGGCAAGCTGGCATTGCCCTTACCCAGAAAACCCAGGTTCATCGGGAAGGCGTCGGCCGCCTGCAGCATGCGTTCGATGTTGAAGGGGCCGGGTGTGCAGGTGGTGGCAAAGGTGCCGGTGGCCGGGCCCGTGCCGCCGCCCAGCATGGTGGTCACGCCGCTGGCCAGCGCTTCGTCGATCTGCTGGGGTGCGATGAAATGGATGTGGCTGTCGATGCCGCCTGCAGTGACGATCAGGCCTTCGCAGCTGATGATCTCGGTGCCCGGGCCAATCACGATGTCCACACCCGGTTGCGTGTCGGGGTTGCCCGCCTTGCCAATGGCGGCGATGCGGTTGCCCTTGAGGCCAATGTCGGCTTTGACGATGCCCCAGTGGTCGATGATGAGCGCGTTGGTCAGCACACAGTCCATGGCGCCTTCCTGGTTGGTGCGCTGCGATTGCGACATGCCATCGCGGATCGTTTTGCCGCCGCCAAATTTCACCTCCTCACCGTAGCCACCGGCTTGCAGCGTGAAGTCCTTTTCGACCTCGATCACCAAGGCGGTGTCGGCCAGGCGAATCCGGTCGCCCACGGTGGGGCCGAACATTTCGGCGTATGCGCGTTTGTCAATATGGGCCATGTCAGTCTGCTTTCTTGGCGTTGTCGAGCGGGCCTTGGGTCAGACCCCGAAACCCATACACCACGCGATTTCCCGCATAGTCCACCAGCTCCACCGTGCGTTGCTGGCCGGGCTCAAAACGCACGGCGGTGCCCGAGGCGATGTTCAGGCGCATGCCACGCGCGGCGTCGCGGTCAAAGCGCAGGCCGGCGTTGGTCTCGGCAAAGTGGTAGTGCGAGCCCACTTGAATGGGGCGGTCGCTTGCGTTTTGCACCACCAGGGTGCAGGTGCGGCGGCCCACGTTCAGCGCATGCTGACCGGGGTCAATCAAAAGTTCTCCGGGGGTCATGCGGGCCTCACTTTTTGCCAAAGTAAACAGCCACCGCTACCAAGGCGGCTGCAAGCATGAAACCCATTGCGTCGGTGGCGTGCCAATGTGTACCGTCCAGGGCGTGGCCCTCGTGTGCAATGGCGTTGTGTTTGAACTGAATCAAGGCCAAAGCGAGTGTGAGCGTGATTTTTTTCATGTGCTGTCCTGTGGATCATCAAACAATGGGTTGGTGCACGGTCACCAATTTGGTGCCATCTGGAAAAGTGGCTTCGACCTGGATGTCCGGGATCATTTCGGCAATCCCGTCCATCACATCGGCTCGTGTCAAAACGTTGCGGCCTTCACTCATGAGTTGGGCCACAGTCTTGCCGTCGCGTGCGCCTTCCATCACAGCGGCGCTGATCAGAGCGATGGCTTCGGGGTAGTTCAGCTTCAGGCCTCGGGCCTTGCGGCGCTCGGCCAAAAGGCCGGCTGTGAAGATCAGCAGTTTGTCTTTTTCGCGGGGAGTGAGTTCCATATTGGTGCGTGCATTCGCTCGATGGTGCAGATGCCCAAAGCGGTGCAAATAACGTGCCTGCCGGGGGCGCTTGCAGGCAGAAGGTGTCTTGCACTCGTATGCAGGCCTGCTCTCTTGTGGTGCGCGGAAGATTCAATGGGCTGGCACGGTGATTGCAAGTGATGTTGCAGCGCAGCAATCCTGCGTCTGTTTGAACAACCTACTTTCCTGATTGGAGTGATCTCATGATGAACCGCCGTGGCAACCTCAAAGCCCTTGCGACCGCAGCTGCCCTCGTGGCAGGCAGCCTGAGCTTTGCAACCCAAGCCCAAGCGCAAGCGGGCAACACCATCAAAGTCGGCGTGCTGCACAGCTTGTCGGGCACCATGGCGATTTCAGAGACGGTGCTCAAAGACACGGTGCTGATGGCCATTGACGAGATCAACGCCAAGGGCGGTGTGCTCGGCAAGAAGCTTGAGCCTGTGATCGTTGACCCCGCCTCCAACTGGCCCTTGTTCGCCGAGAAAACCAAACAGCTGCTCGGTCAGGACAAGGTCTCGGTGATCTTCGGTTGCTGGACATCGGTCTCACGCAAATCGGTGTTGCCGGTGGTCGAAGAAATGAACGGCTTGCTGTTCTACCCCGTGCAGTACGAAGGTGAAGAACTGTCCAAGAACGTGTTTTACACAGGCGCTGCACCCAACCAGCAAGCCATTCCCGCAGTGGATTACCTGATGAGCAAAGACGGCGGCTCGGCCAAGCGTTGGGTCTTGTTGGGCACCGACTATGTGTACCCCCGCACCACCAACAAAATCTTGCGTGCTTATCTGAAAAGCAAGGGCGTGAAAGACAGCGACATCGACGAGAAGTACACCCCGTTTGGCCACAGCGATTACCAGACCATCGTGGCTGACATCAAGAAGTTCAGTGCCGGTGGCAAGACCGCGGTGGTGTCTACCATCAACGGTGACTCCAACGTGCCTTTCTACAAGGAACTGGGCAATGCAGGTCTGAAGGCCAAAGACGTGCCTGTGGTGGCTTTCTCGGTGGGTGAAGAAGAGTTGCGCGGCGTGGACACCAAGCCGCTGGTCGGCCATCTGGCCGCATGGAACTATTTCATGAGCATCAAGAACCCGGCCAATGACGAGTTCACCAAGAAGTGGGCCGCGTATGCCAAGGCCAAAAACATCGCGGGTCACAAAGACAAGCCGTTGACCAACGATCCGATGGAAGCCACTTACATCGGCATCAACATGTGGAAGCAGGCGGTGGAGAAAGCCAAGTCCACCGACACCGACAAAGTGATCGCCGCCATGGCCGGTCAGACCTTCAAGGCACCGAGCGGCATCACCAGCAAGATGGACGAGAAAAACCACCATCTGCACAAGTCGGTGTTCATCGGCGAGATCAAGGCCGACGGCCAGTTCAACGTGGTGTGGAAAACACCCGGCCCCGTCAAGGCCAAGCCATGGAGCCCCTTCATCGAAGGCAATGACAAGAAGCCTGACGAGCCCGTCAAGAAGTGATCGTTTGAAAGCGTGAATCCTTGACGGAGCGCTAGCGCCGACCTGCGAGGTGAACTTGCAGGTCGGCAGCTTCAGCCCCGACATGAATCCAAGAAATGAGCAAGATGAAAAGATGGATGGTGAAAGGCGCGTTGATCGCCAGTGCGGTGTGGGGCCTGTCGGTCGCGCAAGCTTTGACGATGGACGAAGCCAGAGGCATCGCCGTGGGGGAAAGCGATGCGCGCGTCGAGGCGCTGGCCCAAGCCGTGAGCCAAGGGGATGAAAAAACCGCCGCCTATCTGCAGGCGCTGGCCGATGATGTGGTCAAAATCACCAACGGGCAGGTGCTGGTGGTGCGCGATGGGCAAGGCCAGGACCCGGTGACCGGACAAGCGGTGACCGTGCCCGCCGATGCGGAAGATGTGATGTTGAACAACCGCCTGCGTGGCGAGATTGACACGGCCCTGGCGGCCTTGAAGTTGTTCAGCCCGGATGTGAAAGTGCGCAGGCAAGCGGCCCTGTCGCTGCTCAAAGAGCCCGACGCCAGCCGCAGGCCTTTGCTCGACAAAGCCCTGGCTGCCGAGCAAGACGCCACGGTGCAAAGCCTGGTACGTCAGGCCCGTGCCGCTGCCATGTTGGGCAGTGAGGCAGCCACTGACCGGTTGATGGCAGCGCGTGAACTGGCCGACAGCCAGCAACCGGAAATCCTGTTGTTGTTGAACCAGCAGCTAGCCAATGAACAAGATCTGGCCGTGAAAAAGCAGATTCAGACTTCGCTGGCCAAGGTGCAGGACAGCCTGCGCTGGGGCGAGCGTCTAGGCACCTTGTTCACCGGGGCCAGCCTGGGTTCGATTTTGTTGCTGGTGGCGCTCGGCCTGGCCATCACTTACGGTCTGATGGGCGTGATCAACATGGCCCATGGCGAACTGATGATGATTGGTGCTTATGCCACCTATGTGGTGCAAGCTTTGTTCCGCGAACATTTACCGGGCGTGTTTGACGCTTATCTGCTGGTGGCGATTCCGGTGGCCTTCATCACCTCGGCCTTGGTGGGTGCGGTGATGGAGCGCACGGTGCTCCAGCATTTGTATGGCCGCCCGCTGGAAACCCTGTTGGCGACCTGGGGCATCAGTCTGGTGCTGATGCAAGGTGTGCGCAGCCTGTTTGGTGCACAAAACGTGGGCGTGGAAAACCCCTCGTGGATGAGCGGCTCGCTGCAGCTGCTGCCCAATTTGCAATTGCCCTGGAACCGCGTGCTCATCATTGTGTTTGCCGCAGCGGTGCTGATCGGGATGGCGCTGCTGATTGGTAAAACACGTCTGGGTTTGTTTGTGCGCGGTGTGACGCAAAACCGCCCCATGGCCTCTTGCATGGGCGTCAACACCGCCCGCATCGACACCTATGCGTTTGCGCTCGGCTCGGGCATTGCGGGGCTGGCCGGTTGCGCGCTCAGTCAAGTGGGCAATGTGGGGCCTGATCTGGGGCAGAGTTACATCGTGGACTCGTTCATGGTGGTGGTGCTGGGCGGTGTGGGCCAGCTGGCGGGCACCGTGTACGCTGCATTGGGCCTGGGCCTGGCCAACAAATTGCTGGAGGGCTGGACCGGTGCGGTGCTGGCCAAGATCGCCGTGTTGGTGTTCATCATCGTCTTCATCCAGAAGCGGCCGCAAGGCATCTTCGCGATGAAGGGTCGCAGCGCAGAGGCTTGAACATGAACATGCAAAAATTTCAATTACCGGCTCACGCACCTTTGCTTGGGCGCAAAGCCTGGACCGCTTTCTTGCTGGCGCTGATCGCCGTGGGCTTTTTGGCGCCCGTGCTCAATCTGTGGGTGCCGGTGGGCAACCCCTTGCACCTGAGCGACTTTGCGGTGTCTCTGATCGGCAAGATCATGTGTTACGCCATCTGCGCGCTGGCCATGGACCTGATCTGGGGTTACACCGGCATCCTGTCGCTGGGCCATGGCCTGTTTTTCGCACTGGGTGGCTATGTCATGGGCATGTACCTGATGCGCCAGATCGGGCAGGACGGCAACTACAAAAGCCATCTGCCCGACTTCATGGTCTTCCTTGACTGGAAGGAGCTGCCTTGGCACTGGACGCTGTCGGACAGCTTTGTGGCCACGCTGCTCCTGGTGGTGCTGGTGCCGGGATTCATTGCCTTTGTGTTCGGCTATTTTGCGTTCCGCTCCCGCATCAAAGGCGTGTACTTTTCCATCATCACCCAGGCCATGACCTATGCGGCCATGCTCTTGTTCTTCCGCAACGAAACCGGCTTCGGTGGCAACAATGGGTTCACCGATTTCAAACGGATTGTGGACTTGCCGATCGCCACACCGGGCATGCGCATGGTGCTGTTTGTGTTGACCGGTTTGACGCTGCTGGGCTTCTTTTTGTTCTCGCGCTGGTTGGTGGGCAGCAAGTATGGCCGCGTGTTGATGGCCATCCGCGATGCCGAAACGCGCGTCATGTTCTCGGGCTACTCGCCACTGCCTTACAAGCTGAGTATCTGGGTCATCTCGGCTGTCATGTGTGGCATTGCAGGCGCTTTGTATGTGCCGCAGGTGGGCATCATCAACCCCGGCGAGATGAGCGCAGCCAATTCGATCGAGATGGCGGTGTGGGCGGCTGTGGGCGGGCGTGGCACGTTGATCGGGCCGATCGTCGGCGCGTTTTTGGTCAACGGTGCCAAGAGCTGGCTCACGGTGACGGCACCTGAGTTTTGGTTGTACTTTTTGGGGGCGCTGTTCATTGTGGTCACCTTGTATTTACCCAACGGGGTGATTGGAGTGTGGGCCAAGTTGCGCCACCAGAAAGGCGGTGCCGCATGACGCCCGATCTGCTCCAGCAAGGCGCCCAGCGCGTGGCGCAACATGCGCAATACCTGAGCGAGTCGACCGAATCGGGTGGGCGCGATGCGGGTTACGGCCGTGTGCTGCACGATCGCCATGAAGTGGATGTGAGCCATGGCCGCATCCTGTACCTGGAAGACGTGAGCGTGAGCTTTGACGGCTTCAAGGCCATCAACAAGCTGTCGCTCGACATCGCACCCGGCGAGTTGCGCTGCATCATTGGCCCCAACGGCGCGGGTAAGACCACCATGATGGACATCATCACTGGCAAGACCCGTCCAGACGAAGGCACCGTGTTCTTTGGCAGCACCATCGACCTGCTGCGCCACAACGAGCCCGAGATCGCCCAGCTGGGCATTGGCCGCAAGTTCCAGAAGCCCACGGTGTTCGAGCACCTCACGGTGTTTGAAAACCTGGAACTGGCTCTGAAGACGAACAAGGGCGTGAAAGCCTCGATGTTCTTCAAACTCGATTCACGCCAGAGCGATCGCCTGGCCGAAGTGCTGCACACCATTCACTTGGCTGAAAGCGTCACCAAGCAGGCGGGCTTGCTCAGCCACGGCCAAAAGCAGTGGCTGGAAATCGGCATGTTGCTGATGCAAGACCCGAAACTGCTCTTGCTGGACGAACCGGTGGCCGGCATGACCGACCACGAGACCGAACGCACCGCCGAGCTGTTCCTCACCCTCAAAGGCAAGCACTCGCTGATGGTGGTGGAGCACGACATGGGCTTCATCCGCACCATCTCGGACATCGTCACCGTGCTGTGCGACGGCTCGGTGCTGGCTCAGGGCACGCTCGATCAGGTCCAGGCCGATGAGCGGGTGATCGAGGTTTATTTGGGACGCTGAGCATGCTTGAAGTCAAAAACATCCACCAGTACTACGGCGGCTCGCACATCCTGCGCGATGTGAGCTTGAATGCAGAACAAGGGCAAGTGACGGTCTTGCTGGGCCGCAACGGCGTGGGCAAGACCACGCTGCTCAAATCGCTCATGGGCCTGGTGCCGATCAAAAACGGCAGCGTGACCCTGAATGGCCAAGACCTGACCCGTGCCAAACCCTATGAGCGCGCCGCCTCAGGCATCGGTTACGTACCCCAAGGCCGCGAAATCTTTGCCCGCCTCACGGTAGAAGATAACCTGCTCATGGGCTTGGCCACACAGCCAGGTGGCACGCCAATTCCGCACGAGTTGTTTGAGCTGTTTCCGGTGCTCAAGCAGATGCTGCATCGCCGAGGTGGCGATTTGTCAGGCGGCCAGCAACAGCAACTGGCCATTGCCCGTGCGCTGGCGGCCAAGCCACGTTTGCTGATCCTGGACGAGCCCACCGAAGGCATCCAGCCCAGCATCATCAAAGACATCGGCCGCGTGATCCGCCAGCTGGCCGATGTGGGCCTGCAAGGCCAGCGCATGGCGGTGTTGCTGTGCGAGCAGTACTATGACTTTGCTGAAGAGCTGGCAGACCAGTATGTAGTGATGGAGCGCGGCGAAGTTATTGCGCGCGGGCCGGGCAGCGAGATGAAGGCGAAGAATATCCAGCAGTTGGTGGCGATTTGATCTGAGCGAGTTATGTCTTTGCAAGCGAGGCCCGGCAATCTTTACAGTGAAACAAGTGCGGCCATTTATGGATCGCTTCGTTCCTTGCGATGACGTTCACTTTGTCATTGCGAGCGAAGCGCGGCAATCCTTCGTCATAAATGCCACGACCGCGGCACCGCCCCCGGCAATCCCCACATCTCATGCCGCCAGGCCGCCCACACTTGCCGCAGCAGTTGCATCGCAGGCTCGGTGACTGGCGACAGCATCCGTAGCACGATGACCTGCTGGTGCGGGGAGGTGGCACCCGCGCTGAGGCGCAGCTCAGACGCTTCGAGCAAATCACGCGCACAGGCGAGGGCCCGTTCGCTGCGCTCGCCCGCAATCGCGCTGCCTGTCGCAAACACCAGCGTGGCCATGCAGCGTTGACCAGCCAGGCCCAATGGGCTGTCCATCAATCGGGTGTCTGTGGCGCTGATGGTGCCGCGCTCCAGCCACACACCGGGTATTTCCATGTGCTGGCGGAATGTGCCTTGGGCAAATGGCAGGTCGGCCGCGGGCAGGCCCAGCGCCGTGATGTCCCAGGTCATCATTTCGGCCCCGGGTGACAGCTCAAACACGGCGCGGTTCAGGCCATCGCAGCCGTTGTAGGCAATCGCCTCCAAAGGCAACCATTCGAGCCGTGCACCAGACGCCAAACGCGCATGCACTTGTTGCGTGGCCAGCCCGGCTTCAGACCGGTAAAAGCGCGTGGCACCGGGCGTGGTGACCAAACCGTGGGCACCTTCACCCACGGTGACGTGCATGTCGAGTGTGTCACCACCCACCAGGCCGCTGGGCGGGTGCACCAGCACGTTGTGGCAGACCGCATCGCCTTCGGGGTAGAGGCTTTGCAGGACGCGCAGCGGCCCGTTGTGCAGGTAGCGGGCTACGCTGCGATCAGATTCGCGCGTGTAGTCCAGCTGCAGGCTGGCGAGCCAGCTCATGCCCTCACTCGCAAGGCGTTCATTCGCCCTGCGAGCCGCGGTGTGCCCAACCGGTGGTGTGCTTTTCGATGGCGCTGAACAGCTCGTACATGATCATGGCCATCGCACCCACCACGACCAGACCGGAAAATGCCAGACCCATTTGCATGGCCGAGCCGGCCGAGATCAGCAGGTAGCCAATGCCTTCGTTCGAGGCCGTCATCTCGGACACGGTGGTGCCCACAAAGGCCAGCGTGATGGCGACTTTGAGCGAGCCATAAAAGTAAGGCATGGAGCGGGGCAGGCCCACTTTGACCAGCACGTCCCAGCGCTTGGCGCCCAGCACGCGCAGCACGTCTTCGAGCTCGGGCTCCAGTGTGGCCAGGCCTGTGGCGATGTTGACCATGATGGGGAAGAAGCTGATGAGGAAGGCCGTGAGGATGGCCGGGCCAATGCCGATGCCGAACCACACCACCAGAATCGGCACAAAGGCTGCTTTGGGCAGGGCGTTGAAGGCGGTCATGAGCGGGTACACGGCGGCATAGGCCAGGCGCGAGCTGCCGATGATGAAGCCCAGCAACACGCCCACCACGATGGCGATGCCAAAGCCCACCATGGTCACCCAGAAGGTGCGCCAGGCGTGACCGGCGATCACGTCCTTGAATTCGATGGTTTGCTGCGCGATGCGCGAGGGGCTGGGGAAGACGAATTCCGACACGTTGAAGGCGCGGCACAGTCCCTCCCAGATCAGGATGCTCAGCACCAGCAGGGCCCAGGGTGCCCAGCGTTCGAGGGTTTTGTTGTTCATGAATGGGCTCCCGCTCATTGGTTGATCGCTGCACCGGTCTTGCGCATGGCACCGATGTGGCCGCGCAACTCGTGCACGATGTTGGTGAATTCGGGGGTGTAGGTGATTTCCAGGTCACGCGGGCGCGGCAGGTCGATCTCGCGCTTGACCACAAAGCGGCCGGGGCTCTTGCTCATCACGTACACCGTGTCGGCCAAAAACACCGATTCGCGCAGGTCGTGCGTGACCAAAATGACGTTGAACTTTTGCTCGGTCCACAGGTCGCGCAAGATGCACCAGAGTTCTTCACGCGTGAAGGCGTCCAGCGCACCGAAGGGCTCGTCCAGCAAGAGCATCTTGGGCTCGTGGATCAGGGCGCGGCAGATGCTGGCGCGTTGCTGCATGCCACCCGACAGTTGCCAGGGGAATTTGTCTTCGTAACCGCCCAGGCCCACCGTGTTCAGCAGCTTGCGGGCGCGTTCCACGTATTCGGCCTTTTTTTGCTTGAAGTTGGCGCGGTAGGGCTCCACGATTTCCAGCGGCAGCAGCACGTTGTCGAGCGTGGTGCGCCACGGCAAGAGCGAAGAGGCCTGAAACGCCATGCCACTGATCTTGAGTGGGCCGGTCACAGGCTGGCCGTCGACCAGGATGCGGCCTTTGCTGGGCATTTTCAGGCCGGTGGTCAGCTTCATGAAGGTGGATTTGCCGCAGCCCGAAGGGCCCACGATGGCGATGAATTCGCCTTGCCTGACCTGCAGGTTGATGTCTTCCACCGCGAAGTGGTTTTGCGCCAGCAACTCGTCGTTGTAGGCCAGCCAGACATTCTGGAAATCAACGAATGCGTCTTGGGACATGGTGTGACTTTGAAATGGTGTTCGAGCGTGTATACACGTGCGGCTTGGCAAAAGCCCACTGACGCGTTGCACACCCCAGTGGGCTCACAGCGCCGAGTGCAAAACGCTCAGCGCCGAAAGCTTCCGGCCGCACAGGGCCGCCGGAAGCTGTGGCCTTACTTCTTGGGCTTGGGCAGGATGTCCAGCTCTTTGGCGGTGGGCAGGAACGAGCCGTTCCAGATGTCTTCGGACTTGACGCGGGTCTTGGTGTTGAAGGCGTCCGACACTTGCGAGGCCATCAGTGTCATGCGGGGGCCGTTGATCTGGCCAAAGCCTTCGGCGCGGGCCGAGGGGCTGTTGATCACGGTGTCGATGGCCAGCTGCAGGCGGCGGGTTTCCAGCGCCACGTTGATGATGCCGTCGCGGGCCTTGACCGATTCAATGGCTTTGGCCGGGTCAGCGATGACTTCTTTGGCGCCCTTGGTGAAAGCGCTCAGGAAGGCTTTCACGGCGGCGGGGTTTTCCTTCAGGATCTTGGGCGAGGCGATGATGGCGTTGCCATACAGCTTGACGCCAAAGTCGGGGTACTGCATGACCACCACGTCTTCGGCTTTCACGCCACGTGCTTCGATGTTGAGCAGCGAGGTGAAGGTGAAGCCGGTGATGGCGTCCACGTCACCGCGCACCAGCATGGTCTCGCGCAGAGGTGGGTCCATGGCGGTCCAGGCTACATTGCCAATGCCGTTGGCTTTCTGGAAGATGGGGAAAGCGCGGCGGCCTGCGTCAAACACGGGCGCGCCCATTTTTTTGCCAGCCAAGTCGGCGGGAGTCTTGATGCCGGACTTCTTCAGCGCCATGACCGAGGCAGGCGTGTTGTTGTAGACCATCATGATGGCCACCGGCTTGTTGGGCGCATCGGGGTTGTTGGCGTGGAACTCCATCAGGGCGGCCAGATCGGCAAAGCCCAGGTCGTAAGTGCCCGAAGCCACGCGGGTCACAGCGCCACCCGAGCCGTTGCCCGAGTCCACCGTCACGTCGAGTTTGGCGTCCTTGAAGTAGCCCTTGGCCGCAGGCAGCAAGAAGAAAGCCGATGGACCCTCAAAGCGCCAGTCGAGTTGGAACTTGATGGGGGTGCTTTGGGCTTGTGCCAAACCAAAAGAGGCAACAGCAGCCAATGCGGCCGTGGCCTTGAGTAAGAAACGCTTGTTCATGGGTGGGCTCCAGGGTCAATAAACGGTGAATCTTGTCTAGCAAATTCGGTGCCATTATCGACCATGGCGCTGACGGGCCGTGTCAGGTCCATCCCCTAGAAATCCCCACTTTTGGTGCCTCTCGGACCGGCTGAGCGCACCAAAGTGAGGCATTTTGTTGAGGCTGAATCAGTTTGCACGCTTGCCACACCAGTTGGGTGACCCAGCGGTGGGGCGACGCATGCCTCAAAAGCACTTGGGCATGTGCATCAATGGTGCGCTTGCGCCACCGCCAAGGCGGTCATGTTCAGCACCCGGCGCACGGTGGCTGCAGGCGTCAGGATGTGCGCCGTGGCGGCCGTGCCCATCAGGATCGGGCCCACCGTGACGCCGCCGCTGGTGGTGGTCTTCATCACGTTGTACAAAATGTTGGCCGCATCCAGGTTGGGGCAGACCAGCAGGTTGGCCGAGCCGGTGAGGCTGCTGTCTTCCAGGTAGGCGCTGCGGATCTCGGGCTGCAGGGCCGCGTCGCCGTGCAGCTCGCCATCGCACTCGATGTCGGGGTGCTGCGCCACGAACAGGTCACGCGCCAGGCGCATCTTGCGGGCGGAGGCCCGCTTGGACGAGCCGTAGCTCGAATGCGAAAGGAAAGCCACCTTGGGCACAATGCCAAAGCGTTGCACTTCCTGGGCGGCCATCCAGGCGATCTCGGCCAGTTGCTCGGCGCTGGGGTCTTCCTGCACATAGGTGTCGGTGATGAACAGCGGCCCCTGGTTGGTCATGAGCGCGTTCACCGCGGCGTAGTTGCCCACGCCCGCCCGCTTGCCCAGAATGGAGTCGATGCGCTCCAGATGCGTCATGTAGGTACCGGCCAGGCCGCAAATCATCGCGTCGGCATCGCCCAGCGAGACCATGAGCGAGCCGATGATGGTGTTGGAGCGGCGCACCGCCGCCTTGGCCACGGCAGGCGTGGCGCCGTTGCGCTTCATCAGCTGGTGGTAGTGCTCCCAGTATTGGCGGAAACGTGGATCGTCTTCGGGGTTGACGTTGTCCACGTCCACGCCCAGGCGCATGCGCAGCCCGGCTTTTTCGATGCGGGCAGCGATCACACCGGGGCGGCCGATCAGGATCGGGTGGGCCAGCTTGTCGTCAATGGCCATCTGGGCGGCGCGCAGAGCGCGTTCGTCTTCACCGTCGGCATAGGCCACGCGCTTGGCGCCTTGGGGCACGGCCTTGGCGGCGTTGAAGATGGGGCGCATCAGGATGCCGGTTTGCGTCACAAAGCTTTGCAGCTGCTGGCGGTAGGCGTCCATGTCGGTGATCGGGCGCGTGGCCACGCCCGATTCGGCGGCGGCCTGGGCCACGGCGGGGGCGATGCGCAGGATCAGGCGCGAGTCAAACGGCGTGGGGATCAGGTAGTCGCGGCCAAAAGACAGCTCCTTGCCTGCGTATGCGCTGGCCACTTCTTCGCTGATGTCGGCCTTGGCCAGGTCGGCAATCTGGCGCACGCAGGCGAGCTTCATGGCTTCGGTGATCTTGGTCGCGCCGCAGTCCAGGGCCCCCCGGAAGATGTAGGGGAAGCACAGCACGTTGTTGACCTGGTTCGGATAGTCCGAGCGGCCGGTGGCGATGATGCAGTCCGGGCGGGCGGCCTTGGCCAGCTCGGGGCGGATCTCAGGCTCGGGGTTAGCCAGGGCCAGGATCACCGGGTCACGGGCCATGGTCTTGAGCATGTCCACCGTCATCACGCCGGGGGCCGAGCAGCCCAGGAACACGTCGGCCCCGTTGACCGCATCGGCCAGGCTGCGGGCCTCGGTCTTTTGCGCGTAGCGGGCTTTGGACTCGTCGTAACCACCAGGGCGGCCTTCGTAGATCACGCCTTTGGAGTCGCACACGTAAATGTTCTTGGTCTTCACGCCCAGGCCCACCATCACGTCCAGGCACGCGATGGCGGCTGCGCCCGCACCCGAGACGGCCAACTTGATGCTGCCGATGTCCTTGCCCACCAGCTCCAGGCCGTTGAGCATGGCGGCCGAGGCGATGATGGCCGTGCCGTGCTGGTCGTCGTGGAAAACCGGGATGTTCATGCGCTCGCGCAGCTTCTTCTCGATGTAGAAGCACTCGGGCGCCTTGATGTCTTCGAGGTTGATACCGCCCAGAGTGGGCTCCATGGCCGCGATGATCTCGACCAGCTTGTCCGGGTCGCGCTCGGCCAGCTCGATGTCGAACACGTCAATGCCCGCGAACTTCTTGAACAGGCAACCCTTGCCCTCCATCACGGGCTTGGCCGCCAGCGGGCCGATGTCGCCCAGGCCCAGCACAGCGGTGCCGTTGGTGATCACCGCCACCAGGTTGCCGCGCGATGTGAATTCGGCCGCTTTGGACGGGTCGGCTTCGATGTCCAGGCAGGGATAAGCCACGCCAGGCGAATAGGCCAGCGACAGGTCGCGCTGGTTGGACAGGGGTTTGGTCGGGTTGACCGAGACCTTGCCGCGCGTGGGAAAGCGGTGGTAATCGCGGGCGGCATCGCGCAGGGCTTCTTCGGCGGGGGAGAGTTTTTGGCTCATTGTTCTTGTCTCGTGAGGTCAAATGAAAAAAGGTTTGCTTTAAAAGCGTAACCTATTTGAGCGTCGTATCGGGCTGTGGATTACCTGCATAAAAAGCAAAAAGCCAAGCACCGGGCTTGGCTTTTCTGGCAGTCATGTGTGCTTCGCAACACAGACGGGCACATTCGTCTGGCTCGGGCGGGCCGTCTTCGTGGTCAGTGCGAGTCGGCGTGTTTGGCCGCTTCAACCGCCTCGCTGCTGTCGCCCTTTGAGCCGTTGAAATACAGGTTCAACACCACGGCGCTGATGGAGGCCAGCAAGATGCCCGACTCGATCAGCGGGTGGATGCTGTGCGGCATCCACTGCAGGTAGCGTGGCGCAATCAGCGGGATCATGCCAAAGCCGATCGAGATGGCCACGATGAACAGGTTGTTGCGGTTGCCCTTGTAGTCCACAGTGGACAGAATCCGGATACCGGTGGCGGCCACCATGCCGAACATCACCAGGCCCGCACCGCCGAGCACAAAGGTGGGTAGCGACTCGACCAAGGCCGCCATTTTGGGCAACAGCCCCAGCACGATCAGGATCACGCCGCCTGCCACGCAGACGAAACGGCTTTTCACGCCCGTCACGCCCACCAGACCCACGTTTTGCGAGAAGCTGGTGTAGGGGAAGGTGTTGAAAATGCCGCCGATCAGCGTGCCCAGACCGTCGGTGCGCAGACCGGCCGTCAGCATTTTCTGATCGACTTTTTTGCCGGTCAGATCGCCCAAGGCGAGAAACATGCCGGTCGACTCGATCATCACCACGATCATCACCAGGGTCATGGTCAGGATCAGGATCGGATCAAAGATGGGCGTGGCAATTTCAAAGGGCAACACCAGATCGAACCAGCCGGCTTTGCCCACTTTTTCGAAGCTCATGAGGCCAGCAGCCGTAGCCACCACGCCGCCGACCACGATGCCCAGCAGCACCGAAATATTGGCCAAAAAGCCACGGGCGTACTTGGCAATCAGCAAGATGGACACCAACACAATGGCGGCGATGCCGATGTGCGACAGCTGCGCGTACTTGGGGTTGGGCACCGAGCCGACGATGTTCATGCCGGCAGGCACCGGGGGCACTGCACCCGTGCTGGCCGCTTGTTTGGCCGCATCGAGCCAGGCCAGGTGTTCCGGGTTGGGGATGCTGGGGGCTGTGGGGCCGAAGGGGTTGCCAAAAATCCAGTTGATGCCCACGCGCATCAAGCTGATGCCGATGACGGCAATGATGGTGCCGGTCACGACAGGCGGGAAAAACCGCAGCATACGGCTCACAATCGGCGCAATCAAGATCGATATCACCCCCGCGCCAATGATGGCGCCAAAGATCAGCCCCGCGCCTTGAACGCCCGGGTTGTTGTTGGCCATGGCGACCATGGGGGCCACGGACGCAAAGGTCACGCCCATCATCACGGGGAGCTTGATGCCAAACCACTGCGTGGCGCCGAGTGACTGGATCAGGGTGACCAGACCGCAGCAAAACAGGTCGGCCGAAATCAGCATCGCCACTTGCTCGGGGCTCAGCTTGAGGGCGCGGCCAACGATCAGGGGCACCGCCACCGCGCCGGCATACATCACCAGCACATGTTGCAGGCCCAATGCGGCGAGCTTGCCATTGGGCAATTTCTCGTCCACGGGGTGGATGGTTGAACTCATGGAGAGGTCTCCTGGAAAGTAAACAGAGGGGAAAACCGCAAAGAAACTAGATGTGTGCTTCTTTGTGTTCCAAACTGTATACAAAATAAGAGGCGGTGTGATGCGTGAAAACCCTGTCTTTGTCCAGGCTCAGTCCCGTGCCCCCAATCCTATGTTCGGGGAAAGTCGCCGAAAAGATTTCAGCCAGGGGGCCTCAAACCGCCATCAAAGGAAACAGCGCATGGTCCATTGGTACCCCGGCGGGCAGTTCCTGGTCCAGCCCGGGGAAGGGCGGCGAGGTCACCCAAGGGCGCGGCGCGTGGGTCATGTCGTCGCCCAAAAAGCGCACCGAGTACACGCGCCTGCGCTGCGTGCCGTCCACGCCCGCTGAGGCGTGCAGGCTGAGCATGTGAAAACACACCAGATCGCCCGGCTGCAAGTCCCAGCCGAGGATCGGGAAGTCTTCGCGGTGCTTGTCGATGTCGGGCAATTCGGCCAGCGAGCCTTCGGGGAACCACTTGGCCTGGTTCGTCATGAAGGTGCGCGGCATGAGCCAGGGGCCACGGTGTGAGCCCGCGATGAACTCCAGCGTGGAAACGCGGGGCACCGGGTCCACCGGAATCCACAAACTGATGTTTTGCAGGCCGTCCACGTTGTAATAAGGCTGGTCCTGGTGCCAAGGTGTGCGCTGGCGCGTGCCGGGCTCTTTGACCAGCAAGTGGTCGTGGTACAGGCGCACCGTGGTGCTTTGCATTAGGCGCTGGGCCAGTGATGCCAGGGGCGTGTCGAAGATGAAGCGTTTGAACTGCGGGATGTCCTGCCAGTTGCAAAAGTCCTCAAAAAAGCGCCCTGGGTCGTCCGGCCGACTGGCCACCATGCCGCGTGGGCTGGGGTGGGCCAGGTTGGCCTCAATGCCGTCCCGCAGCAGGGCCACTTCTTCGGGTGTGAACAAATTGCGGATGCACACCGCGCCATCGCGTTGGTAGTCGGCCACGTCCTGGTCGGTAGTGCAGGCCTGCACGCGCTGGCGCAGGGTTTCAAGCTGCGGCGCGGTCATGTTCAGGCCAGCAAATCCAGCAAGGTCCGCGCAATCACCTTGGTCGCCCGGCGCAAGTCTTCCAGCTGCACATGCTCGTCGGCACGTTTGGCGTTGGACTCGCGCACGGTGCGGGGGCCGGCACCGTAGATCACGCCGGGGATGCCGCGCTCCACATACAGGCGCACGTCGGTGTAGAGCGGTGTGCCCAGGGCGGGGATGGCTTCGCCGAAGACCTGTTCGCCGTGTTTCTGGATGGCGCTGACCAATGGCTGGTTGCCAGGCAGGGGCTTCATGGCGTTGGCCAGCAGCATGCGGCGCACGTCCACTTGCAGGCCGTTTCCGCCGCGTGGGGGCTTGAAGCTGGCAGCGGCGTCGGCAATGGTCTGGCGGATGCTGGCTTCGACTTCTGCCGGGTTCTCTTCGGGGATCATGCGGCGGTCGAGCTTGAAGCTGACTTTGCCGGGCACCACGTTGGTGTTGGTGCCGCCTTCGATCAGGCCCACGTTCAGATAGGGGTGGCTGATGCCTTCCACCTTGGACGTGACCTTCAGGTATTGCGTGTTGAGGGCGTGCAGGGCGTTCAGGATGTGCACCGCGCCTTGCAGCGCATCGGTGCCGCTGTCGGGGATGGCGGCGTGGGCCATCTCGCCGTGCACCGTCACTTCCATTTGCAGGCAGCCGTTGTGCGCGGTAACGACTTGGTAGGAAAAGCCTGCCGCGATCATCAGGTCAGGCTTTGTGAGGCCTTTGGCCAGCAGCCAGCCCGGGCCCATTTCGCCGCCAAACTCTTCGTCGTAGGTGAAGTGCAGTTCCACGCCGCCCTTGAGCGGTGCGTTCAGCGATTCGAGGGCGCGTGTGGCAAAGGTGAAGGTGGAAAAGTCGCACTTGCTCACGGCGGTGGCGCGGCCGTACATCGCGCCGTTGTGGATTTCGCCGCCGTAAGGTGGGTAGGTCCAGCCTTCGCCGGGCGGCACCACGTCGCCGTGGGCGTTCAAGGCAATGGTTTTGCCTTCGCCGTATTTGCGGCGCACGATCAGGTTGGTGATCGACTCCAGGCCGTAGGCTTTGACTTCGGAGGCGGGTACGGGGTGCTTCTCGGCCTCAAAGCCCATGGGCGCCAGCAGTTCGGCGGTGCGCTCGGCGTGGGGGGCGTTGTTGCCGGGTGGGGTGTCGGTGGGCACCTGCACCAGCGCCTGCAGGAACTTGACCTGCTCGTCAAAGTGCGCGTCGATCCAGGCGTCGAGTTGTTGGTATTGTTGTTCGTGGTTGACGTTGGGGGCGCTCATGACAATTCCTGAGAGAGTTGGTTCAAAACATGGGTGAAGGCGTCGACGCACAGTTGCATGTCGTCGCTGGTGGTGGATTCGAGTGGGTTGTGGCTGATGCCCGCGTTTTCGCCGCGCACGAATAGCATGGCTTGTGGCATGACTTCGTGTAGCTTCATGGCGTCATGCCCTGCACCGCTGGGCAACTTGAACAGCGGCACGCCCAGGGCGCTCACGGCGCGTTCCCAGCGGGCTTGCCACTCGGGGGCGCTGGGTGCGGCGGCGGCGCTCATGGTCATTTCGGCTTTGACGCGAACACCCCGGCGCTCGGCAATTTGGTCGAGTTGCGCCATCACATCCGCCACCAGTGCGTCGCGCTGCGCATCGGTGGGGGCGCGCATGTCCAGGCTGAACAGACAGCGGCCGGGCACCACGTTGATCGAGCCATTGGGCACTTGCAGCTGGCCGATGGTGGCGACGCTGTCACCGTCTTTGGCAGCGCGTTGCTCCATGTACAGCGCCAGTTCGGCCACGGCGCAGGCAGCGTCGCGGCGGCGGTCCATGGGGGTGGTGCCCGCGTGGCTAGCGGTGCCGATCACTTCGCACAGGTAGCGCACGCTGCCGTTGATGGAGGTGACCACACCCAGCGGGATGTTCACCTCGTTGAGCACCGGGCCTTGCTCGATGTGCACTTCGACAAAGCCCAAATACTGCGCCGGGTCGCGCTGGATGTTGGGAATGTCGTCGATGTTCAAGCCCGCGTGCTGCATGGCCGCACGCATGGTGATGCCGTCGGCGTCTTGTTGGTCCAGCCATGCGGGGTTGAACTGGCCAATGAGTGCGCCCGAGCCGAGGAAGGTGGCTTTGTAGCGCTGGCCTTCTTCTTCGGCAAAGGCCACCACCTCGATGCCAAACGGCAGTCGCTTGCCCTGCTGGTGCAACTGTTGCACGCAGGCCATGGGCACAAAGATGCCCAGGCGGCCGTCGTACTTGCCGCCGTTGCGCACGGTGTCGTAGTGCGAGCCCGTTAGCAGGTATTGGCCGCCTGCGGTGGCCGGGTGGTAGCGGCCCACCACGTTGCCCACGGCGTCGGTATAGACCTCGTCAAAACCGCAGTCGCGCATGTTTTGGGTGATGCGCTGGGCGCAGGCGCGGTGCGCGTCGGTGAGGTAAGTCACCGTGAGCTGGCCCGCTTCGGCAAAGCCGGGGTCGGAGTGCTGCGCGAGTTGTTCTTGCCAGTCCCAGACCTGGTGGCCGAGTGTGGGCTCCACGCCAAACTTGTCGTTCAGCCGGATCTCGACGATGCGGTGGATGTTGCGCAGGCACTCTGCCAACTCAAAGTCGGGGTGGCCGTGCAGGCGGCGCTCAAACGCGTCGATGATCTGCTGCTTGTTCAAGCCCAGGCCACGCGGGCCGCGCACGGCCAGGATGAAGGGCCAGCCGAACTTGGCGTTGTAGTCGGCGTTGAGCTTCTGGATCTTGGCGAACTCTTCGGGCGTGCAGTCGGTCAGGCCCGCCTTGGTTTGTTCGATGGTGGACTCGGCGGTGAGCGTTTTGCTGACCATGGCCTTGCCCGCCAGCTCGGGGTGGGCACGGATCAGGCCCAGTTGCGCATCCCGCCCGGCGTGTGCCAACACTTCGCACATGGCGTGTTTCAGGTGCGCCAGCGAGGTGAAGGGGCGCTGCGCCAACGCCTGCTCGGCGATCCAAGGCGAGTGCTCGTACAGGCCGTCGAGCATCTGCGCGGCGTCTTCGCGGCTGGCGCTGTTGAGTTGTTCCAAAGTGATGGGCATGGGTGTCTCTGTGGAAGGCCGCCCCTGCGGCAGAATGTTCGAGGTGGGCATTCGGTCGCAGGGGCGACCTCCCACACAATTTCAGTCCTGGTAAGGGTGTGTGGCCTTCCAGTGCCGCGCAATGTCGATGCGCCGCGCCACCCAGACCTTGTCGTGCGACTGGATATGGTCCAAAAAGCGTTGCAGCGCGGTGATGCGGCCCGGGCGACCGAGCAGGCGGCAGTGCATGCCGATGCTCATCATCTTGGGGGCGTTGTCACCATTCGGGTCACCTTCGGCATAGAGCGCGTCAAAGGTGTCCTTCATGTACTGGAAAAACGGATCGGCGTGCGAGTAACCCTGCGGCAGTGCAAAGCGCATGTCGTTGCAGTCCAGGGTGTAGGGCACGATGAGTTGCGGCGCATCGGTGCCGTCAGATTTGCGCACCTTCATCCAGAAGGGCAGGTCGTCGCCGTAGTAATCGCTGTCGTACTCAAAGCCGCCAAAGTCCGCCACCAGGCGGCGCGTGTTGGGACTGTCGCGCCCGGTGTACCAGCCCAGGGACCGCTCGCCCGTGAGCTTTTGCAAAATGTCCATCGCCTCGGCCATGTGGGCACGCTCGGTGGCTTCGTCGATATTTTGGTAATGGATCCACTTGAGGCCATGGCAGGCGATGTCGTAGCCCAATTCTTTGAACGCGGCGGTCACGTCGTCGTGCTTTTGCAGCGCCGAGGCCACGCCGAACACGGTGAGTGGCAGCTTGCGTTTTTCAAACTCACGCAGGATGCGCCACACGCCCGCACGGGAGCCGTATTCGTAAATGCCTTCCATGCTGATGTGCCGCTCGGGGAAGGACGCGGGGTTGAACATTTCAGACAAAAACTGCTCGGAACCCGCATCGCCGTGCAGCACCGAGTTTTCGCCGCCTTCTTCGTAGTTCAAAACAAACTGTACGGCCACGCGGGCGCCGCCGGGCCACATTGCGTGCGGCACATGGCGGCCGTAGCCCTTCAAGTCGCGGGGGTAGGGGAGGGTGGAATCGTAGGTGCTCATGGCGGTGTTCAATGCAAGGGTTCAGGCCAGGGCCAGAGAAATGTCGTGGGTGGGCACTTTGCGGTCAAAGGTCAGGCTGGCTTCGACATGCAGCAGGTGTTCGTGCATCAGACGCACGGCCAAGTCCGAGTCCTTCGCCTCCAAGGCGGCGACCAAGGCCACATGCTCGTCGGTGGAGTGCTCGGCCTCGTTGCGCGACTGGTACATCAGCGTGATCAGGGCGCAGCGCGAGATCAAGTCGCCCAGCACCTGGGCCAGCACATCGTTGTTCATGAGCTCGGCCATGCGCACATGAAAGTCGCCCAGCAACTCGGTACGGCCCGTGATGTCGCCTTGCGTCACGGCTTCGCGCTCTTGCTTGATGTGCTCTTTGAGGGCGGCGATTTGGTCAGGCGTGACTTGCTGCACAAAAGCGCGGGTCATTTCGGCTTCGAGCATGCGCCGCACGGCAAAGACCTGTTGCGCTTCTTCGACCGAAGGGGCGGCCACAAAAGCGCCGCGTGCGGGTTCCAGGCGGATCAAGCGGTTTTGCGACAGCTGAAACAGCGCCTGGCGCACCAATGTGCGCGACACGCCGAAGTGGTCGGCCAGCTTTTGTTCGGCCAATTTGGAGCCGGGCAACAGCCGATGCTCCACGATGGCGCGGGTCAGCGATTCGACGATGTGGTGCGTGGTGGAGGTTTCCATGTCTCGCGGTCCCTTTGGGGTGTTTGCCCAGGTGTTTTTATGCCTTGGTTGCAAATGATAGCCACCAAAATCAAAATTGTATACACTTCGGTCGACCGTACTGGGCGGGGCTTTTCAAAGCCTTGCCCTAACCCCCTTTTTGAACCCCATTCAAGACAAGCGAGCACACCATGGGATTGAGCACACACGTTCTGGACACCATGCACGGCTGCCCCGCTGCGGGCATGCAGGTGTCCCTGTACACCACACAAGGCGATCAGGCCACCCTGGTCAAAAGCTTCACCCTCAACCACGACGGCCGTAACCCCGACGGCATGCTCTACGACCACGCCAGCCTGCGCAAAGGCACTTACCGCCTGGTCTTCAATGTGAGCGACTACTTCAAAGCCAAAGGTGTGCAGCTGCCCGAGCCGAACTTTTTGAACCAAGTCAGTCTCGACTTTGGCGTGGCCCACGAAGACCAGCATTACCACGTACCGCTGCTGGCCAGCCCCTGGAGTTATTCCACCTATCGCGGCTCCTGAAACAATGGGTATCTGACCCCAATCGATTTAATTGGGGTCAGATCCCGATTAATCCGTCGAAAAGCCGCCCAGCGAAGGCCCCGGTTCTTTAAAATCGGGGCCTTACCGTTTATTTACCCCCATCCCCCAGCACCATGACCCAAGTCACCAACACCGTGCGCTTTGTGCTCGACGGCCGCATCGTCGAAGCCCAAGGCGAACGCCGCACCACCACTGTTCTGGACTATTTGCGCGAGCAACTGCACCGCACCGGCACCAAGGAGGGCTGCGCCGAAGGCGATTGCGGCGCTTGTGTGGTGATGGTGGGTGAGCTCAACGACGCAGGCACGGGCGTGGACTATGTGGCCACCAACGCCTGCATCCAGCTGTTGCCTTCGCTGGACGGCAAATCGGTCAAGACCGTCGAGAGCCTGAAAAAAGCCGACGGCACCCTGCACCCTGTGCAGGAAGAGATGATCAAGTGCCACGGCTCGCAGTGCGGCTTTTGCACGCCGGGCATTGTGATGAGCCTGGTGAACCTGGTGCAGGTGTTGCCCATGCCTAACCGCCAGCAGATCACCGATTCGCTCAGCGGCAACCTGTGCCGTTGCACCGGCTACAAGCCGATCATCGATTCGGCCACCAAGGCCTGCGCCAAGCCCGAGGCGCTCAAGATTGACGACAGCGCCGATGTGCCGCTGCTCAAAGAAATTAAACGCGCCAGCGTGCCCACCCTCAGCCTGGACGGCGACATCATCGTGCAGCCCGTGGTGCGCACCCGCAAAGGCAATGAATTTGTCTCACCCGCCACCCTCGCCGAAGTGGCCGACTATTTGGTCAAGAACCCCAGCACCACGCTGTTGGCGGGCAGCACCGAAATCGGTCTGCAGGTGAACAAACAGTTCAGCCGACCCGAACACATCATGTACTTGGGCAATGTCAAAGAGCTGCGCCAAGTGACCGAAACCGCCAGCGCCTGGCGCATTGGCGCGGCCGTGTCGCTGTCTCAGGTGGAAACGCTGGTAGCCCAGGCTTACCCCGACTTCACCGAAGTGCTGCGCCGCTTTGGCTCGCCGCCCATCCGATCTACCGCCACGCTGGCGGGCAACATCGCCAACGGCTCGCCGATTGGCGACACCATGCCTTGCCTGATGGCGTTGGGTGCCAGCTTGGTGCTGCGCCGGGGCGACAAAACCCGCAAGGTGCTGCTGGAGAACTTCTACACGGGCATGAAGAAAAACGTGATGGAGCCCGGTGAGTTCATCGAAGCCATCGAATGTCCGAAGCCCGTGGCTGGCCAGGTGTTCCGCGCCCACAAGGTGAGCAAGCGTTTTGAGCAAGACATCTCGGCCACCTGTGCGGCCATCAGCTACACGCTGCAAGGCGGCAAGTTGAGCGGCGTGAAGCTGGCCTACAACGGCCTGGCCCCATCGCCTTGCCGTGCGCCCAAGCTCGAAGCCGTGCTGGAAGGCCGTGCGCCTGGTGACGTGAAAGCGGCCGATCTGGACGCCGCGATCGCCGCCAGCTTCACCGCCCGCGACGGCCTGCGCGCCACTTGGGCCTACCGCGCCCTGGTCGCCCGCAACCTGGTGCTCGAATTCATCGAAGAACAGAAAGAGGTGGCTTGAATGAACGCTCCTACCCCCATCAAGAACCTGTTGCCCGCATCGGGCGTTCAGCAGGGCACCGACGTTGTTCACGAGTCTGCGCACCTGCACGTCACGGGCTCGGCCACCTACATCGACGACATCCCTGAGCACGCGGGCACTTTGTATGCCGCGCTCATCTTGTCGCCTGTGGCGCATGGCGAGTTGATCGGCGACGGCATCGACCGCGCAGCCATCCTCAAGGAACACGGTGTGGTCGCGGTCTACACCGCCAAAGACATTCCCGGCGAAAACAACTGCGGCCCCATCATCCACGACGACCCCTTCCTGGCCGCAGGCAAGGTCGAGTTTGTGGGCCAAGCCGTGGCCGTGGTGGTGGCGCGTGAAATGCTCTACGCCCGCGAAGCCGCCAAAAAAGCCAAGGTGCTGGTGAAAGAACTCACACCCATCTTGACCATCGAAGAAGCGATGGCGGCGGGCAGCTTCATCATGCCGCCCAAAGGCATCACGCGTGGTGACGCAGCGGCAGCGATTGCCAACGCGCCCCACAAGATCAAGGGCACGACCCGCACGGGCCAGCAAGAACAGTTTTATCTGGAAGGCCAGATCACCTACGCGGTGCCCAAGGAAGACGGCCAGCTGACGCTGTACGTGTCGACCCAGCACCCCGACGGCAACCAGCGCGAAGCCGCGCACGCCCTGAACCTGCACACCAACGATGTGGAGGTGATTTGCCGCCGCATGGGTGGCGGCTTTGGCGGCAAGGAAGGCAACGCCAGCATCTTCAGCCAGAGTGCCGCATTGGCTGCGCACAAGCTGGGCAAGCCCGTCAAGCTGCGTGTGAACCGCGACGACGACATGACCATCACCGGCAAGCGCCACGATTTCCGCATCGACTACGAAGTGGGCTTTGACGACAACGGCCGCGTTTTGGGTGCCAACATCACGCTGATGTCGCGCTGCGGCTACAGCACCGACTATTCAGGCCCGGTGAACGACCGCGCTTGCCTGCACATCGACAACACCTACCACCTGCCCGCGCTCAAGTTGGTCAGTCACCGCTGCAAAACCAACACCCAAAGCGCCACCGCGTTCCGGGGCTTTGGCGGCCCACAAGGTATGTTCGGCATCGAGACGGTGATGGACGAGATCGCCATGACCTTGGGCAAAGACCCCTTGGAAGTGCGCAAGCTCAACCTCTACAAAGACCCGGCCATCAGCGGCACGCCCGACACCATGACCACCCAATACAACCAGCTCATCGAAGACTGGGTGGGTGACAAGGTGATCGACCAGGTCGAGCGCGAATCGAACTACGCCGAGCGCCGCGCTCAGGTGCAGGCCTTCAACGCCAAGAGCAAGACCCGCAAGCGCGGTTTGGCCTTGGTGCCACTCAAGTTCGGCATCAGCTTCACGGCCACCCACCTGAACCAGGGCGGCGCGCTGCTGGTGGTTTACATGGACGGCTCGGTCAGCTGCAACCACGGCGGCACCGAAATGGGCCAGGGCCTCAACACCAAGATGGCGCAGGTGTGTGCCGATGGTTTGGGCATCAGCGTGGACCATGTGCGCATCACCGCGACTGACTCACAAAAAGTGCCCAACGCTTCGGCCACCTCGGCGTCGAGCGGTGCCGACATCAACGGCGCAGCCATCATGAACGCCACCGCGCAAATGCGCGAGCGCTTGAAGCCTGTGGCCGCCCGCATGCTGGGCTGCGCAGCCGAAGAGGTGAGCTTCTCCAACAACGAGCTGCACGGCGGCGGTAAATCGGTCAAGTGGGCCGATGTGACCAAACAGGCCTGGCTGGACCGCGTGGGCTTGAGCGTGACGGGTTTCTATATGACGCCCGAGATCAAGTACGACTTCACCACCCTGAACGGCCGTGCTTTCTATTACTACTGCTACGGCGCGGCCGTGAGCGAAGTGGAGATCGACACCCGCACTGGCGAGTGGTGGCTGAAAGCCGTGGACATCGTGCACGACGTGGGCCGCAGCATCAACCCGGCCCTGGACAAAGGCCAGATCGAAGGCGCGTATGTGCAAGGCATGGGCTGGCTCACGATGGAAGAGTGCATTTGGGACAAGAAGGGCAAGCTGCTCACGCACGGCCCCAGCACCTACAAAATCCCTGTGGCGGGCGACATTCCTGAGCACTTCAAGGTGTCCCTGTTCGACAACGCTAACTTGAAGCCCACACCGTTCAACAGCAAAGCCACGGGCGAGCCGCCGTTGATGTTGGGCCTGTCCGCCTTCTTCGCCTTGCGCGATGCGGTGGCCGCCAGCGCCGACCACAAGGCGGTGGTGTATTTGGATGCCCCGGCCACGCCCGAGCGCATCCTGATGGCCTGCGAAAAAGCCAAGGCCACTGCAGGGCTGTAAAGGCCAGAACCGGATGCCTGAAGCGTTTTCAGGCATCCTGCCAGTTTGATCCCAATAGCCCACAGGAGCAGGCCCATGTCAGACGATCCACGGTGCTGCGGCACTGGCACTTGCATCATCAACGCCGAAGGCCTGTGCTGGTGCGGCCAGCGCTGGGACGGCGAGAAGATGTGCTTCATGCCCGAGCCCGCTCCACAAACCCAGCCAGCGCATCGGCTCGGCAGCCCTCCGCATCCGATGCGGACCCCCGAGCCTGAGTTTCTGGCCAGTGTGCCAGTGGTCTAACCGATGACCCTTGAGGTGACCGCCGACCATCCCCGTGTGGTGCGCGGGCTGCTCAACATCGGGCATGCGCTGGACCATCTGTTCTTGCTGGTTTTTGCGGCGGCGGTCAGCGCCATTGCCCTCGACATGGGCCTGGCCCAATGGCAAGACCTGATGCCCTACGGTGCGGGCGCGTTTTTCATGTTCGGTTTGGGCTCCTTGCCCGCTGGTCGCCTGGGGGATTTGTGGGGCCGGCGCAGCATGATGCTGGTCTTCTTTTTTGGCATTGGCGCGGCCTCCATCCTCACGGCCTTCGCGCAAACACCTTGGCAGTTGGCCGCTTGCTTGACGCTGATCGGCGTGTTCGCATCGATTTACCACCCGGTGGGCATTCCCATGCTGCTCGAGCGCTCGTCGAATCCGGGCGCGACCATTGGCTTCAATGGTTTGTCCGGTAATTTGGGCGTGGCGGTCGCGGCCTTGCTCACCGGCTTTTTGATCCAGTGGCAAGGATGGCGGACGGCGTTTGTGGTGCCCGGCGTGCTGGCCTTGGTGTGCGGCTGGGTGTTTGCCCGCACTTGCCCGCCAGAGGTCTCGTCGCCCGCCAAACGCAAGGGCGGCGCCAAGGTGAGCCTGCCCGCGCCTTTGCTGATGCGGGCCATGGTGGTCATGACGGCAGCGGCGGTGACCAGCAGCGTGTTGTTCAACTTCACGACCAACGGCAACGGGCCTATGTTGGCCGAACGCTTTGCGGGCGTGATGGAAGACCCGGCCGCCTTGGGTTTGCTGCTGGCCGTGGTCTACGCTGTGGCCTCGGTGGCCCAGGTGGTGGTGGGGCACCTCATCAACCGTTTCCCGCTCAAGCGCTTTTTCATGTTCATGGTGATGGCGCAAATCCCCATGCTGGTGTTGGCGTCGCAGGCGCAGGGCTGGTGGCTGTTTGCAGCGCTCATCGGGGTGATGGTGTTCATCTTTGGGGCCATCCCCTTCACCGATTTCATGATTGCCCGTTATGTGGACGACCGCCTGCGCTCGCGTGTGTCGGGCATGCGCCTGGGCGTGTCGTTCGCGGTCAGTTCCCTGTCGGTCTGGGCTTTGGGGCCGGTGGTGAAGGCCATGGGCTTTGGCAGCTCACTTTTGCTGCTGGCCGGTTTTTCGGTGGCTACCACGCTGATTCTGACCTTGCTGCCCGGTGCGGCGCACGAGCAGACATCGGGGGTTTGAAGGGCTCAGCCGATCACGGCGTCAGTCCTGCCCTTCGGTCAGTGTGTCGAGCTGGAATTTGCCGCTTTTGTGCCAGAGCCAGACATCGGTGTAGGTGACCTGGCTCATGTGCCTAGGCACGGGGTAGGGGGCAGACGCTTTGACCATGCGCTCGATCTCGGCCATGACGTGGGGTACATGCTTGGGCGCACGCATCCAGTTCAATGCTTTCACCGAGCCTTTATGGTCAATATCCACATTCAGCACCCCCACGGCTTCGAGCAAAGGCGGCATACGGCCTTTGTAGATGCGGTGCGCGTGCATGCCGTACAGGTGACCCGCCGCATCCTTTCGGTATTCTTTGCTGTTGCGGGCCAGTGATGTGACGCCCATCGGGGCGGTGACGCGCTCAGGAATTTTGGCTGCCGGGGGAGGCGGGGGTGGGGGCTTCACGGCGGGTGGCGGTGTGCTGCAACCGCTCAAGAAACCCAATGCCGCCGCACCCAGGCCCAACAGGGCGGTGGTGACTTTTGGGTGAGTGGGGATCCAGCGTGTGGTCATGATGAGCCCTTGTCCTTGGCATACTCTGCGGTGGCCGTGATTGTGGCATTGAGTTGGTTTGGTGGGCAAGCCAACAACGGCCCTTAATTTTGAATGGACCCCAAAGCGTGAACTGGATCGAAAAAGCCCTGAAGCGGTTGAACACTGACAAGGCGGTGGTGGTGAGGGTGCAAGCCGTGCAGGGTTCGGTGCCGCGTGGGCCGGGGACCAGCATGTTGGTCTTCGCACATGGCGAGGAGGGCACGATCGGTGGCGGGCATCTGGAGTTCCAGGCGTTGGCGCACGCGCGGCTTTTGTTGGCCGGGCAGACCGAGCAAACCGCTTTGCGCCAGGTTTTGGGCCCCAGTTTGGGGCAATGCTGCGGCGGTGCCGTGGACTTGGTTTTTGAACGGGTGAGCGGCGGCGATGGGGCGCGTTTGCGCACGCAGTTGATGACGCTGCGCACCCCTTTGGCGCTGTTTGGCGGCGGCCATGTGGGCAAAGCGCTCGTCAAGACCTTGGCCCCTTTGCCTTTTGCTGTGCGTTGGGTCGACAGCCGCGATGAAATTTTTCCGGCCGATGTGCCTGATGGTGTGGAATGCGAACACTCCAACCCGGTGCAAGCCGCCGTGGCCGATCTGGCGCCGGACAGCCGGGTGCTGATCATGAGCTTCAGCCACGCCGAAGACCTGGACATCGTGGTGGCGTGTCTGAAGCGCCTGCGCGAGAGGAATGATCTGCCTTTTGTGGGTTTGATTGGCAGTCAAACCAAATGGGCCACCTTCCGCCACCGCCTGGAAGACCGGGGTTTCACGGCCGAAGAGATTTCGCGCATCACCTGCCCGATTGGCGTGCCGGGCATCACGGGCAAAGAGCCCGAAGTCATTGCCGTGGCGGTGGCGGCACAACTCTTGCAAACGCTGTGAAATGGGTTGCTGGTTTTCCCTAGGCTTCCGAGGCCTGGGTCAACTGGATTAACGCCTGTAAACTGTATACACTTCGGTGCACTGGTCGCAGCGGCGCAGGTTTCTCCGGAAACATGTTCGCGACCGAATACCCGCTCACAGGGCCCGCGGTGGTGAGCAGGTTGGAGACTCCTTCATGGAAACGTATCTGCTGGAATGGGCCAATTTGTTGTTGCGATGGGTGCATGTCATCACCGCCATCGCCTGGATTGGCTCCTCGTTCTACTTTGTCTTTCTGGACAACAACCTGCAAAAACCCAATTCGCCCGACCTGCTCGAAAAAGGCGTAGGCGGTGCCATGTGGGCGGTGCACGGGGGCGGTTTTTACAACCCGCAAAAGTACATGGTGGCCCCCAAGAAGATCCACACCAAGCTGCATTGGTTTTATTGGGAAAGTTACTCCACCTGGCTCAGTGGCTTTGCGCTGTTCACGGTGCTGTACCTGTACAACGCGGGCACCTTCCTGATCGACAAATCGCTGATGGACTGGACCCCCGTGATGGCCGGGTCTGCCGCGGTGGGCATGTTGGTGGCTTTTTGGTTCGTGTACGACATCGTTTGCCGCGTGTTTGGCTTCCGAAAAAACGGCGAGCTGATCGTGGCGGGCCTGATGATCGTGGTGGTGGCGTTTTGCTCCTGGCTGGCCAATGAGTTGTTCGCAGGCCGTGCCGCCTTCTTGTTGGTGGGCGCGATGATCGCCACCGCCATGAGCGCCAACGTGTTCTTCTGGATCATTCCTGGGCAGCGCAAAGTGGTGGCCGCCATGACCAGCGGCGAAACCTATGACGCCAACGCCCTGGCCATCCACGGCAAGCGCGGCAAGCAGCGCAGTGTGCACAACACCTATTTCACGCTGCCCGTCATCTTCGCGATGCTGAGCAACCACTACAGCTTTTTGTACACGCACGAACACCGTTGGGTGCTGCTGTTCGTGATGATGCTGGCGGGTGCCTTGATCCGCCAGTTCTTTGTGCAGCGCCACGGTTACCACCTGGGCCGCGCGGCCAATCCCTGGCCGTTTGCGGCGGTGGGTGTGGTGATGATTGCGGGCGTGATCGTGGCCTTGAAGCCGGCGGCGCCCCAAGTGTCAACCGCCCCTGTTGCGCCCGCAACCTTTGCACAGGTGCAAAGCCTGGTGAGCCAGCACTGCCTGACCTGCCATGGCGCGCAAGTGCAAATGAAAAATGTGCGCCTGGACAGTCCCGAGCTGATCAAACAGCATGCGCAAAACATGTACCAGCAAGTGGTGGTGACCAAGCAGATGCCGATGGGCAATGCCACGGGACTGACTGAGGATGACCGCGCCTTGTTGGGCCGCTGGTTTCAGGCGGGGGCCAAGCTCGATTGATGCGGGACAGGTTTTAAAACCACCAAGCCACCGCGTAAGGGATCAGCACGGCCCCTGCGATGCCATGCAAGCCCATGCCCAGGCTGGCATAGGCCCCGGCTTCGGCGTTCACGCTGAAGGCACGTGAAGTGCCAATGCCGTGCGCGGCCACCCCCAGGGCAAAGCCGCGTTGCCACCAGGCCGTCACGCGCAGGGCGTCGAGCACAAAGCGGCCCAGCACCGCACCCAAGATGCCGGTGCTCACCGCAAAGATGGCGGTCAGGGTAGGCGAGGCTTGTACGCGCTCTGCAATGCCCATGGCAATCGGCGCGGTGACCGATTTAGCCACCAGACCGCGCACCAGCGCCTCGTCCACGCCCAGCCACCGCGCCATGCCCACGGCCGTCAGCACTGAGGTGATGCCACCCGCCAGCAGCGAGAGCAGCAACACCCCCATGCGCCCCTTGAGCGAGGCAAAGCCCTTGTAAATCGGAATGGCCAGCGACACCGTGGCCGTGCCCAGCAAGAAGTGCACAAACTGCGCGCCTTCAAAGTACTGGGCATAGGGCATGTCGATCACGCTGATGCCGATGCACACCACCACCACCGCAATCAGCACCGGGTTGGCCAGCGGGTTGCGCTGGCTGCGCTCGTACACGGTCAGGCCCAGCAGGTAAGCGCTGAGCGTGAGCACCAAGGCCAGCAGCGGGCTGCCCGAGAGGTAAACCCAAATATCGGAAATGGGCGGCAGCTTGTTGTTCATGGCGCGCTGTCCTTTTTGGCGAGCAGTTTGAGCACCAGGGCGGTCATCGCCACCGTGGCCACCACGCTCAGCACCAGCGCCGCCGTCATGGCCCATGCGTTGGCCTGCAGCAGGGGAAGGTAAAGCACCACGCCCACCGACGCAGGAATGAACAACAGCCCCAGGTGCTGCAAGATGCCGCTGCCCACCCCATCCATGGACGCGGGCACATGGCCGCGCCAGGCCAAAAACGTCAGCAGCAAAACCAGGCCCAGCACGGGTCCGGGGATAAAAGGCAGGGCGAATTTGGACAGCAACTCGCCGAGCGCTTGAAAGAGGAAGAGTTGAACGAGGCCTTGGATCATGGCGACAGTGTAGGCAAGTCCATGTGACGTGGCGAGTGCAAACAGTTGTGATCAAAACGCACAGGGCGCTTTACTGCAGCAATGCCCCTTGCCCTCGTTTGGCGCTATTTGCATGTGCTTTGGCGCGATCCGATGGTGACGCTTCGCGCCCCAGCGGCGACCATCACGCCATTCGCAACACAAGCACGAACGGAGTTTTTGATGGCAACGACATACCCCGCAAAACAAGTGGCGCTCGTCACCGGCGCATCGTCCGGCATGGGCAAAGAAACGGCCAAGCGGCTGCTGCAAGAGGGTTTGGTGGTTTACGTCGCGGCCCGGCGTGTGGCGCAAATGGAAGACCTGCGGGCCCTGGGCGCGATACCGCTGCAGATGGACATATCGGTGGACGCTGACATCGTCGCGGCCGTGAACACCATCGCCCATGGCCATGGCGGCATCGACGTGCTGGTCAACAACGCGGGCTTTGGCATGTACGGCGCGATGGAAGATTCGACCCTGGCCGATGCCCGTTACCAGTTTGAAGTCAATCTGTTCGGCATGGCGCGGCTCACGCAGTTGGCGCTGCCGCAAATGCGCCGCCAAGGGGCGGGCAAGGTCATCAACATCTCGTCCATGGGCGGCAAGATCTACACCCCCCTGGGCTCGTGGTACCACGCCACCAAGCACGCGGTGGAAGGCTGGAGTGACTGTTTGCGCATCGAGCTGGCGCCCTTTGGCGTCCAAGTGGTGATCATCGAGCCCGGTGTGATTGCCACCGAGTGGGGCGGCGTGATGCTCGAGCCCATGCTGGCGCGTTCGGGCCAAGGCCCTTACCGCGCCATGGCGCAGGGCATGGCCAAGGCCATGCGCGGCACCTATGCCAAAGCGGGCGCCGCCTCGCCGCCTTCGGTGGTGGCCGATGCCATACTGCAGGCTGTGCGTTCGCGCCGACCCAAAACCCGCTACGTCATCGGCAAAATGGCCAAACCCCTGATGTTCATCCGCAAGTATTTCGGGGACCGCATCTTTGACATGGCCATCATGAGCCAAGCCAAATAGTCTTTGCTCACGCCTCCTTGCCAGAAAGACCCACGCTGTGAAACAGGCCACACGCTTTGCCGTGCAGATGAGCTGGAAACTGCTCATCCGCGACATGGGTTACGCCCCGGCAGATGTGCTGAGCCTGGCGCGGTTGCCGGGCGACCTGTTTGCGCGCCCGGGCGCGAGCTTGTCGCCCGCGCAGTACTTTGACCTGTGGCGTGGACTGGAGCAGGCCGCAGGCCATGACGAACTCGCCCTGAAGCTCGCGCAGGCCATGTCGGTGGAGGCTTTTGACCCGGCCCTTTTCGCCTGCCTGTGCAGCCCCGACCTGAACACCGCGCTGCAGCGGCTGGCGCAATACAAGCGGCTGATAGGGCCCTTGCACATGGCGCTGGACATCCGATCCGACAGAACCCTGGTCATGCTCAGCTGCTACGGGCATACCGAGCCGATTCCCCGTAGCTTGGGTGTGTCCGAGTTGGTGTTCTTCACCCAACTGGCCCGGCTGGCCACGCGTGAGCGGATCGAGCCCTTGGCGGCATCTCTGCCCGACTTGCCCGCTGACCTGCCTGCGTACAAGGCTTACTTGGGCTGCGCTTTGACGGCCGCCGATCAGATCCAGATTACCTTTTCAGCGCACGATGCGCGACGCCCTTTTTTGACCGACAACATGGCCATGTGGGCGGCGTTTGAGCCGGCCCTCAACAGCCGACTCTCAGAACTGGACGCTCGTGCGGGCATGCGCGAACGCGTCAAGGCCGTGTTGCTGGAGACCTTGCCCGCAGGCACCAGCAGCATCGATGCCGTAGCCCAGCGCCTGGCGGTGAGCAAACGCTCCTTGCAACGGCAGTTGGCCGACGAATCGGTGGGGTTTCAAGAAGTGCTCAGCGAGGTGCGGCACGAACTGGCGCGGCATTACCTGAGCCGCACCGACATATCGGCTGGAGAAATTTCCTGGCTGCTCGGCTTTCAGGAAAGCAATTCTTTCATTCGGGCATTCAGAAACTGGACCGGCACCACGCCTGCGGCTTACCGGCTGCAGCGGGTGAGCCTGGGCTCCAGCTTGGATTGATCCGGACCTGTCACTTCACACCCAATGCCAGCTGCAAAGCCAGCTGGTTGTGTCGCTCGATCAGCGGCTCCATGTCCACGGTGGTGATCTGGCCCTGGCGCACCACCACGCGGCCGTTCACGATGGTGTAGTCGGCGTTGTTGCTGGCGCACAGCAAGAGCGCCCCCACCGGGTCGTGCACCGCGCCGCCCGCCATGCTCAATGTGTCGGTGCGGAACATCGCGATGTCAGCGCAATAGCCTTCTTTGAATTGACCCAGTTCGTGGGCGCGGCCCAGCACTTCGGCACCGCCGCGTGTGCCTAGGCGCAGGGCGTCGCGGGGCGTCATGTCGGCCGGGCCGTGGTCACAACCGAACGGTTCTAAAGCCTTGCCCACACGCGCCAGCAGCATGGCTTGGCGGGCTTCGTTCAGCAGGTGCGCTGCGTCGTTGCTGGCACTGCCGTCCACACCCAGACCAATCGGCACGCCTGCATCGAGCATTTTGCGCAGAGGCAAGATGCCGCTGGCCAGGCGCATGTTGCTGCAGGGGCAGTGGGCGATGCCGGTATGGGTTTTGGCAAACAGGTAAGTGCCTTGCTCGTCGAGCTTGACGCCGTGAGCGTGCCACACATCGTCGCCCACCCAACCCAAATCTTGCGCGTATTGCGCAGGCGTGCAGTTGAACTTCTCTTTGGTATAGGCGATGTCGTGGTCGTTTTCGGCCAGGTGGGTGTGCAGGCGCGCGCCAAAAGCGCGGGCCAATTTGGCCGCTTCGCGCATCAGGTCCTGGCTCACGCTGAAGGGCGAGCAGGGGGCCACGGCCACATGCGTCATCGAACCGAAGCTGGCGTCGTGCCAGCGTTCGATCAGGCGCTGGGTTTCTTTGAGGATGGCAGGTTCTTGCTCGACCACGCTGTCGGGCGGCAAGCCGCCTTGGCTCTCGCCCACGCTCATGCTCCCGCGTGTGGCTGTGAAGCGCATGCCGATGGTGTGCGCGGCTTCGATGCTGTCGTCCAGCCGCACGCCATTGGGGTAGATGTAGAGGTGGTCAGAGCTGGTGGTGCAGCCGCTCAGCAACAGCTCTGCCATGGCCACCTGGCCTGAGACACGCACCATCTCTGGCGTGAGGCCCACCCAGATCGGGTACAGGCCTTGGAGCCAGCTGAACAGCTCGGCGTTTTGCACCGACGGAATCGCCCGCGTGAGCGACTGGTACATGTGGTGGTGCGTGTTGATCAGGCCTGGCACCACCACATGGTGGCGTGCGTCGATCACTTCATCAACTTGTGTGAGCAGTTCGTCGATGTTCTCACCGGCAGGGATGATGCGTTCGATGCGCCCATCACGGATCAGGAGCGAGGCGCCCTGCAGTTCTGTGTTCGCATCGTTCATGGTGGCGATGCAGCGGGCGCGGTGTATGAGCAGCGAGGTCATGGACTTGTCCTTGAAGGCAATGGATCAAACGAATGAAACAAGTCGCGGCCGAATCCCCTTGCCCCCTTCTGAAGGGGGAGGGCGAGCACCACGTTGCCGCGCGTCCCGGGCTGTGCAGTGGTCTGAATTTTAAGCAGGCCCTGCTCGTCGGTGGTGGGCGCAGTGGTTGCGAGCACAGCGTTTTGTTGGCTCAGGTGTGGGCAATCCTTCCTGTTGGCCCGGCTGAAACCAGCGGCCAAAGCTGTCGTGGACAGGCCCCTCAGCGGCCATCTTCTGTGCAACAATTCAAAGCCCGACAAGCCGCACTGGATCGAGATCAATGGGGCATCACAACATGGTTGAGCGCAACGACTCAAGCCAGGAATAAAGCGACGCAGCTGCACGTTTTATACGTCGGCCCTCTTTGCCCCGTATCCTGGCCTCCCAGTCAGTCAAGGTCCGCGTGACCTTGCTGGCGCTCGTGATCGGCTTGGTCAGCACCATTTTGTCGGGCCTGTACGTGAGCTACTTGCTGCGTGTGGACGTCGAAAAGGTGTTGGCGGCGCAGCAGTTTGCAGCCGCCCGATCTGTGGCCGAATCGATCGACCGCCAGTTGAAGGATCGTCTGCTTGCGCTCGAAGACGTTGCTTCGCTCACTGCTTTGAGCGACATCCGCGATCCCGGCAAATTGCAGCAAACACTGCAAAATCTGCCGGTTTTCCAGGCTCTTTTCAACGGCGGGACTTTCATCACCGACATCGATGGGGTAACCCTGGCCTCTACGCCGATTGAGGTGCCCCGCTATGGGGTCAGCTACGCCGAGCGGGAGTGGTTCATCCAGGCCATCGCGACAGGTCAGCCAGCGATTGGCGCACCCTCGATCGGCAAGGTCATGGGTATTCCGGGGGTGGTGATGGCCGCCCCGATGCGCGATGCTTCGGGGCGCATCACTGGCGTGGTGGCAGGCTTGATCAACCTGCGCGACGCCAGCTTTCTGGACGACGTCCAAAGCAACCCCTTTGGCACGACCGGTGACTACCTGCTGGTGGCGCCTGATCACCGCATGGTGATCACTTCTTCGGACCGCAACCGCATCATGGAGCGTTTGGGTCCAGCCGGGGTCAATCCGCAGATTGACCGTTTTGTTCAGGGTTATGAAGGCACGGCGGTGCTGCGCAACCCGAAGGGTGTGGAGGTGCTGTCGTCCGTGAAGCGCATCCCTACCGCAAACTGGTACGTCGCTGTGACACTGCCCACCCGCGAAGCCTTTGCACCCGTCAAAAAGCTGGAGCTGCGCTTGTTCATCAGTACCGGCATCATGAGCCTGTTGGCCGGTGCATGCGTTTGGTGGGCGCTGCGGAGCCAGCTCATGCCGCTGCAGACGGCCGCACAAGCCCTGTCAGAGATCACCTCGCGCGATATTGCCAAAACGCCCTTGAAGCCCCTGCCAGTGGGACGCGGCGATGAAATCGGTCAATTGCTCCAGTCTTTCAACCGTTTGCTGTTCACCTTGAACCAACAGCGCGACGAGTTGACACAAAGCGAGCTTCTGTACAGCTCGGCCTTTCGCACCAGCCCGGACGCTTTCAGCATCACCGGCATGGAGGACGGCCGTTTCATCACCGTCAACGACAGCTTCACCCGCATGTTTGGCTGGTCGCCACAAGACTTGCTTGGGCGATCGGCGGCAGACACCGGCATTTGGCGCTACCCCGGCGATCGCGAGGCCATGCTGCAGGTGTTGCGCGGGCACGGCCGCATCGAGGGCCTTGAAGCGGAATTTGTGGCCCGCGATGGGCGACTCGTCAGTGTGCAGCTGTCGTCTTCGGTGCTGGAGTTGAAAGGACGCACCTGCATGCTGACCGTGGTGCATGACATCACCGCCCGCAAGCAGGCCGAGCGCCAGATTGAAACGCTGGCCTTTTATGACACGCTCACCGGGTTGCCTAATCGCCGACTCTTTCTTGATCGCTTGAGCCAGGCCTTGCCGGATGTGGCGCGGCTGGGCCGTTGCGGAGCGTTGCTGGAATTGGATTTGGACGATTTCAAGAGCCTCAACGATAACCACGGCCATGTCATTGGTGACACTTTGCTGCGCACGGTGGCCGCCCGTCTCACGGCTTGTGTGCAGGCCGGCACGACGGTCGCCCGTGTGGGCAGCGATGAATTTGTGGTGCTGCTCACCGACCTGTCCACCGATCCTTTGCAGGCCCAGGACCGCGCCTTGCAGTTGGCGCAGCGCTTGCAAGAGGCGCTGGGCGGTGACATGGCCTTGGGGGCATTGAACTACCACTGCACGGCCAGTGTGGGCATGGTCTTGTTAACCCCGCAAGACGATGACCCGAGCGAAGTGCTCAAGCGGGCAGACTTGGCTCTTGAGCATGCCAAGAGTGAAGGCCGAGGCCAGGTGCGGCTGTTTGCGGCACGCATGCTGACCGAGTTGACTTGGCGCGCCTCACTCGAAGTGGCTTTGCGCGAAGCGATCGAGGGCGAACAGCTGCAGCTCTACCTGCAGCCCCAGGTGGACGCGCAGGGCCATCTGCGCGGTGCCGAGGCGCTGCTGCGCTGGCACCGGCCCGAACAGGGCTGGATATCGCCCGGCGAGTTCATCCCCGTGGCCGAGCACAGCGGCTTGATCGTTCCTTTGGGGCAGTGGGTCTTGCGCGCCGCCTGTCGTTCTCTGGCAGATTGGTCCCGTGACCCTGCGCTGGCCCATCTGACCCTGGCGGTCAACGTCAGCTCACGCCAATTCCGCCAGGACGATTTCGTGCGCAGCGTGCTGCAAACGCTGGACGACACCGGTGCTGACGCGAACCGCTTGGTGCTGGAGCTGACCGAGAGCCTGCTGGTGGACCACATCGACGGCGTGGCCTCGCGCATGACCACCTTGGGGGCCCGCGGGGTGTCGTTTGCGCTGGACGACTTTGGCACGGGCTTTTCTTCGCTCGCATACCTGCAGCGCTTGCCGCTGGACGAACTCAAGATCGACCAGGGGTTTGTGCGTGACATCGAGGTGAACGCCAACGACCTGGCCATCGTCAGCACCATTGTGGCTCTGGGCCAAGGCCTGGGCCTGCGTGTGGTGGCCGAAGGGGTGGAGACCCCCGCCCAGCGCGATGCCCTGTCCGAGCTGGATGCCACCATTTCCAGGGCTACCTGTTTGGCCGCCCCATGCCCGCCGAGGACATGCAGGCGCTGGCCCGCCAGCACATCGCCCCGCACGAGGCACCGCAGGCGCAAGGCTGAGAGGTTGCACTTACCTTGGACGGGTGGCGCAACAAGGCTCAGCGCGACGATGCCTGTCACCAACAGCGACCGGGTTTTTGGCTGCTCCGGCTACACTGGTTTTTTGTCGATATCAGAGACTCCGTCGCCGTGTCAATCAACGATCCAATGCTCTTTTTGCGCCACCTTTATGACGTGGCTGTGCAACGCGCTTTGCCCCTGCACAACACCGCCGCCCATTTGCCCATCCCGCCGGATCCGGCCAAGGGCCGCACTCTCGTGATCGGCGCTGGCAAAGCCGGTGGCGCGATGGCACAAGCCGTGGAGGCTTTGTGGCCAGCAGATGCGCCGCTGTCGGGTCTGGTGGTCACGCGCTACGGCCACACGCCGCCACGGCCTGCGGGTTTGCCCGAGCGCATCGAGGTGGTCGAGGCAGCCCATCCTGTGCCCGATGTGGCAGGCCTGCAAGCGGCCGAGCGCATTCTGGCATTGACGAAAGGCCTGACGGCCGATGATTTGGTGCTGTGCCTGATCTCGGGTGGAGGCTCGTCGCTGCTGACCTTGCCTGCCGACGGCATCGATCTGCAGCTCAAGCAAGACATCAACCGTCAGCTATTGGCCAGTGGGGCCAATATTTCCGAGATGAACTGCCTGCGCAAACACCTCTCGCGCATCAAAGGCGGACGTCTGGCGGCCACTTGCGCGCCTGCGCGGGTGGTCACGCTCACCATCAGTGATGTGCCGGGCGATGACCCGTCCATCATTGCCAGCGGCCCTACCGTGCCCGATGCCACGAGTTGCGCCGATGCGCTGGCCATTCTCAAACGCTATGCGATCACGGTGCCCGACTCGGTGCTGCAGGCCCTGCAGTCGGGCGATTGGGAAACGCCCAAACCCGGCTCTCCGGTGTTTGCGGGGCACAGCGTGCACATGATCGCCACGCCCCAGCAGTCGCTGGAGGCGGCTGCAGCAGCCGCCCGTGCGCAGGGGTTGAACGCCTACATCCTGAGCGACGAAATCGAAGGCGAGTCGCGCGAGGTGGGCAAGGTGCATGCAGCACTGGCCCGTGCGGCGGCCAAAGGCCTCGGGCCATTTACCAAGCCGTGTGTGATTTTGAGCGGTGGTGAGACCACGGTGACCATCAAACCGCAGCCTACAGGCACCCCCAAAGGTCGCGGCGGCCGGGCGGGCGAGTTTTGCATGGGCCTGGCGCAGGGTTTGCAAGGGCAGCCAGGTGTGTGGGCTTTGGCGGCCGATACCGATGGCATCGACGGCATTGAGGACAACGCCGGGGCGCAAGTGAGCCCCGATACCTTGGCCCGTGCTGCGGCGCTGGGGCACAAAGTGGATGAGCACCTGCAACGCAACGACGCCTATGGCTTTTTTGAGCCCCTGGGTGACCTGGTCATCACCGGGCCGACGCACACCAATGTGAACGATTTCCGGGCTATTTTGGTGATGTGATCTGCATGGTTTGTCGCGCGATGCGCTGAAAACGCCGACGATCTGCCATGCCCGCGTATGCGGGTAGCCATTTGTCGGGGGTGTTGTTGATTTGTGTCAAAAACGCAGACCCGAGGCTCTGGCACATTCCGCTTCACCATGTTGGATTCTTCTTTGCCCTCTTTGTCCGAGCCCACAGCCACCTTGGCGGCTGGCACGGTGTTGCTGCACCGCGGCGATGTGGTGGACCGCATCGTGCATGTTATGCAAGGGCGTGTGGTGTTGGGCGTCATGGGCGCCATGGGCCATGGGGACATGGCGCACCAGTTGGGCGTGGTGGAGGGCCCGTTTTGGCTTGAAGCGGCTTCTGGTTTGATGGACCTGCCGCATGTGGTCGACGCTGTGGCCGAGACCGAAGTGCAGGTGCAGTATATGCGCGTGCCCGATTTCGTAGCCCAGGTTCGGGCGCTGCCCGAGGCTTCCCAAACCTTGCTCATGGACATGGCGCGATCGCAGCGCCAGCAAACCGAATTGGCCGTGAGCCGTTTGGCCAAGGACGCCGATGCGCGCTGCGCCGAATGGCTGCTGCGCCATGCCGAACCCGTCGATCTGAGTGGCAGTCTGGCCGTGAAACTCACCGAGCGCAAACGCACCATCGCCGCACAACTGGGCATCGCCCCGGAAACCTTTTCCCGGGTGTTGCGTCACCTGCGCGATCGCCAGCTCATCAGCGGTGGCGGGCGTGTGTTGGGACTGCCCAACCCGCAGGGCTTGCGTGAGTTGGCCGGTGTCTGACCACAGGCCTTACCTCAGCCCAATCGAAGCGCCCAGTCGCGCCGATGTGGACGCCCTGCGCGGCCTGACCTTGCTCGAATTTGGCACCGATTGGTGCGGCCACTGCCGCGCCGCACAGCCTGTGGTGGCTCAGGCGCTGGCACAGCAGCCGCCATGGCAACACCTCAAAATCGAAGACGGTCCGGGGCGTGTGCTGGGCCGCAGTTACCGGGTCAAGCACTGGCCGACTTTCCTCGTTTTGCGTGACGGCCAAGAGGTGGCCCGCCTGGTGCGCCCCACGACCGTGCAAGAGGTGTTGGCCGTCCTGTCAGCCTGAAGCTTGGCCAGCCTGGCGACAGGGCAGTCGCTGATCGGGATGCAAAATACTGTATAAATGAACAGTTATGCAGAAACCACCCGTCGCCATGCCGATCAGCCAGATCAAAGGCCGTGGCAGCGCCACGCGCCTGGCGCACCGCTTCGAGCGCGATGCCCGCGAGCCGTTTGACGACGGCTGGACGGTCGACCCCGAGGAGGCCACGCGCATCGCCACCACCTGGACTTGGGAAGACGCCAAAAGCGCCATCAGCCGCAACACCTCACCCGACATCGGCTTTGACCGCTCGCTCAACCCTTATCGCGGCTGCGAGCACGGGTGCAGCTACTGCTACGCCCGCCCATCGCACAGTTATCTGGGAATGTCGCCCGGGCTGGATTTCGAGACCCGCTTGATCGCCAAGCGGGGCTTGGCCGACCGACTGGTGCACGAACTGGCCAGCCCGCGATACACCCCCGGCCTGATGGCGTTGGGCACCGTGACCGACGCCTACCAACCCCTGGACCGGGAACTGCGCCTGACCCGCGAGGTCTTGCAAGTGTTGCACGACAGCCACCACCCCATGGCCGTGGTGACCAAGGGCATCGGCATCGAGCGCGACATCGACCTGCTCGCACCCATGGCGGCGCGCGGGCAGGCGGGTGTGTATGTGAGCGTGACCACGCTCGACGCTGAGCTGGCGCGACGCATGGAGCCGCGCGCCGCCGCCCCCTGGCGGCGCTTGCGCACGATCCGCACGCTGGCGGATGCCGGCATCCCGGTGGGGGTGAGCGTGTCGCCGCAAATCCCGTTCATCAACGACGACATGGAGCAGGTGCTCGAAGCGGCCCGTGACGCCGGGGCCACCAGCGCTTTTTATGTGGTGCTGCGCCTGCCGTGGGAGCTGGCACCGTTGTTTCGGCAATGGCTGGACCTGCACTACCCCGACCGCGCCGCGCGCGTGATGGCCCGCATGCACGATCTGCGCGGCGGCAAGGACTACGACGCCAGCTTTGCCACGCGCCGCAGCGGTCAGGGCATCTGGGCCGACCTGATCGCCCAGCGTTTTGACAAGGCCTGCAGGCGCCTGGGCCTGAACCGCCAGCGGCACGATTGGAACGTGGACGGGTTCAGGCCGCCATCCACGGTGGGGCAGATGGCTTTGTTTTGATGCGCCAGGCCAAACAGCTTGTGGTTTACTTGGACAACAGCTTTCCAGGGGCATGCCCATGAACACCTTTCAAAACAGCCGGTATTTCACCTTCAAGCCCCAAGCCATTTTTGCTGCCATCCAGGTCCCTGAGCGGCTGGCCCGTTGGTGGGGGCCTGATGGGTTCAGCAACGCGTTCGAGGTTTTCGACTTTCGCGCGGGAGGGCGCTGGGTGTTCGACATGGTCGGGCCGGACGGCACACGGTATGCCAACGAGTGCGTGTTTGCCCACATCGAAGCCGACCGCCAAGTGGTGATCGACCACACCTGTGCGCCTTTGTTCCGGCTCACCATCACGCTCACGCCCGAAGGCGAGGGCACGCGTGTGCACTGGCTTCAGGTGTTTGACGATCCTGCATTTGCGCAGGCCATGAAACACATTCTGGAGCCGGCCAATGCGCAGAATCTGGAGCGCTTGGGCTTGGAGTTGTCGCGGGCTTAGTTGAGCAAGGCGCCCGCGTCTTCGTACCAGAACATCAGCGCGGCGTCATAGCTTTCCCACACACAGCCATTGCATCCGCGCCCGCAGCACGAGGTGGGCTCCGGCGGGGGTTCGCGGAAGTCGTGGCCTGCAGCCTGCAGCCGCGCCTGAAATTGCGCGATGCCCCGGCGCACGGACTCGCGCTGGGCCTGGTTGGGGTCGATGATGGGGTGTTCGTTGCCTTCGGTCATGCCCAATTGTCGGTTACCAACAGGCCCGTGTTTTGTAGGTCGGAGCTTCAGCTCCGACATTGCATGCTTTGGCTATGTCGGCTATGTTGCCGCCGACCTACTTGTCGAATTGCACCGGCTGTCCTTGCACCACCGTGTGCGCAATCAGCCGCTCATCGCCCAGCACGATCATGGCGAACAGCCATTCGGCGAGAGTCTCGGTTTGTGCGGTGCGGCGGGCCAGCAGGGGCGAGGCTTTCGGGTTGAGCACCACGAAGTCGGCTTCGCAGCCGGGCAGCAGATTGCCCACCTTACCGCCCAGGTCCAGCGCGGCGGCGGCGCCTGCGGTGTGTTGCCACCACAGGTGTTCGGGCGCGAGGCTGATGCCCGGACGCCCCACGCTTTGCCGTGCGACGGTGTAGGCCGCGTGCATGGTGTGGAAGGGGCTGAAGCTGGTGCCGCCGCCCACATCGCTGGCCAGGCCATAGTGCAAGCCCGCCGCATCCGAGGCGGTGTAGTCAAAAAAGCCGCTGCCCAGAAACAGGTTGCTGGTGGGGCTGACGGCGGCGTTCGCGCCCACCTCGGCCATGCGGCGACGGTCGGCTTCGTCGAGGTAAATGCAATGCGCATAGACCGAGCGTTGGCGCAATAGGCCTGCGCGGTCGTACACGTCCAGATAACTGCGCGCTTCGGGGAACAGTTTTTTCACCCAGCGGATCTCGTCGAGGTTTTCGGCCACATGCGACTGAACCCAGACATCGGGAAACTGCTGCGCGATTTCGCCCGCGCCATGCAGTTGCTCTCGGCTGCTGGTGGGTGCGAAGCGCGGCGTGATGGCGTAACCCAGGCGGTCCACGCCGTGCCAGCGGCGGATCAGGTCTTCGGTCTGGCGCAGGCTCAAGGCGGTGTCGGTATCGCGCAGGCCGTCGGGGCTGTGGCGGTCTTGCAGCACCTTGCCGGTGATCATGCGCAGGCGGCGCTTTTGCGCCTCGGCCATGAACACATCGACCGACTCGGGGTGGGCGGTGGCAAAGCACAGCGCCGTGGTCACGCCGTGGCGCATCAGCTCGTCCATGAAAAACGCGGTCACTTCTTGCGCGTAGGAGGGCTCTGCAAAATGCTTTTCGTGCGGGAAGGTGTAGTGCTCCAGCCAGGGCAGCAGGCCGTCGGCGGGCGAGCCAATCACATCGGTCTGCGGGTAGTGGATGTGCAGGTCCACAAAACCCGGCGCGATGCACAGGCCAGGCCAGTGGGTGGTGGGCAGATCGGGGTATTGCGCAGCCAAGTCGCGGTAGGGGCCGATAGCCTGAATGCGCACGATGCCGTCGGCGCTTTGCCCTGTGACCAGCAGTCCATCGGTTTCGTGGCGGGGTTGGGGGTTTTGCGGGTCCGGAAACCATAAGAGACCGGCGCGCCAGCCTTGCAAATGGGAAACAGAAGGAAGTGCCGTCATCGGTCGATCAATTCAAGTCAAATTAATTGGGATCTGACCCCAATTAAGAGGAGCCGTCATGGGCGAGGATAGCGCCCAGTACGCGCTCGGGGGTGGCGGGGGTATCCAGGTGGATGGGCGTGCGGCCCGGGCGGGTGGCACCGATGGCGTCGCGCAAGGCTTCGAACACGCTGATGGCCAGCATGAAGGGCGGCTCGCCCACGGCCTTGCTGCCGCCCACGTTGTCCTCAACGTTGGCCTCGTGCCAGAGCTCAATGTTGAGCTGCGCGGGCATGTCTGCAGCGGTGGGGATTTTGTAGGTGCTCGCGCCCTTGGTGAGCAGCTCGCCCTTGGTGTTCCAGACCAGCTCTTCGATGGTGAGCCAGCCCAGGCCTTGCGCAAAGCCGCCTTCGATCTGGCCGATGTCGATCTCGGGGTGCAGCGAATGCCCCACGTCGTGCAGGATGTCGGTGCGCAGCACACGGTACTCGCCCGTCAGCGTGTCGATGGCCACTTCGCTGCAGGCCGCGCCATAGGCGAAGTAATAAAACGGCCTGCCGGTCAGGGTGGTGCGGTCGTAGTGGATTTTGGGTGTGGCGTAAAAGCCGTCGCTCCACAGCTGCACGCGCTGGCCGTAGGCGTATTGCACGGCTTCGGTGAAGCTGCGCTGGCGCAGGGGTGTGATGACCTGGCCGTTTTCAAAACGCACATCGTCTGCCGAACAAGCATCGGCCTTGCCGATGCACGCGGCGATGTTCTGGCGCACCTGCAGCGCGGCGTTTTCGGCGGCGCGGCCATTGAGGTCGGTGCCGCTGGATGCCGCCGTGGCGCTGGCGTTGGCCACCTGGTCGGTGTCGCTGGCGCTGGCTTGCACTTGGGCAGCGGGCAGGCCCAACACACGGGCCACCAGGCCGCACACCTTGGTGTGCAGGCCCTGGCCCATTTCGGTGCCGCCGTGGTTCACCCGCACGCTGCCGTCGGTGTAGACCGAGACCACCGCACCCGCTTGGTTGAACTGCGTGGCGGTGAAGCTGATGCCGAACTTGACCGGCGTGAGCGCCAGGCCTTTTTTGATCACGCTGTGCTGGGCATTCCAGTCGGTGATGGCTTGACGGCGCTCACGGTAGTCGCAGCGCTTGGCCAGTTGCGTCATCAGCGGGTGCAGTATGTTGTCCTCCACCTTCATGCCGTAGGGCGTGGTGTCGCGCTTGTTTTCACCATCCGTCACACCGTACAGGTTGGCCAGTCTCACGTCGAGCGCGTCCACGCCGAGGTGGCGGGCGATGTCGCCCATCACGGTCTCGATCAGCAGCACGCCTTGGGGCCCACCAAAGCCGCGAAACGCGGTGTGGCTTTGGGTGTGGGTTTTGCAGCGGTGCGAGGTGATGTGCAGGTCGCTTAAAAAATAAGCGTTGTCGGTGTGGAAGATCGCACGGTCGGCCACCGGGCCGCTCAGGTCGGCGCTGTGGCCGCAATGCACCAGCTGCACCGAATCGAGGCCCAACACGCGCCCTTGCGCGTCAAAGCCCACCTGCCAGTCGTGGCTGAAGGGATGGCGTTTGCCAGTGATCAGGATGTCGTCGCCCCGGTCCAGCCGCATCTTCACAGGGCGGCCAAACTTGTGCGCTGCCAGCGCGGCCCACACGGCCAGGTGCCCGGCTTGCGTTTCTTTGCCGCCGAAGCCGCCACCCATGCGGCGGCACACCACCCGCACCTGCGACAGCGGGATGTGCAGCGCGTGCGCCACCCAGTGCTGCACCTCGCCGGGGTGCTGTGTGCCGCTGTGGATCAGCCAGTGGCCGTTGTCTTGCGGAATGGCGTAGGCGATCTGGCTTTCCAAATAAAAGTGTTCTTGCCCGCCGATCTCCAGCGAGCCTTGCAGGCGGTGTGGTGCTTGGGTCAGCGCCTGCGCCGCATCGCCGCGCTGCACCGTCACCTGGGGCAACACAAAGCTGCCTGCTTGCAGGGCCTCGCGGGCATGGAGCAAGGGCGTGGCTTGTGTGGTTTGCAGCCGCATCTGGCGGGCGGCTTGCCGCGCCTGGGTGTGGCTGTGCCCCAGCACTAAGCCCATGACCTGGCCCACATGCATGAGCTGCGGCCCGGCAAAGATGGGCTCGTCGTGAACAAAGGTGGCCAGCAGCGGGTCACCGGGAATGTCTTGTGCGGTGACCACCCCTGCCACTCCGGGCGCGGCCAGCACGGGCTGCAGGTCCATGGTGATCAACTGGGCGTTGGCGAGGGGGCTCATCAGTGGGGCGGCGTGCAGCGTGCCTTCGACCAGGGGTAGGTCGTCGATGTAGCTGGCCCGGCCTTGTACCTGCGCGGTGGCGCTTTCGTGGAAGCGAGGGCGGCTGATGTCAGGGGTGTTGGATGGCGTATTCATGCGAGTGCCTCCAGTCGAACGGTGTGGTGCCCGGTGCTCTCCAGCCAGGCGCGGCGCAGCAGCTGGCCCAAGATTTGGCGGCGGTAGTCGGCGCTGGCGCGCAAATCGCTGAGCGGGGAAAACTCTTGCTGGATGGTTTGTTGCGCCACCGCCAAAGTGGCTTCGTTCCACGGGTGACCGATCAGCGCGGCCTCGGTCTTCACGGCACGCGCGGGCGTGGCGGCCACACCGCCCGCGCCGATGCGGGCAGAGGTGATGCGCCCACCCTCCACATGCAGCTGCACCGCCAGGCACACGGCCGAGATGTCGTCCTCCTGCCGTTTGGACACCTTGTACGTGCCCAGCCATTCGCCGGGGGCAGGGCGGGGCACCACCACCCAGGCCAGCACCTCGTCGGCCGCCAGCAGGCTTTGGCGGTAGCCGGTGTAAAACTGGTCGAGCGACACATGGCGGTGCACGGCTTTTCCCTTGCGCCACGCCATCAACACCACCTGCGCACCCAGCGCGATCAAGAGCGGCATGCTGTCGCCGATCGGCGAGCCGTTGGCCACGTTGCCGCCCAGCGTGCCCGATTGGCGCACCGGCCAGCCCGCGAAGCGCTCGCCAAAGGGCGCGATCACCGGCCGGTCAGCGGCCAGCGCCTCAAATGCGTCTTGCAAATTCACGGCGGCGCCGATGGCGATGTGCTGCGGGTAACGCTCCACCCGGCGCAGCTCGGCCACGCGGGTCAAGTCGATGATCTGCTGCAGGCGGCGCAGGCTCTGCGTGATCCACAGTCCGGCATCGGTGGCCCCGGCTATCAGCTGCGCTTGAGGGTGCTGGGCGCGGGCTTGCAGCAAAGCGCTCAGGGTGCTAGGGCGCAGGTAGTTGCCGCCGGTTTTTTCGGTGGCCGCCAGTTTTTGCAACGCCGCCACGATGGGTTTTTCATCCATAGCCTGCTTGGCATCTGCCTGTAGGCTGCACGCCGCCTGCACGATGGGCCGGTAGCCGGTGCAGCGGCACAGGTTCCCCGACAAGGCTTGGTGGGCCGTGTGGCTGTCCACGGTCTGACCTTGCGCCACCGTGCGCTGGTAAAGCGCAAACAGGCTCATTACAAAACCCGGTGTGCAAAAGCCGCATTGCGAGCCGTGACACGCCACCATGGCTTGCTGCACCGGGTGCAGCGTGCCGTCGCTCTGGGCCAGATCAGCGGCCGTCCACAAGGCCATGCCATCGATGGCGTGCGCGGTTTTGATACAGCTGTTGACGGCGCGGTACTGCAAGCGCCCGTTCACCGCCTCGGCCACGACTACGGTGCAGGCACCGCAGTCGCCGGCGGCGCAGCCCTCTTTGGTGGCCGTGAGGCGCAGGTCCTCGCGCAGGAGTTCGAGCAGGGTGCGGTCTGGTGGTACATTGCCCGGATTCATCACTTGACCGCGATGCCAGAACCGCAAAGGGCTGGATGGCAGCGGCGTCGATTTAAGAGGGGAGACAAGCGTTTTTGACATGGCCCATGTGTCCTTGAGGATCGGATGATCCTAGGGCAAACCCGATGTTTACCCATGGGTAAATCGCCATAACGCTTATCTGAAAATGGATATGAAGCAGCCGCATCTTTTCGACAAGATCGACCTTCAACTCATTCGGACCCTTCACACTTTGCTCATCGAACGCAGTGTCTCCAAAACCGCCATGCGGCTGGGCCAGCAGCAGCCGGCCGTGTCGGTGGCGCTCAAGCGCCTGCGCGAGTTGACGGGCGACCCGATTCTGGTGCGCTCGGGCACCGGCATGGTGCCCACCGATGTGGGCTTGCAGATGCTGGGGCCGGTCACGCAGATTTTGCAATCGGCCGAAAGTCTGTTTTCACCCGCCCGGGCGTTTGATCCAGCTGAGGCCCGCGAGACTTTCCGCATCGCAGCCAGCGACACGCTGGACCCCTTGTTCCTGCCGTCCGTCATGGCCCGCGTCAAGTCGCTGGCCCCGGGCTGCCGGGTCGAGGTGCATGCCTTGTCCGCCCAGGCCCAATACGCGCACGACCTGGGGCAGGGCCTGATCGATGTGGTGATTGGCAACTGGGCTCAGCCCAGCGAAGAGCTGCACCGCGCCCAGCTGTTTGAAGACGAGGTGGTGTGCCTGGTCAGCACCAAGCACCCCGCCGTGCGCCGTGGCTGGACGTCAGACGATTGGCTCGCTTGTGAACACATTGCGCCCACCCCAGCCTATCCCGGCTGGCGAGGCGTGATCGACGAACACCTGGACCGCCTGAACCTGTCGCGCCACATCGCCGCGCGTTGTGCCCACTTCGGTCTGATGCCGCGCATGGTGGCATCGAGTTTGCTTGTGCTCACCACGGGCCGCCAGTATTGCCAACGGTTTTTACAAGGCCCTGAATCGCAAAGCGGTTTGGCCCTGCTGCCTTGCCCGGTGCCGTTCCCCAAGATGGTGTACTACCAGCTTTGGCATGAACGCAGCCACAGCTCGGCCGCCGCCAAGTGGCTGCGGGAGCAGGTGAAAATCAGTGCATCCCAATTGCCCCATCCTCAGAATTCTCATTTGACATGACCACACCCCTTCTGTCTTTGCAAGGCATCACCAAGCGCTATCCGGGCGTGGTGGCCAACCAGGACGTGTCGCTGACCGTGATGCCCGGCCAGGCCCATGCCGTGCTGGGCGAAAACGGCGCAGGCAAGTCCACCCTGATGAAAATCATCTACGGCTCGGTCAAACCCGACGAGGGTCAGGTGGTGTTCAACGGACAGCCTGTCAATATTCGCAACCCGCAAGAAGCGCGCAAGCTGGGCATCAGCATGGTGTTCCAGCACTTCAGCCTGTTTGACACGCTCACCGTGGCCGAAAACGTCTGGCTGGGGCTGGACAAGTCGCTCAGCCTGGCTGAGGTGACCGAGCGCATTGTGGCCAAGGCCAGTGAATACGGCCTGGACCTGGAGCCCGAGCGCCCGGTGCACACCTTGAGCGTGGGCGAGATGCAGCGCGTCGAGATCATTCGGGCCTTGCTGACCGAGCCCAAGCTCTTGATTTTGGACGAGCCGACTTCGGTGCTGACGCCCCAGGCGGTTGAAAAGTTGTTTGTGGTGCTGCACAAGCTGGTCAGCCAGGGCGTGAGCATTCTGTATATCTCGCACAAGTTGCACGAAATCCGGGCGCTGTGCAGCGCCTGCACGGTGCTGCGTGGTGGCAAGCTCACGGGCGTGTGCGATCCGCGTGAAGAAACGAATGCTTCGCTGAGCCGCTTGATGATTGGCGCGGAGCCCCCGGCTTTGCAGCATGTGGCGCGCTCACCGGGCGAGGTGGTGTTGTCGGTTCGGGGCCTGAGCCTCACGCGGCAAGACCCGTTTGGCGTGGACCTGGAGGGCATCGACCTGCAGGTGCGTGCGGGAGAGGTGGTGGGACTTGCCGGGGTGTCGGGCAATGGCCAGAAAGAATTGATGTGGGCCTTGTCGGGCGAAGACACCCGGGCAGGCATCCAGTGCGGCGCGGCCAGCGTGAGTTTGGCCGGTCAGCCGGTCGCTGCTTTGGGGCCGGTGCCGCGAAGGCAAATGGGTCTGCACTTTGTGCCCGAGGAGCGCCTGGGCCGTGGCGCTGTGCCGTCTCTCAGCCTGTCGCAAAACCTGTTGCTCACCCGCAACGAAGCACTGGGTGCGGGCGGCTGGGTGCGCACGGGGGCGTTGGCCGAACAGGCACGCAGCATCATCGACCGCTTCAAGGTCAAGGCCTCCGGGCCGGATGCCGCAGCGCAGTCGCTGTCGGGCGGCAATTTGCAAAAGTTCATTGTGGGGCGCGAAATCAGCGCAGCCCCCAAACTGCTCATTGTTTCGCAGCCGACCTGGGGCGTGGACGTGGGCGCGGCGGCGCAGATTCGCGCCGAGATTTTGGCGCTGCGCGACGCGGGTTGTGCCGTGCTGGTGGTGAGTGAGGAGCTGGAAGAGTTGTTCGAGTTGTCTGACCGATTGCATGTGATCGCCAAGGGGCGCTTGTCGCCTTCTGTGGCGCGGACCGAGGCCACGGTGGAACGCATTGGCGAGTGGATGAGCGGCTTGTGGCCCGATGCCACGGGTTCGGCACAGAGTTCCTACAAAGGAGCCCAACATGCTGCGGCTTGAACCCCGTCCCCAGGCTTCGCGCCTGTGGACTTATGCCTCGCCCCTTCTGGCGCTGGTGCTCACGGTGCTGCTGGGTCTGGCGCTGTTCATGGCGCTGGGCAAGGACCCGGTGCGCGGATTGCAAATGTTTTTCTGGGAGCCCGTCAAAACTGGCTACGCCTTGGGTGAGTTGATGGTCAAGGCCACGCCGCTCCTGGTGATCGCCTTGGGCTTGTCGGTGTGTTTCCGGTCCAACGTCTGGAACATCGGGGCCGAGGGTCAGTTTGTCATCGGCGCCGTGTGTGCGGCGGGCGTGGCGCTGCTGGCGGACAAGGACACGGGCCGCTGGATCGTGCTGGCGGTGCTCTTGGCGGGTGTGCTGGGCGGCATGCTGTGGGCGGGCATCACGGCGCTGCTGCGCGACCGCTTCAACGCCAGTGAGATTCTGGTCAGCCTGATGCTGGTGTATGTGGCCGACATGGTGCTGAGTTACCTGGTTTATGGCCCCTGGAAAGACCCAGCCGGATTCAATTTTCCGCAGTCCAAAACTTTTGAGGCGGTCACGCAGATCCCGCGTTTGATGACCGGTTCACGCGTCAGTGTGGGCTTGCTCTTGGCACTGGTGGGCGCAGGCTTGCTGTGGGTGTTTTTGTTCCGCACCCGGGCAGGCTTTGCCCAGCAGGTGGGTGGTTTGGCGCCTGCCGCTGCGCGGTATGCGGGCTTTTCTTCGCGCAAGGCGCTGTGGGTGGCGCTCTTGACTTCGGGCGGGGCGGCGGGCCTGGCGGGTGCTTTGGAGGTGGCTGGGCCCATCGGGCAGTTGACGCCTTATGTGCCTGCGGGTTACGGCTTTGCCGCGATCATCGTGGCCTTTGTTGGGCGCTTGCACCCGGCGGGTATGGTGCTGTCGGCGGTGCTGATGAGCATGTTCTACATTGGCGGCGAACTTGCGCAATCGCGCCTGGGCCTGCCCAAGTCGATCACGGGTGTGTTCCAGGGCCTGTTGTTGTTTTGCCTGCTGGCGTGTGACACGCTGGTGGCTTACCGCCTGCGCTGGGTGGCCAAGAAAATGGGGAGTGTGTGATGGAGTCGTATGCATTGCTGATCGCCGCGACCCTCAACGCGGGGACGGTGCTGGCCATTGCCGCTTTGGGTTTGCTGATCAACGAAAAAGCCGGTGTGGTGAACCTGGGGGCCGAGGGCATGATGCTGTGCGCGGCGATTGCAGGCTTTGCCACCGTGGTGCACACCGGCAACGACTGGCTGGGCTTTGCAGCGGGCATGGGCGCCGGGGCGTTGCTGGCCGCTATTTTTGGTGTGCTGGTGATTTGGCTGAATACCAACCAGTACGCCACCGGCCTGGCGCTGAGTCTGTTTGGTATGGGTTTTTCGGCTTTTGTGGGCATTGGCTATGTGAAAGAAAAGTTGCCCGAGCGGTCACAGTTTGAGATTCCCGGCCTGGCCGATATCCCCTTGCTGGGACCCGCCTTGTTCAAGCAGCATCCGCTTGTGTACGGGGCGATCGCCTTGGTGCTGGCCCTGATCTGGTTTTTGTACCGCAGCCGCACCGGTTTGGTGCTGCGCGCTGTGGGTGAATCGCCCGCATCGGCGCATGCATTGGGCTACCCGGTCCGCCGCATCCGTTTGGCAGCGGTGGTGGCCGGGGGCGCATTGTGCGGGCTGGCCGGGGCTTACATCTCGGTGATCTACACCCCGCTCTGGGTCGAAGGCATGGTGGCGGGCAAGGGCTGGATTGCGCTGGCCCTGACCACCTTTGCCACTTGGCGTCCGGCACGGGTCTTGCTGGGTGCTTACCTGTTCGGTGGCGTGACCATGCTGCAGTTCCATTTGCAGGGTGTGGGCGTCCAGGTGCCCAGCCAGCTGCTCACGGCACTGCCTTACATGGCCACCATCTTGGTGCTGGCCCTGATTTCGCGCAACCCGACCTGGATCCGCGTGAACATGCCCGCCTCGCTGGGTAAGCCGTTTTATCCCGGTTCATAATCAGTTTTTTCAACCCCTGTAACCCTGTTCAACAAAAAAGGAACTGACATGACAGACATCTCCAAGCGCACCATCGTGAAGATGGTCGCCCTGACCGCTGTGGCTGCCGCCGCACTGGTTGGTTGTGGCAAGAAGGAAGAGGCCCCCAAGGCCGAAGCGCCCGCTGCGGCCAAGGCCGAGCCCCTGAAGATCGCGTTTGCCTATGTCGGCCCTGTGGGCGACGGTGGCTGGACCTTTGCGCACGACAACGGCCGCAAGGAAGTCGAAAAAGCCTTCGGCGACAAAGTGGTCACCAGCTTTGTTGAAAAAGTGCCAGAAAGCGCTGACGCTGAGCGTGTGATCCGCGACATGGCCGCCCAAGGCAATAAGCTGATTTTTGGCACCACCTTTGGTTACATGGAGCCCATGCTCAAGGTGGCATCAGATAACAAAGACGTGAAGTTTGAGCACGCCACCGGCTACAAGACCGCCGAGAACATGCGCACTTACGACAGCCGTACCTACGAAGGCGCGTACATGGCTGGCGTGATCGCCGGCAAGATGACCAAGACCAACACCCTGGGTGTGGTGGCCTCGATCCCAATTCCTGAAGTGGTTCGTAACATCAACAGCTTCACCATGGGTGCCCAGTCGGTCAACCCCAAAATCAAGACCAAGGTGGTCTGGGTCAACGAGTGGTTCAACCCACCGAAAGAAACCGAAGCCGCCACCTCGTTGATCAACGGTGGCGCTGACGTGCTGATGCAAAACACCGACTCATCGGCTGTGTTGCAGACCGCCGAGAAAATGGGCAAGCGCGCCTTTGGTTGGGATTCCGACATGACCGCCTACGGCCCCAAGGCTCACCTGGGCTCGGCCGTGATCAACTGGGGCCCTTACTACGTCAAGGCCGTGGGTGAAGCCCTGGAAGGCAAGTGGAGCACTGGCCAAAGCTGGTGGGGCGTGAAAGAAGGCGCGATCGACATGGTCGGCGTGGCTGCGGATGTGCCTGAAGACACCAAGAAAAAGATCGATGAGATCAAGGCCGGTCTGAAAGACGGCAGCTTCGCCATCTGGAAAGGCCCGATCGTGGACCAGGCTGGCAAGGAAGTGTTGGCCAAAGACGCGGTGGCCGACGACAAATTCCTGGGCGGTGTGATGTTTTACGTCAAGGGCGTGGAAGGCAAGATTCCTGGCAAGTAATGCCCTGTAGCGCCATTTCCTGACTGGTTCGGGAGTCCATCTCGCCCAGCTTTAGCCGCCTGACGCCAGTCAGGCGGCTTTTTTGTACCGTTGCGCCTTTGACGACGGCAAGGCCAGCAGGTTTCATGCGTTGCCATCGTTTTTTAGCCAGCAAAGGCCAGTACGCAGGCGCGGCCATCGCGGCCCAAGTGCTGGCTGTCTTCCCGGTGCTTATGGCAAGGTCCAGTTCTGGGCCTTGACGCGCTAGGTGGTGCCGTGCCGGGTCTGCGTGTAAGCTTGTGATCAAGGCGTGCAGATGCTCGCTGATCTCATCCAATGCGTCTCAAAGGGCCTCTCATGCTGGAACGTTTCATTCAAAACAAGAAGCTCGATGCGGCCAAGCTGAGCGCCAAAAAATTGCTCAGCGCCCGGGGTGAGGCCAATGCGCAAAGCATGGCCGTCAAGCTGATCGACCATTACGAGCATCTGGACAAGCGCAGCCAGATCGACTTTTTCCATTTTTTGTCTAGCCAGTTCAACCCCGACCCGGCCCTGGTGGTGGATGCGGCCCACCGCTACAACACCGAGCGCAACGAGGCCAGCCTGATCCATTTGTTTCAGACGGTGGAGCCACCCCGACAAGAGCTGCTGCGCCGGGTGAACCGGGCGCCCGGTGGGACGGGCACGATTTTGAAAATGCGCCAGACGCTGCTGTCCTACCTCAAGGACCATCCGGCTTTTCGCGCCACCGACGCGGACATGCACCATTTGCTCAGCTCCTGGTTCAATCCCGGCTTTTTGGAGCTGCACCAGATCACCTGGAACTCCCCCGCGCAATTGCTCGAAAAAATCATCGCGCACGAATCGGTGCACGCCATCGACGGCTGGGACGACTTGCGTCGCCGCTTGCAGCCGGATCGCCGCTGCTTCGCATTTTTCCACCCCCAGTTGCCCGGCGAGCCGCTGATATTTGTCGAGGTGGCCCTGGTGCCTGGCATCGCCAAAGATGTGGCGGGCCTCATCAACAAACAAGCCCCGGTGGGTGACGCCAAAAGCTTCAAGGCGGCGATTTTTTACTCCATCAGCAATTGCCAGCCGGGCCTCAAAGGGGTGTCGCTGGGCAATTTCCTGATCAAGCGGGTGGCGCAAAAACTGATCGAGGAAATGCCTTCGCTCAAGACCTTTTGCACCTTGTCCCCCATTCCGGGCTTCACCCAGTGGCTGGACGCGGGTGCCCATTTGTCCGAAGAGCAGCTCAATCCGACCCAAAAGCGCAAGTGGCAGGAAGCCCAAAAGAGCCTGGCTGTGGGCGGCCTGAGTTGGGCGGAGCGTCTCAAGTCGGGCTGGCACCCCGAGCGCAGTGACGAGGCTGAACGGACGGCGCTCATGCGCCTCTGCGCCCTGTACCTGATGCACCAAACCCCCGAAGCCCGGGGCGACGCGGTGGGCAAATTCCACCTGAGCAACGGCGCAACCTTGCACCAGATCAACTGGGCGGCCGATCTGTCCAAAAAGGGGCTGCAACAGTCGGGCGGCCTCATGGTCAATTACCTCTATGAACTGGACAAAGTGGAAGAGCAGCACGAGGCCTTCAGCCACAAGACCGTGTCCTTTTCACGCGGCGTTGAAAAACTGGTGTAGCCATGTCCTCTCAGCTTTTGAAACCCCTGAGTGATGGTGTTTGCGCTCTGCATGACCCATCGGGCCTGCATGTGGGCAACTTCAAGTGGGTCAATGGCCAATGGAAGTTCAAGGCCGTGGGCTATGGCCCTGCAGGCCAAGTGATGCCGGGCCATGGGCCTTTGACCGACAGGCACAACGTTTGTTTCGCGCAATTGGATGAAGCAACCATCCGCGCCCGATTTTTTGAGGAGTGACCATGTTCAAAGTCCACGCCATACCGCCCACCCGCTTGCCCGAGTTGCTGCGCGTCATGCCCAAGGCCGAGCTGCACATCCACATCGAAGGCTCGCTGGAGCCTGAGTTGATTTTTGCCCTGGCCCGGCGTAACGGCGTTCAGTTGCCTTATGCCGATATGGCCGCTTTGCGCAGCGCCTACGCCTTCACCAACCTGCAAAGTTTTCTGGACCTGTATTACGCCGGGGCCAGTGTGCTGCTGCACGAGCAGGACTTTTACGACATGGCCTGGGCGTATTTCGAGAAGGCTGCAGCCGACCATGTGGTGCGGGCTGAATTGTTTTTTGACCCACAGACCCATACCGCACGCGGCGTGGCCATGGGCGCGGTCATCGAAGGCCTGAGCCGCGCCTGCCGTGATGCGCAAACCCGGCTCAACATCAGCGCCGATCTGATCTTGTGCTTCTTGCGCCACCTGTCCGAGGACGATGCACTGGCCACACTGGAAGAAGCCATGCCCTGGCGTGAACACTTCATCGGCGTGGGGCTCGATTCGAGCGAGCTGGGCCATCCGCCCGAAAAGTTTGCGCGTGTTTTTGCCCGTGCCCGCGAGCTGGGCTTGCACTGCGTGGCCCACGCGGGCGAAGAAGGTCCGCCCGCCTATATCTGGGGCGCATTGGACGTGCTGCAGGTCGAGCGCATCGACCACGGCGTGCAGGCCATCCACGACGCGGCGTTGATGAAGCGCCTGGCTGACAGCCAGATGCCTCTGACCGTGTGTCCGCTGTCCAACCTCAAGCTGTGCGTGTTCAAAAACCTGGCCGACCACAACCTGGGCCAGATGTTGGAGGCGGGCCTGTGTGTGACGATCAACTCGGACGACCCGGCCTACTTTGGCGGTTACCTGAACGACAACTACCTGCAGACTTTTGCCGCCCTGCACCTGAACGCCCAACAAGCCTACAAACTGGCTGCCAACAGCATCGAAGCGAGCTTTGCGCCCGAGGCCGACAAGCACCGCTGGATGCATGAATTGAAAGCGTGTTTTCAGGGATTTGCGGAGCAGGACTGAGGGCTTTGCCGCTCTTGGTAAAATTCACCCTGAAGCCCGCTGCCCCGGCGGGCTTTGCTTTTTCATCCCCGGGGCCATGTAGAGGACTACCATGTATAAAAACCTCGCTGCCACGCTCGTGGCCGCCTGCTTTTTTCTTCCCGCCGTTCAGGCGCAAACCCCCGCCCAATCCACCGATCCCATGAAGGCCGGTTTTGTCTACGTTTCGCCCATCACCGAAGCGGGCTGGACGCGTCAGCATGACGAGGGCCGCAAGGCCGTTGAGCGGGCTTTGGGCGATCAGGTCAAGACCACTTTTGTGGCCGATGTGGCCGAGGGTGCGGATGCCGAGCGCGTGATCCGCGACCTGGCCCAGCAGGGCCACCAAATCATCTTCACCCCCAGTTTTGGCTACATGGAGCCCACGCTCAAGGTGGCCAAAGAGTTTCCGAATGTGAAGTTCGAGTCGGTGACCGGCTTCAAGACCGCGTCCAATGTGGCGGCCTCGAACGCCCGCTATTACGAGGGCCGCTATCTGGCCGGGATTGCGGCCGGTCGCATGACGCAGTCCAATGTGGCTGGTTATGTGGCAGGCTTCCCGATTCCCGAAGTCCTGCAAGGCATCAACGCTTTCACGCTGGGCATGCGCTCGGTCAACCCCAAGGCCACGGTGAAAGTGGTCTGGCTCAACGCCTGGTTTGACCCGCCGAAAGAGCGCGAGGCGGCCATGGCCTTGTTCAACCAGGATGTGGACGTGATTGCCTTCCACACCGGTTCCACGGCGGTGATGGCGGCTGCGCAAGAGCGCGGCAAGATGGCCGTGGCCTACCACTCCGACATGCGCAAGATTGGCCCAGATGCCCAGATCATCGCGGTCACCCACCAGTGGGGTGATTACTACACGGCCCGCGTCAAGGCGGCTTTGGCCGGTCAGTGGAAGTCGGGCAGTGTGTGGGGCGGCGTGAAGGAGGGCATGGTCCGCGTGGGCGACTTTGGCCCCAAGGTGCCCAAGCCTGTGCAGGACGAAATTCTGGCCAAACAGAAAGCGGTGGGCGCAGGCAAGCTGCAAGCTTTTGCCGGTCCGATCTCTGACAACGAGGGCAAGTTGGTGTTGCCCGCAGGGCAGTCTCTGAGCGATGCCCAAATTTTGAACATGAACTACCTGGTGCAGGGGGTCGTAGGGCGGATCGCCCGGTGAGCCGCTAGCCCGGACCGGGTGTCCGGGCGAGACCCTAAAATAGCGCGATCGATACAAAGGCACACCATGAGCATCAAGAGCGACAAATGGATCCGCCGGATGGCCGAGCAGCACGGCATGATTGAGCCGTTTGAGCCGGGTCAGATCCGTCAAAACGCCGCAGGTCAGAAAATTGTGAGCTACGGCACCAGCAGCTATGGTTATGACATCCGCTGTGCCCCTGAATTCAAGGTGTTCACCAACATCTACAGCACGGTGGTGGACCCGAAGAATTTCGACGACCGCAGCTTCGTGGACATCGAGGGCGACGTCTGCATCATTCCGCCCAACAGCTTTGCGCTGGCCCGCACGGTGGAGTACTTCCGTATTCCGCGCAATGTGTTGACCATTTGCTTGGGCAAAAGCACTTACGCCCGCTGCGGCATCATCGTCAACGTGACGCCTTTCGAGCCAGAGTGGGAAGGTTATGTAACCTTGGAGTTCAGCAACACCACGCCGCTGCCCGCCAAAATCTACGCGGGCGAAGGCTGTGCGCAGGTGCTGTTCCTCGAAAGCGATGAGGTCTGCGAGACCAGTTACAAAGACCGCGGCGGCAAATACCAAGGCCAAGTGGGCGTGACTTTGCCCAAGACCTGAGGCCTGAAACCCGAGGGCCAAAACCGGATTTCGGGGTCGTCAGCCCAAAATGAGACAATAGCGGGTTAATGACCGATTCTTTTTCCAATTTATCGCTGGCGCCTACGCTGGCACGAGCCGTAGCCGAAATGGGCTACGAATCCATGACCCCTATCCAGGCCCAAGCCATTCCGGTGGTGTTGACAGGCCAGGACGTCATGGGTGCAGCCCAAACGGGCACAGGCAAAACGGCCGCGTTTTCGCTGCCTTTGCTGCAGCGACTGCTCAAGCACGAAAACCCTTCCACTTCGCCCGCTCGTCACCCGGTGCGCGCCCTGGTGTTGCTGCCTACCCGTGAGCTGGCCGACCAGGTGGCCCAGCAGATCAAGATGTACGCCAAATACACCCAGCTTCGCAGCGCGGTGGTGTTTGGCGGCATGGACATGAAACCCCAGACACTGGAGCTGAAAAAAGGTGTCGAGGTGCTGGTCGCCACGCCAGGCCGCTTGCTTGACCACATCGAAGCCAAAAACGCGGTGCTCAACCAGGTGGAATATGTGGTGCTCGACGAAGCCGACCGCATGCTGGACATTGGCTTTTTGCCCGACCTGCAACGTATCTTGAGCTACCTGCCCAAGCAGCGCACCACGCTGCTGTTCTCGGCGACTTTCTCGCCCGAGATCAAGCGGCTGGCCGGCAGCTATTTGCAAAACCCGATCACCATCGAGGTGGCGCGTCCCAACGAAACCGCTTCCACCGTCGAGCAGCGTTTTTACGCTGCGCAAGACGATGACAAGCGCCGCGTGATCCGCAAGGTGCTGACCGACCGGGGCATCAAGCAGGCCTTCATTTTTGTGAACAGCAAGCTCGGTTGCGGCCGTTTGGCCCGATCACTCGAGCGCGAGGGCTTGCGCACAGCCGCTTTGCACGGCGACAAGAGCCAAGACGAGCGCCTCAAGGCACTGGAAGCCTTCAAACAAGGTGAAGTCGATTTGCTGGTGTGCACCGACGTGGCCGCGCGTGGTCTGGACATCAAGGATGTGCCGGCTGTCTTCAACTTCGACGTGCCCTTCAACGCCGAAGACTATGTGCACCGCATTGGCCGCACGGGCCGCGCTGGCGCCTCCGGTCTGGCGGTGACTTTGGTCAGCCCCTCTGACACGCGTTTGGTGGGCGACATTGAAAAGCTGATCAAGAAAAAGCTGGAGGTTGAAACCCTGCAGCTGGACACCCGCCCCACGGGGTCTGCCCCTGAGAAGTGGGGTGAAAGGTCCGAGGATCGTCCCCGTTCGCGTGCTTATGAAGGCCGTCGCCGAGAGCACGATCCCCGTGATGCCCTGGATGCGCCGCATGAGCGCCGTGGTGGCTTCCGGCCCGCGCCGATCAACCGCGATCCGTTTTTTGAAAAGCCTTACGAGGCTCCGGCTGCTGACGTTGCACCCAGCTGGGAGCCCAGTGGCCCCAAAGTGGTTCGATCCGCCATATCAGCCAACATCAAGCCCAAGCGCAAGGTCGCAGCCCTGTTCAAGTCGGGTGAGTGATCGGGTTTGAAGTCCGGTCTTTGCAGAGGCTTCGAACGGCAGCCATTTGACACTGTCAAAATCGGGCCATGCGCGACACTTGCTTCAACCCTTCGTTTCCTCTGGTTTCCAATGTCTTGATCTGGCGCGGTGGGCCTTTGCCGCGGAGCTGCCTGAGTTCGGCGATTGTGTTTCTGGCGATGTCCAGCACCGCCTTGGCGCAAAGCGATTCAGCCACGCCCGCGGCGGCCGATCTTGGCCAGATTGAGATCCGCGGCAACCGCAACAGCGATACCGAGTCGCGACGCGAGTCCACGGCATCGAAAATCGTGATTGGCCGTGAAGAGATCGAGAAACAAGGCGATGCGACGCTGGGCGATGTCCTCAAGCGCTTGCCGGGCGTGACGGTGCAAGGCGCCCCCGGCCGGGGCGGGGCCATCCGCATGCGCGGCTTGGGCGGGGGCTACACACAAATCCTGCTGGATGGCGAGCGCATGCCGCCGGGCTTTTCGGTCGACACCTTGACCCCTGAACAGGTCGAGCGCATTGAAATTTTGCGCGCACCGACCGCCGAAACCGGTGCACGGGCGATTGCGGGCACGATCAACATCGTGTTGCGCGAGGGGCGAAAGGCCACGCCGGACGATTTGAAAATCACCCGCAGCCAAGAGCACGGCGAGGGCTCGACCATGGTCAATTGGGTGCACAACCTCCAAACCGAGCCTCTGAGTGGGACTTTCACCTTGTCGGCGATGGACAACCAGCGTGCTGATGAAAGCATGACAGAGATTGATTCGGATTATCGTGATGACCAGGTGCGTTTGTCCGATTCGTCGGGCCGCCGACAAGGCGTGCATGCCAATGCCCGCTTGCAATGGAAAGGCGAACAGGGCAAAAGCCTGACCTTGACGCCTTTTCTGATTTATTCCGAATACGCCGCCCAAGGGCGCATCGATGCTCGGCCGCTTTCTTCGGCAACCATCACCGACACCGCGCTGACTGACAACCACAGCCGCTACGCCGCAGCCCGTTTGAACGGCCAGTGGAGCCAACGTTTGTCGGCCGATGACCGTTTGGAAGTGCGTTTTGGTGCCGGCCAGGCCAAGTACAACCAGCACATCACCCAGAGCGTGGTTGCCACCACGGGGCTTTTGTCCAATGCCTTGGATGAGCAGCGCTTTACAGATCGCAACACCAGCCTGAACGCCAAGTGGACCCGTGTGCTGGACAACGGCCATCAGTGGGTCAGTGGTCTGGAGCACGAGGGGGTGCGCCGCGTTGAGGAAGCCAGCGCAGGCGCGGGCGACGACAGCGGTAACCTGAAGGCCCGCACAGCCCGCTGGGCGGCCTACACCCAGGATGAATTCAAGATCAACCCGAATTGGTCGGCTTATGCAGGCGTTCGTTACGAGAGCATCCTGACCGAGGGGCAGGTGAGTGAAGCGCTCAAACGCAACAAGAGCCAGGTGTGGACGCCTCTGCTCCACGCTTTGTGGAAGCCCGATCCGGCCAAGCGTGACCAGGTGCGCATGAGCCTCACGCGCAGCTACAAGACGCCTACGCTGTACAACATGGTGGCGCCGCTGCGTTACTCGCGTGATTACCCTTTCCCTGGAAACAACGTGCCCACACAGCCCGACCGTGTGGGTAACCCCGATCTGCGGCCTGAGTTGGCCACGGGCGTTGATTTGGGTTTTGAGCGTTATCTGGACGGCGGCGGTGTGCTCAGCGCCAACGTGTTCCGGCGCAACATTCAAGACCTGATTCGTTATCAAACCACCACCACTTGTGTGAACGGCGGAGCGCGTTGTGTCTCCTCTCCCCAAAACGTGGGCGACGCCGTCACCCAAGGCATCGAGTTGGAGGCCAAATTCCGCCTGAACCAAGCCTTTACTGAGGCGTGGCCTGTCGACATCCGCAGCAACATCAGCTTTTTCCGGTCCAAGGTCAAGGATGTGCCCGGCCCCGACAACCGACTGGACCAACAGCCCAGCATGACTGCTAACTTGGGGGCCGATTACCGGCTTCGCGGCATGCCGCTGACGGTGGGTGGCAATGTCAACTGGAACCCAGATTACGAGACACGGCGCAGCCAGGAGCAGCTGTCTTACCAAGGCATCAAGCGCGTGGTGGACGTGTATGGCCAGTGGCGTTTTTCGGCGGCAACCGCTCTGCGCTTGACCGTCAGCAACTTGCTGCCGCGTGACTACGAGACTGCCACCACATTCAACACGGGCACCCAGAGCGAGACCGCCCGCACCACCGACCGCAACTGGCGCAACATCCAGCTGCGTCTGGAAATGAAAATCTAAATCTAAAACAGGAGACACCCATGCCCATCAAGGACGCCGCCTGGCACGACCGCATGTACAACAACCGGGCGCTGGTGCCCGATTTTGCCGACCACTTTGCGCACTGGAAAAATGCCTCGGTCCAAGCGCGTGAGACGCTCAAGCCTTTGCTGGACGTGCCTTATGGCGACGGCCCCAATGAGACGCTGGACATTTTCCCGGCGGCCCGCGCCAACGCACCTGTGGTGGTCTTCATTCACGGCGGGTACTGGCGCAGCCTGGACAAGTCTGACCATTCCTTTGTGGCCCCTGCGCTGCGTGATATGGGTGCCTGCGTGGTGGTGGTCAATTACGCCCTGTGCCCGGGCACGCCCGAGCAACCCGTCACGATCCCCGACATCGCTTTGCAAATGGCCCATGCCACGGCTTGGGTCTGGCGCAATATTGCCGCGTACGGCGGTGACCGCAGCAACATCACCGCCATCGGCCATTCGGCGGGTGGCCATTTGGCCGCCATGTTGCTCGCTTGCGACTGGAAGGCCGTAGGGCGAGATTTGCCTGCCGGCTTGGTGCGCAAAACCATGTCGATCTCTGGCCTGTTTGATCTGGAGCCTGTGCGCAAGACGCCTTTTGTGCAGGCGGATCTGCGCATCACGCCCGCCCATGTGCGCATGGCCAGCCCGGCCAAATGGCAGCGGCCCCGCAAGGGCGTGCTGTTCACCGTGGTGGGTGGCGACGAGAGCCCTGAGTTTTTGCGCCACAACCGCTTGATCCATCAAGCCTGGGGTCCCGAGACGGTGCCGGTGTGTGAAGACTTGCCGGGCCTGAACCACTTCAGTGTGGTGACCGAGTTGACGCGTGTGGGCTCTCGCCTGAACACGCTGGCGCAAACCTTGATTCAGCAAGCACCCGCTTGAGCTGAACCCCAAGCCTTAAGCAAAAGGGCAAGCCAAATGGCTTGCCCTTTTGCTGGAGCGGTGCTCCAGCCTCAAGCCGGCAAAAACCGCTCCACCAGCAGCGACCAGAACGCCGAGCCGATGGCCACGTTCTTGTCGTTGAAGTCATACCCCGGGTTGTGCACCATGCACGCGCCGTGGCCATCGCTTGTGCCGTCGCCATTGCCGATCAGCAAATAGCTGCCCGGTACCTCTTCGAGCATGAATGCGAAGTCTTCACTGCCGTTCAGGGCGCGTCCTTGGCGCACAACCTTGTCGGGGCCTACCAGTTCTTCGGCCACAGCGCGGGCAAAGTCGGTCTCTTGCAGGTGGTTCACCAACACGGGGTAACCACGCTGGTAGTCGATCTCGGCGGTGACGCCGTAGCTTTGCGCTTGCGCGTGGACCAGTTCGGTGATGCGTTTTTCGAGCAGGATGCGCACATCGCGGTCGAGCGAGCGCACGCTCAGGCGCAGCGTGGCGGTTTGCGGGATCACGTTGTTGGCCACCCCGGCGTTGAAGGCACCCACGGTGATGATGGCCATCTGTTGCGGATCGACGTTGCGCGCCACGATGCTTTGCAAGCCCATGACGATGGCCGAGCCGGCCACCACCGGATCGGCGGCCACATGGGGCATGGCGCCGTGTCCACCCTTGCCGTGCAAGGTGATGGTCACGTTGTCCGAAGACGCCATGGCCGAGCCATCGCGCAAGACCAGATGGCCTTGTGGCTGCCCTGGCATGTTGTGCATCGCAAAAATGGCGTTGCAGGGGAACTGCTTGAACAGGCCGTCTTCCATCATCTTTTTGGCCCCGCCCAGGCCTTCTTCTGCCGGTTGGAAGATGAGGTTCACGGTGCCTGAAAAATGGCCTTTTTGCGCGATGTGCTTGGCCGCTGCCAGCAGCATGGCGGTGTGCCCGTCGTGGCCGCAGGCATGCATGATGCCCACGTTGCAGCTGGCATAGGGCAGACCGGTGGCTTCGTCGATGGGCAGCGCGTCCATGTCGGCACGGATGCCGATGCTCTTGCTGCCCGTGCCTTTTTTGATCTGCCCCACCAGGCCCGTGCCGCCGAGGCCGCGCGTGACCTGATAGCCCCAGGCGCTCAGTTGCTCGGCCACCAGGTCGCTGGTCCGGTACTCCTTGTAGCCCATCTCCGGGTGCTTGTGGATGTCGCGGCGCACCGCGATGAACTCATCCGCTTGCGCTTGCAGGGATTGGAGCTTGTCGTGCAAAAAAGCGTCACTGGGTGCATTCATGGGCTGACCTCTTGCGGTGTGAAAGGTTTATTGAGGTTGCAGGTTAATCGATTTGGCAATCGCACGGTAGCGCTCGATCTCGCCTTGGTACACACGGGCCAGCTCGGCCGGGGTGCGTGAAGGCAGGATCACGTTGCCGTTGGCCTCAAAGGCTTTGCGGGTCTCGGGCACTTCAACCGCGGCATAAAAAGCCTTGTTCAAAGCGGAGACCACATGGTCCGGGGTGTTTTTGTGCACTTGGATGCCGGCCCAGATGTCAAATTCCATGGCTTCCAGGCCCTTCATGGCGGCCATCGGGGGGAATTGCTTGAACAGGTGGTGGGGTGTTTTCGAGGTCACGGCCAGGCCCTGAATTTTGCCCTCCATGATGGTGGCAGGGATGGAGCCGCCCATGGGCAGAAAAGCCATGTCGATCTGGCCACCCATCAGGTCGGACAACAAGGGCGCGATGCCTTTGTAGGGCACGTGCAACATCGGGACTTTGGTCACCTGGGAGAATTTTTCACCGATCAGGTGGTACAGGGAACCAGGACCCACGCTGCCAAAGCTCAGCGGCTTGCCCGAGTTCTTGCGTGCCACGGCCAGCAATTCGTCCACGGTCTTGACATTGAGCGAGTTGCGCACCACCAGGATGGTGTTGGTGGTGGTGAATTGCGCGACCAGTTTGAAGTCTTCGGATTTGTACTTCACGCCCTGAATGGCCATCGGTGCCAGCACCAGTTCCATGGGGCTGCCCGCACTCAGGGTGTGGCCGTCAGCGGGTGCATTGATCAGACGGCTCATGCCGATCACGCCACCGGCACCGCCCACGTTCTCGATGATCATGGTCGCCCCCAGCCTGGCTGACGCGTCAGGCTGTACTTTGCGTGCAAAAAAGTCAGAAGGCCCCCCGGCCGGGTAGGGCACGATCATGCTGATGGTTTTGGTGGGGTAGGTTTGCGCCCATGCCGCACTGAAACTGCTGGCGACCAGAACAAGTCCGCTGAGAAGGGTTTTGACTTTCATGATGTTTTCTGTTGAAGGCTCGAACGAGCGCTGGGGTTTAAAAACCAGATGCGGCGTGCAATTGTTCGCGCCTGAAAGCGTCAAGGGGGGCGTACTGGGACGCCCCCGTTCGATCACTGCGGTTGCAGGTTGATCGATTTGGCAATGGCTCGGAACTGGGCGGTGCCGTCGCTGTAGACCTTGCTCAGCTCGGACAAAGGCAATGGCTTGGCGACCAGCAGGCTGTTCGCGTCCAGACCTGTGCGCACGCCTGCGTCGTTGAGGGTTTCCGTCAGCGCTTTGTGCAGAGACTGAACGACCGCTTCTGGTGTGTCTTTCTTCACGAAATAGCCGGTCCAGATGTTGAAGTCAAAGTTCTTGAGCTGCTTGCTTTCGGTGATGGCCGGGTACTGCTTGACGCCCTCCAGGCGCTCCTTGTTGAGCATGGCCAGGATCTTGATCTTGCCGCTGTCAGCGAGTTGCTGATAGCTCTTGCCATAGACCGTGATGAAGATGTCCACCTGGCCACCGATCAGGTCCTGGTTGGCTGGTGCACCGCCTTTGTAGGGCACATGTGTCATGGGGATGCCCGTGACTTTGGACAATTGTTCGCCCAAGAGGTGATAGAACGAACCAGGGCCTACGCTGGCATAGGTCAGTGGTTTGCCTGCGGCGGCTTCCTTACGGGCGTAGGTGAGCAGTTCGTCCACTGTGTTGGCGGGCAGGTTGGGGCGTGCATAAATGGCCATTTGCGCTGCACCGATCATCTGTACCAAGCGGAAGTCTTCGCTCTTGAACTTGACTGCCGCGTTGGCCAGTGGCGACAGGATCAACTCATTGGGTGAGCCCTGGAACAGGTAGTAGCCGTCCGATGGGGACGACAGCACTTTTTGTGCAGCGATGGCTCCGCTGACGCCACCCAGGTTTTCTACGATCACGGGCTGGTTCAAATGTTTGGCCAACGGAACGTTGACCAAGCGCGCTAGCACGTCCGACACGCCGCCTGCAGGGTAGGGCACCATCAGGCTCACAGGTTTGTTGGGGAAAGTCTGGGCTTGGGCGCCCAGCACAGTCAAGCCAGCCAGTGAAGCCAGCAGCAGGCGGCGAAAAGATGAAGTCTTGTGCATGTTTTGTCTCCGTTGGGTTATGGATATGAAAAATAACGCAGGATGGATACTAGAAACACAGTATTTATTTGTCAAATGACTTATATTTCTGGTTTGCATTCTCAAAATGAATACATGAACCTCAAGCACCTTGCGCATTGGCTGGCCCTGGCCGAGACCGGTTCTTTCAGCCGTGCGGCCGAGAAGCTGCACATCACCCAATCGGCATTGAGTCGCAGCATCCAGGTGCTGGAAGACGACTTGGGTGGTCCCTTGGTCGACAGGGTGGGCAAAAAGAATGAACTGACGCCGTTGGGCCGATCTGTGCTGGAGCGGGCGCGGCGCATCGTGCACGAAGCACATGAGCTCAAACAGGGCGCTGCGCTGTTGCAGCAAGGCGGCATGGGCAGCTTGCGGGTGGGGCTGGGTTCGGGGCCGGGGGCCATGTTGATGACGCCTTGGTTGAAATACATGGCCGAGCACCACCCGAGCGTGCAGGTGGCCGTGTCCCGTGGTTCCACCGAATTGCAGCTCATGCAACTGCGCGAGCGGCAACTGGATGCCTTGGTCGTGGACGTGCGGCGGGTGGCGACCGCACCCGATCTGAACATGGCGCACATCGTTGAACTGCGGGCCGGCTTTGTGTGTCGCCGGGGGCATCCGATCCTGGCTCAATTCCCTGACCAAGTGCCTTTTGACGCCTTGTTGGCGTATCCGATGGCGTCTACCCCTTTGTCGCAAGAGGTGGCCCGCATCATGGTGGACCATTACGGTCCACGCGCCAATCCGGCCCACATGACCACCTTGCAGTGCGAGGAAATTCCCAGCTTGATCGATGTGGTGCAGCAGACCGATGCCATTTATCTGGGGATTTTGGGGGCCGCGCGGCAGGGACTGGCCAGCGGTTCGCTGGTGGAGCTGGCCATGGACCCGCCTTTCCGCGCAGGGGCACTTCTGGCGCTGATCACCTTGGCGGGCCGCACCGAATTGCCCATCATGTCGGTCTTCAGGGAGTTTGTGACCCGTCAGCTCACCGATTGAGAACAACAAGGATTTCACATGCAAGAGTGGTTGCTGCCCATCGCGGTGGTTTTGGGTGGGTATACCGTGCTGGGCCTGACCGGCTTTGGCTCGGCCTTGGTGGTGGTGCCTTTGCTGGCCTGGAACTGGCCCTTGCCCGAGGTGGTGGCCTTGACCCTGCTGATGGATGTGCCCGCATCGGCGTTTCACAGTGGCCTCAACTGGCGACGGGTGCAGTGGCGTGAGCTGCGCCGCTTGTTGCCGGGCATGGTGGTGGGCACGCTGGTCGGCTTGTGGCTCATGCAGCACATGAGTGCCCGGTGGCCCCTGCTGTTGCTGGGTTTGTATGTGGCGGCTGCCGGGTTGAATGCTTTGCGACCCCGTACAACTCTTCAAGGGACGGTGGCCATGGGGTGGGCCTACCCGGTGGGCACAGCGATCGGGCTGGTGGAGATGCTGTTTGGCACAGCAGGGCCTTTGGTGGTGGCCTGGCTCAACCGGCGCTTGAGTGACGTGCAGCAGATGCGGGCCAGCACACCCATGATCATCACGGCTGCCGCTGCCACGGTGCTGCTCGGCATGGCTTGGGAGGGGCGTTTGTCGAGTGGGCTGCTCTGGCAACGTTGGACCGTGCTGATGGGGGTGGCCCTGGTCGGTGTGTGGCTGGGTCACCGCGTGGCACACCGGGTGCCCGCTGCACGCTTGCGACAAATCATCTGCGGTCTGCTGGTCATCAGCGGCCTGATGCTGGCGCTGGGGGCCTTGCGCTGAATGGGCTAAGCAATTTTGTTACCCCGAAATGATCGGGGGCCATGGCTTCGGCTGGCATGGATACCCGCGTGCGCGGGTATGACAAAAAGGTGTTGTCGTCCCGGACTTGATCGGGGTCCGATGGCTTTGGCTCTCATGGATACCCGTGTGCACGGGTATGACAAAGAGATTTTGTCGCCCCCGACTGGATCGGGGGCCCATGGCTTTGGCTGCGATGGATGCCCGCGCGTACGGACATGACCCAAGTCGACTTACATCAACAGGTGTTCACCCGCGTTGTCACCGCCCAGGATCACGTAGTTCACCTTGCGGATGTCCATCAGCTTGGTGCCACCGGCATAGCTGATCGAGCTTTGCACGTCCTGCTCCATCTCGACGAGCGTATTGGCCAGCTTGCCTTTTATCGGCTCCAAGATGCGCTTGCCTTCGACGTGCTTGTATTCGCCCTTGTTGAAGTCGCTGGCCGAGCCGTAGTACTCCTTGAACAAGGCGCCATCGACCTCGACGGTCTTGCCGGGGGACTCTTCGTGGCCAGCAAACAGCGAACCGATCATGACCATGCTCGCACCGAAGCGGATGCTCTTGGCGATGTCGCCGTGGCTGCGGATGCCGCCGTCGGCAATGATGGGCTTGGTCGCCACGCGGGCACACCACTTGAGGGCCGAGAGCTGCCAGCCGCCCGTGCCAAAACCGGTTTTGAGCTTGGTGATGCAGACCTTGCCCGGGCCCACGCCCACTTTGGTCGCGTCCGCGCCCCAGTTTTCCAGGTCGATCACGGCTTCGGGCGTGGCCACGTTGCCCGCGATCACGAAGCTGGTGGGCAGTTTGCCTTTGATGTACGCGATCATGTCGCGCACACTGTCGGCGTGGCCATGGGCGATGTCGATGGTGATGTACTCGGGCACCAGTTTTTCAGCGGCCAGCTGGTCCACCGTGGCGCGGTCGGGGGCTTTCACGCCCAGCGAGATCGAGGCGTAAACGCCCTGGGCGTGCATGTCGCGCACAAACTGGACGTTGTCCAGGTCAAAGCGGTGCATGACATAAAAGTAGTTGTTTTGCGCCATCCACAGGCAGATGTTTTCATCCACCACCGTCTTCATGTTGGCAGGCACCACCGGCAAGCGGAAGGTGCGGCTGCCCAGCGTGACACTCGCGTCGCACTCGGAACGGCTTTCCACGCGGCACTTGCGTGGCAAAAGCAGGATGTTGTCGTAGTCAAAAATTTCCATGAGAAAACCAAGCTCCAAAAAAGGATTCGTTGAAAGAACGAGTGAGCGCTTGGCCTGGCCGGTTTTCTGGCCCTTGGAGGGAACCCGTTGCAGGTTCAGGGCAAAAAAAACCGGGCGCAAGAATCTTGGGCCCGGTGTCTGATTCTACCCGCATTGCCTGACGGCTTGTTTCGGACAAAGCGGCGAGCCACTTAGTTCCTACAATCTCCCCCTATGTTGTCAGACACCGCCTCGAATACTTCTTCCCCCTTGCTGGCCCAGCTCAACGACGAGCAGCACCGTGCGGTGGCTTTGCCCGCCGAGCATGCGCTGATCTTGGCGGGTGCAGGCTCGGGCAAGACCCGGGTGCTGACCACGCGCATCGCCTGGTTGCTGCAGACCTCGCAGGTCTCGCCCGGCGGCATTTTGGCGGTGACCTTCACCAACAAAGCGGCCAAGGAAATGAAGCTGCGCTTGCAGGCCCTGCTGCCAGTGAACGTGAACGCCATGTGGATTGGCACCTTCCACGGGCTGTGCAACCGGTTTTTACGGGCGCATCACCAGCTGGCCGGCTTGCCGCAGACCTTTCAAATTTTGGACACGCAAGACCAACTCTCGGCCATCAAGCGCCTGTGCAAGCAGTTCAATGTGGACGAAGACCGCTTTCCGCCCAAGCAGTTGCAGTATTTCATCTCAGGCTGCAAAGAAGACGGTCAGCGTCCGGGTGATGTGCCTGTGCGCGACGACGAAACCCGCCGCAAGGTGGAGCTGTACCAGCTGTACGAAGAACAGTGCCAGCGCGAAGGCGTGGTGGACTTTGGCGAGCTGATGCTGCGCTCGTATGAATTGCTGCGCGACAACGCGCATGTGCGCGAGCATTACCGCCGCCGTTTTCGGCATGTGCTGGTGGACGAGTTTCAGGACACCAACAAGCTGCAATACGCCTGGCTCAAGTTGCTGGTGGGCTTGCCGGGCGAGGGCAGCGAGGGTGCCATCCTGGCGGTGGGTGATGACGACCAGAGCATTTACGCCTTTCGCGGGGCACGTGTGGGCAATATGGCAGATTTCGTGCGCGAGTTTCAGGTGCAGCACCAGATCAAGCTGGAGCAGAACTACCGCAGTTTCAGCAACATCCTGGACTCGGCCAACCAGTTGATCAGCCACAACAAGACGCGCCTGGGCAAAACCCTGCGCACCGACCAAGGCGCGGGCGAGCCGGTGCGGGTAGTGGAGTCGCCGTCTGACTTTGCCGAGGCGCAGTGGCTGGTGGAAGAGCTGCGCAATCTGGTCAAGCAAGACGGTTTTGAGCGCAAGGAAATTGCCCTGCTGTACCGCAGCAACGCGCAAAGCCGGGTGCTGGAAACGGCGCTGTTCAACGCCGGGTTTCCGTACCGGGTGTACGGCGGCTTGCGCTTTTTTGAACGCGCCGAGATCAAGCACGCGCTGGCTTATCTGCGCCTGATGGAGAACCCCAACGACGACACCAGCTTTTTGCGGGTGGTCAACTTTCCGCCGCGTGGCATCGGGGCACGTTCCATCGAGCAACTGCAAGATGCGGCCCGCGCCGCAGGCTGCTCGTTGCACGACGCGGTGAGCGCCACCACCGGCAAGGCCGGGGCCAATTTGGCCGCCTTTGTGGCCATGGTCGATGTGCTGCGCGAGCAGACGGAAGGCTTGACGCTGCGCGAGATCATCGACCTGGTGCTGGACAAGACCGGCCTGGTGAACCACTACCGCACCGAGAAAGAAGGTGCGGACCGGGTGGAAAACTTGGAAGAATTGGTCAACGCTGCCGAGAGCTTTGTGACGCAAGAGGGCTTTGGCCGCAGCGCGGTGGCTTTGCCTCAAGGCTTGTCTCAAAGCCCGGTCAGCCAGGGTTTGGCCATGAACGTCACTGCAAGCGAAGCGCGGCAGTCCAGTGCTGGATCGCCACGTCCCTTCGGTCCTCGCGATGACGAGGGTTTGACCGACGAATTCAGCGAAGACGGCGTGATCATGAGCCCCTTGGCCGCTTTCTTGACACACGCCTCGCTGGAGGCGGGCGACAACCAGGCGCAGGCCGGTGAAGACGCGGTGCAGCTCATGACGGTGCACGCCAGCAAGGGCCTGGAGTTTGATGCCGTGTTCATCACCGGTCTGGAAGAAGGCCTGTTTCCGCATGAGAATTCGATGAACGATTTTGACGGTCTGGAAGAAGAGCGCCGCCTGATGTACGTGGCCATCACCCGTGCCCGTAAGCGTTTGTATTTGAGTCATTCGCAAACCCGCATGCTGCACGGCCAGACCCGCTACAACCTGAAAAGCCGATTTCTGGACGAGTTGCCCGAAGACTGCCTCAAGTGGGTCACGCCCAAAAACGGCAGCTTCTCCAATCTGGGTAGCGCAAGCGGCTCGGGCTCAGCGGCGACCGGCGGTGGTTGGCCCCAAACCCCGGCTTTCAACCGCCACGCCCGCCCGGCCTGGGGCCAAAGCAGCCTGAGCACCGAAACCTACAAAAGCCCGCCCGTGCCGATGCAAAAAGCCGAACCCGAGCACGGCATCACGGTTGGCAAAAACGTTTTCCACACCAAATTTGGCGAAGGCAAAGTTTTGGCTGTCGAAGGCGTGGGCGCAGACGCCCGCGCCCAAGTGAACTTCCCGCGCCATGGCGTGAAATGGTTGGCGCTGAGCGTGGCCAAACTCACCGTGGTTTAACCCGATGTTTCTTTTGAAAGACCCCATGAAAATCACTCAAGATACCGTCGTCACCATGCAGTACAAGGTGACCAACGCCCAAGGCCAGCTGCTGGACAAGGCGCAAGAGCCCACCTCGTATTTGCACGGCGGCTACGACAACACCTTCCCCAAAATCGAAGCCGCGCTGGAAGGGCAAGTTGTGGGCTTCAGCACCACCTTGAAGCTGACCCCGGCCGACGCCTTTGGCGAGCGCGACGAGAGCCTGGTGCAGACCATCCCCAAAAGCGAGTTCCCGCCCGGTGTCAAAGTGGGTGGTCAGCTGCGCGGGCGCACGCCCGATGGCCATGAGCAAGTGTTCAACGTGCTCAAGATCAAGGGCGACAAGGTGATTTTGGACGGCAACCACCCTTGGGCCGGGCAACACCTGACCTTGAGCCTGAAAGTGCTGGAGGTGCGTGCGGCTTCAGCCGAAGAAGTGACACATCGCCACGCGCATGGTGCGCACGGGCATCACCACTGAGGCAAGGGCGTGGGGCGGCAAAGTTAAACCGGCTCTGCGGGGCTGGCGCTGAAGCAGTCTTGCACGCTGAACAGCATGGACGTGAAGAACATGGCCGCCACCATCAAGGCCATGGGCATGAGGACCGTCATCATCAATTGCGGGTCGCCCAGCAAGCTGGCGATCAGCAAGGCCACAATGCCTGAGCCGGTGAAAATGCCGAACCAGACCAGGATGTAAACGGCAAATGCCTTCAAGTTGCGCCAGCACGCCACGAAGCTGAAAAACAGGCTTTTGGCCGCTGGCAGACCGTGCCAGTACACCAGCGCGGGGGCGTGCCAAAACATCATGGACACCGGGATGTAGAGCACCATCGACACCCACAAAGCGGCCTGAAATGATGGGCTGTTGACCACTTCGGGCGTCATGGGGCTGCCACCGAAATAGACCTTGGCAAAAGTGCCACCGTCGGCCAGCATCGACACCACCATCACGCCCAGAAACAACACGGCGTACCAGCCGCCCAGCTGGAACATGCTTTTGCGTTGGGGCCCAGCCTTGAGTGCGCTGAACAAGACGCTGGGCATGGGAAATTTGCCTTGCAGTGCGGTTTGCGTCGCGGCCATCATGCCCAGCGTCAGCGCTGGCAGCAGCACCAGCGCCAAGGCACCACCGATGAAAGGCACGATGGACACCAGCGACACGGTGGCCATGAACAGAAAAAACAAGCCGGACATGGCCAGGGGTTGCCGCCAGAACGTGCGCACGCCTTGGGTGGCCCAATGCAGGCCGGTGCGGGCAGGAACAATTTGCAGATTCATGGTGTCAGACGAGGGCAGAGGCCAAAACAGGGTGTTTTACCCGGGCACGCAGCACGCGCTCAAAATGCGTGGGGTCGTGGGGCTTGAGCATGGAGGCTTCTCGAGGCAGATGGTAGTCCCACAGGCGGGAAATCCAGAAACGCAAAGCCCCTGCGCGCAAAAGGGCAGGCAGCAAGTCGCGCTCGGCGGCACTCAGGGGGCGCACCTGGTTGTAGGCCTGCACCATGGCCCGGGCGCGTTCGGCTTCGTGTGCCCCGCTGGGCAAGTCGATACACCAGTCGTTCAGGCACACGGCCAGATCAAACAGCCAGGTGTCCACGCCTGCGAAGTAAAAATCAAAAAAGCCCGTGAGCTGCTCGCCGTCAAACATGACGTTGTCGCGGAACAGATCGGCATGCACCGGGCCACGGGGCAAGGCGGCATAAGCGGCGCTGGCGGCCACATGGTTTTGGTAGGCCAGTTCGCTGCCCAGCAAGGCGGCCTGTGCTTCGTCCACGTAAGGCAGCACCACGGGCACGGTTTCATTCCACCAGGGCAAGCCGCGCAGGTTGGGCTGGTTGCGGTTGTAGTCGGCGCCGGCCAGGTGCATGCGCGCCAGCATGTCGCCCACGGCAGCGCAGTGCACGGCCTGGGGCTGCAGCTGGCTTTTTCCAGCCAGTTTGTTGACCACGGCGGCCGGTTTGCCGCTGACGGTGTGCAACACGTCGCCGTCGCGGTTGGCTGCGGGGTCTGGCACCGGTATGCCGCGCCCGGCCAGGTGTTTCATCAAAAACAGGTAAAACGGCAGCTGCTCGTGCGTCAGGCGCTCGAACAGGGTGAGCACGTATTCACCCTGATCGGTGGTGGCGAAGTAGTTGGTGTTTTCAATTCCGCCCTCGATGCCGCGCAATTCGATCAAGGCCCCCAGGTTCAGGGCTTGCATCAGGTCGTTGGCCTGGGTTTCGGTGACTTCGGTGAATACCGCCATGGGAAGAGATGTGAGCGCCAGCGCGGGCTGGCTTGGGTGGGCAAAGTCAGGATTGTAGAGGGCGAAAAGTCAAAAATGACCTGCAAAGGGCTGGCTGCGGGGGGCCGATGTGGCAAAGCGAAGCGCCTCTGAGGCCCCGCGCAGTCAGCCCTTTGCAGGTCTGCTCGGGACTGGCGGGCAGATCGGGTAGCCGGACCTGCGCCGGGGCTCAGAGGCGCTTCGCTTTGCCACATCGCCCCGGCGCAGGCCCGGCTACCCGATCATGAAGTCGTTTAACGGTCACGGCTCGATCCCAGTACACAATCAGGGGATGAGCGAAAACACCTCCGAAACATCCCCGCCGACCCTCTTGTTGGTCGACGGCTCCAGCTATTTGTACCGCGCCTTCCACGCCATGCCCGACCTGCGGGCCGTGCCGGGCGACCCGACCAGCCCCGCCACCGGGGCGATCCGCGGCATGATCAACATGATGGAGCGGCTGCGCAAGGATGTGCCCGCTGTCTATGCCGCCTGCGTGTTCGACGCTAAAGGCCCGACCTTTCGGGACGAGCTGTACCCCGAGTACAAAGCCCACCGCAGCCCCATGCCCGACGACCTGCGCAGCCAAATCGAGCCGATCCACGAACTGGTGCGCCTGATGGGCTGGACCGTCCTGGACGTGCCCGGCGTGGAGGCCGATGACGTGATCGCCACCCTGGCCCACACCGCCGCCCAGCAGGGCATCGAGGTCACGGTGTCGAGCGGCGACAAGGACCTGAGCCAGCTCGTCAATGAACACATCACCATCATCGACACGATGAACGGCAAGGTGCGCGATGTGGCGGGCGTGACCGAAGAGTTTGGCGTGCCGCCAGCGCTGATGATCGACTACCAGACCCTGGTGGGCGACCCGGTGGACAACGTGCCGGGCGTGCACAAGGTCGGTCCCAAGACCGCTGCCAAGTGGCTGCTGGAATACGGCTCGCTCGACAACCTGATGGCGCACGCCCACGAGATCAAGGGCGTGGCGGGCGAGAACCTGCGCCAGGCGGTGGACTGGCTGCCCAAAGGCCGGGCGCTCGTGACCATGAAAACCGACTGCGACCTGAACGGCTGGGTGCCCGGTTTGCCGTCGCTGGCCAGCCTGCACCTGCACGCGCCCGACAAGGACAAGCTGCTGAATTTTTATCAGACATACGGCTTCAAAGGGCTGGTGCAGTCGCTCGGTGGGGCCATGCCTGCACCTGTGGCGAAAAAAGTAGCCAAACCCAAAGACACGGGCATGGGCGATTTGTTTGGCTCGGCTCAAGAAGAACCCGCGGCCTTGTCCGAATTGGATACAGCCGCCAGCGCGGTGCAGGGCGATTTGAAATACGACACCGTGCTCGACTGGGCCGCATTCGACACTTGGCTGGCCCGCATTGAGCAGGCACCGCTCACCGCCATCGATACCGAGACGACCTCGCTGGATGCCATGCGGGCCGAGATCGTGGGCATCTCGCTGAGCGTCAAACCCGGGGAGGCGGCCTACATCCCGCTGGCCCACAACGGCCCGGGTGCGCCCGAGCAGCTGCCGCTGGCCGATGTGCTGGCCAAATTCAAGCCCTGGCTCGAAAACCCGGCCCGCCACAAGCTGGGCCAGAACATCAAATACGACCGCCATGTATTCGCGAACCACGGCATCGAGGTGCAGGGCTACGCCCACGACACCATGCTCCAGAGCTATGTGCTCGAAGTGCACAAGCCGCACGGGTTGAGCAGTTTGGCCGAGCGCCATGTGGGCCGCAAAGGCGTGACGTATGAGGACCTGTGCGGCAAGGGCGCGCACCAGATTCCGTTTGCGCAGGTTGATGTGGACAAGGCCGCGCATTATTCGTGCGAAGACTCCGACCAGTGCCTGGACGTGCACTTGGCGCTGTGGCCGCAGATCGAGGCGCACGCGGGCCTGAAGTTTGTCTACGACCTAGAGATTCAGACCAGCGAAGCGCTGTATCGCATCGAGCGCAACGGCGTGCTGATCGACGCGCCCACGCTGGCCGCGCAAAGCCAGGCGCTGGGCGAGCGCATCGTGCAGCTCGAAACCGAGGCTTACGAGATCGCCGGGCAGCCCTTCAACCTGGCCAGTCCCAAGCAGCTGGGCGAGATCTTTTTTGACAAGCTGGGCTTGCCCGTCATCAAGAAAACCGCCACGGGCGCCCGCAGCACCGACGAAGAGGTGCTGGAAAAACTGGCCGAGGACTACCCGCTGCCCGCCCGCATCCTGGAGCACCGCAGCCTGAGCAAACTCAAAGGCACCTACACCGACAAGCTGGCGCAGCTGGCCTTGCCGCGCACAGGGCGTGTGCACACCAACTATGCGCAGGCGGTGGCCGTCACGGGCCGTCTGTCGAGCAACGAGCCTAATTTGCAAAACATCCCGGTGCGCACCGCCGAGGGCCGCAAGGTGCGTGAGGCCTTTGTGGCCCCCGCAGGCTGCGTGATTGCGAGTGCCGACTACAGCCAGATTGAGCTGCGCATCATGGCGCACCTGAGCGACGACGCGGCCTTGCTCAAGGCCTTCCATGAGGGGCTGGACGTGCACAAGGCCACGGCCGCCGAGGTGTTTGGCGCGACGCCCGACACGGTGAGCAGCGAGCAGCGCCGTTATGCCAAGACCATCAACTTCGGCCTGATTTACGGCATGAGCGCCTTTGGTCTGGCCAAGGCGCTGGGCATTGACAACACCGCCGCCAAGAACTACATCACGCGTTACTTCGAGCGCTTTGCGGGCGTCAAACACTACATGGACGCCACCCGCGAGCAGGCCAAGGCGCTGGGTTATGTCGAGACCGTGTTTGGCCGCCGCCTGATGCTGCCCGAGATCAACAGCCCCAACGGCCCGCGCCGCGCCGGGGCCGAGCGTGCCGCCATCAACGCCCCCATGCAGGGCACAGCAGCGGATTTGATCAAGCTGAGCATGGTCGCCGTGCAAAAGGCGCTGGACGAACAAGGCAAGTCCACCAAGGTCATCATGCAGGTGCACGACGAATTGGTGTTCGAGGTGCCTGAGTCAGAGGTCGAGTGGGTGCGCACCGAGGTGCCGCGCATCATGGCGGGCGTGGCCGATCTGAAGGTGCCACTCTTGGCCGAAGTCGGCTTTGGGCCGAACTGGGAGCAGGCGCACTGAGCGTGAAGCGCCCTTTCAAGTGCCTATTTAATGTCTTCTTGCCACGGCACATGCTTGTGCATGATGGCGGCAAACAGGTCGGAGCCTTCAAACTCGGTCAGCCAGCGTATCAAAGCGCTCCAGGGCTGTGACGCAAACCAAGCCGGGTCGGTGTGGGCGTACTGACGCACAAAAGGCGCCAGGGCGGCGTCGGCCAGGCCAAAACGATTGCCTGCCAGAAAAGGCTGCAAACGAAGGCGTGCATCGAGCATGAGCAGCCAGACGGCGGCCCCATCACGGTCGGCCAAGCCACTGGCGAGGCCAAAGCGGTTGGGGTATTTGAAGCGGTCGAGCTGCTGTTTGAACGGGCCATCGTTGTGCCCGATCAGCGCCAAGGCATCGGCCATGGCCGACTCTGTGTCTGGCAGCCAGCCCAACGGGTCGTGCTGACGCAGGGCCCACAGCAGGATGTCCAGACTTTGCTCCAGCACTTGGTCGCCGTCTGTGCCGGGCAGCCACAAGACCGGCACCGTGCCTTTGGGCGACAAGGCCAGCATGTGGGCAGGTTTGTTTTTCAGCACCACCTCGCGGTGCTCGTACGCCACGCCGCTAGCGTGAAGCGCCAAGCGTGCCCTCATGGCGTAGGGGCAGCGGCGAAACGAATACAAAACAGGCAGAGTCTGGGGCATGAGGGCAGTTTAAATCCCTGCGCATGTGCGAGTCCGAAGCGCCTGTGCCAAGATAGACGACCCTTCCAAGCCAAATGCAGGAGTCCCCCTTGAACCACAACCTGATTGAAGACACGCAAGCCCTGCTGGGTGGACACATGGGTGCCTCAGGGGCCACACGCCGCAGCGCCTTGAAAGCCGCTTTGGGTGTGGGGTATGCCGCAGCAGCCTTGCCGATCATGGCGCAAACTGCCATCCAGACTCCCGCCAAAGGCCTGGTCTCGGGCGAGGTGACCATTGACGTGAACGGTTTCAAGTTGCCAGCTTACCGCAGCGCGCCTGCGGGCAAGACCGGTTTGCCGGTGGTCTTGGTGATTTCCGAGATTTTTGGTGTGCACGAGCACATCGCCGATGTCACCCGCCGCCTGGCCCACGCGGGCTACCTGGTGATTGCGCCCGAGTTGTTTGTCCGCCAGGGCGACGCCAAGGGCTACAGTGACATCCCCAAGCTGCAAGCCGAGGTGATTTCCAAGGTGCCGGATGCCCAGGTCATGGCTGACCTGGACGAAGCCGTGGCCTGGGCTGCCGCCAACGGCGGCAACACCGACAAGTTGGCCATCACCGGCTTTTGCTGGGGCGGTCGCATCACCTGGCTGTATGCGGCGCACCAGCCCAAGCTGAAGGCGGGCGTGGCCTGGTACGGCCGGCTGGTGGGCAACCCGACAGCGCAGACGCCAAACCACCCGTTGGCTTTGGTGGGCAGCCTCAAGGCGCCAGTGCTCGGTTTGTACGGCGCGGCCGACACCGGCATACCTCTTGACACGGTTGATAAGATGAAAGCTGAGCTGGCCCAAGGGCCTGCCGCGGCGAAAGCCAGCGAGTTTGTGGTTTATCCTGAGGCCCCGCACGCCTTCCATGCCGACTACCGCCCCAGCTACCGCAAGGCGGCGGCAGAAGACGGCTGGCAGCGTTTGCTGGCCTGGCTCAAACGCCAGGGCGTGGCCTGATTTTTGAGTGCAACAACCGCCCGTGGGGCGTGAGTTCTGAAAAACCGCCCTTAGGGGCGGTTTGTTTTGGGGTGTAAGGCACCCCGGGAAACATGATGACTTTATTGGCGATTCTGGTGGGGACTTTGGTGGCGGGCATTGGCAGCGTCTGGGTGGCGGCCTGGCTGAGTTTTGGCATCTTGAGCCGGTACACCCAGCACATGCTGAGTCTGGCGGCCGGGGCTTTGATGGCCACTTCCTTCTTGCATTTGTTGCCGGAAGCATTCGAGAGCGAGGCCGGGGCGCACGAGCTGTTTTTGACCTTGTTAGTGGGCTTGGTGTTTTTCTTTTTGCTCGACAAGGCCGAACTCTGGCACCACGGGCACGAGCATGGCCATGATCACGGGCATGGTCACCACGACCATCACCACGATGCGCACCCAACTGCCCATGCCCAGGCGCATGTTCACGGCAAGTCAACCCCTGGCGAGCCACCCCGGGGGGCCTGGGCGGTGCTCGCGGGGGACAGCGTGCATTGCTTTGGCGACGGCATCCTCATTGCTTCGGCCTTCATGGCGGACATGCGTTTGGGGGTGATTGCCGCGCTGGCCGTTCTGGCGCACGAAGTGCCCCACCACATGGGCGATCTGGCGGTGTTGCGCCGGGGCAGCAGCAGTCGCCAGGCCGCGATTGTGAAGGTGTCCATGGCCGGGGCCATCACGGCTTTTGGCGGTGCCGTGGGTTATGTGCTGGTGGATGCCTTGCACGACTGGCTGCCGTTTTTCCTGGTGGTGGCCAGCAGCAGCTTTGTGTATGTGGCCCTGGCCGACCTGATTCCCCAATTGCAAAAACGCCTGTCTGCGCGAGAGACAGTCGCCCAGATCATTTGGCTGGGCGTGGGCATTGGCATGGTGGTTCTGGTCAGTGCTGTGGCCGGGCACAGCCACTGAGCCGCAGCTGTCTCAGCCTTGGGCGCAAGGCAGCCCGGGCGTGCGGCACCATTCGCTCCAGCTGCCAGCATAGAGGGCAGTGGGGCCAAACCCAGCCAATTCCATCGCGATCAGATTGGGCACAGCCGTGACACCGCTGCCGCAGTGGTGCACCACGCTGCTGGCCGGGCGGCCTGCCAGCACTTGGCGCCATTCCGCCTTCAGCTGCTCTGGGCTTTTGAAGCGGCCGTCTTCGGTGAAGTTTTCGGTGAAGGGGCGGTTCAAAGCGCCCGGAATGTGACCCGCCACCGGGTCCAGTGGCTCTACCTCGCCCCGGTATCGGGCCCCGGCGCGGGCATCGACCACGATTTGGCTGGGTTGGCCCAGGGCGGTCGAGACCGCGTCGGTCAGCACCAGTTGGCGCAGCGGCGCTTTCAGCTCAAAACGGGTGGGGGCCAAGGGTGTAGCAGACCCCGAGGCCAAGGCGCCACCCGCGTCTTTCCAGGCCTGCAGGCCGCCGTCCAGCACGGCCACGGCCTCGTGCCCCAGCCACTTGAGCATCCACCACAAACGGCCGCAGTAGTGGCCTTTGTTGCGGTCGTACACCACGATCTGCATGCCGTTGTGAATGCCCAAACGGCCCAGCCACTGCGCCACGATCTCGCGCTGCGGCAAAGGGTGACGCCCGCCGTTGACCGCCTGGCCCGGCTGGTGCGTGCTCAAGTCCTTGTCCAGGTTCGCAGGCAGGGCGCCTGCGATGCGTTCGCTGATAAAGAAGCCATCGGCCAGCTCGGGTTTCATCAGGTCAAAGCTGCAGTCCAGCACGGCGCAGGGCGTGCCCTGGGCCTGCAGGTCTTGCAATTGGGCGGCGGTGATCAGCAAGGGGTACATGGGGTCTCCGTTCAATGGTCTTCGGCCGGGGCGCGGGGCAGGGTGCGGTTGCGCAAGGCGGTGGCAGCGATGCCACTGGCGATGATCAAGGCCATGCCCATCCAGCCGATCAGGGGAATCTGGTCGCCAAACAAAAACAGACCATATAAAGCGGCAAACACAATGCCCGAGTATTGCAAATTGGCCACCACCAGTGTGGCGCCGCTGCTGTAGGCCTTGGTCATGCACAGCTGGCCCAGGGCGGCGAGCAAGCCAATCGGCAGCAACCACCAGGCTTGCGGCCAGACCCAGGCACTGGGGCCGACGAACAGCATGGCCACAGCCCCGGTGAGGGTGGTGCCGATGGAGAAATACAGCACGGTGCGGGCCTCGGGCTCGCCCATGCGGCCCAGTGCCGCCACCTGGATGTAGGCCAGCGCCGCACCCAAGCCCGAAAGCAGGCCGATCACGCCGGCAAACAGCTGGTTCTGCTCGATGGTGGGCCGCAAGATCATCACCACGCCCGCAAAGCCCGTGATGACGGTGAGCACCACCGGGCCTTGCCGTGTCATGTCCTGCACCCGCCCCATGACCAGCGTGCCGCCCACCAAGAAGGCAGCCACCCAGACGCCGCTCATGTAGTTGAGCGTCATGGCTGTTGCCAGGGGCAAGTGGGCAATGGCGTAAAACCAGGCCGTCAGCGAAGCCACGCCAATCACCGAGCGCCACACGTGCATGAGCGGAATGTGCGTGCGCAAGGCCACCCGCTGGCTGCGGCAAATGGCGGCCATGAAAGCGATGCCAATCAGGCCACGGTAAAACACCAACTCAAAGGTGTGAAAGTACTCCGAAGCGTATTTGATGCAAACACTCATCGTCGCGAAAAACAGCGACGCCAGAATCATCCAGGAGGCTTGCATCCGTGAGCGCTTCAGAGGGTCTTCATTTGCTGGCGGTACCACTCGTGGAAGTGCTGCATGCCATCTTCCATGGGGCTTTGGTAGGGCCCGACTTCGTTGTCGCCGCGCATCAGCAGGGCCTTGCGGCCCGCGTCCATGCGTTCGGCAATTTCGTCGTCTTCGATGCAGGTTTCCATGTAGGCGGCCTGCTGGGCTTCGACGAACTCGCGCTCAAAGGCCACGATTTCTTCGGGGTAGTAAAACTCCACCATGTTCAGCGTCTTGCTGGGGCTGATCGGGTGCAGGGTCGACACCGTGAGCACATGGGGGTACCACTCGACCATGATGTGCGGGTAGTAGGTCAGCCAGATCGCACCGCGCTCGGGCAATTGCCCGTTGCGGTACTTCAGCAGCACCTCGTGCCACTTTTTGTAGGTGTCCGAGCCGGGTTTGCCAAAGCCGCCCGACACGCCCACGGTTTGCACCGAGTAGTGCTCCTTGAACTCCCAGCTCAGGTCGTCGCAGGTGACAAACTGGCCGAGGCCCGGGTGGAAGGGGCCGACGTGGTAGTCCTCCAGGTAGACCTCGATGAAGGTCTTCCAGTTGTAGTTGCACTCGTGCAATTCAACCCGGTCCAGTGCGTAGCCTTCAAAGTTCAGCAGCGCTCTGGGGCCCATGCCCGCCAGGTCGGCGGCGATGTCGCGGCCGTTGTCTTCAAACAACAGACCGTTCCATTCCTGCAACTTGTAGTTGTTCAGGTTCAGGCAGGGGTCGTGCGCAAAGTGGGGTGCGCCCAGCAGCTCGCCGCTGGGCGAATAGGTCCAGCGGTGCAGCGGGCACACGATGTTGCCGCCTGCGCTGCCCTTTTGCTGGGTCTGCAGGTTGCCCCGACCATTCAGCATGACGGCCTGGCGGTGGCGGCAGACGTTTGAGACGAGTTCGACCCCGCCTTGGGCATTGCGCACCAAGGCGCGGCCTTGCGCCTCGTGGGGCAGGGCGTAATAGTCGCCCGGGTGGGGCACCGCCAGCTGGTGGCCCACGTAGCGGGGGCCTTGCCGGAAGAGCGTGTTCAATTCGCGCTGAAACAGCGCTTCATCGAAATAAGTGGAAACTGGTAGTTGGCTTGCGGCCTGCTGCAGTTGAAGACTTAAATCAGACATGGGTGACCTGACCTAGAGACTCCCCCTATGAAGGGGCAGGGACAAAGCGCTGAATTCAAGGAAAACCGCGCAAAAAAATGACAGGGAAACCCTGTCGATGAGCTGTAATTCTACCCCGGGGGGTGGGCCTTGAAGCCCGCATTGGCACAAGCCGTCAGAAATTCAAGGACTCTCAGAGTCCGCCCGTCTGGCGAGCTTGACGGTGCCCTGTGTCAGTCTGATCAAGGCTTAAGGCCTAAAATCGGGTTTTTTCCTCCGGAACTCCCCATGCCCAAGGCCGCCCCCTCCGACGCCGCTGACACCTCGGTAGCGCCCCTGCCTGCCACGTACGAAGCGGCTTTGTCGGAGCTGGAGTCGTTGGTGGCCCAGCTTGAATCGGGCCAGATGCCTTTGGACCAGCTCTTGACCGGCTACCAGCGCGGCGCGGTTTTGCTGGCGTTTTGCCGCGACAAGCTCAAGGCGGTGGAAGACCAGATCCAGGTGCTGGACGGCGTGCAACTCAAACCCTGGAGCGGCGCATGAGTCTGAACTTGAAGGCCTGGATGCAGCCGCATCTCGATCGGGTCGAGCAAGCTTTGTCGGCCGGCATCGCGGCCGAATCACCTGCCGCAATGGGCCAGGCCATGCGCTACGCGGTGCTGGACGGCGGCAAGCGCCTGCGCCCCTTGCTGGTGTTGGCCACGGCCGAGGCGGTGGGCGATGCGACCAGCAGCCCGGCGGCGCTGAATGCCGCCTGCGCCATCGAGTTGATCCATGCTTATTCGCTGGTGCACGACGACATGCCCTGCATGGACAACGACGTGCTGCGCCGCGGCAAACCCACAGTGCATATGCAGTTTGGCGAGGCCCAGGCCCTGCTGGCGGGCGACGCCTTGCAGACGCTGGCCTTTGAATTTTTGACACCTCCGGATGGCAGCATGCCTGCGGCGGTGCAGGCCGCCTGCGTGGGCTTGCTGGCCCGGGCTTCCGGTTACCAGGGCATGGCCGGGGGGCAGGCGATTGACCTGGCCAGTGTCGGCCAGCGCCTGACTGAAGACCAATTGCGCCAGATGCACCGCCTCAAAACCGGGGCACTGCTGCTGTGCAGCGTGCAGATGGGCGCAGCCTGTGTGCAGGGCGTTTCTGCCCCTGTGCAAGCGGCTCTCCAGCGCTTTGGAGAGGCCCTGGGCCTGGCCTTTCAGGTGGTCGACGATGTGCTGGATGTGACGGCCGATTCGGCCACGCTGGGCAAGACTGCAGGCAAGGATGAAGCCGCCGACAAACCCACTTATGTGGCCCTGATGGGCCTGGATGCGGCCAAGGCTTATGCCGACAGCTTGGCGGCTCAGGCCATGCAGGCGCTGGCCGACACCGGATTGCCCGATGACCGTTTGGCCGCGCTGCGTGCTCTGACCGCCATGGTGGTAGAAAGAAACAACTGACATGACCGATTTGCTCAAGAACATCGACTCCCCGGCCGATCTGCGCCGCCTGCAGCGCACCGACTTGCCCCAATTGGCCGATGAACTGCGCCACTGCGTGCTGGACAACGTCTCCAAAACCGGTGGGCATTTGAGCTCCAACCTGGGCACGGTGGAGTTGACGGTGGCATTGCACTATGTCTTCAACACCCCGGAAGACCGTATCGTCTGGGATGTGGGCCACCAGACCTACCCGCACAAAATCCTTACCGGCCGGCGCGACCGCATGCCCACGCTGCGCCAATTTGGCGGCTTGTCGGGCTTTCCGCGGCGCGACGAGAGCGAATACGACACCTTTGGCACGGCCCATTCGTCCACCAGCATTTCGGCGGTTCTGGGCATGGCTGTGGCGGCCCGCCAAAAAGGCGAGTCGCGCCATTCGATTGCCGTGATCGGCGACGGCGCCATGACGGCCGGCATGGCCTTTGAAGCCTTAAACAACGCGGGCGTCGAAGAGTGCAAGCTGCTGGTGATCCTGAACGACAACGACATGTCGATCAGCCCACCCGTGGGGGCGCTCAACCGCTACCTGGCCCAGCTCATGAGCGGGCGTTTTTATTCGGCGGCCAAGGCCGGTGCCAAGAACGTGCTGAAAAATGCACCGCCCCTGTTTGAGCTGGCCAAGCGCCTGGAAGAACACGCCAAAGGCATGGTGGTGCCGGCCACTCTGTTCGAGAAGTTCGGCTTCAACTACATCGGCCCGATCGACGGGCACGACCTGGAATCGCTGATCCCGACGCTGGAGAACATCAAGCACCTGGATGGCCCGCAGTTTTTGCATGTGGTCACCAAAAAAGGCCAGGGGTACGACAAGGCCGAAGCCGACCCGGTGGCCTACCATGGCCCCGGCAAGTTCGACCCCAGCGTGGGCCTGGTGCCAGCGGCCACGCCCGCCAAAACCACCTTCACCCAGGTGTTTGGCCAGTGGCTGTGTGACATGGCCGAAAAAGACATGCGCCTGGTGGGCATCACGCCCGCCATGCGCGAGGGCTCGGGCATGGTGGCGTTTCACCAGCGTTTCCCCAAGCGCTATTACGACGTGGGCATTGCTGAGCAGCATGCCGTGACCTTTGCCGCAGGCATGGCCTGCGAGGGCCTGAAACCCGTGGTGGCGATTTATTCCACCTTTTTGCAGCGCGGCTACGACCAGCTGATCCACGATGTGGCCTTGCAAAACCTGCCGGTGGTCTTTGCGCTCGACCGCGCCGGTCTGGTGGGGGCCGATGGCGCGACCCATGCAGGGGCTTACGACATCGCTTTTATTCGCTGTATCCCCAACATGAGTCTGGCTTGCCCGGCCGATGAGCGGGAATGCCGCCAGCTGCTGAGCACCGCTTACGCACAAAACCACCCGGTGGCGGTGCGTTATCCGCGCGGTGCGGGCGTGGGCACCGAGCCCGGGCGCGATCTGGACACTTTGCCGTTCGGCAAAGGCGAAGTGCGCCGCCAGGGCGAAAAAGTGGCCATTCTGGCCTTTGGCACCTTGCTGGCCCCGGCTTTGCAGGCCGCTGAAAAACTCAATGCCACGGTGGTCAACATGCGCTGGGTCAAGCCGCTGGATGTGGACTTGCTGGACCACATCGCCCAAAGCCACGAGCGCATCGTCACGGTGGAAGAGGGCTGCACCATGGGCGGCGCAGGCAGCGCGGTGGCCGAGGCTTTGCAGACTTTGCAGATCACCCGGCCGGTTTTGCAGCTGGGCTTGCCGGACGAATTCATTGAGCACGGCGATCCGGCCAAACTGCTGGCCCTGCAGGGGCTGGATGCGGCGGGGATGGAGAAGTCCATTCGGCAGCGTTGGCCTGATTTGTGACCTGTCAGAGATAAGACGCTGCCCCGGGGCATCACCAGGCTGAACGTGAAATTTTTTCAATTTCGCTTCGAAGGGTAAACCCGGCCCGTTAAGTCTTCTGTAGGTTTTTACAATACCAATTGACGCAACTGTCAGCGCCCGGCATGCCGGGTGTGTTTCTTATCTTTTAAGGAGTCCATTCATGGATCGTCGTTCCATTCTGAAAAATGCAGGCATTGCGGGCGTTTTGGCCGCAGGCGTTGCTCCGGCTGTTCACGCCCAGGCCGCCATTCGCTGGCGCTTGGCTTCGAGCTTCCCCAAGTCTTTGGACACCTTGTTCGGTGGCTGCGAGATCTTTGCCAAGAAGGTCAAAGAGATGAGCGGCGGCAAGTTCGAGATCACCACCCACCCAGCCGGTGAGTTGATGCCCGCCTTTGGCGTGCTGGATGGCGTGCAAAACGGCACCGTGGAATGCGCCCACACCGCGCCTTATTACTTCTTCGGCAAAGACGAAACCTTCGCCCTCGATTGCGCCATCCCCTTCGGCCTGAACAGCCGCCAGATGACCGCCTGGATGTACGAAGGCAATGGCATGAAGCTGCTGCGTGAGCACTATGCCAAGTTCAACGTGGTGAACTTCCCCATGGGCAACACCGGCACCCAGATGGGTGGTTGGTTCCGCAAAGAGATCAAGAAGGTCGAAGACCTCAAGGGTTTGAAGTTCCGCGTGGGCGGTTTCGCTGGCAAGGTGCTCGAGCGCATGGGCGTGGTGCCTCAGAACATTCCCGCTGGTGAGATTTACCAGTCGCTGGAAAAGGGCACGATCGATGCGGCCGAGTGGATCAGCCCACACGACGACCTGAAGTTGGGCCTGAACAAAGTGGCGCCGTTCTATTACTATCCCGGCTGGTGGGAAGGTGGCCCTCAGTTGTCCTTGTACGTCAACCAGAAGGCCTACGATGCACTGTCGGCTGAAAACAAGGCCATCGTGGACACCGCCACGACCTATGCCCACACCATCATCCAGGCACGCTATGACGCCAGCAACCCTGGCGCCCTGCGTCAGTTGGCGGCACAGAAGACCAAGGTCCTGGCCTTCCCCAAGAACATGATGGATGTGGCTTTCAAGCACTCTGAAGAGTTGTACTCTGAACTGAGCGCCAAGAACCCGAACTGGAAGAAGGTCTACACCGACTACGCCAAGTTCCGCGCTGACTCCAACTGGTGGTTCCGTTTCGGCGAAGCCCGCTTCGACAACTTCATGCAGTCGCAAAAACTCTGAGGCTGATACCGGGCCTGCGCGCCCGGTTCGTCGATCCACCCGCTGCGCTTGCGCCCAGCGGGTTTTTTTATCGGCAGCACATCGGCATGGCTTCAGACGGGTCAGCAGCTGCGCCGAATGACAGGCGAAAAAAAGCCCATCTGAAAACAGATGGGCTTGGTTTTGGGTGAATCAGGTGTTCAGCGCTTCGCGGCACCCGGGATGTCTTTCATCGGGTCGTCTTCTGCGGCATCGTCCTTGGCCTCATCGGCTTGCAGGTCGGTGCCGGCCTTGTCGGCTTCTTCGCTGCTTGGGTCATCAAAGGCCGAGTCCGAGGCTTCGAGCGTCACACTGTCCAGATCCACGGCCGTTGTGTTGGTCAGTGATCCGGTCACCATCGACGGGAAGGCGATGATCGCCGCCACCATCAGCAACTGCAGCGCGATGAAGGCGATGGAGCCTTTGTAGATCTCGGTCGTCTTCACACTTGGGATGTTCTCGCCTGTGACACGGTCGGTGTAGTCGTTGCGAGCGGCTACGCTGCGCAAATAGAACAAGGCAAAACCGAAGGGTGGTGTGAGGAAAGAGGTCTGCAGGTTCATGGCCACCATCACACCGAACCAGATCAGGGCCTGGTCAGACGTCATGCCAGGCACCAATTCGGGCAGGATCTTGGCAGCAGCCGGGGCCAGCAGTGGCACCACGATGAAGGCAATTTCGAAGAAGTCAATGAACATGCCCAGCACGAAGATCAACAGGTTCACCACGAACAGGAACCCCAAGGCACCACCGGGGATGTTTTCGAACAGGTGTTCGACCCAGATGTGACCATCGGCCGCATTGAAGGTGAAGCTGAACACGGTCGAGCCGATCAGAATGAACAGCACAAAAGTGGACAGTTTGGCGGTGCTCTCCAGGGCCTGACGCGTCAGGTTCAGGTTGAGTTTGCCTTTGAGGCCTGCCAACACCAGAGCGCCTACAGCGCCCATGGCGCCACCCTCGGTGGGCGTGGCCACACCCAAGAAGATGGTGCCCAGCACCAGAAAGATCAGGATCAGCGGCGGCATGAGCACAAAGGTGACCTGCTCGGCCAGACGCGACAGCAGACCCAGGCCAGTGACACGGTTGAACACGGACAGGCTCAGTGCCACCAGCGAGGCGATGGTCATGGACAAAATAACCACCTCATCGCCAGGCGCGGGCATGGAGCGTTCCAGCCAGTCGCGCAAAAGCGCGTCGTGCACTTGCGCCCAAGCCACGCCCACCACGGTGGCGATCAAAAGCAAAGCGATCAGTGACTTGTGACCGGACTGGCCGTTGCTTTCGCGGTAAATGCGTGCCTCAGCTGGCAAGGCCGGCACCATGGCGGGCTTGAAGATGGCCACGGCCACAATGAACAGGATGTACAGGCCCACCAGCAGCAAACCGGGCAACAAGGCGCCGGCGTACATGTCGCCCACCGAGCGGCCCAGCTGGTCAGCCAACACGATCAGCACCAGCGAAGGGGGGATGGCCTGCGCCAGCGTACCAGAAGCGGTGATGACGCCCGTGGCGATCACCCGGCTGTAGCCGTAGCGCAGCATGATGGGCAGCGAAATCAAGCCCATCGAGATGACAGCCGCAGCCACCACACCCGTGGTGGCGGCCAGCAAGGCACCCACCAAAATCACCGCAATGGCCAAGCCGCCGCGCACCGGACCAAACACCTGGCCCACCGTTTCCAGCAGGTCTTCGGCCATGCCCGAGCGCTCCAGCAGGATGCCCATGAAGGTGAAGAAGGGGATGGCCAGCAAGGTGTCGTTTTGCATGATGCCAAAGATGCGCAGGGGCAGGGCTTGGAACATGCTGGCCGGAAAGAGACCCGCTTCCATGCCCAAAAAGCCAAAACCCAGGCCGCAAGCCGCCAGTGCAAACGCCACCGGAAAGCCGGTGATCAACAGGGCCAACAGGCCCGCAAACATCAGAGGTACAAAGTTTTGTACCAAAAAAGAGGCTTCCATCAACGGGCTCCCTGGATTTCTTGCTGCAGCTCCGCAGCACGTTTTTCATCATCACTTTGGCTGTCTTCGTGGGCCAGTGTGTCTGGGCCCTGGCCACGCAAAAACGCCAATCGCTTGACCAACTCGGACAAGCTTTGCAGCAAGAGCAAGGCAAAACCGACGGGGATCAGCAAATACACGGGCCAGCGGATCAGGCCGCCTGCGTTGGAGGACATTTCGCCGGAGGTATAGGCTTGCATGAACATGGGCCAAGACAAAGCGATGCTGAGCACGCAAAACGGGATCAGGGCCAGCACAATGCCGCCCACGTCGATCCAGTTGCGGGTGCGTGCGCTCAGGCGGCTGGCCAAAAAGTCAATGCGAACGTGCGCGTTGTTCAGCAGGCCGTAACCTGCGCCGAGCAGAAATACGGCGGCAAACAGGTACCACTGGATTTCAAGCAAGGCGTTGGAGCTGCTGTCAAAAATTTTGCGCACGATGGCATTGCCTGCGCTGATCAAGGTGGTGATCAGCACCAGCCAGATCGTGATTTTCCCGATGGCGCGGTTGAGCGCATCGATCCAGCGGGACCATTGCAAAAGGGCATTCATAAGGGTTTTCCTCAGTCAAGAGCGGCGATTGTACGTGGGACCCAGACCCCGTCCGGGTCGTGAAACCCTTGAAAGAGCTTGATGTTTTTTCAAGTCATGGGCTTGTATTCAAAAGCGTTCAAATAGCGGCTGTGCCTGAGTTGCGGCTGTGGAGGCCGCTGCAGTTGCCGCCAGTTGGCGGACCTTTGGAGGCGCGCCACGCCCTAAAGCCCTTACCATCGGGCGCAACATGAACAGCTTCACCGACAGCGTCTTGACGGCGCTCAACCTCATTACTTCATTCGATCCAGACTTGTGGGTGGTCGTCACCCGCTCACTGGCCGTCAGCGCCGCTGCCTGCTTGCTGGCCTATGGCGTGGGCGTGGTGCTGGGGGCTTGGCTGGCGGTGTCGCGGTTTCGCAGCCGGAGCGCGGTGCTGGTCGGTTTGAACACTTTGCTGGCGTTGCCTTCGGTGGTGGTGGGTTTGGTGGTGTATTTGCTGCTGTCGCGCAGCGGGCCCTTGGGCTTTTTGGGCTGGATGTTCAGTTTTCAGGCCATGGTGCTGGCCCAGTTCATTTTGGTGGTGCCGGTGGTGGCCGCGTTGACGCGCCAGGTGGTCGAAGACGTGGAGCGTCAGCACGGCGAGCAGTGGGCCTCGCTCGGCGCAGGGTCCTGGGTGCGCAGCTTATTACTGGCCTGGGACGAGCGCTTGGCCTTGTTGACCATTGGCGTGACCGCCTTTGGCCGCGCCATCTCGGAAGTGGGCGCGGTGATGATCGTGGGCGGCAACATCGATGGCTTCACCCGGGTCATGACCACCGCCATTGCGCTCGAAACCAGCAAAGGCGATTTGCCGCTGGCGCTGGGCCTGGGCATGGTCTTGCTGGTGGTGGTGCTGCTGCTCAACGCGCTGGTGGCGGGGCTGCGCCTGTGGGGTGAGCGGCGGTATGCACGGCCCGCGCCCTTGGACAGGACGCTGGGGGTGCACCCATGAACACCACGCAGATCAGCTTGGAAGCGGTGAGCGTGCAGCTGGGGGCACAAGCGGCCTTGACGGGTGTGAGCTTGCGCATCGCAGCGGGCGAGCGCGTGGCGCTGGTGGGCGCCAACGGTTCGGGCAAGAGCACTTTGCTGCGCACCTTGCATGGTTTGGTGCCCCCCACGCAGGGCGAGGTGTTGCAAGCGCCGGGCGTGCGCCAGGCCATGCTGTTCCAAAGGCCACATCTGCTGCGCCTGTCGGCCTTGAACAATGTGGCGCTGGGTTTGTGGCTGGACCGCGTGCGCGGCTTGCGTTGGAGCGCTGCCCAAGCTTTGGCGCTGCAGGCTTTGCACCGCGTGGGTCTGCAGTCGGTGGCGCGGCAAAACGGCCGCCAGTTGTCGGGTGGGCAGCAGCAGCGCCTGGCCTTGGCACGCGCTTGGGCGCGTCAGCCCGATGTGCTGCTGCTGGATGAACCTACCGCCAGCCTGGACCCGCACGCCAAACGCGAGGTCGAAGCTTTGATGGCCGAATTTGCCTGCAGCCAGGAGCGTCCGCTGACCCTGATCTGGGCCAGCCACAACCTGGGTCAGGTCAAGCGCTTGGCCACCCGCGTGGTTTATCTGGAGGGCGGTTGCGTGTTGGCCGACTTGCCTGTGGTTGATTTTTTCCATGCGGCGACGCTCGCGGCGCACAGCCCGGCCGCCCATGCTTTTGTTCAAGGTGAGCTTTCATGAATTGCCAGTTTTTAACCGCACGCCGCATCTGGGTTGGCGTAGTCTGGGTCACCTGCTCGGTGTGGGCGCAAGCCCAGACCATTGTGATGTCGTCCACCACCTCGACCGAGCAATCGGGTTTGTTCGCGCATCTTTTGCCCGCTTTCAAAAAGGCCAGCGGGCTGGATGTGAAGGTGGTGGCGCTGGGCACGGGTCAGGCGCTGGACATGGCACGGCGTGGCGATGCCGATGTGGTGTTTGTGCACGACCAGGCCGCAGAGGAAAAGTTTGTGACCGATGGCTTTGGCCTCCAGCGCCAGAGCGTGATGTACAACGACTTTGTGATGATCGGCCCCAAAGCCGACCCTGCAGCCGTCAAGGGCAAAGACATCGTTTCGGCTTTGGCCAAGGTGTCGGCAAGCAACGCCGCTTTTGTCTCGCGGGGCGACAAGAGCGGCACCCACGCAGCCGAATTGCGCTTTTGGAAAATGGCCAAGCTGTCCGATCAGAAAGGCAGCGGCTACAAAGAGTGCGGTTGCGGCATGGGCCCGGCACTCAACATCGCGGCGTCTTCTGGCGCGTATGTCATGGCCGACCGCGCCACTTGGCTGAACTTCAAAAACCGGGCCGATCTGACCATTTTGGTAGAGGGTGACCAGCGCCTGTTCAATCAGTACGGCGTGATGGTGGTCAACCCCGCAAGGCACCCGCATGTCAAGCGGCTCGATGCGCAAAAGTTTGTGGACTGGATCACTTCGGCCGCAGGCCAGGGTGTGATTGCCCGCTACAAAATCGGCGGCGAGCAGCTGTTCTTTCCAAACGCAGGTCAGTGATCAGGCTTTGGGGGCGCTGAGTTTGCGGTAGACCGTGGCCCGGCTGATGCCCAATGCGCGTGCGGCTTCGGCCACATTGCCACGCGCCTGATTCACCGCCTCGCGGATCATGTCGGTTTGCAGATCCTTGAGGGGTTTGGCGCCAGCGCCGATCCGATGCGCTTGTGCTTTGGTCGGGGACGTTGGGGCCAAGCCACCAGGGCGCGAGGCCAATGTCTGCAAGCGCAGGCCAGACCACAGCGGCAGCTCTTGCGGCTGGGCTTGGCCGCTAGCGGTATCGAACAGGTTTTCCCAGGGCGAGGCAAACACCTCGCTGGCGTGCAGCCCCTGGCCGTGCGAGGTGGGTGACAAGGACAGCATTTGCCGCGCGGTGGGGTTGGCCCCCACTATTTGGCCGTCGGTGTCCAGGGTGAGCAAGCCATCGCTGTCGTCCCCAGGCTGATTGCCAGGCCAGTTCAGGCGCAGCACCAGTGCGTGCGATGTTGACAATAGCCAGCTGTTTTCGATGCTGCGGGCCGAGCGCCGTACCAGGTGTTTCAGAGCCGGGCGCTCGGTGGTTTCGATGCCCGTGAGGTCGAGCATGCCTGCGCACAAGCCGTCGGGCCCGAACACAGGCGCACCCGCGCAGCTGTAAACACTGGTGTCCTGAAAAAAGTGCTCGCCCCTGTGCAGCCAGACCGGCTGCAACTCGGTCAAGGCGGCGCTGATGGCGGTGGTGCCCACGGCTTTTTCGGACAAATCCACGCCTACCCGGGCAATCACGTCGGCGCGGCGGTCTTGCCGGTCCACCGGACCGTGCACGTCGACCACGATGCCCTCGGCATTGGTCAATATGGCGAAGTAACGGATGTCGGCAATGGCCCGGGCCAGCTCCACCAGCACCGGCTGGGCTGCCTGCACCAGGGGGCGGCTGGCTTCCTGCACCCTGCGCATGTGCTGGGCCGAAATGGCCTCAAAGCCCACCGGTTGCCCTGGCTGCAGGCCCATGCCCAGGCAGCGCTGCCACGATTGGGCGATCCAGGGTGAAACACCAGCACCCTGGGCCTCAGCGCGTCCCTGAAAAACCAGTTGGCGAGCTTGTGCAATGCGGTCGATGCGGTCACCGGAGAGGGAGGTCAGGGACATGTCAGGTGTGTATCAAGCTGAGAATTTTTGCGTCAACCCTGCCAAACCTAGGGTTAATCCGCATCGGTTTGCCGGGTTGCGCCACAACAATGGCTTTGCATTCTGATTCATAAGCGCGGCCTTGAAAAGTCCGCCACACCACAGGAGATACTCATGCAGAAAGTCCTGCACATCAACCCGGACAAATGTACCGGCTGCTTGCAGTGCGAAATGGCCTGTTCTTTCGAGAACTACGGCACTTACGCCACCTCCAAATCGCGCATCAAGGTGTTCGACTTCCACCACACCGGCAAAAAAGTGCCCTACACCTGCACCCAGTGCGACGAAGCCTGGTGCCTGCACGCCTGCCCTGTGGAAGCCATCACCGTGGACAAAGCCACCGGCGCCAAAGTGGTCAATGAGTCCACTTGCGTGGGCTGCAAGGTCTGCACCATCGCCTGCCCATTCGGCACCATCAACTACGTGCAAGAGACCGGCAAGGTGCAAAAGTGCGACCTGTGCGGTGGCGATCCGGCTTGCGTCGAGGCTTGCCCTACCGGCGCCATCACCTTCGTAGACGCCAACTGGACCGGCATCGACAAGATGAAGCAGTGGGCCGACAAGTTGGGCAATCAGCCCTCTGCCGCTTAATTCACCACCCATAAGGAGCTTCAACATGTCTTGGGCTGGAAAAATCCTCCGCGTCAACCTCACGGCTGGCACCGTCAAATCCGAACCGCTGAACATGGAGTGGGCGCGTGCCTACATTGGTTCGCGCGGTCTGGGCAGCAAATACCTGATCAACGAAGTCGACCCCAAGGTCGACCCGCTGTCGGCTGATAACAAAATCATCTGGGCCACTGGCCCACTGACCGGCACCATGGCCTCCACCGGGGGCCGCTACACCGTCATCACCAAAGGCCCGCTGACTGGCGCTATTGCTTGCTCCAACTCGGGCGGTTATTGGGGTGCCGAGCTGAAGATGGCCGGTTGGGACATGATCATTTTTGAAGGCGCATCGGCCAAGCCGGTGTACCTCTACATCAACGACGACGTGGCCGAGCTGCGCGATGCTTCGCACCTGTGGGGCCAAAGCGTCTGGAAAACCGAAGAGGTCCTCAAAACCAGCTTGCAAGATCCGCTGCTGCGTGTCTCGAGCATTGGCAAGGCCGGTGAAAACAAGGTCTTGTACGCCGCCGTGGTGAACGATCTGCACCGTGCGGCTGGCCGCTCAGGCGTGGGCGCCGTGATGGGCAGCAAGAACCTCAAGGCCATTGCCGTGCGCGGCACCAAGGGCGTGGGCAATATCCGCGACCCCAAGGCCTTCATGAAGGTGACCTTCGAGAAGAAGAAAATCCTCGCCGAAAACGCCGTGACCGGCCAGGGTCTGCCCGCTTATGGCACCCAGGTGCTGATGAACGTGATCAACGAGATGGGTGCTTTGCCCACCCGCAACCACCGCGACGTGCAGTTCGAGGGTGCGAAAGACATCTCCGCCGAAGCCATGGGCACACCGCGCGAGACCGACGGCAAGAAGCACCTGGTGACCAACCAGGCCTGCTTCGGCTGCACCATCGCTTGCGGCCGCATCAGCAAGATGGACGAAGGCCATTTCACCGTACAAAACAAGCCGCAATACTGGGGCGCCAACGGCGGCCTGGAATACGAAGCGGCCTGGGCGCTGGGCGCGGCCAACGGCGTGAAAGACCTGGAAGCCTTGCAGTACGCCAACATGCTGTGCAACGAAGAAGGCTTTGACCCGATCAGCTTCGGTGCCACCGTGGGCGCGGTCATGGAGCTGTACGAGATGGGCGTGCTGACCCAAGAGCAGCTGGGCATCGACGCCAAGTTCGGCTCGGCCCAGGCGCTGGCGCACTTTGCAGAAATCACCGCCAAGGGTGAAGGCTTCGGTGTCGAGATTGGCCAAGGCTCCAAGCGCCTGACTGCCAAGTACGGTCACCCCGATTTGTCGATGAGCGTCAAGGGCCAGGAATTCCCGGCTTATGACGGCCGCTCGATCCAGGGCATTGGCTTGGCGTATGCCACTTCCAACCGCGGTGCTTGCCACCTGCGCGGCTACACCATCGCGTCCGAAGTGCTGGGTATCCCGGTCAAGACCGACCCACTGGAGCACGAAGGCAAGCCTGAGCTGGTCAAGGCTTTCCAGGACGCGACCGCTGCTTTCGACTCGTCCGGTCTGTGCGTGTTCACCACCTTTGCCTGGGGTGTGGCCGATTTGGCACCTCAACTGCAAGCCGCGTGCGACGATGCTTACACCACCGAAGAGTTGGAAAAAATTGGCGAGCGCATCTGGAACATGGAGCGCGAGTTCAACAACGCCGCGGGCTTTACCAAGGCCGACGACAGCCTGCCCAAGCGCCTCTTGACCGAAGCCGCCAAAACCGGCCCGTCCAAAGGCAAGGTGAGCATGCTGCCCGAGATGCTGCCCAAGTACTACGCCGCCCGTGGTTGGGACAGCGAAGGCCGCCCCACGGCCGAGACCAAGGCGCGTCTGAGCCTTTGAGGTGGCAGCCCGCTGCGCTGGCCTTGACCTGTATGTCATCGCAAGCGCAGCGTGGCAACCTCGTCTTTCTTCTTTTCCAGCGGCCCTCGGGCCGCTGCCTGTTTCCGGAGTCTGATCCATGACCCATCACCTTATCCTGGGTGCCGGCCCCGCCGGTGTCATCGCCGCCGAGACCCTGCGCAAGCACGCCCCGAACGACTCCATCACGCTGGTAGGCGACGAGTCCGATGCGCCTTACTCGCGCATGGCCATCCCCTACCTCTTGATCGGCAACATTGACGAACGCGGCACCTACCTGCGCAAGAGCGATTCGCACTTTGACGATTTGCGCATTACCCAGGTCAAGGCCAAGGTAACCCGGGTTGACTCGGCGGGCAAAACCGTGCAACTGGACAACGGCCAGTCGATCACTTTTGACAAGCTCTTGATCGCCACCGGCTCGCACCCGGTGCGCCCGCCCATTACGGGCATGGACTTGCCTGGTGTGCATCCGTGCTGGACTTTGGAAGATGCCCGCGCCATCCAGGCCCTGGCCAAGCCGGGTGCCCGCGTGTTGCAAATGGGTGCGGGTTTCATTGGCTGCATCATCATGGAAGCGCTGGCCGTGCGTGGCGTCAAGCTCAGCGTGGTAGAGATGGGCGACCGCATGGTGCCGCGCATGATGGGTCCGGTCGCTGGCGGCATGATCCGAGATTGGTGTGAGGCCAAGGGTGTCCAGGTCTTCACCGGCACCAAGGTCGAAGCCATTTCTGCCGGTGGCACAGGCCTGCAGGTCAAGCTGTCCAACGGTCAGACGGTCGAGGCCGATCTGGTCATCAGCGCCACGGGCGTGCGCCCGGCCATCGGCTTCTTGAAGGACAGCGGAATCACCTGCCTGCAAGGCGTCTTGACGGACCAGCACCTGCAAACCAATGTGCCCGGCATTTACGCCGCGGGCGACTGCGCCGAAGCTTTTGACCTGGTCAGCGGCAAAACCATTGTGAGCGCCATCCAGCCCAACGCGGCCGAGCAGGCCCGCGTGGCCGCGCTCAACATGTTGGGCCAAAAGACCGAACTCAAAGGCGTCACGCAAATCAACGTGCTCGACACTCTGGGGCTGATCTCGACCAGCTTTGGCAACTGGGAAGGCGTTGCCGGTGGCCAGTCGGCCGTGTTGACCGACAAAGCCGCCGGACGGCACCTGAGCCTGCAGTTCAAGGACGACGTGATGGTGGGTTGCAACAGCGTGGGCTGGACCGAGCACGTGGGCGTGATGCGCGGCCTGGTGGAAGGTCAAATCCATTTGGGCGACTGGAAAGACCGGTTGATGCAGGACCCCACGAAGCTGATGGACGCCTACCTGGACTGCGCTCAAGGACAAGGCCGCTGGAGCGGGGCAGCCGATGCCCGCCGCCGATGAGGTGATGGCCACTGAGGTCACAATCTGCGCATGAACATCACTTTCAAACTGTTTGCCACGCTGACCGATTATTTGCCTGCCGAAGCGCGGCGCAGCAACCAGGTCACGCTGGATGTTGCGCTGGATGCCAGCATCAGCCAGATCATCGAGCCCTATGGCATGCCGCCCAAGCTGGTGCATCTGGTGCTGGTGAACGGCAAATATATCGCGCCCGAAGACCGGGGCACCACCACTTTGACCGAAGGCGACGTGTTGGCCATCTGGCCACCGGTGGCGGGGGGCTGAAGCCGCGCATGCAATCGAGCTACGCCGAGCAATTTCAGCGCGATATGGGCTGCACCGAGTCCGAGTGGCTGGGCTGGCTGCCCGCCGCCATGGGCGACTGCCCCTGGCAGCGCACCGCCAGCACCGCTGTGGTCACCATTGGCCCAGGCCGCTTGCGCCTGCGCTGGCAAGTCATGCCGCCGCGCGTGATCGCGCTCATGCGCATGCCGGTGCTGCGGGTGAATTTTGAGTTTGAAGGTTTGGATGCCGATCAGCGCTATGTCTTCATGAAGCGCTTCGACTTGTACATGCAGCGCGGGGGCGGTTGACCCGTCACCGTACCCACAAGAGCTCCACCGTCTTGAGGCCCAGCAGCGTGAGGGCGAGCGAGCCGAACAGGTGCAGCGAAGCTGTGCCAAGCGCCAATGCCAAGCGCCCTTGCTGCAGCATGGTCACCACTTCGGCCGAGAAGCTGGAAAACGTGGTCAGCGCCCCCAGAAAACCGGTGACCAGGGCCAGCCGCCAGACCGGGTCGAGTTCGGGCAGTTGCTGGAACACCCCCACGCACACGCCCACCAAGTAGCCGCCGATCAGGTTGGCCGCCAGCGTGCCCCAAGGCAGCAGACCCGCTGCGGCACTGCTGGGGTTGAGCCAGAGACCCAGTTGCCAGCGCGACAGCGCACCCACACAGGCGCCAAGGCAGATCGCGATCACCGTGAGCATGGGGCGGGTCCTTTCGGCTGGGACTAGGCGTGGTTAAAACGGAGGGTCTTCGTCGTCGGCTGCACCCGTTGCCACGGTCGAATTCAACACGGTGCGCGTGGGGTTCGGCATGGCCTGGTCGGCCGCCGCTGCGCCCAGTTCCATCTCGCCGCCCAGGGCTTCGATCAGGCTGTCGATCAGCGGCCCCAGCAAACCGGTGGACAAGGCCACGTCGGCGTCAAAGCGGTCTTCGTTTTTGTCGGTGCCCGACTCGTCCATCACGCCGTCGAGGTATTGCACTTTTTTCAGCTGCAGGGTGTCGGTCAGCACAAAGGCCACGCGGCCATCCCAGCTGAGCGCCAGCTGGGTGGGCAGCTTGCCTTCGAGCACATGCTTGCGCACATCGTCGTTGGCCAGGTGGTGGCGGGTGAAGCGCACGCTGGCGGCGTCTTCGCCTGTGGACTTGAGCACGGTTTCGCGCTCTACCGTCAAATCGGACGGCCATTCGTCGGGTGTGGGCGCCAAAAGCCATTGCGTCATGGCCGCCTGGGGCGAGGTCACAGTCTGGATCAGCGACACCGACAGGCCACCCATCACGTTCATCAGCGCCGACATCACTTCATCGGCCTTGCCTTGGCTGCCCGCGTTCAGCACCAGACGGCGATTTTCCAGGTCCATCCACACCAGCACGCTGGACTGACGCGCAAAAGCCTGCGGCAACAAGGACAGCAGCACGTCGTCCATCAGCTCGCGTTTTTCTTTTTTGCCGGGCTTGCGGCCGGTGGCCGCTTCGATTTCGGCGATGCGTTCATCGACCTTGCGGCGCACCACGTTGCCAGGTACGGCCTTCGATTCGATCATGAGTTTCATGATCCACTGCCCGGCCACCGACTCGACCAGTGGGCCGTGCGCCTCACCCCGAGGGGGCACCCAGCCAATCGATTTTTCCTGGCTGGCGCCACATTCCACAAACTGCACCGGCTCCAGCGCCGCCTGCACATCGGCCAGTGTGGGCGCAAAGCCCTCGCCGATGCGGTAAACCATCACATTCTTGAACACAGCATTCCTTCTCGTCCCAAATGAACAACCCGTCCTCTGGGGACGGGTTGAATCATAGAGGATGAACCCGGCTCCAAACTCAGAGTTTCATCTGTGTGGGCAGCCAGGTCACGATGCCGGGCACAAAATAAATCAGCATCACTGCGCCCACCATCAGGAAGAACATGGGCATGGACACGCGGGCGATGTAGGGCAGTTGCTTGCCCGTCATGCCCTGCAGCACAAACAGGTTGAAGCCCACGGGCGGCGTGATCTGCGCCATCTCGACCACAAACACGATGAAGATGCCAAACCAGATCGGGTCGATGCCCGCTTTTTGCACCGTGGGCATGAGCACACCCATGGTTAGCACCACCATGGAGATGCCGTCCAAAAAGCAGCCCAGGATGATGAAAAACACCATCAAGGCCATGATGAGTGCGAAGGGGCTGAGGCCCAGGCCGCCAATCCACTCGGCCAAATGGCGCGGCAAGCCGATGTAGCCCATCGACAAGGTCAAAAATGCAGCCCCCGCCAAAATCAGCGCGATCATGCAGTACAGCCGTGTGGCCCCCATCAGGGCGTCCTTGAACACAGCCCAGCTCATGGAGCCTTGCAGTGCCGACAAGACCAAGGCGCCGACCACACCCACCGCCGCCGCCTCGGTGGCGGTGGCCAAGCCGGTGTAGATCGAGCCCAATACCGCTGCAATCAGCAAGACCACAGGGATCAGGCTGCTTGATGCCTGCAGTTTTTGCATGAAGCTCATGGGCGCGTCACGCGGTGGGATTTGGTCCGGATGGCGAAGTGACCAATAAATGATGTAGCCCGAAAACAGCCCCGCCAGCAGCAAGCCGGGCAAGACCCCGGCGATGAAGAGCTGGGCAATCGACACATCGGCCGCCACGCCGTACACGATCATGATGATGGACGGCGGAATCAAGAGGCCCAGTGTGCCCGAGCCGGACAGGGTGCCAATCACCATGTTTTCAGGGTAACCGCGTTTTTGCAGCTCGGGCAAGGTCATCTTGCCGATCGTGGCGCAGGTGGCGGCGCTGGAGCCGGACACGGCCGCAAAGATGGCGCAGCCCACCACATTGGTGTGCAGCAAGCGCCCGGGCAGGGCCTGCATCCAAGGGGCCAGGCCCTTGAACATGTCTTGACTCAGGCGGGTGCGAAACAAAATTTCGCCCATCCAGATGAACAGGGGCAGGGCCGTGAGCGTCCAGCTTGAGGCCGAACCCCAGATGGTGACCGCCATGGCGTCTCCAGCGGGCCTGGCGGAAAACATTTGCATGCCCACCCAAGCCACACCCGAAAGCGTGAGGCCAATCCACACACCGCTGCCCAAAATCAAAAACAAGGTCAGGACCAGCAGCCCTGTGATCATCAAGTCATTCATGGCAGCTCATTCGTTGCGCAGCATCTCGCCGCTGACAGTGGCGGCACGTTGGCCCCGGATTTCCAGCACCAGCTCATCCACAAAGGCCAGTGCAAAAATCACCGTGCCCAATGCCATGGCCAGCTGCGGAATCCACAAGGGCGTGGCGTCGTTGCCCGTGGAGATGTCGTGAAACTCGAGGGATTGCCACACCAGGCGGCAACTGTAGAAGGCGAACAAACAAGCCAGCAAGCTGGCCAGGGACAGGCTGAACACTTCCATGGCGCGATGGGCCGTGCCTTTGAACAAGCCCAGCACCAAGGTCACGCGGATGTGTTCACCCCGCTTCAAGGTGTGGGCCAGCGCCAAAAAGCCCGCCCCGGCCATGAGGTAGCCCGCATAGGCATCGGTGCCGGGCACATGGAAATGGAACTGCCGGCTCAAGATCGAGAGCAGCACCATGAACAGCAGGCCACACATGCACAGCGCCGCCAGGGCGGCGGTGCTGGCATAAATCGCGTTCAACAGTCGGCGCATCGGCTCAGCGCTTGAAGGCGTCGACAATGGCTTTGCCTTCAGCCCCGGACTTTTCCAGCCATTCCTTCATGATGGTGTCGCCCACCTTCTTCATGTCAGCTTTGAGCTGAGCCGAAGGCGGAGCGATGGTCATCCCGTTGGCCTTGAGGGTTTCCAAGGTCGTGGTGTTCACTTTGCGTGACTCGGCCCAGCCCCTTGCTTCGGCATCGGCTGCGGCTTTGAGCAAGGCGTCTTGTGTGGCTTTGTCCAGCGCATCGAAGGCTTTCTTGTTGGCAATCACCGCGTTTTTGGGCAGCCAAGCCTGGACGTCGTAGTAGTACTTCAGGTGTTCGTACAGCTTGCTGTCCACGCCCGTGGCACCCGAGGTCATGGTCGATTCGACCACACCTGTGGCCAGGGCTTGCGAAAACTCGGCCGCCTGCACGGTCACAGGTTGGGCACCGACCAGTTCAGCGATCTTGGCGGTGGTGGGGCTGTAAGCACGCCACTTGATGCCTTTGAGGTCAGCCGCGCTGTTGATCGGTTTTTTGCTGAAAATGCCTTGTGGAGGCCAAGCCACCGAGTACAGGAGCATCATGCCTTGCTCGGCAAGCTTTTTTTCCAGCAGCGGCTTTTGGGCCTTGTAGAGCTTCATGGACTCGTCATAGCTGTCGGCCAAAAAGGGCAGGCCGTCCGCGCCAAAGGGTTGCCATTCGTTCTGGAAGTTGACCAGCAAAATCTCACCCAACTGGGCTTGACCGCCTTGCACCGCACGCTTGATTTCCGGGGCCTTGAACAGCGAAGCGTTGGCATGCACCGTGATTTTCAGCTTGCCTGCGGTGGCCTTGTCCACGTCGGCCGCAAACTGGGTCATGTTGACCGAGTGGAAGTTGGTGGCGGGGTAGGCGGCAGGCAGGTCCCACTTGGTTTGGGCCGAAACAAAACCGGAAACAGCGAGCAAGCCAGCCAACAGGCTGAGGTGAAGGGCACGACGTTGCATGAAAACTCCTGTGAAAGATGGAAATGAACGGTTCACTGGGCAGTGCAAGAAAGGTGCCCGCTTGGCGCGCGCATCGGGTGCATCTGTCAGGTGCTCACTGTAGGCAAGGCGGGGCCGATCCGTGATCGGTGTTTTCCCTTAATGTCAACAAATTGTTGGCAAATTGTCGGCATCGGGCATAGACTTTCTCATCTTCCCAGCCTTGACGGAAACCATGCCGCGCAAAAATTCCCTCAGCATCTCTGCCGCCAGCCCCATCGTGTCCTCGGCCCACCTGGTCTCGCCCGACAGCGCCGAGATGAGCGAGTTCGAGTTCGGCCTGATCGTGGCGGGCAACGCGTTTCACCGCTGGATCATCCACTGCATGGCCGCTGCCGGCCTGAAGGACCTGACGCCGCTGGATGTGCTGGTGCTGCACCACGTCACGCACCGCGCGCGCGACAAGCGCCTGGCCGACATCTGCTTCATCATGAACATCGAAGACACCCATTTGGTGAATTACGCCCTGAAAAAGCTGCAAGGCTTGGGCGTGGTGATGTCGCAAAAACACGGCAAGGAAGTGACCTATGCGGCCACCGATGAAGGGCGCGGCTATGTGCAGCGCTACCGCGAAATCCGCGAGAGCTGCCTGATCGATGCGCTCAAGGCCGACGATGGCCTGAACCGCGACATTGGCGAGCTGGCCCGATTGCTGCGTGTGCTCTCGGGCATGTACGACCAGGCGGCGCGTGCCGCTGCTTCTTTGTGAAATTGATGTTTTGAATTCAGATTGTTGACCGACCTATGACTGAACCCAACACCCCACCCGCTGGCACAAACCGTTGGCAGTTCTGGATTGACCGGGGCGGCACCTTCACCGACGTGGTGGGCAAGCGGCCTGACGGCACTTTGGTCACGCACAAGCTGCTCTCCGAAAACCCCGAGCAATACCGCGATGCGGCGGTGGCGGGCATCCGCCATTTGCTGGGCTTGAAGCCTGGTGAACCCGTCACACCTGAACGGGTTGAATGCGTGAAGATGGGCACCACCGTGGCCACCAACGCGCTGCTGGAGCGCAAGGGCGAGGCCACGCTGCTGGTGACCACACAGGGTTTTGGCGACGCGCTGCGCATCGCCTACCAAAACCGCCCGCGTTTGTTTGACCGCCAGATCGTGCTGCCCGAATTGCTCTACAGCGCGGTGCTTGAGGCGCAAGAGCGTGTGGCGGTGGATGGCGAGGTCTTGCAGCCGCTCGATGAAGTGCATTTGCGCACCCAATTGATGCATTGGCACAGCCAAGGCGTGCGCTCGGTGGCGGTGGTTTTCATGCACGGCTGGCGGCACACGGCGCACGAGCAAGCGGCGGCGCGGCTGGCGCGTGAAGTCGGCTTCACGCAGGTCAGTACCTCGCACCAGACCAGCCCGATGATGAAGCTGGTCAGCCGGGGCGACACCACGGTGGTGGACGCGTATTTGTCGCCTATCCTGCGCCGCTATGTGGACCAGGTGGCCAGCGAAATGCCGGGTGTGAAACTGATGTTCATGCAGTCTTCGGGCGGTTTGACCGACGCCCAGGTGTTTGCGGGCAAGGACGCCATCTTGAGCGGTCCGGCGGGCGGCATTGTGGGCATGGCCCGCACGGCGCAGCTGGCGGGGCATGACAAGGTGATCGGTTTTGACATGGGCGGCACGTCCACCGATGTGTCGCACTTTGCCGGGCAGTTCGAGCGCGAGTTCGAAACCCAGGTGGCGGGTGTGCGCATGCGTGCGCCCATGATGAGCATCCACACCGTGGCGGCAGGCGGCGGCTCCCTGCTGGCCTATGACGGTGCGCGGTTTCGGGTGGGGCCGCAAAGCGCGGGGGCCAACCCGGGTCCGGCCAGTTACCGCCGGGGCGGGCCGCTGGCCGTGACCGATGCCAACGTGATGGTGGGCAAGGTGCAACCGAGGTTTTTCCCCTCGGTGTTTGGACCGGATGCGAACCAGCCGCTGGATGCCGAGGTGGTGCGCGGGCACTTTGAAAAACTGGCCCAGCAAACCGGTCGCGCCGCCGAAGATGTGGCGCATGGTTTCATCCAGATCGCGGTGCAGCAGATGGCCAATGCGATCAAGAAAATTTCGGTGGCACGGGGCTACGACGTGACGCGCTACACCTTGCAATGCTTTGGCGGCGCAGGCGGGCAGCACGCTTGCCTGGTGGCCGATGCCTTGGGCATGTCGCAGGTGCTGGTGCACCCGCTGGCAGGTGTGCTCTCGGCCTATGGCATGGGCCTGGCCGACCAGAACGTGATGCGTGAGGAATCGGTGGAACGGCGCCTGGACGCTGAGGCCATGCCCCTGATGGCCGCGCGTTTGCAGGCCTTGGGCGAATCCACCCGCCAGGCTTTGCTGGCGCAAATGGGCGGGGATGCGGGCAGCGCCCACCGCATCGAGCTGCGCCAACGTGTGCATTTGCGCTACGAAGGCACCGACTCGGCGCTGGTCGTGCCCTGGGGCGATCAAGCCCAATTGGTGGCCGGTTTTGAAGCGGCGTATCGCCAACGCTTTGCCTTTTTGATGCAGGGCAAGGCCCTGGTGGTCGAAGCGGTGTCGGTCGAGGCCGTCTTGCCTGGCGATGCGCCCGAAGAAGCGGCGCACACCTTGCACCCCGAGCGCGAAGTGCCGCGCCGCGACACGGTGCAGGTGTATGCAGCCAATGCGCAAGGCGTGGCCCAGTGGCAAGACGCTGCCCTGGTGGTGCGCGAAGACATGCGCCCCGGCGATGTGATCAACGGCCCGGCCATCATTGCCGAGAAAAATGCCACCACGGTGGTAGAGCCGGGCTGGCAAGCCCGACTGACCTTTCTGGACCACTTGTTGCTGGTGCGCGTGCAGGCGCGGGCGGTACAGCATGCGGCGGGCACACAGGCCGACCCGGTGCTGCTCGAAGTGTTCAACAACCTGTTCATGAACATCGCCGAGCAGATGGGCTTGCAGCTGCAGAACACCGCCTACTCGGTCAACATCAAGGAGCGCCTGGACTTCTCCTGCGCCTTGTTCAGCGCCGAAGGGCACTTGATCGCCAACGCGCCCCACATGCCGGTGCACCTGGGCTCCATGGGCGAGAGCATCCAGACGGTGATTCAGGAAAACAAAGGCCGCATGCAGCCGGGCGATGTGTTCGTGTTGAACGATCCGTATCACGGCGGCACGCATTTACCCGACATCACCGTCATCACCCCGGTGTATCTGGACGGCCACGGCGAGCCCGTGTTTTATGTGGGCTCACGCGGCCACCACGCCGATGTGGGTGGGCTCACGCCCGGCTCCATGCCGCCGTTTTCCACGCGCATCGAAGAAGAGGGTGTGCAGATCAACAACGTCAAACTGGTCGAAGCCGGGCGTCTGCGCGAAGCCGAGATGGTGGCGCTGCTGCAAAGCGGTGAATACCCCTCGCGCAACCCACAGCAAAACATGGCTGACCTGAAAGCGCAGATCGCCGCCAACGAAAAAGGGGTGCAGGAGCTGCGCCGCATGGTGGAACAGTTTGGCCTGGACGTGGTGCAGGCCTACATGCGCCATGTGCAGGACAACGCTGAAGAATCGGTGCGCCGCGTCATCACGCGCTTGAAAGACGGTGCGTTCACTTTGCCGCTGGACAACGGCGCTCAGATTCAGGTGGCGGTCCGTGTGAACGCGCAGCAGCGCACGGCCGAGATCGACTTCACCGGCACCAGCGCCCAGCTGCCGAACAACTTCAATGCCCCCCGTGCGGTGTGCATGGCGGCGGTGCTCTACGTGTTCCGTAGCCTGGTGGACGACGACATCCCACTGAACGCGGGTTGCCTGAAGCCGCTCAAGGTCATCATTCCCCAGGGCTCCATGCTCAACCCCAACCCGCCCGCTTCGGTGGTGGCGGGCAATGTGGAAACCTCAACCTGCATCACCAACGCGCTGTTTGGTGCTTTGGGCGTGATGGCGGGCAGCCAGCCGACCATGAACAACTTCACCTTTGGCAATGCGCGGGTGCAGTACTACGAAACGATTTCGGGCGGCAGCGGGGCGGGCGGGCGCTTCGATGCGCAAGGTAACTTGGTGGGTGGTTTTGCTGGCACTTCGGTGGTGCAAACCCACATGACCAATTCGCGCCTGACCGACCCCGAGGTGCTGGAGTTCCGTTTTCCGGTTCGGCTGGACAGCTATGCCATCCGCCAAGGTTCAGGCGGTGCGGGGCGCTGGCGCGGCGGTGACGGCGGTGTGCGTCGCGTGCGTTTTCTGGAGCCGATGACGGCGGGCATTTTGTCCAACGGGCGCGTTCACCCGGCCTTTGGCATGGCGGGTGGACACAGCGGCCTGCCGGGCATCAACCGGGTGGTACGCCGAGATGGCACCGTACAAGAGCTCGCGCACATCGGCCAGGTCGAGGTGCAAGTGGGTGATGTGTTCGAGATCCACACCCCGGGCGGCGGCGGTTTTGGCGTGGCCGAGTCTGACGCTGCTACCTGAGGCTCAAGGCTTTTTCATGGGGGATGCAGGGGCTTGGCCATAGGACTGGCCTTGCACCCGTACCCCCTGCTCTGACAGGCTGGCCGCTTTTTTGGGACCGATGCCTTTGACGCGTTGCATCACGTCTGTCCAGTCCCGGAAGGGGGCTTTTTGGCGCTCGTTCATGATGGCCCGAGTCATGGTCGGCCCTAAGCCATTCAGGCCGTCCAGTTCTATTTCCTGGGCCTTGTTCAGGTCCACTTGTGCCCAGGCGATGCCCGTCAGGAGCATGGACACAATCCCCGTGCTGATGGTGTGGCGCATACCGATTTCTCCCTGCGTTGGCGCTGCAGTTCTCTGCAGCGGCGTTCATTGTGCTGGGGGAGGTCGGATGGGTGAAGGGCGTTGCTGGCATGACTTGAAACAAGGTGTTTCAAGCCAGACTTTTACAACTCTTCAACGCGTCTGGGCGGGTAGCTGTCCCAGGCCTGGCAACCCGGGCAATGCCAGAAGTGTTCTTTGGCCTCAAATCCGCAGGCAGCGCATCGGTATCTGGCAAGGGGTCGAATGGCCTGTTCCAGTGCTTTTTGCACCGTGGCGGGCAAGGGCTTGGTGGCGCTGTGTTCGTCAACCAACCAACGGGTGGCCGCCATCAGGGAGGCGTGTTGGTTCAAATGGTCCAGGTAGCGCTGGTGTGATGCCGCAGCATGCTCCGCCGAGTCTGAGGTCAGTGCTGTGATGGCGTCGAGCACATCGATGCAGGGCAGCTTGTCGTAATGTGCCTTGAGAACTTGCGTCGCGGGTCCGGACAAGTCGGCCGCTTGAGCGGCTTTGACCAAACTGGCTGCCGCCAAGGGAGCGGCCACGTCCACGCGTTCAAACAGCACCGACAGGGTCTCAAACGCTTGTGCAGCCTGTCCTTGCGATAGCTGCAATTGCCCAAGCAAGATGCGGGGTCTGGCGGCTTCGGGGGTGGTCTGAATGGCGGCGGTCAACAGTTCCGTGGCTTTGGCCGTGTCACCTTGTTGAACGGCTTCGCGTGCTTGCTCGCATTGGTAATGGGCTAATCGCATGTCGAAATTGGCTTCGCCTGACTTCTCCAACAAACCGGCCACCCGGGCTGCTTCAGGCCATTCGCGCGATCGCTCGTAAATCGCCAGCCGTGCCAGCCGGGCTTGACCTTCGTAGGAGGTGCCCTCCAGTTTGCGCAGTGCTTCTTCAGCGCGGTCCAGCAATCCCGCCTTCAGGTAGTCGAGTGCCAGGCCATGTTGGGCGCGTTGCCGATCGGCCCCACTCAGGTCGGCGCGTGACAGCAGGTGTTCGTGCACACGCACGGCGCGGTCGTATTCACCCCTGCGGCGAAACAGATTGCCCAGTGCAAAGTGCAACTCAGACGTGTCGGGATCGTTTTGAACGGCCTCGATGAAGGCGTCGATCGCCTTGTCTTGCTGTTCATTGAGCAGGTAATTCAGACCTTTGAAGTAGGCCCGCGGTGCCTGGCGGTTGGCGATGCGCATCTGGCGCAAATCGAGGCGCGATGCGATCCAGCCCAAGGCGAAGGCCGCTGGCAGGCCCAGCAAAATCCAGGTCAGATCAAGTTCCATGGGAGGCTTCTGGTGCAGGTTTCGGCTCTGCGTTGGCGGCTGAATTCAGGCGCATGGCGTGACGGTGCCGCCACCACCGGGGCACCATGCCCAAGACGCCCACCACCACCCCCAGACTGAAAGCGGACAGCACCACCAAAACGGTGGGTGCCGACCAAAACGTGCCGAAAAAGAAGTTGACACGTGTTTCTTGCTGGTTGTTCAGCGCAAAAGCAAACAGGGTGAAAAAGACGGCGGCTTTCAGTAGCCACTGAAGCAGCCGAAGCAGACGTTTCATGGAAGACCTCGGAATCTGGCTTCATTCTAACGGGCCGGTCGATGCCACGAGGGTCGCTGCGGCAGACGGGCGGGCTGACGCTGCTTGCAGCGTGGTCCGCAGCACGCATCAAGGTTTGGCTTGACCTGTGGCGGGGTTGGCGGTGCCAGCGTCCACGGCTTCGCGCAGGGCTTTGCCGGGCTTGAAATGGGGTACGCGTTTTTCAGGAATCTGAACGCTTTCGCCAGAGCGGGGGTTGCGGCCGATACGGGGTGGGCGGCGGTTGATGGAGAAGCTGCCAAAGCCGCGGATCTCGATGCGGTGGCCTTTCACCAGCGCATCGCTCATGGCGTCGAGCACCGTCTTGACGGCCAGTTCGGCGTCACGGTGGGTCAGCTGCGCAAAGCGGGCGGCGAGTTCTTCAACCAGATCGGAGCGGGTCATGATGTCAATGTGTTGGATGGCTTGTGGCTGACTCAGGCACGGACCTGAAAAAAGCCTGCCCCCATGACAGGGGCAGGCTTTTCAGACAGCAAGCGTCTTCAGATCACGAGGATCAGTTGTTGTCGAGCTTGGCACGCAACAAAGCGCCCAGGCTGGTGGTGCCAGCGTTTTCGGTCTTGGCCTGCTGCGACAGCGAAGCCATGGCTTCTTGCTGGTCAGCTTGGTCCTTGGCCTTGATCGACAACTGGATGTTGCGGGTCTTGCGATCCACGTTCACCACAACAGCAGTGACTTCGTCGCCGACTTTGAGCACGTGGCTGGCGTCTTCCACGCGGTCGCGCGAGATTTCGGACACACGCAGGTAACCCACGATGTCTTCGCCCAGGTCGATTTCAGCGCCCTTGGCATCCACGGACTTGACCTTGCCGGTGACGATCTGGCCTTTGTCGTTGATGGAAGTGAAGGTGGTGAAAGGATCGGAGTCGAGCTGCTTGATGCCCAAGCTGATGCGCTCGCGGTCCACATCCACAGCCAAGACCAAAGCCTCGACTTCTTGACCCTTCTTGAATTCGCGCACGGCGTTTTCGCCGGTTTCGTTCCAGGACAGGTCAGACAGGTGCACTAGGCCGTCGATGCCGGCAGCCAAGCCCACGAACACGCCGAAGTCGGTGATCGACTTGATCGGGCCCTTCACGCGGTCGCCGCGCTTGGTGTTCTGAGCGAACTCTTGCCATGGGTTGGCACGGCACTGCTTCATGCCCAAGCTGATGCGGCGCTTGTCTTCGTCGATCTCGAGGACCATGACTTCGACTTCGTCACCCAGAGCCACGATCTTGGATGGGGCCACGTTCTTGTTGGTCCAGTCCATTTCAGACACGTGCACCAAGCCTTCGATGCCGGGCTCGAGTTCCACAAACGCGCCGTAGTCGGCGATGTTGGTGATCTTGCCGAACATGCGGGTACCCTGTGGGTAGCGGCGGTTCACGCCCATCCAAGGATCGTCGCCCATTTGCTTGAGGCCCAAGGACACGCGGTTTTTCTCGGTGTCGAACTTGAGGATCTTGGCGGTGATTTCTTGACCGGCGGTGACCACTTCGGAAGGGTGACGGACACGGCGCCATGCCATGTCGGTGATGTGCAGCAAGCCGTCAATGCCACCCAGGTCCACGAATGCACCGTATTCGGTGATGTTCTTGACCACGCCGTGAACGATGGAGCCTTCGCGCAATGTTTCCATCAGCTTGGCGCGCTCTTCGCCCATGGAGGCTTCCACCACAGCGCGGCGGCTCAACACCACGTTGTTGCGCTTGCGGTCGAGCTTGATGACCTTGAATTCCAGGGTCTTGTTCTCATAGGGAGACAGGTCTTTGGTGGGACGTGTGTCGACCAAAGAGCCGGGCAAGAAAGCGCGGATGCCGTTGACCAACACGGTCAGGCCACCCTTGACTTTGCCGCTGGTCACACCAGTGACGAACTCGCCGGATTCCAGAGCTTTTTCCAGAGACATCCATGAAGCCAGACGCTTGGCGGTGTCGCGGGACAAGATGGTGTCGCCGTAGCCGTTTTCGATGGAGCCAATGGCCACGGAGACAAAGTCGCCGACCTGGACTTCGACTTCACCCTGGTCGTTCTTGAACTCTTCGAGGGGAACATACGACTCGGACTTGAGGCCGGCGTTGACCACGACGAAGTTGTGTTCGATGCGCACCACTTCGGCGGTGATGACTTCACCGGGGCGCATTTCGGTACGTTGCAGGGATTCCTCAAAGAGGGCGGCAAAAGATTCAGACATGTGATTTCCTCATCCACAAATGCAGGACTGACGAGCGCGACATGCGTCGTTTCCAGGAGCTGACTGTGGCGATTGGTTGTGCGGTGTGAACCGCGGTTAGTTGATAAAAAAACCACCTGGCCGGTGTGCAAGCTGCACGAAGAGAGCCGGGTGGAGCTTCAGGTCAGCCCACACAGGTTGGGCTGGTTTGGCTGTTATCGGTCAGTTAACCGAAAACCTGCCGGCTTTGCCACCAGACCATCACTTGTTCCACCGAAGCTTCGATGGAGAGCTGTGAATTGTCCAGTTGCAAGGCATCTTGTGCGGGTTTGAGTGGCGCCACGCTGCGGGACATGTCACGCGCGTCGCGCGCTTCCAAGTCAGCGCGAAGAGCGTCGATGTTAGCCGAAAAACCCTTAGAAATCAATTGCTTATGCCGTCTTTCAGCACGTTGGGCGGCGCTGGCGGTCAAAAACACCTTCAAAGGGGCGTTCGGAAAGATGACGGTGCCCATGTCGCGGCCATCGGCCAAGAGGCCTGGCAGACGCTGAAAACTGTGCTGCAGATCGACCAAGGCCTCACGCACGGCGGGCAGCACAGACACTTTGGACGCGTTCATGCCGCCTTGCTCGCTGCGGATCGCGTCGGTCACATCCACGTTGTTCAGCAGCACCTGCTCGCCTTCAAAGCGCACCGGCAGACTGCGGGCCAGCAGGGCGATCTTCGCTTCGTCGGCGGCTTCGAGCGTCAGGCCCGCTTGCAAAGCGGCATAGGCCGTCACGCGGTAAAGGGCGCCCGAATCTAGGTAGTGGTAGCCCAGCTGGGTGGCCACGCGGCTGGCGAGCGTGCCCTTGCCCGAGGCGGTGGGGCCGTCAATGCAGATCACCGGGATGTTGGCGGCTGCCGTGTGCGCCACCGAGAACAGCGCCTCGAAGTAGTCCGGGAAGGTCTTGGCCACGCACTTGGGGTCTTCGATGCGCACTGGGATCTGGTCGGCGTTGAAGGCCGCCAGCGAGAAGCACATGGCCACGCGGTGGTCGTCGTAGGTGTGGATGCTGGCACGTTGCCATTGGCCCTTTGCCGATGCGTTGACGAATTGACGGTTAGGAAGGGGGTGGATGGTGATCCAGTCCGGGCCTTCTTCCACGGTGGCACCCAGCTTGCGGCTTTCGGCGGCCATGGCCACGATGCGGTCGGTTTCTTTCACACGCCAACTGGCGATGTTGGTCAACGTGGTCGGGCCGTCGGCGTACAGCGCCATCACCGCCAGCGTCATGGCAGCGTCCGGGATGTGGTTGCAGTCGAGCGTGATGCCTTTGAGCGGCCAGGCGCCACGCTGGATTTCGAGCCAATTGGGGCCGCTGGTGATCTGGGCACCCATTTGGGCTGCGGCGTCCATGAAACGGATATCGCCCTGGATCGAGTCGGCGCCCACGCCCTGGATGCGGATGCCTTCACCTTGAGCGATGGCACCCAGTGCGATGAAGTAGCTGGCCGAAGACGCGTCGGCTTCGACGTGGATGCTGCCGGGAGACTGGTAGCGGCTGCCCGCCGGGATGACAAAGCGTTCCCAGCCGTGGCGTTCCACCGCAATGCCGTAACGCGCCAGCAGGTTGAGCGTGATCTCGATGTAGGGCTTGCTGATGAGTTCACCCACCACTTCGATGGTGATGGCCCGGTCCTGTGCGGCCAATGGCAAGGCCATCAACAAAGCGGTGAGGAACTGGCTGGACACATCGCCGCGCACGGGGATGGGCTTGTCCAGTTGCAGCGAAGGCTGGCGCACACGCAGGGGCGGGTAGCCCTCGTTGCCCAGGTAGTCGATGGCGCAGCCCAACTCGCGCAGCGCATCGACCAGGTCGCCAATGGGGCGCTCGTGCATGCGGGGCACGCCTTTGAGCGTGAAGTCGCCGCCCTGCACCGCCAAAGCCGCTGTGAGCGGACGCATGGCCGTACCCGCATTGCCCATGAAAAATTCAATGGCTTCGGTGGGCCAGGCGCGGCCACCCAGGCCCGTGATGGTCACCGTGGTGCCTTGCACCTCCACGCCGCAGCCCAGTTGGCGCAGCGCGGCCAGCATCACACGGGTGTCGTCCGAGTCCAGCAGGTCGTGCACCACGGTCGTGCCCTGGCAGAGGGCCGAGAGCAGCAACACCCTGTTAGAGATGCTTTTGGAGCCGGGCAAGGTGACGGTGCCGGACGCGCCTTGCAGCGCAGGAAGGTCTAGGAAGGCGGTGGAGAACATTGTTCAGTCTTCAGAAGCTTTGTTGCAAGCATTGCCCGCTTGCAGTGTCCAGGCCGAGCGCACCTCGCTGGCTTGTTGAATCAGCTGTTGCAGCGCGGCGGTGTTGCCCGATTGAAGGGCGGTTTCAAACTGGTCGAGTGCTGAGCGAAAGTGCGCCAATTGCGTCAGGACCTCTGCATGGTTGGCGCTCAGGATATCGCGCCAGACAGCAGGTTCGCTGGCCGCGATGCGTGAAAAGTCCCTGAAACCTGGGCCTGCCATCTCTAAAAAACCAGCGCCTTTTGACTGAGCGGTGAGCGCATTCACAGCGGCAAAGGCCAGCAAGTGGGGCAGGTGGCTGACGGCGGCAAATGTGGCGTCGTGGGCTTCGGGCGTCATGTGGCTCACATGGCTGCCGATGGCGGTCCAAACTTCGCTGGCCATTTTGATTTGGCGGATGCTGTTTTGCGGCAAGGGCGTGAGGATGGTGCGGCGCTCTTGGTAAAGCGTGCTCTCGGCGTGTTCGATGCCTGCGACTTCTTTGCCCGCAATCGGGTGGGCGGGCACCAAACAGTTGAGACGCTCGCCCAAAGCGGCACGGGCCGCTGCGACCACATCGCATTTGGTTGAGCCCACATCCATCAGCAAGGCGCTGGGCTGCAGTGCTTCGCGCATCGCGGCAAAACTGCTCGGCATTGCGCCTACGGGCACAGCCAGCAAAACCAAATCGGCGCCTTGTACGGCTTGAGCGACGTTGTCGCAAGCCTGGTCGATGACACCCAGCTCGACCGCGCGTTGGCGTGTTTTTTCGGAGGCGCTGAAACCGGTGATGTGCTGCACCAGGCCCGCTTGGCGCAGCGCAAGCGCAAACGAGCCGCCCATCAGGCCGCAGCCAATCAGGGCCAGGCGTTGGAATTTCACAGGGCGCTCACTCGGGGGTTATTCTGAAACGGGGTAAGAACCCAGCACCTTGTAGAACGCGCACAGGCCTTGCAACTCTTGCAGGGCGGCGGCCACATGCGGCTCGCTGATGTGGCCTTGCAGGTCGATGTAGAAGTAGTACTCCCACTGGCCCGATTTGGCGGGGCGTGACTCGAAGCGCGTCATCGATACGCCGTTGTTCTTGAGTGGCACCAGCAGGTCGTGCACCGCACCGGGCCGGTTGGGCACCGACACCACGAGGCTGGTGCAATCCTTGCCCGAGGCCGGCGGCGTGGCCAGGGTTTGCGGCAGGGCGATCACGGCAAAGCGGGTGCGGTTGTAGGCCTCGTCCTGGATGGCGTGGTGCACGATGTGCAGGCCAAACTGGCTGGCTGCCCGCTCACTGGCCAGCGCTGCCCAGGCCGGGTTGGTCGCTGCCAAACGGGCCCCTTCGGCATTGCTGGACACGGCGCGGCGCTCGGCCAGTGGCAGATGCTGGCTGAGCCAACCTTGGCACTGGGCCAAAGCCTGGGGGTGGGCCATGACCACTTCAACGCCAGCATCGGAGTTGCTTTGGCGCAGCAGGTTGTGGCGCACCAGCAAGCTGACTTCACCCACCACGTGCACGGGCGAGCGCAAGAACAAGTCCAGCGATCGCGCCACCACCCCTTCGGTGGAGTTTTCCATGCCCACCACGCCGTATTGGGCCGTGCCCGCCGCCGTGGCGTGGAAGACCTCGTCGAAGTTGGCGCAGTAAATCAGGTTGGCGGCACTGCCAAAAAATTCGATAGCCGCTTGTTCACAAAATGTGCCTTGCGGGCCGAGCACCGCCACGCGCTGCGGGGCCTCCAGCGCCAGACAGGCCGACATGATTTCGCGCCAGATGGAGGCGACGTGTTCGTTTTTGAGTGGCCCGGGGTTGGCTTGGGTGATCTTGTCGATGACCTGCGCCACGCGGTCAGGCCTGAAGAAAGGCGAGCCTTCGGCACGTTTGATTTCGCCCACTTGCTCGGCCACATGGGCACGCTGGTTCAGCAGGCTCAGCAGCTGTTTGTCCAGCGCGTCAATTTGCACACGCAAAGCGCCCAGGGCGTCCGACTGAATGGGTTGTTGGCTCATGGTGTGAACTTCAAATGTCCGTTATAGACCGCCACGCTCGACGCAGGCATGGACTGCCACGCTTCGCTCGCAGTGACGATGGGGGAATGGACTGCCGTGCTTCGCTCGCAGTGACGGGTGTGTGTGCAGTGACGGAAACAGTGGTTGTCATTGCGAGGAGCGAAGCGACGTGGCAATCCATGGTTTCATGCACAGCGCGATTCAAAATCGCGCATGTAAGCCACCAGCGCCTGCACGCCTTCGAACGGCATGGCGTTGTAGATGCTCGCCCGCATGCCCCCCACCGATTTGTGGCCTTTGAGCTGCAGCAAATTGGCCGCTTTGGCCCCGGCCAAAAAGGCCTCGTTGCGCGACTCGTCACGCAAATAGAAGGGCACGTTCATGCGCGAGCGGCAGTCTTTGGCGACCTTGTTGACGTACAGGCTGGAGCTGTCGAGAAAGTCGTACAACAATTGGGCCTTGGCGATGTTGCGCTGCTCCATGGCGGCGATACCGCCGTTTTTCTTGAGCCACTGGAACACCAGCCCAGCGATGTAAATGCTGTAAGTCGGTGGTGTGTTGTACATCGACTGGTTGTCGGCCACCAGTTTGTAGTCGAAGGCGCTCGGGCAATGGGGCAGGGCGTGGCCAATCAGGTCTTCTCGCACGATCACCAAGGTCAGGCCCGCAGGGCCGAGGTTCTTTTGCGCACCGCCAAAGGCTAGGCCCACGCGAGACCAATCCACGGGGCGCGAGGCCACATGCGAAGAAAAATCCACCACCAGCGGCGCGTCACACCCCAGGGCTTTCAGGTCGGGCATTTCGTGAAACTCCACGCCGTGGATGGTTTCGTTGCCGCAGATGTGCACATAGCGGGTATCTTTGCCAATTTGCCAGCTGGCTGGCGCGGGCAGGGCGGTGAAGCCGTCGGCTTGTGCCGTGGCGGCCACGCGGGCTTGCCCGTATTTGCCCGCTTCCTTGAGCGACTTCTGGCTCCAGCTGCCCGTGAGCACAAAGTCCATGGCCCCGCCTTGCGACAGGTTGAGCGGCACGATGGCGTTTTCGGCCAGGCCACCGCCTTGCATGAACAAAATCTTGAAGTGCGCAGGCACAGCCAGCAACTCGCGCAAGTCGGCTTCGGCCTGCTCGTAAATGCTGATGAACTCTTTGCAGCGGTGGCTCATCTCCATCACGCTCATGCCAGAGGAACGGCCTTGTGAATCGTGCCAGTCCAGCATCTCCGATGCGGCTTGCTGCAACACGGCCTCGGGCATCACGGCAGGCCCTGCCGAAAAATTGAACGCTCGGCTCATGCCTTATTCCGCTGCCGGTGCGCTGTTGTCGGTCGATGCATCGGCATCGCCTTCGGCCGCATTCGCATCGTTTTCGACGATGCGTTGCAGGCCCGACAACTTGGCCCCTTCGTCCAGACCGATCAGGGTGACGCCTTGTGTGGCGCGGCCCAGCTCGCGGATTTCGGCCACGCGGGTGCGCACCAAAACACCCGTGTCGGTGATCAGCATGATCTCGTCATCAGCATGGACCAAGGTGGCGGCCACGACTTTGCCGTTGCGCTCAGACTGCTGGATGGCGATCATGCCCTTGGTGCCACGGCCGTGGCGGGTGTATTCGGTGATGCTGGTGCGTTTGCCGTAGCCGTTTTCGGTGGCGGTCAGTACGCTCTGCGTTTCATCGCCAGCCACCAGCATGGCAATCACGCTCTGGTTTTCTTCGATCATCATGCCGCGCACACCACGGGCGCTGCGGCCCAGTGGACGTACGTCGTTCTCGTCAAAACGCACGGCCTTGCCGCCGTCGCTGAACAGCATCACATCGTGTTGGCCGTCCGTCAGGGCCGCACCAATCAGGAAGTCACCCTCATCCAAATTGACGGCAATGATGCCGCCCTTGCGGGGGTTGCTGAATTCGTCGAGCGAAGTTTTCTTGACCGTGCCCATGGAGGTGGCCATGAACACGTATTGGTTCTCAGGGAAGGTGCGCGCGGCGCCGGTCAAGGCCAGCACCACGTTGATTTTTTCGCCTTCTTGCAGCGGGAACATGTTGACGATGGGGCGACCGCGCGATCCGCGTGAACCCGCAGGCACTTCCCAGACCTTGAGCCAATACAAACGGCCCCGGTTGGAGAAGCACAACAGGTAGTCGTGCGTGTTGGCGATGAACAGCTGGTCGATCCAGTCGTCTTCTTTCGTGACGGCGGCTTGCTTGCCCCGGCCACCACGCTTTTGCGAGCGGTATTCGGAGAGCGGCTGGCTCTTGATGTAGCCGCTGTGCGAGAGCGTCACCACCATGTCGGTGGGCGTGATCAGGTCTTCGGTCGAAAGGTCTTGCGCGCTGTGCTCGATCTCGCTGCGGCGAGCACCGATCTTGGTCTGGCCAAATTCCTGGCGCACAGTGCCCAGCTCGTCGCCAATGATGGTCGACACGCGCTCGGGCTTGGCCAGGATGTCCAGCAGGTCTTCGATCTCTGACATGACCTCTTTGTATTCGGCGACGATCTTGTCTTGCTCCAGCCCGGTCAGGCGCTGCAGACGCATTTGCAAAATCTCTTGCGCTTGCGTGTCCGACAGGCGGTACAGGCCGTCCTGGCCCAAACCGTATTCGCGCTCCAAACCTTCGGGGCGGTAATCGTCGGCATTGACCACCGAGCCATCGTCGCGGGCGCGGGTCAGCATGGTGCGCACCATCTGGCTGTCCCAGGCGCGGGTCATCAACTCGGCCTTGGCCACGGGTGGTGTGGGGGCGCCGCGGATGATCGCGATGAAATCATCGATGTTGGCCAAAGCCACCGCCAGACCTTCGAGCACGTGGCCACGGTCACGCGCTTTGCGCAGCTCGAACACGGTGCGGCGTGTCACCACTTCGCGGCGGTGCTGCAAGAAGACCTGGATCAGGTCTTTCAGGTTGCACAACTTCGGTTGGCCGTCGATCAGGGCCACCATGTTCATGCCAAAGGTGTCTTGCAACTGGGTCTGTTTGTACAGGTTGTTCAGCACGACCTCGGGCACCGCGCCGCGCTTGAGTTCGATCACCAAGCGCATGCCCGACTTGTCGGATTCGTCCTGGATGTGGCTGATGTCTTCGATTTTCTTCTCGTGCACCAGCTCGGCCATGCGCTCTTGCAGGGTCTTTTTGTTGACCTGGTAGGGCAGCTCATCGACCACGATGCACTGGCGCTGGCCTTTGTCGATGTCTTCAAAGTGGCACTTGGCGCGCATCACCACGCGACCGCGTCCGGTGCGGTAGCCTTCCTTGACACCGGTCATGCCGTAAATGATGGCGCCTGTGGGGAAGTCGGGTGCGGGCACAATCTCCATCAGCTCATCGATGGAAGCTTCCGGGTTGCGCAGCAAGTGCAGGCAAGCGTCCACCACTTCGTTCAGGTTGTGTGGCGGGATGTTGGTGGCCATGCCTACCGCGATACCGCCCGAGCCGTTGATCAGCAAGTTGGGCAGGCGCGAAGGCAACACCAGCGGCTCTTTTTCCGAGCCGTCGTAGTTGGGGCCAAAGTCAACCGTTTCCTTGTCGATGTCGCCCAGCATCTCGTGGGCGATTTTGGCCAAACGGATTTCGGTATAACGCATCGCCGCTGCGTTGTCACCGTCCACCGAGCCGAAGTTGCCCTGGCCATCTACCAGCATGTGGCGCATGGAAAAGTCTTGCGCCATCCGAACGATGGTGTCGTACACCGACTGGTCGCCGTGCGGGTGGTATTTACCGATCACGTCACCCACAATACGCGCCGACTTTTTATAAGGGCGGTTCCAGTCGTTGTTCAGCTCGTGCATGGCAAACAACACCCGGCGGTGCACGGGTTTGAGGCCGTCGCGCGCATCGGGCAGGGCGCGACCCACGATCACGCTCATGGCGTAATCGAGGTAGCTGCGCCGCATTTCCTCTTCCAGACTGATGGGCAGTGTTTCTTTGGCGAACTGGGTCATAAAAAGAATGAGAGGTAAATAGACGCAATGAGAACCCACGATTTTAGGTGCAAGCCGATGTCGCGTATATGCAACATTTAGGATTCATTGGAATCGTTGCTGATGAGGCACGTATGCCAAATAACGAATCGACCTTCCGTCTATGGCACAATATTTATCAACGGTTCAGGTGACGGTCATCTGAAACGTATTTTTTTCGCAGCGAGTCTGCGGCTTTATCCCTTAAGAGGAAGACCATGAAGAAATTCAACAAAGTGGCGATGTTGTTTGCCTCCGCAGCTCTCGTAACAGCCGCAGGCGCACAAACTGTTGACAACTGGCGTAACGGCTCCGGCGACCTCGTCTGGAAAAACGGCACACAAGAACTGTGCTGGCGCGATGCCAACTGGACACCCGCTACCGCAGCCGTTGGTTGCGACGGCGCCATCGTGGCCCCTAAGGCAGCTCCAGCACCTGCTCCAGCCCCCAAAGCTGCTCCAGCACCTGCACCTAAAGCCGCTGCTCCAGCACCAGCCCCCGCTGCTGCCACCAAAGTGACTTACGCCGCAGACGCATTCTTCGACTTCGACAAAGCTGTGCTCAAAGCCGAAGGCAAAGCCAAGCTGGACGACCTGGTCGGTAAAGTTAAAGGCATCAACCTGGAAGTCATCATTGCTGTGGGTCACACCGACTCCGTGGGCTCCGATGCTTACAACCAGAAGCTGTCTGTCAAGCGCGCTGACGCTGTCAAGGCTTACTTGGTGACCAAGGGCATCGAGAAAAACCGCGTTTACACCGAAGGCAAAGGCGAGAAGCAGCCTGTGGCCGACAACAAGACTTCTGCTGGCCGTTCCAAAAACCGCCGCGTGGAAATCGAAGTGGTGGGCACACGCGCCAACTGATCTGTTTTCAGATCGCACCAAAAGCCCCAGCAATGGGGCTTTTTTTTGGCCGTCATTTCTGGCCCAGCCAGATGTTCACCGACAATTCAGCTTATGACTTCACCCACCACCCACGCCTCCAACGTCGATCCCGCCGAATTGGCCAAGTTTTCTGATCTGGCCCACCGGTGGTGGGACCCGGAAAGCGAATTCCGTCCCCTGCACCAGATCAACCCGCTGCGCCTGGAATGGATTCATGGCCTGGTGCCTCTGGGCGGCCTGAAGGTGCTGGACGTGGGCTGCGGCGGCGGCATCCTGGCCGACGCCATGGCCCGCAAAGGCGCCCAAGTGCTCGGCATAGATCTGGCCACCAAATCCCTCAAAGTGGCTCAGTTGCATGCGCTCGAAGCCGGCACACCCGGCGTGCAGTACCGCGAAGTCAGCGCCGAAACCCTGGCGGCCGAGCAGCCAGAGCAGTTTGACGTGGTCACCTGCATGGAAATGCTGGAACACGTGCCCGACCCCGCGTCGGTCGTCAAAGCCTGCGCCCAAATGGTCAAGCCCGGCGGTTGGGTGTTCTTTTCCACCCTTAACCGCAACCCCAAATCTTTCCTGTTTGCCATCGTCGGGGCCGAATACATCCTCAAGCTTTTGCCTAAAGGCACGCACGAGTTTGCTCGCCTCATCAAACCTAGCGAACTCACCGCCTGGGCACGCGAAGCCGGGCTGGACTCCCAAGGCTTCAAAGGCATGGAATACAACCCCTTCACCAAACGTTACTGGCTCAGCCAAGACACCAGCGTGAACTATTTGCTCGCGTGCCGGAAAGCCTGACCATGTTCCACAATGCACAAGCCGTCTTGTTTGACCTGGACGGCACCCTGATCGACAGCGCTCCGGACTTGGGCGCAGCCGCAGACAAAATGCGCACCGACCGCGGCTTGTCGTCTTTCCCGCTCGATCACTACCGCCCCATGGCCGGTGCCGGGGCACGGGGCATGCTGGGCATCGCCTTTGGCATGTCGCCCGAGCACCCCGATTTCGAGGCCATGAAAGAAGAGTTTTTCGTCAACTACGAAAACTGCATGACCGAGCGCACCCGCATCTTCGACGGCGTGGTCGACATGATTGCCCGCCTGGTGGCGCAAGGCCTGCCCTGGGGCGTGGTCACCAACAAATCCAGCCGCTTCACCGACCCATTGACCTCGGCCATGGACCTGTTTGCCACCGCCGGCGCCATTGTCAGCGGCAACACCACGCCGCACGCCAAACCCCACCCCGAGCCCCTTTTTGAGGCGGCCCGGCGTTTGTCGGTTGACCCATCGCGCTGTGTGTACGTGGGCGACGACGAGCGCGACATCGTCGCCGGTCTGGCCGCAGGCATGGGCACCGTGGCCGCCACCTACGGTTATCTGGGCCAACACAGCGATATTTCGCGCTGGAACGCCCATTTGCACATTGATTCACCGATGGACCTCTTGAAATTCCTCCAGAGCGCCTAAAATAGAACATTCAGGGGCTGCACTGGTTTCGACATGGGTTCGGACGCGTGGCAGGGCATGTCGAGGTTCTGATCCTCGTAAAACTTCGGAAAAAAAACTAACTGCAAACGACGAACGTTTCGCACTCGCCGCTTAATCCGGTGAGCCTTGCAACAGTTGGCCGATAGGCTGGGTTAGGGTGATGGGGGTGTCAAAGCCCCCAAAGTCCTGGCTGCAAGGTAAAACATATGGGCTGGCATCACCTCGGGTACCTTGGGGTGGTGTGAGAAAAAAGGGTGCTGGCTAGGTGTTCAGCGTGTCGCTGCGCGGTGCATCCGGCGAGACTCAAATCAGACGACTACACATGTAGAACTGTACGAAAAAGGCTTATGGACGGGGGTTCAAATCCCCCCAGCTCCACCACACACAAGGGCTCGGATTGTCTCCGGGCCCTTTTTCTTGGCCATTTCCCAGGGGAAATGCGCCGAAGTGCTGCGGGTACCCACCGGCAGAAACACCCCGATTTCGCTGTTTTCAGCTACAGAGTCGTCTCTATTCTCCGTTTGGCCTGCGGGTAGGCTCTAATGGTGGTCGTTATAAATCAACAACTTACACGCACCGGTTCGCTGTCAACCAAGGTCACCAGAGCACTGTAGCGACCTGTCAGATTACCCTTGGTTCCTGGCATTCCCCCAAATCAGTAGACAAATAATGATGTCAAAACTGAAGAGGAGCCATGCAAATGCAACGAACGAAATATGCCGCCGAGTTCAAGTCCGAGGCGGTCAAACAAGTCATCGATAAAGGGCACCCAGTCGTCGATGTGGCCAAGCGGCTTGGAATTCCCGAGGGGGTTCTGTACAGCTGGGTCAACAAGTTCAAAAAGTCAGACGCACCCCAGTCAGGTGACCTCAAGGCGCTGCAAGCCGAGATGGTCAAGATCAAAGCTGAACTCAGGCGAACCATAGAGGAGCGCGACATCCTAAAAAAGGCTGCAGCGTACTTTGCCAAGCAGTCCGGGTGAAGTACGCGTTCATGCAGGCACACCATCGCCAGTTTCGTCTCACCAGCATGTGTCGCGTCCTGAAAGTGCACCGCAGCGGCTATTACGCCTGGCTGCGTGAGCCATTGTCAGCGCGGGCTAAAGCCAATGAAAAGTTGACCACGCAGATTCGGGAGTTTTATGAGCAAAGCATGGGCATCTATGGCAGCCCCCGCATCTTCTGTGACCTCAAGGAAGCGGGCGTGGCGTGTAGCGAAAACCGTGTTGCGCGGTTAATGCGTGCAGCCCAGATCAAATCGGTGCGGGGTTACAAGCGGCCCAGGTACAAGGTGGGTAAGCCTGCCCAAGTGGCGCCCAATCAACTGGAACGGCAATTCCAGCATGACGAGCCAGACCATGCGTGGGTCACGGACATCACCTACATCCGCACGCATGAGGGCTGGTTGTATTTGGCGGCTGTGCTGGACTTGCACTCGCGTGCAGTCGTTGGCTGGAGCATGGGATCGCGCATGCAAACGAGCTTGGTGCTGGACGCTTTGACGATGGCGGTGTGGCGCAGAAAGCCAAAGGACTCGGTGATCATTCATTCGGATCAAGGCAGTCAATTTGGCAGTGACGAATTCAATCGCTGGTGCAAAGACAACCGATTGAGCCCCAGTATGAGCCGTAGGGGCAACTGTTGGGATAACGCGGTGGCTGAATCGTTCTTCAGCAGTTTGAAGAGTGAACAGATCAAAAAGCGGATTTACCAAACCAGGGCTGAAGCCAAGTCAGAAATCTTCGATTACATCGAGGGTTTCTACAATCGAGTTCGACGCCACAAGCATCTCGATCAACTCAGCCCTCATGAGTTCGAGCGTCAGCGTCAAACTGCGCTATGAAAAGTGTCTATAGGTTTGGGGGAATGCCAGCGATCCATGAATTGCCGCGCTCCGCTCGTAATGACGGGGAAGTCGATGCAGTCAGCTTTTCACCATGGTTTCTACGATGCATCACCTTGAGCAAGCAAAAGGCCGCTGTGTTGCCACTGGGCGGCCTTTTGGAGGGGTTGGTCTTTACAGAAAGCTGGAATCAGCTCTGTGCCGCCGCAACTTTGGAGCCGTCCTGCGTGTGCAGTTCGATGGTTCTGCCGGCCAGGAAGGCGGTGAAGAAGCCGTTGAACCAGTCCATGTTGATGGGTTTTGCCATGAAGATGGTGCCTTCTGGCAGGCCGCCTTTGGCCTCTATTTCTTCGGGCGACAGGGCGGACAAGACCAGGGTGGTCATGCGGTTGAATTGCGGGTTTTGACGCAGAGTGCGCAGCAACTCGAAGCCGTCGACGCCTGGCATGTTCAGGTCGGTGATCAGCACATCGGGTTTGATGCTGGCAATGTCGATCAGGGCTTCCAGGCCCGAGGACATGGCCGTGCAGTCCACGGGCATGCTGGAGCGGTTGCAGTAGCCGCGCAGCATTTCTCGGGTGACCGCATCGTCTTCGACCAGCAGCACGCGAAGCCGGCCGTCGCGCGGCTCGTTTTGTGTGGTCAACATATTGTGTTTGCGCTGGTATTCGCGGATGGAGGGCATCGAGATCCGGCGATGGCCGCCTTGCGTCTTCCAGGCTTGCAGTTCGTTTTTTTCGACCAGCGTCTGGATGGTGCCTACCGACAGCCCCAGCAGTTTGGCTGCATAAGTGGTGCCGCAGTAGTCTTCTGGGGTGTCAGGTGTGATATTTGATTGCATGGTGATTTATTTTAGTAATAAAAGTATAAAAAACAATAGGCGGACGTTTTTAAAAGTTGTTAAAAAATGTACTTTAAGACGAAAATTTGAGAACTTCTGAAGTTTTCTCGTGAAAAGTCCCAAATCGTGCACAGCGTTCGCAGGCCCGGTCTTGGTCTCCGTTGCGACAAAGTCATGCCCGCTCGAAAGGTGCTGGGCGATTAACATGCAGCACCACCTTCATTGAGGAGTCTGCCCATGCCCGCACACGCTGCTGTCTGGCCCGCGCGCCTGCCCGCCCGGATCCATGCGCCTGCCACGTCTTTGTGGATGAACCTGGCCATCAGCGCCTTGCGTTACCCCGAAAAAGCGGCCTTGGTGTTCATGGGCCGGGTCTGGACGTACCGCGAGTTGATGGCCAGCGCCGAGCAGTTGGCGGGGCAGCTCAAGGCCATGGGCGTTCAAGCGGGCGACCGGGTGGTGCTGGACATGCAAAACTGTCCGCAGCTGGTGATCACGCACTTTGCCATTTTGCGGATCGACGCGGTGGTGGTGCCGGTGAACCCGATGAACCGGGCCGAAGAGCTCAAGCACTACATCACCGACCCGGACACGAAAGTGGCGGTCACCACGGCCGATTTGGCCCCGGACTTGGCGCAGGCCAGCGAATCTTTGCCGCCCGAGCAGCGCCTGAAGCACCTGGTGGTGACGCAGTTCACCGATGTGTTTGACCCGGCTGCCCTGGGCCCTGAAGACATGCCCGAGGCCTGGCGGTCTTGGTTGTTGCCGGTGCGGACATTGCCTGCTTTGAGTTCTGGCCAAGTGCATGCCTGGGCCGATGTGATGGCGCAGCCCGCAGTGGCTTTGCCGCCGCCGCAAGCCAAACCCGATGACCTGGCCATCTTGCCCTACACCAGCGGCACCACCGGCCTGCCCAAGGGCTGTATGCACACGCATGGCACCATCATGCACAACGCCATGGCCAGTGGCCTCTGGGGCAACGGCACCCCGGAAAACGTGACCTTGTGCGTGGTGCCCATGTTCCACATCACCGGCATGGTGAGCGTGATGCACACCAGCATCTTGCTGGGTGCCAGCCTGGTGGTGATGCCGCGCTGGGACCGTGATGTGGCGGGGCATTTGATCTCCAAATGGCGCGTGACCCACTGGACCAACATCCCGACCATGGTGATCGACCTGCTGGGCAGCCCGCACATGGACCGCTATGACCTGACCAGCCTGACCTACATTGGCGGCGGCGGTGCGGCCATGCCCGAGGCGGTGGCCCAGCGTTTGCTGGACCAGTTTGGCCTGCGTTATGTGGAAGGCTACGGCCTGACCGAGACGGCCGCGCCTTCGCACACCAACCCGCCCGATGCGCCCAAAAAACAATGTTTGGGCATCCCTTTCATGAGCGTGGAGTCGCGCATCGTCGATCCCGAAACACTGGCTGAGTTGCCACCGGGTGAGTCAGGCGAGATCGTGATCAGCGGGCCTCAGGTGTTCAAAGGCTATTGGAAGCGGCCCGAGGCGACAGCGGCAGCGTTTTTTGAGCGAGATGGGTTTCGGTTTTTCCGCTCGGGCGACATGGGTCGGGTCGATGAGCAGGGCTATTTCTTCATGACCGACCGCTTGAAGCGCATGATCAACGCCAGCGGCTTCAAGGTCTGGCCAGCCGAGGTCGAGGCCCTGATGTTCCGCCACCCCGCCATCCAGGAGGCCTGCATCATCGCCACGCGCGACGCTTACCGGGGCGAATCGGTCAAGGCGGTGGTGGTTTTGCGGCAAGACCACAAGGGCCAAGTGAGCGAGCAGGACATCATCGACTGGTGCCGCGAAAACATGGCCGTTTACAAAATGCCCCGCAGCGTGAGTTTTGTCGACGCCTTGCCCAAGAGCGGCAGCGGCAAAGTCATGTGGCGGGCACTGCAAGAGGCCGAAATGGCCGCTTTGGGCGCACCTGCGAAGGCGTGAGCGCCTGGTGGGCAGATGCCTGAGTTCCTATTAGAAACACTGAATGAGCCTGAGACTTTCCATCCTTGACCAATCGGCCGCCGCTGCCGGGCGCGGCCAGGACGCGACCATCCGCCAGACCCTGGACTTGGCGCAAAAGGCCGAGGCCTGGGGTTATGACCGTTTCTGGGTCAGCGAGCACCACAGCCATCCCAGCATCGTGGGCAGTGCGCCCGAGGTGTTGATGGCCGCCATCGCTGCCCGCACGCAGCGCATCTGCATCGGAAGCGCGGGCGTGATGCTCCCGCACTATGCACCACTGAAGGTGGCCGAGCAGTTTCGCGTGCTGGACGCGCTGGCCCCGGGCCGCATTGATCTGGGTGTGGGCCGCGCCCCGGGCAGCGACGGGCGCACCGCGCAGTTGCTCAACCCGGACCGCAACGCCTCGGAGCGCTTTCCGCAACAGGTGATGGAATTGCAAGCTTGGGTGAGTGGGCATAACCTGCCACCGGGCCACCCGGGGCACAACGTGTATGCGTATCCGCAGTCGGGCACCGCCCCCACGGTGTGGATGCTGGGCAGCTCGGACTACGGTGCCCAGTTGGCGGCGCATTTGGGTTTGCCCTATGCGTTTGCCTACTTCATCACCGACGGGCAGGGCGCTGACGAGGCGCTGCAGATCTACCGCGAAACCTTCCGCCCCAGCGCGGGCTTGGCCAAACCCTCCGCCGCGCTCTGCGTCTGGGCCCTGGCGGCCGACACCGACGAAGAGGCGCTGCGCCTGTTTGAAAGCCGTGCCCGCTGGAAGATGGACCGGAATTTGGGTCGCATCGGTGCTCTCTTGCCCCCCGAAGAAGCGGCGCGTGATTACAGCCCGGCCGAGCAATTTGCCCTGCATCGCCTGCGCGAATCGGCCCTGATCGGCTCGGCCGTCACGGTGGGCCGCAAGCTGCGTCAATTGGCTGCGCGGCTGGAGGTCGATGAGCTGGTGGTCATCACCTGGACACATGACCCCGTCGCCCAATGCCGATCGTACGAACTACTCGCCCAGGAATTTGCACTTGCGGCAAACTCCACGCTTTGATTTTTTAAACCTTCAGGATTTTTTGACATGTTCACCACCGCGATCGCTGGCAGTTTGCCCAAACCCGCCTGGTTGGCCGAGACCGAGAAACTCTGGCCCCAGTGGACCACCCAAGGCCCCGAGTTGCAGCAAGCCAAGGCCGATGCCACGCTGCTGTGGATCAAAGCCCAGGAAGACGCGGGCCTGGACGTGATCGGTGACGGCGAGCAGGCCCGTCAGCACTTTGTGCACGGCTTTGTCGAACAGGTCGAGGGCATCGACTTCGTGAACAAGGTCACCATGGGCATCCGCAACAACCGCTACGACGCGCAGGTGCCGCAAGTCATCGCCCCGCTGCGCCTCAAGGGCCGCGTGCACGCCTTCGAGGCCCAACTGGCCCGTGCCCACACGAAAAAGAAACTCAAATTCACCTTGCCCGGCCCGATGACGATTGTGGACACCGTGGCCGACCGCTTTTATGGCGACAAGGTCAAGATGGCCATGGCTTTTGCCGAGCTGCTCAACCAGGAAGCGCTGGCGCTGCAAGCCGATGGTGTGGACATCATCCAGTTCGACGAGCCCGCCTTCAACGTCTACATGGACGAGGCCGCCGATTGGGGCGTGAAGGCGCTGGAGGTGGCCGCACGCGGCCTGACCTGCACCACAGCCGTTCACATTTGCTACGGCTACGGCATCGAAGCCAACAACAAATGGAAAGAAACGCTGGGCCACGAGTGGCGACAGTACGAAAAGGTCTTCCCGGCCCTGGCCAAGAGCAGCATTCAGCAGGTCAGCCTGGAGTGCATGCACTCGCATGTGCCGATGGAGATGATGAAGCTGCTCGAAGGCAAAGACGTGATGGTCGGTGTGATCGACGTGGCCAACCCGGCCATCGAAACGCCCGAAGAAATCGCCGACACGATTGGCCGCGCCTTGCAGTTCGTGCCCAAGAACCGCCTGATCGCCTGCACCAACTGCGGCCTGGCCCCGATGAGCCGCGCCGTGGCCGAGGCCAAGCTCAAGGCGCTGGCCGAAGGGGCCAAACTGGCCAGCCAGCGCTACGCCTGAAGGCGCCCGGTTTGGGGGGCGTTATGCTTGCGTCCTTTGCCTGATTCTCTGGACGTTGCCATGCCACAACAAACCCTGCAGCCCCCTTTGACCCCAGCCGACCAGCTCGACGCCACGTTGGCGGCGCAAGGTTTTGCGGTGCTGGGGGCCGCCAGCGTGTGTGCTTTGGCGGGTGTGCCGATCGAGGCCTTGCAAGCGCTGGAGCCCAGCTGGAACGATTTGCCCCCCGACCAGTACCTCAAGGACGGCGGCCGTTATCGCCGCCGCCGTCACGCCAGTTTCGAGGTCACTGCTGACCACGCCAGGGCTGTGCCCCACCGCGCCCATTGGCAACCCCTGTCTTACAACGCCCTGCATGGCGGCATGCAGCGCTGGTTTGAGCCGATGGCGGCCGAGGTGCTGCAACGAGCCGCTTGGCAAAAGCTGATGTGTTGGCTGGGCAAGGTTGCGTCTGCCGCGCAAGGGCCGCAAACCTGGTTCACCGAGGCGCACCAGTTTCGCATCGACACCACGGACGGCATTGGCCGCCCCACGCCCGAGGGGGCGCACCGCGATGGCGTGAACTGGGTGGCGGTGTTTTTGGTGGGCCGCCACGGCATCAAAGGCGGCGAAACCCGGGTGTTCGACATGGACAGCCCCCGGGGTCAGCGCTTCACATTGACCGAGCCCTGGTCGGTGCTGCTGCTGGACGATAGCCGCGTGATTCACGAAACCACGCCCATTCAGCCTGAGCAAGCAGGCGGTTGGCGCGACACCTTGGTGATCACGCTGCGCGCGGGTGGTTTTTTGGACGAACCCACGCGCTGAGGCGGCGCGGGTTCAAGCGGGATCAATCGCGGAAGTTGTCGAACGACAGCGGCAGCTCGGTCATGTCCTTGCGCAGCAGGGCCATGGCGGCTTGCAGGTCGTCGCGCTTGGCGCCGGTCACGCGCACGGCATCGCCCTGGATGGAGGCTTGCACTTTGAGCTTGCTTTCCTTGATCACCTTGGTGATCTTCTTGGCGTCTTCTGTCTCGATGCCGTTTTTCACCTTGATGACCTGCTTGACCTTGTCGCCGCCGATTTTCTCGACCTTGCCAATGTCCAGAAAGCGCACGTCCACATTCCGTTTGGTCAGTTTGTTGCGCAGGATGTCTTCGACCTGGGTGAGCTGAAACTCGGCATCGCCGAACATCGTGATCTCTTTGTCCTTGAGTTCGATGTTGGCAGACGTGCCTTTGAAGTCAAAGCGGGTGCCGATTTCTTTGGCGGAGGTGTCAACGGCGTTGCGCACTTCGACCATATTGGGTTCGCAAACGGTATCAAACGAGGGCATGTTGGGAAAAATCAAAGGTTGAGAATGCGACAATTCTCCCATGAACCTGGAGAAAAATGTCCCTCTGCAGCCGTACAACACGTTCGGCATCGCCGCCAAGGCCCAGGCTTTGGTGCGGGTGTGCTCCGAAGCAGATCTCCTGGCTGTTTTAGCCGACCCTCAGCTGGCCACCTTGCCCCGGCAGGTGCTGGGCGGCGGCAGCAACATTGTGTTGACGGGTGACGTCAAAGCCCTGGTGCTCAAGATGGAGGTGCCGGGCATTCGCCTGTCGGCTCAGACCGATAAACACTGGATCATTGAAGCCGGTGCCGGCGTGGACTGGCACGCACTGGTCGCCTGGACGCTGGATCACGGCTACCCGGGTCTGGAAAACATGGCTCTCATCCCCGGCACCGTGGGCGCATCGCCCGTACAAAACATCGGCGCCTATGGCGTGGAGCTGCAGGACCGCTTCGATTCGCTCGACGCCATGGACATGCTCACGGGCGAGCTCTTCAGCCTAAACGCCGCGCAGTGCGGTTTCAGTTACCGCGATTCGGTGTTCAAACACGCATCGGGCGGTGCGGATGGCCTGGGCCTGGCGGGCCGAGCGGTCATTTTGCGGGTGCGTTTTGCGCTGGCCAAGCGCTGGAAACCCGAGCTGGGCTATCTGGACCTGGAACGCAAGATGGCCGAGACCGGCATCCACCAGCCCGATGCCCGGCAGATTTTTGACTGGGTCGTGGCGATCCGCCGCGCCAAACTGCCTGACCCGCAGGTGATTGGCAACGCGGGCAGCTTTTTCAAGAACCCCACCGTCACCCCTGAGCAGTGCGCCGACATCATCGCCCGCGACCCGAAAGTGGTGCATTACCCCATGCCCGACGGCACCATCAAGCTGGCGGCGGGCTGGCTGATCGACGCTTGCGGCTGGAAAGGCAAGACCGTGGGCCACGCCGGGGTGTATGAAAAGCAGGCGCTGGTGCTGGTGAACCGGGGTGGGCGCGAGAACCCCTGTACCGGGGGGGAGGTGATGACTTTGGCCCGGGCCATTCAGACCAGTGTGTACGAGCGGTTTGGGATTCGGCTGGAGCCTGAGCCTGTTGTGATTTGATTATTGCTTCTGTGGTGCTGTTCCGCGCCGGGTTGGGGCCTGAGCGGTCGGCCTCATACTCGCTTCGCTCGCCAAATCGGCCGATCCGCTCAGGCCCCAACCCGGCGCTGCGCTGCCAAAGAACTCCAAAGACCTCCATACCCGCTTGTGTTTCAACGGACGCAGCCTTGGTGCGGATGCCTGCCGGCTCGCCTCATAACTCGCTTCGCTCGCCAAATCGGCGAGTCCGGCAGGCATCCGCACCAAGGCGGAAAACTCCCACAAAGCAAGTTACGACAACAAAAAACGGCCCGAAGGCCGTTTCTCTTTAGAACCAAGCAAAAATCACTTCTTGCCGCTGCCATCCAACTTGTAGATGTGCGGGCCTTCACCCACCGACAGCAAACCAGCGTGCGCATAAATGCCCAGCTTGGCGCGGGTGTCGACGATGTCGAGGTTGCGCATGGTCAACTGGCCGATGCGGTCCAGCGGGCTGAACGGCGCGTCTTCCACTTTTTCCATCGACAGACGCTCGGGCGCGTAGGTCAGGTTGGGCGACTCGGTGTTGAGGATCGAGTAGTCGTTGCCGCGGCGCAGTTCGAGCGTGACGGTGCCGGTGATGGCGCGTGCCACCCAGCGCTGGGCGGTTTCGCGCAGCATGATGGACTGCGGGTCGAACCAGCGGCCCTGGTACAGCAGGCGGCCCAGACGCAGGCCGTTGATGCGGTACTGCTCGATGGTGTCTTCGTTGTGGATGCCGGTGACCAGCCGCTCGTAGGCGATGTGCAGCAGCGCCATGCCGGGGGCTTCGTAGATGCCACGGCTCTTGGCTTCGATGATGCGGTTTTCGATCTGGTCGCTCATGCCCAGGCCGTGGCGGCCGCCGATTTCGTTGGCTTTGAGGAACAACTCGACCGGGTCGGCGTATTCCACGCCGTTCAAAGCCACGGGCATGCCTTCTTCAAAGCGCACGCTGACTTCTTCGGCCTTCACTTCGACTTCGGGCTTCCAGAACGCCACGCCCATGATGGGGTTGACGATCTTCATGCCGCTTTGCAGGCTTTCCAGGTCTTTGGCTTCGTGGGTTGCGCCCAGCATGTTGCTGTCGGTGGAGTAGGCCTTCTCGGCGCTCATCTTGTAGCCAAAGCCGTTGGCAGTCATGAAAGCGCTCATTTCGGCGCGGCCACCCAGCTCGTCGATGAACAGCTGGTCTAGCCAAGGCTTGTAGATCTTGAGGCTCGGGTTGGTCAACAAACCGTAGCGGTAAAAGCGCTCGATGTCGTTACCTTTGAAGGTGCTGCCGTCCCCCCAGATGTTGACGTCGTCTTCCTTCATGGCCGCCACCAGCATGGTACCGGTCACGGCGCGGCCCAAAGGTGTGGTGTTGAAGTAGGTGATGCCACCCGTGCTGATGTGGAATGCACCGCACTGGATGGCGGCGATGCCTTCGTGCGCCAGCTGGGTGCGGCAGTCGACCAGACGGGCTTTTTCTGCGCCGTATTCCATGGCCTTGCGGGGAATTTCGTTGTAGTCGGCCTCGTCAGGCTGGCCCAGGTTGGCGGTGTAGGCGTAGGGCAGGGCGCCCTTTTGCTTCATCCACAGCAGGGCAGCAGACGTGTCCAGGCCGCCGGAGAAGGCGATGCCGACTTTTTGCCCTTTGGGCAGGTTTTGCAGGATGGTGCTCATGTTCTGAATCCGATCAGCCGAAGTGGCAGATGTAGTGGTAGGGCTCGGTCACGCGGATCTCGAACTTGGAGTTGCCGGGGATGCTGAACTCTTCGCCCGCGCTGGACTTGAGCCATTCGGTGCTGCCGTCGAGCTTGTATTCGCAGGAGCCGCCCACGCATTCCATGATTTCAGGCGCACCGGTGTTGAAGGTCAGGGTGGAAGGCAGGATCACGCCCACCGACAGTTTGGTGCCGTCGGCCAGCGTCAGGCCGTGGCTGACGCATTTGCCGTCAAAGTAAACATTGGCTTGGGTGTTGACGGAGACGCCGTCGATGGTTTGGGTGGTCATGGGTGGTGCTTCAAAGGGGGCGAGACAATCCCGCGTCAATGTAAAAGGGCGTCTTTTGACGCCCTTGGTGGCCGGTCAACCCAACATTTTAGGCCAGACGCCTTGTCTGGCCTGAGCCGGTCGGGCAAGGCCTGGCTCAGCGCCAGTGGCCATGCCGATGACGATGACCGGAGGACCATCCCCAGCCGATGTTCATATGACTGAAGTAGGGTGGGGGGCTGCGGTAAACGGGGGCGGGCATGTAGACCACGCGCGATTCGGTGATCACAGTCGGGTTGGCCGGCACTTCCGAGCGCGGGGCGAACATGGGGGTGACTTGCAGCGGAATGGTCAGGCCAGGGTCCTGGGGCAATTGCACGTTGTATTGCTTGCCTGCATATTCATAGACCACGTTGTAGCCGATCAGGCGGTTTTCATAGACGGTTTGTGTGGTGCAGGTGGTGGTGGGCGTGGATGCATTTTGGCCTTCGACCTGGTTGCCCAGCACAGCGCCGCCGACCACCCCGGCCATGGTGGCGATGCCCTGGCTGTTGCCGCCACCGAGCTGGCTGCCAATCAAGCCCCCGGCGATCGCGCCGATGATGGCGCCTCCGCCAGAAGTTGGCGCAGGGGTCGTGGGGCTTGGGGTCGTGCAGGTTTGGCGCGGCACCGCCACCTGTTGGTAAACAGCGGTGCGCGAAATCACTTGCCCGACTTCCTGGGCCTGCGCCCAAGCGGTTGTGGCACAGATCAAAGCGATGGCGGTTTGTTTTTTCATGAAACGGGTCTGTAGATCGGGTTCGGCGTGGAGTTTATGCCGCTCGAGCAGTCTGGCGTGTGGTGACGACGTAAAGTTTTGTTGCTGGCCGCCAACCGGACCTTCACACCGGCCACTGCTCGGGCGTGAACCCGACCGTGATCTGCCCCGAGGGCCAGGCAATGACCGGCCGTTTGATGGTGCTGGCGTGTTCGAGCATGACTTTTTTGGCGCTGGCGCTGTCGGTCACGCCCGCTTGCACGGCGGCGTCCAGCTTGCGCCAGGTGGTGCCTTTGCGGTTGAGCAGGGTTTCCCAGCCCACGGCAGCCAGCCAGGCGTTCAGCTGCGCTTCGGGCACGCCTTGTTTTTTGAAGTCATGAAAAGTTGCAGCCAGTCCGTGATCGGCCAGCCAGGTGCGGGCTTTTTTGACGGTGTCGCAGTTGGGAATGCCGTAAACAATGGGGTCCATGGGAGTTCGATCAAAGGGAAAGTGACAAGACTGGGCGACAATCGCCGCCTATGAAGACTCTACAGGAATGGCTCGACTGGTGCGAGCAGTTACACCCCGTGGCCATTGACATGGGGCTGGACCGCGTGAAAACCGTGGCCGACCGCATGCAGCTGCGTTTTGACTGCCCGGTGATCACCGTGGCGGGCACCAACGGCAAGGGCTCCACCTGCGCCATGTTGGAGGCGGTGCTGTTGCAAGCCGGTTACCGCACTGGCGTTTACACCTCGCCACACCTGGTGCATTTTGAAGAGCGCTGCCGCCTGCATGGCGAATCGGCTTCGGCCGAGGTGTTTGCCGACGCTTTTGCGGCCGTGGAAGCGGTGCGGGGCGATGTAAGCCTGACTTATTTCGAGTTCAGCACCCTGGCCATCCTGCACCTGATGGCCAGCGCCAACCTGGACGTGGCCATTTTGGAGGTGGGTTTGGGTGGCCGCCTGGACGCGGTGAACATCATCGCCGCCGACTGCGCGGTGATCACCAGCATCGACATCGACCACACGGCCATTTTGGGCAAAGACCGCGAAAGCATTGGCTTTGAGAAGGCGGGCATCATGCGGGCCGGCCGGCCTGTGATCGTGAGCGATCCGGTGCCGCCGCAAAGCGTGATCGACCACGCCGCCGCCGTCGGCGCCGATTTGTGGCAGTTTGGCCGTGATTTCAATTTTTCGGGCGACAAGCAGCAATGGGCCTGGGCGGGGCGCGACCGCCGCTACAGCGGCATGGCCTACCCGGCCTTGCGCGGGGCCAACCAGTTGATCAACGCCTCGGGCGTGTTGGCGGCGCTGGACGCCTTGCGTCAGCGCATTCCCGTCACGGCCCAGGCGGTGCGCAACGGCTTGGCCATGGTGGAGCTGCCCGGTCGTTTTCAGATCGTGCCGGGCCAGCCGGTTTTGGTGCTGGACGTGGCGCACAACCCGCATTCGGTGGCAGCGCTGGCGGCCAACCTCGACGCCATGGGTTTTTACCCCACCACCCACGCGGTGTTGGGGGCCATGGCCGACAAGGACCTCTTGCCCATGCTGCAAAAGGTCAACCCGATGGTGGACAAGTGGTATTTCACCGATTTGCCCCTGCCCAGGGCTGCCAAAGCGGCCGATTTGCAGCAGGCTTGGCAAGCGCAAAACACCCGCACCGACACCGCCTCGAGCGTGCACGCCGACCCCATGCAGGCCCTGCAGGCGGCCATCGATGCGGCAGACCCGGCTGATAGAATCGTGGTCTTTGGCTCCTTCTATACCGTGGGCGGTGTTTTGAAAGACGGCATCCCGCGTCTGCAAGCCAAACACCTGAGCCCGTGAGCACCACGCCATGGCCTTTTTCAAGTTCCGATTTCCTGGTCAAGCCGCTTCGGGTGAAGCAGTGACTTCCGGCCCCAACGAAAACATCGAAGTGGTTCGGCGCCGTGCGCGGCACCGTTTGATGGGGGCTGTTGTGCTGGTGTTGGTGGCTGTGGTGGGATTCCCCTTGCTGTTCGATACCCAGCCCCGACCTGTCGCGGTGGACACGCCCATCGTGATTCCTGACCGGCAAAGCACCCCCCCTTTGTCCAGCGGCACCCCTGTGCCCGCAAGCCAGGGGCCGGCCAAACCTTTGCTGCCTGCCTCTGAGCCTGTGACAGCCCAAGCCAGTCTGGATGCCCGTGAAGAGGTGGTGCTGCCGACAGTACCGGTCTCGCCAGCGCCCCAAGTTGAGCCCGCCAAGGCCACAGCGCCCGTTGCAAAAGCCACAGACAAAGAACCTGCCGCGAAGCAGGAGGCTCCTGCAGCTGCCCCTGTGAAGGCTGACAAGCCTGCCCCTGCCCCTGCAGCCAAGCCCAAGGACGATGGTGACAAAGCCCAGGCGCTGCTCGAGGGCAAGCCGTCTGCCAAGGCCTCTGCGGGCCGCTTTGTCATCCAAGTGGGCGCGTTCAGCGATCCGGCCAAGCTGCGTGAAGTGCGCAGCAAGCTGGAGCAGGCCGGCGTGAAAACCTATACCCAGGTGGTGGAGCGGGATGGCAAGAACACCACCCGCATCCGCGTGGGCCCTTTTGATACGCGTGAAGAAGCCGACAAAGTGGCTGCCCGTATTCGCAAGCTCGACTTGCCTGTGTCTTTCTTGAAGATCTGACATGGCGGTCAGCCTCACCGATTGGCTTTTGTTGGGGGTGTTGTTCGCCTCCATGCTGGTGGGGCTATGGCGCGGTCTGGTTTACGAGGTCTTGTCCCTGGCGGGTTGGGTGGCTGCTTTTGTGGTGGCGCAGTGGCTGGCGGGCGATGTGGTGGGGTGGTTGCCCATGCTCCAGAGTGCCCCGGAATCGGTGCAGTACGCGGCCGCTTTTGCGGTGGTTTTTGTCGCCACAGTGTTTGCAGCAGGCTTGTTGTCCTGGTTGATCAAGAAGCTGGTGGAGACCGTGGGTTTGCGCCCGGTGGATCGCACTTTGGGCGGTGTATTTGGTTTGGCGCGGGGGCTGGTGTTGTTGTTGGCTTTGACCGTCGTCCTGCAATTGACCGGCGTGGCGCGTGACGCTTGGTGGTCATCAGCCCAAGGCCCGGTTTGGCTGGACATCATCCTGAAGGGCTTGAAACCCCTTTTGCCCAGCAGCTTTGTGGATTATTTGCCCTGAATTCGAGGGCGATTCGATTTTTTGAACGGATTAAAAGTATGTGTGGAATTGTCGGCGTTGTCAGCAGCGCACCGGTCAATCAGTTGATTTACGACGCTTTGCTGCTTTTGCAGCACCGCGGCCAGGATGCGGCGGGCATCGTCACGCAACTCGACCGCAAGTTTTTCATGCACAAGGCCAAGGGCATGGTGCGCGATGTGTTTCGCACACGCAACATGCGCAGCTTGGCTGGTAATTGCGGCCTGGGTCAGGTGCGCTATCCCACAGCGGGCAACGCTTTCAGCGAAGAAGAGGCGCAGCCCTTTTATGTGAACGCGCCTTTTGGCCTGGTGCTGGTTCACAACGGCAACCTGACCAACGCCCATGCCTTGAAGGCCGAATTGTTTTCGGTGGACCACCGCCACATCAACACCGAGAGCGACTCCGAAGTCTTGCTCAACGTGCTGGCCCACGAGCTGGAAAAGACCACACGCGGTTTGCCCCTGAAGCCGGTGGATGTGTTTGAGGCTGTGCGTGGCGTGAACCGCCGCGTCAAAGGCTCTTATGCGGTGATCGCTTTGATCGCAGGCCACGGCTTGGTGGCTTTCCGCGACCCACATGGCATTCGCCCCTTGTGCATGGGCCGCAGTGCTGACGGCACGATCATGCTGGCCAGCGAGTCTGTGGCGCTGGACGGCACAGCGCACCAATTCGAGCGCGATGTGGCGCCGGGGGAGGCGATTTTTGTGGATCTCGACGGTCAGGTCCACACCCAGCAGTGCGCCGAAAAATCACAGCTGAGCCCCTGCATTTTTGAATATGTGTACTTGGCCCGACCCGACTCCACCATGGACGGCATCTCGGTGTACCAGGCCCGCTTGAACCTGGGCGAGACTTTGGCCAAGCGTGTCATTTCTACCGTGCCGCCGAGCGACATCGATGTGGTCATTCCGATCCCCGAGTCCAGCCGCCCCAGCGCCACGCAGTTGGCGCACCTGTTGGGTATTCCGTACCGCGAAGGCTTTGTCAAAAACCGTTATGTGGGCCGCACCTTCATCATGCCCGGTCAGGCCGTGCGCAAGAAGTCGGTTCGCCAAAAGCTCAACGTCATCGTGAGCGAATTCAAGGGCCGCAATGTACTGCTGGTGGACGACTCCATCGTGCGCGGCACCACCAGCCGCGAAATTGTGCAAATGGCACGTGATGCCGGTGCCCGCAAGGTCTACATGGCCAGCGCTGCGCCACCTGTGCGTTACCCCAACGTGTACGGCATCGACATGCCCACCAAAGAAGAGCTGGTGGCCCACGGCCGCAGCATCGAAGAGATCCGCGAGATCATTGGTTGCGACGCCCTGATTTACCAAGATGTGGACGCCATGAAAACGGCGGTGGCTCAGGCGCGTGTCAACGCTGCGGGGGCGCTGTCAGACTTTGATGCGTCCTGCTTTGACGGCGTGTACGTGACGGGCGATATCTCCATCGACGACATCACTCGCCTGAACGAAACCCGACTCCAAGTGGAAGAGGGCGACGATGACAACTCGCGTTTGGCCTTGCCCAACGCCAGCGTGTGAGCACCTGCCATGACCGAAGCCCAACGATTTGACGATCTGCACATCGAAACCCTGGCGGTGCGTGCCGCCGTGGAGCGCAGCCAATATGGTGAAAACTCCGAGGCCCTGTACCTGACCAGCGGCTATGTACAACCCACGGCCGCCGCCGCCGCAGCCCGATTTGCGGGTGACGAAGAAGGCTACACCTACGGCCGCTACGGCAATCCCACGGTGGCCAGCATGGAGATGCGACTGGCCGCGCTCGAAGGCACCGAAGCCGCCATGGGTACGGCTTCGGGCATGTCCGCCATCTTGATGATGTGCTTGGGCCTGCTCAAGGCGGGCGACCATGTGGTGTGCTCGCGCTCCATGTTTGGCTCGACCATCAAGCTGATTGGCTCGGATCTGGCCAAGTTTGGTGTGGAGTCCAGCTTTGTGTCGCAGACCGACTTGAAAGAATGGCAAGCGGCGATTCGACCCAACACCCGCCTGTTCTTTGCCGAAACCCCGACCAACCCACTGACCGAGGTGTGCGACATCCAGGCGCTGGCCGACATGGCGCACAACGCGGGTGCTTTGTTCGCGGTGGACAACTGCTTTGCCACGCCCGCCTTGCAGCGTCCTGTGGCCATGGGGGCCGACATCATCATGCATTCGGGCACCAAGTACCTCGATGGTCAGGGCCGTGTGATGGCGGGTGCCTTGTGTGCTTCGCAACAGATGATCACCGAGAAGTTTTTGCCGGTGCTCAAAAGCGGCGGCATGACGCTGGCACCCTTCAATGCCTGGGTGGTCCTCAAGGGCCTGGAAACACTGGACTTGCGCATGCGTGCTCAGACCGCCCGTGCGCAAATCTTGGCTGAATGGCTGGAAAAGCACCCCTCGGTGGCCCGCGTTCATTACCCTGGCTTGGCGAGCCACCCGCAACATGAACTGGCGATGCGCCAGATGTCTGGCTTGGGCGGTGCGGTCTTGTCCTTCGACGTGAAAGCCGATGGCCCCGAGCAAGCCCGCGCTCGCGCATTCCATGTGCTCGATTCGATGCAAATGCTGTCCCTGTCGACCAACCTGGGTGACACCAAAACTTTGGTGGCCCACCCGGCCAGCACCTCACATGGCCGTCTGACCGAGGCCCAGCGCCAGGCCGCTGGCATTGGCCAGGGCCTGATCCGCGTGGCCGTTGGCCTCGAATACCCGCAAGACATCCAAAAAGACCTCTCTCGTGGTCTCGACACCCTCTGATATGACCCAAAGCCTCTCAAGCTCTTCTGCACGAACGCGCACCCGCTTTGCCCCATCGCCCACGGGCTTCATTCACCTGGGCAATATCCGCTCGGCCCTGTATCCCTGGGCCTTTGCCAGAGCTACGGGCGGCGACTTCATCTTGCGCATCGAAGACACCGACCTCGACCGCTCAACACAAGCGTCCGTCGACGTGATCATCGAAGGCATGGCTTGGCTTCAGCTCACGCACGACGAAGGTCCGTTCTACCAAATGCAACGCATGGACCGCTACAAAGCGGTGCTGGCCGAGTTGATTGCCGCAGGCCATGTCTACCCTTGCTACATGAGCATGGCCGAACTCGACGCCTTGCGCGAGCGCCAAATGGCCAACAAGGAAAAGCCCCGCTATGACGGCACTTGGCGTCCGGCCGAAGGCAAAACCTTGCCCGCGATTCCCGAAGGTGTAAAGCCCGTGCTGCGTTTCAAGAATCCGATCGGCGGTGTGGTGGCCTGGGACGACAAGGTCAAAGGCCGCATCGAGATCAGCAACGACGAGCTTGATGACCTGGTGATCGCTCGCCCGGACGGCACGCCGACCTACAACTTTTGCGTGGTGGTGGACGACATCGACATGCAGATCACCCACGTAATCCGCGGCGATGACCATGTGAACAACACACCGCGCCAGATCAACATTTTCAAAGCTTTGGGGAAAGAGCCGCCGGTTTACGCCCACCTGCCTACCGTGCTGAACGAGCAGGGCGAGAAAATGAGCAAACGCAACGGCGCCAAGGCGGTGACGGCTTACCGCGACGAAGGCTATCTGCCCGATGCCATGGTCAATTACCTGGCCCGCCTGGGCTGGAGCCACGGCGACGACGAAATCTTCAGCCGTGCACAGTTCCTCGAGTGGTTCAACCTGGACCATCTGGGCCGCAGCGCTGCGCAGTTTGACGAAGCCAAGCTCAAGTGGGTCAACGCCCAGCACCTCAAGGCACTGCCTGACGACGAGTTGGTCCAGCACGTTCAGCCCTTCCTGGCCAAACTGGGTGTGGTGGCCGATGAGCGCCTGGCCAGCATTTGCGGTTTGTTCAAGGACCGTTGCGACACGCTCGTGGTTTTGGCCCAATGGATTTCTGCTTTTTATCTGGATGTCGTGCCCAACGCTGAAGAGAAAGTCCAGCACGTGACCGATGCGGTCAAGCCTGCCTTGGCGCTACTGGCTGGCAAGTTGGCCACCTGTGCGTGGGACAAAGCTTCGATCGCGGCCGCGATCAAGGAAACCTTGGCCGAAACCGGCCTCAAGATGCCGCAAATCGCCATGCCAGTTCGCGTGTTGGTGATGGGGACAGCCCAGACGCCATCGCTCGATGCGGTCCTCGCGTTGAATGAAAGAGAAAAAATTCTTGAGCGTTTGAAAAACGCTTGAATTTCTGTCTATAATTCAAGTCTCGACACCAACGAGGCATAACGAAAAAGCAGCAGTGCTTGCCGTTGTACCAAAGGGGGTATAGCTCAGCTGGGAGAGCGCTTGCATGGCATGCAAGAGGTCAGCGGTTCGATCCCGCTTACCTCCACCAAAGTGTCGAGAAGATTCGAAAGAATCAGTCCAGGTTATGACCCTATCGTCTAGAGGCCTAGGACATCACCCTTTCACGGTGAGTACCGGGGTTCGAATCCCCGTAGGGTCGCCAAGTTTTGTAGCACTTGGTCAGTTGCACAAGCAGCTTGACAAAAGTTACAGCTACCAGGAGTGGTAGTTCAGTTGGTTAGAATACCGGCCTGTCACGCCGGGGGTCGCGGGTTCGAGTCCCGTCCACTCCGCCAAAGTTAAAAAAGCCGTTGATTTTCAACGGCTTTTTTCTTTTGGGTCTCGCAAGCAGTGTCACATTTAGGTGTCCCATTTCATGGGAAAACCACGATGAAACTGCCTTCCTATCTGGTCAAGTCCAGACATGGGGTCTTCTACTTCCGTTTGACTGTGCGAAATGAGTCAGGTGTTCACGAAAAACGGTTCTCTCTGGGAACCCGTGAACCTCATCAGGCCAAGCTCAAGGCACTGTATATTTCAGCAGAGTTAAAGGGATCAAGAGTGAGCACAGATTACGACCCGAACAAGCTCAATCTGGATGATCTGAGCACCTACCCAAGTGATGAGCGACTCAGGCAAGAAATTGCCAAGGGAGATGCCATCGCCAAAGCCCTGCTGGACATCAAAAGCAGGCATCAAAGCAGTGCTGACCGTGCTGTCAGCCAATCCCCAGTGCTTACTGCTGAGGATGCCCGCTCACTCCAAATCATCGTTGGCAATTCCACCTTGATTGCCGATCCCAACGATCCTGCCGATCTCAATGCGGCTCTTGCAATGGCCAAGGCTCTTGGGGCAGATGCCAAAGCAGGCACCCCCCAAGAATTTGAAATCACCAAACAGATAGGCACCAGCGAAGAACAGCCCAAAACCAAGCCATCAGGCTTCACCTTGGATGAGATGATTGGTCGCTATCTCGCTCGCTCAAAGGGAAGACTGGCAACAAAGACACACTATGAATACGAACGGATGCTCAAAAAATTTGAGGTCTGGTTGTATGCCAAAAAGAGTGCCAATCCTTATTTCGTCCGCCAAATCACACGAGTGGACATCGCAGATTTCATTGATGATTTGATGGCTGAAGGGTTGACGGCCAGTGTCATCCAGAAGAAATACCTGGCTGTGCTCAATGGTGTTTTTGGGCTTGCTCAAACCCTCTCTGCCATTCCTGCTGGTGACTTGCCAACCAGCAACCATAAGATTTTCACGAAGAGGGACCAGAAGAAGTCACATCACCTCAACGGCTACAAGCCCTACAGTGATGATGAGTTGGCACAAATCTTCAACCATGAGAACCTGCTGGCCTTGGAGCAACCGGCAGACTTTTGGTTGCCCTTGCTTGGCTTGCATACAGGGGCAAGGATTTCAGAACTCACACAGCTTTTGCTCACCGACATCAAGATGGTTGATGGCATTTGGACGATTGATATCAATGAAGAGACTCAGGCCAAGCGAACATCTGTAAGGTCTACAGCCAAAGAGAGCAAGCCAAGACAGGAGCTTGCCAAGAGCCTTAAAAACAGTGCCTCAGTGAGAAAAATTCCCCTGCATCCGACACTCATCAAGATTGGGTTTTTGGACTATGTGGAGTTGGTCAGACCTTACAGGGGGGACCTGTTTCCATATCTCAATGCCGACACTTTTGGGAACAAGAGTGGTAGGCCCAGTGAGCGGTTTGGCAAGTACCTGGACAGTCTGAAAATCACCAGCAAGAACAAGGTGTTTCACTCGTTCCGGTCTACAGCCAATGACTTGCTCAAGCAAGCTGGGGTGCCAGAGGAAACCAGATGCCAATTTGTGGGGCATGAGCACAACACCGTGAATTCTCGTGTTTACAGTCAGAGGCACACCGTAGAGTTTTTGCTCAACAATGTTGCGGACAAGCTGGTATTTCCTCACCTGAAACTGGATGACCTGAAGGCTCCCATTGAGAAGCAGAAAGCCGTTCTAGCTCACGAGGTCAGGAAGAGCGAAAGAATCATGAATCACAAGGCCAAAAGTCAGGATATGGCCAAGAGGCTGGACAAGCAACGAGCACAGTAAATAGGGCCGTGGTCCGCTGAAAAATGCCCTGTTAACGCGGCTTTATTTTCTTCGTTGGTGAGGGCGCGCCATACTGAGATTGCCTGATGCCTTGAAGGACGTTCAACTGGTCTGAGATGGCTTTTGCTTCCAGTGATCCGACTTCACAGGCATTAAGCTGAATGCTCAGCGCCCTAATTTGCTCAGCGATTTCTGCAAGTGGGTTGAAAGCGGTGATTGCTCGTCCCCCCCTCCATTGCCCCCCTCGTCCTGCTCCGTTTTGACATGGGTCCTGACGAAGTTGGACAGCTTGTTGTGATTGATCTGAAGCATCTCCAAGTCCTTGGCCATCTTTCGGATGATTCCAGCCATGTGAATCACCCCACTGTCCTCCACGCGTTTGAAGCAGGTTTCGCTCCAAGCCACCTGTGACATGAGTGTGTTGATTTGCGCGGTGAGGATGTTGAGTCGTTCCGTTTGAAGGAAGACCAACTCGCTCAGTAGTCTTTTTTGGTCCGGCTGTGGACCTCCTGTTGTTTGCTTGTTTTCCATACACGTGCTCCTTTCTTGTTGTTGTCTTGGGTGTATCTGTGATGTGCACTGCTCTTATGGCCAGCAGTTGCTCCAGCCTTTTCTTTGCCTCTGAAAATTCCTCCTCACCGAAACTTGCGCGCTGCTGTTTGCCTTTAATTTCAGCGTAGTTGCTGTCGTGCTCGTATATCGCGCCCTTGAGCTTGATTGCTTTGGGTGTGCCTGGAAACTTGACAGAGACCGTTTTATCGCTGGCTCTAGTGACTGTGAGACCGAGCGCGTCTTGAATCGCCCCGGGTTTCGTGGAGGCCAGTTGGTTTAAGTTGAGACCTCGGTCTCGTGCTTCCCGGCTAGCTGCCGGTAGTAGTTCACCTCAGCTTCAGCCGGTGGAATATACCCAATCGAGCTCAGCAGTCGGTGGTGGTTGAACCAAGCCACCCATTCCAGGGTTGCCAGTTCCAGTGCCTCCTTGGTTTTCCAGGGTGCACGGCGGTGTATCAATTCGGCCTTGTACAGCCCATTGATCGTCTCGGCCAGCGCGTTGTCGTAGCTGTCGCCACGGCTGCCCACCGATGGCTCTATCCCAGCTTGGGCCAGGCGTTCGGTGTAGAGAATGGAAACATATTGAGACCCCCTGTCCGAGTGATGTATCAATGCATCTGAGCGTTCAGGTTGTCTGTCGAACAAGGCTTGCTCCAGGGCATCCAACACAAAGTCAGTACGCATCGAACTGCTCACCCGCCAGCCCACGATGCGCCGTGCAAACACGTCGATCACAAAGGCCACGTATTGCCAGCCCTGCCAGGTGCTGACATAGGTGAAGTCCGACACCCACAGTTGGTTTGGACGCTCTGCTTTGAACTGGCGATTGACCCGGTCCAGCGGGCATGGCGCGGCTTTGTCCGAGACGGTGGTTTGCACGACCTTGCCCCGGCGAACGCCGTGCAATCCCATGCGCTTCATGAGCCGCTCGACCGTGCAGCGCGCCACCTTGGTTCCTTCACGATTCATCTGGTGCCAGACCTTGTCTGCGCCGTAGACCTGCATATTGGCCTGCCAGACGGCTTGGATTTGCGGGATCAGGGCTTCATCGCGTTTGGTCCGGGCGCAAAGCAGCTCGGGCTTGCGTTGGCGGGCAGCATGGCACCTGTAGCCAGAAGGGGCGATTTGCAGCACGTTGCAAATCGGCTCGACCCCGTAGGCGTGACGGTTTTGATCAACAAAGTCCCTTAAGACTTGAGTCGGCGGTCGAGCTCCGCCTGGGCAAAAAAAGCGCTCGCCAGTTTGAGGATTTCGTTGGCTTTGCGCAGTTCCTTGACTTCGCGTTCGAGGTCTTTGATGCGGGCGCGCTCATCAGAGCTGACGCCATCGCGCATGCCTTCGTCAACCTCGTGCTGGCGAACCCAGTCGTTGAGGGTTTGCGGCACACACCCGATCTTGGGGGCAATGGACTCAATGGTGGCCCAAAGGGATGGGTACTCGCCACGGTGCTCGAGCACCATGCGGACAGCGCGTTCGCGCACTTCGGGTGAAAAACGGTTCGATTTCTTGCTCATGGCTCCATCTTCTCAAAGTGTGGAGCCTCCTCAAAACCCGGGGCGATTCACACAGAGGGCGCAACTTTCAGCTCCCTAGCCGCCGCAGCAAAACTACCGGTACGGGCCACGGCCAGGAAGGCTTTTAGATTGGTTAGGGTGTCCACAATTATTCTCGATACGCGAATTTTAAGCTCTCATAATGACCTATTGTTGTAGATTTGTCTTGGTTTTACGATCAACCCTGTTATCCCACATGAAGATAAAAGCCATGAGCACCACGATTGCAAGTCTTAAAGAACCCAGCCGTTTGACGCCAATTTTTGGTGAATTTGATGTGGTTGTGCTGGGTGGTGGCCCTGCTGGAATCATGGCGGCAGCATCAGCCGCTCGATCTGGTAGTCGAACCCTGCTGGTGGAAAGCTATGGTTTTCTGGGCGGTATGGGCACGGCTGCTGGCGTGACCAACTTTTGTGGATTGCACGCCAATGTGCACGGGACAATCAAACAGGTCGTGCACGGACTGGCCGATGTTTTGCTTGGCAGGATGCATGAGCTTGGCGGTCTCAATGAGCCACACAGCCTCTTCGGCAACAAGATCGCAGCCCAGGCCTACGACAACGCCGTGTTCAAAGTTGCGGCCGATGAGTTGGTGCTCTCCAGTGGTGCTCAAGTTTTGTTCCATGCACAGGCCGTTGGTGTGCTGATGAATTCGCCTGGTGACATCAAAGCGTTGCTGGTGGAGACCAAATCAGGTCGGCAGGCCATTCTGGGCAAAGTGTTCATCGACTGTTCTGGCGATGGGGATCTTGCTGCCCACGCTGGTGCCCCGTTCGAGAAAGGCAAGGATTCGGCTGAGAAAGAGGACATGATGTACCCCTCCACCATGTTCCGTGTACACGGTGTGGATGCGGCCAAAGCCGGAGATGCGTGGAACCATTTCGGGACCCTCATGGAAAAGGCTGAAAGGGACGGCAAGCGCTTCCCTCGTAAGACTCCCATCATCCGGCCTCAAAAGAATCCCGCAGAGTGGCGCGCCAACGTGACGCAATTGGCTAACGCAGATGGCAGCCCCGTTGATGGAACCGATGCAAGACAACTGAGCGAGGCCGAAGTTCTTGGTCGCAAACAAATCACGGAATTTTTCAGCTTCCTGCGTTCCTACGCTCCGGGCTTCGAAAAGTCATACCTGCTGGAGATTGCGCCGCAGGTTGGGATTCGAGAAACGCGGCGTGTGATAGGTGACTATCAACTGACTGAGCAGGATGTGCTCGAATGCGCCAGCTTTGACGACAGCATTGGTGTCAATGGCTGGATGGTTGAAGAACACATCGCTGGGAATATCAATTTCAAATGGCAAGACATTCCCAACTGCCGTGGATTCAACCACTTGCCCTACCGGATGCTGCTGCCAAGAGAACAGTCCAATTTGTTGATGGCAGGACGATGCGCCTCCATGACGCATGGCGGCCAGTCCGCGGCACGCGTTTCTGGCGCATGCTTTGTGATGGGACAGGCCGCAGGAACTGCAGCTTCAATGGCTGTGGCTCAAAAGATCACACCACGCAAAGTAGACATTCATCAACTTCAACACGCGTTAGCCTCTGAGGGCGCCTACCTTGGCTTGGACGAATAAAACGAAACCCAGAATCAGGAGCATCATCCAATGAAACGAAGTCATTTCAATCGAGCAATTGTTGCCGCTGCGCTAGCCTGCATATCTGCATTTTCATATGCGCAATCTGCCGCATGGCCTACACGCGCTGTGCGTATTCTTGTGGGATTCCCTGCTGGTTCGACCCCTGACAGCGCAGCGAGGGCGTTGTCGGATGCATTAGCGGGGGTACTTGGACAGCCTCATTGTTGAAAACCGCCCAGGTGCATCGGGCAATCTAGCTGCGGATTTGGTCGCAAAAGCGTCCGATGACCACACGCTAGGGGTCGTTATCAATGGCAACCTCGCATCGGCCAAGATCCTGAATCCAGCACTGCCTTATGACCCGGCTCGGGACTTCAGCTACTTGAGTCTGCTGACGACCTCGCCATTGGCATTGGTGACGCGAGCTGATTTGCCAACAGGTGCGGCATTCTTTGCTATGGCAGCAAAGCAGGGCGAACAATGGAACTATGGCTCTGTTGGCAACGGATCAGTGGCCCATTTGGGAATGGAGTTGCTCAAATCCAAAGTGCCAGGCATGAATCCCGTGCACATCCCCTTCCAGGGCAATCCTGCTGTGATTACAGGATTACTAGGTGGTCACATTCAGATGGCTTTGGTGCCACCCGGGCTGGCAGTGCCACATGTCAAATCGGGACGATTACACATTGTGGGTTTGACTGGAGGCCGCAGCACGCTTGCGCCCGAAGCACCTTCACTCAGCGAGTTGGGCGTGAAGGACTTTAATCTTGAAGTCTGGACTGCGCTGATCGGCCCTGCCAAATTATCCAAAATCGCTCAGCAACGGCTTGCACAGGAAGTGCCCAAGCTGATGCGGAACGCAGATGTCCGCCAACGTCTTTTTATCCAAGGTGGTTGGAATACGGTGGGTTCTGCCCCAGAAGGTCTCAGAACCAGGGTGGCGGAAGAGGCTGCCATCATGAAGGCCATCATTAAGACTGCCAACATCAAAAACGATTGAATCGCAGAACACATCAATCGTTTTCTGAAATTGCGCGCGATTAAAAAGCGGACATCCATCAATTGAGGCGCAACGACTGCTTGAATCCGCCGCCGAATTGATCCGTTGGTCCTTGACCCTCTCTGAACGACCTAAAGCAGTCATCCAACTTGTCAGACTGCTTCAGCCCATTTTGAATGCGCGCACATGCTCAGGGACTTCGATCCCTGGCAAATTTCTAGGGTCGGCCACTGGGGTGCCCACCACTTGATGAACGGGGATCACCCCGGCCCATATGGGCAAGCTGTAATCCTCTTCCTCGTCAGCTGGCCCACCACCTCGGGTCTTGGCACTGCCCTCGACAATTTCCATGCCCAGGACGGTGGTGGCCTTCAAGTCCTGCTTGTGATCGGGGCGAAGTGTTTCGTAACGACCAGGGAAAAAATGGTCGACGAACCGGCCCAACAGCTGGTGTTTTTCCTCTGGGTCCTCTACCTTGAACGCCTTGCCGAACAAGGTGACCGATCGCGTGTTCACGGAGTGGTGCATTCCAGATCGTGCCAGCACAAAACCATCAAGAATGGAAACGGTGATGCACACCTCGGCTTCTTTCTGGTTGCGCAAGGCGCGACTCGCCGAAGAGCCATGCCAGTAGATGTGATGGCCTTCCCGCCACTGAAGGGTCGTTGTCACATAAGGCAGGCCGTCAATGACATAACCCACATTGCACATGGGCTGGGCATCCAGGATGGCGTTGGCCAGCGCTCGATCGAAGCTGGCACGTTCATGCAAGCGGCGAACCCGCGATCTCTCTGTTGCTTGTAGCAAGTCACTCATTTCTGGATTCCTTATTGCGCATGGCTTCAAGGACACCATCATGGCAGACACTGGTATGCTGATATGGTCCAGTTTTTATCAAAATATATAGGCCAGATTGTGAGTGGTGCATCCAACCGAAAAGGACCCAACGGGGCCAGGCAACACATTTATGACCTGCTTCGTGCCCAGATCAGGGACGGCACACTGCCGGTTGGATCCAGGGTGCCATCCACACGAACGCTGGCCGCGGAGCATTCGGTCTCACGGACGACTGTCACCAGTGCATTTGAACAACTGATCGCAGAAGGCTATTTGGAAACCGCCGCCGGTCAAGTCGCCCGCGTCGCGGGTTCACCCGCTTTTCAGGTAACCAAAGGGGCTGCTCCCATGGGCAGTCGACCGCCATCGCTCTCGAACTATGCCCAGCGGGTGATGGCCACGCATCCGCCTGGCTCGCCAGGTGATCCCCCGCCGATTGATTTTCTGTATGGGGCGGTCGAGCTGCGAAACTTTCCACTGACGGCCTGGCGCCGGGCGTATGTGTCCGAGCTGGTGCGCCATCAGCCCCACCTGAACTACGCTTTGCCCGAAGGGGATCTTCATTTCAGACAAACATTACACGCCTACCTGCGCCGAGCACGTGGTCTGACCTGCGACGCCGATCAAATCGTTGTCGTCCATGGTGCAACACAAGCGCTGGACCTGTGCGCCCGGTTGTTGCTAGACCCCGGCGATGCGTTTGCCATGGAAGAGCCCGGCTACGTGACGGCCAGGCGCAGCTTTGAGGCCACTGGCGCGAGGCGCCTGTCGGTGCCTGTGGATGCCAACGGACTGGTCACTACAAAGCTCCCGGAAGGCCACAACGCCCGATTGGTTTATGTGACGCCTTCGCATCAATTTCCATTGGGCGGTGTGCTGCCCATTGGCCGCCGCCTTGAGCTGTTGGCATGGGCGAAGCGTCAAGACGCCTGGATCATCGAAGACGACTACGATGGCGAATTCAGATATGGGCAGCGGCCCATTGATGCCCTTCAGTCCATGGATTCAGAGGGACGGGTGATCTATGTGGGCACGTTCTCTAAAGCCCTTTCTCCCCAGCTCCGGTTGGGATACCTTGTTTTGCCGCGTCAGCTGGTCAGTGCGTTTCGGCAAGCCAAGCGATTGACCGATCACCATGCACCGGTTTTGGAGCAAAGAACACTGGCGGCTTTGATCGAAAGCGGAGCGTATGAGCGCCATGTGCGGCGTGTGCGACGCGACTACGACCGAAAACGCCGCACCTTGATCGCGTCCGTCGCTCAGTACCTGCCTGCAGATGCCCAGATCGGTGGCGATGCCGCTGGACTTCACGTTGTGCTGTGGTTGCCGTCATTTCAGCCAGAAGACGAACGGAGAATCGCCTCAGCTGCACGCCACAGAGGGGTTGGCGTCTATCCGGTCTCGCCTTTGTTCGCAGACGCCTTGAATCACTTTCATCCACGACCAGCGGGGTTGATTCTTGGCTATGCCAGCTTGTCTTTGGAGCAAATCCAGAATGGCATACGCATTTTGGCTTCGACAATGGCTGCAGCTAGTGCCAATCTCGACTGACGGCTTCTGGCCGACTGCCGTCATTTCTGCCTTATTCGGAAGTTCTTTTTGTCGCGCACGTTAAATGCCTTTCGCATTCATCGCCGCCTCACTTTGGTTCTGTTTGGCTAAGCTTGTACCCCTATAAATCAGTCTAAGCCTCAGTCAAAAAGGGTTGACTTTGGTGTAGCATGACCGGTGTCACAACAAGGGGGCACACTTGTTGTGAACACTTTTGCGATTTTTTCTGAAAAAATCCTTTTTAAATCATTGGCTTAGATTGTTTGCCGTGAGTGTCCCGTCCACTCCGCCAAAAAATGAAAAACCGTTGTAAGTCTCTGATTTACAGCGGTTTTTTCTTTTCTGAATCCACATGATTGAATTTGGAATCTTGTCATGGCGCAGGCGTGATCTCTCATCCCCTGCTTGCGCTTTTCAAGGCTTGCCACGATGCGCTCGAACGCGGTAATGCAATCTGCCAAGAGAACGCCATCGGTGTTGCGGTCTGTGGTCACAATCGCCGCTTCATTCACCAGATTGGCTCAGTCTGCTCCGGTGAAGAGAGGGCATCCCATCAGTGAAATGGGCAACAGACATCGTGCGTAGAAAAAACGACAGTGGCCAAGGGGCTTGCAAGGGCCCTTGGGGCGATGCGTAATTCCACCGCGCTCCTCGTTGTCAGGCGGCCCGGATGCTGCCTATTTGATAGATGGAGAACACACCATGAGCAACCTCACAAGATTCAACCCATTCAGCGAATTGCGCGACCCTTTCAATGAGGATTTTTTCAAAGGGTTTGCGATGCGTCCCATGCACCGACTGATGGAGGGCGAGCCTCAGATGCGGCTGGATTTGACAGAAGACGACAAAAATTTCTTTGTCAAAGCCGAAATTCCAGGCGTTAAGAAAGAAGACATCAAAGTGTCTGTGGAGGGCAACCAGGTGTCCTTGAGCGCCGAGGTGAAAAAGGAAAAAGAAGAAAAAGAGGGCTCCAAGATCATTCGCAGTGAGCGCTATTACGGAAGCGTCGCACGCAGCTTCACCTTGGATGAAAGTGTGGACCAAGCTAAGGCTTCCGCCAAATACGAAGACGGTGTGTTGCAGCTGACTTTGCCGAAGAAACCCAACGGCCAAAGCCATTTGCTCAAGATCGCCTGATGACCCGGCTTGGGCTGCGGCCCAAGTGGTGCAAGGCCATTTTCGTGGGGCTTGACCCCACTTCTCACACCAGAATGTGGTGTTTGCCGACCGGGTACACGCTGCTGGCTTGCGGACCTTCATCGCCGATGTCTTCGACGTAGTACACAGGTGTACCGATCTGCAGCTTGTCCAGGTCCTCGCCCACCAGGCTGTTGCGATGGAAATAAAGCCAGCGACCATCGACCGATTCAATCCGTCCGAATGTTTTGTCTGGCGCGATTTCAGTGATGTGTCCGTGCGGTCTTTCTTCGTGCTGTTTGACATGGCCTTGCTGATTCCTCACCAGGTCTTCCAGTTGACGGCGCATGGCATCGAAAGCATCTCGAATGGCCACATACACGTCGGTGTAAGCGTGGTTCTGGTCGGGCTGTCGGTCTGCAATCAGTTCATGCCCGGGAACCTTCACACCAATGCGCACATGGAAATGGTTGCCCTGGGTGTGATGTCGGTGCAGCTGTTCGATGGTGACATGACAGTTGTGGATGCTGGGGTGAAACTTTCCCAGTTTGTCGACATGGTGGCGTATGTGGGTCTCAAGGGCCTCGGAGTTGGCCAGATGACGAAAATTGATTTCCAGAGGAACGGGTGCTGTGGGTTTCATGGTTTTTCCTGTAGTCGAGACCCCATGGGACATCATCGGAGCCGGCACGGGTAAAGAGGATCGTCACGCCATGGTGGCTGGCTTTGGATGTCCGGTCTGTCTCTTGACTCACCGGAGCGTTTTGCAGGCGGTTAACCAAGGCACTGACACCCGGGGGTGCGCAAGGCACGATGCGAGCCAGGTGACATCTCTAAGGAATCATGATGGGTAAACAACTGACAGCAGGCGATATTTGCAAACGCAAAGTCACCGTGGCTTACAAAAAGACCAGTGTGGTGGCTGCAGCGCAGCTCATGCGCGAAGACCACGTGGGTTCCTTGGTGGTGGTCAATGACGAGAACGGCAGTCGGCAGGTGTGTGGCTTGCTCACCGACCGTGACATCGTGATGTCTGTGGTCGCTACCGGTTTGGTGCCTGAGCCTTTATGTCTGGAGGACATCATGACTGAGCGTGTGGTCACGGTGAACGAAGCCGACTCCTTGCTGGACATGATGCGCTGCATGCGTGAGCATGGTGTGCGGCGCTTGCCCGTGGTCGGGCAGCAGGATGAGCTGATGGGGATCGTGAGTATGGACGATGTGCTGAAAATACTTGCCCAAGAGATGAACGCGTTGGTGGGTACCATGGAGACAGGCATCAGGCAGGAGCGAGAGCGCCGTCAGTGAGCCTGCTTGTAGCGATGAAAACGCATTCTGGCGGTTCAGGGCTGGGGCTTTGGCTCATCTGGTTGACAGGGTCAGGCTTGCATCTGTGCTGCGCATCCATCAAGCGAATGCTGTTGCAGAGGCCTTGAGCAGCATGCATTGCCGCATGTCTCTGAGCTGCAATATTTGATGCCGATCAACCCCCACGCTGGGGCCACGACTTGAGCCAAAGGGTCTACACCAAGAGGTCAATTGACCACCGAGTGGCCCTCCCGAACAATGAAACACGGTTCAGACTGAAAAGGATCAGAGCATGGCTCAAAAACATTGGATATTGGTGGCCAACGCTTCACAGGCGACAGTTTGGGAGCGCACATCGTTCAACGAGCCCTTGGTGGAAGTGATCGATTGGGTTCATCCGGAAAGCCGCATGCCTGCAAGCCAGACCGAGCGTGCACCGTTGGGGCATTCAGAGGCAGGTCGGGCGGGTTTGGCGCCCCGTGCAGAACTTAAACAGCTGCACCGCAGCGAGTTTGCCAAACCGTTGGCGAAGTATTTTCACGAAGCGCTGATGAACCACCGCATGAACGCCTTGGCCTTGTTCGTTTCCAACCCCTTCATGGGTGAGTTGTTGTCACACCTGGACGCGCCCGTACAACAGGCCCTTGTGGCAAAACATGCGCTCGATTTGACGTCCTTGAACGTGACCGAGCTGGACAAACGTCTACGCAGTGAATTTCGTTTGTAACGACGCCAGCACCTGCGCATCGTCCACCTGTGGGAACTGTTGGTAAAACTGCGCGACCGCTATGAAGTCCTCGGGGGCATGCAGGCACACCGTTTCGTCAGCCAGAGGTTTGATTTTGGCCAAGGCTTCCGGGCTGGCCACCGGAATGGCGCAGACCAAACGCTGTGGATGCTGTTGGCGCAGGGCTGTGAGTGCCGACATCATGGTGGCCCCTGTGGCCAGGCCATCGTCCACCACAATGACCACACGCCCCTGCGCCGGAATCGGTGCTCGAATCTGGTTGTACTGTTGGCGTCGGGCCTTCAGGGTTTTCATCTGCAGCTTGATTTCATCTTTCACATACTGCAGGTCGATGCCCAGCGTTGCAGCGCAGGGCGAGAGGTAGGCCCGCCCTGTTTCGTCCACAGCGCCGATGGCCACTTCGGGCTGGAACGGTGCGCGCAGTTTTCGCACCAGCACCACATCCATTTGCCCGTGCAACACATCCGCAATCCAGGCACCCATGGGCACAGCGCCTCGGGGTATCGCCAAAATCAAAGGGTTTTGGCCCTGGTACTTTTTCAGTGCCTTGCTTAATTGGCGGGCAGCATCCAGGCGGTCTTTGAACATGGCGGATTCCTTTGCAGCGCTTGGATCGCATTGTCAAAAAAGTGGCGGTTTGGGTCTGTACCTGGCACCACAAACGCAGCGCCCTAAGCAAGGCTCACTCATCCGTGCGCATGAAAAAAGCCGCTCAACGGACGCTGAGCGGCTTGTTCTTTGCGCCCCGTCCCTGTCGGGGGCTTGGCGTTTGCTTGGGCTTACAGACCCGCAGCCGCTTTCAGCGCGGCGGCACGGTCGGTGCGCTCCCAAGTGAAGTCGGGCTCGTCGCGGCCAAAGTGGCCGTAGGCGGCGGTCTTGCTGTAGATGGGGCGCAGCAGGTCCAGCATCTGGATGATGCCCTTGGGCCGCAGGTCGAAGTGCTCGGCCACCAGAGCCGACAATTTTTCGTCCGAAATCACGCCAGTGCCTGCGGTGTTCACCGTGATATTCATCGGGCGGGCCACGCCAATCGCGTAAGCCACCTGCACCTGGCACTGGGTGGCCAGACCTGCGGCCACGATGTTCTTGGCCACATAGCGGGCGGCGTAAGCGGCCGAGCGGTCCACTTTCGATGGGTCTTTGCCAGAGAACGCGCCACCACCGTGCGGGCAAGCGCCGCCGTAGGTGTCGACGATGATCTTGCGGCCTGTGAGACCGCAATCGCCCTGGGGGCCGCCGATGACGAAGCGGCCTGTGGGGTTGATCAGGTATTTGGTGTCCTGCAGCCACTCTTTGGGCAGCACCGGCTTGATAATCTCTTCGATGATCGCTTCGGTGAAGCTGGCTTTCATCTTGGTGGCAGTCTCCGACTGGTCTGGGCTGTGCTGGGTGGACAGCACCACGGTGTCGATGCTGTGTGGTTTGCCGTCCACATAGCGCATGGTCACCTGGCTCTTCGCGTCAGGACGCAAGAAGGGCAGGCGGCCGTCTTTGCGCAGCTGGGCCTGGCGCTCGACCAGGCGGTGGGCGTAATAGATCGGGGCGGGCATCAGCTCAGGCGTTTCGCTGCAGGCGTAGCCGAACATCAGGCCCTGGTCGCCCGCGCCGATGTTGAGGTGGTCGTCCGATGCGTGGTCCACGCCCTGGGCGATGTCGTTGGACTGCTTGTCGTAGCAGACCATGACCGCGCATCCCTTGTAGTCGATGCCGTAGTCGGTGTTGTCGTAGCCGATGCGCTTGATGGTGTCACGCGCCACCTGGATGTAGTCGACGTGTGCGTTGGTGGTGATTTCACCGGCCAAGACCACCAAACCGGTGTTGGTCAGGGTTTCGGCGGCCACGCGGCTGCGGGGGTCTTGCTCGAAGATGGCGTCCAAAATCGCGTCTGAAATTTGGTCGGCGACTTTGTCGGGATGGCCTTCGGAGACGGATTCCGAGGTGAAGAGGTAATTGCTGGACATGAAAAAGGCTCCTAAAGTTTCAGAGGTTTGTCGGCGTTGCCGACCCTGAAAACCCGGAGCCTGGCGAACGCTTTAGCAGGTTTTGTGAATCGCCCTGCAAGTAGTTCAAGTAACTCGGCGATGCTTGGATTATAAAAGATGTCAGAACACCCGCCGAAATCATGTCCAATACAGCCCATGGACATTCCCACCCCGATTGAAAACCGCTTGGTCGACTTGGAAATCAAGGCCGGCTTCACCGAAGACCTGTTGGACCAACTCAACGCGCAGGTCTATCGCCAGCAGCAACAAATTGACGCGCTCATTCAGGAGCTGCGCCAAATGCGTGACCGTCTGCCCGAATCGGGCGGCGGCGCCGAGGTGCGCAACCTGCGCGATGAAATTCCGCCGCATTACTGAACCGCCTTTTGTTTGAAATCCATGCACAGCGTTCAGGACATCCGCGACCACTTGCGCGCCTTGGGGGCCAACGCCCTGCATGAGCAGCGCGTGTTGCGCCTGTGGGCCCAAGCCAAACCGCAGGACAGTGGCCGCAGGCCGCTGGCGAGCTTCATGCCCACGGCGTTGCGCGAGGCCTTGCCCGCGCTCAGCCAAACGCTGACCGGCCTGGCCACGTTGCGCGAGCAGCACCCGGGCCAAGATGGTTCAGCCCGCTTGCTGGTCGGCCTGCAGGATGGCCAGACGGTGGAAAGCGTGTTGTTGCCACGGGATGGCCTGTGCGTCTCGTCCCAAGTGGGTTGCGCGGTCGGCTGCGTGTTTTGTATGACCGGGCGCGAGGGCCTGATTCGGCAGGTGGGCAGTGCCGAAATCGTGGCGCAAGTCGCTTTGGCCCGAACGCTCAGGCCAGTCAAAAAGGTGGTGTTCATGGGCATGGGCGAGCCTTCGCACAACCTGGACGCGGTGATGGAGGCCATCGACCTGTTGGGCACCGTGGGCAATATTGGCCATAAAAACCTGGTGTTTTCTACCGTGGGCGATGCGCGGGTGTTCGAGCGCTTGCCGCAAGGGCGAGTTAAACCGGCGCTGGCCTTATCACTGCACAGCACCCGGGCCGATCTGCGTGCGCAGCTGCTGCCCAAGGCCCCAAGGTTTGCCCCACAAGACCTGGTCGAGGCGGGCGAGGTCTATGCCCGCGCCACGGGCTATCCAATCCAGTACCAGTGGACGCTGATCGAGGGCGTGAACGACAGCGACGAAGAGATTGAAGGCATCGTGAAATTGCTGAAAGGCAAATACGCGCTGATGAACATGATCCCCTACAACGCCGTGCCCGATCTGCCCTATGCCAGGCCCAGCTGGGCGCGTGCCGCCGAGATCGCCCGCACCCTGCACCAGCGCGGCGTGCTGACCAAACTGCGCCAGTCTGCCGGGCAGGATGTGGACGGCGGCTGTGGCCAGCTGCGGGCGCGGGATGTGGTTCAGCGTGAGCAGCGGGTGCATATGCACCCGCACCCGCGAGTTAACGCCCCGGCAATTTGACCAAGCCGCTGGACAGGGCGGTGCCCAGCAAAATCACCGCGCCGCACAGCAGCATCCAGGCCGTCACGCTTTCGCCCAAAAACAGCACGCCGTAAGCGATGGCAAACACCGGCACCAAAAAGGTGACCGTCAGCGCCCGTGCAGGCCCCGAGTTCTCGATCAGCTTGAAGTACAGGATGTAGGCCACCCCGGTGCACAGCACGCCCACCACGAGCAATGCCCCCCAGGCTGATGCGCTGGGCCAATGATCGGGCCTGAACCACAGGGCAGGCAAGACCAAAGCCAGCGTTGCGCCGATCTGGCTGCCGGTGGCGGTGACCAGCGGCGGCAGGCTGGGGATGTGTTTTTTGGTGAAGCTGGCCGACAGCGCATAACAGGTGGTGGCCGCCAGGCAAGCCGCCACCGCCCAGGCCGGAGCAATGCCCGAGGCATTGGGCTTGAAACTGGCTTGGCCACCCGCCAGCAACACCACGCCACCAAAACCGATGGCCAGACCGACCGTGCGTGAAAGGGTCGGTTTGTCACCCAACCAAAGCCAGGCGACGACTGCGCCAAAAAGAGGCACGGTGGCGTTCAGGATGGACGAAAACCCCGTGGTGATGTGCATGACTGCAAAGGAATACAAGGCAAACGGAATGCCGCTGTTGAGCACGCCCACGAACAACACCGGTTTCCAGTGTTGGCGCAGATCGGCCCAATGTCCCTTGGCCAGCATGAGCGGCAACAAAAATGTAGCGGCAATGGCCACACGTACAGCGGCGGTTGGCAAAGCGCCCAACTCCAGCGCAGCCACGCGCATGAACAAAAAGGACGAACCCCAGATGGCGGCCAGGATCAGAAAATCGGCCAGCCAGCCTTTGGCGGGAGAAGCATGCATGGAGAAAAAAGTCAGATACCGGGATGGCCTTCCAGCTGCAAAAGCGCCTGCTTGCGCCACAGCCCGCCTGCGTAGCCCGTGAGTTGGCCACCGGCACCCAGAACGCGGTGGCAAGGCACGATGATACTCACCGGGTTGCGCCCAACGGCTGCGCCCACGGCCCGCACCGCCTGGGGTTTGCCCAGTTGCCGGGCCAGCTCGCCATAGCTCAGGCTTTGACCTGCGGGAATCTGGCGAAGAGCCTGCCACACAGACTGTTGAAACGGTGTGCCAGCAGACAAATCCAGGGGTGCGGTCCACGCCAGTGTTTCGCCGCGCAAATATGCCTGTACCTGGGTGGCGGTGCTATGCAGCACCGGGTGTTGGGTATCTGTTACCCAGTGCTGGCGCTGGGCCTGGGTCGGGGCGTGTTTCTGGTCGTCAAACCACAGGCCGCAAAGGCCTTGGGCACTGGCTGCCAGCGTGATGGGGCCCAAGGGGCTGTCAAAGCACAGGGTGCGCAAGGGACTCATGGCTGACCTTTTCAAAGCGGGGACGAGGAAGCGATGGTAGCGCGGCCCGCCTACAATCTCTTTTCTAGAATTCACAGTGCCCCAGCGGCTTATCGACAGGTGCTACGTATGCAAATCACCCCTTCTATTTTCAAAGCCTATGACATCCGCGGTGTGGTGCCGTCCACTCTGAACGAAGAAGTGGCCGAGGCCCTGGGCAAAGCCTTTGGTACGCATGCCCTGGCGCAAGGCGAGAGCACCGTGGCCGTGGGGCGCGATGGTCGCCTGAGTGGGCCGGCCTTGTCTGCAGCACTGATCCGCGGCTTGGTGGCAGCAGGCATCCAGGTGATCGACATTGGTCTGGCCACCACCCCCATGTTGTACTTTGCGGCCAGCACCGTTTGCCAAAGTGGCATTCAGGTGACCGGCAGCCACAACCCCAAGGATTACAACGGTTTCAAGATGGTGCTGGGTGGTCGTGCCATTTATGGCGAGGAAATTCAGGGGCTGCGCCAAATGATGGAAGCTGAGCGCTGGCAACTCAAGGACGGTGGCAGCGTTCGGCAGCTGGAGGTGTTGGCCGACTACACACAGCGCATCGTAGGCGACATCCGTCTGGCGCGGCCCATGAAGATCGTGATCGACTCGGGCAATGGCATCGCGGGCGCTTCGGCCCCCGGTATTTTCCGCGCCTTGGGTTGTGAAGTGATCGAGCTCTTCAGCGAGGTGGACGGCAACTTCCCCAATCACCACCCCGACCCGAGCAAGCCGGAAAACCTGCAAGACCTGATCCAAGCTTTGAAAACCACGGGCGCTGAATTGGGCCTGGCTTTTGACGGGGATGGAGATCGCTTGGGCATCGTGACGGCAGACGGCAACAACATTTACCCCGACCGCCAGATGCAGTTGTTTACGCAAGATGTGCTCAGCCGCGTGCCCGGCGGCACCATTTTGTTCGACGTCAAGTGCTCGCAACGACTGGCCCCGGCCATTGAAGCTGCAGGCGGCAAGCCACTGATGTACAAAACTGGTCATTCGCTCATCAAGGCCCAAATGCGGGCGATTGAGGCCGCAGGCGGCCAAGCCCCTTTGGGCGGCGAGATGAGCGGGCACATCTTCTTCAAGGAGCGCTGGTACGGTTTTGACGACGGCACTTACGCAGGCTGCCGTTTGCTCGAAATTGTGAGCAAATCCCCGGACGCCAACGCGGTGCTCAACGCATTGCCCACCAGTTTCAGCACGCCTGAGCTGAACGTGCCCTGCGCCGAAGGCGAGCCGCACAGCGTGACCAGCGCCTTGCAGGTGCTGGCCGGTGATGCGTTCAAAGCACCGGCCAAAGTCTTCACCATCGACGGCCTGCGTGTGGACTGGCCCGATGGCTTTGGCCTGATCCGCGCTTCCAACACCACGCCGGTGCTGGTGCTTCGCTTTGAGGGGCAGACCGAAGCGGCGCTTCAGCGCATCGAGACGGCCATGTTGGCGCTGCTGCGCTCGGTCAAGCCCGATGCGCAGATTCAGGCGGCGGCGCATTGAGCAAAACAGTCAAGGACAAACATTCATGAGTGCACTTCACGCTGTGTTGAGCCCGGACCCTGAGGTCATCGTATTCAACTTGAAGCAGCGCTACACCGGTGTGTCTGCCACCATCAATGCGCTGGTGCCCTTGCAGGCCCAGCAGTGGCGTTTGGGTTTTTGCGGCACACGGATGTCCAACGGCATCGATGGCATGACACTGGGTCAAGCGATTGCGCTGTCGCGCAAACCGCCAGCAGGGCGGCCTTTTCGCATCTGGCATGTGCGGCGTGACCCGGAAATGATGGCGGCGATTTTTGCACGTGATGTGTTGCGGCTGCCGATCAAGCTGGTGTTCACCTCGGCGGCTCAGCATTTGCATGGCCGCTTTCCACGCTGGTTGATTTCCAAAATGGACGCGGTCATTTCCACCACGCCCCTGGCGGCCAGTTTTGTACCCAATACCACCGCCGTGGTGCCGCATGGGATTGATTTGTCACGTTTCAGTCCGCCGCCAGACAAACTCAAGGCTTGGGCCGATTCGGGCTTGCCCGGCCAATACGGCATCGGTGTTTTTGGTCGTGTACGACCCGACAAAGGCAGTGATGTGTTTGTACACGCCATGATCCAGGCCTTGCCACAGTTGCCGGGTGCAACCGCCGTGATCGCGGGTCTGGCGCAGCCGCAGCACCAGGCTTATCAGCAAGATCTTCAGCGCCAAATCGACGCGGCAGGATTGCACGATCGGATCGTCTTTTTGGGTGAGGTGCCTGCGGGTGAGGTGCACCTGTGGTACCAACGCTGCCTGTTGTGTGTGGCTTGTCCGCGTTATGAACCCTTTGGCTTGACGCCTTTTGAAGCCGCGGCCACAGCTTGTGCGTTGGTTTGCTCGCGCACCGGTGCCTTTGACCAATTGGCCATTCCTGGCCAAACGGGCGAGATGGTCGACACCGGCGATGTCAACGGGTTGGTTCAGGCGGTCTTGTCTGTGCTCCAAGACCCGAACCATGCTGTGAGACTGGGTAAGGCTGCCCGTGCCCGCGTGAGCGAGTACTTTTCGCTGGACCGAGAAGCCGAAGGCATTGCGCGTGTTTACAGCGCACTGTTTGAAAAGGTCCCTGCCTGATGACGCAGGCGGTGTCTGGTTTGACGGGGTTCGAGCGGCTGGCCTTGAGCGCCTATGGGTTCTTGCTGAAGGTCTTGCAGCCCTTGCTGCGCCACAAGCTGCGCCGTCGCGCACAGCACGAGCCTGAATACGGGCAGGATGTGGCGCAACGCTTCGGTCAATACACGGCCACTGCGCCTGCAGGCGATTTTGTCTGGCTTCATGCCGTGTCATTGGGGGAGACCCGCGCCGCCGCCTTGCTGTTGCCGGCTCTGCGCGAGGCCTTCCCGGGCATGCGTCTGTTGCTGACACACGGCACCGCCACTGGCTGGGTGCAGGGCAGTGCGCTCCTTCAAGCGGGGGATGTGCAAGCGTGGTTGCCTTGGGACACGGCGCGGGCGACGCGTCAGTTCTTAGCGCACTTCAAGCCGCGCCTTGGCTTGCTCATGGAGACCGAGGTTTGGCCTCAACTGGTGCAGGCTTGCCTTCAAGCGGGGGTGCCTTTGTGTTTGCTCAATGCGCGCATGAGTGAGAAATCTCTTGTTGCAGCGCTGCGCTGGCCTCTGCTGTCCGGTCCTGCCTACCGTGGCTTGAGTTTGGTGCTGGCGCAATCGGCGATGGATGCGCAGCGCTTGCTGCGTTTGGGTTGCCAAGATGTGCGTGTGGTGGGAAATATCAAGTTCGATGTGGTGGTCTCGGCGTCAGCCCGAAACCAGGCGTCACGTTGGCGGCGCGGTTTGGGCAGCCGGCCCGTTGTCATGCTGGCCAGCACCCGCGAGGGCGAAGAGTTGTTGTGGCTGCAGGCCTTGCAGTCTCAGCCTGATCGTTTGGCGCAACTCAAAGCGTTGGGCGTTGTGTGGCTGGTGGTGCCCAGGCATCCGCAGCGTTTTGACGAGGTACATGCTTTGCTTGTGCAAGCCGGGCTGGATTGCGAGCGCAGAAGCACATGGGGTGATCGTGAGCCTGATGCCGTTCGCATGGCCAGCGCTGATGTGATTTTGGGCGACAGCTTGGGCGAAATGCAGACTTACTATCTGGTCAGTCGCATGGCTTTGTTGGGCGGCAGTTTTGCACCCTTGGGTGGTCAAAATTTGATTGAAGCCGCGGCGTGCGCTTGTCCCGTGGTCATGGGGCCGCACACGTTCAATTTTGCAGATGCGGCCGCTGCGGCGGTTGAGCAAGGTGCTGCGGTGCAGGTGCAAGACATGCAAGCGGCTTTGGACGAAGTTGTGCAGGCATTGGGCCAGCCCCAGCGCCTTGAACAGGCGCAAGGCGCGGCGGCCCAGTTGTTGGAAAAAGGGCGGGGTGCTGTGCCCAAGCACATCCACGCTTTGCGCGCCATGGCTGTGATCGATATGAAGGGGGACGTGGTATGAACCACCCGGCTTTTTCGCAGGTCACCATCGTGGTGGTTACCTACAACAGTGCACATTGTTTGCCGATGCTCGCTCCGTTGTTGTCGGTTTGTCCGAATGTGATGATTTCGGACAATGGCAGCGATGACCACACGGCTGCGAAAGCCCAAGCCTTGTGGTCGCATGTGACGGTTTTGGCACATGGCCGCAACCTGGGTTTCGGCGCAGCCAACAACCGTGCCTTGGCTCAGGTGAAAACACCGTTTGCATTGCTGCTCAATCCCGATTGTGAAATGACGGTGGCGCAGCTGCAGGAGCTCCTGGCTGCAGCTGAACTGTTCCCAGACGCGGCCCTGCTGGCCCCCCAGTTGGTCAACGCGCATGGCCAGCCGGAGGTGAACTACCGTTGGCCCAGCACGCACTGGGCCTCTCGAGGTCCAGCAGCGAGTGGTCCGGCCAGCGTGGGTTTTGTGTGCGGCGCTGTCATGTTACTGCGCATGCGTATTTGCCAGTCCACACGGTTTTTTGATGAAACGTTTTTCTTGTATTACGAGGACGACGATCTCTGTCTGCGATTTTTCCAAGCCCGTTTGCCCATGGTCATCATCCCTCAGGTGCAGGTCTTGCACCGTTCGCGTGGTTCAGTCAAAGGCAAGTCGCCATGGCGCAGCGAATATTGGCGAGGCTATTACCATGCGCAGTCCAAGATCACGTTTGTTGCAAAGCATCTTGGTGGGTATGAAGCTGCCAAGAAGCGGCATCGCCTTGTTGGGATCACCATGTTGGCCTTGTGCGTCCGCGTTCTGCTGCCTTCTCCCAAGCATGTTGCCCGAATGGCTGGTCGGTTAATGGGCTTAATCAATTACAAAAATCCATACCAATGAGCCATTTCCAGACATACGTTATCAATTTGGATCGCTCTAAAGATCGTTTGGTTGCCATAGCCGCTCAGTTAGAAAATATCGGCTTGAGCTTCATTCGTATTTCTGCGGTGGATGGAAAGCAAGCCAATTTTGAGGAACTAGCTTGTATTGATGAGCAGTCTTACCAAAGCAAGCACGGGAAACCTTCGTTACCTGGGGAGTTGGGTTGCTATTTATCGCATGTGAAGGCAATTCGAACGTTTTTATCGTCAGATGCCCCATTCGCTTTGATCTTAGAAGACGATGCAATTTTTGACAGTGGCCTATGCGAGGCTGTGAGTGAGTTGATTCGTTATCCGAAGAAATGGGATATGGTCAAGCTCTCTGGCGTGCACTCAGGTACGCCTGTCTCCGTTCTTGCCTTGAATTCCAAATTTGATTTAGCGGTGATGTTCAGTAAATGCACATGCTCCAGTGCATATTTGATCAATCGTATAGCCGCCCAAGCTTATATCGAAAAGCTTTTGCCGATGACGCTACCTTATGATCACGAATTCGATCTTGGGTGGAAGTATCAAATTCAAGTCAGAGCGGTGAATCCTTTTCCAGTGGTCCATAACGAAGCCGTTGCAACAACCATTGACAGCGGGTCTGCACCCAACTCTAAATTTCGTGGCCGCAAACGGTGGTCAACTCACCTTTATCGAATTCGAACGGAGTTTTCTCGAGTACTTTATGCTGTTTCCAATTATTTGCGTTCCCGTTGATGAACTACCAAATTGCAATTTTTTCCTACAACCGTGGGCCTTACCTGCGCAATTGCGTGGAGTCGGTGCAGCGGCACTGTCCCGGTGTGCCCTTCACGGTGTACGACGATGGCAGCGATGAACCTCAGTTGGTCAAATACCTCGAAGACTTAGGCTCATCGGTGCGCCATATGCAGGCCGCCGACACGAGTCGCCACGGCGGCTTTTACACGAATATGCAAGCGGCCCTAGATGAGTCAAAGGTCGACGTTCTGTTGCTCTTGCAAGACGATGTTCAAGTGGTACGTGATGTGAATGATTCGGATGTGCAAGCTTGGTTGGCTTATTGGGGTCAGCATCCCGATTGTGCTTTTTTAAATCCAGTGTTCATGAAGGGTGGGCGACGCGCCGACTTTCTTCGTTATTACCAGCCCGATCCACAAGAGCGTGTGTACCACTGGGTGGAGAATCCGACAAATCCCAGTAAAGACGGTCCTGTGCCTCGTTATTACATGGATGTGTGCTTGTGCAATGTCAAGCGCTTGAAAACTGTTGCCTGGCAGTACCAAGGCAGTGAGTTTCTCAATGGGCAACAAGCGGGGGCTAATTTTGCGCATGGTATGCCTCAGTTGCCAGAGCCGTTTGTGTTTTACGTGCCCGAGGAGCCGGTTTACCGAGAGCGTGTTAAGACCAAAGGCACCGCATTGGCCGAGCGTTTTGCCGGTGAAACGGTGAAGCGTTTTGTGAGTATGAGCCCCTGTGATGCCGAACATTTCCGGGCTAGAGACTTGTCGGCGTACCCCTTTGCTGAAGACTTTATCAACACCCAGGATCCGAGTGTTCAGCGCCCGTATCGCTTTAATGTTTACCGTACACACTGGCTGGCACGTTTGGTCAATAAATTAGAAAAATTATGGAAAAAATAGACACCTCCTACCGATTTTTCCCCTGGATTACTGGTGCGCTGATGGCGGGCGTATTGGTTGTGCCCGGGTTTTATGTTTTGCTATCGCTGTGGCTGGCTCTTTTTGGAGCTTGGCATGCACGTGGTTGGATACAGCGCATTTGGCAACCCTCCCAAGCGATCGGCGCTGTGCCTATCTGGGTGGGAATGGCGGTGTATGTGTTGTTTGGCATATCGGTAGGCCTATTCCATGGGTATAAAGCAGCCTACTTTGATGCCTATGTTCCTATGTTGCTGGCCCCGTTCATTGTGAATGCGGTCGTAGTGGCGCGCCCGCCTGTGAAGATGCTTTGGTTTGGGGCTGCTGCCGCTGCTGTTCTGTCGGGTGTTGTGGCCAGTTACCAGTCTTTGTATTTGCAGACGGGCAGAGCCGGTGGGGCCATGAACAACGTCATCATGTTTGGTGATTTAGCTGTTGTGCTAGCCATGGTTTGCGCTTTTGGCGCTTTTTTTGGCGTGACCGATACGGAACCGCGGTGGATGCGGCGATTCATGTTTCTGGGTACGGCCATGGGTGTCTGGGCTTCTTTGCTCAGCGGGACCAAGGGTGGCTGGATATCCATCTTGATGTTGTCTGTGATTTTGGTTTGGATGGCTTTACGTCATTGGCATTGGATTCGGCGTGTGGCAGTGGCAGGTGCTGTGCTGTTCGGCGTATTGGTGGCCGCATTTCTGGCGCCGCCAGATTTGGTCGTCAATCGGATTTCTAACGGGTTACAAGGCGCGCACACTTGGTTAACGACAGGGCAAATCACGGAGGGCTCTGTCAGTATCCGTTTGGAAAAGTGGAAGCAGGCCATTGGCATGGTTGTCGACAAGCCCTTGACTGGCTGGACGACAGAAGGGTCCGTGATTGAAATTGATAAACGACTTCGTCAAACGAGCGCAGGTGCATATCCTGGCGGTGGGCGGTGGACTCAAACCGAAAACGACCTTTTACAAGCGGCCATTGTTCATGGCTTACCAGGTTTGGCTTCTAGTTTGTTTCTTTATTTTGGTTTTTTGTGGGGGTTCATTCGAATTCGTCAACAAGCTGTACACAACATGTTGTGGGTTGGGTTGGCCACAGTGGGTGTATTGCTGGTCGTGTTGATGTTGGAATTTGGTCTTTCTGTGGTGGTGTTGGGGCGCAACGCCTTTAGACATAGTTTGATTTTTTGGGGTATGTCAGTCCTAGCGTATTTGATTCTTTTACGGCCCCAAAGGCCTGCAGGAAAATGAAACTTATTTGGCTGTGTCACCCCATCAAAAAAGCCGTGGGTGGCGTGAAAGTGATTTACCGGCAAGCCGAATTGGTCGATGCTTTGCTGACCCCTTTTGGTCACCAGTCGGTGGTCATGCACCCCAATACGTTGTCGTTCCGGGTCAAATGGTTTGATTCTAGGGTTACTGTCGAAAGCCAATTTTTCAAATGGCGTTGGGCTGGAAAGCCCTCTTTGTCGCGCATTGCAGGTTGTTTTGATCTTGAGCAGCATATGGTGGTTGTGCCGGAGCTGTGGGCGCGCAAATATGGTGATCAGTTGGCTGAAATGGGCGTGCCTTATGCCATTTATGTGCAAAACGGCTATTACATAAGCAAAGGTGACCCCGCTGTTTTGAATGCGGCTTATGCTGGTGCCAAGTGTATTTTGACGATATCCGACGACGCCAGTCGTTGTGTTGCCATGGCATTCCCTGGCACGGATAGTCGTATTTTGCGGGTTCACTATTCGGTCGATGCTACACGGTTTAACGCCCACCAGAGCAAAGAAAACCTCATCACTTATATGCCGCGCAAGTTGGCAGACCATTCATCCAAGGTTTTGTTTTTCTTACGCAATCATTTGCCAGATCATTGGCGAATTCAACCCATCGATGGTTTGAACGAGATGGGTGTCGCGGATTTGCTTCAGCGTTCAAAGATTTTCATGTCTTTCAGTCACTTCGAGGGTTGTCCCTTGCCCCCTTTGGAAGCTGCACTGTCGGGCAATCAAGTCATAGGCTATACCGGTCAGGGTGCTCAAGAATATTGGATGCCTGAGATTTTCGAGGGTATTGAGTCAGGCAATGTGGTCGGTTTTGCTCAGAGCGTTCTGTGCAAAGTAAAGCAGCTTGACGCCATGCCCAGCTTTCCGATTGAGTCAGAGGCGATTGAGGTCTTGTCCAAGCAGTACAGCCTAGCCCAAGAGTGTGCGGACATGCAGACCTTCATCCAGTTGATGGGGCTGACCGCTTAATTCGGCTTGGCGCGGGACTGTTCCCAGCGCCACGCATGCCGCACGATGGTTTCCAAGTCAGTGATTTTTGGTTCCCAGCCAAGTTGCCGGCGAGCGAGTGTTGAGTCGGCCACTAGTCGGGCTGGATCGCCGTCGCGTCGGGGGGCATCGCGAATAGCAATTGATCGGCCAGTCACACGTTTGGCAGCATCGATTACTTCTTGGACTGAAAATCCGTTGCCGTTGCCCAGGTTATAACGCTGGCTGCCCGCACCTCTCATCAGGCTTTGCAGTGCCAGCCAGTGTGCTTCACAGAGGTCATTGATGTGGATGTAGTCGCGAACACAGGTGCCGTCAGGTGTGTCGTAATCTCGACCAAATACCTCAATGTCAGAACGCAGCCCAGACGCGGTTTGTAGCACCAGGGGGATAAGGTGTGTCTCGGGATTGTGTCGCTCACCTAACTCGCCGTCAGGGTCGGCTCCGGCTGCGTTGAAGTAGCGTAGACACACCGACCGCAAACCGTAGGCCCTGTCGTAGTCATCCAGCACCTTTTCAATCATTAGCTTGCTGCGTCCATAGGGATTGATGGGATTCTGGGGGTGCATTTCGTCCATCGGGGTGTACTGTGGCGATCCAAAAGTAGCGGCAGTTGACGAGAAAATGAAGCGCTTGACATTGGCAGTTAGCATCGCGCCAAGCAAATTCAGGGTATTTGAGACGTTGTTTTCATAATATTTGGCGGGGTGCTTCATAGACTCGCCAACTTGAATGAACGATGCAAAATGCATCACAGCGTCAAAGTTGCCAGTCTCCAATAACTGCGCCAACAAAAATCGGTCAGCAACATCGCCCTCGACAAATGAGCCGAACAATATGGCATCACGATGGCCATTGCTTAAGTTATCTAACGTGGTCACATCACAGCCCCTACGACCAAGTAATTTGACCATGTGAGAACCAATATAACCAGCACCACCGATTACCAAGACATTCATTTAATTTATGTACTTTGAATTTTACGGAGTAAAAATTTAAATTATCTTTCGGTGACTGGATTGGCGTGTTTAAAACAGCTAAACTGAAAATTGAAGGCCTAAGTCGAATTATTTTTGCAGGAGGTTACTGATGTTGAGTACATCCTCAGCTTTCAGCACCCCAGCCGCCTGGCGCAGCTTCAACTGACCCAGCAAGACGTCGTAACGCGCTTTGGCCAAGTCGCGCTTGGTCTGGAAGAGTTGACTTTGGCTGTTTAGCACATCGATGTTGATGCGCACGCCCACCTGGTAGCCCAGCTTGTTGGCGTCCAAGGCGCTTTGGCTGGAGGCTTCGGCGGCTTCCAGGGCTTTGACCTGGCCCAGGCCGGATTGCACGCCGAAAAAGGCGGTGCGGGCGGCTTGGGCGACCGAGCGCTGGGCGGCATCCAGGTCGTTGCGGGCTTTTTCTTCCAGTGATACGGTTTCTTGAATGCGGTTTTGGGTCGCGTGACCCGCGTACAAGGGCAGGTTGAAGTTCAGGCCGATGGTGCCGGTGTTGTTGTTGAGCCTGGAAGGTGATGGATCACCGCGGAATCGTGTACCGCCATAGGACGCAGTCAAGTCCAGCGTGGGCATGTGCCCAGCTTTGGCTTTTTCGGTTTCGAGTTGGGCCACTTCCAGACCAATGCGTGCCTGCTCAATGCTGGGGCTTTGCGCTGTGGCTTGTTGGACCCAACTCTCGGCATCCCCAATCACGGTGGGGTTGAGGTTGGCGCCTGATTTGAGGGCCACGGGCTGCGCATTTTGCAGACCCACCGATTGGTCCAACGCCAGCTTTTTGACGCGCAGATCGTTTTCGGCCGCAATTTCTTGCGCGCTCACCAAGTCAAAGCGCGCTTGCGCCTCACGGGTGTCGGTGATGGTCGATGTGCCGACTTCAAAGTTGCGCTTGGCGGCGGCCAGTTGCTCGGACACTGCGGTTTTTTGGGCTTTGACAAAAGCCAGACTTTCCTGCGCGGTGAGCACCTCAAAGTAGGCTTGGCTTACACGCACGATCAGTTCTTGTTCGGCCGCTTTGAGCTGTGCTTGAGCCAAACCGACTTGTTTCATGCCTTGCTGGTAGCCCGCCCAATTCGCGGGGCGGTACAGCGGCTGGCTGGCGCTCAGCGTGGCGTTGCGAGTGCCATACCTTGCATCTGGCGTGCTGGTTTGGCTGTCGAAGTCGCTCTCGCTCACCGTGGCGGCCAGTCCGGCAGTTGGCCGCAGCAAGGCCTTGGCTTGCTCGGCTTTGGCCAGGTTGGCCTGGTACTGCGACTGCGCGGCTTTGAACGCAGCGTCATGGCCTTTGGCCGCTTCGTAAAGCTGAGACAGGCTTTGGGCCTGGGCAGTGCCTGCCAGTGCAGCGGCCAGAGAAAGGGTCAGAGGCAAGAGGCGCAGTTTCATGGAAAGCTTTCAAAAATTCAGCGAAGCCAGTCGATTCAATAAACCGGAATGGTCGGGTCGACTTGGGCAGACCAGGCGTGGATGCCGCCCGAAACGTTGGCCACCTGGAAGCCATGCTGTTGCAAAAAGGCCGCCACTTGCATGCTGCGGCCGCCGTGGTGGCACAGGCAGGCGATGGGACGGGATTTGTCCAGCTCATCCAGGCGTGCAGGAACGGTTTGCATGGGCATGTGCACCAGGTCCAGCGCGTCGGTTTTGGCACTGGCGGTTTGCACTTCCCAGCCTTCACGCACGTCCAGCAGAACGGGGCGTTGTGTCTGGCCTTTGGCCCAATCGGCGAGCTGTGCGGGGGTGATTTGTTCCATGGCGGGCCGTTCAGAATTGAAAGCGTGAGTGCTCGGGGAAACCACTCAGGCGAGGGGCGTTGCAGTCCCAGGGCTCTGTGGTGGTCCAGTTGCTTTCGCTGGTGCGGGTGATCAGCGTGGCACGCATCATGGGCTCGTCCCCCACGATGGCGACCAGACGGCCACCCACGGCGAGTTGCTGCAGCAAGGCGGCAGGCACTTCGGCCACCGAGCCGCTGAGCACGATCACATCAAAGGGGCCATCGGCCGCTGCGCCCTGGCTGCCATCGGCTGTGCGCACGACCACGTTGGTCACGCCCGCTTTTTGCAGGTTGGCTTGGGCTTGGACGGCCAAATGGGCGTCGATTTCCAGGCTCAGCACGCTGGCGGCCTGGTGCGCCAGCAAGGCGGCCATGAAGCCGGAGCCGGTGCCGATGTCCAGCGCTTTGTCGGTTTTCTTTACAGCCAGGTCTTGCAGCATGCGTGCCTGAACGCGGGGCGCCAGCATGACCTGGTTGGGCGCAGTACCCAGCGGGATTTCCATGTCGACAAAGGCCAGTGCTTTGTGCGCCATGGGCACAAAGTCTTCACGGCGCACGACCGAGAGCAGTTCCAGCACTTGGGGGTCCAGCACTTCCCAAGGGCGGATTTGCTGTTCGATCATGTTGAATCGGGCTTGATTCAGATCCATTTGGGTACTCCTGAGGGGGTTATCGCTAAATGCATGGATTTTAAGGGGGGCTGACGTCCTGTCCCTGACGGGCGGGGGCAAGTCCTGCTTTGCGGCGCAGCCATTGCGCCAGGTCGTCCATGTAGCAGTACACCACGGGCACGACCACGAGGGTGAGCAAGGATGAGGTGATGACCCCGCCGATCACGGCCTGGCCCATGGGGGCACGTTGCTCCGAGCCTTCGGTCATGGCAAAAGCCAGCGGCACCATGCCGAAAATCATGGCCAAGGTGGTCATCAAAATCGGGCGCAAGCGGACTTTGGCGGCCATCAAAAGGGCCGCGCTGCGTTCCATACCTGGGATGCGGCGGCCTTCCTGGTCGGAGTGGTCTTCGCGGGCGCGGATCGCAAAATCCACCAGCAGAATTGCGTTTTTGGTGACCAGACCCATCAGCATGATGACCCCGATGATCGAAAACATGGACAAAGTCGAGCGGAAAGCCATCAGGGCCAGCACCACCCCAATAAGCGTGAGCGGCAAGGCCGTCATCAGGGCCAGGGGCTGGAGGAAGCTCTTGAACTGGCTGGCGAGAATCATGTAAATGAAGATCACCGCCATCGCCAGGGCCGACACGGCGTAGCCAAATGACTCGGCCATGTTTTTGGTGGAACCGCCAAACTGGTAACGGTAGCCTGGGGGCAGGTTGACACCGTCCATGATTTTGCGGATGTCTGCGGACACTTCGCCTGCGGCGCGGCCATAGGTGTTGGCGTTGATGGCCACCTCGCGCGTCAGGTCGCGGCGGTTGATCTGGTTGGAGCCGGTGGATTCGCTGATCTTGGCCACCTGGCCCAGGCGCACTACACGCGGGTTGCCATCAGGCCCGGCAGCCACGGCAAACGGCAGCCGCTCCAGGTCTTGGGTGGCGTTGCGGCTTTCCGGGGCCAGGCGCACGTTCACGTCATAGGTCTGGTCGTCGGGGGCTCGCCAGTTGCCCACCGTCTGGCCAGCCACCAAGGTGCGCAACGGCCCGGCGATCTGGGCGGTGCCCAGTCCCAGATCGGCCGCCGAGTCGCGCAGCACCTCCACGCGGATGGTCGGTTTGTTGGCTTTGACGCTGGAGTCCAGATCCACCAGGCCGGGGATGTTGCGCACTTTGTCCATCACGCCCAAAGCCAGTCGCTCCAGCTCGCGCTGGTCGGGGCCTTGCAGCGAAAACTCAACCTGCTTGTTGCCGCCCACCGAGTCCAGCAGGCCCACGTGCGTGACCGTGATGCCCGGCACCTGGCTCAAACGCTCGCGCAGCACGCCTGACATGTCGTCCACATTGCGTTGTCGGTCCTTGCGGTCGACCAGACGGATGTAGATGCTGGTGCTGTTTTTGCCCAATGAATTGCCAGTGTTCAGCGTGGCCAGGGTGTAACGCACTTCCGGCAACTCGCGGATGATGGCTTCTACCTGACGGGCCTTGGCTTCGGTGGCCTCCAGCGAGCTGCCCACGGGGGTCTGGAAATTCACGGTGGTTTCAGAAAAGTCCGCCTTGGGCACAAACTCGGTGCCCACGAAACGCAGCATGAAAATGCTCAGCGCAAAAATGCCCACCGCCATCAGCACGGTTTTACGTTTGTGCACCAGCGACCAGGCCAGGATTTTTTGGTAACCCTCGGCCAGTTGGTCGGTGCCCCGGTCAAACCAGCCGGTCACCCGGCCGATGGTTTTGTCGTAAAAAGTGACGGGGGCGTGGTACTTGCCATGCGCTTCGATGCTCGGGTCGTGCCAGATGCTCGACAACATGGGGTCGAGCGTGAAGCTGACAAACATCGAAATCAGGACCGCCGCCACGATGGTGATGCCGAACTCGTGGAAGAACTTGCCGATGATGCCCTCCATGAAGCCGATCGGCAAAAACACCGCCACGATGGACAAAGTGGTGGCCAGCACGGCCAGGCCAATCTCTTGCGTGCCATCCATCGAGGCGTGCCAGGCGTTTTTGCCCATTTGCACATGCCGCACGATGTTCTCGCGCACCACGATGGCGTCGTCAATCAGCAAGCCCACGCACAGCGACAAAGCCATCAGCGTGACCATGTTGATGGTGAAGCCGAACATCTGCATGAACATGAAGGTGCCGATCAGCGAAATCGGCAAGGTCAGCCCGGTGATGACGGTGGACCGCCAGGAGTTGAGGAACAGGAACACGATCAACACCGTCAGCACAGCCCCCTCGATGAGCGTGCGCCGCACGTTGTCCACCGCCACACGGATGGGGCGGGAGCCATCGGTGATAGGCTCCAGCCGGATACCGGCAGGCGTCTGACTCTGCATGTCGGCCACGGTTTTCACCAGGCCATTGATCACGTCGATGGTGTTTTCGTCCTGGGCTTTTTGCACCGTCAGCAGCAGCGTGCGCTGGCCGTTGTACAAGGCCATCGTTTCAAGCTCCTGGGCACCGTCTTGCACCCGGGCCACCTGCGACAGGCGGATGGGGGTGCTGCCTTTGCGGGCCACGATGATGCGTTCAAAGTCCTCGGGGCGCTTCATGCGCGATTCGATCTGAACCATGCGCTCTTGCTCCAGCGAGCGGATCGCGCCGGCAGGCAAGTCCTGGTTCTCGTTGCGCACAGCGCTGACCACCTGGTCTGCCGTGACGCCCAGCGCTTCCATGGCCGAGGGCTGCAGGTACAGGTTGATTTCGCGCCGGGTGCCTCCGACCAAAGAGACCGAGCCCACGCCGCGCACGTTCTCCAGACGTTTTTTGAGCACTTGCTCGGACCAGTTGGTCAGCTCCACTGCGCTGGGGGCTTGGCCTTGCACCGCTTGCGGCACCACGGCCAGCGACCAGATGGCGCGGGCGGACGGGTCAAATCGCAGCACTTTGGGTTCTTTGACTTCGGTGCGCAGGCTGGGGCGGATGGCCGCCACTTTTTCGCGCACGTCTTCGGCCGCTTTGCGCCCATTGATGTTCAACTGGAACTCGATGACCACCACCGACTGGTTCTCGTAACTGCGGGAAGTGAGGGCGCTGATGCCCGCGATCGAGTTGACACCTTCTTCGATCTTTTTGGAGACTTCGCTTTCCACGATCTCGGGCGAGGCCCCGGGATACTCGGTGCTGACCACCACCACCGGAAAATCGATGTTCGGGAACTGATCCACCTTCAGGCGCTGGTAGGAGAACAGGCCCAGCACCACCAAGGCCAACATGACCATGGTGGCGAAGACAGGGTTTTTCAGGCTGACGCGGGTGAACCACATGGTCGGCCTCTTTCAGCGCACGCCAGCGGTGAACTTCACCTGGGTGCCTTCGCGAACCGCCCCTGCGCTGGCCATCAGTACCTGGGTGCCTTCACTCAACCCCTTCACCTCGACCCAGGTCAGGGTGATGTTCTGCTGGGTTTTTTCGGTGCGCGTGCCAGTTTGTACCGACACATGCCGCACCCGATCGCCATCGACCACCTGCACATAGGGCAGAGGCTTGTCGGTGCGCACGCTCGACAGCGGCACGGCCAGCGCCCGGGCGCTGCGTGTGCCCAGCAAGCCTTCTGCAAACAAGCCTTGCCGCAAGCCTTCCTGGCCGGGCACGCCCAGGTACACCAGCACACTGCGGCTGGCCGCTTGGGCCGCGGGGTTGATGCGCAAGACCCGGGCGGTGACGGCCTCGTCCTGACCCTCGATTTTCAGCTGGGCCTTCATGCCTGGGCGCACCAGGCCCGCATCGGCGGCGGGCAGGGCCGCTTCCAGCTCCAGCTGCGTGAGGTTGACCACTTCGACGATTCGGGCGTCCAGCGCCATGCGCTCACCGGGTTGGGCCAGACGCTGGGCAATCTGGCCGCTGATGGGTGAACGCAGGGTCGCATCCTCCAGTGCCTTGCGGGCCACATCGAGTGCCGCTACCGCCGCCATGTGGGTTGCCTTGGCGCCGTTCAGGCTGGCCATGGCGTTTTGCAAGGCGGTCTGCGAGATGAAGCCTTGGTCCACCAGGGCCTTGTTGTTGTCGTACTGCTTTTGTGCAATGTCCACCTGGGCCCATGCCGCGTCGGCTTGTTGCTTGGCTTGGCGCTCCCGGGCCTGGTATTCGGTGGGGTCGATGCGGGCGATCACCTGGCCGGCCTTGACCACGTCGCCTTCACGAACGGTCAGCTCCAGCAGTTCACCCACCACGCGGGCCTTGACCATGGCGCTTTGGCTGGCCTTGAGCGTGCCCGAAACGGGCAGGCCCAGCAGCATGTCCATGTTTTGAACCTGGACCACATCGCTGGCGCTCAACTCAATGACGGGGGCGGCTGGCGCGCTCGTTTTGGCGGTGTTGCTGGCAGGCTGGCTGAGCCAACGTGCACCGCCCGCGACCAAGGCGGCAGCGGCCACGGCCTTCAAAATCCAGAGGGTCGATTTTTTCATGGTGTTTGGGGCAGAAATCTGTTGAATATCAGGCGGGCGAAAGCCCACGCGCCATCAGGCGGGCGTGTTGGGAGATGAAGGCTTCGGGGTCTATTTGCTCTTGGCTCGGACAGCACGGCCCCATGGAGTGCTTCCACATCACCAAAAACAAGAGCGGTGCCATGACCGAGTGCAAGACCAAATCCACGTTCATGGCCTGGAACTCGCCCCGGTCAATGCCGCGTTGCAAGGCATTGCGCACCAAGGTGTGAGCGGGCTCGATCACTTCGTTGCGGAAAAAAATAGCCAGGTCAGGGAAGTTGCTGGCCTCGCTCATGACCAGTTTGGAAATGCCGGATGCCTTGGTGGCCCCATAGCGACGCCACCACTGCAACATCATCCATTCGAGCAACTCTCCGGTGCTGCCCTGAAACTGCGCTACTTCGGCAGCGCCTTGGGCCACGGGGGCCACCACGTTTTCGCGCACCACGGCCTTGAACAGGTCTTCCTTGCTGGGGAAGTACAAAAACAGGGTGCCTTTGGACACGCCCGCGCGTGCCGCCACTTCTTCGACACGGGTCGCAGCGAAGCCTTTTTCGACAAACAAATCCAGCGCAGCTTCTAGCAGCTCGCCCGGGCGGTCTTGTTTGCGGCGTTCGCGTTTGTGGGGGAGGGCAGGGTCGATGGGGTTCACAACATCGGATTAATGACTGACTGGTTAGTAATGTAAGCTTTGCGCAGGGCTGCGTCAAGGCGCTGGTGCACTCTGACGGCCAACAAAAAGGGCTGCCCGTGGGCAGCCCTTTCATGCTTGATTCTGTGCTTGAAAGCGCAGTCTCAGTTCGAGAAAGCGGGAATCCCGGTGATTGCCCGGCCCAGGATCAGGGCGTGCACATCGTGCGTGCCTTCGTAGGTGTTGACCACCTCCAGGTTCACCAGGTGGCGGGCCACGCCGTATTCGGCGCTGATGCCGTTGCCGCCCATCATGTCGCGCGCCATGCGGGCGATGTCCAGCGCCTTGCCGCAGCTGTTGCGCTTGAGGATGGAGGTCAGGTCCACCGATGCGGTGCCTTCGTCCTTCATGCGGCCCAGACGCAGGCAGCCTTGCAGGCCCAGGCTGATTTCGGTCAGCATGTCGGCCAGTTTCTTTTGGATCAGTTGGTTGGCGGCCAAGGGGCGGCCAAACTGCTGGCGGTCCATCACGTACTGGCGGGCGCGCAGGTAGCAGTCTTCGGCGGCACCCAGAGCGCCCCAGGCGATGCCGTAGCGGGCGCTGTTGAGGCAAGTGAAAAAAGTAATTGTTCGGTCACCGATTGAGATACGATCGCTGAAGCGATCGTTCTGCAGATTTCGCATAAGGAGAATTCACATGACACGTCCTATCGGCATAGATCTTTTTGCCGGAGTCGGAGGGCTCAGCCTAGGCTTTGAGCAGGCAGGATTCGACATCGTCGCTTCGGTGGATATCGACCCCATTCATTGTGCTGCTCACAAATTTAATTTCCCTAAATGTGTCACGGTCTGTAAGAGTGTGGTGGAAGTTACTGGCGATGAATTGCGGCACTTGGCAGGTCTTGGCAAACGCGACATTGACATCGTGATGGGTGGCGCTCCTTGCCAAGGATTTTCTATGATAGGCAAGCGGGCGCTGGACGACTCCCGCAACCAGCTCGTTTATCACTACGTGCGGGTGGTCATGGAACTCAAACCAAAGTACTTTGTCTTTGAAAACGTCAGGGGTCTGACCGTCGGTAAACACCGCCGCTTCTTGCAGGAGGTCATTGAGGCGTTCCAAGCTGGCGGCTATGAGGTTGAGACTGACTACAAGGTGCTTAATGCCGCCGACTTCGGGGTACCGCAAGATCGGCGTCGCCTGATCCTCATGGGTGCCCGCAAGGGGCTGCCCCTTCCCAGCTATCCCGAGCCTATGTCCCGGACTACCGTGGGCGAAGCTATTAGCGACATTCCAGACGCCGAGCAGTTTCCAGAACTCTGGGAGCGTGATTGGACAAAAGTTAAATACGGCAAGCCTTCTCCCTATGCCGCCTATCTGCGCGGCAACAAAGATGATCCTACTAATTTTGGCTATCGTCGACATTTCGACGCTTCGTTGCTTACCAGCTCACTGCTGACAGACCACACCCCATTGTCACGTAGCCGCTTTGCTGCCACGGCACCGAATGAGGTGGAACCCATCAGTCGTTTCAAGAAACTCGCCTTAGGTGGCCTTTGCAACACCTTGCGCGCAGGCACAGCCAGCGACCGAGGCGCTTTCACCTCGCCGCGCCCAATCCATCCAACAGCTGCGCGCGTCATAACCGTTCGCGAAGCGGCTCGCCTGCATTCGTACCCAGATTGGTTCCGCTTCCACGCCACCAAGTGGCACGGCTTTCGGCAGATCGGCAACAGCGTACCGCCGATGCTGGCCCGCGCCGTAGGAGCGCAATTTATGTTGGCGCTAGGCAAAACGCCCGAGAAGCCTGGAGTGTTCTTGAACCTTGGCGATCAATCCCTGATTGCCATCTCCATGACCACAGCGGCGGCTATGTTTGGTGTGCCCAGCACAGTGATCGCGCCTAGGAACCGACCCGGAGAAAAGCTCGATCCGACATTGCCGCTGTTTGAAGAAGCCGAGGTTGCCGCCCTATGAGCGAACTATCCAAAACCCCCAGTCGTTACCACCAACTGATTGAGAAGATCTTCTTTGACGGCTATCGCAAGGGGATCACCGAGATACCGTTTGAGCGCAAAGCTCTCAAAGAGGCAGCGGCTGCCTTGAAGATGGCCTTGCCCGACAACTTGGGTGACGTTATCTATTCGATCCGTTTTCGGACGCCCATGCCCGCCAAGATACTCATCACCCAGCCCAAAGGGCGTGAGTGGATTATCGAACTGGTTGGACGCGCCAAATACCGCTTCCGCTTGGCCAGTGCTAATCGCGTGGTGCCGAACCCGAATCTTGCAGTCATTCGGATTCCCGACAACACCCCCGAAATCATTGGGTCTTATGCGCTCGACGATGAACAAGCGTTGCTCGCCAAGGTGCGCTATAACCGACTTATAGACATCTTCCTTGGTCTGACTACGTTTTCGTTGCAGAACCATTTACGGACCAGCGTCAAGGGCATCGGCCAGATTGAGATCGACGAGCTGTATGTTGGTCTGGATAAATACGGTTGCCACTATGTTATTCCGGTGCAGGCCAAGGGTGGAAGAGATCAGATTTCTACGGTGCAGACGGCACAGGACACTGCTTGGTGCGCGCAAAAATATCCCAAGCTTCGGTGTCGAGCGATCTCAGCTCAATTCGTGACCAGCGATCAGATCGCATTGTTTGAACTTAAGATTGAAGACGATCAGCTAAAAGTGGTTGAGGAGCGGCACTATCGATTGGTGCCCTCTGGAGAGATCGACATTAATGAGATCGTTGCCTATCGAACTTGACACATTGGGTATTCAAAGCAAAAAGGCTGCCACTGGGCAGCCTTTTTAGTGACATAAAGCAATCTCAGTTCGAGAAAGCGGGGATCCCGGTGATCGCCCGGCCCAAAATCAAAGCGTGCACGTCGTGTGTGCCTTCGTAGGTGTTGACCACTTCCAGGTTCACCAGGTGGCGCGCCACGCCGTATTCGGCGCTGATGCCGTTGCCACCCATCATGTCGCGCGCCATGCGGGCGATGTCCAGCGCTTTGCCGCAGCTGTTGCGCTTGAGGATGGAAGTGACTTCCACCGGGGCGTTGCCCGCGTCCTTCATGCGGCCCAGTGCCAGGCAGCCCTGCAGGCCCAGGCTGATTTCGGTCAGCATGTCGGCCAGCTTTTTCTGGATCAGCTGGTTGGCGGCCAGCGGGCGGCCGAACTGCTGGCGGTCCATCACGTACTGGCGGGCGCGCAGGTAGCAGTCTTCGGCGGCACCCAGTGCACCCCAGGCGATGCCGTAACGGGCGCTGTTGAGGCAAGTGAACGGGCCTTTCAGACCGCGCACTTCAGGGAAGGCGTTTTCTTCAGGGCAGAACACCTCGTCCATCACGATTTCGCCGGTGATCGAGGCGCGCAGGCCGACTTTGCCGTGCACGGCGGGTGCGGACAGGCCTTTCCAGCCTTTTTCGAGGATGAAGCCGCGGATCTGGCCGCCATCGTCCTTGGCCCAGACCACGAACACATCGGCGATGGGGCTGTTGGTGATCCACATCTTGGCGCCGCTGATGCTGTAGCCGCCGTCCACCTTTTTGGCACGGGTGATCATGCTGCCGGGGTCGGAGCCGTGGTTGGGTTCGGTCAGGCCAAAGCAGCCGATCCACTCGCCACGGGCCAGTTTGGGCAGGTATTTCTGTTTTTGCGCTTCGGTGCCGAAGTCGTTGATCGGCACCATCACGAGGGACGACTGCACGCTCATCATGGAGCGGTACCCGCTGTCCACGCGCTCGACCTCGCGGGCCACCAGGCCGTAGCAGACGTAGTTCAGGCCTGCGCCGCCGTACTGCTCGGGGATGGTGGGGCCCAAGAGGCCCAACTCGCCCATCTCGCGGAAGATGGACACGTCGGTGGTTTCATTCAGAAACGCATCTTTCACGCGGGGCAGCAGCTTTTCCTGGCAGTAGGTGCGGGCGGCTTCCTGCACCTGACGCTCGTCTTCGGTGAGCTGGGCGCTGAGGTTGAAGGGGTCTTCCCAGTTGAAGGTGTTTTTGGGGTTGGCCATGTTGAGGTCTCCGTTAGAAAAATCTTGAAGCCGATTGTCAGGGTGAGATGAATAGTTGTCTAATATTGATTATCGATCCATCAATACATTTTTTGAATTCATGGAATTCCGTCACCTGCGCTATTTCCTCATGTTGGCCGAAGAATTGCACTTTGGCCGCGCCGCGCAGCGCCTGTCCATTTCCCAGCCGCCGCTCAGCCTGAACATCCAGCAGCTCGAAGCCTCGGTGGGGGCGCAGCTGTTCACCCGCAACAGTCGCGGTGTGCAGCTCACGGCGGCGGGCCAGGCCTTTGTGCCAGCCGCCCGGGCACTGCTGGCGCAGGCCAGCGCCGCCGCTCGCGAGGCGCGCGATGTGGCCGAGGGCCAGTCGGGCCAGCTGCACATCGGCTTTGCCGGGACCATGTTGTATTGCGGCCTGCCGCAAATCCTGAGCCGCTTTCAGGCCAGCCACCCGCGTTTGCGTCTGGAGTTGCGCGAACTCAGCTCGTCCGAGCAGCTGTCGGAGCTGCTGCGGGACCGGCTCGATGTGGGCTTTGTGCACACGCCGCGGGTTCCGCCGGGTTTTGAGCAAATTCTGGTGGCCAGTCAGCCCTTGGTGGCGTGTTTGCCCGCCAGCCACGCATTGGCCAGGGCGGCCAGCATCGGTCTGGATGAACTGGCCGGACAAGACCTGGTGGTGGTGTCGCGCATGGTGTCGCCCGATTACCACGAGCGCATCGTGATGCTGTGCGAGCAGGCGGGCTGGATGCCGCAGGTGGTGCACGAGTTGCGCCATTGGCTGAGCGTGGTGTCTCTGGTCTCGCAGGGTTTGGGAGTGGCGCTGGTGCCGCAGGCCCTGCAGCAGTCGGCCCTGGCGGGCGCGGTGTTTGTGCCGCTGCGCGATGTGGAGACGCGTTACGACACCCGTTGCCTGTGGCGCAGCGACCGAGACCAGACGGCGCTGGGGGACTTTGTCCAGGCGGTGCAAGGCGGGCTGATGGGCCACGGATAATGGATCGCATGTCTCAAAAGGAACCCACATGACCCAAACCCTGGTTTTAGGCGGCGGCTGTTTTTGGTGCACCGAGGCGGTATACGTCAAGGTGCGCGGCGTGACCGATGTGGAGTCGGGCTACTGCAACGGCCAGACCGTGGCCCCCACTTACGAAGAAGTCTGCACCGGCCGCACGGGTCACAACGAAGTGGTCAAGCTCGAATACGACCTCGCGCAAATCAGCACCCGCGAGCTGCTGGAAATCTTTTTCGTCATCCACGACCCCACCACTTTGAACCGCCAGGGCAACGATGTGGGCACGCAGTACCGCAGCGGCATTTACTTCACCACGCCCGAGCAGGCCGAAGAGGCGCTGGCGATGATCGCCGAGTTGACGGCAGCCAACGCCTTTGGTCAGCCCATCGTGACCGAGGTCTTGCCGCTGGCCAACTACAGCGCGGCCGAGGAGTACCACCAAGACTTTTTTGAGCGCAACCCCTACCAGGGTTACTGCATGGCGGTGGCCGCGCCCAAGGTGAGCAAATTCAAAAAGACGTTTGCGCGCTTGGTGCGCGACTGACAGCAAGCCCCATAGACACCCATGAACCGCATTGCTTTTTTCCTCGCCGCCATGACCTTGTCTTGGACAGCGGTCGCCCAGCACAGCACCCAGGAAACCCAGGAAGACATTGCCCGTCACCGCGCCATGGCCCAGGCGCACGAGGCCGCAGCCAAGTGCCTGGAGTCCGGCAAGAAGCCCGACCAATGCACCCAGGAATTGCAAAAGGCCTGCAAGGGCCTGGCGCTGGGCAAGTATTGCGGCATGAAACACGCCCATTGAGGACTGGTTTCAGGGGCCGTCAGGTTTGGCTTTGCGCCATGGGCGCGGCTACGTGGTTTCCGTTGAGTCCGTGCGGTAACAGGCCGGGATAATCCAGGCATGAACCTCGATCACCCCGTCCTGTCTTCGCTTTTGCCGGTTGTTTTGCTGATCTTCATTGGCTTTGTCGCGGGCAAAGCGAAGCTGGTGCGCGGTGAATCGGTGCGCGATTTGTCGAACCTGGTGTTTCTGGTGCTGACGCAGGCGCTGCTGTTTCGCACCATGAGCAGTGTGCACATTGAGCAGCTGGACTTCAAACCTGTGGCCCAGTATTTTTTGGTGGCCGGCAGCCTGTTTGCAGCCATGCTGTGGGCGTATGGCGGTAACAGCCGGGCGTCGGTGCTGGCGCTGGCCAGTATTTTCAGCAACACCTTGATGATCGGCGTGCCCCTGATCGGGCTGGCTTATGGGCAAGAGGGCCAGGTGTTGCTGTTTACCCTGATTTCTCTGCACGCGCTGGTCTTGCTCAGCGCCGCCACTTTGGTGCTGGAGCTGCAAGTAGCGCATGAACAGGCGGCCTTGTCGGGTGAGCGGCGTGCCATCTGGCGCACGGTGGCGTCGGCCATCCGCAACGCCATCATCCACCCGGTGCCGTTGCCGATTTTGGTGGGTTTGGCCTATGCCCAAACCGGCTGGGGCCTTCACCCCATCGTGGACCGCCCATTGGCTTTGCTGGGCAGCGCTTTCGGCCCCATCGCCCTGGTGCTGGTGGGCATCACCTTGTCGCAAACGCCCATTGGCAAGCAAGCCCTGTCGGCTTTCAAGCTGTCCTTGGTGAAAACCGTGCTCCATCCCATCCTGATGCTCGCGGTGGGCTGGCTGTTGGGTTTGCGAGGCCTGCACTTGGCGGTCATGACCGTGGCTGCGGCTTTGCCTATCGGGGCCAATGTGTTTTTGTTCTCGCAGCGTTACCGCAAAGAAGAAGACGCCGTCACGGCCGGCGTGGCCGTTTCAACCGCCATGGCGGTGGTCAGCGTGTCGGCGGTCATGGCGGTGCTGCCTTTGTTGCCTGCTTGAAGACGCTTGTTGCGTTCAGGGAGCCAAACGCTCGCGCAGCCAGCCGCTGCCTTCGGGCGTGTAGCGCAGCCGGTCATGCAGACGGCTTTTGCGGCCTTGCCAGAACTGCCAGCTGTCGGGCACGAGGCGGTAGCCGCCCCAGTGCGGCGGGCGCGGTGGGTTGAGCATGAATTGCGCTGCGTATTTGGCGGCATTGGTCACCAGCACGGTGCGCCCGTCGATCACCTGGCTTTGCGGCGAGGCCCAGGCTCCAATGCGTGAATCGAGCGGGCGGCTGTGGAAGTAGGCGTCACTTTCTTCGTCGCTGACCTTTTCCACCCGGCCTTCGATGCGCACCACGCGTTCAAGCTCAACCCAGTGAAACTGCAGCGCGGCAAAGGGGTTGCCCGCCAGTTCCTGCCCCTTGCGGCTGTCGTAATTGGTGTACCAAACGATGCCGCGCTCGTCATAACCCTTGATCAGCACCACCCGGGTGCTGGGGCGCAGGTTGCTGGCCACGGTGGCCAGCGTCATGGCGTTGGGTTCGGGTACTTCGGCGGCGATGGCTTCCTGCAGCCATTGGGCAAATTGCTGCAGGGGGTCGGCGTGGGAAGCGTTTTCGTTGAGCTCGGCTTTTTCGTAGCTCTTGCGCAGGTCGGCGATGTTCATGGGCTGAGTATAGGCAGAGCCAGTGTGCGGTTGCCGACTCGTGGGCGATGGGCTTGGGGCTGGCTGGGCTTGGGGCTGGCTGGGCTTGGGGCTGGCTGGGCTTGGGTGCGACAGGACGCTCAGACGTGTTTCAGTCTGCGTGCCGGAGCAAAGCGGCCAAAGCGTGGTCTTCGATGCCGTGGGCCCGCAGGCTCTCGTAGGTTTGGCGGGCATAGTCCAGCGTGGTGCCAAAACGCCCGCAGGCCTGCCGGAAAATTTGCCGATAGGTTTCACTGGGCAAATGGCCGGTGAAGCTGGGGCTGGTGCGCGGCAGGGTAAAGGCCAGTGCCTGAACGCGTCCTTGTGGTGTGTCGCAGGGCAACCAGTTGGGGGTGTATATGTCCATGGGCATTTCACGTTCCCAAAGCCGCACCAACACCGCATCGGCTTGGTCCCGGTCCACTCGGTAGGCCACGCCTTGGCAGCTGCCGCCGCGCAACAGGGCAAACACCAGACCTGGGCACTCCGGGCTGCCCCGGTTCAGTCGGCTCCACATTTTCAAGGCGCGGTGCCAGCCCCAGACGCGGGTGATGTGCTGTTCCTGCGCCTCGAACTCGGGCCGCCACAAGAGAGACGCATAGCCAAACACCCACAAATCCCGGCCAGCAGCTTGCGCTCTGAAGCGGTCGAGCAAATCGGTTTGAAACGCCGTCGCTACGCGATCTGCCCCGTGTTCGCTTGCGGCATGGGCGGGTGTGTCAGTCATGTGCCATGGGACCCCATTACAATCTCGCCACTATTTTCGGAGAAAACAAACATGTCGACCCCTCAAGATGACAATCAACCTGTGGTTTGGGCCGTTTTGGTGGCCGTGATCGTGCTGGCCGTGGGCCTGGCCATCGGTTTTGGCATTGCCAAGAGCAAAAAAGCCGCACCTGCTGCCCCTGTCGCTGCGACGGCCCCTGCTGCCGAGGCCTCTGCACCAGCCGTGGACGCCTCTGCAGCGCCCGCTGCAGCCGAGGCATCTGCCGCCAAGTGATGCCTCACCCGCTTTGCGAAACCCGCTTCGGCGGGTTTTTTTGTGTCTTCGAGCTTTGCACAACGAGTTGTACCCTGTCTGTAACTCGCCCAACGCACCAAAACGGGGGAACGCGGTTACCATTGTTCATGTAATTTAGTTACCGCGCCTGCTCAGGCGTCAGCACATGACACTTCATACCACCGTGGCGGCGGTTACCGCCCGCATCACCGAGCGCAGCCGCCCGACCCGCCAGGCCTATTTGCAGCAGGTCGACGCTGCAGCCAGCAAAGACCCCGGTGCCCAGCGCCTGGGCTGTGCCAACGTGGCCCACGCCTTTGCCGCCATGCCCGAAGGGGACAAAAGTCGTGCCACGGCGCTCGACAAAATCAAAGTGGTGGCCCCGCGTGCGCCCAACATCGGCATCGTCAACGCCTACAACGACATGCTGTCTGCCCATGCGCCGCTGCAACACTACCCCGATGTCATCAAGGACGAGGCCCGCAAGCTGGGCGCCACCGCCCAGGTGGCCGGGGGTGTGCCCGCCATGTGCGACGGCGTCACGCAAGGCACCCCCGGCATGGAGCTGAGCCTGTTCAGCCGCGATGTGATCGCCATGGCGACTGCGGTGTCGCTCAGCCACGACGTGTTTGACGCCGCACTGATGCTGGGCGTGTGCGACAAGATCGTGCCGGGCCTGTTGATCGGCGCCTTGCAGTTTGGCCATTTGCCCACGGTGTTTGTGCCCGCTGGACCCATGACCAGCGGCTTGTCCAACAACGAAAAATCCAAGGTCCGTGAGCAAGCCGCGCAGGGCCTGGTCGGCCGCCCTGAGTTGCTCGAAGCGGAGTCGAAGGCCTACCACGGTGAAGGCACCTGCACCTTTTATGGCACGGCCAACAGCAACCAGATGCTGCTCGAAGCCATGGGCCTGCATGTGCCCGGCACGGCCTTCATCAACCCGGGCCAAAGTGTGCGCCAGGAGCTGACCCGCGAAGCGGCCCGCACCGTTTTGGACTTGGTCAAGGCCAAAAACTTCACGCCGATCGGCCGCTTGGTGGACGAGCGCTGCATCGTCAACGCCATGGTCGCCTTGTTGGCCACGGGCGGCTCGACCAACCATTTGATCCATTGGGTGGCGGTGGCGCGTGCGGCAGGCATCGTGATCGACTGGGACGACTTCTCGGCCTTGTCGGATGTGGTGCCGCTGCTGACCCGCGTCTACCCCAACGGCAGTGCCGACGTGAACCAGTTCCAGGCCGCTGGCGGCCCCGGCTACGTGATCCGCGAACTGCTCGATGCGGGCCTGATGCACGCCGATGTGCTCACGGTGCGCCCGGGTGGTCTGCGTGAATTCACCCGCATCCCCTCTGCACAAGACGGCCAACTGGTCTGGCATGACGCGGGGGCCAGCAAAGACGAATCTGTGGTGCGCCCAGCCAGCAGCCCGTTCAGCGCCACAGGGGGCCTGAAGCTGCTGCAAGGCAACCTGGGCCGCAGTGTGATCAAGATCTCGGCCGTGCCCGAAGCACTGCACACCATCGAAGCCCCGGCCCGCGTGTTCAGCTCGCAAGACGAGTTGCATGCCGCCTTCAAAGCCGGTGAGCTGGACCGTGACATGGTTTGCGTGGTGCGCTGGCAAGGCCCGCAGGCCAATGGCATGCCCGAACTGCACAAACTCACACCGCCCTTGGCCGTGCTGCAAGGCAAAGGTTTCAAGGTGGCGCTGGTCACCGATGGCCGGATGAGCGGCGCTTCGGGCAAAGTGCCTGCCGCCATCCATGTCTCGCCCGAAGCCGCTGCCGGTGGTCCGTTGGCCAAGGTGCAAGACGGCGACTTGATTCGCCTCGATGGCGTGGCGGGCACCTTGCAAGTGCTGGTGAATGAGGCCGAATGGGCCGCACGCCCACTGGCCCAAATGCCCGCTGAGCTGCGTGCTGCCAACGGCGTGGGCATGGGTCGTGAACTGTTTGCGAACATGCGCCGCAACGCGCTTAAAGCTGAAGAAGGAGCCTGCACATGGCTGTGAATCTGAGTGGAAGTTTGACCGCCCTGCAAGTGATGCAGGACGCCCCCGTGATCCCGGTGATCGTCTTGAGCGACGTGGCGCACGCTGTACCCATGGCGCGTGCCCTGGTGGCAGGCGGCATCCGCATGCTCGAAGTCACCCTGCGCACGCCGCAGGCGCTGGCCTGCATGGAAGCGATTGCCAAGGAAGTGCCCGGCGCGGTGGTCGGTGCAGGCACCGTGCGCAGCCCGGCCGATGCGGCCGCAGCCGCGAAAGCGGGGGCGCAGTTTGCCGTGAGCCCGGGCTACACCCGTGCGGTGGGCCAGGCTTGCCGCGACCACGGTTTGTCGCTTTTGCCCGGTGTGGCCACCGGCAGCGAAATCATGATGGCGCAGGAAGACGGCTACACCGAACTCAAGTTTTTCCCGGCCATGCAGGCGGGCGGCCCGGCCATGCTCAAGGCTTGGAGCGGCCCGTTTTTTGATGTGAAGTTTTGCCCCACCGGCGGTGTGACCCAGCAAAACGCCCATGACCTGTTGAGCCTGCCCAACGTGGCCTGCGTGGGCGGTTCGTGGTTGGTGCCAGCCGACGCGCTGGCCCAAGGCGACTGGGCCCGCATTGAAGCATTGGCGCGTGAGGCGAGCCAGCTTCTGCGTTGATTTTTTTAAGGAACCTCAGCGCAAGCCCTGCCCACCCGCATACTCAGCTCGCTGAATGAGCTCGACCTTGTAGCCATCGGGGTCGGTCACAAAGGCGATCACGGTGGTGCCGCCTTTGACGGGGCCGGCCTCGCGTGTGACTTGGCCGCCAGCGGCCTTGATCTTTTCGCAGGCAGCGTACGCATCGGGCACGCCCAGGGCAATGTGGCCGTAGGCCGTGCCCATCTCGTAGTTTTCAACGCCCCAGTTGTAGGTCAGCTCCAGCTCGGCGTGGTCGGGGTTGTTGCCGTATCCGACAAAGGCCAGCGAGTATTTGTACTCGGGGTTTTCGGAGGTGCGCAGTAGCTTCATGCCCAGCACCTGGGTGTAGAAGTCGATCGAGCGTTGCAGGTCGCCCACGCGCAGCATGGTGTGAAGGAGTCTCATGGGTTCTTTCCGTGTGTGGAGGGGATTTCAAAAACAAGGCAGGCGGTGCTGGCGTGCGCGTATAGCGTGCCATCGGGACCGACCAGTTGGGCTTCGGCGGTGGCCAGTTGGCGGCCGCAGTGCAGCACTTTGCCAATGGCCCGCACGCGCTGCACTTTGGGCGTGATGGCTTTGACCAGCTTCACGCTCAAGTCGGCCGTGGTGTAGCCGCGTCCGGGCGGCATCATGGTGTGCACCGCGCAGCCCAAGGCCGAGTCGAGCAGGGTGGCAAACCAGCCGCCGTGCACTGTGCCCAGTGGGTTCATGTGTTGCACACCAGGCGTGCCCTGAAAGATGGCCAGGCCCGGGCCGACTTCGATCAGCAGAAAGTCCAGCGTCTTGGCCATGTGCGCGTAGGGCAGCTCGCCGTTCAGCAGGCCCTGCATGACCTGCAAGCCGGTCTTGCCAGCCACTTGTTCGGGGCGGGCCACACCGGGGCCGGCTCCAGCATCCAGGCGTGCGCGCACAGCGCGCTCATGGGCCAGCCAGGCGTCGAGTGTGTTTTGGGGTGTTTCGGTGGTGGTGCTCATCACAACGGTTTCTTTCAGACGGGTACGGTGTAGTTGAGTGCCATGCGCCCGCCGTCGACGGTGACGATCTCGCCCGTGATGTAGCTGGCTGCGTCGCTGGCCAAAAAGGCCACCACCTTGGCCACTTCGTCGGGCTCGCCCAGACGTTTCATTGGGGTGCGCATCATGATTTTCTTTTGGGCCTCTTCGCTGGTCAGCACCGCCTTGCGGGCCAGTTCGGTGGCAATGGTGCCCGGGGCCACCGCGTTCACGCGGATGCCAAAGTCGGCCAGGGCCAAAGACATGGCGCGGGTGAGCTGGTTGATGCCGCCTTTGCTCACGTTGTAGCTGGCGATGTTGGGGATGGCCAGCACCGCGTTGACCGAACTCATGTTGACTATTGATCCGCCCCCGGTGCTTTTCATGGCGCGGGCCGCGGCCTGGCCCATCAGGAAGGAACCCTTGATGTTCACCTTGATCACCGCGTCGAAATCTTCTTCGGTCACATCCAGAAAATCGGCCGCCTTGAAGATGCCCGCGTTGTTCACCAGCACATCGATGCGGCCAAAGGCCTGCAGCACATGGTCGATCAGCGCGTCGACATCGGCTTTGCGCGAGACGTCGCAGGCCATGAAGCCAGCGCTGTGGCCTTGGCTGCGCAATTCGGCGGCCACAGCCGCGCCGCGCTCGCTGTTCACATCGGCCAGCACCACATGGGCTTGTTCGGCGGCAAAGCGGCGGGCACAGGCCTCGCCGATGCCGTTGGCCGCCCCGGTGACGATGACCACGCGGCCTTGCAGGCCAAAAGAGATGACGTTGGGTGTGGACATGGGGCTGACTCCTGAGTGGACTGGGGGTAAATGCACAGCTGCGATGCTGCCACAAGGCCGGATCGTTGGCAGCAGCCAGGTGTCCCTTTGGCAGCAAGCGAAACCGTGAAAGAAGTCCCCCCTAGCGCTGCAAATGCCCCAAAGACCATCAGGGGCAGCTAGCGCCCTTCGCCGCGTTGGGGCCTTGGGCTTCAAGTAACATGGGCCGCCACAAAGTTCGCCCGATCTCGGGTTTATCAACGGAGAGTGCAATGTTCAGTCATGTGATGCTGGGTGTGAATGACCTGGAAGTTTCCAAAAAGTTTTACGACGCCCTGCTGGGCACCCTGGGCTATGGCCCCGGTGTGGCCAACAAAAACCGTTATTTCTACCGCAGCCCCACCGGCACCTTCGCCATCACCACGCCCATCAACGGCCAACCCGCCACCCACGGCAACGGCAGCACCATCGGTTTCACCGTAAAGTCGGCAGAGCAGGGCGATGCCTTCCATGCGGCAGGCGTGGCCCATGGCGGCACCACCTGCGAAGACCCACCCGGTTTCCGCGAAACCCCGGCGGGCAAGCTTTACCTGGCCTACCTGCGTGACCCGGACGGCAACAAAATTTGCGCCTTGCACCGGCCCGGCTGATGACTGACCACAGACGGCCGCCTCACGCCGTCTCGCGCCTGCGCACCGAGCGACTGGCCCGCAGCGCCAAACCTTTTCTGGCCCGTGGCGGCATCAAGGGTGAGCGCTGCCCCGGCTGCCGTTTGGTGCCCAGCCACTGCCTGTGCGCGCTGCGCCCGGAGGTGCCCACGCAAGCGGGCATGTGCCTGCTCATGGCCGACATCGAGCCGCTCAAACCCAGCAACACCGGCTGGCTGATCGCCGATGTGGTGCCGCGCACCTTCGCTTTTGGCTGGACCCGCACCGAAGTCGACCCCGCTTTGCTGGCGCTGCTGGCCGATCCGCAGTGGCAGCCGTATGTGGTGTTTCCGGGTGAATTTGTGGCACCCGAACGCTTGGTGCATGAAGTGTCGACCACCGATGCGAACAAGCGTCCGCTGTTCATTTTGCTGGATGCCACCTGGCCCGAGGCCCGCAAGATGTTCCGCAAAAGCCCTTACCTGAATGCCTTGCCGGTGCTGAGTCTGCACCCCGAGCAGGTCTCGCACTACCAGCTGCGCCGTTCCCGGCGTGATGACCACTTTTGCACCAGCGAAGTCGCTTCCCTGTGCCTGGATCTGGCAGGCGAGGGCCATGCTGCGCAGACCCTGCAGGCTTACCTTGACGTCTACACCCACCACTACCTGCAAGCCAAACACCAGCTGCCGCCGGATGCCGAGGGCGTAGCGCGTAGGCGTTTGGAGGCATTGAAATGGGCGGGTAAGCACCCCATATGAATTCAAAGGAATTGCCCATGATCCACCACACTTCTCCCGCCACCGTTGCCGCTTCCCGCACCATCGAACGTCTGGTGACCGGTCAGGCCACCTCCGACGGCGCGGGCGTCAAGCTCAGTCGTATCCTCACGCAAAACCTGCAGCACCGGCTCGACCCGTTTTTGATGCTGGACGCCTTTGGCAGCGACAAGCCGGACGACTACATCGCCGGGTTTCCGGACCACCCGCACCGGGGTTTTGAAACCGTGACCTACATGATCGCCGGGCGCATGCTGCACCGGGACAGCGCGGGCAACGAAGGCCTGTTGCAAAACGGCGGCGTGCAATGGATGACGGCAGGCCAGGGCGTGATCCACTCCGAAATTCCGCAGCAAGCCGATGGCGTGATGGAAGGCTTTCAGCTGTGGCTCAACCTGCACAGCAGCGAGAAGATGAAGGCGCCCTGGTACCGCGATTTCCAGAACGATCAGTTGCCGCAGTTCCAGACGCCCGAAGGCGTGGCGGTGACGGTGATCGCCGGGGCCAGCCATGGCGTGCAAGGCGCGGTGAGCCGCGAGATCACGCAGCCGATCTACCTGGATGTGCACATGCCCGAAGGCTCACGCTTTGAGCAAACGCTGCCCGCAGGCCACAACGCCTTCATTTATGTCTACCGCGGCGAGGTCCGCATCGGTGGTCAGACCGTGCCGCTGCAGCGCATGGCGATTTTGGCGAACACCCCACAGACCGATGGCGTGGTGATCGAGGCCAGCAGCGATGCCAAACTGATACTGGTGGCCGGCAAGCCCCTGAAAGAACCCATCGTTCAATACGGCCCGTTTGTGATGAACACCAAGGAAGAGATCTACCAGGCCCTGGCAGATTTCAGGGATGGCCGCTTGGGCGAGAAGGCTTGAGGTCCGTGGGCGTGAGCCCGGTGCTCAGCCCTTGAAAGCCCGCACAAACGCTTGCGCCTGCTGCTGCACCATTTGCGCAGAACGTCCCGGCGCGTACAGGGCAGAGCCCAGACCAAAGCCATTGGCCCCTGCGGCACGGTAAGGCGCCATGTTGTCGGGCGTGATGCTGCCTACCGGCATCAAGGCAGCGCTTGCAGGCAGTACGGCCCGCATGGCTTTGACCGTGGCGGGCGAAATCATCTCGGCCGGGAACAGTTTGAGGCCGTGCGCACCGGCATCGAGTGCGGCAAAGGCTTCGGTGGGCGTGAACACGCCAGGCAGCACCACCATGTTCAGGGCCAGGGCTTGCGCCACCACGGCAGGGTTGAAGTTGGGGGCCACGACCAGTCGGCCGCCTGCGGCGTGCACCTCGTTGACTTGCTGCACGTTCAGCACGGTGCCAGCGCCGATCAGGGCTTGAGGAAACAAGCTTGTCAGCGCGGCGATGCTGCGCAAAGGCTCGGGCGAGTTGAGCGGTACCTCGATGATGGCAAAGCCGCTGCTCACCAGTGCTTCGCCGATGGCCGGTGCCTCAGCAGGCGTGAGGCCTCGCAGGATGGCGATCAAGGGCAGTTGCGCCGTGGCTTGCGCCAAGGTTTGAGCGGGAGAGGTCAAGGTGGTCATAAATGTGGGGTCAAGTGTCAAGTGGTGGCAAAAGAGCAAGCCAGCGCGAACAAGCCCGCCCAGGTGGCCTCGGCCCCTCGGCTTTGGCAGGGGACTTTCAGGTATTGCAGCGCCAGGGTGTAGCGCAGTGTGAGGGCTTGGTTGCCGATCAGGATCACCGGTGCTGTGCGGGATGACAGCGCCTGGTGGCGCAGCTCTTCGCCAATCAGCAGGCCCGACAAATAGCTGGTCAATTGGGCAGGGCTCAGGCGTTCAAACAAGCCCAGTGTGCGCACCGCAAACAGGTGGTGCAAGATGCTGCCAGCCAGCTGGCTTTGGTCAACGCCTTGCAAAAAAGCCGCTTCGTCAAAAGCGCCCTGCAGGTCCAGCGTCTTGCCCAGAATCGAGTGATGGCTCATCAGTGCAAACACCTCGCCGGTCATGAAAGTCTGAAACTGCACCACGCGCCCGCCTTGCACCTGCACCCATTTGCTGTGTGTGCCTGGCAGCACCAGCGTGGCGCTGTCGCAGCCTGTCATTTGTAAGGCCCCAAAAATTTGCACCTCTTCGCCGCGCATCACGTCGGGCGTGTTCAAGGCATCTGCGCCCAAACAACTCAGGCCCGGCACCAGGGCGATGCGCCCGGTTTGCAGCCACAGCAGGTGCTGGCCCAGCTCGGCAAAACCAGCGGGGCAAGGGCAGTAGGGCGCCTCTTGCCAGCCCTGGCGGCTGCCGGCCATGCCCGAGATCAGGCACAACGCATCGGGGGCCTGCATCCAGTCGCCAAACAGTTCGTGGAACACGGCTTCAAACTGACCGGGGGGCACCGAGAGGATGCCACGCGGAAATTCACGCGACTCGAGCACCTGGCCGCTGGCACCCAGCCGCGCACCGCGCAGCGAAGTGGTGCCCCAGTCAATGCCGATCAAAGGTCTCGTGGCGTTCATGCGGCTGTGCCTTTCGATGGGGCGTTCAACACCTTCAGCACCGCTTCGCGCCTCGGCAAGGGTGCGACTGCGCCGTAACCCTGCACCGACAGCGCGGCGGCGGCATTGGCGTAAGCGGTGGCCGTCCACAGGTCGTCGCCAGCCGATAAACGCGCGAGCAGATTGCCCGCAAAACAATCGCCTGCGCCGGTGGCGTCCACAGCCTGGACCGCGTGGCCAGGGACCTGGCGTTGGCTTTGGCCGTCGCTGGCCAGCGATCCATCTGCACCGAGTTTCAGCACCACCTGCGCCGCGCCCTGGGCATGGCTCCAGGCGATGATGTCTTGCGCTTGTGTGAGGCCCGTGAGCGAGGTCATGTCTTCCAGGCTGGGCAAATACAAGTCGCACAAACTCACCCCTTGACGGATGCAGGCCTGCGCCCGGGCCAGTGGCCACAGCAACAAACGCAAATTGGAGTCAAACGCCACCCGCGTGCCGTTGCTTCGGGCATGTGCCATGGCCGCAAAAGCGGTGTCGCAGGCCGAGGCTGAAATCGCCAGTGAAATGCCCGACAGGTGCAGCCACTGGCTGTGCGCAATGGGCTCTGCCCAATATGCCAGGTCTTGTGCTTGCATGCGGCTGGCGGCCGAACCGGCACGCGCATAGCTGAAGTGGTGACCTTGTGCGTCGTGGCTCACAAAGTACATGCCGGTGGACGCTTGTGAATCACGCAGCACCGTGTTGGTGGCCACGTTTTCGCGTTGCCACAGGTCCATGAGCCGATCACCCCAGCGGTCCAGCCCCAAGCGTGTCAGGTAAGCCACCCGCGCCCCGGCACGGGCGGCGGCTATGGCGGCGTTGCTGGTGTCACCGCCAAAGCCCTGCAGGTACAGCGGGGCCTCGTCGGCGATGGAAGCGGGTCTTTGGTTGAACTCGACCATGGCTTCGCCAAGTGCCACGATGTCCAGGATTTTTGAGGGGTGGGTCATGTCAAAAAGGGCGGCGGGGCTGAAGTGAATTCAGGGGTTGAGGTGGGAAAATCGTCGTCCAACGCGGATAGCGACGGGCGACATATTGGAGACGAACAACATGAAGACAGCTGGCACTGAGGGTGACTTTGTACTGGACGCGCACTGCAAGGGCTACCCCCTGATGGCCGAGCCCTGCGCCGTATCCGAACTGGGCCAGCGCGGCTGGCATTTGCTCGATGACGCGCTGGCGTATCCGGTGGCCGTGCTGCGCCGCCCGGCGCTCACGCACAACCTGGCCTGGATGCAGAGCTTTGTGCAGCGCAAAGGTGTGGCCCTGGCCCCGCACGGCAAAACCACCATGTCGCCCGAGTTGTTTCGCCTGCAGCTGCAAGCTGGAGCCTGGGGCCTGACCTTTGCCAATGTGCACCAGCTGCGTGTGGGCCTGGCGGCGGGTGCGCAACGCGCCATCATCGCCAACCAGCTGGTGTCGGACGCCGACCTGGATGGGCTGGACTTGTTGTTGAACCAGCACCCCCAAGCGCGGGTCTGGTTTTTGGTCGATTCTTTGGCACAGCTGCAAGTATTGGCCGAATGGAGCGCACGGCGGCGCAATGCCCGTTGTTGGGACGTGCTGCTGGAGCTGGGCATTGCGGGCTACCGCACTGGCTGCCGCACGCATGAGCAAGCCCTGGCTCTGGCGCAGGCTATCGCTGCCTCGCAGGTTGCGCGTTTGGGCGGCGTGGAGTGTTACGAAGGCGGGCTGGGGCAATGCAACAGTGCCCACGACATCGAAGCCGTGAGCGCCCTGGTGCGCAGCGTGCAGGCTTTGGTGCAGCAACTCGATGCGCAGGGCCTGTGGGGCAGTGACGAGGTCTTGCTCTCGGCGGGGGGCTCGGCGGTGTTCGATCTGGTGATCCCCATGCTCAAGCTGCAGGTCAAGAGCCGTCCGGTGCAAGGCGTGTTGCGCTCGGGCTGTTATGTCACGCATGACCACTGGAACTACGCCCGATACCTGAAGTTGGTGGAGGCGCGAGAGGGGTTGAGCGCATCGCTGCAGCCTGCGCTGGAGGTGTGGGCCAAGGTGCAGTCGGTGCCCGAGCCGGGGCTGGCGATTTTGAGTGCGGGGCGACGCGATCTGTCCTTTGACCAGTGCATGCCCATGCCGGTGCGCTGGGCAGCACGCGGGCAAAGCGGTGCCGATGCGATGCAGGCCACGCCCGAGTCGTGGAAGGTCAAGGCGCTCAGCGACCAGCATGCGCACATGGTGTTTGATGCCGAAGGGGTATGGCTGCAGGTCGGCGACCGCGTGGGCCTGGGTATTTCTCACCCCTGCACCACTTTCGACAAATGGCGCTGGATGGCGGTCATCGAAGACGATGGTCGCATCAGCGGTGCGATCAGCACGCATTTTTAAATCTTCAACCCTGAATCAAACGAAAAAAGGCCGCCACGCAACATCCGCGTGGCGGCCTTTTTTGTCGATCACTTCAAGCCGCTCAAAGCGTCGGCAGGATAACCCGGCCGTGATTTGCAGTCCTCGATGTACTGCTCAATGATGGCCTCGTAGCTGGCATCGGCTCTGAGGCCCAGGGCATGCGCACGCTCAAAGGTGCAGCCCTTGGCCCAGTTGTCCACGATGGCCGCGATGCGTTCGTCTTTGGCAAAGGTTACACGCGAACGCACGGCGGGACCAGCGACCTTTTCAAGTGCGGCCAGCATGTCGCTGACCTTCACGTTCAGACCGGGCAGGTTCAGCGCCATGCGGCCACCAAAGGCTTCGCGGCTGGCCTCGAACACGGTGATCAAGCCATGCACGGTGTTGCCGGGCGAGGAAATGGGGTGCGACACGGTGGCGTCCACCGGGCAGGTGGTGGCGGTGCCCGCCAGCGGTTCGCGGATGATGCCGCTGAAGAAAGAGGAGGCCGCGCCATTGGGTTTGCCGGGGCGCACGGCCACCGTCATCAGGCGTGCGGCGCGGCCGTCGATGTAGCCCTTGCGGGTGTAGTCGGCCACCATGTACTCGATCATCAGCTTGTGTGTGCCATACGAGGTTTGTGGTGTGGGCAGGGTGGTGTCGGCCACCAGGGCAGGCATGGGGTTGGCTGAGTCGGGGCCAAACACCGCGACCGAGCTGGCGAAGACCAGGCGTGAGGCTTTACCGGACGCACGGATGCTGTCGAGCAACAAGCGGCTGCTGTCCACGTTGGAGCGCAGGCCCAGGTCGAAGTCCAGCTCGCATTCGCCCGAGACTGCTGACGCCAAATGGAACACGCCGTCAAAGCCGCTTTTGAACAAATCGCCTTGCGCCAGCATGGGGCCTGCATGGCCCTGGACGCGTGGGTCAGCCAGCAGATCAGCGGGCGCAGGGAACAGGTCGGCAATGACCAATTCGCTCACGCTTTGGCCATTGAGTTGGCCACGCTTCAAAATCTCGCGGGCCAGACGTGCGCCCAAAAATCCGGCGCCGCCGGTGATCAAAATACGCATGGTTTTTCCTTGGCAATCAGTGGTTGTCTTTGGGCACGGCCGCGCCGCGCTGGCCGACCAGAAAGTCCATGTCCGCGCCTTCGTCGGCTTGCAGCACATGGTCGATGTAGAGCTTCCAGTAACCCGAGTTCATGGCGGGTGCGGGCTTTTCCCACAGCGATAAGCGGCGGGCCAGTTCTTCGTCGCTGATGAGCAGTTGCAGTTTGCGCTCAGGCACGTTGAGTTCGATCATGTCGCCGTTTTGCACCACGGCCAGCGGGCCACCCGCAGCCGCTTCGGGCGTGGTGTGCAGCACCACAGTGCCGTAGGCCGTACCGCTCATGCGGGCGTCCGAGATACGCACCATGTCGGTGATGCCTTTGCGCAGCACCTTGGGCGGCAGCGGCATATTGCCCACTTCGGCCATGCCGGGGTAGCCTTTGGGGCCGCAGTTTTTCAGCACCAAAATGCAGTTTTCGTCCACGTCCAGGCTCTCGTCGTCGATGCGTTTGTGGAAATCGTGGCTGTCTTCAAACACCACGGCGCGTCCGGTGTGCACCATCAGCGCGGGCGTGGCCGCACTGGGCTTGATGACCGCGCCGCGCGGCGCGAGGTTCCCGCGCAGGATGGCGATGCCCGCTTTTTCCTTGAAAGGCGCATCAAACTTCTTGATCACGCGCGGGTCGTAATTCACGGCGCTGGCGATATTCGCGCCCACGGTCTTGCCGCTGACGGTGACGATGTCTTTGTGCAGCAAGTGCTCGATCTCTTTCATCACCACCGGCAGGCCGCCTGCGTAGCAGAAGTCTTCCATCAGATGCTCGCCAGACGGCTGCAGATTCAAGAGGCAAGGCAGCTCGCTGCCCAGGCGCTCAAAATCGTCCACGGTGAGCTTGAGGCCCAGACGACCGGCAATCGCGATCAAGTGGATCACTGCGTTGGTCGAGCCGCCAATGGCGGCCAGCGTGCGGATGGCGTTTTCAAAGGCTTCTCGTGTCAGCACTTTGCTGATGGTCTGGTCGGTGTGCACCATCTCAACGATGCGGCGCCCCGCTTCGCGTGCCAGCACATTGCGCCGGCCGTCCACGGCGGGGTAGGCCGCGTTGCCAGGCAGGCCGATACCCAGGGCCTCTACCATGCTGGCCATGGTGCTGGCGGTGCCCATGGTCATGCAGTGGCCGTGGCTGCGGTGCATGCAGCTCTCCGCTTCAAAAAAGTCGGTCAGCTTGAGTGTGCCCGCACGCACCTGTTCGCTCATGCTCCACACGCCGGTGCCCGAGCCGAGTTCCTGGCCGCGCCATTTGCCATTCAGCATGGGGCCGCCCGAGACGCCAATCGTGGGCAGGCCCACGCTGGATGCGCCCATCAGCAAACTGGGGGTGGTCTTGTCGCAGCCCATGAGCAGCACCACGCCGTCGATCGGGTTGCCTCGGATGCTTTCTTCCACGTCCATGCTGGCCAGGTTGCGGTAGAGCATGGCGGTGGGGCGCAGCAGGGTCTCGCCCAGCGACATGACCGGAAATTCGAGCGGGAAGCCCCCCGCTTCATACACGCCGATCTTGACCTGCTCGGCCAGTGTGCGGAAGTGCGAGTTGCAGGGTGTGAGTTCACTGAAGGTGTTGCAGATGCCGATGACCGGTCGGCCATCGAACTGGTCGTGCGGTACGCCCTTGCCTTTGACCCAACTGCGGTAGGCAAAGCCATCGCGGTCTTGGCGGCCAAACCATTGTTGGCTGCGCAGTTCTTCGGGTTTTTTGCGGGGCGGCTGACCGGGTGGGGTGCTCATGGATGTCTTTCGAATGGGGAAGCAAAGGCTAAAAATCTTATCGTATGACGATAGAAACACAAGAGGTCTTTGTAAAGCCAGAGACATGCGGGCAAACCCTAGACGCCCAGTGGACTGTTCCTAGGGTTAACCAGGGTCTTGCTCATGTCTTCAATCATCATATGATAGGTGTCTAGACAGTTGCACCTTCATGACGAATAATTTCCACAGAAATACCCTGGATTTGCTGGGGCAAGCTATTTTGGCTGGCCGCTACGCGGTGGGCGCGAGCTTGCCGCCTGAGCCAATTTTGTGCGAAGAATTGGGTGTGAGCCGCACCGTCGTGCGCGAAGCCATCAAGTCGCTGGTGGCCAAGGGTTTGCTGTCCACTGGCCCCAAGGTGGGCACCCGTGTCATGCCCGATGCGCACTGGAACTGGTTCGATCCCGATGTGGTGGCCTGGCAGGCCCGTTGCGGTTTGACACCCGAATTTTTGAAAGATCTGCAAGAGCTGCGCCGCGTGGTGGAACCTGCCGCCGTACGACTTGCTGCCGAGCGTGCCACGGCCGAAGACATTGCCTACATCGAGGCGGCTTATGCCGGCATGAAACAGGCGGTGGAAGAGGGGGGTGATTACGTCAGCCACGATTTGCGTTTTCACGAAGGCTTGCTGCAGGCCTCTCACAACCGCATGCTGGTGCAGATGAGCAAGGCACTCAATGCCTTGTTGCGCACCAGTTTTGAAATTTCGACCCGAATCAAGGATGGGACCAAAACGTCCTTGCCGTTGCACCGTGCGGTACTCAATGCGGTGATTGCCCGCAACCCGGCCAAGGCTGAGCGGGCCATCATGGTGCTCATCGAGGGCGCCAGCGAAGACATTGAGCAAGTGCTCTCCTCTCGGCGCAAGTTGCCTGTGGTTTCAGGTTTGGCCACACCCATCAAGTCGCGGCTTAAAACCAAAAAGCAAGCTGAAAAAACTGCGGCGTGAACATCAAGACAGACATGCAAAAAATCATCGATTCATTTTTTAAGCTGTTGGAGTTTCTGGTCGTTGCCTGTCTGGTGGCCATGGTCATCATGGTGTTTGGCAACGTGGTGCTGCGCTACGGCTTCAACTCGGGTATTTCCATCTCGGACGAAATGTCGCGGTACTGTTTCATCTGGTTGACCTACCTGGGCGCCATGGTGGCCATGCGCGAAAAAGGTCATCTGGGTGTGGACACCTTGGTGCGCCGCTTGTCTCTGGGCGGCAAAAGGCTGTGCTTTTTCCTGAGCGAAGTCTTGATGCTCGGCTGTAACGTGCTGTTCTTCTGGGGCACCTGGAAGATGCATGATTTGCAAGTGACCAACATTTCGGTGGTGGTGGGCATCTCCATGATCTGGATTTACGGTATTGGTTATGTCACGGCCAGCGTGATGGCGGCGATGAACCTCAACCAATTGGTCTTGTTGCTCACGGGGCGCTTGAAAGAAGAGGATTTGGTCATGGTGGTGGAGTCTGAGGACACGGTCACATTGGATGATCTGACACCTGAAGTTCGGGGACGCACATGACCATCGCTGTTTTTGTGTTCAGCTTGTTGGGGGCCATGGCCCTGGGCATGCCCATCGCTTACGCTTTGTTGGTGTGTGGTTTGAGCCTGATGGCCTACATGGCCAGTAACGGCATGATCAACGCCTTCGACAGCCAGATTCTGGCGCAGCGCTTTGTGGACGGTGCCGACAACTTTCCCTTGCTTGCGGTGCCGTTTTTTCTGTTGGCCGGCGAGTTCATGAATGCGGGTGGTTTGAGTCGCCGTATCGTGAACCTGGCCATGGCCTGGGTCGGACATTTCCGTGGCGGTCTGGGTTATGTGGCCGTGATGGCGGCGGTCATCATGGCCTCGTTGTCCGGTTCAGCCGTGGCCGATACCGCAGCGTTGGCTGCTTTGCTGATCCCCATGATGAAGCGGGCCGGCTATAACGTCGGCCGCTCGGCAGGCCTGATCGCCTCCGGCGGCATCATCGCGCCGGTGATCCCGCCCTCCATTGGTTTCATCATCTTTGGCGTGGCGGCCAATGTGTCCATCACCAAATTGTTTTTGGCCGGCATTGTCCCGGGCATTTTGATGGGCGTGGCCATTGGCCTGACTTGGTGGTGGGTGGCCAAGCGCGAGAACGTGCAGCCCGCACCCCGCATGAATCTGTCTGACAAACTCAAAGCCACGCGCGAAGGCATCTTGGCGCTGGGTTTGCCAGTCTTCATCATCGGCGGCATGAAGTTTGGCGTGTTCACCCCGACCGAGGCGGCCGTGGTCGCGGCGGTCTACAGCTTTGTGGTAGGTGCTTTTGTTTACCGCGAGTTGCAGTGGTCCAAGTTGTATGGCCTGACTTTGGCGGCAGGCAAAACCACGGCCGTGATCATGTTTTTGGTCGCTGCCGCCATGGTGAGCGCTTGGCTGATCACGGTGGCCAACATCCCGGCCGAAGTGGCTCGCATGATGGAGCCGCTGATGGGCAACAAGACCTTGTTGATGGTCGTTTTGATGTTGTTGGTGGTGGTCGTGGGCACCGCGCTGGACTTCACGCCCACTGTACTGATTCTGACGCCGGTGCTGATGCCGCTGGTCATCAAGGCGGGCATTGACCCCGTGTATTTCGGCGTGCTGTTCATCATGAACAACGCGATTGGCCTGATCACTCCACCCGTAGGCACCGTGCTCAATGTGGTGTGTGGTGTGGCCAAAATCAATATGGACACGGCCTTCAAAGGTGTTTTGCCGTTCTTGTGGGCGCAATTGGCGGTACTGGCCTTGTTGATCGCCTTCCCTGCCATCGTCCTCGTGCCGATGAAATGGATGCTGAGTTGATTTCTTAACCCCTGTGTTTTTATAAAGGAGACAATCATGTTGAAACGCAGAAATCTGGTGACCCTGATCGCGGGCACATTCCTGGTGGCATCGAGCGCGATGGCGCAGTTTGCCGATCGCAACATCAAGTTCACCAATGGCGTGAACGAAGACCATCCGGTGGGCGTGGGCGTCAAGAAGATGCAGGAAGTGCTGGCCGCCAAAACCGGCGGCAAGATGAAGATCACCGCTTTCTGGGGTGGTGCAGCCGGCGGTGATTTGCCTGCGACCCAAGCTTTGCGTGCCGGCACCCAAGAGATGGTGTGCACTTCCAGCTCGCCGCTGGTGGGCATCATCAAAGAGCTGGGGGTGTTTGACTTGCCCTTCCTGTTTGCCAACGAAAAAGAAGCCGATGCCGTGCTCGATGGTGCGGCGGGTAAGTACTTCAATGCCAAGCTCGAAGCCGTGGGTTTGGTGAACCTGGCTTATTGGGAAAACGGTTTCCGCAACCTCACCAACAGCAAGCGCCCTGTGACCAAGCTGGAGGACTTTGACGGTGTGAAAGTCCGCGTGATGCAGAACAACATCTTCTTGGATACCTTCAAGACCCTGGGCACCAACGCCGTCCCCATGGCTTTTGGTGAGGTGTTCACCGCCCTGGAAACCAAGACCATCGATGGTCAGGAAAACCCCTTTGTGACCATTGAAACTTCGAAGTTCAATGAAGTGCAAAAGTACCTGAGCGTGACGCGTCACGCCTACACGCCCTTCCTGGTGCTCTACAGCAAGAAACTGTGGGATCAACTCAACCCGCAAGAGCAAGCCGTTTTGCGCGAAGCTGCCATCGAAGGCCAAAAAGTGCAACGTGCAGCCAACCGTGCCTTGAACGAAAAATCCTTGGCCAGCCTGAAGACCAAAGGCATGCAGGTCAACGAGGTCAGCGCCGCTGAGCAAAACCGTATCCGTGCCAAGGTCGCTGCGGTTTACGACAAGCACAAGGACTCGATCGGTGCCGACGCCATCAAGGTGGTGCAAGACGAGCTGAAAAAAGCTCGCGGCGGTTGATCCTTCGCGCTCAGCCTTTTTGCTGAACCCACAAGCTCCACAGCCGACCGCTGTGGGGCTTTTTTAACGACTGAAATCGGTGCTGCCATGAAAATCACGCAACTTGAAACCATCCGTTTGGGCGAATTTCCCAACATCATCTGGGTGCGTCTGCACACCGACGAGGGCCTGGTGGGCCTGGGCGAAACCTTCATGGGGGCGCAAGCGGTTGAAGCGTATTTGCACGAATGGGTGGCGCCCAAACTGGTGGGCCAAGATCCGCTGGCCATCGAGTCACGCCAGCGTGATATCACCGGCTATTTGGGTTGGCGCGGCTCCGGTGTGGAAACGCGTGGCAACTCGGCGGTGGACATTGCGCTGTGGGACATTTTTGGCAAGGCAGCCGGCATGCCGGTTTACACCGCTTTGGGTGGCAAGAGCCGCGACGAGATCCGCGTTTACAACACCTGCGCGGGCTACCAGTACATCCGCAGCAATGTGAACCAGACCAGCAGCAACTGGGGCCTGGGCAACAATGCCGGGCCTTATGAAGACTTGCAGGGCTTTTTGCACCGCGCCGACGAGGTGGCCGAGTCGCTGCTGAGTGAAGGTATCACCGGCATGAAGATCTGGCCCTTTGACGTGGCCGCAGAAAAGTCGCACGGCCAATACATCAGCCCGCAAGACCTGAACACGGCGCTCGAGCCTTTTCGCAAGATCCGCCAAGCGGTCGGCGACAAGATGGACATCATGGTCGAATTCCACAGCCTGTGGCGCTTGCCCATGGCGCAAAAAATCTCGCGTGCCTTGCAAGAGTTCGACACCTTCTGGCACGAAGACGCGATCCGCATGGACAGCCTGGACCTGCTCAAGCAATACGCGGTGGACTGCAAGGCGCTGATTTGCGCGAGCGAAACACTCAGCTACAAATGGGGCTTCAAGGACTATTTACAAACCGGCGTCGCAGGTGTGGCCATGCTCGATTTGAGTTGGTGCGGGGGCCTGACTGAGGCACGCAAAATCGCCGCCATGGCCGACGCCTGGCAGCTGCCGGTGGCGCCACACGACTGCACCGGGCCAGTGGTGTGGGCCGCTTCCACGCACTTGTCGCTGCACGCACCCAATGCGCTGATTCAAGAGAGCGTGCGTGCTTTTTACAGCGGCTGGTACAAGGAGTTGGTGACCGAGTTGCCGCAGGTGAAGAACGGCATGGTCAGCTTGAACGACAAGCCCGGTTTGGGGCTGGAGTTACTGCCCGACTTGCACCAACGTGCCGATGCAGTGGTGCGGGTGAGCCGTTGATCAGCCGCGACCGACAAAGGGCATGTTGGTCGCCATCACCGTGGTGAACAAGATGTTGGCCGACAAGGGCAGCCGCGCCATGGTCATGAAGGTCTCGACCACTGCAGACATGTCCATGCGTGGCTCGGCCTTGATGCTCAGGTCGGCCTGGTGCACACCTTGCGCCATCTTGAGCGTCATGTCCGAGGCCACGTTGCCAATGTCGATCTGACCCACAGCAATGCTGTAAGGCCGGCCATCGAGCGCGGCGGCGCGGGTCAGGCCCGAGATGGCGTGCTTGGTGGCGGTGTAGGCAATCGAGCCGGGGCGGGGGGCATGCGCCGAGATGGAGCCGTTGTTGATGATGCGGCCGCCTTGTGGGCTTTGCTCTTGCATCAGTTTGAAGGCATAGGACAAGGTGTAGAAAGCGCCGTTGAGGTTGATGTCCACCGCACGGCGCCATTCGTCGCCAGGCAGGTCACCGGGCAAGGCATAGGGCAAGAAAATCCCGGCGTTGTTGAAGACCAGGTCCAGGCGACCAAAGCGCGTGCGAATCTGGTCAAACAAGGCTTTGACTTCGGGTTCTTTGGACAGGTCGGTCGGGATGGCATGGCCGTTCGCCGCGTTGGGGCCGGCCTCTTGCACGGCCGCAGCCAGCGCATCGGCGCGACGGCCGACCAGAACGACTTGCCAGCCTTCTTTCAGCAACGCCAGGGCGCAGGCTTTGCCGATACCCGAGCTGGCACCGGTGACGAGGGCGATTTTGGACATGGTGTGAACTTTCTAAAGAGGGCTAAATAAGCCCCTGATTTTCAGGCGTTTTGAAAAGAAATCTGTACCTTGAGTGACTGGCTCTTGTCGGCCGCCAGGTCAAAGGCTTCGATGGCGCGCTCCACAGGCAGGATGCCAGTGATGACCGGCTTGCCGTTGACCAGGCCTTCGTTCAAAAAGTGCACCGCGGTAGCGAATTCGGCGTGGAAGCGAAAGGTGCCGCGCAAATCCACTTCTTTGGTCACGATCTGCGTCATGGGCAGGCTGATGTCCCCGCCCATGCCCACGGTGATCAGCACGCCCCGCGGCACGATGGTGTCCAGGCCCACGCGCAAAGCGGCTTCGCTGCCCGAGGCCTCGAACACCACGTCAAACTGGCCTTTGTCCACCTTGTAGGCGTCCAGCGCTTGGGGTTGCGTCTTGAGGTTGATGGTTTCGTCCGCGCCCATCTCCTTGGCGCACTTCAGGGGTAAGTCGGCAATGTCGGCCGCCACGATGCGGGCGGCGCCTGCCCGGCGCAAAGCGCCAATCAAGAGCGAGCCAATCGGGCCGCAACCGGTCACCAAGACCTGCTTGCCCAGCACGCTGCCCGCACGCTGGATGGCGTGCAGGCCGACCGACAAAGGTTCGGCCAAAGCGGCTTCCGACAGACTCAGGTGGTCGGCAATCGGGTGGGCCTGGTAGCCCTCGATGATGAGTTGTTCGCTGAACGCCCCCTGGATGTGCGGGAAGGGCATGGCGCTGCCGTAAAAGCGCATGTGCAGGCAATGGTTGTGCTGGCCCGCCTGGCAAAAGCGACATTGGCCGCAAGGACGTGAGGGCGAGATGGCGATGCGCTGGCCGGGTGTGATGCCGCTGGCCTGGCTGCCCACAGCGTCCACTACGCCCGAAATTTCGTGGCCCAGCGCGATCGGCTGCTGGATGCGCACGGTGCCAAAGCCGCCGTGTTGGTAGTAATGCAGGTCCGAGCCGCAAATGCCGCCATAGGCCACATTCACGCGCAACTGGTGTTCGCCCAGAGGGGGCAGTTCGGTATTTTCAATGCGCAGGTCTTGGGCCGAATGGCAGACAACGGATTTCATGGGAGGTCCTTGTGAAAGCTTCAAAGGGCGGCTAATTGGCCTCAGTCGATGGACGTGCTGTTGGGCAGCGGTTGAACATGGTGCGTCTTCTCAAGCATCAAAAAGCAACTTGCATGCGGGCCTGCAAGGCCAGGAGCGCTTGCGCGAGCAAGTCATGCAAAGGGTGAGTGATGGAGAGCCGGATGACATCGGTTTCATCGGCCTGTGGGGTTTCGAGTGTGTGGAATTGGCTGCTGAGCAAGCCGGGCTGCATGTAGTGGCCCACGCGTTGGCGCATGCGTTGCTCGATCAAGGCAAAGTCGCCGTCGAGGAAAACAAAGCACACATCACCGGCTTGAGCGCGGATGCGGTCGCGGTACACCCGCTTGAGGGCTGAGCACGCCACCACACGGCCTTGCGGGTGAGGTTGCGACAAGTAGTCGCCAATGCGGTCCAGCCAAGGCCATCGGTCGGCGTCTTCAAGCGCCACGCCGGCGCGCATTTTGGCCACGCTTTCAGGCAAGTGCAGGTCATCGCCATCCACCATGTCCAGTGACAGTCTCTCACCCAGCGCTGAAGCCATGGTGGACTTGCCGCAGCCGGACACCCCCATGACGATCAAACGCAGGGGTGGCTTGTTCATGCTCGGTGAGGGGCTCACTTGTTCAGCATGGCCGCACACTCGGGCACGGGTGTGCGCAAGGGCTGACCTGAGATGCCCGCTTGCATGTTGGCAAAAGCCAGATCGGCCATGGCCTGGCGTGTTTCGGTGGTGGCGCTGGCCATGTGCGGTGTCAGCACCACATTGCGCATGCTCCACAGTGCTTGGGGCACGTTGGGCTCGTGGGCAAAGACGTCCAGGCCTGCGCCCGCGATGGTGCTGTTTTGCAGCGCAGCGATCAGCGCCTCTTCATCGACCACGCTGCCACGCGCCACGTTGATCAAAAAACCGCGCGGTCCCAGCGCCTTGAGCACTTCGGCGTTGATGAGGTGTTTGGTGCCCGCGCCACCCGGGGTGATGACCACCAGAAAATCCACGTTCGCTGCCAGTTTGGCGGCAGAGGAGTAGTACTTGAAACCGACGTCACGCTTTTCGCTGCGCGCGGTGTAGGCGATCGACATGCCAAAGCCGCTGGCGCGTTGGGCGATGGCTTTGCCGATCCGCCCTAAACCCACAATGCCCATGCGGGCGCCAGAGACTTTGCGGGTCAGCGGCATGGGGCCGTTGGGCCATTGGCCTGCACGCACAAACTGGTCGGCTTGTGCAATGCTGCGGCCCACCGACAGCACCAGGCCCATGGCCAGGTCGGCCACATCGTCGGTCAGCACATCGGGGGTGTGGGTCACGGGAATGCCGTGCTCTATGGCGGCGGGCACATCCACGCCGTCGTAGCCTACGCCAAAAACCGATACCACTTTGGCGTTGGTCACTTGGGCCAGCAGGCTGCGTGGCACGCTGGCTTCGCCCGTGCCGGCCACGCCCAGGATGCGCGGAGCGAGTTGGGCAAAAGCCGCGGGGTCGGTCACATGGGTGCGGTCGTGCACGGTGTAGAGGGTTTCCAAAGCCTGGAGGTAAAAAGGGTGCAGTTTGGCGACGGCCAGCACATCGGGTTTGGTCAAGGGTTCTCCTGAGGCTTCAAGGACAAATGCGCCTATCGTATCGGGGCGCTCTCTGGACCCATCTACGGACAAACCCCTGCACGCTGACCACCGTTCAAAGCCTCGTTGACAATCAGCTTTTGGTTTGAACGGAGGCCTTGAGCCATGCATGCCCTGAAAAAAGTCATTCTCTTCACCGATACCGATGGCCGAGCCCGTTTTCGGGACGAAGCTGTGCCCCTGACCGAGGGCACACCGCAAAGTCGCTTATCGGCCCTGATGGCGGCCAGTGCCTGCCAGTTGCGTCAAAGCCCTGTGGGTTTTCGCAGCACTTTCCATTGCACGGGCAAGCCGCAGTGGTTGTTTGTGTTGGATGGGCAGATGGAGATTTGTTTGCAAGACGGCAGCTCGCGCACCTTTGGTCCAGGTGAGTTCTTTTACTCGGCTGACACCTTGCCCGAAGGGGCCACGTTTGACCCTGCCGTGCACGGTCACTGGAGCCGCCAGGTGGGTCCCGACCCCTTGGTGACGCTGTTTGTGCGCGACTGACGTTCACCCCTGAAGTGCACAACCGATTCGGGTAAAAAAAAGCCCGCTGTCAGCGGGCTCTGTTCATGAGGCAGGGCGCTGGTCAGCGACCGAAGCCGCGGCCACCGCCGCCGTTGCCACCGCGGTTGCCACCGCTGTAACCGCCACCACCCTGGCGGCGGCCGCCGCTGGCCAGGCTGTCGATGCTGGTGCGGGTCGGATCGGGCTGGCCACTGGTGCGCACGGGCTTGCGGTTGGGCAAGTCCAGGCGTGCAAACTGTGTGGTTTTCAGCGGGTCAATGTGGCGTGGCAGCTCGTCGCCATCGCCCCGGCGGCGGTCTTGACCACCCTGACCACCTTGTGCGCCACGCGCTGGGCCACGGCCTTCAGGACGCGGGCCACGTGGCGCGGGACGGCCTTGGCCATCACCACGGTTGTCAAAACGGGGATCGCCGCGTTGCTCTTGACCGCGACCACCGTCGCGTGCGCCTTCACGGCGGCCATCGCCTTGACCTTCAAATCGGGGTGCGCCTTGTGGGCCATTGCGGCGTGAGGGCGGTGGGCCGTTGCGGGATGGTCGCGGCTGACCTTGACCTTCGCCTCGGGCTTGACGGGGACCGCCTCCGCCACCACCGACCGCGACTTTGTTGTCGCGGATGCGTTGCATCATGTCCTGGCGCGCGGCCTTGGCCGCAGCGGCCATCACATCGCGGCTGGGCGGCTTGCCTGCACCGCCCCACAGGGTCTGGCGACCCATGGCGATGGGCTCGGCCACTTCGCCGGGCTCGGGGCCAAAGCCTTCGAGCATCTGGACCGGAATCTCCTGCTTGGTGAAGCGTTCGATGTCCATCATGAAGCCTTCTTCGTCCAGGCAGACCAGGCTCACGGCCTCGCCGCTGGCACCGGCGCGGCCCGTGCGGCCAATGCGGTGCACATAGTCTTCCGACACGTTAGGGATCTCGTAGTTCACCACGTGTGGCAAGTCTTCGATGTCGATGCCGCGCGCTGCAATGTCGGTGGCGACCAAGGCACGGATCTCGCCGCTCTTGAAGCCTGCCAAAGCTTGTGTGCGGGCGGTCTGGCTCTTGTTGCCGTGCAAAGCCATGGCTTTGACGCCATTTTTGGTCAAAAAGTCGGCCACATTGTTAGCGCCAAATTTGGTTCGGGTGAACACCAGCACCTGGCTCCAGTCGTGCTTCTGGATGATGTGCAGCAGCACGTCTTTTTTCTTGTTGCGGCCCACGGGGTGGATCACCTGCGTGATGCGCTGCACCGTGGTGTTGCTGGGCGTGACCTGGATGCTCTGCGGGTTCTTGAGCAGGTTGCCCGCCAACTCGCGGATCTCGTCGCTGAAGGTGGCCGAGAACAGCAGGCTTTGCTTTTCTTTGGGCACCAGGGCCAGCACTTTTTTCACGTCGTGGATGAAGCCCATGTCCAGCATGCGGTCGGCTTCGTCGAGCACTAGGATCTCGACAGTTGACAGGTCCAGGAAGCCCTGGCCCTGCAGGTCGAGCAAACGACCGGGAGTGGCCACCAGAATGTCCACGCCTTTTTTGATTTTGCTGATTTGCGGGTTCATGCCCACGCCGCCAAAGATCACGGTGGAGTCGAGCTTCAGGTATTTGCCGTAGTCGCGCACCGATTCTTCGACCTGGGCGGCCAGTTCGCGGGTGGGGGTGAGCACCAAAGCGCGGATGGCTTTGCCGCCAAAGCGGTTTTTGCCCGGCTCACTCAGGCTCAGCTTGTGCAGCATGGGCAAGGTGAATGCGGCGGTTTTGCCCGTGCCGGTTTGCGCACCCGCCAGCAAGTCTTGTCCGGCCAATACGGCGGGAATGGCCTGGGCCTGGATGGGCGTGGGGTTTTCGTAGCCGAGCTCGCGCACAGCTTGCATGATGGCCGGGGCCAGGTTCAATTCTTCAAAGTTCATTTTTTCAGAGCGCCATGTCCGGCGCAGGCATCGGCTCAATCAACTGCTGGTGGCAGTGTCCAGTGAGGGCCGATAAGTCTTAAGGTGGGCATGGAAACCGCAGGCGCTTGTTTTGAGCGTTGCCTGGGTCAGGCCCCAGCAGAAGTGCTGATGCTGGGGCAACTGGAGGCCTCAGCGAGGTGCATTGTCGCACAAAGCAAGAAACGCCAAGGGATGTCCCCCACAGGTCAGGGCATGGGTTCAAACCCCAATGCCATTTAAGGCATGGCAGACCTAGACTGGTCGGCACCCATCAATCTCTCACGCGCACAACCATGAAGCCTTTTTCTGACCGCCGTTCCTTTTTGCAAACTGCCGCTTTGGCCGCCACCGCCGTGGCCACCAGTGGCCCGCTGGTCAATGCCTGGGCGCAAACCAAGTGGCCTGCCAAACCCATTCGGATCATTGTGGCATTCCCGCCCGGCGGCCTGACCGATGCCTTGGCCCGCAGCTATGGCGACCATTTGGCCACCAAGTTGGGCGTGCCCGTGGTCATTGACAACAAACCGGGTGCGGGCGCCATCATTGGCATTGATGCAGCGGCCAAATCGCCTGCCGATGGCTACACCCTGGTCATGAGCACCTCGGGCACTTTTTGGCAAAACCGTATCCTTTATTCCAAGCTGCCCTACAACCTCGACAAAGACCTGACTCCGGTCACTGTGTTTCCTTCGGGGCCCTTGGTCGTGGGCATCAACGACAAAATCCCCGCCAACAACATGGCCGAATTTGTGGCCTGGGCTAAAAAGAACCCGGTGTCTATGGGCACTTATGCACCAGGTTCGTACCCGCACATGGTGGCCGATCAGACCAACCGCGTGCACGGTACCCAAATCCAGTCGGTGCATTACCGGGGTGAAGCGCCCATGTGGCTCGATGTGGCCTCGGGCCAATCGCAAATTGCCGTGGGCAGTTACCTGGCCTTCAATGCCGTGGCCAGCCGGGGCGTGCGCGCCATTGGCGTCACCGGTAGCTACCGCTCGCCCAAACTGCCCAACGTGCCCACCCTGATGGAACAAGGTGATACGGCCAAGCTGGTCACTTTGGAAGGCGGCTTGCCCCTGGTGGCCCCGACAGGCACGCCCGAAGCCGTGCTCAAACTCCTGGCCGATGAGGCCGTGGCCTGGTCCAACACCGACAAAGCGGCCAAGCTGCGCGACACCTTCGCGATCCCGAACAAACCCAAAAACCTCGCCGACACCCGCAAGGACTGGGAGGCCGAAGTGCCTGTGTGGATCAAGCTGGCGGTGGACTTGGGGATCAAGCTCGATTGAGCCGGCCTTGTTGGTTTGCCCTCTTTGGGAATGGGTCGTCAAGCGGCGTGGGCCGGCGTTGTCAGACGCGGTTTAATCTCGTGCTATGAACAAAACCGACCAGATGAGTTTTTTCGGCTTTGAGGCCGAAGTTGCCGAAAAAATTACCAAGGCTGCCAAGCCACAAAAGCCCGACACGACCCCGGCTCCTGTGGTGATGGTGCATGCCCCAGTGACCGTGGCCCAGCCACAAGCCCAGCCCGCACCACTCTTCGCGCCTCAGCCCACTGAGCACGAGGCCATGGCTCAGGCGCTGGCCCGGCACCCGGATTTTCGTGTGTTGCGACGTTTGCAGCCCGCAGCCGACTATGGCGGCCTGCACGGCCAGCCCACCCAGCGGGTGATCGTGCTCGACACCGAAACCACCGGGCTGGACAGCAAGAGCGAAAAAATCATCGAGCTTGCCATGTTGTCGGTGCTGGTGGACTGCGCGACCGGCTTGCCGGTGGGGCCGGTGACCCTTTACGAGTCGTTTGAAGATCCGGGCAAGCCGATCCCCCCTCAGATCACCGACATCACGGGCATCGACGACACCATGGTGCAGGGTCAGCGCATTGACGATGCGGCGGTGATGGCGTTGGTGCAACAGGCCGATTTGATCGTGGCGCACAACGCCGGATTTGACCGGCCGTTTGTCGAGGCGCGTTTTCCGGTGTTTGCTGGCAAGGCCTGGAATTGCTCCTTTCAGGGCATTGACTGGAAAAAAGAGGGCAGCGGTTCTGCCAAGCTGGAGTTTTTGGCGGCCGAGCGCGGCTGGTTTTACGACGCACACCGGGCGCAGGTCGATTGCCATGCCTTGTTGCAGGTCCTGGCGTCACCGTTGGCCGACGGCCAGACCGGGTTGGCGCGTCTGCTGGCCGGGGCAGGGCAGACCCGCTACAAGCTGCGCGCCATCGGTGCGCCGTTTGAGGCCAAGGACAAGCTCAAGTCACGCGGTTATCGCTGGGACGGTGATGGCCGGGTCTGGTGGTGCAGTTTGTCCTCGGATGCGCTGCTGGACGCCGAATGCAGCTGGTTGCGGACCGAGGTCTATGGTCAGCGCAGCGCCCGTGTGCAATTGGAGGCGCTGGACAGCCGGGTGCAGTTTTCAAGCCGGCCGGGCATCCTCTCGGACAGGGCGGTTTGAGCCGTTGACATCACAAGCTGGGATAATGTCGGGTTGCGCAGGCCGCACCCGCCCCCACATGTCGGGTTGAGGCTTTGAGCCGGCACCTTTGTGGCTGCCGGTTTCTGCCATTTTTTATTCAGGGTTACACATGGCTCAATACGTATTTTCGATGAACCGGGTTGGCAAGATCGTGCCGCCCAAACGTCAGATTCTCAAAGACATTTCCTTGTCCTTCTTCCCTGGCGCCAAGATCGGCGTGCTGGGCACCAACGGCTCGGGCAAGTCCACTTTGCTCAAGATCATGGCCGGTATCGACAAGGAGATCGAAGGCGAAGCCATCCCCATGTCGGGCCTGAAGATCGGGTATTTGCCGCAAGAGCCCCAGCTCGACCCCACTGAAACCGTGCGCCAATCGGTGGAAAACGGCATGGGTGAGATCAAGGCCGCGCAGGCCCGCCTCGAAGAGGTGTACGCCGCCTATGCCGAAGAAGATGCCGACTTCGACGCCTTGGCCGCCGAGCAGGCCAAGCTCGAAGCGATCATCGCTACCGCAGGTGACGCTTCTGACCACCAACTCGAAATCGCGGCCGATGCGCTGCGCCTGCCCCCATGGGACGCCGTGATCGGCAACCTGTCGGGCGGTGAAAAACGCCGCGTGGCCTTGTGCCGCCTGTTGTTGTCGCGCCCCGACATGCTGCTGCTCGACGAACCCACCAACCACTTGGACGCCGAATCGGTGGATTGGCTGGAGCAGTTCCTGCAGCGCTTTTCGGGCACCGTGGTGGCCATCACCCACGACCGCTACTTCCTGGACAACGCTGCCGAGTGGATTTTGGAACTCGACCGTGGCCACGGCATCCCTTACAAAGGCAACTACTCCACCTGGCTGGAACAAAAAGAAGCCCGTCTGGAGCAGGAACAGCGCACCGAAGACGCCCGCACCAAGGCCATGAAGAAAGAATTGGAGTGGGCTCGGGCCAACCCCAAGGGCCGTCAAGCCAAGAGCAAGGCCCGTTTGGCCCGCTTCGAAGAACTGAGCGACTACGAATACCAGCAGCGCAACGAAACCCAGGAAATCTTCATCCCTGTGGCCGAGCGTCTGGGCAATGAAGTGTTTGAGTTCAAGAACGTCAGCAAGTCTTTTGGCGATCGCATGCTGATCGACAACCTGAGCTTCAAGGTGCCAGCGGGCGCCATCGTCGGCATCATCGGCCCCAACGGCGCCGGTAAATCGACGCTGTTCAAGCTGATCTCGGGCCGCGAGCAGCCTGACAGCGGTGAAGTCACCATCGGTCAGACCGTGAAGATGGCCTTTGTGGACCAGAACCGCGATGACCTGGACAACAACAAAACCGTGTGGGAAGACGTCTCGGGCGGCCTGGACATCATCAACGTCGGCAAGTTCCAGATGGCCAGCCGCGCGTATTGCGGCCGCTTCAACTTCAACGGTGGCGACCAGCAAAAAAAGGTCGGTATGCTGTCGGGCGGTGAGCGCGGCCGTTTGCACCTGGCCAAGACCCTGATCGAAGGCGGCAACGTGCTGCTGCTGGACGAACCCTCGAACGATCTGGACGTGGAAACCCTGCGCGCTTTGGAAGACGCGCTGCTGGAATTCGCAGGCTCGGTCATGGTCATCAGCCACGACCGCTGGTTCCTGGACCGCATCGCCACCCACATCCTGGCCGCAGAAGGCGACAGCCAGTGGGTTTTCTTTGACGGCAACTACCAAGAGTACGAGGCCGACAAGAAAAAGCGCCTGGGCGAAGAAGGTGCCAAGCCCAAGCGCGTGCGCTTCAAGGCTTTGAAGTAATTCAGCGCTTCGCAAAAGACAACGGGTCCTTCGGGGCCCGTTGTCGTTGGGGGCTGCTGAAGGTGAGGATTCTTGGGGAGGCCGCCACCGCGGCCGAATGGCTGCCGACTGACCTAAGGTGTGGGCGGCAGCTGGGCGCGTGCCTTGTCCGCCCACAGTTGCAAACTCGCCATCAGGTCTTTTTGACTGAAAGAGCAGCTTTCCTCGCTGAACAAGGCGCTGGCCTCGATGCGGTCGAGCAGGTTGCCCAGCACTTCGCCAAATTTGCCCGGCAAGGGCAAGCTGGCTGCACTGCTGCGCCACAGGCGGATCATCTCGCTTTGTGCCAATTGGCCTTGGCCGCAGGCCGTGAGCGCCTGGGTCATGCGGTCGAGGGTGTCAAGGGCGGTGCTCATGGGCCATGTGTCTCCTGCCGGGTCCATTCCCCATGGGGTAGGGGCTTTTCGAGGTGACAATCATGCCCCATGAAAGCCAAACCTCTCAAACCCATGCGCCTGGAAGACATTTTGTTTTGCCAGGGCTTTGGCACCCGCCGCGTGTGCGCGGGTCTGGTCCAGCAGGGCCATGTGCAAGTCGAAGGTCAAACCGTGACCGATGCGGGCGAATTTTTTGATTTGGAGGGGCTGCATTTCACGGTGCAAGGCACCGACTGGCCGTTCAAGGACAAAGCCTATGTGCTGCTGAACAAGCCCACCGGCACCGAGTGTTCGCAAAAGCCCTCCACCTGGCCCAGCATCTACACCCTGCTGCCCGCGCCTTTGCGCCAACGCCCACAAAAAGCGGCGGTGCAGGGCGTGCAGGCGGTGGGCCGGCTCGACCAAGACACCACGGGCTTGCTGCTGCTCACCGACGACGGCCAGTTCATCCACAAGATGAGCTCTCCCAAGCACCATGTGCCCAAGGTGTACGAGGTGACGACCAAGCACCCGATCACACCGGAGATGGTGGACAAATTGCTCAGCGGCGTGGTGCTGGACGACGACCCCAAGCCGGTCAAGGCCGCCGCTTGTGAGGCGGTGAGCGAGCTGCACCTGAAGCTGACGCTCACAGAGGGCAAATACCACCAGGTCAAGCGCATGCTGGCGGCGGTGGGCAACCGGGTCGAGGGCCTGCACCGCTCGCAAATCGGTGGCCTGGTTCTGGGCGACTTGGCCCCCGGTCAGTGGCGTTGGTTGACCGACGAAGACCTGGCCCTGCTCAAGCCTTGAGCTTAAGCCTTAGGTCTGACAAAGCCTTGTAGCTTGGCGCTTGAGCTCCGACAAAGCATCCCAACGAGGCCTGTCGGGGCTCAAGCCACCGAGCTACAGATCGCGGATGAAGGTCTGTAGCGCCTGCATCACGGCCTCGGGCTGGTCGCGGTGTGGCGAGTGGCCGCAATCGGGCAGCTTGAGCAGTTGCGCCTGCGGCACGGCGCGGGCAATCTCGTCGATCTGGGCCATGGTGCCGTAGGGATCGTTTTCGCCCTGGATGGCCAGCAAGGGCGCGCGGATGCTGCCCAGTTCGGGGCGGATATCGAAACCGCGAAAGGCCTCGCTCAGCCAGACATCGTTCCACTGCCAAAACGCGCAGTCCACATCGGCGTGGTAGGGGGCCAGACGCTGGCGCAGGGGGCCGTGTTCGTAGGCTTGCCGAGCGGCCAGGATGGCCTGAATCGAGATGTCTTCGACCATCACATGCGGCGCCATGACCACACAAGCGGCCACCTCAAAACGGCTGGCGTGGATCAGGGCGATGGTGCCGCCGTCCGAATGGCCCACCAACACAGGCCGCTGGATGTTCAGTACCTCCAGCAAGGCGGGCAAAATTTCCAGGGCTTCGCGGTGCATGTAGTCGGACAGCAGGCGGCCGTGGCGCACGCCCGCCGCTTCGCCCGAAGGGCCGCGCACATTGGCCACCGGATCGGATTGGCCATAGCCCTGGCGCGAGTAAACCAGGCCCGCGCAACCCAGGCGTTGGCAAAGGCGTGCGGGCCAGTCCCGCCACATGGCGACGCTGCCCAGCCCTTCGTGCAGAAAAACCAGGGTGTGGGCGGGGCTGATGGTCTGGTTGGGCTGCCAGTGGGCCACCTCCAAGGTGAGGTTTTTCAGTGAGAGCTTCGTAGGGGGGGGCGTAGGCGTTGGTGCGGGCATCCGGGGTCCTGAATCGGCGTTTACACTTGGCTGTGATTTTGAAAGCGTTTTGTGATTGATTTGCGTTTGTTGTCTCGTTTTTTTGTGAGTGCGGTTTGGGTACTTCAGTGGGGCGTCACAGCCGCTCAGGCGCAGGCCCCGGTTTTTGTTCTCAATTCCCTGGATGGCAACGTCAGTGTGATCGATCCAGTCACCTGGAAAGAGACCCAGCGCATTCCCACGGGCAAAGAACCCCACCACCTGTACCTCACCCCCGATGAAAAGTCGGTCATCGTGGCCAACGCCATGGGCGACTCGCTGACCTTCATCGACCCTCGCACTGCTGAGGTCCAGCGCACCGTGACCGGCATTCTGGACCCGTACCACCTGCGGTTTTCACCCGACATGAAATGGCTGGTGATCGCCGCCAACCGGCTCGATCATGTGGACATTTACCGCTGGGACGGGCAAAACCCCACCTTGGCCAAGCGCATCTCGACCGGCAAAACCCCCAGCCACCTGTGGATCGACAGCCAGAGCAAGACCGCCTGGGTTTCGATGCAGGACAGCAACGAGATCGTGGCGATTGACCTGGGAAAGCAAACCCTCAAATCGCGCACAGCGGTTGGCCCCATGCCTGCAGACGTATTCGGCACGCCGGACGACAAATTCTTGCTGGTGGGCCTGACCGGGGGGGATGGTGTCGAGGTGTACGACATTGGTAGCAGCCAACCCAAACTGGTCAAGAAAATCCCCACGGGCAAGGGCGCGCACGCGTTCCGGGCACTGGGCGACAAACGCCATGTGATGGTCAGCAACCGCGTGACCAACACCATTAGCCAGATCGACTACACCCAGATGGCCGTGGTGGCGGATTTTCCCGGACCCTCCGGCCCGGACTGCATGGACATCACGGCCGACGGCAAATACATCCTGGTCGCTTCGCGCTGGGCCAGAAAACTGTCGGTGATCGACATCGCCACGCGCAAAGTGGTGCGGCAGGTTCGGGTCGGTAAATCGCCCCACGGGGTGTGGACACTGGACCATGCGCCACGCTATTGAGTGGCGCCGTGGGTTGCTCGTCGGCGCCTTCTGGGTGGGCAGCTTGTCCCCTGTCGCGGCCACATGCGAGAAGCCGGTTTATTTGACCTTCGACACAGGCCACATGGGCGTGGCCCCTTTGATCGCTGAAGTCTTGCAGCGACAGCAGGTGCCCGTCACTTTTTTTGCGGCGCATGAAAAAACCCGCGAGGGCGATGGCACTTTGGGCCAGCATTGGGCCCCTTGGTGGCGGGCGCGTGCCGCAGAAGGTCACGCTTTTGCTTCGCACACTTGGGACCACGCGTATTGGCGGGCCGACCTGCAAGAGGGCAACAGCTGGCAATTCCGAATCCGTCCGAGCGCGGGCGAGCGGGCAGGTCAAACCTTCACATGGACCGCTGCACAATATTGCGACAACTTGCGCCAAGCAGCGCAGCGTTTGCAGGCCTTGACCGGACAAGTGCCACTGCCCTTGTTCAGGGCGCCGGGCGGCAAAACCTCGCCCCGCTTGATCGAAGCGGCGCGGCAATGCGGCTTTGCCCATGTGGGCTGGTCCGATGCCGGCTTTTTGGGCGACGAGCTGTCCAGTGCCACCCACCCCAATGCCCAGTTGCTGCAAAAGGCGCTGAAAAACATCCGCGCTGGCGACATCCTGATGGCCCACCTGGGCATCTGGTCGCGGCAAGATCCGTGGGCCCCGGCCGTGCTGGAGCCGCTGATCGCGGGCCTGAAGGCCCGAGGGCTGTGTTTCGCCACTTTGCGTGAGCACCCGGCTTACCGGGACTGGGTGCGGCAGCGGCCCTTGGCGCTGCCGGTTTTGCCCGATTCGCGACAATGAAGCCATGGACTTTTTGATCGACCTGTTTGACCGTGGTCAGCAGATGCTTTTCGAGGCAATCGTGCAACCCCTTGCCTTTGCGGCGGGCCAAGGCCAGCTGCTGGAAAAAGCCTACGAAGGCACGGGCTGGGTGGTGGTCGGCCTGTTGCAGCTGCTGGTGATGTGGGTGGTGATCGGCCCCATGCAACGGCGCTGGCCTGCCGAGCCGCTGCGCGACCGACAAGCGGTGCGGGTCGACGTGATTTACACCCTGATCCACCGCCTGGGTCTGTTCAAGTTGGGCATGTTTTTCACACTCGACTACGCCTTCGAGCAAGGCCTGGGCGTGTTGCGGGCTTGGGGCATGCCCACGCTGCACCTGGATGGCCTGTGGCCCGGGGTGACCGATCTGGCCATGGTCAGTTTCGTGCTGTACCTGGTGGTCTTTGATTTTGTCCATTACTGGATTCACCGGGCGCAGCACCAGTCCAACGCCTGGTGGGCCTTGCATGCCTTGCACCATTCGCAGCGGCAGATGACCATGTGGAGCGACAACCGCAACCACTTGCTCGACGACATGCTCACCAGCCTGATGTTGTCGGCCGTGGCTGTGTTGATCGGCGTGGGACCAGGGCAGTTTGTGGCGCTGGTGGCGATTGGCCAGCTGAGCGAAAACTTCCAGCATGCCAACGTGCGCATCTGCTTTGGCCGCATGGGAGAACGACTGTGGGTCAGTCCGCGCTTTCACCGCAGGCACCACAGCATTGGCATTGGGCATGAATTTGACGTTCAAGGCCACAAAGTTCTGGGCGGCTGTAACTTCGGGGTGCTGCTGCCTTGGTGGGACATGCTGTTTGGCACAGCCGATTTTCAGCTGCGCTATGACCCCACAGGCGTGCGCGACCAGGTGGAGCAGGGCCGCGATTACGGCCAAGGCTTCTGGGCCCAGCAGCGACTGGGCCTGCTCAGGCTGCTGGGCCGAACCTGAGTTTGCACACCAGGCGGCCATGCGATCCGGCTACCTTCAACTGTTAAGCTTTCGACCATGAAACTCCTGATCGACTCCTTTTGGCGCGCGGCGATGTATTGCCTCTACCCCCGGGTGATCGGCTTGTCGTTTTTACCGCTTGTGCTGATCGTGGCTTTGTCCTGGTTGCTCGGCTACCTGTACTGGGACATTGCCGTCACCTGGGTGCGCGGCTGGCTGGACGCCTCCAGTTGGTTGACGGTCGTCTGGCGCTGGCTCGAAGGCATCGGTCTGCCTGACCTGAAGACGGTGGTGGCGCCTTTGCTCGTGATTTTCTCGGTCACTCCTTTGGTGGTGGTGGCGTCCTTGCTGGCAGTGTCTTTCCTGATGACGCCTGCACTGACCCGTCTGGTCGCCGACCGGCGTTTTGCGGGCCTGCAGCGCAGGTATGGTGGTAGCCTGGCGCTGAGCCTGTGGTGGACATTTTTATCCTTGCTGCTGGCGCTGGGCGCTTTGTTGTTGACCTTGCCCATGTGGTTGGTGCCGCCCTTGGCCATGGTGCTGCCCGCACTCATCTGGGGTTGGCTCACCTACCGCGTCATGGCTTTTGATGTGCTGGCCGAATTCGCCAGCGCCGACGAACGCTATACCCTGATGGCGCGTCACCGCATGAGTTTTTTGGGGATGGGCGTGGTGACCGGGCTCATGGGCGCTGCCCCCAGTTTGGTGTGGGCTTCTGGGGCCTTGTTTGCTGCAGCGTTTGTGATCCTGGTGCCTGTGGCCATCTGGATCTACACCTTGGTGTTTGCGTTTTCTTCGCTGTGGTTTGCCCACTTTGCGCTGGCGGCTTTGCAGGCACTGCGTGACGAACCGCATCGCGCGGCTGTCGATGACGTTTTACCCGCCGTGCCGGCTTCGCCCCATGCCGCTGCCCGGCTCGGCCCGGGCCCGGAAGACAAGGCCGACACCGTCACCGATGTCGAACCCCGCCCCAGCCTCTGAACCCATTTCCTTTTTCTTTCTCACCACCATGACCCCCACATTTGGCCTGATCATCATTGGCGACGAAATCATGTCCGGCAAGCGCCAGGACAAGCACATGCCCAAAGTCATCGAGTTGATGACCGCGCGCGGCCTGAGTCTGGGCTGGACCGAATACGTGGGCGACTCGCCCGAGCGCATCACCGCCACCCTGAAACGCGCATTCGCCTCGGCCGATGTGGTGTTCAGTTGCGGCGGTATCGGGGCCACGCCGGACGACCACACCCGCCAATGCGCGGCCAAAGCGCTGGGCGTGCCTTTGGCCTTGCACCCCGAAGCCAAGCGCTTGATTCAGGAGCGCATGCAGGACACCGCCAAGGAGCAGGGCGTGCCTTACGAGCCGGACCGCCCGGACAACGTCCACCGCCTGAACATGGGGGTGTTCCCTGAAGGGGCAGCCATCATCCGCAACCCCTACAACAAGATTCCCGGGTTCAGCTGTTCAGGCGCGGGCGGCGGCGCGGTGCATTTTGTGCCCGGCTTTCCGGTCATGGCCTGGCCGATGATCGAATCGGTGTTGGACAGCCAATACAGCGCCCATTTCCGGCGCAACGCGTACATCGAAAAGTCGGTGATCGTCCTCGGGGCGATGGAAGCCACCTTGACGCCCTTGATGGAGTCCATTGAGGCCGCGCACCCCGGCGTCAAGGTGTTCAGCCTGCCCAGCGTGGACCACCCGCAGTGGGGGCGCCACATCGAGCTGGGGGTCAAGGGCGAACCGGCCGATGCCGAGCGGGCTTATCTGGACCTGCGGCAAGGCCTGAAGGCTTTTCCTTTGGAATATGGCCCCGAATTGGTGCGTTGATCTAGGTATCACCAAAATGGTGCAAAATTGCACCATAAAAGTGCATTATCACGGAGCTGGACAAACCGTTGAGGTGTCCAGTGGCTTGAAAAAGTGAAAGCCTGGCGGCGGTGGCCATCGACCATGCCGAGAGGGCACGCTTTTTTATCCCCCGGAGATGCCCAACGGGTCGCCTGCAGGGCACAATCTCGGGTTGTTCGGCTGCGGTTTGGGCCTCAAGTTGGCACAGAAACTGCAAGACCCGTGAGCAAGCTTTTTAACCCCTTTCCATTCAGGAGATTTTGATGGCCAAGACCGTCGCAGACGTGATGAAGATGGTGAAAGAGAACGAAGTCAAGTTCGTTGACTTCCGTTTCACCGATACCCGTGGCAAATGGCAGCACATCACTGCGCCCGTGTCGCAGTTCGACGAAAGCAAGTTCGAAGAAGGTCAAGCGTTTGACGGTTCTTCTATCGCGGGCTGGAAAGGCATTGAAGCTTCGGACATGTTGTTGATCCCCGATCCCAACAGCGCCCTGATCGACCCCTTCTTCGAAGAAGTCACACTGGTCTTGATCTGCGACGTGATCGAGCCCACCGACGGCAAGGCCTACGAGCGTGACCCACGTTCGATTGCCAAGCGCGCCGAAACTTACCTCAAGCAATCGGGCCTGGGCGACACCGCCTTCTTTGGTCCTGAGCCAGAATTCTTCCTGTTCGACGACGTGCGCTGGAGCACCGAGCCGAACAACAGTTTCTACGCCATCGACGAAGCCGAAGCCCCCTGGAACACCGGCACCAAGATGGACAACGGCAACAGCGGTCACCGCAACCGCGTCAAGGGGGGCTACTTCCCCGTGCCACCCGTGGACAGCACACACGACATGCGCAGCGAAATGTCGCTGATCCTCGAATCCGTGGGCATCCCGGTCGAAGTGCACCACCACGAAGTGGCTGGCGCTGGCCAGTGCGAAATCGGCACCAAGTTCTCCACATTGGTCGAGCGCGCCGACTGGACCCTTTTGCAAAAGTACGTGATCCACAACGTGGCCAACGCCTACGGCAAAACCGCGACCTTCATGCCCAAGCCCTACGCTGGCGACAACGGCTCCGGCATGCACGTGCACCAGTCCATCTGGAAAGACGGCAAGAACCTGTTCGCAGGCAATGGCTACGCTGGCTTGTCTGAATTCGCCCTGTACTACATCGGCGGCATCATCAAGCACGCCCGCGCCCTGAACGCGATCACCAACCCCGGCACCAACAGCTACAAGCGCCTGGTCCCGCACTACGAAGCGCCTGTGAAGCTGGCTTACTCTGCCAAGAACCGCTCGGCTTCGATCCGCATCCCCAACGTCGCCAGCGACAAAGCCCGCCGTGTGGAAGCCCGTTTCCCCGATCCATTGATGAACCCCTACCTGGGCTTTGCCGCCCTGTTGATGGCGGGTCTGGACGGCATCGAAAACAAGATCCACCCCGGCGAAGCCGCGACCAAGGACCTGTACCACCTGCCGCCAGAAGAAGACAAGTTGGTGCCCACCGTCTGCCACAGCCTGGACCAGGCTCTGGAGGCCCTCGACGCCGACCGCGCCTTCCTGACCAAGGGCGGCGTGTTCACCGACTCGTGGATCGACGCTTACATCGAATTGAAGATGCAGGAAGTCAACCGCAGCCGCGTGGAAGTCTCGCCTGTCGAATACGACATGTACTACTCGCTGTAATTCACCATGCGGCACATTGCACCTGCCCGTGCAATACCCACCAAGGACGGCTTCGGCCGTCCTTTTTTTATGCACGCCCTGCGTCAGGGTCTGCTCGTGGTGTCGGCTGCCGCCGGGTGCCAGAGTGGACTGACTCAGGAGGCCATTTACCGCTGTGGCCAGGAATACACCAACGCCCCGCGCGACGTGTCCCGCTGTGAGCGGCTCGCTGAACAGGCCGTCACGGTCATCCCTGGGGTGCGCCCCCAAGCGGTGCCCGTCAAGACAAGCACCGAAGGCCAGGCACCGGACGAGTCGCGCAGCACCCAAGCCGAGCCCGCACGCGCCAGCACCACCCGGCAAACCGAGCGCGATGCGCAGGCGCGCACCATTTTGGTCCAGGAGCTGGAGCGGGTGCAAAAGCAGCACCAAACCTGGGTGCAAGCGTATAAGCAAGGGACCCCCATCCAGCTCTCGCCCGAACACGCGGCCCCCCTGCAAGACCATGAGCGTGTGGCAGCGCTCAAAGCCGCCATCGACCGCGCTGCGCGTGACATCGACAGCTTGCAACGTGAGCTGGCCCAGAGAACCGTGAAACCATGACCGTGCCCGTTGCCCGATTTCTGGCTTTTGACTTGTTGGCCACGCCTGTGGCGGTGTTGCAGGGCCAGGGCCGTGTGCGCTTTGTCAATGCAGCGCTCGAAGACGCCTTGGGCATGTCCCGACGCACGCTGTACGACACGCATCTGCCCGACTATTTTGTGGACCCACAGCCTCTGATTTCGGCTTTGTCCGGGGCCCAGTCCAACGAGTTTGCCGCGCTGCGCTACGAAGCCCAGTTGCGCCGACTGCACCACGAAGACCCGTTGCCTGTGCACGTGATCGTCGCCCCGTCGGACCAGCCCCATGAGGTGATCGTCGAGCTGCTGCCTGTGGAGCAGCAAACCCGCCAGGAGCGCGAAGACCGCCTGTCCGAGCAGGCCCAGGCCAACAAGGAGCTGATCCGCAACCTGGCGCACGAGATCAAGAACCCGCTGGGCGGCATCCGGGGTTCGGCCCAGCTGCTCGAGATGGAGCTGGACAACAAGGACTTGACCGAATACACGCAGGTCATCATCCACGAAGCCGACCGCCTGCAGACGCTGGTGGACCGCTTGCTGGCACCGCACCGCAGGCCCCATGTGGTGAGCGATGTGAACATCCACGAGGTGTGCGAGCGGGTGCGCGCCCTGATCCTGGCCGAGTTTCCCAAGGGCCTGAAGGTGGTGCGCGATTACGACATCTCGATCCCTGAGTTTCGGGGTGACCGCGAGCAACTCATTCAGGCGGTGCTCAACATCGCGCACAACGCGGCGCAGGCCCTGCAAGAGCGCATCGCACAGGGCGATGCACAGATCACGCTCAAGAGCCGAATCTTGCGCCAAGTCACGTTTGGCAAGCAGCGTTATCGCCTGGCATTGGAATTGCATGTGATGGACAACGGGCCTGGTGTTCCAGACTCGATCAAGGACCGCATTTTCTTCCCGTTGATTTCGGGGCGCGAAGGCGGCTCGGGCCTGGGGCTGACATTGGCGCAAACCTTTGTGCAACAGCACCACGGCATGATCGAATGTGACAGCGAGCCTGGTCGTACGGACTTCAAGATTTTGATTCCGTTGCCTTAATGCACACAAGAGTGACCACAGAAAGCGCCACGTTGATGAAGCCGATCTGGATCGTAGACGATGACCAATCCATCCGCTTTGTGCTTGAAAAAGCACTGCTGCGCGAGGGACTGCCCACCCGCAGCTTCACCAACCCACGGGAGGTGCTGAAGGCGCTGGAGGCCGAAGGCGAGAGCGACGGCCCGCAGGTGCTGGTCAGCGACATCCGCATGCCCGGCGGCTCGGGGCTGGATTTGCTCGCTGCCATCAAGCAGCGCATGCCCGGTTTGCCCGTCATCATCATGACGGCTTTTTCTGATCTGGACAGCGCGGTGTCGGCCTTCCAAAGCGGCGCGTTTGAGTACCTGCCCAAGCCCTTTGACTTGCCCAAGGCGGTGGAGCTGATCCGCCGCGCCGTGGGCGAGAGCCAGCGCGAAGACGTGGCCGAAGAAAAAATGGACGATGCCCCCGAGATGCTCGGCCAGGCCCCGGCCATGCAGGACGTGTTCCGCGGCATCGGCCGTCTGGCGCAAAGCCATGTCACGGTGCTCATCACGGGCGAGTCGGGCTCGGGCAAAGAGCTGGTGGCGCACGCACTGCACAAACACTCTCCCCGCGCCAACCAGCCCTTTGTGGCCATCAACACCGCCGCCATCCCGAAGGATCTGCTCGAGAGCGAACTGTTTGGCCACGAGCGCGGTGCGTTCACGGGCGCGCAGGCCTCCCGCCGGGGCCGCTTTGAGCAGGCCGATGGCGGCACGCTGTTTCTGGACGAGATCGGCGACATGCCCTTTGATTTGCAAACGCGTTTGCTGCGCGTGCTGTCAGACGGCAACTTCTACCGCGTGGGCGGCCACAGCGCCGTCAAGGCCAATGTGCGCGTGATCGCCGCCACCCACCAGGACCTCGAGCAGCGCGTCAAGGAAGGCGTGTTCCGCGAAGACCTGTACCACCGCCTGAATGTGATTCGCCTGCGCCTGCCCGCACTGCGCGAGCGGCGCGAAGACGTGCCCGCCTTGGCCCGCTACTTTTTGCAGCGCAGCGCCCAGCAACTGGGCGTGGAGCCCAAGCGCATTTCAGATGCGGCGCTAGAGCGCCTGGTCCAGTTCCAGTTCCCGGGCAATGTGCGCCAGCTCGAAAACATTTGCCATTGGCTGACCGTGATGGCCCCAGCGCAGGTGATTGAAGTCAAGGACTTGCCGCCCGAAGTGCAGCAAAGCCCCGGCGCAGCCGCTGAGCCAGCTGCTTTGCCCTCAGGCATGGCCACGCCCCACGCCAGTTTTTCAGCGTCGGATGCCGCTCAGCACGCCAGCGACCAGGTTGGGGCTGCATCGCCGTCAACAGTGGGTTCGGTCGAAGCGGGGTCTGTCACCGCCGCCAGCACTGCCGCCAGCACTGCCGCAATGGGCTGGGAGCTTGGCTTGGAACAGGAGGCGCTGGCCTTGCTCAACGCAGGCCGCACCGATGTGTGGGACGCGCTGACCCGCCGCTTTGAGCGCCAACTGATCGAGGCCGCCCTCACCACCACGCGAGGCCGCCGCATCGAGGCCGCGCAAAAACTGGGCATCGGCCGCAACACCATCACCCGAAAAATCCAGGAGTTGGGCCTGGACGACGCTTGAACTATTTCCCCGTCTGTCATCCCGGACTTGATCCGGGATCCATGCCTTCGACGGCGATGGATACCCGCCTTCGCGGGTATGACGATCAGTGAGGGGCACTCCCTCTGTCTGTCATCGCGGACCCCCTGTTTGCCATCGCGGACCCCCTGTTTGTCATCCCGGACTTGATCCGGGATCCATGCCTTCGACGGTGATGGATACCCGCCTTCGCGGGTATGACGATCAGTGAGGGGCACTCCCTCTGTCTGTCATCGCGGACCCCCTGTCTGTCATCCCGGACTTGATCCGGGATCCATGTTGGCCTGGGCGAATGCCTCGGCACTGGCTCGGCGGTCAGGCAAATGGGTCTTGCAGCACCACGTCGCTCAGGGGTCTGGCCACGCAAGGGAGCACGCAGCCCTCGGCTTTTTCTTCGGCGGTCAGGCCGGGCCATTCCATCTCGTAGTGCACCTGGCCCGAGACCAGTTGCCCGATGCAGGTGCGGCACGTGCCCGATCGGCAGGAGCTGGGCCACTGCAAGCCGCCTTGCTCCATCGAGTCGAGCAGGCTTTGTGTTTTCCAGGCGTCAAAGCTGCCGCCGTCGGGCGCGATGCGGCCATTGAAAAAAGGGATTTCTTGGGACATGGAGGGCGAGTGTAGTGGCTTTGCTCCATGGAGTGAGGCGCTTGCACAGGTTTGCCTTGCGCGACAGCCCCGGGCGGCGAGGTGTGCCAAGATGGCCGCTCACAGAACATTTCGCTGCCCGTGAATCACCCACTGCATCAGCCTCGAACATCTGCCCCAACCCGCTGGCTGGGCCCCGGCATTGTCTTCGCCGTGCTGGCCATGGCCAGCCTGAGCTTCAGCGACGCCACCAGCAAATGGGTCATGCTCAGCGTTACGCCTTTGATGGTGCTGTGGTTTCGTTACGCGGTGCAGGCTTTGGGCACCACGGTGGTGCTGGCCCCCGTGCGGGGGCGTGCCATGTGGCGCACCGACAAGCTGCGCTGGCAGTTGCTGCGCGGCTTGCTCATGGTGTCGTGTAGCTTGTTGGCTTTTTATTGCCTGCAGCGCATGCCTGTGGCCGAGTTCACCGCCACCGTCATGCTCACACCCTTGGTGCTCACGGCCCTGGCCCGCTTTGTCATGAAAGAGCAGGTTTCGTTGCTGCGCTGGCTCATGGTGGTGGGCGGCTTGATCGGGGCCATGCTGGTCATCCGCCCGGGTGGGCAGGTCGACAGCTCGGTCGGCTGGATGGCGCTCACGGTGGTGCTGACTTATGCCGTGTTCCAGGCCGTGACCAGCCACATGACGCGCACCGAAGACCCGGCCGTGATGCAGCTCTACACAGGCTGGGTGGGCTGGGCGGTGAGCACGGTGCTGGTGTTCAACGCCTGGGTCACGCCGCAAAGCCTGAACGAGTGGGCGCTGCTGCTTTTGGTGGGCCTGGCCGCCACGCTGGGCCAATACCTGCTGATCGTGGCTTTTTCCAAAGCCCCGGCCTCGGTCGTTTCGCCTTTTCTCTACACCGGGGTGGGCTTTTCCACGCTCATGGGGTGGTGGCTGTTTGACCACATCCCCGATGCCTTGGCCTTCACGGGCATGGGCCTGGTGGTGTTGTGCGGTGTGGTGTCGGGCCGCATCCAGGGCTCGGGCAAAACCTGAACGCTCAGGGCTGGGGCTGATGAACGGTGATGTAAGGCGATAGGGCCGACCATTCGACCGGGGCCTTGAACGCCAAAGCTTGATCGGTGAAAGGGTGCACAAAGGCCAGCTCTTGCGCGTGCAGCAACAAGCGCGGGCTCAGTGCCTTGATGTCCGAAGGGGCGTACAGCGAGTCGCCCAACATGGGGTGGCCAATGCTTTGCAGGTGCACGCGCAGCTGGTGGGTGCGGCCTGTCACGGGTTCGAGCTCGATCAGGCTGGCGCTGAAACTGTCACTGTGGCTGCTTTGCAGGGCACGCCAGCGGCTGCGGCTGGCTTTGCCGTCGGGGTGAATGATGTGCAGCGGGCGGCGCTCCCAGTCGAGCAGGATCGGGCCGTCTATGGTGCGCCAGCCGTCTTCGTCGGGCACCACGGCCGCTTGGGTTTGTTCTGGCTGCCCAGCGACCACCGCCACGTAGCGTTTTTTGACCTGCCGGGTTTCAAACAGCTTGCTGAGGCGGCGCTGGGCTTCAATGCCCCGCGCCATCAGCAGCAGGCCTGAGGTGTCCTGGTCCAGGCGGTGGACGATCAGGGCTTCGGGGTAGCGGTCTTGCACCCGTTTGGACAAGCAGTCTTGCTTGTCCGGGCCGCGACCGGGCACCGACAACAAGCCGCTGGGTTTTTCCAGCACCAGCAGGTGCTCGTCTTCGTGGATCGGGGTCATGCAGAGCGGGCCGGGCGTGCAGAGCGCTCGGCGGGAAAAATCACTTGTCCTTGACTTTGCCTCGCGGCGCCACAAAGGTGGACGGGGCCATGGGGCGGTCTGACGTGAACGTCTTGGGGGGCGAGGTGTCTTTCTTTGGCTTCTTGGCCATTTTGTTGCTGCGTTGTTCGCCTTTGGCCATGTTGTTTCCTTGGATAGACATCCCGGTTTGGGAAGCCCTTGATGTTAAAGCACAAAGCCGCAGGATCTGCGGCTTTGTGGGGGGGGCGGCACCTGACGCTCCAAGAGCGGCAGGTGCGCTGCGACCTTATTTGACTTCGGTCACGAACTGCGCAGTGGGGCGGCGCACTTTTTTCAGGTTGGCCAGCCAGTCGCCTTCGGCGGCGCGGTAACCCAGGGGCACGATCACCACGCTGCGCAGACCGCGGGCGCTCAGGCCCAAGATCTCGTCCACCGCTTTAGGGTCAAAGCCTTCCATGGGCGTGGCGTCCACTTCTTCGAAAGCGGCGGCGATCAAGGCTGCGCCCAAGCCGATGTAGGCCTGACGCGCGGCGTGCTCGTAGTTCACCTCGGGCGTGCGTGCGGGGTAGTTCTTGAGCAACATCTGGCGGTAGTTTTCCCAGCCTTCGTTGGTGCCGCCGCGTTGTGCGTTGGTCAGGTCAAACATCATGTTGATGCGCTCGGCCGTGTAGTTGTCCCAAGCAGCAAACACCAACAGGTGCGAGCCGTCGGTGATCTGGGCCTGGCCCCAGGCCTTGGGCTTGATCTGCTCGCGCACGGCGGGGTTGGTCACCACGATGATTTCAAACGGCTGCAGACCGCTGGAGGTCGGGGCCAAGCGGGCGGCTTCGACGATGCGGTCCACTTTGTCTTGGGGCACCACCTTGGTCGGGTCCATTTTTTTGCAGGCGTAGCGCCATTCGAGTTTGTTCAGCAAGTCAGACATGGGGATTCCGTTGGATTGAAAGATGCGCGATTGTGCAGGAAGACGCGTTGCATTGGCGTCGCGTTGGCGCAAGCCACTGCGCCGGGCTCAGACTTGCTGCCAGGTGCCCGTGGGCAGGCCATCCAGCTTGTAAGGCCCAATGGCGGTTCGTATCAGCCGCAGCGTGGGCAAGCCCACGGCCGCAGTCATGCGCCGCACTTGGCGATTGCGGCCCTCGCGGATGCTCAGCTCCAGCCACGAGGTGGGAATGCTTTGCCGCTCGCGAATCGGCGGGTGGCGCGGCCACAGGTCGGCAGGCGGTTCCACCGCTCGGGCGCGGGCGGGCAGGGTGGGGCCGTCGTTCAGCGTCACGCCCCGGGCCAAGGCGGTCAGGGCTTTGTCGTCCACCAAGCCCTCGACCTGCACCAGATAGGTCTTTTCCATCTTGAAGCGCGGGTCGGCAATGCGGGCCTGCTCCTTCCCGTCGTCGGTCAGCAGCAGCAAACCTTCACTGTCGGCGTCCAGCCGCCCGGCCACATACACCCCCGGCAGGTCGATGTGGTCCTTGAGCCCCTGCCAGCGCCCCTCCGGGGTGAACTGGCTGAGCACGCCATAGGGCTTGTTGAAACGGATCAGCATGGGCAAGCACGTCTTGTTATCGAGCGCTGAGCGTATCAGGTCGGTTAGCATCGACCGCATGAGCACCCAATACGAATGCCTGAAAAACCCCGACCTGTACGCCGAGGCCTTTGGCATCGCCCCGCCCCAAGCCCTGCTGGGCAAAGAAGTCTGGCCGCGCCAGCCGGGGTTTTTCATCCGCAAGGCGTTTGTGCCCGGGCAGCCCGCCGCAGAGCCATCTGCTGAACCCGGTGCTGAACCCAACGCTGAACCCGCTTGCGAGGTGGCAGCGCCTGCCGCCCCCGCCTGCCCGTTGGTCATGGAGCTGGCCCAAGGCCAATTCGGTCTGGTGCCCACCTGGGTCAAGTCGGCGTCAGACGCCAAACTCCGCTCCACCAAGTTGGCCGTCACGCGCTATGAAACCATGAGCACCGCTACGGCCACGCGGGAGACCTGGCTCAAAGGCCAGCGCTGCATCATCCCCATGCAGGCGTTTTTTGAAGACGACTGGCGCAGCCGCAAAGCCGTGCCCACCCGCATCGCCCGCGTGGACGGCCAGCCCATGGGCGTGGCAGGTTTGTGGGAGCGCTGGGCCAGAGATGGTGAAGAAATCATCAGCTTCACCCTGCTCACGGTGAACGCCAACAGCCACGCCCTGATGAACCGCTATGGCCAAAACGGCAACGAAAAACGCATGCCCGCCATCCTGAACGAGGGCGCCTACGGTGCCTGGCTCAACGCCCCCCTAGACAAAGCCCGCGAGTTCATGCGCGCCTATCCGGCCAACCTGCTGCTGGCCAACCCGGTTCAGAAAAAATAAGCCCCGTCCACCTGTCTGTTGCCATACCCTGTTGTTTGTCATACCCGCCTAGAAACGTCATACCCGCCTTTCACTGTCATACCCGCGCATGCGGGTATCCACGGCAGCCGAAGGCATGGACCCCGGATCAAGTCCGGGGTGACAAATGTTTGCCGTGCCTGCGTGAACTGTCACACCGCCTAGAAACGTCATACCCGCCCAGAACTTTCATGCCCGCCTTCCACTGTCATACACGCGCATGCGGGTATCCACGGCAGCCGAAGGCATGGACCCCGGATCAAGTCCGGGGTGACAGATGTTTGCCGTGCCTGCGTGAACTGTCACACCGCCTAGAAACGTCATACCCGCCCAGAACTTTCATGCCCGCCTTTCACTGTCATACCCGCGCATGCGGGTATCCACGGCAGCCGAAGGCATGGACCCCGGATCAAGTCCGGGGCGACAGATGTTTGTCCTACTCGCCTAGGACTGTCATGCCCGCACCTCACAGCGATTGCCGATAACGCTCCAGCATCTGGGCTTGTGACTCCACCTCAATCTCCTCGCCTCTGAAGGCGCTGATCTGGTCGCGCATCATCTCGCTCATGCTGGGCATTTGTGCCCGGTCGGTGTGGCGCGAGGTATCCCACAACCGCGAGCGCATGAACGCCTTGGCGCAATGCAGGTACACCGACTCCACCGTCAGGCGGATCACCAGCGCTGGCGTGCGCCGCGCATCGGCACACAGCGCCAGATCGGCCGGGTCGGTGGACAACACAGCGCGGCCATTCACGCGCAAAGTCTCGTCAAAGCCCGGCACCATGAACAAAGTGCCCAGGCGGCCCGTGGCAATGATGTTCTCCAGCGTGTCCAGCCGGTTGTTGCCCGGCGCATCGGGCACCAGCAGCGTCTGCGCGTCCAGCACCTTCACAAAACCCGGCTCACCCCCGCGAGGCGACGCGTCCATGTGCCCATCCGCATCGCTGCTGGCCAGCACCACAAAGGGCGACAAGCCGATGAACCGCACCGCATGCGCGTCGAGCGACGGGATTTCCTTTTTGAGCGAACGCTCACGGGCAGGGCCGTAGAGCTGACGCAGGGCGGGGAGGGTGGTGATGTGCATGGATAACTTCAGTGAGATCAATTCACACGGCTTTGCCAATACGCAGGCCGACGGTGCAAATGGGCGACGGCCACGATCAGAATGCCTTGCTCATCTTGGCTGTAAATCACGCCGTATGGAAATCTGCGCAGGCGGCAGCGGCGGGTGTTGTTTGAAAGCGGATGCCAGCCTTGCGGGTGGCGCTCAATGAGCTGAATGGTGCGCAGAAACTCCACCAAAAACGAATCGCCCAGGCCTGGCGCTTGTTCCCTGTACCAATGGATCGCCTCTTCCAGCTCGACTTGAGCGGCGGGCAGCAGCCGCACACTCATGCTGATTTGGCTTGGTATTTGGCAATGACCTCGTTCAGTGGGATGGCTTGAACTTCGCCCCGGCGGTAAGCGCTTAGGCGGGACTCTGCCTCTTGTGCCCATTGCCCATCCAGCGAGCTGTCACGCTCGTCCAGCGTGTCCAAAATCTGATCGACCAAAGCCATGCGCTCATCGGGCGGCAGTTGTGATGCTTGATCGCAGAGTTGTTTGGCGGTGGGCATGGTGGACTCCAAAGGTCAGAGGCAAGTCAGTTTAGCGAAGTTCAGCGCTCAAGGGCATTCAAGCCGCTATCCAATCGATGAATAAGTGTCGGATCTGAGCGCCTGGCTGTGAGGGCTAAAACTCCGACCCGGTTTACCCAGAAACGATGGAATCGAGCTGAACTTTTGAGTGTGGGCAGGGCTGTTTGCAGAGTGTCCCAAACCACGGTTTCTCATAGCGGGCGGGCTTCTTGCACCACCGCATCCCGAAACTTGGCAGGCAAGTCTTTGGGCGTGAGCACATCCACGGACACACCCAACCAAGTTTGCAATTCGTCTTGCAAGCCACCCAGGTCAAACAGCGTGGTGCCGGGTAGAGGGTCGACCAACAAATCCAAGTCGCTGCCCTCGACGTCGTGGCCATGCAAAGCCGAACCAAACACGCGCGGGTTCGACACACGATAACGGGCTGCGGCTTGGCAGACGGCGTCGCGGTGTTGGCTGAGTGCTTGGGATGGTCGCATGGGGTGTAGTTTAAAGCGATTGACCAGCGCTGCCCACCCAAGGGGGGTGACTTAAAACCCCGACCCCGGCTCACTCAAATAAGCCAGCTCCTCGGGCGTGGACTCGCGGCCGAGGATGGCGTTGCGGTGGGGGTAGCGGCCAAAGCGCTCGATGATGGCTTGGTGGCGCTGCTCGAAGCGCAGGGTGTCTTCGTTACCCAGCTGCGCAAACAGGAGGACGGCTTGGGTGTGCACCAGGGCGGACTCGCTGTGCATGTAGGGCATGTAGGCAAAACTGCGCTGCGCCAAGGGCAGGCTGCGGTCTTGCCCACTGGCCACCAGCTCTTGCGCCAGCGCCAAGGCCAGCGCGTCTTGCGCAAAGGCTTGCGGGGTGTCGCGGTACACGTTGCGCGAGAACTGGTCGAGCACCAGCACCTCGGCCAAGCGCCCCTCGGGCGTGGTGCGCCAAGCAAACAACTCACACCGCGCCGCCGCCGCCAGTGTGGCCCCGAAGCGTGTGCGGATGGCTTCGTCCAAGGCCGCGTCTTTGACGAAGTGGTGCTTGGGGGTGAGTTCGGTGAACCAGAAGTGGAGGATGGATTGGGGTTGCATCGAATCGGAAAATTAACGATTGACGTCGTTTCAATCGGCGTCTGGGAAGTCCAACAGCGGAACGCCAGAACGCCTGGGGGCATCGGTCACGCACGCTGCGGGAGTTGAAGGCAATAGGCGTTCAATGCCCCTCTGCCGTGGCCAGATCGATCACGCGCTGGGCGGGTGTGCCTTGCTCCAGCGCGGTGCGGGGTGACTGGCCGTCCAGTGCCGGGTGCGGACTTTCCAGGAAAGCCAGCAATTGCCAGCCGTCGGTCGAACCCAAGGCAGCGGCCATGGGCGCGATGACCGGAAAGATGAACGGCTCGAACTGCCAGCGGGGCAGCTTGTAGCCCCGGCGCAGGTGTGACACGCCAATGCAGCGGCCGCTTTTGATCCAGGCGTTCATGGTCACGCGGGTGGTGCCCGACAGGGTAGCTGCTTCGTCGGTGGTGATCATGTCAGCGGCCTGAATGCGTTGCAGCCGGTACTGCGCGCCAAAGCGCAGCAGCGCGTTGGTTTGCGCTTCTGACGCGTAAGGGTCTTGAGGGCTGGCTTTGTTGCGGGGCATTTCCACGACGGCCGATAGCGGGAAGGTGAGCGTGTTCATGGTGTTCTTCCTGGTGCACCAGCTTGACCAACAAAACGGGGCCAGCACCCAAGATGCTGGCCCCGTGATTTTAGGAAAATTTGTAAAGTTCGTTATCTTGTTGGGATCGTTTCTGATCAAGCAGCGGCTTTGACGGCATGAGACAGCTCATACAGTCGAGCGGCTGAGAGTTCTAGTCCATTGGGCCAGCAGAGTGCACCAGCATCTACAAAGCATCTCGAAAAATAAGCCGGGTCACGCAAAGCCTCCAATAATGTGCCTTGGCGGTCGGCCAAGTAACGGGCTCCATCAAAAACGCCCTGCGTATGGTCGCTGAAGGTCAGTTCCAATTGATGGGCTGCAATGGTCTTTACATCAAGCAACTTAATCACGGTCGGCTCCTTGTATGCGGTCTAGAGGTTCGAAGTGTTGGGCTTTTTCCCAATTATTCAACAGTTCCGTTTGGTGAAGAAGGCACCAGTCTTTCACAATGCTGGCTACTTTTCGTGGAAGCTCGCCTTGCGAGACCAAGCCGGTTTCAATCGCGACCAAAGCCTCAAACCCTTGGTACTCCACATGGATATGCGGTGGCGGGTGATCGTCGTGCCACATGCGCACGATGATTCCGAAGAAGATGGCAATCGTTGGCATGGATCACACTCCTAAGCGCGGGAGGCACGCCGCATCAATCGACTCGGGGTGTTGAGCAATGGCGGGATGCATCGGGCAAGTTTAGCGAGGTTCTGTGGCCAAGGGTATTCAGGCCGATGTCAAAACCATGACGATCTTAAAACCCCGACCCCGACCCCGACCCCGACCCCGGCTCACTCAAATAGCCAGCTCCTCGGGCGTGGACTCGCTCTGTATATAGCCCGTAAGTAAGCAAAAAGCCAAGCTGACATAAAATGTGCAGAATTCTGCAATGTCATAGGAGCCGGTCATGGGTTTTTCTGCCAGCGACGTCGTGCCGTTCACGCAAGCACGCTCCCATCTGTCCGAGCTGGCCGACCAGGCCAAGGCCGGGGCAGAGAAGATCATCACCAAAAACGGCGAGAGCTACGTCGCGCTGATCGACGCTGACCGGCTGGACTATTACCACCGGCTGGAGCGCGAACGCATTCACCTGCTGTTGATCGACGACGCCCAGCGCGGCCTGGCCGACATCACCGCAGGCCGCACGTTTGAAGCAGACGCCGCGCTGGCCCAGCTGCAACAGCAGCGCAAGTCCGCCATCAAACTCCCCGCCAAGCAACGTGGCTGACCCGCTGTACCGTGTCGAGCTGGCCGCCAGCTTCCTGGAGCGCCTTGAATCCATTCAGGCGTTTTGGGTGGAGGCGGATGCGGGCTTTGCATTCGATGACTTGCTGGCCGAGCTTCGCGCCACCGTCATCCCGAACCTGCGGCGCTTTCCACGCATGGGACGGCGCTACTTGGCCAACCCACCCCAGTCGGCCGAGGCGCTGGCGCTGCTGGCGGCCATGCCTGCGGGAGCGCCGGATGCGCTGCGGGAATACATGCACGGCGACTATTTGATGCTCTACGCAGCCATGGAAGCCCAAGAGACGGTGGTCCTGCTGACGATTCGGCATCACCGGCAACTTTCGTTTGATTTTGCGCGGCTGTGGCCGTCTGCACCATCGACGTATGACTGAACAGCTCAAAACCACTGTGGCCAAGATTGAATCCGAGGAGCAACCCGCATGAGCAGCAAAAAAAATCTGCCCACCATTCGTTCATCTGCAGCCGAATACCTCACCTTTGTTGCCGCCAGCGGCCAATGCGGGGTAGATGCTGTGTATGCCGACGAAGATGTGTGGCTGAGCCAAAAAATGATGGGCGAGCTCTATGGCGTCAACGTTCGCACGGTGAGCGAACACCTGAAAAACATCTTTGCTGACAACGAGTTAGAGCAAGACGCAGTTATCCGGAATTTCCGGATAACTGCCGCAGACGGCAAAAACTACAACACCCAGCACTACAACCTATCGGCCACCATTGCAGTGGGCTACAAAGTCAACTCTGAGCGGGCGGTGCAATTTCGCAAATGGGCCACGGGCATCATCAAAGAATTCACCATCAAAGCCTACGCCATGGACGACGAGCGGCTCAAAAACGATGGCTCCATTCTGGGCAAAAAATACTTTGAACAACAGCTCGCCCGCATTCGCGAGATCCGCCTGTCCGAGCGGAAGTTTTATCAAAAAATCACCGACATCTATGCGACCGCCATCGATTACGACAACAGCGCTCAGACCACTCAGCGGTTTTTCGCCACCGTTCAAAACAAGCTGCACTGGGCCATTCACGGGCAAACAGCTGCCGAAGTCATCTACGCCCGAGCAAATGCCGAACAGACCCACATGGGCCTCAACACTTGGCAAGACGCACCCAACGGAAAAATTCAAAAATTTGATGTGGTGGTGGCCAAGAACTACCTCAGCGATGGCGAACTCACCCAGCTACAAAGGCTGGTGAGCGCCTACCTTGATCTGGCCGAAACCATGGCCGAGCGCAACATACCCATGACCATGCAAGACTGGGAAACGCGCCTCAACCGCTTCATTGAAGCCGCAGACCGAGAGGTATTGCAAGATGCAGGCAAGGTCAGCAAAGAAATTGCCCACACCCACGCACTGAGCGAGTTCGAAAAATACCGCGTCGTGCAAGACCGCTTGTATGAGTCTGACTTTGACAAAGCCATCAAAGCGCAACTGACCCACGATGCCAAAGGCCAGCGCAATGAGTGAAATATTGAGCCTCGCCCTTGATATGCTGGCCACCACTGCGCGTGGTTCAAAAAGCTAAACGAACCCCCCCGATTCACCCCAAACAACTTCAAGGTTTCAGCATGGCGAGCATCCCCGACAAGTTCGACGCCGACAGCAAAATCAAGCTGTTTGAATCGCAGAACATTCGCAGCGAATGGGATGCCGAGGTTGAAAAATGGTGGTTCTCGGTGCTGGATGTTGTGGCCGTGTTGACCGACCAGCCCGACTACAAGAAGGTGCGCAACTATTGGAAGTGGCTCAAAAACAAGCTGATCGCCGAAGGCAGTCAGTTGGTTAGTGCCACTAACCAACTGAAATTGCCTGCTGCCGACGGCAAAAAATACCTGACCGATGTGGCCGACACCGAGCAAATCTTGCGGCTCATCCAGTCCATTCCCAGCAAGCGGGCCGAACCCTTCAAGCTCTGGCTGGCCGAAGTGGGCAGCCAGCGCCTAGACCAGCTGCAAGACCCGGAACTCAGCATCGAGCAAGCCATGCTCGACTACAAGCGCCTGGGCTACACAGACAACTGGATTAACCAGCGGCTCAAGAGCATCGAGATCCGCAAAGAGCTGACCGACGAGTGGAAAAAGCACGGCTTGCAAGAGGGACCGCAATTTGCATTTTTGACCGACGTCATCTACAAGACCTGGGCCGACAAAACCGCCAAGGAATACAAGCAGCACAAGGGCTTGAAAAAAGAGAACCTGCGCGACAACATGACCAACAAAGAGTTGATCATGAGCATGCTGGCCGAGCTGTCCACCAAAGAAATTTCAGAAGCCGTGCAGCCGCAAACGCTGGACGAGCACGAATCCGTGGCCAAGCGCGGTGGCGGCGTAGCCCGCCAGGCTCGGCTGAAGCTGGAAGCCGAAACGGGCAAAAAGCTGGTCAGCCAGCAAAACGCCAAGCAGTTGCGCGCATTGGCGCAGAGCCCCGGCAAAAAAGCAGGGGGCAAGGCATGAACACGCACAAGCTCTTCACGCGTGATCAAGCCACCGGATTTCTGCGCCACACCAGCTGTGTGACCATTTGGCTCCGGTACCATCGTCAACTTTCGTCTGACTTCTATCGGCTTTGGCCAGGCACGCATCAATGAACCTCGTCAAATCCAAACAACGTGTGGTCGACCATGGCGAGGTGTTTACACCCGCATGGATGGTTGAAGCCATGCTGGACCTCGTCAAAGAAGAGAGCGAGCGCATCGACTCTCGATTTTTAGAACCCGCCTGCGGCAGTGGCAACTTCATTGGCCGCATCTTGCAGCGCAAGTTGGCAGCTGTAGAGCTGAAGTACGGGCAGCTTGAGTTTGAGCGCAAGCACTACGCACTTTTGGGTTTGATGTGCATTTATGGCATTGAGCTTTTGGCCGACAACGTCGCAGAGTGCCGGGCCAATGCGTTGAAGATCTTCGCCGAATACACCCGAGTGGAAGAAGGCGACGACTTTTATAAAGCAGCTTCTCATGTGCTGATGGCCAACATCCACCACGGAGACGCGTTGACCATGCGGATGCGCAGTGGTGAGCCCATCGTTTTTGCCGAATGGGGTTACTTGGGTAAAGGCAAGTACCAGCGCCGCGATTTTCGCCTCGATGTGCTGACCGGTGCTTCCAATTTCAGCGCCGAGGGCTCGCTATTTGGGAAGCATGAAATCTTTACGCCAATCAAATCCTATCCGTCCATGAACGTGCGAGAACTTGCCACTGCTGGCGATGGTGAAGATCCTATGGAGACTGTATGAGTGAGCAAGTCGGTTTCACCTTGCGTGGACGCAACCCCGATGTTTTGACCTGCATCGCTAACTTGTCCAACGACGAGGTTTTTACCCCGCCCGAGTTGGCCAACCGAATGCTTGACACGCTGGCGCAGTCTTGGGCGGCTGACCATGCAGGGGCCGATCTGTGGACCAACCGGTCTGTGAAGTTCTTAGACCCGTTCACCAAGTCGGGCGTATTTTTGCGTGAGATCACGAACCGTTTGGTTAAAGGCTTGGCTGAAGAGATTCCGGACCTCCAGGATCGGGTGAACCATGTTTTGACCAAGCAGGTGTTTGGCATTGGCATTACTCGTCTGACCAGTTTGCTGGCACGGCGCAGCCTTTACTGCTCCAAGTGGGCCAACGGTCCGCATTCGGTGGGAAAAGGGTTTTCCGACGAGTCGGGAAACATCTGGTTTGAGCGGACTGAGCACACTTGGGTGAATGTCAAATGCAGCTACTGCGGGGCAAGCAAAGAGGCCATGGACAGAGGCGCAAACTTGGAAACCCATGCCTATGCTTTTATCCACACCGACAACATCAAGACTCGCATGGCCGAGTTGTTTGGAGAAAATATGCAATTTGACGTGATTATTGGCAATCCGCCCTACCAACTGAACGATGGCGGTTATGGGACCAGCGCGGCCCCGATTTACCAACTGTTTGTGGATCAAGCCAAGCAGTTGGAGCCTCGCTATTTGTCCATGATCATTCCGGCCCGCTGGTTCGCGGGCGGCAAGGGGCTCGACGAGTTCCGCGAGTCGATGCTGTCTGATGACCGGCTACGCTCAATTGACGACTACTTGAGTGCCTCCGATGTATTCCCGGGTGTGGGTCTGAAGGGCGGCGTGTGTTATTTCCTGTGGAACCGCGACCACCGTGGTGAGTGCCAAGTCAGCACGCACTTCAAGGACTGGCCTGTTTCTACGGCGACGCGACCACTGTTGGAGGACGGTGCAGACGTGTTCATTCGCTTCAATGAAGGTCTGTCAATTCTCAAGAAAGTGTTCGCTCAGGAGAATAAAGATTCGGATTCTGTCGTTTTGCCAGCTGACAAGCGCTTTGATGCGCTGGTGAGTTCTCGAAAACCATTTGCCTTGGAGACGACCTTCAAAGGTAGAAAGTCCAAAAAAGAAGGCGATCTGTTGGTTTACCAAAACGGCGGGTTGGGCTACGTTGCGAGAGAGTCCATCACTGCTGGCCTCACATACATAGACGCTTGGAAGATTTATATTGGCCGTGCCGCACCAGGGACCGGTAACCGCGATACCTATCCGCACCGAATCCTGAGCACGCCCTTTATTGGAGAGCCTGGCAGCATCTGCTCCGAAACCTACCTGTGCATTGGGCCTTTCGATACCAAAGCGGAGGCAGAAAATGCGCTGTCCTATCTCACTTGTCGGCTGACAAGGCTGCTGATCCTGTTGCACAAACCGTCGCAAGACACCACGCGCAAGGTCTATACCTTCGTTCCAAAACAGGACTGGAGCCGACCATGGACAGACGCTGACTTGTACGCCAAGTACGGCATCACGCAAGCGGAAATCGACTTCATCGAAAAGGTTGTCCGCCCGATGGACGTGACTGCGGATTTGCTGGGGGATGTTGCTGTTGACGGAAGTGATGATGAATAAGCCCAGCGTCGATGAAATCCTGGCACCTAAGCCAGTTGCCCGTCCCCGTATCTACGCCTACACCATTGCTGATGCAGCTCATGAGGGCCTGCTCAAGGTGGGACAAACCACGCGCGATGTGCCCCTCCGCGTCGCAGAGCAATTGAAGACGGCGGCTATCAAGAACTACACCATCGTGCTCGATGAAGTGGCTGAACGAGATGACGGCTCGATCTTTTCCGACCACGATGTGCGTGCGGCCTTGATCAAAAAGGGGTTCGAAAAATATGACCTAGAGTGGGTGCGTTGCACGGTCGAGGATGTGAAGACGGTTCTTGTCGAGCTTCGCACCGGCCAGCGTTTTAGCGGCACGCACCACGAAACCTTTGGTCTGCGGTCCGAGCAGGCGGATGCGGTCGACAAAACGTTTGACTACTACCAGTCCATCTGGGCGGAAGATGCCAATGCTGCACCGCGTTTCTTGTGGAACGCCAAGATGCGGTTTGGCAAGACGTTCACCACCTATCACCTCGCCAAAAAATTGCAGGCCAAGCGGGTGCTGGTGCTGACATTCAAGCCAGCCGTGGAAGACGCTTGGCAGACTGATCTGGAAAGCCATGTTGACTTTGATGGTTGGCAATACCTGTCCCGCTCTTCTGGTAGCGACCCCACGCAAATTGACAAGAACAAGCCGGTTGTTTACTTCGGGTCATTTCAAGACCTGCTGGGCCGCGACCCTACCGGCAACATCAAGCCTCGCAACACTTGGCTGCATGAGGTGAACTGGGATTTGGTGGTGTTTGACGAATACCACTTTGGTGCTTGGCGCGACACGGCCAAAGAGTTGTTCGAGGGGGAAGACGATGCGGTCGCCAAGAAAGAATCCAAATTGGAATACGCGGGTGATTTGGACGGCGTGAACGAAGACTTGACGGTGCTGGCCGTCAAGGAGACGGATTTCTTGCCCATCACCACGAGGGCCTATTTGTACCTCTCGGGCACGCCTTTCAAAGCGCTGGCAACTGGGGAGTTCATTGAAGAGCAGATTTTCAATTGGACCTACACGGACGAGCAACGGGCCAAAGCTGCGTTTGCAGTTGAACGCCCTGCTGAGCGTAACCCTTACGGCGCATTGCCGCAGATGCGTTTGCTGACCTATCAAATGCCCGATGAGCTTCTGGCAGTGGCCAGCGGTGGCGAGTTTGATGAGTTCGATCTCAATGCGTTCTTCGAAGCCACAGGGGAGGACGAAAGCGCCGAGTTCGCGCACAAAGACGATGTGCAGAAATGGCTGGACATCATTCGCGGTGGGCACACGGCGCAGTCGGCTGAGTTGTTGAAGGTGGGTTCTCGGCCACCATTCCCATATTCAGATGTGCGGCTGTTGCCCTATTTGCAGCACTCGTTTTGGTTCATGCCCAGCGTCGCCGCCTGCCACGCGATGGCCAACTTGCTGGCAGAGAGACACAACACGTTTTGGCATGGGTACAAAGTCATCGTTGCTGCTGGCGCATCAGCAGGTTTGGGATTGGCGGCGTTGCCCCCAGTGCGCAAGGCCATCGGGAGTGGCTTTGATAGTCAGACCATCACCTTGTCGTGCGGCAAGCTGACGACCGGTGTCACGGTTTCGCAGTGGTCTTCTATCCTGATGTTGCGTAACTTGAAGTCACCGGAGACCTATTTCCAAGCGGCATTCCGGGTGCAGTCGCCCTGGTCCATCAAGAATCCCAACGGTGACAACCCGAACCAAGAGGAAATCCTCAAGCCTGTCTGTTTTGTGTTCGACTTTGCGCCCACGCGGGCGTTGCGGCAGCTTTGCGAATACGGCATCAGCTTGTCACCCAATGAGGCCAACCCCGAAACCGCCGTCAAGGATTTGGTGGCCTTCTTGCCCGTGTTGGCCTATGACGGCGCGAACATGACGCAGGTGGATGCGGGCGGTATTTTGGACATCGCCATGGCGGGTACTTCGGCAACGCTGTTGGCCCGCAAGTGGGAGAGTGCGCTGCTGGTGAACGTAGACAACGGCACCTTGCAGCGCATCATGGACAGCCCCGAAGCCATGGCTGCGGTGGAGCGAATCGAAGGCTGGCGCAGTTTGGGCGATAACGTCATCGAGACCATCATCAACAAAAGCGACAAGGTCAAAGAGCTCAAAAACAAGGCCAAGGACAAGGACCTGACGGCTAAGGAGAAAAAGCAACTCTCAGAAGCTGAGAAGGAATACAAGTCCAAGCGCAAGCAGATTCAGGAAAAGCTGGTCAAGTTTGCAACACGCATTCCAGCATTCATGTACCTCACGGATCACCGTGAAAACACCTTGCAAGATGTCATCACCAAGCTTGAATCGGATCTATTTCTGACGGTGACAGGCCTGACGGTGCAAGACTTTCATTTGTTGGTCCAGCTCAAGGTGTTCAACACCGAGCAAATGAACCAGGCCGTGTTTGCGTTCAGGCGGTATGAGGATGCTTCGCTGCGTTACACGGGCATTGAAAGTCACGAGGGTCTGTCACATATTGGTTTGTATGACACTGTGGTGGCAAGGGAGTTGGGGTAAAAGTTGTTCCGATATTTATACCTGCTTCCGCTAGGCATTAAAAAAATTTCTGGGACACTCGCTTGATAATGAAATGGGGCCAACACCTAAGATGCTGGCCCCGCTATTTTTTAATATCGAAAATTTCGACATTCAGGTGAGATTTTTCAAATACTCAAAAGTATTTTGAAAATAAATTCAATCGAAATTTTAAATGGATTTATTGCTAACTTCAATTGCGCATTCCCCCTCGCTGTTTAGTCCAATTGTGAACGTCACACCCATGCCTGTTTCTAATTTATCCCAATGTGTATCGGATGTTAAAAAATCCCGGTGAAAGAACCATCGGCTGTCATCTTTGCAAATGATGAAGCCAAAACGTTTCTGTAAATTATGAATTTTACCGTTTTTTCGAGTTCCAATGGCTTCATTGTTTTGAATTTGATGCAATTGAAGTGATTGAGCTTGCGTAATGGATTGAGATGGATCAATTGGTCGGTCTAGGAGAAGGATACGATCTCGATAGTCTTGTCGTAGGTCTTGATTGGTAATTATCCACGGCATTTCTGTTTTTATAGGAATAGATCCAGCGGTACTCAAGTCATGAATTCTCTCTGCTGTTGCGATCATGTATTCAATAAAAACTGTATTGGATGTAAGTTCTCTTCTTGAAAAACTCTCGGATAAAACTTTTGCAGTTTTCTGAAGTAATTTGAAGTCGAGATCTTTTCTCTCGGCCGAATCAAGCAGTATTGAGATTGCGCGTTTTAGTTTATTCGATGCAGAGTCATATTCCTTGTAATCTATATAACGGCGACCCCATCGACGATAGCAATCTGCCGCCTGGTCTGCACCAGTAAGCCTCCAACGACGTTCCCGTAATTTTAAAGTAGGCAATAGACGTTCGTGGATTTGGGCAGATTCTTCAAATCTTCCCATCCGGTTTAATGCCATAGCTTTTGCAGTTAAGACTGGTGAGGCGTCTTTATCTATTTTTTCAATAGCCTCAAATTGATTTAATGCTTCTTCTAAATCATCAATGTCGATCATCAAAAACATTCCATAACAATACCTACTTATGGATGAATTAGGCTCTAGCTCAACCGCATGTGCATAGTCTTCGGCCGCCCTATAGTTTTCTTTTGCGTGTTCTTCAACCAAAGCAGATATCCGCCAAACCTCAGCGCTATGTGATGTCAGTCGCTTCGCTTCTTCGATTTGAGTTCTTGCATTTGAAAATTCAGATTTTTTAAGATGGTCAAGTGCTCTTCTTAAATATGTAGCACAAATTCTTTCATCCCGTCCATTTCCAGTTCGAACGAAAAATGGATCATAGTCATAGCGACTTCCCAATAATGCTTCTTGACTCAGTGTTGTCCTAAGTTCTTTAAGTCTATTTTGGATTCTCTGGAAGAAATCCCTTGGCGGAGGTGCGTGTGCTGATACAAATGCTGATGTGGATTCGGAGAGCGCATATTCGAAGCCTTCATTACCTTGTTTATTTCGAATAACGATGCTTGAATTGTGTAATGCAGTTAATGCAACTTCAAGTTCGTGTGTTGTCAAATCTTGCATTAAAAAATGCATCTCTGCTGAAGTCAGAGGCCGGCGAGCACTCGCAAGGCAACTGATTACTTCCCGATCCTGCACTCCCAATTTTTCAAATAGATTTTGAAAACAAAATGAAATTGCTGAAGAAAATGTATCACCATCTCGATTTGTAAGTGAACTCGGTTCGGCTCCTCGAGATACACTTGCGACAAACCATTTAATAAGCAACGGACTAAAAAAAAGACGTTTGCAGAAACCCTTGATGTTTCCATCATCCAAGCGAAGCAGACTGGTCACTCCGAGCAATTTTGCAAAAGCTCTAAAAAGAGATATTGATGTTTTTTCGTCAAGACCTTGTAGTGGATAGCGTGCCTCAAATTCGCCAATTCCAACTCTGGATGTTATTAATATTTTTGATCCCTGTGGTACTCTTAATAAAAGTTCTCTAAGGGGGCCAGCAGATATGGTTTCCAGATTATCTATTACGACAAGTATTCGATATAAATCGAAATATTCGGCTATTTCATCAATGTAGTCTGTCTCTTCTTTTTTATTTAGATCGGCAACGCCAAGTTCTTTTGCTACTGCAGATAAGAGTCCGAGTGTTGAGGTTATTGTTCCTGTGAGTTGTTTGACGCCAGCTTGTGTAAGAGCTGTCGTTTTAAGTGATACCCATACAATTGCATCGTATGGCATTGATGGATCATCGGCTAAATCATAAAGACATCGAAGTGCAAGCGCGGTCTTTCCTACGCCACCTTCTCCGACAATGGTTACAACAGGGTAATGTGATTTGAGTAGCTTTATTACATGTAGTCTATCTGCTTGTCGCCCGAGAAATCCAGTATCGTCAAACTCTGGGATCGGGAGATTATGATGTACTTTTGATTTTTCGCTCCAGAATTGAGGAATTTGAAGCGTTAATACAAAACCAGGTTCTTTGTTAAGTCTATCAACTGTTTGAGATACTATATTGAATGAAAAAGGAGCGGTTTGTATTGTAAGTATTTTTGCAAAATCAATCAGACTTGGAAGATCTTCGGCTTCAAGAGGTCGAGTATGGCAAACTCGGTTTCTTGTTCCTGTAAGTGTCAGCAGATGTTTTGCTATTTTTATAATCCATTCTTTGTGTGCTTCAACTTTTGAGGCAATTTTCGATTCTAAAATTTTTGCAATATCAGCAAAGTCGATGTAGGGTAATAGATCCTGCTCACTCACATTTGATGAGATTGAGTCCATGCGTAAATCCGACGCTCTTCTTTTGAGTGCATTGTCTTTTACGTCACTTGGAAGAAGTTCGGCCTCTTTGCTGTCAGTTCCACTTATAGCGATAATAAGTGTTCTGAAATCATCTTCTATAGATGAAATGATTGCGAAACATGTATTTCGTATTGCCATCGGACTGCTCATTATTTGCTTCCTATTTCTGTTTAAATTTCATTGAGGAATGGCCTTCTTGTGATCTGGGGCGATTCAGTTACGTTTGACACTTCGCTCAAGAATTCGTCAACCTGACCTGTACCCTGTTAAACACTGGCTTGTCACCCTTGTGGTCCACGAGGTCTGCTACAAAGTTGCCGAGACGTTCAAATTGGAGTTTCTGGTCCGGCTGCGCTTGGTCCAGTGATGGCTCCGCATACGCCGTCACCACTTTCAAACTGTCGGGGTTAAGGCTCTGCAAGAAATTCTTGCCTTCCGCCTTAACGTTGGCTTCTGGAAACAGGCGCGCATAGCGGCGCAGATCTGAGTTCTGGCGAATGGGCTTGAATGGCCAAGGTATGTGAGATGCCGTCAATTTTGGGGTCCATTGCGCAGCGCCGTTTGGCGATGTCGTGTGCGCAGAATATTAACCCATTGGTAATTTTTTAAAGATATAAAAGAATAAAAATTAACTCAAAAAATCCATAAATGTTAGGTTGGATTCTTTGGATAAGGTCAGGCTTCGCGCTGGCCTGACCCTATGAGGTGCTGAACCGTGATCTGGCCCAGCACCGGCTGTGGCTTCACTTCCCCCAGCTGTCCTTCAACCCCGTCACCCGGTTAAACACCGGCTTGGCTCCCGCTACATGATCCAGGCGGTCCGCCACAAAGTACCCAAACCGCTCAAACTGGAACTTCTGGTCCGGCTGCGCCCCGGCCAGTGATGGCTCCACATAAGCAGTCACCACCTTCAAGCTGTTCGGGTTGAGCGATTGCAAAAAGTCTTTGCCACCCGCATCGGGGTGCGCTTCGGCAAACAGGCGGTCGTACAGGCGCACTTCGGCTTGCACGCCGTCGGCCACGCCCACCCAGGTGATGGCGGCTTTGGCTTTGACGCTGTCGGCGCCGGGTGTGCCGCTCTTGGTGCCGGGGATCACTTTGGCGTGGACTTCGGTCACGTTGCCTGCCGCGTCGCGTGCGCAGCCGGTGCATTCGATCACGTAGCCGCCTTTCAGACGCACCACGTTGCCGGGGAACAATCGTTTGTAGCCCTTGGGGGGCACTTCTTCAAAGTCTTCGCGCTCGATCCACACTTCTTTGCCGATTTTGAACACTCGGTCGGCAGGCGGGGTTTTGCCTTCGGGCACGGCGCTGTGGGGCAGGGCGGGCTGGGTGCAATCTTCTGTGTAGCCGTCGCTGCCAAAGGCCTCGGCCCAGTTGCTCAGCACGAGTTTGACCGGGTCAAGCACGGCCATGCCACGGTGGGCCTTGTTTTCCAGGTCTTCGCGCAGGCATCCTTCGAGCGTGCTGTAGTCGATCCAGCTGTCGCTCTTGGTCACGCCAATGCGGTCGGCAAACAGGCGCAGGCTTTCGGGGGTGTAGCCCCGGCGGCGCAGGCCGACGATGGTGGGCATGCGCGGGTCGTCCCAGCCGCTGACTTTGCCTTCATTGACCAGTTGTGCCAGCTTGCGTTTGCTGGTGATCACATAGGTCAGGTTCAGGCGGGCAAATTCGTATTGTTTGGGGCTGGGCGCGGCCAGTAATTTGCACTCGCACAGGCGCTCCATCAGCCAGTCGTAAAACGGGCGCTGGTCTTCAAACTCCAGCGTGCAGATGCTGTGGGTGATTTGCTCCAGCGCGTCTTCGATGGGGTGGGCAAAGGTGTACATCGGGTAGATGCACCATGTGTCGCCCGTGTGGTGGTGGGTGGCGCGGCGGATGCGGTAGATGGCCGGGTCGCGCATATTGATGTTGGGCGATGCCATGTCGATCTTGGCACGCAGCACGGCGGCGCCGTCGGCCAACTTGCCGTCGCGCATTTCGCGGAATCGCGCCAGGTTTTCTGCGACGGTGCGGGTGCGGAAGGGGCTGTCCACACCGGGTTTGCCAAAGTCGCCCCGGTTGGCGCGCATGTCTTCTGCGCTTTGTTCGTCCACATAGGCGTGACCGGCTTCGATCAGCGCCTCGGCAGCGCGGTACATGAAGTCGAAGTAGTCGCTGGCTTGGTAGGGGGCGGCGCTGCCAGGGGCTTGGCCCAATTGCGCCCAGTCAAAACCGAGCCACTTCACGGCGTCGATGATGCTGTTGACGTATTCGGTGTCTTCTTTTTCGGGGTTGGTGTCGTCAAAGCGCAGGTGGCACACGCCGCCGTATTCCTTGGCCAGCCCGAAGTTGATGCAGATGCTTTTGGCGTGGCCCACATGCAGGTAGCCGTTGGGCTCGGGCGGAAAGCGGGTGCGGATCTTGGCCGGGTCGGGCTCGCCCTTGGCATGGTGCGCGGCGTCGCCGGGGCTGCCAGCCCAGCGGCGGCTGGCGTAGGTGCCAAGTTCGAGGTCTTTTTCGATGATCTGGCGCAGGAAGTTGCTGACTTTGTGGTCGGCGTGGTTGTCTGGGGCGGTGGGGGTGGTCATGCGTCTGATTTTAGGGGGTGCAGACGCTGTGTTAGAGCTGTTTTGTCGGCTGATTTCTACAGTGGTGCTTTGCACTTCACGGGTGTGCGACTATTCAGGTGACGACACTGCTTGCGCAGCGTCGACTTGTGTCATCAGATCAGCGAGGTTTGTCAGTCTCTTTGTTGTAATGCGGCGAGCGCGGGCCGTGCAGCATGCCGTTCAAACGCCCAGCTGACAGCAGGCGCTGGCTGGTCAGGCCTGCCATGGGGTGGCTTTGGTCGGTGACTGTGCCCACGATTTGCTTGACGATGGCTGTGATCAGCATGCCTGCCAAGCCACCTTGGTTTTGGTTTTGTTGCTCGGCGGTGCTGGCCGATGCGTTGCCAGTCCACAGCACTTTGTCGGTTTTCAGGTCAACCAATCGAGCTTCTGCCGATACTGTGGTGTGGCTGTCTAGAAGAACGTAAACCGTACCGTATTGGGTCATGGAAATATATAGCGCCGCGTCGGCTCCAAAGATTTCGCGCAGTTTGGCGCTGGGCAGTTCGTGTGCGTCTTGCGCCTGAGTGACGCCGTTTTCTTTCAGTGTTTCGTCAACGAGTGAAACAGGCAACACGTAGTAACCCGATTCGGCCAGAGGGAAAGTCACCTGGGCCAGCATGCTGTAGGGCGCACGGACTTCCGGTGTTTTGTTGACTGGTGGCAGTACCAAAATGGACTTGGGGTTGCTCAGTTTGTATTCGGTGTAGTCGTAAGGGACGGGCTGCTTGACGGCGCAACCGCTGAGTACCACCACGGCCAGCGCAGCGGCTGCGAGTTTGAGAGAATTTTTCATGTCGGAGGCTGGGCTTATTTGGATTTGAATTTACGCAGCAAGAAGTTCACAAAGGTTTCAGACTCCGGGAATTGTTCTTTTTCGGCTTGCAGGTGTTGCTGGAAGCGGGCCAGGTCACCTTGTTTTCCATGCAGCAAGCCCAGGTGGGCTTGGAAGCCCGGTGGCGTGGCTTGGCCTGCGACGCGGATTTTTTGCAGGTTGTCTTCCATTTGTTTGGCTTGGGTGTCCAGACTTTCGCGGTCACCACGAAAGTAGGTGTCGAGGTTTTTCTCGTACCCGTTCCAGCCGTACAGCGGCGGTGGTGCCTTGTTGGCGCAGCCCGTCAGGGCCAGCAGGGTAGCCAGCAGGACCAGAGTTTTGATCCGAGTGAGCATGTGTGTACTCGCTTGTGTATTTGTGCTCATCGTGCGGCTCACAGTGCTGGACGCCATGCGCCGTTTTCTATGCCGCTGACCAGGTTGTTCACGGCGTCGCGGATGGCCAGGTCGAGCACCTTGCCGTTCAAAGTGGCGTCATAGCCCGCAGTGCTGCCAAAGCCAATAACTTCACGCTCTGATAGGCTGTATTCGCCTGCGCCTTGTGAGGAAAACACCACTTCTGATGTGAGGGTGTTGACAATGTTGAGGTTGACTTTGGCGTAAGCAATTTGTGTTTTACCACGGCCTAAGATGCCAAAGAGTTGACGGTCGCCTACGTCTTTGCGTCCAAATTCGGTCACGTCACCAGTGACCACATAGTCGGCACCTTTGATGTTTTGGTTTTGTTTTTTAAACTCGGCCTCTTGCTTGATCTCGCTCATGACGGAGCGGTCGAGCACATTGAAGCGTAGGCTTTGCTGCAGGTGCGTGACCAAGATGGTTTGCGCTTGGCTGCCCATGCGGTCTTCGTTGTTGGAGAACACACCGCGCATGAATGACGAACGGTTGTCAAACTTGCCCACCGACACGGGCACGCGAACACCCATATTGGGGCGGGCTGCCGATTCCACCTTTTGAATGGGCAGGGTGCGTGATTCTTCTTGCACACATGCTGTCAAGCTCAGGCTGGCCAATGAAACAAGTAAAAATTTTTTCATATCAGGTGTTCCTTAAAGAATAAAAATTATAAATATCAAAGTCTATTCATTAATTTTTAAGTAAAAAAATAATTTACAAAATCATGGCTAGGGCCAGTATTCATAAGTGGGCAACTGGTGGTGTTGCTGAAGACAAGGTTTGACGAGCCCGTTACGTATGGTCACCACTGTAAAGCGCTGGCGGTGCACCGATCAGCGGGCTGCCGCGCTAAAGGCCCAGGGAGTCCGCTTTCAAGAAAAGCCAACGCAATCTGAGGTAATTCGTCATGCGTTATTCGTTCAAACCGTCTATTTCAAGAGCCATCGCCTTGTTCGGCCTGCTGGGTCTAGGCTTGGCACAGGTGGGCTGCGCCCATCCAGTGGTGGTCGAGCCGTCCGTGGCCGTGCATTCGCGCATCGGCCATTTCCCGGTGTATGCCCAGGTGGGCGTGCCCGGTCCGGTGATTTACAGCCCGCCGCCCCGGGTGATTTACGCGCCGCCTCCGCCACCGCGTGTGGTTTACGTGCCCCGTGTTGTGGGGCCTGTTTATGGTTGGGGGCATGGCCATGGCCGTCATTTCAAGGGCCATGAGCGCAAGCATGATCGGCACGATGACCGCGAATACGGGCGCGGCGGTTGGGGCTATCGCTAGGATGGCGGTCGCTGACGCAGCACCATCTCGTCGCGGCGGATTTCCACATCGAAGTGCTTCAGGAAGTCCTGGCCCAGCAGGGCTTGCTCGGGCCGAAGCCCGCTCAGGCCCACGGTAACGCTGGCATCGTTGAGCACCAGGTGCCCCGCCCGCACGGGCACGCTGCGCACCAGCTGGCCGGGCCGCTGGCCGTTGGCGGTATTCAAGGTGATGCTCTGACCCGCTGGCAGCCCAGCCTGGGTGGCCAGCGCTTCGCTCACGCTCACATGGCTTGCCCCGGTGTCCACCAAAAAGCGCACAGGCTGGCGGTTGACTTCGCCCTCCACATGAAAATGCCCGTCGCGCTGGCGCGGGATGACCAAATCCCCCGAACTGAGCGCATAGGGCTTGAGGCTGGCCTGGCGCTTTTGCTCGATGCGGTCAAACACCACATACAACACCCCGGCCACAGCCAGCCACACGGCGGCGATGGCGAAGGCGCCGAGGCGGGCGGTTGTGTGGATGGAAGGCGGTGGCATGAGTGGTGGGCGGCTGTAGCGAAGAGCCCCAAGGGTAACGTGTCCTGTTCAAGTCTGACACCGTGGGCGCTAATTTGTCTCCCGGGGGCTTTTTTTCTGTCACCCCGGGCTTGACCCGGGGTCCATCTTCTGGGGTTCTGGTGGTTGACCAAATGAATACATGGATCCCGGATCGAGTCCGGGATGACAGGGGGCTGCGATCAAGGGCCGTCTCAACTAAGACGATAATCCACGCAGTTTTTTGAGGAGCCTTTGTGGATTTGATGCTGTTGCTGAAAGCCGCCGTGATGGGCGTGGTCGAGGGTTTGACCGAGTTCTTGCCGATCTCGTCGACCGGGCATTTGATTCTGGCCGGGGCTTTGCTGGGCTTTGACGATGACAAAGCCAAGGTGTTCGACATCGCCATCCAGACGGGCGCGATTTTGGCGGTGATCATTGTTTACTGGCAAAAAATCAGCTCCACCGTTCGCGCCTTGCCCCGCAGCGCAGATGCCCAGCGTTTTGCCTTGAATGTGTTCATCGCCTTTGTGCCTGCCGTGATCCTGGGCCTGTTGTTTGGCAAGGCCATCAAAGCGAACCTGTTCACGCCCGCCGTGGTGGCGACCAGTTTCATCATTGGTGGTTTCATCATTTTGTGGGCCGAGCGACGCCCGGCCAGCAAAGTGCGCATTGGCGAAGTGGAAGACATGCGTTGGCAAGACGCCTTGAAGGTGGGTCTGGTGCAGTGTCTGGCCATGATCCCAGGCACAAGCCGCAGCGGCGCGACCATCATCGGCGGCATGCTGCTGGGCATGTCGCGCAAGGCGGCGACCGACTTTTCTTTTTACCTGGCGATTCCCACACTGATCGGTGCCGGGGCTTACAGCCTGTACAAAGACCGTGCCTTGCTGAGCCTGGCCGATGCACCGATGTTCGCGGTGGGCCTGGTATTCTCGTTTTTGAGCGCCTGGGTGTGTGTGCGCTGGCTGCTCAAGTTCATCTCGACCAACAGCTTCGAGGTGTTTGCCTGGTACCGGATTGTGTTCGGTCTGGTGGTGCTGGGCACCAGCACCAGCGGCTTGGTGACTTGGGCGCCTTGAGGGCAAGCTGCTGCCGACCTGTGCGCACTGGCGCAGGAATCAGGCGCCTAGATTGCGCAGCGATGCCTCAATCGCTGCTGCTGTGGCGATGGGTTTTTCCATCGGAAAGAGGTGGGAGCCGTCGAGCATCATGACGCGGCCTTTGACCACCTTGTGCGTCAGATCGGTGCCAGCCTGGCGCATTTCGGCTGAGTGAGTGCCGCCAATGAAAGCGGCGGGGCATTTGAGAGGGTGGCGCTTGAGCAGGTGGTCCAGTTTGTGGGGCAGGCCGTTGTAGATGGCCGTTTCGACGTCACGGTCAAAGCTCAACACGCGTTGGCCGTCGGCATCGTGCGTACCAAACGCGATGTAGTCCTGCAACACTTGCGGGTCCCAGCGGGCGAACGATTTTTTTTGTTGAAAGCTTTCCAGCGCTGCCTCGGCGCTGGGCCAGTGGTTGCGCCGTTTTTGGCTGATGCGCCCTGGCGACAACGAGCCGATCAGGGGGGTGCGTTTGGCCAAACCCAGGGTGGTGGCACGCCAGCCTCCGATCACGGGCGAGTCGATCAACACCACGCCGCGGGCCAGCTCGGGGTGGTGGGCCGCGCACATGAGGCTCAGGATGCCGCCCAGCGAGTGACCGACCAGAAAAGCGGGCTCGCCATCGTCTTGTTGGTCGCGTGCAAAGTCGGCCAATTGCGCCACCAAATGGGGCCAGTTGTTGGTGACCGGATACTTCGGATCGTGGCCAAACATCTCAATCGCATCGACCTGAAAGCCACGCTGGCGCAGGTCATCGAGCATCACCTTGTAGGTGCTGGCCGGAAAGCTGTTGCCGTGCGAGAAGATGATGCGGGCGCTCATCAGATCAGCTTTTCTTCAGGCGTGGTGATCTTCTTAAGCAAAGCGTTGCGTGTGGGCGGCACCATGAGTGGGATGTCGGTTGCACCGCCATTCCACATGGGGTCTTCGATGCTGTCGAACATCTGGCGCAGCTTGTCACCCCAGCTGCTGCGCAGCATCTGGAAGTAAGGGTTGTGCTCGTCGATGCACATGATGCGGTCGGACTGCAAGCTGCCCGCTTGGTAGACCACCATGTCCAGTGGCAACCCGACTGACAGATTGGATTTGAGGGTCGAGTCCATTGACACCAGGGCGCATTTGGCGGCTTCGTCCAGAGGGGTGTATGGGGTGATGACGCGGTCTAGCACGGGTTTGCCGTATTTGGATTCGCCAATCTGGAAGTAGGGTGTCTCATCTGTGGCTTCGATGAAGTTGCCGGGCGAATAGACCTGGAACAAGCGCATGCCTTCGCTGCCAATTTGGCCACCAAAAATCATCGACACGTTGAACTCGACACCCGAGGCCTTGAGGGCTGCAGCGTCGCGCTCGTACACGCGGCGAACTGCTGCGCCCAGCACGCGGGTGGCGTCGAACATGCTCTTGGCGTTCCAGATGGTCAGGGGCTCGTCTTGGCCGGGCTCGACCAGTTTTTCGATCTGCAGCACTTCGCGCACCGATTGCGAAATGCTCAGGTTGCCTGCCGACAAAAGCGTCATGAAGCGGTCGCCCGCTTTTTCATAGACGATCATTTTGCGGAAGGTGCTGATTTGGTCGAGCCCCGCATTGGTCCGTGAATCGGACAAGAACACTAAACCGGCGCGGGTTTTGACGGCAACACAATAAGTCATGGGTGGGCTCTTTAATTTTTGGGCAGCAGACGCTGCAGGGCATAGAGGGCGTCCAGCGCTTCGCGGGGGCTGAGGGCGTCGGGGTTGATTTGGGCCAGCGCCGCCTCCACAGGTGAGGGGCCTGCTGCTTCGGCTTCGGGCGGCGCAGCAAACAGGTCCACTTGTTGGCGGCTTTCCGTGGCGCCGGCCTCCAGGGCGCTCAGCGCGTACCGTGCGTGGTTGAGCACCGCTGCGGGCATGCCCGCCAGGCGGGCCACCTGCACGCCATAGCTTTTGCTGGCGGGGCCGGGCTGCAACTCGTGCAAGAACACAATCGACGCGCCCGATTCGGCCGCACTCACATGCATGTTCACGGCGGCGGTGTGCGTGGCTGGGAATTCGGTCAGCTCGAAGTAGTGCGTGGCAAACAGCGCAAAGGCTTGTGTTTTATTGTGCAGGTGCGTGGCGATGCCGCTGGCGAGAGCCAGTCCGTCAAAAGTCGAGGTGCCACGGCCGATCTCGTCCATCAGCACCAGGCTGTGCGGTGTGGCGCTGTGCAGAATTTGCGCGGCCTCGGTCATCTCCAGCATGAAGGTCGATTGGGCGTTGGCCAGGTCGTCGGCCGCGCCGATGCGGGTGTGAATCGCGTCGATGGGGCCGAGACGGCAGCGGCTGGCGGGCACATGGCTGCCGATACTGGCCAAAAGCACGATCAGTGCCACCTGGCGCATGTAGGTCGATTTACCGCCCATGTTGGGGCCGGTGATGATCTGCAGGCGCTGGCGCGGGCCCAGCACTGTGTCGTTGGCGATGAAGCTCGCGCCGGACATCTGGGCCAACCGAGCCTCGACCACCGGGTGACGGCCTTGGCGGATTTCGATGCAGGGCTCTTTGGTGAACTCGGGCGCGCACCAATTGAGGGTAAGCGAGCGCTCGGTCAGGGCGCACAGCACGTCCAGGCTGGCCATGGCCTGCGCCAATTCGGTGAGCGCGGGCACAAAGGGCTGCAGTTGGTCGAGCAGGCCTTCGTAGAGCCACTTTTCTCGGGCCAAGGCGCGCTCTTGCGCCGACAGGGCCTTGTCTTCAAAGGTTTTCAGCTCGGGCGTGATGAAACGCTCGGCGTTTTTCAGGGTCTGGCGGCGGCGGTAGTCGTCGGGGACTTTGTCCAGTTGCCCTTGCGTGACTTCGATGTAAAAGCCATGCACCTTGTTGAACTGCACCCGCAGGTTGGCGATGCCGGTGCGTTCTTTTTCGCGGGTTTCCAGGTCGAGCAAGAACGCGTCGCAGTGGGTCTGGATGCCTCGCAATTCGTCCAGCTCGGCGTCCAGGCCGTCGGCGATCACGCCGCCGTCGCGCACCAGCGCGGCGGGCTCTTCGAGCAGGGCCATTTGCAGCAGCTCGGCGCAATGCGTGGGCGGTGTGAGCCAGCGGGCCATGCCGGCCAGCAAGCTGCCGGCCTCGGGCTTGAGGGCTTGCAGTTGCGTGGACAACGAGGCCGCACGCGCCAGCGCATGGCGCAGCGCCACCAGCTCGCGTGGGCGCACCTGGCGCAGCGCGGTGCGGGCGGTGATGCGCTCCACATCGCTGGCGCCCTTGAGTTGTTCGCGCAGGCTGTTCCAAGGGCCTGCGCCGCTCTCGCCGCGCAACACGGCTTGGGCTTGCAGGCGGTCTACGGCGGCTTGACGGTCGCGCGGCGGGCTGAGCAGCCAGTTCTTGAGCAAGCGGCTGCCCATGCCGGTCATGCAGGTGTCGAGCAGGGAAAACAGGGTGGGTGAATCTTCACCGCGCAGGGTTTGCGTCAGTTCCAGGTTGCGGCGGGTGCTGGCGGGCAGGTCAATGAGTGCGTCCGAGCGTTGCACTTGCACGCGTTGCACGTGGGGCAGGCTGCGGCCCTGGGTGTGTTCGGCATAGGTCAGCAAGGCGGCAGCGGCGGCGTGGGCGTCGGCCAGCGCCTCGGCGCTCCAGGCGGCCAGCGATGCGGCTTGCAGTTGTTCGAGCAGTTTGCGCTGGCCCAAGCCCGCATCAAACTGAAAATCAGGCCGCAGGGCCAGGGCCCAGCTGCCGCGCCCAGTGGTCTTGAGGCTGCGCAGTTTTTGCTCAAAGGTGGGTGTCATGCCCGCGCTGGCTAACAGTTCGCTGGGGCCGATGCGGTCCACCCAGTCCGCCAGCTCGTCCTGTGCGCATTCGGCCAGTTGCACCACGCCTTGCGTGACGCTTAGCCAGGCCAGACCGCAGCGGTTTTTGGGGGCCTGGTGTACGGCCAGCAAGATGGCTTCGCTTTTGTCGGGCAGCAGTTCGGTGTCGGTCAGGGTGCCGGGGGTGACCACGCGCACCACTTTGCGCTCGACCGGGCCTTTGGCCGTGGCCACATCGCCCACCTGCTCGCACAGGGCCACCGATTCGCCCAGCTTGATGAGCCGTGCCAAGTAGGTCTCCACCGAATGGAAGGGCACTCCCGCCATCACCACGGGCTGTCCGGCCGACTGGCCGCGCCGCGTCAAGGTGATGTCGAGCAGACTGGCGGTTTTTTCGGCATCAGCAAAGAACAACTCGTAAAAGTCGCCCATGCGGTAGAACACCAGGGTGTCAGGAAATTCCGCCTTGATGGCCAGGTACTGGGCCATCATGGGGGTGTGGGCACTCAGGTCGAGCGCTGACATGGCTTAAAACGGAGCGTCTTTGGGCTCGGCACCTTCAGCGGGGTCAGAATTGACCTCAGCTTCAGGCTCAACGCTGTCCGAGGCGCGTTCGCGGCTCAGGGTTTCAACCGCGGTGCGCACGTTGGCCTTGTCGCCTGCACTGGCGAATTTGCTGTACTTGCCCAAGATGCCGACCAACTGACCATAGATGCGGGGCGCACCGGCCAGGCATTCTTTTTGTTCCAGGAAGTCGGACTCGCCCGTGAAGTTACCGATCAGGCCTCCGGCTTCGGTGACCAGCAGCGAGCCCGCAGCCACGTCCCAGGGGGACAGACCCGTTTCAAAGAAACCATCGGTGAAACCTGCGGCCACATAGGCCAGATCCAGTGCTGCGGACCCTGGGCGGCGCAGGCCGGCGGTGCGTTGCATCACATCGCCCATCATGCGCAGGTACTGGTTGAAGTTGTCGCCCTTGCGGAAAGGGAAACCGGTGGAAATGATGCATTCCTGCAGGCGGATGCGCTTGCTCACGCGCAGGCGGCGGTCGTTCATGAAGGCGCCACGGCCTTTGGTGGCGGTGAACAGGTCGTTGCGGGTGGGGTCGTAAATGACGGCTTGCTCGATCTTGCCGCGCACTTGCAGGGCAATGCTCACACAGTAAATCGGAAAGCCGTGGATGAAGTTGGTCGTGCCGTCCAGGGGGTCGATGATCCAGATGTGGTCAGCGAGCGGGTTGCCATGCGTGCTGCCCGATTCCTCGGCCAGGATGCCGTGGTCGGGGTAGGCGGTCAGCAGGGTGTCGATGATGACTTTTTCGCTGGCGTGGTCGATTTCGGTGACGAAGTCATTGACCTGCTTTTGCGAGATGCGAACCGCTTCAACGTCGAGCGCAGCACGGTTGATGATGGCGCCAGCGGCGCGTGCAGCCTTGATGGCCACGTTGAGCATGGGGTGGAGATTGGACGACATGAATTGTGTGAAGAACTGGACTGGCCCACGCACGATCGCGATGGCGAAGTGGGGATTTTCTCATGAAAAGCAGGGCGGACCGTCATTTTGGCGTCATGCAGCGCAGAGGCGCCTCCGGGCTGACGCTTCGCAGCGTGGACAATCGGGGCATGCAAACGCGATTCATCCTGATAGAAACCAGCCATGCGGGCAACGTGGGCGCCGCCGCCCGAGCCCTGAAAGTCATGGGTTTTGACGACCTGGTCCTGGTCAAACCGCGCTGGCCCAATGTGCTGCGCAAAGAGGAAACCATCCAGCGAGCCAGTGGGGCCAACGATGTGCTGACCAAGGCCCGCGTGGTGGACACGCTCGAAGAAGCTTTGGACGGTGTGACCCACTTGTGCGCCACAGCCATGACGCCGCGCGACTTTGGCCCGCCGACCCGCTCGCCCCGTAAGCACTTTGCCGAGCTGACACAAGCGGGGGCGCCCGCGCAGAGCGTGGCCTTCTTGTTTGGCTCCGAGCGTTTTGGCATGAAAAACGAAGATGTTTACCGCTGCCATGTGGCGCTGTCGATCCCGACGAATCCTCAGTTCGGTTCGCTCAATCTGGGCTCGGCGATTCAGGTCATCGCCTACGACTGGCGGGTGGCGCTGGGCGGTTTTCCGGTGCAGGACGCGGTGCCGCCTGCAGACAAGGCCGACGCGCAGCAGGTGGCGGGCATGCTCACGCATTGGGAGCAGGCGCTGACCGACATCGGCTTTTTGGACCCGGTCGCGCCCAAAAAGCTGATGCCGCGCCTGAACCAGTTGTTCAACCGGGCCGACTTGAGTCCGGAAGAAATCCACATCCTGCGCGGGGTGGCCAAGGCCATGATCCAAAACGCCAGCGCCAAGCGATAGACTCAAAGCCTATGTTTTCTCGCCTTCGCTCCGACATCCAATGCATCCTTGACCGGGACCCGGCCGCCCGCACCGCCTGGGAGGTGCTGACCTGCTACCCGGGCCTGCACGCTTTGGTGCTGCACCGCCGGGCGCATTGGTGTTGGAACAACGGTTTTAAATGGCTGGGGCGCTTCATCTCGCATGTGTCGCGGGGACTCACGGGTATTGAAATCCACCCGGGGGCCAAGATTGGCGAGCGCGTGTTTTTTGACCACGCCATGGGTGTGGTGGTGGGCGAGACCGCCGAGATTGGCGACGGCTGCACGATTTACCAGGGCGTAACGCTGGGCGGTACATCGCTGTACAAAGGCGCCAAGCGCCACCCGACGCTCGGCAAAGACGTGGTGGTGAGCGCCGGGGCCAAAGTGTTGGGCGGCTTTGAAGTTGGCGATGGGGCCAAGATAGGCAGCAATGCGGTGGTCATCAAGCCGGTGCCTGCCGGGGCCACGGCGGTGGGCATTCCGGCGCGCATCATCCCATCCAAAGCCGGCGAGAGTGCCGATGTGTCGGGCACGGAGCGCAAGTTCAACGCCTATGGCATCACGCAAGACGATGACCCGGTCAGCCAGGCCTTGCGCGGCTTGATCGACAACGCCGCTGGGCAAGAGCACCAGATCGCCATGATCTGGAAAGCCCTGGAGCAAGTGTGTGCTCAACAGCAACTTGCCATGCCCGGCGATGCGGCTACCCGCGAGACCTTCGAGGCGGACAAGTTCAACAAACTTCTGGACAAGTGACGCCAGCCTGAAAATCCTCTGTGGAAGACCGGCCCTGCGGCCATATCTTCAAGGCGCGGCTTGCAGTGTCGCTGCTGCTGCCATCAACGCTTTGCGCCGTTCATGCAGGCTGCGCCAGCGTTGTTGGGCTTCGGGGTCCTGGCCGGTGCTGGTCTGAGCCAGGGCTTCGGTTTCGAGCTGCTTGAGGCGGTCGATCATCAGCATGTTGAGCAGTCGGCGCAGCTCCTGCCGTGCCTCTTGCGGGTCGGGCGGGGTGGCGTCTTCGCTGCCGGCCACGGCGTTGAGTTTGTCCTGCGCCATCCAGCGGGTGGCGTCCTCGACAAAGGGCTGCCCTTGCATGTGCTCGCGCAGGGTGGACCAGCCCAAGGCCCCTTGTTCATGGAACTGCGATTCAAGCCAGGCAAACAGCGGGCCGTGCGGCGTGGGCAGGGCGCACAGCATGGCGTGGTCTTCGCCCGCCAAGGTTTCCCACAGCGCCATATTGCCCAGGAGCAGGCGCGCGGCATGGTCGGCGCGGCTGGCGGGCACGGTGCGCGGGCCGGTGTAGACCGGGGGCTGTTCACGTTTGTATTTGCTGTTACCGAACTTGCTGCCCGGCGTCCAGTTGGGATTTTTGCGGGGCCAGTTGCCGCCTGAGTTGTTGTAAGCGTTGCCATAGGTTGGGGCCCCGCTGGCCTGGCCGCTGTCACCAGCCCATGCAGGCGGCTCGCCGTAGTGTGGCTCGAACGGTTGGAATTCATGAGCGCCCGCGCTGGCGGCCTGGCTGAAAGCCGCGTTGGCGGCAGAGGTGGTTGAGGGTGCAGCGCCAGGCCCACGCGCAGCAGGTGCGAAGCGCTGTTCGCTGGCAGTTTGCTGGCCCCACAGTTTTTCCAGGCCTGCGGTTTCCAGCTGGATCAGCTGAGCCAATTCCGACAGCAGTTGTTGCTTGAGCGCACCATCGGGCAACAGCTGCCACAGAGGGCGGGCCTGGCTGGATAGGCGTGCACGGCCCTCGGCGGTTTGCAGGTCGCAGTCGGCGCTGGCCGCTTCGATCAAAAAGCGCGACAGGGGCATGGCTTTTTTGATCTGCTCGGCAAAAGCTTCCTGCCCGAATTCGCGCACATAGCTGTCGGGGTCGTGTTCGGCGGGCAAAAACAAGAACTTGATGCTGCGCACATCGGTGGCGTAGGGCAGGGCCCCATCGAGGGCCTTGCGGGCGGCGCGTCGGCCTGCGCTGTCGCCGTCAAAGCTGAAGACCACCGAGTCGGTGAAGCGAAACAGCTTTTGCACATGCTCGGGCGTGCAGGCCGTGCCCAGCGTGGCCACGGCGTTGGCAAAGCCGAGCTGGGCCAGCGCCACCACATCCATGTAGCCTTCGGTCACCAGCACATAGCCCGCGCTGTGCAGGGCTTCACGGGCCTCGTACAGGCCGTACAACTCGCGGCCTTTGTGGAAGACCGGGGTTTCGGGCGAGTTCAGGTATTTGGGGGTGCCGCTGCCGATCACCCGCCCACCAAAGCCGATGCATTCGCCCTTGATGTTGCGGATCGGGAACATGATGCGGTCCCGAAAACGGTCGTAGCGTTTGTCGTCTTCTTCGTTGACGATCACCAGACCTGACTCGGCCAGGAGTGGGTCATCGTATTTGGGGAAGATGCTGGCCAAACTGCGCCAGCCTTCGGGCGCGTAGCCCAGACCAAAGCGTTTGGCGATCTGGCCGGACAGGCCGCGGCCCTTCAGATATTCCACCGCGCGTGGCGTGATTCGGAGTTGTTCGCGGTAAGCCTGACCGGCTTTTTCCAGCACATCGCTCAGGCTGTCTTGTTTGGCTTTGGCGGCGGCGGCGCGGGCGCGGTCTTCTGGCGATTGTTGTTCTTCGGGCACCACCATGCCGGTTTGCTGGGCCAGGTCTTTCACGGCTTCGATGAAGGTCATGCCCGCGTGTTCCATGAGGAAACCGATGGCGTTGCCGTTTTTGCCGCAGCCAAAGCAGTGAAAAAACTGCTTGGTGGGGCTGACGCTGAAGCTGGGGGATTTTTCACCGTGGAAGGGGCAAAGGCCCATGAAGTTGGCGCCGCCTTTCTTGAGCTGCACGTACTTGCCCACGATGTCGACCACGTCGACGCGGGACAGCAACTCCTGGATGAAAGACTGGGGGATGGCCATTGGGCTATTTTCGCCGATATGGGCGGCTCGTTTGGGGGTGTTGAAGGGACTGGTTTCGGGGCAAACCAGCATGGCTTTCAGCCCCAGGTCAGGCAAACTGTTCAGTATCCAACCGTCAGCCGCAACAGGACCCTTTCATGACCGATACCCCAATGAGCATCTTTGACCAGGATTTGCCCCAAACACCCGCCAACCACGCACCGATTTCGCCGCTGAGTTTCATTGAACGCACGGCAGAGGTCTACCCGACCCGTTTAGCCATCGTGCACGGTGATTTGCGCCAGGACTGGGCCACCACCTACCGCCGTTGCCGTCAGCTGGCCAGTGCCCTCACGCAAGCGGGCATTGGCAAGAACGACACGGTGGCCGTGATGCTGCCCAACACGCCGCCGATGGTGGAGGCGCACTTTGGCATCCCCATGGTCGGGGCGGTGCTCAACGCGCTCAATACCCGACTGGACCCGGAAACCGTGGCTTTCATGCTCGACCATGGCGAGGCCAAGGCCGTGATCGTGGACCCGGAGTTTTCGGGCGTGATGAAAAAAGCCCTGGCGCTGCGCCAATCCACGCGGCCTTTGCTGGTGATCGATGTGGAGGACGCGTTGTACAGCGGGGCCAGCGAAAAGCTTGGCGCGGTCACTTACGAAGCCTTTGTGGCCAGCGGAGACGCCGAATTTGCCTGGAGCCTGCCCGGCAACGAGTGGGATGCGATTGCGCTGAACTACACCAGCGGCACCACCGGCAATCCCAAGGGCGTGGTGTATCACCACCGGGGGGCGGCCACCAATGCGATCTCGAACATCCTGGAGTGGGACATGCCCAAGCACGCGGCTTATTTGTGGACGCTGCCCATGTTCCATTGCAATGGCTGGTGTTTCCCGTGGACCGTGGCGGCGCGTGCTGGGGTGAACGTGTGTTTGCGCAAGGTGGACGCGCAGGCGATTTTCGACGCCATGCGCAACCATGGCGTCACGCACTACTGCGGCGCGCCCATCGTGCACGGCCTGCTGGTCAACGCCCCGGCTTCCATGAAGGCAGGCGTGCCAGCCGGCATCAAGGCCATGGTGGCGGGCGCAGCACCCCCGGCCTCGATGATCGAAGGCATGGAGCAAATGGGTTTTGACCTGACCCATGTGTATGGCCTGACCGAGGTGTATGGTCCGGCCACGGTGTGCCCCAAACACCCTGAATGGGACGCCATGGACATTGGCGATCGGGCCCGCTTGAATGCCCGCCAGGGCGTGCGCTATCACTTGCAGCGCGATGTGCGCGTGCTCGACCCCGAAACCATGCAGCCCGTGCCCCAAGACGGCGAGACCATGGGCGAGATCATGTTCAAGGGCAATATCACCATGAAGGGTTACCTCAAAAACCCCAAGGCCACGCAAGAGGCTTTTGCGGGCGGGTGGTTCCACAGCGGCGATTTGGCGGTGCAGTACCCCGACGGCTACATCAAGATCAAGGACCGCAGCAAGGACATCATCATCTCGGGCGGCGAGAACATCTCGTCCATCGAGGTGGAAGACGTGCTGTACCGTCACCCCGCTGTGCTGGCCGCGGCTGTGGTCGCCAAGCCCGACGCGCGTTGGGGCGAGACGCCTTGCGCCTTTGTTGAACTGAAGGCGGGTGCGCAGGTCACAGCCGAAGACATCGTGGCGCACTGCAAGCAGCATCTGGCGGGCTTCAAGGTGCCGCGCGCGGTGGTGTTTGGCGAATTGCCCAAGACCAGCACGGGCAAGATCCAGAAGTTTGAATTGCGCAAGCAAGCCGGATCGGCAGCGGCGATTGACGTGTGAGGTCTGGCGCTCAGGATTGAGCGTTCAGGCGATGTCGAAAGCGTGCGTGCCAAAGCGGCCCGCACGTCGGTCGGCAAAATAGTGCTCCAGCGTTTCCTTGACGGTGCGGAAGGCCAGCTCGTCCCAGGGAATTTCGTCCTCTTTGAACAAACGCGCTTCCATGGTTTCGTGGCCGGGATCGAACACGTCACTGGTCAGGCGTGCGCGGTAGTAAAGATGTACCTGACCGACGCGGGGCACGCTCATCACGGTGAACAGGTCTTCCATGATGAACTGCGCCCCCGCTTCTTCGGTGGTCTCGCGGGCTGCGCCCTCTGCCGTGGATTCGCCCAGCTCCATGAAGCCTGCAGGCAGCGTCCACTTGCCCTTGCGTGGCTCGATGTTGCGCTTGCACAGCAGCACCAGATCGCCCCAGTGGGGCACGGTGCCCACCACGTTCAGCGGGTTTTCATAGTGCACCGTGTGGCAGACGGTGCAAACGGCCCGCAGTTTGGTGTCTCCGTCGTCAGGCAAGCGGTAAGCCACCGATGCGCCGCATTGGCGGCAATGTCGAATGGCTTCTCGTGTGTGCATGGTCAAGCAAATATTTTCAAAGCCACGAGTGTAATGCTCGGGAAGAAAACAATCGCTGTGATGCGCAGAAGGTCAGAGATGAGGAAGGGAATGACGTATTTGAACGTCTCTTTCATCGGCACGTCTTTGGCCATGTTGCTGATGATGAAGACGTTCATACCCACTGGCGGTGTAATCAGTCCGATCTCGACCACCATCAAGGCCAGAATACCGAACCAAATTGCTTTGGATTCGTTGTCCAGACCCCAAATGTCGATGCCCATGATGATGGGGAAGAACATGGGTACGGTCAGCAGGATCATCGACAAGCTGTCCATGATGCAGCCCAGCACCAGGTAGATGGCGATGATGGTAAAAACCACCATCAAAGGGTGCAGGTTCATGCCGACCACCCATTTGGCCAGTTCGGTGTTGACTTGGGTCAGCGCCAAAAACACGTTCAGCACATCGGCGCCCAGCAAGATCAAAAAGATCATGCCTGTGGCCCCTGCAGCGCCGTACATGCATTCCAGAAAGCCTTTACCCTTGAGGCCGCCAGATGTCCATGCCACGAATCCGGTGGCGATGGTGCCGATGGAGGCCGCTTCGGTGGGGGTAAACAGGCCACCATAAATACCGCCAATCACCACAGCGAAGATCAACAGCACAGGCCAGGTTTCGGCCAGGGCTTGGAGGCGCTGTCCCCAGGTGAAGCGGTCACCTCGGGGGGCTTCTTCAGGCCGTACACGGGCGATGATGCCAATCACCACCATGTAGCCGATGGCCGCGATGATGCCGGGAATGAAAGCCGCCAAAAACAACTTGGCGATGTTTTGTTCGGTGATGATGGCGTAAATGACCAGAGGCACCGACGGCGGGATCAGGATACCCAGGGTGCCGCCAGCGGCGATCACCGCCGTCGACAGGCGCGGGGAGTAATTGTGCGCCTTCAACTCGGGCAAAGCCACTTGTCCCATGGTGGCCGCCGTGGCCAATGAGGAGCCGCAGATGGCGCCAAAACCCGCACACGAGGTGACGGCAGCCATGGCCATGCCGCCACGCCAGTGGCCGATCATGGCGTTGCCGGCCTTGAACAGCGCTTTGGACAAACCGCCGTGCGTGGCAAATTGGCCCATCAACAAAAACAGCGGAACCACCGAGAGGTCATAAACCGAAAAACGGGTGTAGGCCGCTGATTTGAAGTAGTTGAGCAATGGATCGAGGCCAGACAAGGCCACATAGCCCGCTGAGCCGGCCAAGAGCATGGCCACGCCAATGTGCAGGCGCAAGGCCAGCAGGACAATCAGGCCGAAGAAAACAAGACTGCCGAGTTCAATGCCGGTCATGACTGGATCTTTCTGAGGTCATCGCCAGCGACATACAGCGCCGTGATGCAAAGCAATGCAAACGAGGGAACCATGGGTGCATAGCTCCACCATGTCGGGATATCCAGCAGCATGGACGCTTCCATGGAATCTTTGAGTTCCCACAGGCCTTTCCAGATGCGCCAGGTGATCACGCCAGCAAAAAAGGCCAAGATCAAATTGGCCAACAAGTCCAGCAAGGCATTGAATTTCGGGCTGGCGTGGGCCGTGAAAAAGTCCACGATCACATGACCGCGAATCCAATGGGTATAAGGCAGGCTCATGCTGACAGCAATGGCGCAAAGGGCTTGCACCAATTCGTAGTCACCCACGATGGGGCTGCTGAAAAAGGTGCGGCCCACAATGCTGGCAATCGACATGATGGCCATGGCCGTCAGGACGAGACCCGAACAGATGGCAAAAAATTTGCAAATCGTTTCGATGATCCTGCCTGCAGGGCCTCGGGATTGGGAGGTGTCGTTGAGGATGAGTTCGGCCACGGGCTTTCCTTGCGTTGCTTCAATCTTCGAGCTTCTGAGGGCGAAAAAAGGGCGGAGAAACTCCGCCCTTTTTTGGCTCAGGGGGCTGATTACTTGGTGTACTGCTTGATCAAGGCGGTGGCACCGTCGAGCATGGCTTTGCCATCCATGCCTTTGGCCGTCATTTCCTTGACCCAGGCATCATCCAGCGAGTCGGTAGCTTTTTTCCAGTTTTCCAATTCAGCCTTGGGGATCACACTGATTTTCTGGTTTTTGGCGTCCACGAAAGCTTGCTTACTGGGCACGTCCTGGCCCGCTTGGGTCTTGCCCAGGAAAGCCGAGAACTCACGACCGGAGTTCTTGTCGATCACGGCCTTCAGGTCGGCAGGCAGAGATTCGTATTTGGCCTTGTTCATGGGCACCACAAACACGGTGGTGTACAGGGCGTTGTACGAACGGTCGGTTTCGGCCGTGAAGTTGGTCAGCTCTTGCACTTTGAGGCCAGGAGCGACTTCGTAAGGGATCACCGCACCATCGATCACGCCTTTGGACAGGGCTTCGGTCACTTGCGGCACAGGCATGGCCACGGGGGTCGCACCCATCATGGCGATCATTTTGTTGACCTGACGGGTCGGGGCGCGCACTTTCAGGCCTTTCAGATCGGCCATGGTGGTGACGGCTTTATTTTTGGTGTAAATGTTGCCGGGGCCATGGACGTGGACGGCCAACATCTTGACGTCTTTCATGTCGTCAGCAGCAAACTTTTGCGCGTAGTCCCAAGCTGCGCGGCTGGTGGCTTCAGCGTTGGTCATCATGAACGGCAACTCGAACACTTCCAGCTTTTGCAGCTTGGCGGTGTAAGCCTGCAAAGTCCAGGCCACATCCACCACGCCATCGCGTGTTTGATCAAACAGCTGAACAGGTGTGCCGCCCAGTTGCATGGCCGGGAAGATCTGGCATTGCAGGCGGTTGTTGGAATCTTTCGCGATGTTCTTGCACCATTCACCCATCATGGTGGTGTGCTGGATGGACTGTGGGCCCAGAAAATGGTGCACTTTCAAGGTGATGGTTTGGGCGTTCACCCCAAAACCAATGGCCATCAGGCCTGCGGCCATAGCCGTTTGTTGCAGGAATTTCTTCATCGACTTGTCTCCATCATGGTTTGAAAATCGGGATGATAAACCAACCAGTTGGTCGGTTAATCGCAGTGAATGGGGACGTGGGCAGACGCATCCGACCAGACCTCTGTAAAACATGAATTATGTTGCAAGTATTGGCTTGATGGATCAGGGTAAACCCTTTTGATTGGCTGCTGTGTGCACTTTCGTTCATCGTTGAGTCAAGCCAACAGGTGGTTAAGTGGCCTGTCCTGTTGGTTGAGGTCTCAGCGAATTTGGACCTGCAAGCTGCCCAGGCCCGCCACTTGTCCGACCAAGGTGTCGCCCGCCACCACGGCGGCAACGCCTTCGGGGGTACCGGTGTAAATCAGGTCACCGGGTTGCAGCTCCCAGGCGGCCGACAGGTGCTCGATGGTTTCGGCCACGCTCCAGATGAGTTTGGCCACGTTGCTGCGTTGGCGGTCTGCGCCGTTGACCTGCAGGCTGATCTCAGCGTGGTTCACGTCACCGGCTTGCGCTTTGGGGGTGATGGGACCGATGGGGGCCGAGTGGTCGAAGGCTTTGCCAATGCACCAAGGGCGGCCATGCTTTTTCATCTCGTTTTGCAAATCGCGTCGCGTCATGTCCAGGCCCACTGCGTAACCGTAGATGTGCTCGGCCGCATCGGCCGCTTGGATGTTGCGCCCACCTTTGCCAATCGCCACCACCAGCTCGATCTCGTGGTGCAGGTTTTGGGTCAGGCTCGGGTAGGGCATGGCACCGGTCTGGCCGGCTTCGACCACCACCAGGCTGTCGGCGGGCTTGAGAAAGAAGAAAGGTGGCTCCCGTCCTGTGAAGCCCATTTCCTTGGCGTGTTCTTCGTAATTGCGGCCGACACAGTAAATGCGGTGAACCGGAAAACGGCTGGCGTGGCCGAGGACAGGCACAGAAACAGTGGGCGTTGGGGGAAACAGGAAACTCATGCGTGACTTTCAAAAGTGAGAGAGGGCTGTGCAAGTTGTGCAAGGCGATGCCCGCACAAATGCCAATACAAATGCCAACAGAGGCTCTTGGCGCAGGCTAAAAACTTGCTAAGCGCGCTTACTATAGGAGGCTGAGCCAGGACAGTGACTGGTGATAACCCTGTATTGGATGGAGAGATTTGCAAATGACCCACAGCTTTGATTTGGCCGCCGCGCCGGGGCACTTGATCCGGCGGGCGCACCAAATTTCCGTGGCAGTCTTCAATGAGCACCTGAGCGCGGCCGATGTCACCCCGGTTCAGTTCGCGATTCTCAATGCCTTGCACGACACGCCGGGGGTGGATCAAATCACTTTGGCAAAGCATGTGGCTTTCGATCCGGCCACGTCAGGCTCGGTGATTGGCCGCCTGGAGAGCAAGGGTTGGGTCGAGCGGCGCGCCGATGAGGTCGACCGTCGGCGCAAGTTGTTGGTGCTGACGCCTCAAGGGCTTCAGGCCCTGGCAGGCATGCAGTCGGCCGTGGCAGCGGTTCAATCGACGATTTTGTCGCCGCTCGCACCGACAGAGCAGGCGCAGTTCATGCACCTGCTCAGCCGTTTGGTGGCCGGGCACGAGGCGGCCTGATCGCAGCGGCTGGACCTGGCCGCTCGGCTTCAGGCCGATTTGACCGTCAGCTCGAAGTGCTCCACATGCGGAGGGGCTGCAAAAAACGGCCCCACAATGGCACGCCATTCGGTGAACAGGGGCGACTGACGGAAACCCACGGTGTGGTCTTCGAGGGTGTCCCAGAAAATTTGCAATACATAGCGCTCCGGGCTTTCGATGCCGCGGTTGACTTTGCCGCCTTGAAAGCCTTTGGCTTTGCAAGCCACGGTGTTCAAGCCGAGTTCAATGGCTTTTTCAAATTCAGCTTGTTGGCCGGGGTGGATGCGGATGTCGGCAAGTTCGAGGATCATGGTGCAGTGATGTTCAAAGTGAGCGAAGCCTGTACCTTAATGCATCCGGGGCCCGTGGAGTGTCCGCTTTGAGGCATGCCAGACCATGGCTGTGAAAAGTACGGACACCAAGGCCAGGGCGGCGGTGCTGGTCATCCAGAAAGTGTCTACGCTGGCCCGCATGGGCCAAGCCGCCCAGTCGATGCCTTGGTAGGCCAGCACGTAGCCGCCATACAAGCCCACGCCCCACAGCAAGGCGGTGTAAATCAGCAAGGGCATCAGGGTGATGCGGTAGCAGCGCAACAGGTAAGCGCAGACGGCTTGCACCGCATCGGCCAGGTGGTAGAGCGCTACCCAGCCCAGCCAAGCCGTGGCAGCTAGTACCACGCTGGGGTCGTTGCTGAAAGCCTGGGCCACAGCTTCTCGTCCCAGAAACAAGACGCCCGCGCCCAGCAAGGCGGCACCGATGGCCAATCCGATGCCCAGACCTGCCGCTCGTCGTGCTTTGCGCGCTTGCCCGGCCCCTAGCCAATAACCTGTGCGTGCGCTGCTGGCAATGCCCAGGGCCAGCGGCACCATGTACAAGACAGCAGCCAGACTGGCCGCGATCTGGTGACTGGCCAAGGCCACGGCGCCCAGACGTGCAATGAACAGGGCCATCAAAGTGAACGAGGTCACCTCGACCATGATGGCCAAACCCGCAGGCACACCCAAGGCCAGAAAGCGCCGGATCACAGGCCAATCGGGTTTTTCGGGGCGTCGCCACAAGCGGTAGGGCTGGTAAATGTCTTGTGTGCGCAAGAGCCACAGCCCGGCCAGCATCATCAGCGTGTTGACCGCCAGGGTGGCCCAGGCGCAACCCACCACGCCCATGCCGGACCCACCTGCGACGCCAAAAGTCAAGGCATACGACAGCGGCACTTTGACCAGCAAGGCGCCCGCCTGCAACCAGGTCACCAAGCGGGGATGCCCCAGGCTCTGGTTGAGCGTGCTGTACATGCGAAACAGCAGCGAAGGAAGCAAGGCCAGCGCCAGGATGCGCAAATACGCACGCACATCGGGCCAGAGCGCTTCAGGCACCTCGGTGGCCGACAGCCACAGGTCTGGGAACCACAAGCCGCAAATGCCCAGCACAGCGGCTGCACCAGCGATGTAAAGCGCCTGCCTAACCGAGCGGCCCATTTCGGCTTGACGACCTCCGCCGTGCAGTTCGGCCCATACCGGCAGCAAGGCTTGCAGCAAACCATTGAGCGCCACATAAATGCTGATGTAAATGGACGAGGCCAAAGACAGGACCGCCAGCGCCTTTGGGCTGTAGCGGCCCGCAATCAGGGTGTCGGCAATCCCGAAGGACATGACCGCCAACTGCCCCACCAGCACGGTGCCCGCATGGCGGGCAATGGTGCGCAGCTCGGACACGGCTCAGCGCCCCGGTACGTCAGCAGGCGCAGCCATGGCTTGGGCGGGACGGAAAATGACCAGGGTCTCGTCTTTGTCCGTTGGCCGTTTGATGGCCGTTTCTTCCACCCAGCCTAAAGACTGGATTTTGGCCGACAGCAAGGAGCGGTTGACGTTGTCCATGATCAGCCAGCGGCAGTCGCTTTGCGGCGCTTGCATGGGCACCAGTTTGGCTTTGGCGTGGTGCATCAAAGCCGCGCCTTGCGCCTTGCTGATGCCAACGTATTGCAGGCAGCCGCCAGTGCCCGTGATGCGGCTGACTTTGTGCACCAGTGGGGCATAGCTTCGCGCGTAGTCGAGCAGGGGTAACCAGAGGCTGGTCAGCAAGAGCCAGCAAAGCGCGGCACCACTGGCGGGCAACACCAGGCTTTTCCAGATGGCGGCGCGGTGGTAGCCGGTGCGCCAGCGCACCAGCGCGCCCCAAGCTACTGTGGCGGCCAGTGCCAAGGCGAATGCCCCGGCGGAAAACTCGGGAACGAACTCGGGTGCCAAGCGTGCCACATTGGCGGCCGTTTTGGCGGGTGTGCCAGTTTGCATGGCCACCCAAACCACCCAAATGATGAGCGCGCAGACACTGAAAAACAGCAACGTGAACCAGTCGATCAGGGCGCCCAGGCTGCGGCGCAACGTGGGCAGCGCCAGAGCAGCCAAAGTGGCGATGGCAGGCAGCGATGTCAACAGCGCCCGGTCGGACAGGCCTGTGAACCAGGTAGCCCCGACCGTCACGATCACGAACCACAGCGGCAAACCCAGGTGCGGGTAGCGCCAGCCTCGCGAGAGTTGTCCTCGCCAGCGCCACAGCGCCCACAAGGCCAGAGGCCAGGCGGGCCAGGTGAACCACGCCATCAATTTGGCCAGCACATGGACATCGACCATGGTGTGCGGTACCACGCGCCAGCGCCACAGATCCAGAGCCCCTGCGGTGGTGATGCACAGCAGGGCCATGAGCGCCAGCAAACCCACATCGAGCATGGTCATCCGGCGTTGAGCCGGGTCGGCCTGCGCGGTGGCGCAAATGACCGAGCCGCCGATGCCCAGCCACAGGGCCAGGCTAGGGGCACCCGAGAGGGTCAGGCCCAGCATGCCCGCGGCCACGGCTGCGGCACTTTGAATGCGGTGACGAGCCCAGGTGGACAGGCCGAAAAATACCAAGGAGGCAAAACACAGCTGGCTCAGCGCAGGCGTGATTTCGTGCGACAGACGCGCCAAGCCCAGGCAAGCCAACAACGCCAGCAAGCCACCGTCGGCCATGGCCCGCGCGTAGTCCGCTGGTTTGGCTTCACCGCCAAATGCAAATGCCACGGGTTGTGCTGCAGGGTGGCGGGTCAGCGCATAGACGGCGTACCAGGTGGACGCCAGCGTGATGCTCAGCATCCCGATGAAGGGCAGACGGGCAAAAGCGGCTTCAAAGCCTGCGGGTGCCCATTGGATGAAAACAGCGCCCAGCCAATAAGGCAGCAAGACCAGCTGGGCATCGGTGCTGCCCAGCAAGGTGGGTTGGAGCCAGGAGGCAGCGCCGCCCATGCCGGCTTGTGCCAGTTGCAGCATGTAGCCGAAGGCTTCGATGTCTTGGGCTTTCCAGGGCGTGCGGCCCAAAAACCCGGGCAGGACGTAGGCCACGCACAGCAACAGCAAGGCCAGACGTGGCAGTCTGCGCACAGCACTTTGGGCAACGATGGCGGGAGTGGGGTGGTTCACAGGATCAGAAGATATCAGTTTGGAGCGGCGTGTCGCGTGCGGCCAGGCGCAGTCCCATGCAAAAAGGGCAGGCCGGTTGCCCGGGCTGCCCTTTGGAAGACACCAAACGGTGAATTATTTGGCGACGGTGGTCTTGCCGAAACGGTTGCGGAACTTCTCCACGCGGCCACCCATGTTGTCGACCGACTTTTGTGTGCCGGTGTAGAAGGGGTGCGACTCGCTGGTCGTGTCCAGCTTGTACAAAGGCAACTCGCGACCGTCTTCCATGGTGATCATTTCCTTGGTGTTCGCGCACGAGCGTGTCACGAACTTGAAACCATTGGACATGTCCTGGAAGCAAATTTCACGGTAGTTGGGGTGAATGCCGTCTTTCATGGGGAAATCCTTTTATTTACGCTACGGTAGCCACTCTGCAGCCTATCTGAGAGCACTTTCTGCAAAAGCTGACGATTATAGGGCATCAGCCGCCGCGTCGCATCATGTCGAAGAACTCGGAGTTGTTCTTGGTCGCTTTCATGCTCTTCAAAACCATCTCCATCGCCTCGATTTCGTCCATGTTGTACATGAACTGACGCAAGATGCGGGTTTTTTGCAGCACTTCGGGCTGGAGCAGCAACTCTTCGCGGCGGGTACCGCTGCGGTTGAGGTTGATCGCCGGGAACACGCGCTTTTCGTACAAACGGCGCTCCAGGTGAATCTCGCAGTTGCCGGTGCCCTTGAATTCTTCAAAGATCACTTCGTCCATGCGGCTGCCGGTGTCGACCAGGGCTGTGGCGATGATGGTCAGGCTGCCGCCTTCTTCCACATTGCGGGCCGCACCAAAGAAGCGCTTGGGGCGCTGCAGGGCGTTGGCGTCCACGCCGCCAGACAGCACTTTGCCCGAGGAAGGCACCACGTTGTTGTAGGCGCGGGCCAGGCGGGTGATCGAGTCCAGCAGGATCACCACGTCTTTTTTCAGCTCGACCAGACGCTTGGCGCGCTCGATCACCATCTCGGCCACGTGCACGTGGCGCGAAGCGGGTTCGTCAAACGTGGAGGAGATCACCTCACCGCGCACGCTGCGCTGCATTTCGGTCACTTCTTCAGGACGCTCGTCGACCAGCAACACCATCAGGTGCACATCGGGGTAGTTGGCGGTGATGGCGTGGGCGATCTGCTGCATCATCACCGTCTTGCCCGACTTGGGCTGCGCCACGATCAGGGCGCGCTGGCCGCGGCCGAGCGGGGCGATGATGTCGATGACGCGACTGGTGATGTTTTCATCGCCCTTGATGTCACGCTCCAGACGCATCTGCTCCTTGGGGAACAAAGGTGTCAAGTTCTCGAACATGACCTTGTGTTTGTTGTTCTCGGGCAGGTCGTCGTTGACCTTGTCGAGTTTGGTCAGGGCAAAGTAGCGCTCGCCGTCTTTGGGTATACGCACTTCGCCTTCGATCATGTCACCGGTGTGCAGGTTAAAGCGGCGCACCTGGCTGGGGCTGATGTAGATGTCGTCGGTGCTGGCGGTGTAGCTCGAATCCGGGCTGCGCAAAAAGCCGAAACCGTCGGGCAGGATCTCCAACACGCCGTCGGCAAAAACCTGTTCGCCCGCTTTGGCGCGCTTTTTGATGATGGCAAACATCAGCTCCTGTTTGCGCATGCGACCCGTGTTCTCGATTTCGAGCGCGTCGGCTTGCTTCAGGAGTTCGGACACGTGAAGTGCCTTGAGTTCATTCAAATGCATGGGAATTGGCCTGTGTCGAAGCGGACCGTAGAGGGCCGTTTTCAGATAAGCGGGTGGAAATGTTCAGAACCGGAGGCCGCCCGGGGTTGGGGGCTGGTACTGCCGGCAATCAAGGCGCTGGTCCCTGTTCGGGCTGCCTTGTGGAAATTATGACAGGTTTTAAAGAGTGCCAGAAAACAAAAAACCGGGTCATCGCTGCCCGGTTTTCAAATGCGCAACCCGAATTTCTCGGGCCTCAAGCCTGCATCAGGCCAGTTGTTGGTCGATGAAGGCGGTCAATTGCGACTTGCTCATGGCGCCCACTTTGGTGGCCGCGAGCTGGCCGCCCTTGAAGATCATGAGGGTGGGGATGCCGCGGATGCCGAACTTGGCGGGGATGTCGCGGTTGTCGTCCACGTTCATCTTGGCGATTTGGAGTTTGCCTTCATATGCGGCGGCCACTTCGTCCAGGATAGGGGCAATCATTTTGCAGGGGCCGCACCATTCGGCCCAGAAGTCGACCACCACCGGTTGGCTCGACTGGAGCACGTCGGCTTCGAAAGTGGCGTCGGTAATGTGTTTGATCAAATCGCTGGCCATGGCCTATTCCTTGTGAACATTGAAGATGCAGCTAAAGTTGTGGCTATTTTGACAGAATCCAAAGGCATTCACCTGTCGCGCAGGCTTTGCCAACACGCCCTTTCATGACATTTCTTTTTGCGCCTGATCACTCTTCGCCCCCTGTTTCTGTCCTGAAGGTCGATGTGGCCATTGTGGGTGGTGGGCCTGCCGGCTTGATGGCGGCGGAGGTGTTGTCTCAAGCCGGTGTATCGGTTCATCTGTTCGACGCCATGCCCTCGGTGGGTCGCAAATTCCTGTTGGCGGGCAAAGGCGGTTTGAACCTGACGCATTCAGAGCCCAGTGAGCCCTTTCGCAGTCGCTACGGGGCCCGTCAAGCCGAAGTGGCAAAGTGGCTGGACCACATGGATGCCGAGGCTGTGAGGCGCTGGGCCCAGAGCCTGGGGGTGGAGACCTTTGTGGGCAGCTCGGGCCGGGTATTTCCGCTTGAGATGAAAGCGGCCCCTTTGCTGCGTGCCTGGTTGCAGCGCCTGCGGCATCCGGCCTCTGGGGTGCCGGTGCAGTTTCATATGCGCCATCGCTGGCAAGGCTGGGATGGGGACACCCTGGCTTTTGAGCCGACCGGCACTTCGGGTGTGACTCGGGTGCGTGCCCGCGCCACCTTGCTGGCTTTGGGCGGGGCCAGCTGGCCCCGATTGGGGTCGGATGGCGCTTGGGTGCCCTTGTTGGCCGATCAGGGGGTGGAGGTGGCACCGCTTGAGCCTGCCAATTGCGGCTTCGACGTTTGGGGGCGTGAGGGGACAGGCTGGACCGAGCATTTCCGCAGCCGCTACGCTGGGAGCCCCCTCAAGTCGGTGGTGCTGCGGGTGGAAGCCACTTCTGAGCTGGGCCATGCACTGGACGTGCCCCCCAGATTTGAGCGGCAGGGTGAATTTGTGGTCACCGACACAGGCGTGGAAGGCAGTTTGATTTACGCTGCATCGGCGCTGCTGCGCGATGACCTGGCCCAAGGCGCTGCCCGTTTGACGCTCGATTTGCTGCCCGACAAAAGTCTGGACCTGGTGCGTGCCGAGGTGCGTCGTCCGCGTGGCAGTCGCAGCTTGTCCAGCCACCTCAAAAGCCGCTTGGGACTCGATGGGGTCAAGATGGGCTTGATCTATGAGCTGTGCACACCTGAGTGCCTGGCCCAGCCGGAGGCCTTGGCGCTGAGTCTGAAAAATTTGTCCATGCTGCTCAAAAGCCCCCGGCCAGTGGCCGAAGCCATCAGCACCGCAGGTGGCGTGAGCTGGCTGTCCATGACTCCGGAAGGCATGTTGCGGCGGCGGCCGGGTGTGTACTGCGCCGGAGAAATGGTGGATTGGGAAGCGCCCACTGGGGGCTATTTGCTCACCGCCTGTTTGGCCAGTGGGTGGTGCGCAGGTCAATCTATTTTGACGAATTTGTAACAAATTCACACAAGTGGTGTATGCCTGCAGGCCACGTGCTGCGTTGTTAGCGGGTGAATAACTTCATCCATCACGAGGTCGACATGACGCCAGAAGCTTCCCAGGAATACCAGCGTGCCGTAGAAGAAGCCGCCAACGCTTTCATGAAAGTGATGGCCTTGCGTGGGTTCAATGTTCGCGATTACCCGCAGAATTTCGTGGCACAAATGGCCCAACAGACGCGCTTGGCCTTTGAAACCAACCCCCGCGGTGCTCACCGCAATGCCGACAGCTTGGTGTCTGAACTGCTGCGTGCAGCACCGGCTGCACCCGAGCTGGTGGTGCCGGCCAAAATCAAAGCGATGCCATTTCCTTCATTGCGTCGGCGCATGGCTTGAACTTCAGAATTGAATGGGCATTCGATCCGAGCTTGTGGGGCGCAAGCTCTGAATCGATGCTTTGGGGTGTTAGTTGACGAGCCTTGACCCCGGCACTGGCTCCACAGTTAGGGCTGCTTGGTTCCCCACCTGACCCGGTTGGCCGCTTCACCATGCGGGAAGGCCCGTCAGAACCGATTGTAGGCGAGCTGGCCGGCGCTTTTCAGTCGCCACCTGTTTTTTACTTTTTCTCGTGGGGCTGATCTGCCGGCCAATCGCCTGCTGGATGCATCGACGCGCTGTTGTGGTCTGGGATGTCTCGCCAGCCCGATAGAATCAGCCCCATGTCTTACCTTGTCCTCGCGCGCAAATACCGCCCCCGTAATTTCACCGAAATGGTGGGGCAGGAGCACGTGGTTCAGGCTTTGACCAATGCCCTGGTGCAGCAGCGCTTGCACCATGCCTACTTGTTCACTGGGACCCGGGGTGTGGGCAAGACCACGGTCTCGCGCATTTTGGCCAAGTCGCTCAACTGCCAGGGTGCAGACGGGCAGGGCGGCATCACCGCCGAGCCCTGCGGCGTGTGCCAGGCTTGCCGCGACATCGACGCCGGGCGTTTTGTGGACTACACCGAGCTGGACGCGGCGTCCAACCGGGGCGTGGACGAGGTGCAGAGCCTGCTGGAGCAGGCGGTTTACAAGCCCGTGCAAGGCCGCTTCAAGGTCTTCATGATCGACGAGGTGCACATGCTGACCAACACCGCTTTCAATGCGATGTTGAAGACCCTCGAAGAACCCCCAGAATATTTGAAGTTTGTGCTGGCCACGACCGACCCGCAAAAAGTGCCCGTGACGGTGCTCTCGCGCTGCCTGCAGTTCAACCTGCGGCCCATGGCCCCCGAGACGGTGTTCGAGCACCTGACCCAGGTGCTGGCTGCTGAGCAGCTGAGCGCCGAGCCGCTGGCTTTGCGCCTGCTGGCCCGCGCCGCACGCGGCTCGATGCGTGACGCGCTGAGCCTGACCGACCAGGCCATTGCCTTTGGCAATGGGCAGTTGCAAGAAGCCGGCGTGCGTCAGATGCTGGGCAGTGTGGATCGCAGCCATGTGCTGCAACTCATTCGCGCCCTGGCCGAAGGCGACGGCGCCACCGTGGTGAACCAGGTCAATGCCCTGCGCCTGCAAGGTGTGTCGGCCGCCGCCACGCTGGAAGACATGGCCATGCTGCTGCAGCGCATGGCGGTGATGCAGATGGTGCCCAGCATGGCGCACGACGGCGAAGACTCTGACGCCCAGGGCTTGGCCGATTTGGCGGCTGCCATGCCCGCCGAAGAAACCCAATTGCTCTACAGCCTGTGCCTGCATGGCCGAACCGAGCTGGGTCTGGCCCCGGACGAGTACGCGGCTTTGACCATGGTGCTGCTGCGCTTGCTGGCCTTCAAACCCCAGGCGGGAACGGCAGAAAAAAAAAGCCCGCTGACCAGCCCTCGGGCCCAGCTTGAGGCCGCAGCCGCCCCCTCGGTTGCCCCTGTAGCTGCCTCTTCAAAGGCCCCTGCCTCTGCGGCCTCACCCTCGGCAACCGTGACCGCGCCGGGCCACAGCACGCAGCCCCTTCGTTCCGGGCAGGCCGCACCCGTTGGGACAAAACCTGCGCCCATGGCGCTGGATACCCCACCACCCGCCGCCTCAGCGCCCAAGGCCGAGCCTGAATCAAAGCCGCCGACCGTGCAGCCTGCAGCCGTGGCCAGCGATGAGCCGCCGCCATGGGAGGATTGGCCTGACACGACCGACTACGCCGAGCAAGAGGCCTTGGCCTCCGTCCCGGTGGATGCATCGGTCCCGCAGGCCCCATCCGCGCCTGCCTTGCGTGCTTTGCCTGTGCGAGAAGCGCCCGAGCCCTCGGCACGCCTGGACATGCCCCGCGCCGCTGCACCAGCGGCTGTCCAGGCCACGCCCGAGGGCGATGTTTGGCTGGAAGTGGTGCAGGGCCTGCTCGACCAGGAGAGCATCACCGCACTGGTGCGCGAGCTGGCTTTGCAGTCGCAACTGCTCGGCCGCGACGGTGCGCAGTGGCAGCTGCGCGTGGAGCGCGAGACGCTGAACCACGCCGCCAGCCGGGAGCGCCTGCAGGCGGCTTTGCTCGCGGCAGGCCACGGTGATGTGAAGCTGCACATCGAAGTCGGCACCGTCACCGACAGCCCCGCACGCCGCCTGGCGGTGAAGGCCGCCGAAAAAATGCTGGCCGCGCAAGAACTCATCCAAAACGACCCGCTGGTGCAGGCCATGGTCCGTGACTTTGGCGCGAAAATCGTGCCCGGCAGCATCCAGTTAATTTGATTCTCACCTCATTACCCACCTCATTCCAAAGGAAACACCATGTTCAACAAAGGACAACTCGCCGGCCTCATGAAGCAGGCCCAGGCCATGCAGGACAACCTGAAAAAAGCCCAGGAAGAATTGGCCTTTGTCGAGGTGGAAGGCCAGTCGGGCTCCGGCATGGTCAAGGTGTTGATGACCTGCAAGCACAACGTGCGCCGTGTGACCATCGACCCCAGCTTGCTGGCCGATGACAAAGACATGCTGGAAGACCTGGTGGCCGCCGCCTTCAACGACGCGGTGCGCATGGCCGAAGAGGTTTCGCAGCAAAAAATGGGCAAACTCACTGCTGGTTTGCCACCGGGCATGAAACTGCCTTTCTGAGCGTCTGATCATGGCCGACACCCACGCCCTTGCCACTTTGGTGCAAGCCCTCAAGGGCTTGCCGGGGGTGGGCATCAAGTCGGCCCAGCGGATGGCTTTTCAGCTGCTGCAAAACGATCGGGCTACCGCCCGGCAACTGGCGGCTGCTTTGCACAACGCGGTGGAGAACATCCGCCATTGCGAGAGCTGCCACACCTTCACCGAAGCGGCTTTGTGCGACACCTGTCTGGACGCCACACGTGACCGCACCCAGTTGTGCGTGATCGAAACTCCGGCCGACCAGTCGGCCATCGAGCGCACCGGCACTTACCGGGGTTTGTATTTCGTGCTGATGGGCAAACTGAGCCCGCTTGACGGCATCGGCCCGCACGACATTGGTCTGGCCAAACTCAAACAACGCGTGGGCGATGGCGTGCTGACCGAGGTGATTTTGGCCACCAACTTCACCGCCGAGGGCGAGGCCACCGCGCATGTCATCTCGGAGATGATCCGTCAGCAGGGCCTGCGGGTTACGCGCCTGGCCCGGGGTGTGCCCGCGGGCAGCGAGCTGGAATACGTGGACCTGGGCACCATCGCTCACGCACTGGTCGACCGGCGTTGAGGGCCAGGGGCTGCACGCCGAGGGGGCTGCCTAACCGGTCCATGCAGGCTGCAGCAGGGGTGCGCGAACTACCTGCAATCCATTACGTGAAAACCCGCTCGGGATCAATCCCGATGCGGCGCGCAGCGCTTGTCCCTATGCTGAACGCATCGAATTTCCGATGATCACAGGAGTCTGCTGGTGTCTGGCGTCAATGCGCGGCGACGACAACTCTTGCTCTCAGCAATGGGCGCTTGGGCAGGCACTTCTGCGTCCCATGCGGCAGTTGAACCTGCGCGGGGGCCGCACAGGGTAACCATCGCCTTGGCAGCCAGGCAAAGCCTCTACCATTTGCCGCTCACATTGGCCGAGCAGCTGGGGTATTTCAGGCAGGCGGGTGTCGCGGTCGAATGGTCGGCCCATGGGTCTGGTGCCAAGGCCTTGGCCAGTGTCTTGCTGGGGCAGGCAGACGTTGTGGCCGGTGCCTTTGACCATTTGTTTGGCTTGCAGGCCAAGGGTTTGAATTACCAAGCCTTTGTTCAAATGGGGCGAACGCCCCAGCTCAGCCTGGGCGTGGCTTCGCGGCTGGAGCTGCCCACCCCGTTGGCGCTCAAAGGGGCCCGCTTCGGTGTCACCGCGTTGGACTCCAGCACCTATTGGATGACCTGTCAGTGGCTTTTGCAAAATGGTCTGCTGCCCGAAGACGTGGTGTTTGTCGAAGTGGGTTCATCTGCAGCTGTGGCCGATGCCTTGCGCCAGGGCGCCATCGATGTTTTGTGCAACCCGGACCCAGTGATGTATGGCCTGGAGCAAAAGAACGACATTCGGGTGTTGGCGGAGGCGCGTACTTTGATGTCCACCCGCAAACTGATGGGGGGGGCGGTGCCTGGGGGCTGCTTGTTTGCCAAGACGGAATATTTGCAGCGGCAGCCCGAAGTTGTCCAGGCTTTGAGTGATGCGGTGGTGCATGCCCTCAAGTGGCTGCAAACAGCCGGCTTGACCGATATCTTGAAGACAGTTCCACCGATTCACTGGTTGGGAGATCGCGCCATTTATCTCGGCGCTTTTGAGAAATTGCGCGAGTCCTACGCGCTCGATGGCGTGATTGCGGCAGACGCTGTGGCCAATGCTTGGCGGGCGCACAGCCGCTTGCCTGGACGGCCATCTACTGCCCGCATGGTATTGGCGCAAACTTATACCAATGGCTTTGCGCTGAAGTCCAAAAACCGCTTCATTGCCTGAGCGCTGTTGTTGGTATCTGCCGTCTCTCTGCCCAGACCACCGTCAGCGTTTGGGCTGGCTTGCTTTCTTTCGGGCCGGCGATGACAGCTTGTGTTTGGCAGGCTTGCCCGGGTTGGTCCGGGCAACGCGCCTTGAGGCTTGTGATGGCACCAAAATGGTCAGGGTTTGGCCGGCGCTGACCCGTGCATTGACTTTGAGCTTGTTCCAGGCGGCCATGTTCGCTTCGGACACGCCATGCCTTGCGGCCAGGCTGGCCAGCGAGTCGCCTTTGCGGGCCTTGACCGCAATCCTTTTGAGTACCACTTCGGGCGCCAGGCCCAGCTGGCCGTTGTCGGCCAGGTGTTCCGTCACGTCGTTGTCCAGGCGGCCTTTGCGGTGGACCAGCAAAGTCGAACCTGCCGTGACCATCATTCGGGGGGGGATGCCGTTGACCGAGCGCAGTTGCTCTACAGGCATGTCCAGCTGCTGCGCCACGTCTTCGGGCTTCATGGTCCGAGGGGCTTGCCATGCTGTCCAGGTGGCCAGGGGCCGATTGGCGTGGGCTTGCAGGTTGCGTTCAAAAACTGTGGCGTTGTCCCAGGGCAGCAGAATTTGGGGCGTGCCCGCCGCCAAAATGACCGGTCGGTTCATCGAGGGGTTGAGTGACTTGAAGTCTTCCAGGCTCACGCCAGCGAGCTTGACGGCCACGGCCACGTCGATGTCGCGCTCGATCTGCACGCTCTTGAAGTAAGGGTGGTTCTGAATCAGCGGCAGCTGGGTGTTGAAGGCCTCGGGTTGGGCGATGATGTTTTTGACCGCCTGCAACTTGGGCACGTAGTAGCGGGTTTCGTTGGGCATGTTCAAGTCGCTGTAGGTCAGCGGCTTGCCCAGGGCTTTGTTGCGTGCAATGGCGCGTCCCACGCTGCCTTCGCCCCAGTTGTAGGCGGCCAGCGCCAGGTGCCAGTCGCCAAACATGGCGTAGAGCTTTTGCAGGTAATCGAGCGCAGCGCGGGTCGATTCCAGTACGTCGCGGCGGTCGTCCCTGAACAGGTTTTGCTTCAGGTCAAAGTACTTGCCGGTTGCTGGCATGAACTGCCACATGCCCGCCGCTTTGGCGCTGGACACCGCTTGCGGATTGAAGGCCGACTCGATGAAGGGCAGCAAGGCCAATTCGGTCGGCATTTTGCGGCGTTCGAGCTCTTCCACCACATGGAAAAGGTAGGGGCGTGAGCGCTCGGTCATGCGCAGCATGTAATCAGGGCGACTGGCATACCACTGCTCCCGGTTACGCACCAGGTCGCTGTCCAGATCTGGCATGGCAAAGCCGCGCCGAATGCGCTCCCACACATCGCTGGGCGGCGTCAATCCCAATTGACCTTGGGGTTTGAGTGTGACGGGGGTTTCGGCGAAGCTGGGCGAGGCTGGCTCTGCTGCCGATCCGGTAGCGTTCGTGGGTGGGGTGGTGGATGGCGCGGCCACTGGTGGCGTTGGCGAGACCGATGTGGGTGAGGGTGCAGTGGCACAAGCGCCTAGCAACAGGCTCAGGCCCAAGCAGATAGCGGCATGCCAGTGTCTGGTGGTTCGGCGTTCGGCAAGTGTTGTCAAGGGGCTGTGGCGGTCAGATGGGTTCGTCAAAATTCGTTCTTCCAGGAGCGCAGTGCGGCAAAGGTCGTGACATCGTCTCGCGCCTGGGCATCGCGCAGGCGCACAGCCTGGGCGACAGCGCTGCTGCGGCTGCGTAAAAAGGGGTTGATCGCGCACTCGGTGGACAGCGGCACGGGCAGGGTGGCCAGGTTTTGCTGGCGCAGTGCAGTACATGTTTGGGCGTATTCGCGCAAAGCTTTGTTGTCCGGGTCGACTGCCAGGGCAAATTTCAGGTTGGACAGTGTGTACTCGTGGGCGCAGCAAACGCGGGTGGGGCCGGGCAGGGCGGCCAAACGGTCGAGGGAGTCGAGCATCTGGGCCGGCGTGCCTTCAAACAGACGTCCGCAGCCGCCCGAAAAAAGGGTGTCGCCGCAAAAAAGCAGCGGGTCTTGTCCGTCGGGCTGCGCCCAAAAAGCGATGTGACCCAGGGTGTGACCCGGAACATCGTGGACTTCAAAACGCAGGCCGTGCCAGTCAAATTGGTCGCCTTGCTGCAGGCCACGGGCCTGCACGGGCATTTTTTCGAGGGCCGGACCGACCACCTGCGCCCCCGTTTGGGACACCAGATCGGCAACGCCGCCCGTGTGGTCCGCATGGTGGTGGGTGACTAAAATCAGGTCCAGCTGCAAACCCGGGTGCTGCCCGAGCCAGTCCAGCACAGGCGCACTGTCCCCGGGGTCCACCACCAGGGCGTGGTGGTCGTCGCGCAACAACCAGATGTAGTTGTCTGAGAATGCGGGCAGTGCAATGAGTTTCATGGAGAGTCAGATTATAGAAAGCCAGCATTCAGGGGACGTCTGGTTGGCCCGTTTGGGTCAGCCGGTGGCGTCGCGCCTGCTGACCTGGGAGCAGCAGCAGGCCGATGCCTTGCTGGCCGATGTGTTCGGTTACTACGCGGTGCAACTGGGCTGGCCCCAGCTGCAAGCCTTGCGCAGCAACCGCATGCCCCACCGCTGGATGGCCCGGGCCGAATTTGAGCCCCTCTTGCCCGAGTCTGACCCGGTCACACCCGACGGGGAGCCGCATGTGTGTCTGGACAGCCGGGCCTGGCCTTGGCCCGCCGACAGCCTGGACTTGGTGGTTTTGCCGCACGCGCTGGAGCGCTCGGCGGACCCGCATGCCTGCTTACGCGAAGTCGAACGCGTGCTGATTCCCGAGGGTCAGGTGCTGATCACCGGCCTCAACCCCTGGAGCCTGTGGGGTTGGCAGCCAACGCGACGGCAGCGGGACTGTGATCAGGGCGGCGCACAGCCTGGCACCTTGATTGGCTACCGGCGTTTGCGCGATTGGCTGCGTTTGCTGGGTTTTGAGGTGCAGGTCAGCCGCTTTGGCGGATGGGCGCCTGCCCTGGGCAGCGAACGCTGGATGCAGCGGCTGCAGTGGATGGACAAGCTGGGCGAACGCTGGTGGCCGATTCTGGGCGGCGTGTACCTGATCATGGCCACCAAACGGGTGCCTGGTGGCCGCCTGATCGAGGGGCGCCGCTGGCGCACGGTACGATCGCCCGCTGCAGCGACGGCGCCTGTGGCCCGTTCAGACACCACCATGGGCCCAACCACGGCCTCGAAAGACTTTGTTGACTCACGTTGAAATTCACACCGATGGCGCCTGCAAAGGCAATCCTGGGCCAGGCGGCTGGGGCGTTCGCCTGCAGTCGGGCCAGCATGTTCAGGAGCTGTTCGGCGGCGAGCTGAACACCACCAACAACCGCATGGAGATGACCGCCGTCATCGAGGGCCTGCTGGCCTTGAAGCGCCCCTGCCAGGTCACGCTCTACCTGGACAGCGAATACGTGCGCAAAGGCATCACCGAATGGATTCACGGCTGGAAAGCCCGCGGCTGGCGCACGGCCGCCAAACAACCTGTTAAAAATGCCGATTTGTGGCAAAAACTGGACACGGTGGTGTCCACTTCGGGACACCAGATCGACTGGCGCTGGGTCAAAGGCCACAACGGCGATCCGGGCAACGAGCGGGCCGATGCGCTGGCCAACCAAGGCGTGGAGAAAGCTTTGGGCCGCTGAAGCGCCGGTTTCGCCGGCTTGGGTCATGTCGCCACCAGCTCGGCCTGTCGCCGCGGCGCCCCAAAGGACCGTCAGGCCTTCATTGGGCGAATGGGGCGAATGGGGCGAATGGGGCGAATGGGGCGAATGGGGCGGCGCTGTTACATTCTGACAATCTTGGTGAATTCAACCTGCGAGAGAGATCTGAATGGCTTACAAGAAGAAATACGCCGTGCTGGCGTTGTTGGGTGTGGGCGTAGCCTCCGGTGCCGCTTGGTGGTTTCAAAACAAAGGCAGTACGTCGGGCGAGGGGACCAAACCTGCCACCACGGCAGCCGCAGCCGCGGGCCCAGCCCGGGCCCCCGCAGTGGAAGTGGCCAAGGTGGAGACCATGACTTTGGTGGACGAAACCCAGGCGGTGGGCAGTCTGCGCTCGCGTCAGGGCGTCATGCTGCGGCCCGAGGTGGGCGGGCGTGTCAAACAGATCTTTTTCAACGATGGCCAGCGTGTGCGCAAAGGCCAGGTGCTGGTGCAGTTTGAAGACCAGCTGCAGCAAGCCCAGTTGTCACAGGCCAAGGCCGAGCTGTCGATTGCCGAGGCCAACCACAAGCGCAACCAGGAGCTGGTGATGCAAAACTTCATCAGCAAGCGCTCGCTGGATGAAAGCGGTGCTGCGCTGGAGGTTTCGCGGGCCAAGCTGGCCTTGGCCGACGCCACCTTGCAACGGCTCAAAGTGCTGGCCCCGTTTGACGGCATCACCGGTCTCAAGCAGATTAACGTAGGCGATTACCTCAAGGACGGCGCCGACATGGTCAACCTCGAAGACATCGATGCCGTGCTGGTCGATTTCCGTCTGCCCGAGCGTTTTCAGGCCAAGATCCGGACCGGCCAAAAGGCCCAGCTGACGGTAGACGCCTTGCCGGGTCGCCCGTTCACGGCCATCGTGCAGGCGGTGGACCCTTTGATCGAGGCCAACGGCCGCTCGGTGGGGGTCAGGGGGTGCATCGACAACCGTCAGCAGCAATTGCGTCCGGGCATGTTTGCCCGGGTGAACGCGGTGTTTGGTGTGCGTGACAATGCGCTGGTGATTCCGGAAGAGGCCATCATCCCCCAAGGCGGTCGCACCTTTGTGGTCAAGGTCGTGGCGGGTGACAAGCCCGACGTCCAGGTGTCCGAGCGTGTGGCGGTCAAGGTGGGTCTTCGCCAGCCGGGCAAAGTCGAGATTCTGGAAGGCTTGGCCGCAGGCGACACCGTGGTGACAGCAGGCCACCAGCGTTTGCAAAAAGACGGCACCGCAGTGCGGGTGGTGGATTTGTCCCAGCCCGGTGGCGGTCGACCTGCCGCTGGGTCGGGTCCGGCTGGCGCACCTGCGGGTGGCGCATCGGCGGCGCCTTCCGCATCGGCCTCTTCTTCGACCGCTTTAGCGGCTGGCCCAGCCCCTGCCAGCGCTGCCGCTCCGAGTGCGGCTGCCAAGCCAGCACAGCCGCCTGTCAAGCCCGTGGCCCTGTCGGGCCCCAACCCTTGCCTGAGGGGTGCCGATGCAGCTCGCTGAAGTCTCCATCCGGCGGCCGGTCCTGGCCGTCGTCATGTCCTTGCTGATCGTGCTGATCGGTGCGGTCAGTTTCAAGAGCCTCTCGCTGCGCGAGTACCCCAAGATCGACGAGCCCACCGTCACGGTGACCACCCGCTATGTGGGCGCATCGGCCGAGGTGGTCGAGTCGCAGGTCACCAAACCTCTTGAGGATTCGATTGCGGGCATTGACGCGGTCGACGTCATCACCTCCATCAGCCGTGCCGAGCAGTCGCAGATCACGGTGCGTTTCCGTCTGGAAAAAGACGCCGATACGGCCGCCGCCGAAGTGCGTGACCGCACGTCTCGCGTGCGCAACCGCTTGCCGCAAACCATCGAAGAGCCGGTGATCGCCAAAGTCGAGGCCGATGCCTTTCCGGTGATTTGGCTGGCTTTCACCAGCGACACGCTCAATCCCTTGCAAATCAACGACCTGGTCAACCGGGTGGTCAAGCCGCGCCTGCAGACCGTGACGGGGGTGGCCGATGTGCGCATTTTTGGTGAGCGCAAATACGCCATGCTGGTGTCGCTCGACCATGCCCGCCTGTCGTCCTACAAGCTCACGCCACAGGACGTGGAAGATGCCATCCGCCGCAGCAACCTCGAGTTGCCGGCAGGGCGGATCGAGTCGACCAACCGCGAGTTCAGCGTGTCCTCGCAAACCGATCTGGCCCGTCCGGGCCAGTTTGGCGAGATCGTGATCCGCACCGTGAACGGCTTTCCCGTCAAGCTGCGCGATGTGGCCCAGATCAAGGAAGACGCCGCCAACGACCGCAGCAAGGTGCGTCTGAACGGTCAGCCCGCGATTTCTGCCGGGGTGATCCGTCAGGCCACGGCCAACCCGCTCGAGTTGTCGGCGGGTGTGCGCGAGATGATTCCCCGCCTGAAGGCCGACTTGCCGGGCGACATGGAAATCAATGTGGCCAATGACAACTCGGTGTTCATTGACCGCTCCATCAAGAACGTGTTTTCCACCATCGTCGAAGCCGTGGTGCTGGTGGCCTTGGTGATTTTCGTGTTCCTGCGCACCATCCGCGCCTCCATCATCCCGATCATCACCATCCCGGTCAGCCTGATTGGCGCGTTTGCCATGATGGCGCTGGCGGGTTTCACCATCAACACTTTGACCTTGCTGGCGCTGGTGCTGGCCATTGGCCTGGTGGTGGACGATGCGATCGTGGTGCTGGAAAACATTTACCGGCACATCGAGGAAGGGCTGGACCCGTTTTCAGCGGCCATCAAGGGTGTGCGCGAGATCAGTTTTGCCGTGGTGGCCATGACCTTGACGCTGGCGGCGGTGTTCGCGCCCCTGGCCTTCACGCCGGGTCGTACGGGCAAGCTGTTTGGTGAGTTTGCGCTGGCCCTGGCGGGGGCGGTGATTGTGTCGGGCTTTGTGGCCCTGACCTTATCGCCCATGCTCAGCGCCAAGCTGCTGCGCCACAACCCCAATCCCGGCTGGTTTGACCGCAGCATGGAGCGCTGGCTCACGGCGCTGTCGACCGGCTACGAAAACCTCTTGCGCCTGATCCTGACCCGTGCCCGCTGGGTGGTGGTGTTGGTGATGATCGGCTCGGGTGTGGGCATTGCCTGGATTTACCCCACCATGAAGCAAGAACTCGCGCCCCTGGAAGACCGGGGCACGATTTTGGCCACGGTGAACGCCCCCGACGGCTCCACCCTGGAATACACCGACCGCTATGCCCGCTCGCTGGAGAAGTTCGGCCAGGCTTACCCCGAGTTCGACCGCATTTTTGCCAACATGGGCAACCCCACCGTGGGCCAAGGCACCGTGGTGTACCGCGCGGTGGACTGGGATGAGCGCAAGCGAACGACACTGGAAATCGCCCGTGAGCTGGGCGGCAAATTCAACAGCTTGCCGGGCGTGAATGCCTTCCCCATCACGCCGCCTTCTTTGGGGCAAGGCTTCCGTGAGCGGCCCCTGAACTTCGTGATCCAGACCTCGGACAGTTACCAGAATCTGAACCTGATCACGCGGCAGATGATGGACGAGATCGCCAAGAACCCGGGCATTTTGTCGCCGGATGTGGACTTGCGCCTGAACAAGCCCGAGCTGCGTGTGGAAGTAGACCGCGTCAAGGCCGCTGAGCTTGGCGTCAGCATCGAGGTGGTGGCCAAAACCATCGAGACCATGCTGGGCGGTCGTGTGGTGACCCGCTACAAGCGCGATGCCGAGCAATACGACGTGATCGTGCAAACCCTGCCATCGGCGCGCAACACGCCGGACGACATCGACGTGATTCAGGTGCGCGGCCGCAACGACACCATGATTCCGCTGTCGAGCCTGGTGAAGGTGCGCGAGAGCGTGTCGCCGCGCGAGTTGAACCACTTCGGTCAGCGCCGCTCGGTGTCCATCACCGCCAACCTGGCGCCCGACTACTCGCTGGGTGAAGCCTTGAAGTTCATGGACGAAACCGCGGCCAAAGTGCTCAAGCCGGGCTACACCACCGAACTCAACGGCACCTCGCGCGAATTCAAGAACTCGCAAGGCGCTTTGGTGATCGTGTTTGTGCTGGCGCTGTTCTTCATCTTTTTGGTGCTGGCGGCCCAGTTCGAGAGCTTTATCGACCCCTTCGTGATCATGCTGTCGGTGCCGCTGTCGATGATCGGTGCGCTGTTGGCACTCAAGTTCACAGGGGGATCGCTCAATGTGTATTCGCAGATCGGCCTGATCACGCTGGTGGGCCTGATCACCAAGCACGGCATTTTGATCGTGGAGTTCACCAACCAGCTGCGCGAGCAAGGACTGGCCACGCAAGAGGCGCTGATCAGGGCCTCTGGTCAGCGCTTGCGCCCGATCCTCATGACCACCGGGGCCATGGTGCTCGGCGCGGTGCCGCTGGCCTTGGCCACGGGTGCGGGCGCTGAGAGCCGCACGCAAATCGGCTGGGTGATTGTGGGCGGCATGAGCCTGGGCACCTTGCTGGCCGTGTTCGTGGTGCCCACCATGTATTCGCTGTTGGCCCGCAAGGTGGTCCCAGGGCCGAACAAGACGGTGGCGCATGACGAGCCACCGGCTGCTGCCTTGCATTGAGGCTCTTATGTTGGGGGTCTCCAGCCAGCGCATGAAAAAAGCGGCCAAGGCCGCTTTTTTCATGGTTGATCCAGTGCTGCGCTTTACAGGTGCCCGTCGAACATCATGACCTGAACTTCGTCTCCCACCGCCACATGGCCTTGGTTGTGCCCCAGCAAGATCAGCCCGTTGGCCTGCACCATGGAGCTGAGCACGCCCGAACCCTGGTTGCCGGTGGTGCAGACCAGCAATTCGCCCGCCGCGTTGGTGCTGACTATGCCGCGCTGGTATTCGGTGCGGCCGGGTTTCTTGCGCAGGGCTTCCGTGCTTTTGGCCTTGAGCAGGGGCAAGGGGGGCGTTTGCCAGCCCATGAGCTGCTGGAGAGCCGGGCGCACAAAGGCTGCGAAGGTGACCATGACAGCCACCGGGTTGCCCGGCAGGCCAAACAGCACGGCCGAGCGCTCACCTCGCTGGATGCGGCCCACGGCCATGGGCCGGCCAGGTCGCATGGCGATGCGCCAGAAGGCCACATCACCCAGTTTTTTCATCATGGCCTTGGTGTAATCGGCCTCGCCCACGCTCACGCCACCGCTGGTGATGATGGCGTCGGCTTGGCTTGCGGCGTTCCTGAACGCTTGCTCCAGCTCGGCTGGCTCGTCGCGCACCACGCCCATGTCGATCAGTTCACAGCCCAGGGCCTGCACCATGCCCGCCACGGTGTAGCGGTTGCTGTCGTACACCGCGCCTTCGCGTGGCGCTTCGCCCAGGCTCAGGATCTCGTCGCCGGTTGAAAAATAAGCTACTTTGGGTCGGCGCCAAACGTTGACGCTGGGTAAACCCAGACTGGCCAACAGGCCGCAGGCGGCGGGGCCGATGCGGGTGCCGGCACGCAGGGCGGGTTGTCCGGCCATCAGGTCTTCACCCAATAAGCGGCGGTTGTCGCCCGTTTGCAGCAGGCCAGGGGGAATCTGCACCGTTTCGCCGTCCACCTTGATCAGCTCTTGTGGCACCACGGTGTCCAGCCCGGCGGGCATGATGGCCCCGGTCATGATGCGTACGCATTCGCCGGCATTCACCGTGCCTTGCCAAGCCGCACCCGCCAAGGCGGTGCCCACCACGGTCAAGACGGTGGGGCGGTCGGTTTGGAGTTCGGTGCCGCGAAAGGCATAGCCGTCCATGGCCGAGTTGTCATGCGGCGGCACGCTGATGGGCGAGATCACGTCGTGGGCCAGGATGCGCCCGTGCGCCTGCATCAGGGGCACGGTTTCCTGTTCGCGTACCGGTTGCACCAGCTGGGCCAGAAAGTCGTTCACATGGCGGGCCGACAAAGCCTGCGGGTCGTAGCCTTGCAGACGGTCAGCGATCTCGCTCAGCGATGGTGCGGGTGACAGGGTGGGTGACGGTGGCGAGGTCATGGTCTGCGCGGCCACAGCAAGCGTGGCGGGTGGGGTCAGAGGGCTTCGAGTTGTTGCAGTTCGGTCAGGGTGTTGGCATTGGCAAAGGCCTGGGCGCTGTCGCCGGCCTTATCAAACGGCACGATGGCACAGCGGTGCTGGTCGGTCCAGGCGTCGATCTTGCGGCCACCGCCTTGCGTGAACTTCACCAGGCTTTCAAGCAGGTCGATTTTGAGCAGGCAAAACACGGGCTGCGGGCGCACTGCACCATCGCCCTCGGGCGCGGCGGCCATGGCGATATCGGCGTTTTGTTCAGCCATGGCCTTGTACAGGCGCTCCACCAGATCGAGCGGGAACATCGGTGTGTCGCAAGGCACCGTGAGCAGCAGCGGGGTTTCGCAGCGCTCCAGCCCGGTGAGGAAGCCCGCCAGTGGCCCGGCAAAACCGTCGATGCTGTCAGGCCAGACCGGCACACCCAGCGATTCGTAAGCCGAGAGGTTGCGGTTGGCGTTGATCAGCACTTCTTGCAGCGGCAGGCTTTGCAGCTGCAGGCGCATCAGGGTTTGCAAGGCCAGCGGCAGGCCGCGGAAGTTTTGCAGACCTTTGTCGATGCCGCCCATGCGCGAGCCGCGCCCGCCTGCGAGGATCAGACCGGTGATGGCGGGTGCGTTGTGGGTATGGGAGTTCATGGCCTTCAGCCTCCGATGTAGCTCATTTCCACCCGGCGGCCGGGGCCGCTGGCGGTGTCGGGCCCGCGCAGGCTGCGCAGACGCGAATATTGGTCGGTGCGCCCGCGCCAGATGGCGTTCACCGTGGCGGCTAGTTGCGCGTCGCTCTGCGCCGGATCGCGCAACAGCTGGCGCAAGTCGTAGCCCTGGCTGGCGAACAGGCACAAATACAAGCGGCCTTCGGTCGATAAGCGGGCGCGGTTGCAGTCGCCGCAAAAAGCTTGCGTCACGCTGCTGATCACACCCACCTCGCCCAAGGACGGATCGTGTTCCCCCTGCGCGTTGGCGTAACCCCAGCGCTCGGCGGTCTCACCTGGGACAGACGGGTCCAGTTGCACCAGGGGCAACTCGGTCTGCAGCAGGCGGATCACGTCGGCGCTGGGCAGCACCTCGTCCATGCACCAGCCATTGGTCGCGCCCACGTCCATGTATTCGATGAAGCGCAGCACGATGCCCGTGCCCCTGAAATGCCGGGCCATCGGCAAGATTTCGTGGTCGTTGGTGCCGCGCTTGACGACCATGTTGACCTTGATCGGCCCCAGACCCGCAGCCCGCGCCGCCTCGATCCCGGCCAGCACATCGGCGACCGGAAAGTCCACGTCGTTCATTTTGCGAAAGACCGCATCGTCCAGCCCGTCCAAGCTGACGGTGACGCGTTGCAGCCCGGCGTCTTTCAGACTTTGGGCCTTGCGGACCAGCAGCGAGCCATTGGTGGTCAGCGTCAAATCCAGCGGCTGGCCGTCGGGCGTGCGCAATGCGGCCAGTTGTTCGATCAGAATTTCGATGTTTTTGCGCAGCAGGGGCTCACCGCCGGTGAGGCGGATTTTGCGCACGCCTTGGCCCACAAACACGCTGGCGATGCGGGTGATCTCCTCAAAACTCAACAGCTGGCTGTGCGGCAGGTAGGCGTAGTCTTTGTCAAAGACTTCTTTGGGCATGCAGTAGCTGCACCTGAAGTTGCAGCGGTCCGTGACGCTGATGCGCAAATCGGTCAAAGGGCGGCGCAGACCGTCCAGCGGCAGGGCGCTCAAGTCTTGCCCCGCATCAAGGGCGGGCAAAGGCAGGCTGGGGTGGCGCTGTTCAACCAGCGCAATGACGCGTTCAGACATAGGGGGGTGATTGTGCCCGAGTGGCTGATGCTCGCGCGGCGTGTTGCAGGCAGGCGCATGGTCGGTGGGGTGATCCCGGGGCGCAAGCCCTGTGAAAGTAAAATCGGGGTTAATCCTTAGGATTTTTGATTCTTCTTCACTTTCACAAGCAGACACCATGTCCCTGAACCAAGTCACCCCCGGCAGCAAAGTGCCCGACGCCTTCAACGTGATCATCGAAATCCCGATGAACGCCGACCCGATCAAGTACGAAGTGGACAAAGAGTCCGGCGCCTTGTTTGTGGACCGTTTCATGGGTACCGCCATGCACTACCCCACCAACTACGGTTATGTGCCCCAAACCATCGCAGGCGACGGCGATCCAGTGGATGTGTTGGTCATGACGCCATTCCCATTGCCTTCGGGCGTGGTGGTGCCTTGCCGCGCCATCGGTATCTTGCTGATGGAAGACGAAGGCGGCATGGACGGCAAGATTTTGGCCGTGCCGACCGAAAAAATTCTGCCCGTTTACGCCAAGATCAAGACCCTGGCCGATGTGCATGAGTTGCAACTCCAGCAGATCGCCCACTTTTTCGAGCACTACAAAGACCTGGAAAAAGGCAAGTGGGTCAAGGTCAAGGGCTGGGAAGGCGTGGAGTCCGCCGCCAAAGAACTGATGGACGGCATTGCCAACTACAACAAGGCCTGATGGGCATGTGCCAGCGGCTTCAGTTTGAAGCCGCTTGAACCGCTGAACGCCTGCACGGTTTGCGCCGCGCAGGCGTTTTTTGGTTTTTTTCTGCGGCTAGTTTGGCAGCGGTTTCTTCAAAGGCGAGTGCTGCTGCAGGGCTTCCATGTAATTGTCAATGCCCGATTTCTCGCGCTCCAGATACCGCGCCACCGCCTCTGAAAACGCCGGGTGCGCCAGCCAGTGGGCGCTGTGGGTGGGCGTGGGCAGCAGGGCGCGGGCCATTTTGTGTTCTCCCTGCGCCCCGCCCTCAAAACGGTGCACGCTGTTGGCAATGCACCATTCGATGGGCTGGTAGTAGCAGGCCTCAAAGTGCAGGCAGTCCACCCGTGCGAGCGCTCCCCAGTAACGGCCGTAGGCCACCTGCGGCTGGCCTTGGGCGTCCAGGTGCAGGCCAATCAGGCTGACGCCGATGGGCTGCCCCTCTTGTTCGGCCACAAACAGGAGCCAGTTCGGCGCCATGTCGCGGCGCATGGCGTCGAAAAACGCAGGGGTCAAGTAGGGCGGATTGCCGTGTTCCCAATAGGTTTGCTGGTAGCAGCGCAGCAGCAAGGCCCAGTCGTCGCCTGTCATGTCGGTGCCACGCACGGCGCGAAAGCTGACGCCCGCCTCCTGCACCTTGCGACGTTCTTGCCGGATTTTTTTGCGCTTTTCCTGGTTCAGGCTGCCCAAAAAATCATCAAAGTCGCGCCAGCCTTGGTTCTGCCAGTGGAACTGCACCTGGCTGCGCTGCAGCAGCCCCGCGCTCTCGCAAGCCTGCAAGTCTTGTGGGCTGCCAAACAGGATGTGCAGCGATGGGATGTCGTTGGTTTTACACAGATCCAGCAAGGCGGCCAGCAGCGCTTGCCGGGCCTTATCGGACTCGGCCAGCAAGCGGCTGCCAGGCACGGGCGTAAAAGGCGAGGCCACCAGCGCCTTGGGGTAGTAATTCAGGCCATGGCGCTCGTAGGCATCGGCCCAGGCGTGGTCAAACACATATTCGCCGCGTGAATGGGTCTTGAGGTAGAGCGGGCAGGCAGCGGCCAAGGCAGGGTCTGTGGTCGTCTCGCGCCACAAACTGATCACTTGCAGCGTCCAGCCCGTCTGAGGCACGGCCGAGCCGCTGGCGTGCAGGGCTGACAAATAGGCATGCCGCATGAAAGGCGATGGGGCATCTTGTTGGGCGAGCAAGCCATCCCAAGCTTTAGGCGCTATGCCGCTCAGGTCATCCTCTACCCGGGTGACATAATTCAAGCTCAAATTTTCCAGCACCTGTATGACTCTCCAAATTTGTGTGGCCCAGCTCAACTTCGTCGTCGGTGACATGCCGGGCAACGCCCGCAAAATCATCGACGCTGCCACGGCGGCTTATGCCCAAGGGGCCAGGCTGTTGATCACGCCCGAGTTGTCGATTTGCGGCTACGCGGCCGAAGACCTGCTGCTGCGCCCAGCCTTCATTGACGCCTGTGATGATGCCCTGAAAACGGTGGCCCGCGAACTGGCTGGGTTAAAGGGCCTGCATGTGGTGGTGGGCCACCCCGAAGGCGGCGGCGTGCGCACCCGCAGCGTGGCCGTGACGCGCCGCCACAACCGAGCCAGTGTGTTGTGCGAGGGGCATGTGGTGTGTGCGTACGACAAGCGCGAGCTGCCCAATTACCAAGTGTTTGACGAGCGCCGGTACTTCACGCCCGGCAACGGTGTGGGCGTGTTCGAGGTTGAGGGCGTTCGTGTGGGCTTGCTGATTTGCGAAGACGCTTGGTTTGACGAGCCCGCCCGCCTGGCGCGTGACGCGGGTGCACAGGTGCTGGCGGTGCTGAACGCCTCACCGTTCCATGCGGGCAAAGGCCCCGAGCGCGAACAGCGCATGCGCGAGCGCGTGGCCGATTGCGGCCTGTCTTTGGTTTACGCCCACCTGGTCGGCGGGCAAGACGAGGTGATTTTTGAGGGCCGCTCTTTCGCCCTGAATGCGCAGGGCCAGGTGGTCGCGCGGGCTGAAGGCTTTCGCGAAGCGGAAATGACGGTGCAGGCCCAGCCAGCAGGTACAGGTGTGGACCTGAGTGCTGCGCCCGAGGCTTTGGTGCCCATGGCCGGAGCTGACGCCGAGTTGTGGGATGCGCTGGTGCTGGGTGTGCGCGACTATCTCGGCAAAAACGGTTTCAAGGGCGCGATTTTGGGGCTGTCGGGCGGCATCGATTCGGCGCTGGTGCTGGCGATCGCGGTGGACGCCATCGGGGCCGACAAGATCCATGCGGTGATGATGCCTTCGCCCTACACGGCTGACATCAGCTGGATTGACAGCCGAGAAATGGTCAAACGCCTGGGTGTGCGCTACGACGAAATCCCGATTGCCCCTTTGTTTGACGGCTTCAAGCAGGCGCTGTCGGCGCAGTTCGAGGGCCTGAAAGAAGACACGACCGAAGAAAACATCCAGGCCCGCATTCGGGGCACTTTGCTGATGGCCTTGTCGAACAAGACGGGCGCCATTGTGCTGACCACCGGCAACAAAAGCGAGATGGCCACGGGCTACTGCACGCTGTATGGCGACATGGCGGGTGGTTTTGCGGTCATCAAGGACGTGGTCAAGACCCGCGTGTTTGACCTGGCCCGCTGGCGTAACCTGAACGACCCCTATGGCACGGGCAGCCAGCCCATCCCCGAGCGCATCATCACCCGCCCGCCCAGCGCCGAACTGCGCCCCGACCAGAAAGACCAGGACAGCCTGCCTGCGTACGAGGTGCTGGACGCGATCATCCAGCGCTACATGGAAAACGACGAGGGTGTGGAGGCTTTGATTGCCGACGGCTTTGAGCGGGCCGATGTGGAGAAAGTCACTCGCCTGATCAAGCTCAATGAGTACAAACGCCGCCAGTCGCCCGTGGGCATTCGCGTGACGCACCGCAGTTTTGGCAAGGATTGGCGTTATCCTATGACCAACAAGTTTCGCGCCTGATGGTGCATTTTGAACATCTATAAAGGACTTTTCCCATGAAACAGATCACCGCCGTCATCAAGCCTTTCAAACTGGAAGAAGTCCGTGAAGGCTTGGCCGAATGTGGCGTGACTGGTCTCACGGTGACCGAAGTCAAGGGTTTTGGCCGCCAAAAAGGTCACACCGAGTTGTACCGCGGTGCCGAGTACGTGGTCGACTTTTTACCCAAGGTGAAGGTGGAGGTCGTGGTCAAGGACGAAGACGCAGACCGCTGTGTAGACGCCATTGTCAAAGCGGCACGCACCGGCAAGATCGGGGACGGCAAGATTTTCGTCACTTCGGTGGAGCGCGTGGTGCGCATTCGCACCGGCGAGCAAGACGAAACCGCCATTTGAGGCGAGTGCCCCGCCGCAGTCGCCAGGTCGATCAGAGCAGTTCGACTTTGGCGCGGGGTGCAAACCCTGCTTTTTGCACCAAGCTTTGCAACAGCCCCTCGGGCTCGGTGCCTACAGTCACCAACTCGGTTTGCCAATCGGCCATGAAGCCCTCTTTGACCACCTGGTCAATGAAATCCATCAGACCATCGTAATAACCCAGGCTGTTCAGGATACCCACAGGTTTGTCGTGGTAGCCGAGCTGACGCCAGGTCCACACTTCGAACAGTTCTTCAAAGGTGCCAATGCCGCCGGGCAAGGCCAAAAACGCGTCGGCTTTGTCGGCCATCAGGCGTTTGCGCTCGTGCATGGTGTCCACCACATGCAGCTCGGTGCAGCCGTGGTGCGCCCATTCCTTTTCTACCAAGGCGGTGGGAATGATGCCGACCACGGTGCCGCCCGCCGCCATGGTGGCTTCGGCCACCAGACCCATCAGGCCGTTGCGTCCGCCGCCGTAGACCAATTGGCCGCCGTGCGTGCCAATCCATGTGCCCACTTGGGTAGCGATTTGCGCAAACTCAGGCTTGTTGCCGGGTTTGGAGCCGCAATAGACACAAACGGAAAAGGCGGGTGAAGTCGTTTTGGGGTTCATGGGAATCAAGACAGTTGCTGCCAAAGTGCGCCCAGCCAAATGCCGCCACACAGCAGCAAACTGAGCAAAACGGCCGCGCTGCCCATATCTTTGGCGCGTTTGGACAGGTCGTGCCACTCCGGACCGATGCGGTCAATGGCCGATTCCACGCTGGTGTTGAGCAATTCCACGATCATGACCAGCACCACCGATCCGGCCAACAAGGCGGTTTCGATCCAGCTTTGGCCCAGCCAGAAAGCCAGTGGCACCAGGACCATGGCCAAAATAGCCTCCTGACGAAATGCGGTTTCGCCCCAGCCGGCCCGAAGGCCCTGGATCGAGTAGCCTCCCGCATGCAGGATGCGGTTCAGGCCACGGCGTGCTTTTTGAGGGTTGACCTCGTGGTGGGGAGAGGGCTCTTGCATGTTGCCGCTGGGGCTCAGGTTGTTTTTGCGGAAATCAGACGCGTTCCCGCAAGGGCATCGTGCCAGAACTGACGCTGTGGATGAAAGCGGCTCAGGATGGCCCAGATCGCCACCCAACCCAGTGTCAAAATGGTCACTTCAATCACAGACAAATGGAAGGGTGCTGCTGCCGCAAGGGGTGGCAGAAACCAGAGCCAGCTGGCCATGTAGCGCTTGAAAGCGAGTTTGCGACTCACCCTTTGGCCGCGCAGGTCCACCATTTCGATGCGCCAAGTTTTCATGGCCAGCGTCTGGCCACGGTGCCACATCCAGATGAAATACACCCCCAGCACCAGAAAGCTGATGGCTTGCAGGCCGGATTTCAGTTGGGGGTGAAGGTTCATGTCACCAGGGGCCAGGCCGGTCAGCCAATATGCGGCGATGAAGTAAACCAGACCGGAAGACACCATCACACCAAACAACAGCATGCCTTCGTAGAGCCAGCAGGCCATGCGGCGGGTGAGTGAAGGCGGGGAGAGGTCCAGTGCGGGAGAGGGGGGCGAACCGTTTTGCGTCATGAGGGGGCGGTTTCTGTGGCTTGGCGAACGCCGTCAGGCGTTCCTGTCGTGGAGGGCATGGGCACATCGGGTGCTGGCGCTGCCAGTGCCGCAGGCCTTGGCAAGAGGGTTTTGCGATCAATGGCGATGGTGGCTGCTGGCGCGTTGCCGGTCGCGGCTTTCAAAGGTGTTTGAACCTGGCGATGGGGCTCCAGGGGTTTGGCCGTGGGCGCTGCATTTTTGGGCAGGGCTTTGGAGCCAGCCGAAAGCAGGCGCTTTTCTTCGGCGGGCAGGGCTTGATAGGCCTCCCATTTGGCTTTTTTGTCTTCTTTGGGCAGATTTTGCAATTTGTTGAAGTTTAGTCGTGCCAAATTGCGTTGCTGTGGGCTTAGGGCTACCCAGTCGGCCATTCGCGCATGCATGGTGATCTGGTCCGCTACGGACAGCTGTGTGAAGTTGGTCGAAATGGCCAACCATTTGTTCTGCTGTTGAGGTGTCAATGCCCCCCACTGTGCGCCCAGAGGGGCCAAGGCTTGTTTTTGCTTGGGGCTGAGTTGTTGCCAGGCTTTAGAGGCCGGGGGCGTCTGAAGTGGTGGGGTGCTGGCCTTGACGGGTGCAGTGACAGGTACCTGCAGATCTGGTGATTGTGCCGCCACGGTGCTCAAACAAGCCGATAAAAGCCAAGCGCCACCCAGTGTCAGGGCGGCACTCAGGCGCGTGAATCGGCAGCAATGGCGTTCAGTCATGGCTAGTGTGGTTACCCAGGCCTTGCTTTAGAAACTGGGCAAAACCGGCATCGGTGTAGGCATCTGGGGGCAATTCGTCGGTCAGCAAGGCCGAGTCGGTCGCAGCGATTTCCGATGTGATGTAGTCCTGCTGAATCCACTCAATGGCCAGCAAGCCAATCACCAAAGCGAGCAGGGGCAAGGCAGAGGCCAGAACGCTCCACAGATTCAGTCCTTCATCGACTGGGGCCGTCAAGGTGCCGTTGCTGTTGATCTGTGTGTTGTTGGCCAGCCGTGACTGCATCAGCGGCTTGCGCTGCGCTACGGCCAACTGCCTGGCCACGCGCAGCCGTTCGCTGATGTCATGGGGCAAGTCTGCAGCGGCCAACGTCAGCTGGCGCGAAAAATGCTGACCCCAGCGGTCTACATCTTGCTCGTTCGGTGTGTTGGGGTGTTTCATGGTCTGATTCCTTGTGTACCCAAGGTTTTGCTCAAGGCTTGAATGGCCCGAGAACAATGGGTTTTGACGCTGCCTTCTGAGCAGCCCATCACTGCAGCGGTCTCTGCAACGTCCAGCTCCTCCCAGTAACGCAGCAGGAAGGCTTCTCGTTGACGTGCCGGCAGGGCCATGACGGCCGTTTCGATGTGTTCCAGGGTCTGGAGCCTGCCCACCCATTCTTCTGCACTTTCAGACCCGGCCACGCCCGAGCTGTCAGCGGTCACTTCCAGCAGGTCAAATTCGCCTTCTGGATCGGCACTGCTGAAATCGCTCAAGTTGCTGAAAAGGGCATTGCGGGTTTTTTGCCTGCGAAACCAGTCCAACATGGTGTTGGACAAGATGCGCTGAAACAGCAAGGGCAGTTCGCTGACGGGCTTGTCGGCATAGTTGGTGCACAACTTGATCATGCTGTCTTGCAGGATGTCCAGGGCCGCATCCTCGTTTCGCACATGGTAGAAAGCGCGCTTGAACGCTTTCTTTTCCATGTTTTTCAGAAATTCTGAGAGTTCGGAGTCGGATGCCAACTTTTTTCAGCGCACGCGTCAGCGCAGCTTTTGCCAGTTTTGGGGAAATGAGGTGGACCCGGGGGCCGTGGGTGGCTGCAGTCCTGTGAGCAGGAATTATGGCATCCGAAGGTGGCGCGTCCCGAAATTCGGAAAGCCTGTTTTACAAATGCGATAATGTGCGATTGCAATTGAAAAAAAGCAAACGGATCACCGTCCGGCACTTTTACAGTTTGGTGCCCATGTCTGTGGTCTCAAGTCCCAAAGCCACTTCACAAGAGTCGAGCCCAGGGGCACCCAAGGTTTTTCGTTAGAGAAATTCACAAAGGTTGAATATGGAAATGAACAAGGCCGATACGGCTCATGCTTCTGCGGGCGCTCAGGAATTGCGCGGCGCAGAAATCCTCGTCAAAGCGCTCCAAGCTGAAAACGTGCAATACGTCTGGGGTTACCCCGGCGGCGCCGTGCTTCACATTTACGACGCTTTTTACAAACAAGACACCATTCAGCACGTCCTGGTGCGTCACGAGCAAGCTGCCGTGCACGCGGCAGACGGCTTTGCCCGTGCCACGGGCGAGGTGGGTGTGGCGCTGGTCACCTCGGGCCCTGGCCTGACCAATGCTGTGACCGGCATTGCCACCGCCTACATGGACAGCATCCCCATGGTCATCATCAGCGGGCAGGTGCCCACTGCGGCCATTGGCTTGGACGCATTCCAGGAGTGCGACACCGTGGGCATCACCCGCCCGATCGTCAAACACAACTTTTTGGTCAAAGACGCCAAAGACATGGCCGAGGTCATGAAAAAGGCTTTCCACATCGCGCGCAGCGGCCGCCCTGGCCCTGTGGTCGTGGATGTGCCCAAAGATGTTTCTTTCAACAAAACGCTTTTTACTGGCTACCCCGAGTCGGTCGAGATGCGCTCTTACAACCCGGTGCGCAAGGGCCATGGTGGACAGATCCGCAAGGCTCTGCAGTTGTTGATGTCCGCCAAGCGCCCTTACATCTACACCGGTGGCGGCGTCTTGCTCAGCAACGCCAGCGCCGAGCTGCGTGCCCTGGTGGACATGCTCAATGTGCCGGTCACCAACACTTTGATGGGTTTGGGGGCTTTCCCCGCAACCGACCGCCGTTTCCTGGGCATGCTGGGCATGCACGGCACGCTCGAAGCCAACAATGCCATGCAAAACTGTGACGTTTTGCTGGCCGTCGGTGCCCGTTTTGACGACCGCGTGATCGGCAACCCCAAGCACTTCGCTTCGGTGGACCGCAAGATCATCCACATTGACATCGACCCGTCCAGCATCTCCAAACGCGTCAAGGTCGATGTGCCGATCGTGGGCGACGTGAAAGACGTGCTGACCGAGCTCATGGGCATGATCCGCGAGTCCGGCCTCAAGCCTGATGCGCATGCGCTGAGTCAGTGGTGGGAAACGGTTGAAGGCTGGCGCAGCCGCAACTGCATGAAGTACGACAACAGCAACAATTTGGTGATCAAGCCGCAAAAGGTCATCGAGACCTTGTGGGAGATGACCAAGGACGCGGATGCGTACATCACTTCCGACGTGGGGCAGCACCAGATGTGGGCGGCCCAGTACTACAAGTTCAACGAGCCTCGCCGCTGGATCAACTCCGGCGGTCTGGGCACCATGGGCGTGGGCATTCCTTACGCCATGGGCATCAAACTCGCCAAGCCCGACAGCGAAGTCTTCTGTGTCACGGGCGAAGGCTCGGTGCAGATGTGCATCCAGGAACTGTCGACCTGCCTGCAGTACAACACGCCGATCAAGGTGCTGGCCCTGAACAACCGCTACCTGGGCATGGTGCGCCAGTGGCAAGAGATTGAATACTCCGGCCGCTACAGCCACAGTTACATGGATGCCTTGCCCAACTTCGTGAAGTTGGCCGAGGCCTACGGCCACGTCGGCATCCTGGTGGAAAAACCAGAAGATGTGGAGCCCGCCTTGCGCGAGGCCCGTCGATTGAAGGACCGCACCGTTTTCCTGGATATCCGCACGGACCCGACCGAGAACGTGTTCCCCATGGTTCAGGCTGGCAAGGGCATCACCGAGATGCTCATGGGCGTGGAGGACCTGTAATCATGAAACACATCATCGCTGTACTGATCGAAAACGAAGCGGGCGCCTTGTCCCGCGTGGTGGGGCTGTTCTCGGCCCGTGGCTACAACATCGAGTCCTTGACCGTGGCCCCGACCGAAGACCCGAGCCTGTCGCGCATGACCATCCAGACCACCGGGTCGGACGATGTGATTGAGCAAATCACCAAACACTTGAACCGCCTGATCGAGGTGGTCAAGGTGGTCGACCTGACCGAAGGCGCCTACACCGAACGCGAGCTGATGCTGGTGAAGGTGCGTGCCGTGGGCAAGGAACGCGAAGAAATGAAACGCATGGCCGACATCTTCCGCGGCCGTGTGATCGACGTCACCGACAAGAGCTACACCATTGAGCTCACCGGTGATCAGTCCAAGAACGACGCCTTTTTGGAGGCGATCGACCGCAGTGCCATTTTGGAGACCGTGCGCACGGGTGCGTGCGGTATCGGGCGCGGCGAGCGCATCCTGCGCGTCTAAACCCACTGTTTGAACCTGTTTATTCCTAAGGAGAACCCTGTGAAAGTTTTTTACGACAAAGATTGTGATCTGAGCGTCATCAAGGGCAAGACCGTTGCCATCATTGGTTACGGCTCGCAAGGCCACGCACACGCCCAAAACCTGAACGACAGCGGCGTCAAAGTGGTCGTCGGTCTGCGCAAAGGCGGCGCATCGTGGGACAAAGTCGGCAAAGCCGGTTTGACCGTGATGGAAGTCAACGACGCTGTCAAAGCCGCTGACGTGGTCATGATCTTGTTGCCCGACGAGCAAATCGCCGAGGTTTACAACAACAACGTCGCACCCAACATCAAACAAGGCGCTTCGTTGGCGTTTGCCCACGGCTTCAACGTGCACTACAACCAGGTCGTTCCCCGCGAAGATCTGGACGTGTGGATGGTCGCGCCCAAGGCACCCGGCCACACCGTGCGCAACACCTACACCCAAGGCGGCGGCGTGCCCCATTTGGTCGCGATCCACCAGGACAAGAGCGGCAAAGCCCGTGCTTTGGCCTTGAGCTATGCCATGGCCAACGGTGGCGGCAAGGCCGGCATCATCGAAACCAACTTCAAGGAAGAGACCGAGACCGACTTGTTCGGCGAGCAGGCGGTTCTGTGCGGTGGTGCGGTCGAGCTGATCAAGATGGGTTACGAGACTCTGGTGGAAGCCGGTTACGCCCCTGAAATGGCTTACTTCGAGTGCTTGCACGAGCTGAAGCTGATCGTGGACCTGATCTACGAAGGCGGCATCGGCAACATGAACTACTCGATCTCGAACAACGCCGAGTACGGTGAGTACGTGACCGGTCCTGAAGTCATCAACGAGCAGTCGCGCGAAGCCATGCGCAACGCCTTGAAGCGCATCCAGACCGGCGAATACGCCAAGATGTTCATCCTGGAAGGCAAGACCAACTACCCAAGCATGACGGCTCGCCGCCGCTTGACTTCCGAGCACTCCATTGAAGTCGTGGGTGCTCAGCTGCGCGCCATGATGCCCTGGATTGCCAAGAACAAGCTGGTCGACAAGTCCCGCAACTGATCTGGCCCTTGGGCGAGTTTGAAAAAGGCCACTGTGGTGGCCTTTTTCTTGGGCGCTGGGTCTGCCTTAAACTCCGCTGACACGGGATGGCTCCGAAAAACCGCTACAGGAATGGACGATGAACAAAGTCAACGACACCGCTGAAGACGCCGAAGTCGCCGCACCGGTGCGCAAACCCTCCAAGGGCATCTACATGCTGCCCAACATGATCACGCTGGCCGCGCTGTTCGCAGGTTTTTATGCGGTGGTCATGGCCATCAATGGCCGTTTTGACTTGGCCACGGTGGGCATTTTCAGTGCCATGGTGCTCGACAGCCTGGATGGCCGGGTGGCCCGCATGACCAACACCCAAAGTGCGTTTGGCGAGCAGATGGATTCGCTGTCGGACATGGTGTCGTTTGGTGCCGCGCCTGCCTTGATCGCCTACGTCTGGACCTTGAAGGAGCTGGGCCGTTGGGGCTGGATTGCCGCTTTTGTGTACTGCGCTTGTGCCGCGCTGCGCTTGGCACGCTTCAACGTCAACACGGGTGTGGTCGACAAGCGTTATTTTCAAGGTCTGCCCTCGCCAGCCGCTGCAGCCTTGGTGATGGGTTTTGTGTGGATCATGTTTGAGAACGCTGTGCCCGCCAAAGCGGTGTCCTGGGGCATGTTTGCCGTGTGCCTGTTTGCGGGCCTGACCATGGTGACCAATGTGCCGTTTTACAGCTTCAAGGACATGCACATGAAAAAGAGCGTGCCGTTTGCAACGCTGGTGCTGGTGGCTTTGGGCATTGCGGCCGTGAACATCGACCCGCCCACGGTGTTGTTCGGTTTGTTCGTGGCTTATGGCTTGAGTGGTTATGTGATTTATGTCTGGCGCAAAGCCAAGGGGCAGCCGACCAGCATGATCAGTACCTCCACCGACGAGCCGGAAGAGCGCGGCTTGCACCAATGATGTCAACTGCACGACAGTTCTGGTTTTGAACTGTGCTACAGTGTTTCTATGAAATTTTCTTTGTTTGCACTACTGCTAGCGCCCCACGGGCGGGATGTGTAGCGCACGCAAACATTTTCCCAAAAGGCCCGTATGCCATCCGCAACGGGCCTTTTGCATTTTTTGCTTGGACTTGCGGGTTTTTGACCAGGAGTGAACATGGCTGACAAACTGATTATTTTCGACACCACTTTGCGCGACGGCGAGCAATCGCCAGGCGCCTCCATGACCCGCGATGAGAAATTGCGCATCGCCCGTCAACTGGAACGCCTGCGTGTGGATGTCATCGAAGCCGGTTTTGCCGCCAGCTCCAATGGTGATTTCGAGGCTGTCAAAACCATTGCCGACGCCATCAAGGACTCCACCATTTGCTCTTTGTCGCGTGCCAATGACCGCGACATCTCGCGTGCGGCCGAGGCTCTCAAAGGGGCCAACAGTGGACGGATTCACACCTTCATTGCCACCTCGCCTCTGCACATGGAAAAGAAGCTGCGCATGACACCCGACCAGGTGTTCGAGCAGGCCAAGCAGTCGGTTCGCTTCGCGCGCAATTTGGTGGGTGACGTCGAGTTCAGCCCGGAAGACGGCTACCGCAGCGACATGGACTTTCTGTGCCGCATTTTGGAAGCAGTCATTGCCGAGGGTGCAACCACCATCAACGTGCCCGACACGGTGGGTTATGCGGTGCCCGAGTTGTATGGCCAGTTCATCAAGACCCTGCGCGAGCGCATCCCCAACTCGGACAAAGCGATTTGGTCCGTGCATTGCCACAACGATCTGGGCATGGCTGTGGCCAACTCCTTGGCGGGCGTGAAGATCGGCGGTGCCCGTCAAGTCGAGTGCACCATCAACGGTCTCGGCGAGCGTGCCGGCAACTGCTCCCTCGAAGAGGTGGTCATGGCCGTCAAAACACGCCGCGACTATTTTGGCCTTGACATTGGCATTGACACCAGCCACATCGTGGCGGCCAGCCGCATGGTCAGCCAGACCACTGGTTTTGTGGTGCAACCCAACAAGGCAGTCGTCGGCGCCAATGCTTTTGCCCATGCCTCGGGCATTCACCAGGATGGTGTGCTCAAGGCGCGTGACACTTACGAAATCATGCGTGCCGAGGACGTGGGCTGGACCACCAACAAGATCGTCTTGGGCAAGCTCAGCGGTCGCAATGCGTTCAAACAGCGCTTGCAGGACCTGGGCGTCACGCTCGACAGCGAGACCGAAATCAACAACGCCTTTGCCAAGTTCAAGGAGCTGGCCGATCGCAAGAGTGAAATCTTTGACGAAGACATCCTGGCTCTGGTCGGCGATGAAAGCGTGACCGCTGAAAAAGAGCAATACGGCTTTGTTTCGATGTCGCAGCACAGCGAAACTGGTGAGCGCCCCCATGCGGCGGTGGTCTTTACCGTCGAGGGCAAAGAGGTCCGGGCCGAGTCGGACGGCAATGGTCCGGTGGATGCATCTTTGAAAGCCATTGAATCTCACATCAAAAGTGGTGCTGAAATGGTGCTGTACTCGGTCAACGCCATCAGCGGCTCCACCGAAAGCCAAGGCGAGGTCACGGTGCGACTGCAAAACAGTGGTCGTGTTGTCAATGGAGTCGGCTCTGACCCAGACATCGTGGTCGCCTCGGCCAAGGCTTACCTCAGTGCACTCAATAAATTGCAAAGCAAAGCCGATCGGGTGGCTGCTCAGGGGTAATACTGAAGTCTTTGGAAGTACTATCTGGCTTCAATAAAGTCACGCAAGTCATTGTTCTTGCGTGACTTTTTTTATTTAGGTACACTCGGAAACAATTGACCTTACTCTTAAATGAAGATGTTTCTGATGCGATTCGCCCCACCGTTTTCCCACCAAGTTTCTGGCAGATGGTCGCATGGCTTGCTTGCAGCTTTGACCGCAGGGGTCTTGTTGGTTGTGTCTGCTTGGCCTACAGCTGTGTTGGCACAAAACAAGACATCTACGGTTAAAAAGCGGACGGCTGCAAATATTACCAAAACCGTTCAGAAGAAGAAACAACCACTTGCTAAAAAAACCAAGGTCCAGCGTGCTGCGGCCTCAGAAAGCAGGGCACTGCCCATTCGTGCTTCTTATGGGCAAATGGCCGGTCTTCACAGTGCCAGTGATCCTCTCGATTTGCGCTCCAGTGTGGCCTTGGTCATCGACCAAGACACCCGGGAGGTTCTCTTCCGTAAAAACGACCATGCTGTCTTGCCAATTGCGTCCTTGACCAAGTTGATGACCGGCTTGGTCATCTCGGAAGCGCAATTGCCCATGGCCGAGATGATCACCATCACCCAGGCCGATGTGGATACGGAAAAAGGCAGTTCATCCCGTTTGGCGGTGGGTACCGTGCTCAGCCGGGGTGATCTGCTGCACTTGGCACTGATGTCCAGCGAAAACCGCGCTGCACATGCCCTGGGTCGTACCTTCCCTGGTGGTTTGGACGCCTTTGTGTCGCGCATGAATGCGCGGGCCCAAGCTCTGGGCATGTCCGATACACGTTATGTGGAGCCGACAGGCTTGTCCAGCCGCAACCAGTCCAGCGCCAGCGATTTGGCCGTTTTGGTGGGGGCTGCCTACAAGGAGCCCGTTTTGCGTGAGCTGTCCACTTCGCACGGCCGTGAGATCGAAGTGGGTCGCCGCACGCTCCAGTACAACAACACCAACCGTTTGGTCAAGAGCGCTGACTGGGACATTGGCTTGCAGAAGACAGGTTACATCTCAGAGGCGGGTCAGTGCCTGGTGATGCAGGCGCAAGTGGCCGGGCGCAAGCTGATCATGGTGTTTCTGGACTCTGCAGGCAAACTCAGCCGCATCGCCGATGCCGAACGTGTGCGTCGTTGGGTGGAAAAGTCGTCGGGCGCTTCTGGCGTCAAGCACTCGGCTTTGGCCGAGCGCCTGCCGGGCTGAAGACAGCTCAGTTCCATGAAAAAAGGCCTCTCGGAGGCCTTTTTTCATGGGCGGGCAGCGCTTCAATGGTCGCCGTGATAGCCCAGAGTTCTGCTGATTTCATGTGACGTGGCCTGCAGCTTGGGCAGCCAGCCTTCGTCCAGGCGGTCTGCCGGGGCAGAGATGGACAGACCGGCCAGCAGTTTTCCCTGGTCGTCGTAGATGCCGGCTGCGATGCAGCGCACGCCCAGTTCCAGCTCTTCGTTGTCTCGGGCAATGCCGTATTGCTTGACCCGTGCCAGCTCCCTTTCAAGAACCTGCAGTTGCGTGATGCTGTTGCGTGTTTGCCCCAGCAAACCGGTGCGTGTGGCGTAAGAGCGAACCCGCAATGGGTCGTCTGCTGCCAGGAAAAGTTTGCCCACCGACGTCAGGTGCAAAGGCGCCCGTCCGCCAATGGCCCGAACCACCTGCATGCCGGAGCGTTCGCTGTAGGCTCGCTCGATGTAGACGATTTCATCGCCTTGGCGCATGCTGAGGTTGACGGGTTGCTGAATGAGTTTGTGCAACTCGCGCATGGGCGCCAGTGCCGCGTCGCGCACATTCAGCCGTCCTTTGACCAAATTGCCCAGCTCCAGAAGTCGCATGCCCAGGCGGTAGTTGCCCGCTTCCGGGCGATCAACAAACCGGCCGGTGGCCAGGTCGTTCAAGATGCGGTGGGCTGTGGAGGGGTGCAAGCCTGTTTTTTCACTGATCTCTTTCAGGGAAACGGCTTCTTCGCGAGAGGCGAGCACGTCAATCAGCGAAAACATCCGCTCTATGACCTGGATGGTGGGTGAGGGCGTGAATGCAGGGTCTTTTTTCATGGTGTCGTCAGGCGATCCTTAAATTTTACACTGTGAAAATTGAGCCGTTCACGCCAGCGTTCGCCATTGGCCTTGAACGCGTATTTCACAAGGTCTAAAGCGTGATTTGTAATTCATTTTTGGGCTGCTCTCTATCCAATAGCCCAAATAGACGTAGGGCAGTTGCAGTTGCTCCGCTTGCTGGATTTGCCAGAGCACTCCGAACGTTCCATAGCTGGCCTGGTCTTCGGGTTCGTAGAAGGTGTAAACCGCCGAGAGGCCATGGTTGAGCACGTCCACGATGCTGACCATTTTCAAGGCACCCAGGCTGCCATCGCTGGTCGGCTCACGAAACTCCACGATGCGCGAATTGACGCGGCTTTGCAGTAAAAACTGGTTGTATTGGTCCACGCTGTCCTGGTCCATACCACCACCCGGGTGGCGGCTCGTCTGGTAGCGCAAATACAAAGCGTAATGGTAGGGATCGAATTGCAGGTCGAGCACCCTAGCCTGCAAATGCTGGTGTTGGCGCCAGCTGCGTCGCTGGCTGCGGTCCGGCTTGAAGGCGGCGACCTGCACGCGCAAGGGCTGGCAGGCCTGGCAGCCATCGCAGTAGGGGCGGTAGGTGAACATCCCGCTGCGGCGAAAACCCTGCTCCACCAAGTCGGAGTAAACCTCGTTTTGAATCAGATGGCTGGGCGTTGCCACTTGCGAGCGTGCCGAGCGTTCAGGCAAGTAGCTGCACGCGTAGGGCGCCGTGGCGTAAAACTGCAAGGCCTGAATGGGGAGATCTTTGAGATGGGTCACGACAGGGTGTCCAAAGCCGTCAACGTGTCCCAGTATAAAGTTTGCTGCGCCCAGTCGATGGGGGACTTGATGCGCTCTAGCTGGACGGTCGCCACAAAATCAGCCCGGGGTATTTCTCGGGCACCCAGGGAGGCCAGGTGCCGGGTATTTTGTTGACAGTCGATGGTGGCAACGCCATGCGCCAGACACACACTGACCAGGCAGGCCAAAGCCATTTTGGAGCCATCGGTGATGGTGGTGAACATCGATTCACCGAAGACGGCATGGCCCAAGGCTACAAAATACAGGCCGGCAATCAGCTCGCCACCGAGCCAGACCTCGGCGCTGTGGGCGTGGCCTGCGCGGTGCAAGTCTTCATAGGCCTGCACCATGGCCGGCACGATCCAGGTGCCGTTTTGCCCAGCCCTTGGCGAAGTGCTGCATCGGCGGATGACCTGACCGAAATCGCGGTCGAAGGTCAATGAAAAACCAGGCTGCTGCAGCCAACGTTGAAGTGACTGGCGCAGAGAACGGCGGAAACGGAAATCACCGGGGCGCAGGACCATGCGGGGGTCAGGGCTCCACCACAGCACGGGCTGGCCATCGCTGAACCATGGAAAAACCCCTTGACTGTAGGCCTCCAGCAAACGTGTGGCGGACAAGTCTTGACCGGCCGCCAGCAGGCCTGGGGCGGGCGAGTGTGCCCCCCAGGCCTGTTGAATGGGTGGCAAGGCCTGGTCAGCGTCAATCCAGCTCAGCTCGGGCATAGGGGTGGTCCTTGGCATGGGTGCATTACACATGAACAGGTACTCGTTTCTTGTCGCTTTGGCCTCGGATCGTGATTTTTTTGGGTTTATCCTTCATCACAAGGCATCGCCTTTGTTGTATCTCTCATTTTTTTGCGTGTGATGACACCTTTCCCACCCCATTGGTTGCGACCCGATTGGCCAGCGCCAGCGCATGTTCAGGCTGTGATGACCGATCGGCATGGCGGCGTCTCCAGCCCCCCTTGGGACAACATGAACCTGGGTGACCATGTGGGTGACGCGCCACACAGCGTGCAAGTCAACCGCCAGCGCTTGCAAGAGGCCATCGGCAGACGTCCGGTTTTCTTGAAGCAGGTGCATGGCCATCAGGCCGTGGCGTTAGACGCCAGCACCCAGGATGGCACGGAGGCCGATGCCTGTTTTGCGCTGAATTCAGAAGTGGCCTGCACCATCATGGTGGCCGATTGTTTGCCCGTCTTGATGTGCGACATGTCGGGCCAATGGGTGGCTGCTGCGCATGCGGGCTGGCGAGGTTTGGCGGGTGAGTGGGGCACAGGCGTGCTGGAAACCTTGCGCCAGCAGCCCCCTTTGCGGGACACCCCAGCGGAGCGCATTTTGGTCTGGTTGGGGCCTTGCATTGGCCCTCAGGCGTTTGAAGTGGGTGCAGATGTGCGCGAGGCTTTTTGTGCGCATGACCCTGAGACCGCCGTTTATTTCCAACCTGGCGCGGCGGACAAGTGGCTCGCTGACTTGGCAGGCCTGGCCCGGAGGCGATTGAAGCAAATGGGATTCACCCGTATTTTTGGCAACGACAGCGGGGCCGCTTGGTGCACCGCCGGGCAGGCCTCACGGTTCTTTTCGCACCGGCGCGACAGCCGTGTCCTTGGGCAGAGCGGTCGCATGGCGGCTTGCATCTGGCTCACGGGGTGATGCGCTTGCTGGTGCCTGCAGTTGTTCCTTTTCGTCTGCTTGTCGCTGTGCTTTGCGGCGCAGTGGTGTACCCATGAGGTACACGACCAAAGACATGGGCAGCACCCCATACAAAAGAAAAGTGATGATGGCCCCCAAGACAGTCCCTTGGGTACTAAATGCTTCAGCCAAGCCCATCAACAAGGTCACATAGAGCCAGGCAATAACGATCAAATACATTTTTTGTGCTTTGTAATTTAGGTGACATCAAATTGACAGATACTGAAGGTAACCGATATCAAAAAAACCATTTACCGGAGACAAGTATGAGCACATCCACGCCAGAATTTTGGTCGAGCATGGGCGATGGTTTTCAGCAAAACCTGTACAAAAGCTGGGGGCAGGCCATGCAGCATTTCCAGACGCTGGACCTCGGTGGGTTGAAATCCGGGCTTGATGCCGCGATGCCATCCCTCAAATTCTCGCCTGAAAAGCTCCAAGCCCTGCAAGGGCAGTACTTTAAAGATGCCTCTGAGTTGTGGAATCAAAGCTTGCACAACAGTTTGCAGGTCAAAGACCGTCGCTTTTCAGGAGAAGCGTGGAGCGCCAACCCGATGGCTGCCTTCAATGCGGCCACTTATTTACTCAACGCCCGCACCCTGATGGGACTCGCCGATGCGGTCGAGGGAGACGAAAAAACACGCACCCGCATCCGGTTTGCCGTGGAGCAATGGGTGGCTGCTGCGGCCCCGAGCAATTTTCTGGCCTTCAATGCCGAGGCACAAAAGAAAGCCATCGAAACCCAAGGTGAGAGCATTGCCAAGGGTTTGAAAAACCTGATGCACGACATGCAGCAAGGCCATGTGTCGATGACCGACGAAAGTCTGTTTGAGGTGGGCAAGAATGTGGCCACCACCGAAGGCGCGGTGGTCTTCGAGAACGATTTTTTTCAGCTCATTGAATACAAGCCGCTCACGGCCAAGGTCTACGAAAAACCCTTCTTGCTGGTGCCGCCTTGCATCAACAAGTTCTACATCCTGGACCTGCAGCCTGAGAACTCCTTCATCCGCTATGCGGTCAGCCAGGGGCATCGCACCTTTGTGGTGAGCTGGCGCAACCCCGACGAGTCCATGGCGCAAAAGACCTGGGACGACTACATCGAGCAGGCTGCCATCCAAGCCATCAGCACGGTGCAGTCGATCACGGGTGCACCCAAGATCAATGCGCTGGGTTTTTGCGTGGGCGGCACCATCTTGTCGACCGCTTTGGCCGTGTTGGCGGCCCGTGGCGAAAAGCCTGTGGCCAGTGCTACCTTCCTCACCACCCTGATCAACTTCACCGACACCGGCATTCTGGACGTGTTCATTGACGAGAACTTCGTCAAGTTCCGTGAGCAGCAAATGGGCAAGGGCGGCTTGCTCAAGGGCCAGGACCTGGCCTCGACTTTCAGCTTTCTGCGCCCCAACGACCTGGTCTGGAACTATGTGGTGGGCAACTACCTCAAGGGCGAGACCCCGCCACCGTTTGACCTGCTCTACTGGAACAGCGACTCGACCAATTTGCCCGGACCTTTTTATGCCTGGTACCTGCGCAACACCTACCTGGAAAACAACCTGGTCAAACCCGGCAAGGTCAAAGTCTGTGGCGAGCCCATTGATTTGGGCAAGGTCGACATGCCGGTCTACATCTACGGCTCGCGTGAAGACCACATCGTGCCCATCGGCGGCGCGTACGCCAGCACCCAGGTGCTGCCGGGCAAAAAGCGTTTTGTCATGGGGGCCTCGGGCCACATCGCGGGCGTGATCAACCCGCCCGCCGCCAAAAAGCGCAGTCACTGGCTGAGCGAGGACAGCAAATTCCCGGCCGATGTGAACGACTGGATCGCCAGTGCCAAAGAGCTGCCCGGCAGCTGGTGGACCGACTGGTCCGATTGGCTCAAGGGCCATGCGGGCAAGCAAATTGCCGCCCCCAAAACCTATGGCAAAGGCAGCCAATTCAAAGCCATCGAAGCGGCCCCTGGTCGTTACGTCAAAGCCAAAGCCTGATTGTTTTTTTTGGAGATAAAAATGGAAGACATCGTCATCGTAGCAGCCGCTCGCACCGCGGTGGGTAAATTTGGCGGCTCGCTCGCCAAGACCCCTGCCACTGAGCTGGGCAGCATCGTCATCAAAGGCTTGCTCCAACGCAGCGGCTTGCCGGTCGACGCCATTGGCGAAGTCATCATGGGCCAGGTGCTGGCCGCAGGCGTGGGCCAGAACCCCGCCCGCCAAGCCATGATGAAAGCCGGACTCGCCAAAGAGACTCCTGCGCTGACCATCAACGCGGTGTGCGGCTCGGGCCTGAAAGCCGTGATGCTGGCCGCACAAGCTGTGGCCTGGGGCGACAGCGAAATCGTGATCGCGGGTGGTCAGGAAAACATGAGCGCCAGCCCCCACGTCTTGAACGGCAGCCGCGACGGCCAGCGCATGGGCGACTGGAAGATGACCGACACCATGATCGTGGACGGTCTGTGGGACGTGTACAACCAGTACCACATGGGCATCACCGCCGAGAACGTGGCCAAGGCTCACGGCATCACCCGCGAAATGCAAGATGCTTTGGCTGCAGGCAGCCAGCGCAAGGCGGCTGCAGCACAAGAAGCGGGCAAGTTCAAGGACGAGATCGTGGACGTGCTGATCCCCCAGCGCAAGGGTGATGCACTGGTGTTCAACACCGATGAATTCATCAACAAAAAAACCAGCGAAGAAGTGCTGGCGGGCTTGCGCCCCGCGTTCGACAAGGCCGGCAGTGTGACGGCTGGCAATGCCTCGGGCATCAACGATGGTGCTGCCGCTGTGATGGTCATGAGCGCCAAAAAGGCCGCTGCCCTGGGTCTCAAGCCCTTGGCCCGTATTGCCGCTTTCGGCACCAGCGGTCTGGACCCGGCCACCATGGGCATGGGCCCGGTGCCCGCCTCGCAAAAGGCGCTGGCCCGTGCGGGTTGGAAAGCCCAGGACGTGGACCTGTTTGAATTGAACGAAGCCTTTGCTGCGCAAGCCTGCGCTGTCAACAAAGCACTGGACATCGATCCGGCCAAAGTCAACGTCAACGGCGGTGCCATTGCGATTGGCCACCCGATTGGCGCATCCGGTTGCCGTATTTTGGTGACTTTGCTGCACGAAATGCAGCGCACTCAGGCCCAAAAAGGTTTGGCCGCGCTCTGTATCGGCGGCGGCATGGGCGTGTCCCTGGCGGTTGAACGCGTTTAAAAAAACCTGCGCCGCTCATGTGGCGTTGTTTGGCGCACTGTCCAACCGTATAAGGGCAGCCCAACAGCGTGACTTGAGCGGTCTTCATTGATCCCACTTCACTCATAACAAGGAGACAAACCATGAGTCAAAAAGTAGCTTACGTCACAGGTGGCATGGGCGGTATCGGTACCGCGATTTGCCAGCGCCTTCACCAGGAGGGCTTCAAGGTCATCGCCGGTTGCGGTCCAACCCGTGACTTCACCAAATGGTTGGACGAGCAAAAAGCCCTGGGCTTTACCTTCTACGCTTCGGTGGGCAACGTCGGTGACTGGGATTCCACGGTGGAAGCCTTCAGCAAGGCCAAGGCCGAGCACGGCCCCATTGATGTGCTGGTGAACAACGCGGGTATCACCAAGGACCGCATGTTCCTGAAGATGACCCGGGATGACTGGGACGCCGTGATGAACACCAACCTGGACTCCATGTTCAACGTGACCAAGCAGGTCGTGTCCGACATGGTGGAAAAGGGCTGGGGCCGCATCATCAACATCTCGTCGGTCAACGGTGAAAAAGGCCAGGCAGGGCAAACCAACTACTCGGCCGCCAAAGCCGGCATGCACGGTTTTTCGATGGCCCTGGCGCAAGAATTGGCCACCAAGGGCGTGACGGTGAACACCGTGTCGCCGGGCTACATCGGCACCGACATGGTCAACGCCATCCGTCCTGACGTGCTGGAAAAGATCGTGGCCACCGTGCCCGTCAAGCGCCTGGGCAAGCCCAGCGAGATCGCCTCCATCATCGCCTGGTTGGCCAGCGATGAGGGCGGTTATGCCACCGGTGCTGACTTCTCGGTCAACGGTGGTTTGCACATGGGCTGATGCCTTGGCCTTTGGCTGCATCGCCCTGGGCATGGCCCACAAAAAACCCGCCTCGGCGGGTTTTTTGTGTCTGTAGGGCCGCTTTAACCTGCTTGTTTGCCGGTGCTCACCATTTGCATGGCCGAGGCGATCAGCCCGGACACTTCGGTCATGTTGCCCGGCACGATGAGTGTGGTTTTGGCGTCTTGCGCCACTTTGCCGTAAGCCTGCACGGCTTGCTCCGCCACCTTGAGTTGCACCGCCTGCTCGCCCCCGGGCTGGCGGATGGCAGCGGCGATGCGCTCGATGGCTTGGGCCGTGGCGTTGGCCATTTCGGTGATGGCGGCGGCATCGCCTTGGGCTTTGTTGATGGCGGCTTGTTTCTCACCCTCTGATCGCGCAATGAAGGCCTCGCGCTCGCCCGTGGCGATGTTGATCTGCTCCTGGCGGCGGCCTTCGGACGCCGCGATCAGGGCGCGTTTTTCACGCTCGGCCGTGATTTGCGACTGCATGGCCAGCAAGATTTCCTTGGGCGGTGTCAGATCCTTGATCTCATAGCGCAGCACTTTCACGCCCCAGTTGAGCGCTGCCTCGTCGATGGCGGCCACCACCTGCGCGTTGATGATGTCGCGCTCTTCAAAAGTCTTGTCCAGTTCCAGTTTGCCGATCACGCTGCGCAGGCTGGTTTGCGCCAGTTGCGTCACGGCCACGATGTAGTTGGACGAGCCGTAGCTGGCCAGCTTGGGGTCGGTCACCTGAAAGTACAGAATGCCGTCGACCTGCAGCTGCGTGTTGTCGCGGGTGATGCAAATCTGGCTTGGCACATCGAGCGGGATTTCTTTCAGGCTGTGCTTCTGGATCACGTTGTCGACAAAAGGCACCACAAAGTTCAGGCCCGGGGCCAGGCTGGCGTGGAATTTGCCCAGCCTTTCGACCACCCAGGCTTCTTGCTGTGGCACGACTTTGACGGTCTTGACGATGAACAAGACCGCGATGATTACGAGGACTGCTGCGACTTCCATGGTTTTTCTCCCTATTGAGTGGTTGGAGCGGTGTGCTCAGATTTTCTCGAGGACCAGGCGGTTGCCCGCGATGGCCTGAATGCGGTGTGCACCCGGTGCGGGGCTCTGGCCCGGGGCCAGCTCGGCACTCCAGGCCGCGCCCCGGTGCAAGACCCGTGTTGTGCCCTTTGCGTCCCAGGTCTCGACCATCACAGTGGCCCCCAGGTCCAGATGCTGGTCTTGCGCTTCTTGTGGCGTGGCGGCTTGGCGCTTACGCCATTGGCCCAGCAGCACGGCCCCAAGGCCACCCACGACCGCCCCCACCACGAGTTGGGTGGTCAGGCCATAACCCGCCATCGCGGTCAAGGCTGCCGCCACGGCGCCCAGGCTCAGCATCAGCAGGTAAAAAGTGCCGGTCACCAGCTCCAGTGCCACCAGCACACCGGACAGGACCCACCACATCGTTGCGTTGCTCATCTTTCCCCTCCAGAATTTTTTGTCTTGTCAGCCTTGCGACCACTGGTATTTATACGCCGTCCCAACGGGCGCTTGCCCGTGCCTGGGTCAAGTCCGGCACCAGCCAAGGATAATCCCTCCCTATGCATTTCCCTGAACCCCAACGCTGGCGCCTGTCCGTCGCCCCCATGATGGACTGGACTGACCGTCATTGCCGTTTTTTCCATCGCCTGCTGACCCGCCACACCCTGCTCTACACCGAGATGGTGACCACCGGTGCCTTGCGCCATGGCAGCGTGCAGCGGCACCTGCGCTTCAATGCCGAAGAACACCCCGTGGCGCTGCAATTAGGCGGCAGCGATGCGGCCGACCTGGCCCACGCCGCCAAGCTGGGGCAGGCGTGGGGCTACGACGAGATCAACCTCAATTGCGGCTGCCCCTCAGACCGTGTGCAGCGTGGCGCTTTTGGCGCTTGCCTGATGAACGAGCCGCGCACCGTGGCCGACGGTGTCAAAGCCATGCTGGACGTGGTGGATGTGCCGGTCACGGTGAAGCACCGCATTGGCATTGACCGCATCGAAAGCTACGACTTTGTGCGCGACTTTGTGGGCACGGTGAGCGAGGCGGGCTGTCGGGTGTTTATCGTGCATGCCCGCAATGCCTGGCTCGACGGCCTGAGTCCCAAGGAAAACCGCGAGATCCCGCCGCTGCGTTACGAGCTGGCTTATCAGCTCAAAAAAGACTTTCCGTCGCTTTTGATTGCCGTGAACGGCGGCATCAAGACCAACGAAGAGATCGCGCAGCATTTGCAGCAGGCCGACGGTGTGATGGTGGGCCGCGAAGCCTATTACAACCCTTGGCTGTTGGGCAGTTGGGACGCTGCGTTTTATGGCGATGCCAACGAGGTGCCCAGTCGCGAAGCGGTGGAGGAGGCCATGGTGGCTTACATGGAGCGGGCTTTTGCCGAAGATGGCTGCCCTTGGTATGCGATCGCGCGTCACATGCTGGGCCTGTACCACGGGCAACGCGGTGGGCGTTTGTGGCGTCAGGTCTGGAGCGACCACAAGCTCAAGCCCTTGCCGCCGCGTGAGGTCTGGCAGCTGGCCCGCGCTGCGCTGGCGCGGGGTGCGGTGGTCACCGACTGACCATCAGATTTATTGCGCGGCCTGCAAACCGTTCATGAAGTGCGCCGACATGCGTTCGGCCGCTTGCTCAGGCTGTCGCTCGGTCAGGGCCTGCACGATGGCGCGGTGTTCGGCTAAGGATTGCTCAATGCGGCCCTGTTTGAACAGCGAGCTGTGGCGGTTGAGCTTCATCACTTTGCGCAGGTCGGCCACCATCTGGTCGCGCCAGCGGTTGTCGGCCAATTCCAGCAGCAGCATGTGAAAGGCTTCGTTGATCTCGAAAAAGCGGTCCCGGTCGTGGGTGGCTTTTTCCAGGTCCGCGTGCAAAGCGCTGATCTGCGCTAGCTGCTCGGCGCTGGCGTTCTGTGCCACTACGCGGGCAGCGTCCGACTCCAGCAAAGCCAGCAGGTGGTACACATCGCGCAGGTCTTTTTCGCTGACTTCGGTCACGTAGGCGCCGCGGCGCACCTTCATCGTCACCAGGCCTTCGGCCGCCAGCACCTTCAGGGCTTCACGCAGCGGGGTGCGGCTGATGCCCAGGGTCTCGGCAATGCGCAATTCGTCGATCCAGCTGCCTGGCTCCAGTTCGCGCGCAAAAATGCGCTGGCGCAGGAGTTCGGCCACTTCTTCGTACAGGGCGCGGGGGGCAAGGGACAGGGCAGACATGGTGTGAGCGGTCGAGGCGGGGGCAGGTCAGGGCGTTTCAGATGCTGAATTGTAAGCCGGTTAAAATATTCTGCATCAATAATTATGAATCACGGTACTTGTAAGCCGGTAGGCAGTTGCAAGCTGCCAAAATCCGGACCAGTCATTTTTGTCCCGAAAGCACAGCGCCATGACGTCTCCATCTTTTGAATTCAACGCCTCCAATCTGGAAGCCTGGCAAAAAGCAGCCGCCAAATCCGCCCCGGGTGGCGATGTGTCGGCCCTGAACTGGAAGACGCCCGACGGCATCGTCGTCAAACCGCTCTACACCGCCGAAGACACGGCCCAGCTGCCGTACGCCAACACGCTGCCGGGTTTCGAGCCCTTCCTGCGCGGCCCGCAGGCCACCATGTACGCGGTGCGCCCCTGGACGATCCGCCAGTACGCTGGTTTCTCGACGGCCGAAGAATCCAACGCCTTCTACCGCAAGGCCTTGGCCGCTGGCGGGCAGGGCGTGTCGGTCGCGTTTGACCTGGCCACGCACCGCGGCTACGACTCCGACCATCCGCGCGTCACGGGCGACGTGGGCAAGGCCGGCGTGGCGATCGACTCGGTCGAGGACATGAAGATCCTGTTTGACCAGATCCCGCTGGACAAGGTCAGCGTCTCGATGACCATGAACGGTGCGGTGCTGCCGGTGCTGGCGGGCTATGTGGTGGCCGCTGAAGAGCAGGGCGTCTCGCAGGACCAACTGAGCGGAACGATTCAGAACGACATTCTGAAAGAGTTCATGGTGCGCAACACCTACATCTACCCGCCCGAGCCGTCGATGAAGATCATCGGCGACATCATCGAGTACACGAGCAAGAACATGCCCAAGTTCAACTCGATCTCGATCTCGGGCTACCACATGCAGGAAGCCGGCGCCAACCAGGCACTCGAGATGGCTTTCACCCTGGCCGACGGCAAGGAATACGTCAAGACCGCGATTGCCAAGGGCATGGACGTGGACGACTTTGCCGGTCGCCTGTCCTTCTTCTGGGCGGTGGGCATGAACTTCTACCTGGAGATCGCCAAGATGCGCGCGGCCCGGCTGCTGTGGTGCCGCATCATGAAGGGCTTCAACGCCAAGAACCCCAAGAGCCTCATGCTGCGCACGCACAGCCAGACGTCTGGCTGGTCGCTCACCGAGCAAGACCCCTACAACAACGTGGTGCGCACAACCATCGAGGCCATGGCGGCCGTGTTCGGCGGCACCCAGTCGCTGCACACCAACAGCTTTGACGAAGCGATTGCCTTGCCCACCGAATTCAGCGCCCGCATTGCCCGCAACACGCAGCTCATCATCCAGGAAGAGACCCACATCACCAACGTGATCGACCCCTGGGCTGGCAGCTACATGATGGAGTCGCTCACCCAAGAGATGGCCGACAAGGCCTGGGCGATCATCGAAGAAGTCGAAGCCATGGGCGGCATGACCAAGGCCGTGGGCAGCGGCTGGGCCAAGCTCAAGATCGAAGCGGCTGCGGCGGAAAAGCAGGCCCGCATCGATTCGGGCAAAGACGTCATTGTGGGCGTGAACAAATACAAACTGGCCAAAGAAGACCCGATCGAGACGCTGTCGATCGACAACGTGCGCGTGCGCGACGGCCAGATCGCACGCCTCAAAGCCATCCGCGCCAGCCGCGACAGCGCCAAGGTGCAAGCCGCGCTCGACGCGCTGAGCGCCGCAGCCGAATCCGGCCAAGGCAACCTGCTCGACTTGTCGATTCAGGCCGTGCGCCTGCGTGCCACGGTCGGCGAGGTGTCGGATGCGCTGGAAAAAGCCTTTGGCCGCCACCGTGCCGACACGCAAAAAGTGACGGGCGTGTACGCTGCGGCCTATGACGACGGTGAAAACGTGGGAGACACCATGGAATACTGGAACCAGCTCAAAGCCGACATTGCCGCTTTTGCCGAAGCGCAAGGCCGCCGTCCCCGCGTGATGATCTCCAAACTCGGTCAGGATGGCCACGACCGGGGCGCCAAAGTGGTGGCCACGGCGTTTGCCGACCTGGGCTACGACGTGGACATGGGCCCCTTGTTCCAGACCCCCGAAGAGTGCGCCCGCCAGGCGATTGAGAACGACGTGCACGCTGTGGGTGTGAGCACGCTGGCCGCTGGCCACAAAACCTTGGTGCCCGCCATCATTGCCGAACTCAAGAAGCAGGGTGCCGACGACATCATCGTTTTCGTCGGCGGTGTGATCCCGCGCCAGGACTACGACATGCTCTACGAAGCAGGCGTCAAAGGCATCTACGGCCCCGGCACACCGATCCCGGTCAGCGCCAAGGATGTGCTGGAGCAGATCAAAAAGGCGATCGGGTGAGCCCTGAGCACTTGCTCGACGGGTTGCTCAATGGCAGCGCTGCCGTGCAGCGCCGCGCCATGGCCAAGGCCATCACCTTGCTCGAATCCACCCGCCCGGACCACCGGGCCTTGGCTGACGAGCTGCTCACGGCCATGCTGCCGCACACGGGCAACTCGTTCCGCTTGGGCATCAGCGGTGTGCCGGGCGTGGGCAAGTCCACCTTCATCGAAGCGCTGGGTTTGTATTTGATTGGCCAAGGCCACCGCGTGGCGGTGCTGGCGGTGGACCCATCGAGCAGCGTGTCGGGCGGGTCGATTCTGGGCGACAAGACCCGGATGGAGTTGCTCAGCGTGCACGAACGTGCCTACATCCGCCCCAGCCCCAGCAGCGGCACCCTGGGTGGCGTGGCCGAAAAAACCCGCGAATCGATGCTGGTCTGCGAAGCGGCGGGCTACGACGTGGTGATCGTCGAGACCGTGGGTGTGGGCCAGTCCGAGACGGCCGTGGCCAATATGACCGACATGTTTGTGCTGATGCAGCTGCCCAATGCGGGCGACGATTTGCAGGCCATCAAAAAAGGCGTGATGGAAATCGCTGATTTGGTGGTCATCAACAAGGCCGACATCGACGCGATTGCTGCCACCCGCGCTGAGTTGCAGATCACCAGCGCCTTGCAGCTTTTGGGCATGCACGGCAGCTCGGGTCATGCGCACGCCGACACCACCCAGTGGCACCCCAAGGTGGTGCAGCTGAGCGCTCTGCTGGGCCAGGGCGTGGACAGCTTTTGGGCGGCGGTGAGTGAATTCCGTGGCTTGCAAACCGCCAATGGCCGCCTGACCGCGCGTCGTCAACACCAAGCCCTGTCCTGGATGTGGGAGCGCATCGACGCCGGGCTCAAACAAAACTTTCGTGCCCAGCCGCGTGTTCAAACGCTGCTGCCCCAACTCAGCCAACAAGTCGCAGCGGGTCAATTGGCCGCGTCGACGGCTGCTCGTCAACTGCTCAGTGTCTACCAGGCACAGAGTGACCCCCCATCTTCCTGAAGAAAAGAGAGAGCCACCATGCAAGACATCATTGAACAACTGGAAAAAAAGCGCGCTGCGGCCCGCTTGGGCGGCGGGCAAAAACGCATCGATGCGCAGCACGCCAAAGGCAAGCTCACTGCGCGTGAGCGCATCGAGGTCTTGCTCGACGAAGGTACTTTCGAAGAGTGGGACATGTTTGTCGAGCACCGCTGCACCGACTTTGGCATGCAGGACAACAAGATCCCCGGCGACGGCGTGGTCACTGGCTACGGCATGATCAACGGCCGCTTGGTGTTTGTCTTCAGCCAGGACTTCACCGTGTACGGCGGTGCTTTGTCGGAAACCCACGCCGAGAAGATCTGCAAGATCATGGACCAGGCGATGAAAGTCGGTGCCCCTGTGATCGGTTTGAACGACTCGGGCGGTGCGCGTATTCAAGAAGGCGTGGCGTCCTTGGGTGGTTATGCCGACGTGTTCCAGCGCAATGTGATGGCCAGCGGTGTGGTGCCCCAGATCAGCATGATCATGGGTCCCTCGGCGGGTGGTGCGGTGTATTCGCCTGCTTTGACCGATTTCATCTTCATGGTCAAGGACACGTCTTACATGTTCGTCACGGGCCCCGAAGTGGTCAAGACCGTGACGCATGAAGAAGTGACCGCCGAAGAGTTGGGTGGCGCCCTGACACACACCACCAAGAGCGGCGTGGCCGACATGGCCTTCGAAAACGATGTGGAAGCGCTCTTGATGCTGCGCCGCCTCTACAACTACTTGCCGCTCAACAACCGCGAAAAAGCCCCTGTGCGCCCCAGTGGTGACCCGTCGGGCCGCCTCGACATGAGCCTCGACACCCTGGTGCCCGAGAACCCCAACAAGGCCTATGACATGAAAGAACTCATCGTCAAGACCGTGGACGATGGCGACTTCTTTGAGCTGCAACCCGATTACGCCAAGAACATCCTGATCGGCTTTGCCCGCATGGAAGGCCAGACCGTGGGCATCGTGGCCAACCAGCCTCTGGTGCTGGCCGGATGTCTCGACATCAAGAGCTCCATCAAAGCCGCCCGCTTTGTGCGTTTTTGCGACGCGTTCAACATCCCCGTCATCACCTTTGTCGACGTGCCCGGTTTCATGCCCGGCACCAGCCAGGAGTTTGGCGGCATCATCAAACACGGCGCGAAGCTGCTGTACGCGTACGCCGAGTGCACGGTGCCGAAAATCACCGTCATCACCCGCAAGGCCTATGGCGGCGCGTACGACGTGATGGCTTCCAAGCACCTGCGCGGCGACGTGAACTTTGCGTGGCCCAACGCCGAAATCGCGGTGATGGGGGCCAAAGGCGCGGTGGAAATCATCTTCCGCGAAGACAAGGGCGATCCCGAAAAGCTGGTCGCCAAAGAAGCCGAGTACAAAGCCCGTTTTGCCAACCCGTTTGTGGCGGGTGCGCGTGGCTTCATTGACGACGTGATCCAGCCGCATGAGACCCGCAAGCGCATTTGCCGTTCGCTGGTGATGCTCAAGGACAAGAAGATCGAGAACCCCTGGCGCAAGCACGGGAACATTCCACTGTGATGGCCAAGGAGAAGAACAAGATGTTTACCAAAATTTTGATTGCCAACCGCGGCGAAATCGCCTGCCGTGTCATCGCCACCGCCCAAAAAATGGGTATCCAGACCGTGGCCGTGTATTCCGAAGCTGACAAGGAGGCCCGCCATGTGATGCTGGCCGACGAAGCCGTGTTGCTCGGCCCCGCACCCTCGCGCGAGTCGTATCTGGTGGCCGACAAGATCATCGCCGCCGCCAAAGCCACAGGCGCACAAGCGATTCACCCTGGCTACGGCTTCTTGAGCGAGAACGCCGAGTTTGCCAAGCGCTGCGAAGACGAGGGCATTGCCTTCATCGGCCCACGCTATTTCTCGATTGCCGCCATGGGCGACAAGATCGAGTCGAAAAAGCTGGCGGGTGCCGCCGGTGTGAACTGCATTCCTGGCGTGAACGATGCGATTGAAAGCGCTGAGAAAGCGGTTGAAATTGCCAAGGGCATTGGCTACCCCGTCATGATCAAGGCTTCGGCTGGCGGCGGCGGCAAAGGCCTGCGCGTGGCCTTCAACGACAAAGAGGCTTTGGAAGGCTTCACCTCCTGCCGCAACGAAGCACGCAACAGTTTTGGCGATGACCGCGTGTTCATCGAAAAATTTGTTGAGGAACCTCGCCACATCGAAATCCAGGTGCTGGGCGACAGCCACGGCAACGTGATTTACCTGAACGAGCGCGAGTGCTCCATCCAGCGCCGCCACCAAAAAGTGATCGAAGAGGCGCCATCGCCCTTCATTTCTGAAGCCACCCGCAAAGCCATGGGCGAGCAGGCGGTGCAACTGGCCAAGGCTGTGAAATACCAGAGCGCTGGCACGGTGGAGTTTGTGGTCGGCAAAGACCAGAGCTTTTACTTCCTGGAGATGAACACCCGCCTGCAGGTGGAGCACCCGGTGACCGAAGCGATCACGGGTCTGGACCTGGTCGAGATGATGATCCGTGTGGCCGCTGGCGAGAAGCTGCCGATCGAGCAGAAAGACGTCAAGCGCAACGGCTGGGCCATCGAGTGCCGCATCAACGCTGAAGACCCGTTCCGCAACTTCCTGCCTTCCACGGGCCGCCTGGTGCGTTTCCAGACGCCCAAACAAACCATGTTCCAGGCCAACACCGCTGACCTGCTGGGCGTGCGCGTGGACACGGGCGTGCAGGACGGCGGCGAGATCCCGATGTTTTATGACTCTATGATCGCCAAGCTGATCGTGCACGGCAAAGACCGCAACGACGCGATCGCCAAAATGCGCGAAGCCCTGAACGGCTTTGTCATTCGTGGCATCAGCTCCAACATCCCGTTCCAGGCTGCTTTGCTGGCGCACCCGCGTTTTGTCTCGGGTGAATTCAACACCGGCTTCATCGCCGAGCAGTACGGTAAGGGCTTCCGTGCTGAAGACGTGCCGCACGACGACCACGATTTCCTGGCCGCACTGGCCGCCTTTGTGCGCCGCAAGTCGCGCGAACGTGCCGCTAACCTCAGCGGTCAGTTGCCCGGCTACGACGTCAAGATCGGTCAGGACTATGCGGTGGTCGAGTTGGGGCAGGGCGGGCAGAACCGCTATGTGTCTGTGCATGTGGACGAGTTCCCGGGCAAACCCGGCGTGGCGCAGATCACGGTGGACGGCAAAACCTATGCCATGCAGAGCAACTCGCGCCTGAACGACATCCGCATTGAAGGCACTTGCAACGGCAAACCTTTCACTGCGCAAGTCGAGCGCGGTACCTTGAAGAACCCCTTGGCCCTGCAGGTGCAGCACAACGGCACGCGCATCGAGGCCTTGGTCATGTCGCCCCGCATGGCCGAGCTGCACAAGCTCATGCCTTACAAGGCCCCGCCGGACCTGAGCCGTTATGTGCTCTCGCCCATGCCCGGTTTGCTGGTGGACGTGGCGGTGCAGCCTGGCCAGAAGGTGCAGGCGGGCGAGCGTGTGGCCGTCATCGAAGCCATGAAGATGGAAAACGTGCTGTTTGCTGCGCAAGATGGCGTGGTCAAGAAAGTGGTGGCCGTCAAAGGCGAATCGCTCACCGTGGACCAGATGATTGTGGAGTTTGAATAAATGACGCGCCCTTTCAAAGTGCTGGGCGTCCAGCAGATCGCCATCGGCGGGCCCGACAAGGCCCGCTTGAAAAAACTCTGGGTCGACATGTTCGGCCTCGAAGTGACCGGCACCTTCCAAAGCGAACGCGAGAACGTGGACGAAGACATCTGCGCCATCGGCTCTGGCCCCTTCAAGGTCGAGGTCGACCTGATGCAACCGCTGGACCCCGAGAAAAAGCCCGCCGTGCACACCACGCCGCTCAACCACATTGGCTTGTGGATCGACGATCTACCTGTGGCGGTCGAGTGGCTCACGTCACAAGGCGTGCGCTTTGCACCCGGCGGCATCCGCAAGGGCGCAGCCGGTTTTGACATCACCTTCTTGCACCCCAAGGCGAACGACGAGTTCCCGATTGGCGGCGAGGGCGTGTTGATTGAGCTGGTGCAAGCGCCGCCTGAAGTGGTCCAGGCGTTTGCAGCGTTGGCCAGCAACGCGCACTGACTTGCTCCGGACCTGAGGCCCTGATCTGCTGGGGTTACAGGTCGTTGGCTTTGTCCCCAAGATGTTTTTGAAAAGCCCGTCAGACCCCGGTCTGCCGAGCTTTTGCTTTGGCCAGTGCCGCCTCGATGATGGCGCGTTTGCGGTCCACTTCAGGGGCATTTTCTGTGCCTTTGGTGTGGGCTGCCAAATCGGCCAGCTTGTGCTCGGCTTTGGCTTGTAATTGCCTTTGGTGCTCGGCTTCTTCGCGCACCAGGCGTTGCTGGCGTGAGGTGTAGCGTTCGCGTGCGGTGTGGGCTTGTTCCGCAGACCAAGCAGCCCAGCCGGTTTGCGTGCCAGTCACGTTCTCTAGCGCGATGCAGTCCACCGGGCACACCGGAATGCACAACTCGCAGCCCGTGCACCAGGGCTCGATCACGGTGTGCATCAGTTTGTTGGCGCCCAAAATCGCGTCGGTCGGGCAGGCCTTGATGCACAGCGTGCAGCCGATGCACCAGGCTTCATCAATGATGGCCACATGGCGGGGGCCTTCGATGCCATGTTCGGGGTTGAGGGATTCCACTGGCTGACCCGTCAGCGCAGCCAAGCGCTCAATACCGGCTTGTCCACCCGGCGGGCATTGGTTGATGGGCGCTTGCCCATTGGCCATGGCTTGGGCATAGCTGGCGCAGTCGGGATAGCCGCACCGCGTGCACTGCGTCTGGGGCAGGGCGTCGTTCAGCAATAGAAAAAGCGCCTGGGTCTCAGGCGCTGTTTGTAGCAAAGCGGGCATGGGCCTCAGGCTTTTTTCTTGGGCTCAACCCAAGCGGTTTTGACCGAGGTCTTGGGTGGGGTGACGGCCGCGGCTTTGCTGGTGACTTTGGCCGCAGGCTTGATGGCGGTCTTGACCACCGCTTGGGTGGGTTTGGTTTCCACAGCCTTCTTGTCAGCTGGGCTGGCCGACTTGGGTGGGGCCGCTACTGCGCCCTTGGCTACCACCTTGGGCGCGTGATTCAGGATGAATTTGACCAGTTGCGGGTACACGATGTCGCGCCAGCGGCGGCCACTGAAGATGCCGTAATGACCAGCGCCGGGCACTTCCAGATGCTGGCGTTCACTGGTGGGCACGCCGCTGCACAGGTCTTGTGCGGCGCGTGTTTGGCCTGAGCCGGAGATGTCGTCCAGCTCGCCTTCCACGGTCATCAGCGCGGTGGTCTTGATGTCTTGCGGGCGCACGCGCTCGATCTTGCCGTCCACACCTTTGACGTCCCAAGTGCCGTTGACCAGTTTGAATTCCTGGAAGACGGTTTGGATGGTCTCCAGGTAGTAATCGGCGTCCATGTCAAGGACGGCGTTGTACTCGTCATAGAACTTGCGGTGGGCTTCGGCGCTGGCGTCGTCACCCTTGATCAGGTCTTTGAAGTAGTCGTAATGGCTGGTGGCGTGACGGTCAGGGTTCATGGCCACAAAGCCGGTGTACTGCAAGAAGCCGGGGTACACGCGGCGACCCGCGCCGGGGAAGGACGGTGGCACGCGGTAGATCACGTTGTTCTCGAACCACTCGAAGCTCTTGTTGGTGGCCAGGTTGTTCACCGATGTGGGCGACTTGCGTGCATCGATGGGGCCGCCCATCATTGTCATGGACAGCGGCGTCTTTTCGCCGCGGCTGGCCATCAGGGACACGGCGGCGAGCACTGGCACCGTGGGCTGGCAAACGCTCACCACATGGCAGTGGCCATAGATGGACTGCAGGTGGCGGATGAATTCCTGCACGTAGTTGATGTAATCGTCCAGGTGGAACTCGCCATCGGACAGAGGCACCAGGCGGGCGTTTTTCCAGTCGGTGATGTAGACTTTGTGGTCTTGCAGCATGGTCTTGACGGTGTCACGCAGCAAAGTGGCGTAGTGGCCCGACAACGGCGCAACGATCAAGACCGCAGGTTGGGCCTTGAGCAACGTCAAGGTGGCGGGGTCGTCCGAGAAGCGTTTGAAACGGCGCAGCTCGCAAAAAGGCTTGTCGATTTCAACGCGCTCATGGATGGCGACATCGGTCTTGTTGACCTTCACGGTCTTGATGCCGAACTCTGGTTTTTCGTAGTCCTTGCCCAGACGGTGCATTAGGGCGTAACCGGCTGAAACGCGCTGAGCCAGAGGGGTTTGCGCCATGGGATTCAAGGGGTTGCTGTACAGCTTGGCTGCAGCTTGGGCCAGATCGGAGAAAGGCTCCATGATCGAGCGTTGGGTTTCAAAAATCTGATAAAGCATGTGGCAGTTTCCCTCGCGACAAATGGTGCGCTGCAGCAATACTACAGGAGACCATCCGGTATTTTTTGAGTTTGATCCCTAATCGGCAGTCACTTTCCGGACCGCCCAAAAAGAAACCGCCCCGTCGGGGGCGGTTGCAAGCCAGGTGTCAGACTTGATAGGGATGAAGTCAGACGACTTTGGCAATCGCAGCGCACACGTAGTCGATGTTTTTGCTGTTCAGCGCGGCCACGCACATGCGGCCGGTGTCAGTGCCGTAAACGCCAAACTCGGTCCGCAGGCGCACCATCTGGTCCTTGGTTAGGCCCGAGTAGCTGAACATGCCGATCTGCTGGGTGATGAAGCCCATGTCTTGTTGGACGCCAGCCGCTTTCAGTCCATCGACCAGCTTCTGGCGCATGGCCTTGATGCGCACGCGCATTTCGGCCAATTCTTGCTCCCACTGGGCACGCAACTCGGGGTTGTTCAACACAGCCGCCACCACGGCACCGCCGTGGATGGGCGGGTTGGAGTAATTGGTGCGGATCGCGATTTTCAATTGCGACAACACGCGGGAAGCTTCTTCCTTGTCAGACGCCACCACCGACAGGGCACCCACGCGCTCACCGTACAGGCTGAAGCTCTTGGAGAACGAGGTGGACACGAAGATGTTGAGGCCTGCGGCTACGAACTTGCCAATGACAGCGCCGTCCTCTTGAATACCGTGGCCAAAGCCTTGGTAAGCCATGTCGAGGAACGCCGTGAGGCCCTTGGCCTTGACGACCGCAATGACCTGGTCCCACTGGGCGTCGGTGATGTCGTAGCCGGTGGGGTTGTGGCAGCAGGCGTGCAGCACCACGATGGTGCCGGCAGCGGCAGCGTTCAGGCTGGCCAGCATGCCGTCGAAGTTCACGCCGCGCTTGGTCGCGTCGTAATAGGCGTAACTCTCGACTTCAAAACCAGCGTTCACGAAGATGGCGCGGTGGTTTTCCCAGCTGGGGTCGGAGATCATCACTTTGGCATTGGGGCTGACTTTCTTCAAAAAGTCGGCACCGATTTTCAGGCCGCCTGTGCCGCCAATGGCTTGCACGGTGGAGACGCGACCGGACTTGACCACATCCGAATCCGCGCCAAACACCAAAGCCTTGACCGCGTTGTCATAGGCCACGATGCCGTCGATGGGCAGGTAGCCACGCGCTGTGGGGGTGGCCATCATGGTTTTTTCGGCTGCTTGTACGCATTGCAGCAGGGGCAGTTTGCCGTTGTCGTCGAAGTACACACCCACGCCCAGGTTCACCTTGTTGGGGTTGGTGTCGGCGTTGAATTGTTCGTTCAGACCCAGGATCGGGTCGCGGGGGGCCATTTCGACGGCGGAAAACAGAGACATGGAAAGTCCTTGGATTGTGTTCAGTGGTGGCAGGAAACCCGTTCCTCGGTTAGGCTTTCGGGTTGTTCCTGATTTTAACGGCCCCCGCCGCCTGGTTTGGCCAGGCCGCGCTTACAAAGATGTCCACCGTGCCCGAAGTTCCTGTTGTTGAAGTTGTGTCTGATGCGGACAAGTACGCAGCGGGGAAGTTCGTCAGTTACCCCGGCTCCCCGTTTGAGCTGTACCAGCCCTATCCGCCCGCAGGCGACCAGCCGGTCGCCATCGAGGAGTTGGTGGAAGGGGTGCACGACGGCGAGGTGTTCCAGACCCTGCTGGGCGTGACCGGTTCGGGCAAGACCTTCACCATGGCCAACGTGATCGCCCAGCTGGGGCGGCCCGCCATCGTGTTTGCGCCCAACAAGACACTGGCTGCGCAGCTGTACAGCGAGTTCCGCGAGTTTTTCCCCAAGAATGCGGTCGAGTATTTCGTCAGTTACTACGACTATTACCAGCCCGAGGCCTATGTGCCGCAGCGCGATTTGTTCATCGAAAAAGACTCGGCCATCAACGAGCACATCGAGCAGATGCGGCTGTCGTGCACCAAGAGCATCATGGAGCGGCGCGATGTGGTGATCGTGGCCACCGTGTCGGCCATCTACGGCATTGGCGAGCCCGAGAGTTACCACCGCATGATCATGACGCTGCGCACGGGCGACAAGCTGGGTCAGCGCGAAGTGATCGCGCAGCTGATCCGCATGCAGTATCAGCGCAACGACATGGAGTTCAGCCGGGGCAAGTTCCGGGTGCGCGGCGACACGATCGACGTCTTCCCGGCCGAGCATTCGGAGTTGGCGATTCGCATCGAGCTGTTTGACGACGAGATCGACAGCCTGCAGCTGTTTGACCCCCTCACCGGACGTATCCGCCAGAAGATTCCGCGCTTCACGGTCTACCCGTCCAGCCACTACGTGACGCCACGCGACAAGGTGCTGGCGGCGGTCGAGACCATCAAGCTGGAGCTGGCCCAGCGCCTCAAAGAGTTAGTGGGCATGGGCAAGCTGGTCGAAGCGCAGCGGCTGGAGCAGCGCACCCGGTTTGATCTGGAAATGCTGTCCGAAGTCGGGCATTGCAAGGGCATTGAAAACTACACCCGCCATTTGTCGGGTGCAGCGCCTGGCGACCCGCCCAGCACGCTGACCGATTACATGCCGCCCGACGCCATCATGTTCCTGGACGAGAGCCACCAGATGATTGGCCAGCTGAACGCCATGTACAACGGCGACAAGGCGCGCAAGACCACGTTGGTGGAATATGGTTTTCGGCTGCCCAGCGCGCTGGACAACCGCCCGCTCAAGTTCGAAGAGTTTGAAAAGCGCATGCGCCAGTGCATTTTTGTGTCGGCCACCCCCGCCGACTATGAAAAAACGCATGCGGGCAAAGTGGTTGAGCAGGTGGTGCGTCCCACTGGTTTGGTGGACCCTGTGGTGGAGGTGCGCCCTGCCACGCACCAGGTCGACGATGTGCTGCAGGAAATCCGCATCCGGGTGGACAAGAACGAGCGCGTTCTGATCACGACGCTCACCAAGCGCATGGCCGAGCAACTGACCGATTACCTGAGCGACAACGGCGTGAAAGTGCGCTACCTGCACAGCGATGTGGACACCGTGGAGCGGGTTGAAATTTTGCGTGATCTGCGCTTGGGTGCTTTCGACGTGCTGGTGGGCATCAACCTGCTGCGCGAGGGCCTGGACATTCCCGAGGTGTCGCTGGTGGCCATTCTGGACGCGGACAAGGAAGGCTTTTTGCGGGCCGAGCGCAGCCTGATCCAGACCATTGGCCGCGCCGCCCGCAACCTGAACGGCCGGGCGATTTTGTACGCCGACCGCATCACCGAGTCCATGAAAAAAGCCATGGGTGAAACCGAGCGGCGGCGCATCAAGCAATTGGCGCACAACGAGGCCATGGGCATCACGCCCCAGAGCATCGTCAAAAAAGTCAAGGATCTGATCGACGGCGTGTACAGCGAAAAATCGGGCAAGGAAGCCGAGCGACTGGAGCAGGCCGCGCTGCAGCGGGCCAAGGTCGAGGACATGAGCGAAAAGGACATCGCCAAAGCCATCAAGCAGCTCGAAAAACAAATGATGGAGCACGCCCGCAACCTCGAGTTCGAAAAGGCCGCCCAGGTGCGAGACCAGTTGACCATCCTTAAAGAGCAGGCCTTTGGTGCCACAGGCGGCGACAACGTCGTGCCTTTGATTCGGGCTTAAGAAGCCAGTGAATGACCCTATAACCCGAGTGATTTGATCGGGATTGCGTTATACTTGACTCGTTTAGTCGGGATCCTGCTCAGGCAGGCCAAAGACCAAGCCCCCAACCACTTCAGGAGTCTGCTATGCGTCTTACCACCAAAGGCCGTTTTGCCGTCACCGCCATGATCGATCTGGCCCTGCGCCAAGATGCCGGCCCCGTGACTTTGGCTGCCATCAGCCAGCGCCAACAGATTTCCCTGTCCTATCTGGAGCAGCTCTTTGGCAAGCTGCGCCGCCACAACCTGGTTGAGTCTACTCGGGGCCCCGGAGGCGGTTACACCCTGGGCCGCAAATCCACCGACATCACCGTGGCCGACATCATTTTGTCGGTGGACGAGCCCATCGACGCCACCCATTGCGGCGGCAAGGAAAACTGCAACGGTGGCGACGGTCGCTGCATGACGCACGACCTGTGGGCTTCGCTCAATTCCAAAATGGTCGAGTTTCTGGACTCGGTGTCTCTGCAAAAGCTGGTGGACGACCAGCTGGCCAAGGGTCTGGTGGTCGAAAACAAACCCACCCTCAAGCGCGCCATTGCCCCCATGCCCGTTTCCAAGCCCATTCGCCTGACAGCCCCCAATTCTGTGTTCGACCTGGGCAACGTGTTTGCCAAATCCTGATTGAAAAGAAGACCCTGCTATGACCACGCCCCACTTCCCCATTTACCTTGACTACGGCGCGACCAACCCTTGCGATCCTCGCGTTGTGGACGCCATCGTCCCTTGGCTGCGCGAGCACTTTGGCAACCCTGCTTCACGCAGCCACGCCTGGGGCTGGGAAGCCGAAGCCGCTGTTGAAACCGCCCGCGAGCAAGTGGCAGACCTGATCGGCGCAGACCCCCGCGAAATCGTCTGGACCAGCGGCGCCACCGAGTCCAACAATCTGGCCATCAAGGGCGCAGCGCATTTCTACAAGTCACGCGGTAAGCACCTGATCACCGTCAAGACCGAGCACAAAGCGGTGCTGGACACCATGCGCGAGCTGGAGCGCCAGGGTTTTGAAGTCACTTATATGGACGTGCAGGCCGATGGCTTGCTGAACATGGATGCGCTCAAAGCTGCCATTCGCCCTGACACCATCCTGATCAGCGTGATGTTCGTGAACAACGAAATCGGCGTGATCCAGGACGTGACCGCCATTGGCAATCTTTGCCGCGAAAAAGGCATCGTCTTCCACGTGGATGCCGCGCAAGCCACGGGCAAGGTCGAGATCGACATGACCCAGCTGCCCATCGACCTGATGAGTCTGGCCTCCCACAAAACCTATGGCCCCAAAGGCATTGGCGCTTTGTATGTGCGCCGCAAGCCCCGCATTCGCCTGGAAGCGCAAATGCACGGCGGCGGCCACGAGCGCGGCATGCGCTCGGGCACCTTGCCCACCCACCAGTGCGTTGGCATGGGTGAGGCCTTCCGTATCGCCAAGCTGGAAATGGCCCAAGACAACGCCAAGGCGCGTGCCTTGCACGACCGCCTGATCAACGGCCTGAGCGACATGGAGCAGGTGTTTTTGAATGGCCACGCCACGCAGCGCGTGCCGCACAACATCAACATGAGCTTCAACTTCGTCGAAGGCGAATCGCTGATCATGGGCATCAAAGGCCTGGCCGTGTCGTCTGGCTCGGCCTGCACTTCGGCCAGCCTGGAGCCCAGCTATGTGCTGCGTGCCTTGGGCCGCAGTGACGAGTTGGCCCACAGCAGCTTGCGCATGACGATTGGCCGCTGGACCACTGAAGAAGATATTGACTACGCGATCAAGACCATCCGCGAGAACGTGGCCAAGCTGCGCGAACTCAGCCCTCTGTGGGAAATGCACAAGGATGGCATCGACCTGAGCACCATCCAGTGGGCCGCTCACTGAGTTCACATTGACCTGAATACGGAGAAAACACCATGGCTTATTCTGAAAAAGTGGTCGACCACTATGAAAACCCCCGCAACGTGGGTTCTTTTGACAAAGGCGACGACAGCGTGGGCACCGGCATGGTCGGTGCACCGGCTTGCGGCGACGTGATGAAGTTGCAAATCAAGGTCAACCCGCAAACCGGGGTGATCGAAGACGCACGCTTCAAGACCTACGGTTGCGGCTCGGCCATCGCCTCCAGCTCACTCGTCACCGAATGGGTCAAGGGCAAAACGCTCGACGAAGCAGCGGCCCTGAAGAACAGTCAGATCGCCGAAGAGCTGGCGCTGCCACCTGTCAAGATCCATTGCTCCATCCTGGCCGAAGACGCCATCAAGGCTGCCGTGGATGACTACAAAAAGAAACACCTGAACTGACATGGCCATCACACTGTCTGCTGCCGCCGCACGGCACGTGAACCGCTACCTGGCCAAGCGTGGCTCGGGTGTCGGTGTGCGCCTGGGCGTCAAGACCACCGGCTGCTCGGGTCTGGCTTACAAGCTCGAGTACGTGGACGAAATCGCCCCTGAAGACGTGGTGTTTGAAGGTCACGGCGTCAAGGTGTTGGTGGACCCCAAAAGCCTGGCCTACATCGACGGCACCGAACTCGACTTCGTGCGCGAAGGCCTGAATGAGGGCTTTCGCTTCAACAACCCCAACGAGCGTGACCGCTGCGGTTGCGGTGAGTCGTTCCGCGTGTGATCTCGCTGCAAGCCAACGACTTCGAGCTGTTTGACGTGCCGGTGCAGTTCGCGCAGGACCGCGCACAGCTCGACGCCCGTTGGAAAGCCCTGCAGCGCGAAGCCCATCCCGACCGCTTCGCCGCCGAAGGCGCAGCCGCCCAGCGCGTGGCCATGCAGTGGTCGGTGCGCATCAACGAGGCGTACCAGCGCCTCAAAGACCCGCTCAAGCGCGCCGCTTATTTGTGTGAGCTGCGCGGAGCGCCCGTGCAGGCTGAGAACAACACGGCCATGCCTGCTGCATTCTTGATGCAGCAAATGGAATGGCGTGAAAGCCTGGACGATACGGAATCCGCTCAAGGATTGGAAGCCCTGGCGGATGAAGTGTCTGCCGAGCAGCGCCGTGTGCAGCAAGAATTGGCCCGTTTGCTGGATGAAGCCCAAGACCCTGTGCAGGCCGTGGGGCAGGTGAGGGCGCTGATGTTCATCGAGCGCTTCACGCAAGAAGTGAACGCTAAACTCGACCGATTGACCTGAATTTTCCCGATTGACCATGGCCTTATTGCAGATATCCGAACCGGGCCAGTCGCCCGACCCGCACCAGCGTCGCATCGCGGTGGGCATTGACCTGGGCACCACCCATTCGCTGGTGGCTTCGGTGCGCAACGGCGTGGCCGAGTGTTTGCCCGACGACGATGGCCGCGTGATCCTGCCTTCGGTCGTGCGCTTCATGCCGGGCCAAGGTCGCCAGATCGGCTTTGACGCGGTGCAGTCGGCGGCCACTGACCCGGTCAACACCATCGCCTCGGTCAAGCGTTTCATGGGCCGTGGCCTGAACGACATCGCCGACCGCAGCAAACTGCCTTATGAGTTCACCGCCAGCGAAGGCACAGCCAAGGGTGGCATGCTCAGCATCCAAACGGTGCAAGGCCCCAAATCGCCTGTGGAGGTGAGTGCCGAAATTTTGGCCACCCTGCGTTACCGCGCCGAAGACACCTTCAACGACGACCTGTACGGCGCGGTCATCACTGTGCCTGCCTACTTTGACGACGCCCAGCGCCAGGCCACCAAAGATGCCGCGCAACTGGCCGGCTTGAACGTGCTGCGCCTGATCAATGAACCCACGGCTGCGGCGATTGCCTATGGCCTCGACAACGCGAGCGAAGGCGTTTACGCCGTGTTCGATCTGGGCGGCGGCACCTTCGACATTTCGATCCTGCGCCTGACGCAAGGCGTGTTCGAAGTGCTGTCAACTGGCGGCGACTCGGCCTTGGGCGGTGACGATTACGACCAGGCCCTGGCCGACTTCGCCATGGCCCAGCAGCCTGGCTTGCAAGCCGCCACAGCCGAAGACAAAACCCAACTCAAGGCAGCGGCCCGTGCAGCCAAAGAGGCTTTGACCAACGCCGACACCGCCAGCCTGAATGTGGCTCTGTCCACCGGCGCTTTGTCGGTGCAAATCAGCCGCGCCGATTTCGAGCAAGCCACCCAGGCCCTGACGGCCCGCTGCATCACCGCCGTTCGCAAAGCGCTGCGTGATGCAAAACTGGAAAAAGAAGACGTGCAAGGCGTGGTCATGGTGGGCGGCTCCACCCGCATGCCGCAAATCCAGCAAGCCGTGGCCGACTTTTTTGGTCAGGCCCCGCTCAACAACCTCAACCCCGACGAAGTCGTCGCTCTGGGCGCGGCCATTCAGGCTAACCAATTGGCGGGCAACAACGCCGCTGGCGAACTGCTTTTGCTGGATGTGATCCCGCTGTCCTTGGGTATCGAAACCATGGGCGGCCTGGTCGAGCGCATCATCCCGCGCAACCAGACCATCCCCACCGCCATGGCGCAAGACTTCACCACCTACCAGGACGGCCAGACCGCGCTGGCGCTGCATGTGGTGCAGGGCGAACGCGATCTGGTGCAAGACTGCCGTAGCCTGGCCCGCTTTGAGTTGCGTGGCATCCCACCCATGGCCGCAGGTGCTGCCCGCATCCGCGTGACTTTCACGGTCGATGCCGATGGCCTGCTGAGTGTGGGCGCCAAAGAACAAATCAGCGGTGTCGAAGCCCGCATCGATGTCAAGCCCTCGTATGGCCTGAGCGACGATCAGATCGCCACCATGCTGCAAGAAAGCTTCACCACCGCCCAAGCCGACATGAAGGCGCGTGCCCTGGTCGAGGCACGGGTCGACGCCGATCGCATGCTGCTGGCTACGCGCAGCGCCTTGGCGGCCGACGGCCATTTGTTGCAAGCGCAAGAGCGCAGCGCGATCGACGCCCTGATGGCCACCTTGCAAGCGGCTATTCAAACTGAGCAAGACGCCCAAGCGCTGGAATCCTGCACTCAGGCGCTGGCCAAGGGCACTGAAGCCTTTGCTGCCGAGCGCATGAACCACAGCATCCAGAAAGCCCTGGCCGGTCAAAACATTCAGGCTTTGTAAGAGCCAGTTCCCACTGCAAAGACACCTATGCCCGTCATCAAAATCCTGCCCCATCCTGAGTATTGTCCCCAAGGCGCCGAGATCACCGCGCCTGCTGGCACCAGCATTTGCGAAGCGCTGCTCGACAACCACATCAACATCGAACACGCTTGCGACATGAGCGCGGCCTGCACCACCTGCCATGTGGTGGTACGCGAAGGCTTCAACACACTCAATGAGATGGAAGAAACCGAGGAAGACCTGCTCGACCGCGCCTGGGGCCTGGAGCCCAACTCCCGTTTGAGCTGCCAGGCCTTTGTGGCCAAGAGTGATTTGGTGATCGAAATTCCGCGTTACACCATCAACCACGCCAAAGAACTTCACTGAGCCGGAGTGACCATCCATGCGTCAAATCGTTCTGGACACCGAAACCACGGGCCTTTCGGCCGAGGGCGGTGACCGCATCATCGAGCTGGGCTGTGTGGAGCTTTACGCGCGCAAGCTCACCGGTAACAACCTGCATTTCTATTTCAACCCTGAGCGCGACAGCCACGAGGACGCGCTCAAGGTTCACGGCATCAGCAACGAGTTTTTGCGCGACAAGCCCAAGTTTGCCGAACTGGCCGAAGACATCCTGAACTACTTGGCCGATGCCGAGCTCATCATCCACAACGCGGCGTTTGACATTGGTTTTTTGAACAAAGAACTTGAACGCGTCGGTAAAAAGCCTTTGAAGGCCTATGTCAGCAACGTGATCGACACCTTGGCCCTGGCCAAGGAAATGTTCCCCGGCAAACGCAACAGTCTCGATGCCCTGTGCGATCGCCTGGAAGTGGACAACTCGGGCCGTACGCTGCACGGCGCCTTGCTCGATGCCGAGCTGCTGGCCGACGTCTACATCAACATGACGCGCGGGCAAGAGGCTTTGTTGATCGATGCGGGCGATACGCCCAGCGATTCGCAAAGTGTGCTGGTGCAAGTGGACTTGCGGCAATACGCTTTGCCCATCTTATCGGCCAATGCACAAGAGGTGGCCGCGCACGAAGAGGTGCTGTCGCAACTCGATAAGTCCAGTGGCGGTAAAACCGTTTGGCGTCAATTACACGCCGCTTGAGGCCGCTGACAAGAATTCATTTTTTGCGCATGCAGGTCAATTCGACGGTATTTTTATGCGATAATTCAGACCTTCGCTGAGAAGCGTAGGGCGGTTAGCTCAGGGGTAGAGCACTGCATTCACACTGCAGGGGTCACAAGTTCGAAACTTGTACTGCCCACCAAAAAATTCCCGATACAAAAGCACTTGAGAGAAATCCCAAGTGCTTTTTGTTTTGTCTGTCGACTTTTTCGCTCCGCGTTGATTCGTCTGGACGCCGGTGTCTGAGTTGCAGTAAGCTACAAGGCTTTCCACGTAACTTGTTGTCGTTCATGGACAGTCCGCTTCCCTCCATCCCAGCTAAGCGCTACTTCACCATCGGTGAAGTGGGCGAATTGTGTGGCGTCAAACCGCACGTTTTGCGCTATTGGGAGCAGGAATTCACGCAATTGCGGCCCGTCAAACGCAGAGGTAATCGCCGCTATTACCAACACCACGAAGTGTTGATGATCCGGCGCATCCGTGACCTGCTTTACGACCAAGGTTTCACCATCAGCGGTGCACGCAATCGATTGCAAGAGTTGGTTCAGACTGATCGCCAGCTGAGACGTGATGCTTCTGAAGGCTTTGATCCTGCTGATTTGCGCAGCCGCTCAGACGCGCTGTCTAAGCAGCCGGGTGATCAGCCGGTTTCGGCGAGGTCCGAATTTTTCTTTTCCGAGATCGCTTCTTCACCTCTTCATCAAGAGCTGCTTGAAATTAGAGCCTTGCTCACGCTTGAGGTCTGATTTATCCGGTTATAATTTAAGTCTTGTCGGCGTGTAGCGCAGCCTGGTAGCGCACTTGCATGGGGTGCAAGGGGTCGCGAGTTCGAATCCCGCCACGCCGACCATTTTTGATAAAACATCAACGAGCTAAACCTTATCAGGTTTAGCTCGTTTTTGTTTGTGCGCTTAAATCCTTTCTGTATCCTTTTGCTGCTGTCAGCCTGAGCGAAGCGATGGCGAGGCGTGCTGACTTTGAGGTTCTTGGGTAAAAATATGGCTCAATGTCCCCAAATAGGGGTGGCCAAGGCGGCTTCTCGAGCCTAATATTGACAACTCTGTTAATTTTGTAATTTCAAATGAGTGCCTCCACTCGCGGTCATGTGTACGTTGTCGATGACAATTCTGACATCCGTGTTTATCTGACCGATTTGCTTGGGCAGATGGGTTATAGCATTGAGGGCTATGAGAGCGCGCAAACGTTCCTGCAGCAATCCTTTGACATGTTCCCGGCGGTTTTGGTGCTGGATGTGCGCATGCCCAACATGTCCGGCATCGAGTTGCAGGAAAAAATGAAAACGTTGGGGCGGCATACGCCCATCATCTTCATCAGTGGTGAGAGCCAGTCCGAAGAAATCATCCGGGCTATGAAAGGCCAACCGATCGAGTTCTTGTTGAAGCCATTTCAGATTCAGGACCTGATTGACGCTATTGAGCGTGGGCTGGCTTTGGATGCCTTGAATCGGGAAATATTCATTCGAAAAAACGAGATACGCCGCAAGTGGCTGACTTTGAGTTCGCGTGAGCGCGCGGTGTTCACCTTGATGCTGGAAGGGCACACCAACAAGGGTATCTCAGAGCACCTGGACATCTTGCCCGATACGGCCAAAAAACACCGAGCCAACGTTTTGCAGAAGATGGAAACACCACAGCTGTCTGATTTGTTGGCTTTGTGCAAAGGTCTTGACTTGAAAGCGCTGGAGCCATGAACTCAGCCTGGGAACCCTGGTCCGAGGAAGAAGCTACTGTGCTGCAAAAGCTCAGGCTGGAAGCGCAGATTGACAGCACTCGATTTGCCGCAGAAAACGCAATTTCTAGTGCTCAATTGTTGCAGCTGGAAAGCGGCGGGGATTCCTTGTTCTATTCACCAGCCATCAAAGCGCATCTGGGTCGAAAACTGATCAAGAAACTTCAGGCACGATCCAGTGTGTCGGGCACACACAACCGGTTCTGAGCAAACCAGTCAAACAATGGAACATTTGCTTGGTTAGATGATGAGTGTTTCTTGATTTGATGCCAAAGAAAAAGCCTCTGCACGTGAATGCAGAGGCTTGTCTTTTTGGCTCCTCAACCTGGGCTCGAACCAGGGACCTACGGATTAACAGTCCGGCGCTCTACCGACTGAGCTATTGAGGAATAGCTTTGAATTATAGAGTGGTTTTTGGGCTGTTTTGAGAGGGGCGGCAAGATTTTTTAAAAATCCTGCCGCTGTGTTTCAGAAGCTGGCTTTGACACCCACGCGCACTGTTCGTGGGGCACCGGGATACAGGTAGTAATGGCCAAACTGCTTGGGCGATTCGCGCCAGTAATGGCGGTCTGCCAAGTTGTCGATGGCCAAGGTCCATTCGGTGCGTGTGCCTTGAATACGCGTGTCGTAGTGGGTGGCAAAGTCCAGTGTGTTCCAGCTGGGCAAGTTGATGCTGCCGTTTTCAGTCACGCGTCGTGATCCTTCGTGGCTCAGACGCAGGCTTGTGCGCAGTCCAGGGACGTCGGTGAAACGGTATTGGGCTATGGCACGCAATGTCAGTGCAGGGACGTTCAGCGGTTTTGATCCATTCAAATCGGTGTTGAGAGATGCACCTGAGATGCGTGCGTCAACCCATTGCGCCTGGCCTGCAAGCAACCACTGCTGATGATGCCATTGAAGCCCTGCGTCCAGGCCCTGGTGCCTTTGAGTGCCATCGACGACGCGTTCACCTGCGTAGTCGTATGCCGCGGGACGCTCTATGTGGAACAACGCCGCACTCCAGCTCAATGCATTGCCCACTTTTCCTTTTGCCCCCAGTTCAATTTGTTTGCTCCTCTGCACCCCCAAAAACTGACCTGCGTTTATGTAGTTGGCATTGTTGGGAGCCGCCAGCAATTCGACACCTTCGCCATAGGAGGCATACATGGTCGAGCCGTTGATGTACTCGTGTGAAAGTGCAATCCAAGGTGTGGTGAATCCGCTGCTTTGACTTTTAGGGTTGGGATTGGCTGTGTCAAGTGAAAGGGTGTTGCGATCACTTTGGGTATGGCGCAGGCCGAACCATGCAGCCGTCTTGGTAGAAAGCGTCATGCGGTCCATCACTGAAATTTCAGTGCTGTACTCGCTGCGATTGGTGTTAGGGTAGGTTTGATCGAGCACTTGCGCCGGGACGACACTGCCGGTGGCTGTGCTGGTGCCGGCGTAGCTGTATTGCTGTGTTGCTTGAAGCCGGTCGAGTTGGCGGCTTCGCATGGCACTGAAAGTAAGGTTATGCGTGAGACCGGCAAGCTCCAACTGTCCTGCCAAGCTGGTCTGAAGGGCCTCTGTTAGGCGTCGTTCGTTGTCGCTGCGATAGTCGTATATGTCGAAGCTGCCGTCGGCATAAAAGCGGTCACAGTTGCCCCCGCAGCCGAAAGCAAATGACAGGCGGTCATCGGTGCGCAGTTTTTGAGCGCCATATTGTGTGCTCCATAGCCATCCTTGATCAATGGCTTGTTTGAATCGGATTGAGCCGGTTGTCGCTGCAAAAAAACCAGGAACGGACCACGCTTGTCGAGTCAGGTTGGTTTTGGGGTCAACAACTGCAGGGAGTCCGATTGCGCCGTCCCATAGGCTAGAGCCGTTGACGCCGATCTGTTGCCGTTCGCTGCGCTCGATTTCCCACTCCAGCTTGCTGTCGGGGCTGATGCGCCAGTCCATGGCCAGTGCGAACAGTTTCCGGTGGCCTTCGCTGTTTCGGATGTACGGGTCCAGGTTTTCATAGGCCGCGTTGAATCGGTAGCCCAAGGCTTGGTCCTGGCCTAAGCGGCCACCCAGGTCCAGGCCCGCGCCACTACTCTGACCGGTGCCATAGCTGGCGCTGACCGAGCGGATGGTCTCGTTTTTGGCCGAGGGCGGGCGTTTGACCACGTAGTTGACCAAGCCTCCAGGGGCGCTGGTGCCGGCTTGGATGCCGCTGGTGCCTTTGAACAGTTCGATGCGTTCCTTGTTGTCCATGGGGATCATGGTTTCTGCGGAAATCGGCAGGCCTTCGCGGCGGTAGTTGTAGCGGTTGTCCAGCGTGTAGCCGCGCACGCTCAGCATGTCCCAATACGCAGGTGAGTTGTAGCTGTCGGCCACGCTGGCGTCCAGGCGCAGGGCATCGGACACGCGTTGTGCCCCGATGTCCTGCAGCGTTTGTCGGTCGATGGTGACCGCACTGAAAGGCGCTTTGCTCAAGGGCACATCACCAAAGCCGCTGACCTGCGATGGGGCGGTTTCGGTGATGGTGATTTCGGTCACGCTTTGCGCATGGGCACAGCCCAGTGCCAGCAGGGCTATCGCGCTGGCAATGTGGGTGGCGCGAAAATTCGTGCGAAATGTGAAACGGGCAGATGCCCGGCGTGAAAATGGCGAAAAAAATGCCATGACGTTGTCCTTAACGTAATGGCAGGTCGGCTGACTGGGAACGCGGTGTGCCCGCGAGTGAGGCACCGTTCTTTTGACAAGCTTCCCTGCGCGAGGATTACCTCAATCAGGTTCAAAGGGACTTTCTCAGTCGAAGACCTCACAGCCCTCAACACCCCTAGCGGATGCGCCACAGTGGGGTGGCGCGGAATGGATTTTATGCGATGCCCAGACGTTGGTGCAGCAACGTAGAAGTCGTCGTGTACTGCAGCAGGGTCTTTTCCTCAGGGCGCAGCAGGGCCACGGCACCGAATGCGGCCAGTGTGGCCTCGTGAAAGCCGCAGAGGATGAGCTTCTTTTTACCCGGGTAAGTGTTGATGTCACCCACGGCAAAAATGCCCGGCTCGGACGTGCCAAAGTTTTCGGTGTTCACCGTCAGTTGCTTGCGTTCCATGGCCAGGCCCCATTGCGCCACGGGGCCCAGCTTGGGCGACAGGCCCAGACAGGTTTGCAGTACATCCAAATTCAGCCACTCGGCGTCGCCTTGCGGATTGAGCAGCTCGAGTGCGTGCAGGCGGCCTGCATCGCTTCGCAAGCCGGTGGGCTGGCCCGCCACAAAGCGCATACGGCCTTGGTCGCAGGCCTGCCGCATTTGGGCGATCAACTCTGGCGCGGCGCTGAACTGATCGCGCCGGTGCAGCAGCGTCACGCTGGCGGCGGTTTGCGGACCTTCGATGGCTTGAAGGCAGGTTTGCAGTGCGATGTCACCGTCACCGGCTACCACCAGATGCTGACCGCCCCAGCGCTCAGGCATGGGGTGCTCGGCAAACACCTGTGTGCCTTCAAAAGCCGTCAGGCCGTCGAGCACCATGCGTCGCGGCACAAAAGCGCCCACGCCAGCGGCGATGAACAGGGTTGGGGTGCGGAATGTTTGGCCAGCGCTGGTGGTCACTTGCAAGCGCTGATCAGGCAGGCGCTCGACATGGTCAACTTGTTGGCTCAAATGCAGGGTGGCTTTGAATGGTGTGATTTGCTGTTGCAAACGCTCGACCAGCTCCTGACCGGTGCAAAACGGAATGCCCGGGATGTCGTAAATCGGCTTGCCCGCGTACAACTCGGCACATTGTCCGCCGACGTGGGGCAGTGCATCAACCACATGGCAATGAATGCCTTGCAGCCCGAGCTGGAAGACCTGAAACAGGCCCACAGGGCCTGCGCCAATGACCAGCGCTTCGGTGTCGATAGGGGTGGTCATGGTGCAAAGTTCAAGAAGAAAGGACCCTGGCCTTGGTCCTTGGGGCTCAACGGATCAGCTGAGCGAGTTTGCCGGTTTTGTCTTTCCATGCGTCCGCATCGGCCATTGGGGCCTTGCGCTTGGTGATGCTCTTCCAGCCGGGCAACAAAGCCAGCTCAGCATTGAGCTTGGTCATGTGCTGCTGGTCGGCGGGCAGGTCTTCTTCAGCGTAAATGGCGTTCACCGGGCATTCGGGGATGCACACGGCGCAGTCGATGCATTCATCGGGGTCGATGGTCAGAAAGTTGGGGCCTTCTCGGAAGCAATCCACAGGGCAAACGTCCACACAGTCGGTGTATTTGCACTGGATACAGGATTCGGAAACAACGTGGGTCATGATGGACTCGGAAAATGGTGCAGCGCTGTCGGATGGGCGCGGAACCTTGGATTTTAAAGGAGATCAGTTCACCAGCACGGCACCCGAGGTCTTGTGGCTGGCTGTGTCCACCAGCACCAGTGCGCCCAGGATGCGCGACTGGGCAAAGGGCAGGGTGACCAAGGGTTCCTGCAGGGCCAGCGTGACATGGCCAATGGCGTTGGGTGCCAGCTCGGTGGCTTCTTCTTCGGCCAGGGTGTTCACGTTCAGGCGGTGCACCACGCGTTGTACCTTGGCCTTGACCCAGCGGTGGCCGTGCAGCGCCCAGTAAAGACGGCCTGCCACCAGGGGCTCGTCGTCCATCCAGGCGATGGTGGTGCTCAGCTGACGCTGGCCCTGGCCCTCGGGGGCGCCCAAAGACGCTGATTTTTCGGCCAGCAGCCAGTCGCCTCGCGACACGTCTACCTCGCGGTCCAGCACGATGCCCGCGCTGTGGCCGGCTGCCTTGTTCTGCGGTTGGCGGGTGGCCGACAGCACTTGCGACACCACGGCGGTCTGGCCGCTGGGGAAGACTTTGATGGTCTGGCCCGGCTCGATGCTGCCGGTGGCCACGCGGCCCCAGAACACGCGGCGGCCCTGGGTGGTCACGCCGGAGTCGTGGAACTTCTCGACCCACTGCACCGGGAAGCTGAAGGCCACATTGGTCTCTGCAGGCGTGACCGGCAGGTCTTCGAGGATGCTGAGCAGGCTCGGGCCGGTGTAGCCGCACCAGTCGGCTTGGTCGTTGTTCTCGGTGGTGACCACGTTCCAGCCCTTGAGGGCCGACACGGGCACCATGGCTGCGACGGTGATCCCGGCCTCTTTTGCGAACTTCTCCAATGCGCCAGCAATGTTTTGGTAAGCCACAGTGGCATCGGCCACAGCGTCAAGCTTGTTGATGGCGAACACGATGGACGGCACACGCAGCAGGTTCACCAGCAGCGAGTGGCGGCGGGTTTGCGGCAGCAGTTGCAGGTTGGGGTTGGCCCAGTCGAGTTTGATGGCGTCCACCAGCACCACGGCAGCATCGGCGCTCGATGCTGCGGTGACCATGTTGCGGGTGTACTGCTCGTGGCCGGGTGCGTCACCGATGATGAACTTGCGCGCTTCGGTGTTGAAGTAGCGGTAGGCCACGTCGATGGTGATGCCTTGCTCACGCTCGGCGCTCAAGCCATCGGTCAGCAGGGCCAGATCGGTTTCGCCCGAGCGCTGCACGCCCGCCAGGTGGTCTTGCAGCACGGCTTTGGTGTCCACCAGCAGGCGGCCGATTAGCGTGCTCTTGCCGTCGTCGACCGAGCCGCAGGTGATGAATTGGAGGGCAGAAAAGTGTTGGTTGTTGCGCATGGTGTCAGTCCTTGTTGGGGAGGTAGGTCATCGCGAGGCACGAAGCGATCCATGGACGGCCGCGCTTCGCTCGCAATGACGGATGGATGTTTGTCAGAAATAGCCATCCTTCTTGCGCTTCTCCATCGACGCCTCGGACGTCTTGTCGTCCATGCGCGTCGCGCCGCGCTCGCTCACGTCGGCTGCCAACGTTTCGATCACGATCTGCTCGGGCGTGGCCGCATCGCTTTCCACCGGGCAGGTGCAGGTGATGTCGCCTACGGTGCGGAACCGCACGTCGCGCACCACGACCTGTTCGCCGTCTTTGGGCGGGGTCAACTCGGTCACGGGCACCAAGAGGCCGCGGCGGTCCACCACCTCGCGCTTGTGCGTGTAGTAGATCGAAGGCAGGGCAATGCGTTCGCGGGCGATGTACTGCCACACATCCAGCTCGGTCCAGTTGCTGATCGGGAACACGCGAAAGTGCTCGCCCGGCTGCAGCTTGTGGTTGAACAGTGTCCACAGCTCGGGGCGCTGAGCCTTGGGCTGCCACTGGCCAAAGCTGTCGCGGTGGCTGAAGATGCGCTCTTTGGCGCGGGCTTTTTCTTCGTCACGGCGGGCGCCGCCGATCAGGGCGTCAAAGCGGAACTCTTCGATCGCTTCGAGCAGCGTGACCGACTGGTGCACGTTGCGGCTCTCGCCCGGGTGGGCCAGGCGCACGGTGCCGCGCTTCATCGAGTCTTCAACGCTGCGCACGATGAGCTCGGCCCCCAATTCCTTGGCGCGGGCGTCGCGGAAGTCGGTCACTTCTTTGAAGTTGTGGCCGGTGTCGATCATCAAGAGCGGATAGGGCAGGCGGCCAGCGCCAAAAGCCTTCTCGGCGCACTTGAGCATGACCAGCGAGTCCTTGCCGCCCGAAAACAGCAGGGTGGGGCGCTCGAAGGCGGCAGCGACTTCGCGCAGGATGAAGATGGTTTCTTCTTCCAGCGCGTCCAGGTGGCTGTTGCTCAGGGTGTGCAACTCGGTTTGTGTCATGGCGTTCATTCGGTTTTCTCTGTGCTTGTCATTGCGAGCGTCGCGAAGCAATCCAGGGATTGCTTCTGCCTACGGCCTCGCAATGACGGGGTTTATTTCTTCACATGCAGTCCGCATTCCTTGGCCGCCTCGTCTTCCCACCACCAGCGACCAGCGCGGAACTCTTCGCCCAGGCTGATGGCTCGGGTGCAAGGGGCGCAGCCGATGCTCGGGAAGAACTGGTCGTGCAGCGGGTTGTAGTCCACCTGGTTCGTGGCGATGTAGTGCCACACGTCGCCCCAGGTCCATTGGGCCAGCGGGTTGAACTTGTACAGCGACTTGGTGGCCACTTCGCTCTCGTCGAGCAGAGGCACCTCGGCGCGTGCTGCGGACTGCTCCTGACGCAAGCCGGTGATCCATGCTTTTTGGCCTTTCAGGGCGCGGGCCAGTGGTACCATCTTGCGGATGCCACAGCACTCCTTGCGCAGCTCGATGCTCTTGTAAATGGCGTCCTGCCCTTTGTCGCGCACGAACTGGATGACCGATTCGTGTACCGGACGGAAGACGTTGATGGGCGCACGAGAATGGGCCTGGGTGCGCTCGAGCAGGGCCAGGGTTTCGGTGTGCAGTGCGCCGGTTTCCAGCACAAACACCGGGATGTCGACTTGCAGCCGGTTGATGAGGTGGGTGATCACCACATCTTCGGCGCCCAAGCTGGAGGCCTGGGTCACGGGGGCGAATTCGGCGGCTGCACGCCGCAGCAGGCTCTCGGTCTCGGCCAATTTGGCGGCAAAGTCGGCGCTGGCTTTGGCGTTTTGCTCGATGGCTTTGGCCGGGGAACTGCGAGAGGATAGGAGGCTGGTGGTCATCACGCGGCTTTGGCGAATGGGGGTTGTGTGCCAACCGCCGAGCCTTGGTAAAACCCGGCAAAGCGCTCGAACTGGCGTTGGGCTGCTGAAGCGTCTACACCCTCGCGCAGTACGGCCACATCAAAGCCGGTGCGCTGCATCTGCACCAACTGGTCGATCAGCACATCCCCCGTGGCGCGCAATTCGCCCGCAAAGCACAGACGGCGGCGCAGTAAAAAGGCCTGGCTGTAGGCACGGCCGTCGGTGAATTTGGGGAACTGCAGGTCGATGCGGGTCACGCCGTTCAGGTCGAGCGTGCGGGGGTCCACATCGTTGGCCAGCGTGATGACGGTAGCCGATTCGACGGCTTGGTGCTCTTGTGCGGTGATGATTTTCATGGTCTGTTTTCCCGACGTTCAAGCGGTTTGTGCATCGGCTGCAGGGTGACGCGCCGCATGGGCCGCCGCCTTGAACGGGTCCTGGCCCACTCGGCGCAGGGTTTCGATGAAGTATTCATGGCGGCCTTGTGCGGGCTGGCGCAGCGCTTTGTAGGTGTCCAAAATCGCTTCGATCACGTCGGGCACTTCGAACGATGAGAACGAGGGGCCCACCACCTTGCCGGGGCCGGTGGGGCCCGACAGGTCTTTGCCGTCCGAGCCACCCAGCGTGACCTGGTACCACTCCTTGCCATCTTTGTCCACGCCCAAAATGCCGATGTGGCCCGAGTGGTGGTGACCGCAGGAGTTGATGCAGCCGCTGATGTGGAAGTCGATGTGACCCAGGTCGTTCAACTCGTCCAGGTCCTGGTAGCGCTCGGTGATGGCGGCCGCCAAAGGCAGCGAGCGGGCATTGGCCAGTGCGCAATAGTCGCCGCCGGGGCAGGCGATCATGTCGGTTAAGAGGCCAATGTTGGGCTGGGCCAGGCCCAGCGCCTTGGCTTCGAGCCACAGGGCGTGCAGCTGGTCCAGGCGCACCCAGGGCAGCACCAGGTTCTGGCTGTGCGTCACGCGGGCTTCGCCAGCGGAGTACTTGGCCACCAGGGCGGCGGCGGCGTCGAGCTGGTCGGCGGTGGCGTCACCCGGGGCCTGGCCTACGCGCTTGAACGACAGTGTCACGGCGCGCAAGGCGGGGTTCTGGTGCGGTTTGACGTTTTGCGTCATCCAGCGGGCAAAGGCAGAGGTCTTGGCCGCTTCGATGCTGACATCGGCTTCGGCCTTGGCGATCCATTCGGCGCTGTTGGCGGGCAGATTCAAAACCGGCGCAGCAAAGCAGGCGGCCACCCGGTCGAACTCGGCTTGCGGGATGGTGTGCAGGCCACCGTCGTGCTCGACGATGGCCTGGTATTCGGCTTCGACCTCGTCAAAGTAGCGCTGACCTTCGGCCTTCACCAAAATTTTGATGCGCGCTTTGTAGAGGTTGTCGCGGCGGCCCCAGCGGTTGTAGACACGGATCACGGCTTCGAGGTAGTTCATGATCTGGTTCCAGGGCAGGAACTCGCGGATCACGGTGCCCACCACCGGGGTGCGGCCCATGCCGCCGCCCACCAGCACTTTGAAGCCGATTTCGCCTGCGGTGTTCTTCACCATCTGCAGGCCCACATCGTGCCAGCCAATGGCAGCGCGGTCTTCACGAGCGCCGGTGATGGCTATTTTGAATTTGCGCGGCAAAAAGGCGAATTCGGGGTGCAACGTGCTCCACTGGCGGATTAGCTCGGCATACGGCCGGGGGTCGACCACTTCGTCAACCGCCACACCAGCCAGCTCGTCGGTGGTGGTGTTGCGGATGCAGTTGCCGCTGGTCTGGATGCCGTGCATGTTCACGCTGGCCAGCAGGTCCATCACGTCGGCCGATTTGGCCAGCGGAATCCAGTTGAACTGTACGTTTTGGCGGGTGGTGAAGTGGCCGTAATTGGTGGTCAGCTTGGGGGCCAAGCCTGCAATTTTGTCTTGTGTGGCTTGGGCCTCGGCCAGCAGGGCGGGGTCGGGCGTGTCGTATTCGCGGGCAATGCGCGCCAGCACTTTCAGCTGGGGCGCCGAGATTTCGCCATAAGGCACGGCCACACGCAGCATGGGCGCGTAGCGCTGCACATACCAGCCGTTTTGCAGGCGCAGGGGCTTGAACTCATCGCCGCTCAACTGGCCGGCTTGAAAGCGCTCGAGTTGGTCGCGGTGTTGCGCGGCGCGGGCGCGCACGAACTGTTTGTCAAATTCGGTGTATTGGTACATGAGGGGACTTCTTCAGATCAAAACCAGTTTGGTGCCGGCCCAGGCCAGCAAGACGGAAAGCAAGGAACGGATCACCCGGTCGGGGGTGTGGTGGGTCAGGCGCGAGCCCAGCCAGATGCCGGGCAGCGAGCCCGCCAACAGCTTGGCCAGCAAAGGCCAGTCGACCGAGCCCAGAGACGCATGGCCCAGACCCGCCACCAGTGTGAGCGGCACGGCATAAGCGATGTCGGCTGCCACGATACGGGGCAAAGGCAGCAGAGGGTACAGCAACAACAGCACGGTGACGCCAATCGCGCCCGCGCCGACAGAGGTGAGGGTGACCAGGGTGCCGATCAAGGCGCCGAACACCACGGGCAGGCTCCAGTGGCGGGGTGTGCTGGCATGGGCTTCGTCGGCCGCATCCAACTGGCGTGGCAGTTGTTTGCCGCGCACCGCTTTGTAAAACATGGCCGCCGCGGTCAGCAGCAGCGCCACGCCCAAGGTGGTGGTCATCAGTGACTGTACTTGGGCAGAGGCCGGCCCGACCCAATGCAAAAAGCCCAATGTGGCCAGGCAGGCCGGGATGCTGCCGGCGCTCAGCAAGCCCACCACGCGCCAAGGCACGATGCGCTGGCGGGCAAAGCTCACGGTGCCGCCCAGCTTGGTGAAAGCCGCAAACAGCAAGTCGGTCCCCACGGCCATGTAGGGCTTCACACCGAAAAAGAAGATCAGCAAGGGCGTCATGAGCGAGCCGCCGCCCACCCCCGTCAAGCCCACGATGGTGCCAACGAAAAAACCTGCGAAAACATAGCCCAAATCAACCATGGGCGAGACTGTAAGGGGGCTTTATGCTGAAACAAACGATTTTTTAGTTGGGTATATATGCTGGGTGTTTATAAGAAGTGGGCAGGGTTGTGTCTTGCAGGGATAGATGTCCGCACGCGCGGGCGTGATTTGCCGCAGTTGGCCCGGTTGTTTTGTGTGTCCTCTCTGCGACAGGGGAAAAATCGGCTGGTAAAGTCACGCTTGCTCACCTTATCCCTAGGACTATTTTTATGAACCGCCTTATCGCCACAAGCCTGCTCGCTGCTGCTGCAGTCGCCCCAGTTTTCGCCCAGTCTCCGATCAAGATTGGGGAAATCAACAGCTATTCCGCCATCCCCCAATTCACCCAGCCCTACAAACAAGGCTGGCAGCTGGCGGTCGAAGAGATCAACGCCCAAGGCGGTTTGCTGGGCCGCAAAGTCGAGGTGATTGCCCGCGACGACGCCGGCAAACCCGATGAGGCTTTGCGCCATGCCATCGAGCTGACGTCCAAAGAAAAAGTCGATGTGTTGGCTGGCGGCTTTCTGTCCAACGTGGGCTTGGCCTTGGCCGACCACGCCGCCAAGAACAAGCGCCTGTTTGTGGCCAGCGAGCCATTGACCGACGCCATCGTCTGGGACAAGGGCAACCGTTACACCTTCCGCCTGCGCCCCAGCACCTACATGCAATCGGCCATGCTCGTCGAGGAGGCAGCCAAGATGCCCGCCAAGCGCTGGGCCACCATCGCGCCCAACTATGAATACGGCCAAAGCGCTGTGGCCAGCTTCAAAGAGTTGCTCAAAGCCAAGCGCCCCGATGTGGAGTTCGTGAGCGAGCAGTGGCCTGCCCAAGGCAAGATCGACGCGGGCAGCACGCTGACCGCCACCATGGCCAGCAAACCCGACGCCATTTTCAATGTGACCTTTGGCGCAGACCTCGCCAAGCTGGTGCGCGAAGGCAACCAACGCAATGTCTTCCCCAAGACGCCTGTGGTGTCGCTGCTGTCGGGCGAGCCCGAGTACCTGGAAGTGCTGAAGGACGAAACGCCCAAGGGCTGGATCGTGACCGGCTACCCCTGGGACCAGCTGGACAACAAGGAGCACGCCAGCTTTGCCACCAACTATTACAAGAAGTTCAACGAGAACCCCAAGGTCGGCTCGGTGGTGGGCTACGCCACCATGCAAGCCATTTTTGCGGCCATCAAGAAAGCCAACACCACCGATAACGAAAAGCTGGTCACTGCCATGCGTGGCCTGAAATTCAGCACGCCCTTCGGCCCGGCCGAGTTCCGCGCCATTGACCAACAATCCACCATGGGCGCCTATGTGGGCAAGCTCGACCAGCGCGGTGGCAAAGGCACCATGGTGCAGTGGCGGTATGCCGATGGCAAGAACTACCAGCCGAGCGACGCGTACGTGAAATCTCGACGCCCGGCTGATGCCATTCGGTAAAACCCGTTCACTTCTGCAGGCGGCATGCCCTATGCTGTGAACTCTCTCCTATTCAGTTCAAGCCATGCCCATGAAGGAAGACAAGTTCCATGATCCCGACCAACTGATGCTGGCCCAAGCCGATGCTGGTCTGGTTCTGGTGGACCCGGCCAGTGGTCGCATTGAAAGCCTAAACCCGGCGTGGCCTCAATGGCTGGGGCGCTCCAAGGCGTCTTTGCAAGGCGCTGTGTTTTGGGACGAAGGGGGCTGGCGGCAACCCGAGGTGGTTCGCACGTTGGTGACGCTGACCAGTCTGCCTTTGTCTATGCCCCCCATGGCCATGACGGCATGGACCGAGGGTGAGGAGAGCCTGTCTTTGGTGATGAGCGCCAGGTCCGTAAACCTGGCCGAGCGTCGTCTGGTGCTGTGCACTTTGGTGCGCAGCAGTTTGGCGCAAGCCATGGCCATCTCCTCCACTGTGGCCGAAACCGCCCTCATGGGCGTGGTGCAGGCGCTCATCACCGTGCTGGAGGTGCATGACCCGGACTCGATTGGTCACCAAAGGCGCGTGGCCGATCTGGCAGGCACCTTGGCCAGAAAGCTGCAATGGGCGTCTGATGAGGTCGAGTCGGTGGTGCTGGCGGCGCTGATCCATGACCTGGGCATGGTCACGGTGCCTTCGCGGATTCTGGGCAAAACCGAGTTCCTGTCGCAAGGCGAGGTCAGGCAAATCCAGAAGCACGTCACGACTGGGCTGGACATGCTCAAACACATTGAATTCGCGGGTCCGGTCAAAGCCTTGATTGCCCAGCACCACGAACGCATCGACGGCAGTGGCTACCCTTTGGGCCTCAAGGGCGAGGATGTATTGCGGGGTGCTCAAGTCATTGGCATGGCGGACATGCTGGATGCCATGACGCGAAACCGCCCTTACCAAAGTGCTCAAAGCATGGACCAGGCGTTGCAGGTCTTGCTGGTGTCCTCAGGCGTCTTGTTTGATGCCGATTTGGTGCAGGCCTGTGTGGCCTTGTTCGTGCAAGGTGGCTACCGCTTTCCTGGGCCGTGACCCCTATGGGAGAGGTGCCGAGCCGCTTCTTCCAAAGACGGCTCAGGCGGGCTCCAGGTGCGAGGGCAGCTCCAGGATGTCTGCCAAAGGCATGGGGCGTGCAAACAAGAAGCCCTGGGCCTTGTTGCAGCCCAGGCCCAGCAGCACATCGCGCTGGAAGAAGGTTTCCACCCCTTCCACGGTGACCTCCATGTGCAAGGCGCGGGCCAGGGCCAAAACGGCCTGAATGATTTTCACGGTGTTGGGGTCTTGTACTGACCAGACAAAAGAGCTGTCGATTTTGAGCTTGCGAATCGGCAATTGGCCCAGCCTTGCGAGTGAAGAATAGCCTTTGCCGAAATCGTCGATGGCGATCTCGACGCCCAGCCCGATCAGCAGTTCGAGCTGCAAATTGGCGTCCTCCAGACCCTGGATCAGCTCGGTTTCTGTCACTTCCATCACCAGACCCTCGAAGCTGCTGCATTTGGCATCGATGCAGTTCGTCAGGATGCGGAAAATCCGGCGGTTGCTCAGCTGTTTGGCCGAGACATTGAAGGCCACATTGGCTTCGGGAAAGCGTGTGCGCAGCGGGGTGAGGTCGTCTACGATCTGACAGAGCATGATCTCGGTCAGCGGGTCGATCAGACCCATGCTCTCGGCGATGGGGATGAACTCGCCGGGAGACACGGGCCCCAGTTCGGGGTCATCCCAGCGGGCCAGCGCCTCAAAGCCACGCACTCGGCCATCGCGCAACTGCACCTCCGGCTGGTAGTGCGGGCGGATCAGGCGCTCGCGCAGGGCATCGGCCAGGCGGGCTTCGATGCGGTGGCGACGCGTCAGGCGCAAGATGATCTCGTTGTTCAGCCAAGTCACGCGGGCACGCCCCGCCTCTTTGGAGGACTGCAAGGCCGAGTCGGCCAGGACCAACAGTTCGTTGAGGGTTTGCGCATGGTCGGGGTAGACCACCGCGCCCACCGAAAACGAGGCCTGTGTCATCACGCCGCCGGGCAGCTCGATGCGGTGCGTCACCGACTGCATCGAGTCGCTGAGCTTTTGCTGCATGCCGGCCACGTTGTCCTTCATGTACAAAATCGCGATGAACTCATCACCCGAGCGGCGGCACAAAAAGTGGGGTTGGGGCAAAAAGCGCGACAGGTTTTGTGCGATCTGCAAGATCACCTGGTCGCCTTGTTCGTGGCCAAAGCTGTCGTTGATCAGTTTCAGGTGGTCCAGGTCGATGAACAGCAGGGCAAAGCGGTGGGCGTGCGCGTTGTCGGGCCTGAGCTGGGTGTGCATCAATTCGGCAAACGCGCGGTAGTTGGGCAGGCCGGTCAGAGGGTCTTGGTAACTCAGATCGCGCAGCCGGTCTTCGGCCAGTTTCAGAGCGCTGATGTCGGAGAAGATGGCCACATTGCCCAGACTTTGCTGGTGCTCATCAAACAGGGCCGACACCGCCAGCATGACCGGGATGGGGCGCTGATCACGCGTGAGGAAGAAGGTTTCGCCACGCCATTCCCCGTGCTGACGCACGGCCTCCCCGATGTTCACGCCTTCTTGCGAGGTTTCCTGCAACCGGTAGAGCAGGCCTGCGGGCTGGTCGATGAGCTCTTCACGCGGGTAACCGGTCATGCGCAGCAAGGCGGCGTTGACGTCGGCAATGCGCCCTTGGTCGTTGGTGATCAAAATCGCTTCTGCGGCGGTCTCGAACACCCGCGACGACACCAGCAGCTTTTGTCCGATGGCCCGCTGGCGCAGCACGATGGCCTGTACGGCATCGAATACAGCAGTGATCTCATCGCCCTCGTCGTCGTGGAAGGCGGGGGCCACCCCGTCGGTGGCGATCTTGGAGGTCACTTCCACCAAGGCGTCGAGCCGGTCGGTCAGGTCTTTGGCAAAACCCTCAGCCCAGTTGCCCAGCCGGCGGTAGAGCCAGGCACCGCCTGCCAAGGTCATGGCCACCGCCAGGAAAGCCACCAACAGCCTTTGCCACATGGGCAGGGTCACTTCCACATAAAGCACCATTTGTTCGTGCTCGAAAAGGATGGGCACCGCGCTGTAAGTCGTCAGCACTGAGCCCATGCCTTCGCTGTGGGGGGGGGTGAGGCTGTAGTTCAGCCCCAGGCTTTCTGGCAAACCCAGGCTGGTCAGCTCGCGCGTCAGGTTGATGCTGCTGAGCAAAATACCCAGCGGGCTGTCCGAGAAGGGTGCGATCACGGGCAAGGAAAACAGCAGCAATTGACCTTGGTCCGAGGGGTAGAGCTGCACCTGGGGTCGACCCTCCTCGATGGTGCGCTCGATCGCCGCGCTGTCCAGGCGGGGTCGCTGGCTGGAGGTTGGGCTCAAGATGAAGTCTCGCCCCCGGTAATCCAGCAAATCAATCTGGTGGTGCGGGTTGCGGTTCATCTTGGCCAGCAAGGGCTCCAGATAGGCTTCGCGTCCGGCCGAGTCGGTCAGGCCCGTCCAGACCACCGAGGAATTACCCACCGAGTCGGCTTCGCGCACGATGGCCGACAGCTCGGCCGACAGTTTGGTGGCGATCAGTGCCCGGTACTGCTGCAGTTCGCTGCGGTGGAAATAACTCACGCTGGCCAGCGTGAGCAAGAAAATCAGGCCGGTAAACCCCAGCACATAGGTTCCCAAAATTCTGAGCAAACGGTTGGTGATTTGCTCGCGCAGCGAAACCGAATGCTGTGGGGCGGGTGTGTTCATGGTGTGGGTGTCAGTGTGCCGTCTGGTCCGACGCGCACGAACAGAACTTGGCTGGCGTCCAAAGCATCGTGGCGCGTCGCCGTGAAGGCAGGTTTGTAGTCTCGCACAGCCCCAGAGAAGGGGGGCAGTTTTTCGAGGGCATCGCGCACGCGGCTGCCCTGTGTGCTGCGGGCGCGTTCGACCGCCAAGGCCAGCAAATGCACGGTGTCGTAGGCGTGCGCGGCGCCTACTGGGCTGGGGATGGCGTTGGCTGTTTTGTAGGGGCTGTGGGTGTGAATCCACTGGGCCAGCGCTTTGGCGCGGGGTCGTTGGTTTTGCAGGAAGCTGAAGGTCTGGATCACGTCAAAGGACACCTGGCCCAGTGCCGGCCCCACCATCTCGTGCAGCAGCCCGCCCACAGTGCCCCAGTGCGCGACCACCGGCAGGCGCTTGTCGGCGGGCAGGGCAGCCATTTCCTTGAGCAAGATGGTGGCTTCCTTTTCATTGCCCACAAACATCAAAGCCTGGCCCTGGTTATCGAGGCAGCGACGGTAGTCTTCGGCAAAGCTGGTGTCGCCCCAGTTGTACCAACGCACCACACCAAAGTTGAGTTTGTAGCGGCTGGCTTTGGACTTGATCACCGCATCGGCCGAGCGGCCCCAGGAGGTGTTGGGCAAAAAGGCGCAGACCTGCGAGGCTTTGTAGGTGTTGGCCATGCGGCGCATCATGGCTTCGATGCCCCAGTCGTCCTTGAGCGAGACCCGGAAGGTGTAAGAGGGGCGGTAGGGGTGGTCGGTGATGCCGTCGGCCGAACCCCAAACGCTGATCAGCGGCACTTTGAGTCGGTGGGCTTCCGGCAGCACCTCAACGCTGATGGGGCTGTACTTGCCGCCCAACACCACCACCATGTCTTTCATCTGGGCCAGTTCGACGAAGTTGTCTTTGCCTCGGGCCGAGACGCCTTTGTTGTCGGTCGTCACCAGCTGCAGGGGCCGCCCGCCCAGCACACCGCCGGCCCGGTTAATTTCGTCGATGGCCGCTCGGGCGCCCAATTCGATGGCGATGGGCGCGGTGTTGGTTTTCTGGCCGTAAGCCCCATCAAACCCAATGAGTACAGGGGGCTTGTTGGTCTGAGTGACCTGCGCAGTGGCTGTCATGGGTAGGATCAAAACCAACAGATACAAAGTGGCAATCCAGAACGGAGGGTGTCGATGCATGGCTTCAATCAAAAAGAAATTGGTTGACTTTTAAATTCAACTTTGCTTGCAATGATATTTGCAAGAATTATGATGTTAGCAAATTTAGTAAATATTGAGCACGGGTGATCCAGGGGAAAAAATGGCACAACAAGAACAAAAAGCCCGGATCTTGTCGGGCAAATGGTTGCGCAGGGGCATTGGTGGTCTGATTTTTCTGACGGCGATGGTGGTGGCTGTTCCTGCCGTGCTGAACCAGCAAAGCAGCCACGCTGTCGTCAATGCACCTGTGTTGTCGGTGCATTCGCCCATTTCCGGCACGGTGCAAGATTTCAATGCTACCGCCGGCCAAGCAGTGTCTTCGGAGACGCCGCTGGGTCGGGTGCTCAGTCTGCGGGCGCGTGAGAGCCTGGAGAATGAGCTGCTGAGTTTGCAAGAGCGGCTGCAAGGCTTGCAAAGCCAGCAAACCGATTGGCAGCGGCTTCAGCGTGCATTTGAGCAACGTGCCAAGCGACACGCTGACCATGAGCTGGCCAGATTGCAGGAGCAGTTGGCCGAGGTGGCGGCTCAGGCCACTGCTCAGCAGGCGCAATTGCGCCAAGACGCGGACACCCTGGCTCGCCAGGAGCGATTGGCTCGGGAGAATTTCATCTCGCCGCTGCAAATCGATGCCGCCCGCAATGCTTTGCAAGCCAGTCAGGCCCGGCTCGAAGCCATCCAGGCGCGTGAAAAAATGCTGCGCATCGAAGGTGCGGCTGTGCGCGATCAGGTGTACCTGGGGCAGGGGCGCAACGATGTGCCCTACAGCCAACAAAAACTGGAGGACTTGCGCATCCAGATGGCCGAACTGCACACCCGGTTGCGTGAAACGCAAAGCCGCGTGCAACAAATTCAACACCAGTTGGCCCAAGGTGGTGACGGTCAGCAAGCGCTGCAGGAGGCCCCTTTCAACGCCCCTGTGCAAGGCTTGCTGTGGCGCAAATTTTTCGCCAACGGCAGCGAGGTCACTGCGGGCGCCGAGCTGGCCCAGGTCATTCACTGCCGTGATGCCTTTGTGGATGTGGCGGTGCCTGAAAGCCAGCTACACCACATGTCCCCTGGCACGCTGGTGCAATACCGCCTGTTGGGCACCAGCGATTGGCTGCAGGGCAAAGTGCGCGCCACCAGTGGCAGCGGCAACACCGGTGTTGACTTGACCCTGGCCGCGCAGTTGCGTCGCGAGCGCAACGAGGGCCGGGTGCTGGTCGATATTCGGCCGCAAGACTTGCCCCAACCCGAGTCCAGCCTGTGCTACGCCGGCCGCGTGGTGGATGTGAAGATTCCGCGCAGCTGGAACCCCCAGATGTTGTTCAGCCGCGTGACCGCCATGGGCACAACATGATCACCACGTGATTGACGAGAACCTTATCCCGCTGCTGTTGGTGCTGGGGCTGTTTGCCCTGTTGTGGGACACGCGCCGCGACCACCCTCATGTCAGGCTGGCGGTGACCCTGGTGCCTGCGGTGTTGTTGCTGCCTTACCTGGTGTGGCGCGTGGGCTCGACCTTGCAGGTGGCGGGTGGGCAAGGCTGGCAGGCCCAAGCCTGGATCTGGGCGGTGGGCCTGATCGAGTTGCTGGCGCTTTTGGAAGTGGGCACCTTTTTGCTGATCATGAGCCGCATCAACACCCGCAGCGCCCAGGCCGATGCGGTCGATGGCGCGGCCGTGTTGGGCCAGCCTGAGGTGGATGTGTTCATTCCCACCTACAACGAGCCACTGGATGTGCTGGAGAAAACCATCCTGGGTGCGCAGGCCATCGATTACCCGAACAAGACGGTTTGGGTGTTGGACGACGGCCGCCGCGATTGGTTACAGGCCTATTGCGCCCGCCACGGCGTGCGTTACCTGACGCGGCCCGACAACCTGCACGCCAAAGCGGGCAACCTGAACCACGCGCTGCAGCACGCCCGAGGCGCGTTTGTGGCCGTGTTCGACGCCGATTTTGTGCCCTCACGCAGCTTCATTCGGCGCACCTTGGGCTTGTTTGTGGACGACAGCGTGGGCATTGTGCAAACGCCCCAGCACTTCTACAACAAAGACCCGATCCAGACCAATCTGGGCCTGATGCAGGACTATCCGGACGAGCAGCGTTTGTTTTTTGATCAGATGGCGGCTTCGCGTGACGCTTGGGAGGCCTCATTTTGCTGCGGCTCCTGCAGCATCATGCGGCGGCAGGCGCTGGATGCAGCGGGTGGCATCCCGACCGAGAGCATCACCGAGGACCTGCTTACCACCTTGGTCATGCTGCGCCAGGGCTACCGCACGGTGTACCTGAACGAGCGCCTGAGCATGGGTTTGGCGGCCGAGTCGATCGAGGGCTTTTTTGTGCAGCGTGAACGCTGGTGCCGGGGCGCCATCCAGTCGCTGTTTTTGCGTTGGGGGCCGTTGGGGCCAGGACTCACGCCCATGCAGCGCCTGCTGTTTTTCCCGACCAGCTGGCTCACCCAATATTTTGTGCGCCTGTTCTTGCTGCTCATCCCGCTGGCTTACCTCTTGCTGGGCTGGATGCCTTTGCAGTTCACCAACACGGGCGACCTGGTTCGCTTTCAGCTGCCCTTGCTGGCGGGGCTGTTTTTGGCGACCCGTTGGCTGGTGGGCTCGCACTACATCCCGCTGGTGTCGGTGCCTGCCAGCGTCTTTTCCAGCTTCAGGCTCGCACCAACGGTGCTGGCTTCGCTGATCAAGCCTTTTGGCAAACCCTTTCGCGTCACGCCCAAGGGTTCGATGTCGGTAGGCGGCCGGCAGGTCGACAGCGTCACCCTCACGCCGATTTTGCTCACTTTGGGCCTGACCTTGCTGGGGCTGTTGATCAATGTGACGCCCGAGCTGGCGGTGGTGCCTTTCACCGAATTTTTTCCGATCGCGGTGTTTTGGTCTGGCCTGAATGTGTTTGCGCTGGCGCTGGCCGCGTTGCTGTGCATCGAAGGGCCGCGCCTGCGCCGCGAAGAGCGTTTTGAGCTGCAAGAACCTGCGCTGCTGCAATGGGGTGGTCAGTCCCTGCCCGTTTTGTTGGTGGATGCCAGCGTGGACGGGTTCCATTTGAGCGCTGACCCGGCCGGTTCAGCTTTGCCCGAGGGCAGCGATGACCTCAGCCTGGTGATCCGGGAGGTGGGCGAGGTGCCGCTGCAGATCCTGCGCCGCTGGCCCGGTCGCTTGAGTGGGCGTTTTGTGCTCAGTGAAGCGCAGCGCGATGCGCTGATCCGCAAGCTGTTCAGTGGCAACTACAGCAACCACGTCAGTCGGGTGCAAAGCTGGCGCAAATTGCTGCACCGCATGTGGCTCAAGGCCATGCGGTGAGGGCAATCTGATTTCAGGCGCGAGCGAAGCGCTCAGCTGCCAGGTGCTTGGCCAAAGATTCAGGCAAGGCCAGGGGCTCGTGGTTGAGCCAGGCGGCGGTCAGTTCACCGCACAACACGGCCAGGCTGATGCCGCGTGCACCCATGCCCGTGCTCAGGCACAGGCCCGGCAGGCGCTGGCGGTCGACTGGGCCGACCGCAGGCAAGCGGTTGGGCAGGGTGCAGCGCAAACCTGCCCAGCCCTGTACCCGGTCCAGCCCGAATTGCCCGGCCATGGCCTGGCCCAAAGCGGGCAGCAGCGTGGCCAGGCGCAGTTGGTTGGCGGCGTGGTCTTCTTCGCGCACGGGGGTTTGCTCGCAGTTGCGCTCAAAGGTGGAGCCGATGAACCAGCCGGGCCCTCCCTCAGGCGTGGGCACGCCGCTGATGAAGCTGCCGTGGCCGTTGACCGGAAAAGCTGGCAGCAGCTGGCGCTGGGCATCGGTCAAGTGGGCCATATGGCCAAAACTGACTTGTCCGCGCAAAGGGTTCAGCGGCACGGCAAAGCCGGGCAGGGGTTGCAGCAATGCCAGACTGTCAAATGCGCTGGCCACCACCAGCCAAGGGGCCTGGCCCAGCGTTTGGCCTTGGGCATCGGTCACGGCCCATTGCTCGCCGCGCCGCTCGATGCCTTGCACCTGCTGGCCCCAGCGCACCTGCACGCCCGGTGTTTGCAGCTGCGCGGCCACCAGCTGCCGGGGTCGAATCCAGCCCGCTTGCGCATGCCAAAGTGCGGGCGAGCCGGGTGGCAGGCCAGCCGCAGCGATTTGCGCTGGAGTTGCCGGGGTGCTGTGCTGATCGGTGTTGTCCGCAGGCAATCTGCGTTTGTCCGCCAAGTTGTGTTCCAGAACGCCGCTCAGGGCCCAGTCGGTGCCGCTGTGCAGCAAGGTCTGGGCGCGTTGCAGGGTGGCTTGCACGCCTGCACGCGTGATGCGCGAGAGCACGTTGTCGTCGGGTGAAACATGCGGCGCTGCCAAACCCGCAGGCAGGCCCGATGCGCCAGCACCCACGCCCTGGGCTTGGTCGAGCACAGTGACGGCCCAGCCCCGTACAGCCAGGCTGTGCGCCACAGCCGAGCCAGACAAGCCCGCACCGATCACCAGCGCTTCGCGCTCGTCGAGTGGTGAGCTCAAGGGATCAAACAGCAGGGGGTCAAGCGCAGCGAGGCATCAGCCCGCTGCGGGTGGCACATAGCCTTGGGCGGCGTCGGCGCCATCGCCGAAAAAGTGGTTTTCCATCTGGCGGGCCAGGTATTGGCGGGCCCGCAGATCGGCCAGGTTCAGGCGGTTTTCATTGACCAGCATGGTCTGGTGCTTGAGCCAGTCGGCCCAGGCTTGCTTGCTCACGCCTTCCCAGATGCGTTTGCCCAGCTCGCCGGGGTAGGGCGGAAAATCCAGGCCTTCAGCTTCTTTGCCGAGTTTGATGCATTGAACGGTACGTGCCATGGTGGTGTCGAGCCTTGATCTGTCTAAAGAAGCGCTGGTTATACGGATATAGAATTTCAGTATTTCCAGTTGGGAGCGGTTCACACGACAATCGGGTTTGATCCGTTTCCGTGTGGTCTTACAGGCCGTAACTGTAGCAAGCTTTCAGCATCCCCCAAGGGCATTGGGTCTCTGGTCCCGCCCCAACACAGACAAATATCAAATGAGTGCATTTCTTGAAGAGCGCGTTTTGAGCGTTCACCACTGGACCGACCGCCTGTTCAGCTTCACCACCACCCGCGACCAGGCCCTGCGTTTTTCCAACGGCCACTTCACCATGATCGGCCTGCGCGGCGACAACGGCAAACCGCTGTTGCGTGCTTACTCGATTGCCAGCGCCAATTACGAAGAGCACCTTGAATTTTTGAGCATCAAGGTGCCCGATGGCCCGTTGACCTCCAGGCTGCAGCACATCCAGGCGGGCGACACCATCGTGGTGGGCCGCAAGCCCACGGGCACCTTGCTGTGCGACTACCTGTTGCCCGGAAAAAACCTGTATTTGCTGTCCACTGGCACGGGTCTGGCCCCGTTCATGAGCATCATCCGCGATCCCGATACCTATGAGCGCTTTGAAAAAGTCATCCTGGTGCACGGCGTGCGCCAAGTCAACGAGCTGGCTTACCACGACTACATCACGAAAGAGCTGCCTGCCAACGAGTTTTTGGGCGAGATGGTCAGTCAGCAACTGCTGTACTACCCCACTGTGACCCGCGAGCCTTACAAACACCAGGGTCGGGTGACCGATCTGATAGAAAACGGTAAGTTGTTTGCAGATTTGGGCCTGCCCACGCTCAACCCAGAGACCGATCGGGTGATGATCTGCGGCTCCCCCGAAATGCTCAAGGACCTCAAGCGCATTTGTGAAGAGCGCGGCCTGAAAGAAGGCAACACCAGCACGCCTGGCGCTTTCGTCATCGAACGCGCGTTTGCCGAATCCTGATCGGGCAGGGGTTTTGTGACAGGCCCCACCGATGCGGCTTGGACACGGGCGCACAATGCGCCCGTTTGCTTTTGGAATTACCCATGAATCTGACTTCCATCACCCCCCCACGCTGGATGGCTCTGATCGCCTTGTCGGGCATCGGGATGCTGATTTTTGGCCTCTATCTGCAGCATGTGGTGGGCCTGAACCCTTGCCCCATGTGCATCGTGCAGCGTTATGCCCTGATCGGCGTGGTGCTGTTCGGGGCCATGGGTTGGCGTTTGCGTGGCTGGGGTTTGGCGGTATCGGCCTTGCTGCTGGCGTTGACGGCTGGTTTTGGGGCGTTCACCGCTGCCCGCCAGAGCTGGTTGCAGTGGTACCCGCCAGAGATCGTGACCTGCGGGCGGGACTTTTACGGCATGGTCGAAAACTTCCCGATCAACCGCGCCATCCCCATGATCTTCAAAGGCAGCGGCGACTGCACCAAAATCGACTGGACCTTTCTGGGCGGCTCGATCGCCAACTGGTCGTTTGTCGCGTTCGTGGTGTTTGCGGTGGCCGGTCTTTGGATCGCGTACAGGGCATTCAAGAACCGCTGATGTTCTTATCGGTCGCGTGACTCACCATTGCCGTCGTTGCGAGGAGCGAAGCGACGCAGCAATCCAGCTGTGGGTGGGCGGCATGCACTGGATCGCCACGCTTTGCTCGCGATGACAGCTTAAGACGCAAACGATGACGAGCTCATGCGCTCGCCTGGGCGGGTTTCGGCCGCCGTTCAAGCGGTTGGCGGCCTTCACGCGGTCAGAAACCGCTCCCACACAGGCTCTGGTTCAGAGTTTCTTGACCAGCACCTGGCTCTTGCGGTCCCAGTTGTATTTGCGTTTGCGGGCCTCAGGCAGCCAGTCGGGGTCGACCTGCACAAAGCCGCGTTTGATGAACCAGTGCATGGTGCGGGTGGTCAGCACAAAGATGCTTTTGAGGCCCATGGCGCGGGCGCGTTGCTCCACGCGCTTCAAAATCTTCTCGCCGTCACCCTGGCCCTGTGACTGGGGCGACACCGTCAGCGCGGCCATCTCGGCCGTCTTGGCTTCGGGGTAGGGATAGAGCGCTGCGCAGGCAAAGATCACGCCGTCGTGGTCGATGATGGTGTAGTGGTCGATGTCGCGTTCGATCTCGGTGCGGTCACGCTTGACCAGGGTGCCGTCTTTCTCGAACGGCTCGATCAGCTGCAAGATGCCGCCCACGTCGTCGGCGGTGGCCTCGCGCAGTTCTTCGAGCTTTTCGTCCACCACCATGGTGCCGATGCCGTCGTGCACATACACCTCCAGCAGCAGCGAGCCGTCGACTGCAAAGGGCAGGATGTGCGAGCGCTCCACGCCTTCTTCGCAGGCTTTGACGCAGTGCTGCAGGTAAAAACCAATGTCGGTCGGCTCGGTCGGCGGGGGCAGCGAGGCCAGCAACTGTTTGGCCGCTGCCAGTGGCAGCTCGGTGTCGATGGGGTTGTCGTCGCTGGCGGGCTCACCCGGCTGCATGCGGATGCCCGGAATCTCGGTCACAAAAATCAGTTTGTCGGCCTGCAGCTCGGCGGCCACGCTGGTGGCGACCTCTTCCATGGCCAGGTTGAAGGCCTCCCCCGTGGGCGAGAAGCCAAAGGGCGACAGCAGCACCATCGCCCCCATGTCCAGTGTGCGCATGATGCCGTCCACGTCCACCTTGCGCACCAGGCCCGAGTGCTGGAAATCCACGCCATCCACAATGCCCACGGGCCTTGCGGTGATGAAGTTGCCTGAAATCACCCGCACCGTAGAGCCCGCCATGGGGGTGTTGGGCAAGCCCTGGCTGAAAGCCGCTTCGATCTCGTAACGCAGCTGGCCTGCGGCTTCTTGCGCGCAATCGAGCGCCACGCTGTCGGTGATGCGGATGCCGTGTGAGTACTTGGGCGTGTGGCCTTTGGCGGCCAGTTGCTCGTTGACCTGCGGGCGAAAGCCGTGCACCAGCACGATCTTGACGCCCATGCTCTGGATCAGGGCCAGGTCTTGCGCCAGGTTTTGCAGCTTGCCCGCCGCAATCGCCTCGCCCGCGATGCCGACCACAAAGGTCTTGCCCCGGTGCATGTGGATGTAGGGGGCCACCGACCGGAACCAGGGCACAAAGGTGAAGTTGAAGACAGTGGACATGGGCAATCTGGGGGCGGCAAAGGTGGCGGGGCGTCGGGCTGGGATAATCCCGAGCTGTTCTTGCCTTGATTTTCACAGAAGTTTTCGCCTTGTCTGACACCCCCCTCCAAATCGACTTCCCCGAAGGCCTGCCCGTCTCGGCCCGCCGTGAAGAAATCATGGCCGCCATGGACCAGCACCAGGTCATCATCGTGTGCGGTGAAACCGGCTCGGGCAAGACCACCCAGCTGCCCAAAATTGCGCTGATGCTGGGGCGTGGACGCTTGAACGCCAAGCCCGGAGAGAAGGGCCGCCTGATCGGCCACACCCAGCCCCGGCGCATTGCGGCCAGCTCGGTGGCCAAGCGTATTGCGGAGGAATTGAAGACACCGCTGGGCGAGGTGGTGGGTTTCAAGGTGCGGTTTCAGGACCGTTTGAGCAAAAACGCCTCGGTCAAGCTCATGACCGACGGCATCTTGCTGGCCGAAACCCAGACCGACCCGCTGCTGCAGGCCTACGACACGATCATCATCGACGAGGCGCACGAACGCAGCCTGAACATCGACTTTTTGCTGGGCTACCTGCGACAAATCTTGCCGCGCAGACCGGACCTCAAGATCGTGGTGACTTCGGCCACCATCGATGCCGACCGCTTTGCCAAACACTTTGCATCCCGCAACGGCCCGGCCCCGGTCATCATGGTGTCGGGCCGCACCTTCCCGGTCGAGCAGCGCTACCGCCCGTTTGAGGAGTCGCGTGACTACGGCCTGAACGAGGCCATGGCCGATGCCGTGGACGAACTCTGGCAAGGCGGGGCAGGCGGCGACATCCTGATCTTCTTGCCCGGCGAGCGCGAGATCCGCGAGGCCGCCGACCACCTGCGCAAACACCTGGCGCACCAGCCGCTCACGCGCAACGCCGAAGTGCTGCCGCTGTTTGCCCGCCTGTCACAGGCCGAGCAGGACCGGATTTTTGAAGCGTCCAACGGCCGTCGCATCGTGCTGGCCACCAACGTGGCCGAAACCTCGCTCACGGTGCCCGGCATCCGTTATGTGATCGACGCGGGCACGGCGCGGGTCAAGCGCTACAGCTTGCGCAGCAAGGTTGAGCAGCTGATGGTTGAGCCGATCAGCCAGGCGGCGGCCAACCAGCGTGCGGGCCGCTGCGGCCGCGTGGCCAACGGCATTTGCATCCGCCTGTACGACGAAAAGGACTTTGCAGGCCGCCCGCGCTTCACCGACCCGGAAATTTTGCGCTCGTCTTTGGCAGGCGTGATCTTGCGCATGAAGTCGTTGCACTTGGGCGTGGTGGAAGACTTCCCGTTCATCGAAGCGCCGTCCAAACGCGCCATCACCGACGGCTACCAGCTCTTGGCCGAGCTGGGCGCGGTCGATGACGACAACGAACTCACCCCCATCGGCAAAGAGCTGGCCCGCCTGCCTCTGGACCCCCGCGTGGGCCGCATGATTTTGGAAGCGCGCCACCGCAGCGCGCTCGACGAAGTGCTGGTCATCGCCAGCGCCATGAGCGTGCAAGACGTGCGCGACCGCCCCATGGACGCCCAGGCCCAGGCCGACCAGGCGCACGCCAAGTTCGACGACGACAAGAGCGAATTCACGGGTTATCTCAAACTCTGGAAGTGGATTCATGACGCCCGAGGCGGCCCCAGACCAGGTGCTTCGACCGCCTCTGTCATACCCGCGAACGCGGGTATCCATGCCCCCCATGGACACCCGGTCAAGCCGGGTGTGACAAAGGGGGCGGGCATCCATGCCCCCGCATCCACCCACAAACTCAGCAACCGCCAATACGAGCAGCTGCTGCGCCAGAACTTCATCAACATCCGGCGCGTGCGCGAGTGGCGCGACACGCACACCCAGCTGCTCACCGTGGTGACCGAGCACCAATGGCGCATCAACACGCAGCCCGCCACGTATGAGCAGCTGCACCTGTCCATGCTGGCGGGCCTGCTCGGCAACGTGGGCTACAAGCTCGAAGATGAGGACGCCTATCTGGGCGCACGTGGCATCAAGTTCCACAAACACCCCGGCGCGCACCTCTCCAAAAAGCCGGGCCGCTGGATCGTGGTGGCCGAACTGGTGGAGACCACGCGCCTGTTTGGCCGGGGCATCGCGGCCATCGAGCCGCAGTGGTTGGAGCAAGTGGGCGCGCACCTGCTGCGCAAACAGGTGCTCGACCCGCATTGGGAAAAGAAATCGGCCGAAGTGGTGGCGCTGGAACGCGCCACGCTTTACGGCCTGGTGGTCTACAGCGGGCGGCGCACGGCCTACAGCCGGGTGGACTTGCACGGCGCACGCGACATCTTCATCCGCGAAGCGCTGGTGGGCGACCAGTGGGAGACCAAGCTGCCTTTCCTGGCCGCCAACCACAAGATGATCGCCAAGGTCGAAGAGCTGGAGCACAAGTCGCGCCGTCAAGACGTGTTGGTGGACGACGAACTGATCTACGCCTTTTACGACCAGCAAATCCCGCCCGAAGTCTGCAGCGGCCGTTTGCTCGAAGAGTGGTATCGGCAAGAAAGCGTCAAGCAGCCGCGCCTGCTGATGCTCACCCGCGAAGAGTTGATGCGCCACGAAGCCGCAGGCATCACCACGCAGGCTTTCCCCAAACACATCCGCCTGGGCGGCACCGATTGCCAAGCCACTTATCTGCACGAGCCGGGCGATGCCCGCGATGGCGTCACGGTCACCGTGCCTTTGTTTGTGCTCAACCAAGTGAGCGAAGACCGCTGCGAATGGCTGGTGCCCGGCCTGCTCAAAGACAAAATTCAGGCGCTGCTCAAAAGCCTGCCGCAGCGCCCGCGCAGCCGCTTTGTGCCGCTGCCCGAATCGGCCACGCGCATCGCGGCCGAGTTGTCAGCCCCCGAGCTGTTTGGTGCCGGGTCGCTGACCGACGTGCTGCTCAAAAAAGTGCGCGACGAAACCAGTCTGGACGTCAAACGCACTGACTTCAAACACGACATGCTCAGCCCGCACTTGTTCATGAACCTGCTGGTGGTCGACGAGCACGGCCGCCAGCTGGGCATGGGCCGCAACCTGGGCGCCCTCAAAGGCGAGCTGGGCGCCAAAGCACGGGGTGCTTTCCAGGCGCTGGCGCAGCTCAAAGTCGCTGCCAGCCCATCACCTGCGAACACTCCTCAAAACAAAGCGGATAACTCTCCCGTCATGGCGAGTGAAGCGCGGCCATCCAGCCAACGCGCACCCGCCTCGGCCAAAGCAACCGCAGCCCCCAAGCCCCTGGCCCCCCAGCGCTACACCACCTGGACCTTCGGCGAACTCCCCGAGCTGATGGAAATCAGCAAAGGCGGCCAGACCCTGATCGGCTTCCCGGCGCTGGTGGACATGCAAGACGCCGTGACGATCGAGGTGTTTGACGAGCCCGACGTGGCCGCCAACAAAAACCGCTCAGGCCTGCGCCGCCTGTTTGCGCTGCAGATCAAGGACGCGCTCAAGTACCTGGAAAAAAACATCCCCGATCTGCAAAAAATGGCCGTGGCCTACATGCCGCTGGGCACGGCGGATGAGCTGAAAACCCAGATCATCGACGTGGCGCTGGATCGTGCTTTCTTGCTTGACCCGCTGCCCAACGATGAAATCACCTTCAAGCGCCGCATCGAAGAAGGCCGGGGACGCCTCACCTTGATCGCCAACGAAGTGGCCCGGCTGGCGGGCAGCATCTTGCTGGAGTTTGGCGCGGCCACCCGCAAGATCAAGGACACTAAAAATGCGCCTGATGCGACGGCAGACTGCACCCAGCAACTGCAACGCCTGATGCCCAAAAACTTCATGGCCGCCACCCCGTGGCCGCAGCTGCAGCACTACGCCCGCTACCTCAAGGCCATCACCCTGCGCCTGGACAAATACCGCGCCGACCCCGCCCGCGACGCCCAACGCCTGACCGAGCTGAAGCCGCAAGAGCAACGCTACTGGCGTCTGGTGGCCGAACGCAAAGGCGCACAAGACGCCCGCATGCTGGAGTTCCGCTGGCTACTGGAAGAGCTGCGCGTGAGCTTCTTCGCGCAAGAACTGCGCACCCCGCAGCCGGTGAGCATCAAGCGGCTGGAAAAGGCTTGGGGGCAGTTGAACCATTGAGCTGGCAGCGCAATGGCGTGCGAACGCGTGGCGATGGTCGGCTTTAGCTTGTCATTCTCGTGCTCCCTGGCCATCTGGAGGCTGGCAGAGATTTCGCCCTTTGACCGACTGGAAAGACGATTTGAAAATTTGGCCATCGCGGCACGCGTGCTTCAACAATTCACATTTCCACCAACTGACCACCCAGAGATGTGAATGCACCTTGCCTTGAGCAGGCTATTTCCCAGCAGTAACTGGGGACAAACCATTCTTGAGATGTCTTCTGCCAGACAGGTTGCCATATCCTGCGGACTCAACAACTGGAGTTCCACTATGAAACATCTTGTTCTGGGTTCAGTATTTGTATTTTTTGCAGCCACGGCTTCAGCGCATGGCTGTCCTGGTGAGATGCGAGCCATCGATGCCAAGATGCCCTCGGCGGCATTGCCAGCCGCTGACATGTCCAAAGTGAGAGCCTTGCGCGAAGAAGGTGAAAAATTGCACAAAGAAGGCAAGCACACTGAATCCATGAAAGCGCTGACCGAAGCCAAGAAACTGCTGGGTGTCTGAAACACCGCTGCGGATGACAAAAGGCCTGTCCCACCATCTTGTGCAGGAACTGCGTTCTGACCATGCGGGTGAGACGGGTGCTGTCTACATTTACAAAGGCATTCAAGCTGTTGCGCAGTGGCGCGGCGACCTAGAGCTCATGGCTTTTGCCCAGGCACATGGCGCGACCGAAGCCGACCATTTGGCTGAAGTGGAAAATTGGTTGCCCGCCTCGCAGCGGAGTCGTCTTTTGGGGCCATGGCGTTTGGCTGGATGGCTGACAGGCGCATTGCCAGCCCTGACAGGTCGCCCTGCTGTTTACGCCACGATTGCAGCGGTCGAGACCTTTGTCGATCACCATTACCAGCAGCAAATTGATCATATTCACGCGCACGGCGCCCCTGAGGGCTTGCTGCCGCTGTTGATTCGCTGTCAAGCAGATGAACAGCATCACCGGGATGAGTCTGCGGCCTTGGCTGGCAGCCATCCGGGTTTGTTTTTGCGGATTTGGTGCTGGACTGTCGGCTGGGGTTCTTCAGCGGCTGTGGTTTTGGCCCGACGCATCTGATCTGGGGCGAAAGGCCTGACTCCCACTTGTGCACCCGTAACAAAGACTGCAATGAACCCCGCTGATTTCAAAATTCTGTTTGTTTGCATGGGCAACATCTGTCGAAGTCCAACGGCACAAGCCGTTTTCTCTCAAAAAATGGCCGAGCAAAATCTTCTGCACAAAGTCAAAATCGACTCAGCAGGAACGCATAACTTCCACCCCGACGCGCCACCCGATGAACGCAGCCAGGCTCATGCGCATCAACGAGGTTATGACTTGTCGCATTTGAGGGCCAGGCCCGTTGTTGAGCGTGACTTCGAGGAATTCGATTTGCTGCTGACCATGGATTGGGACAACCGCGCCTTGCTGGAAGAAAGGTGCCCTGCACAGCATCTTCACAAGATTCGGGGATTCGCTGAATTTTTGCAAACAACGCAGGCACCCGTCATACCCGACCCCTACTACGGTGGCAGCCAAGGGTTTGAACACGTATTGGACTTGATCGAAGAAGCCAGCGAAGGCCTGGTCAAATTCGTCAGTCAAAAGACCCAGGCATGAACACCATGAATTCAGGGATCATCGAATTGCGAGATCTGTCAGGGAAGACTGGCACCGGAAGTTAGCAGAAGCTGCAAGAGCAACGCGATTGGCATAGCGTTGCCCCTGCTTGTGATGGTCAGTTCTTCCCAAATTTGGCCTTGGCGGCCGCTACGCAGCTGGCTTTGGCGTCGCCTGCGAGGGCGTCGCATTTTTCGATGGCCACTTTGTAGTCGGCGTCGACTTTTTCGGTGGCCGCGTCTTTCTTGGCTTCACCGATTTCCTTGTTCATTTTGGCGTCGGCCAGGGCTTTTTGCTCGATGGCTTTGGCTTCCTGGCGGCACACGTCTTTGGCGTTGCCAGAGAGGTCGTCGCAGCGCTCCTTGGCGACTTCATAAGCGGCCTTGGCCTTGGCCACCAGAACCTTGGTGCGGTCGGCGGCTTTGCCGGTGTAGCTGTACTCCAGCTCGGCGCGTGCAACTTTTTCCTTGCCTTTGGCCTCTTCCACGCAAATGTCTTTGGCATTGCCTGACTGCGAGCCACAGGCGGCTTTGTCGGCCTTGTAGTCCGCGCTGATGCGCGTTTTGCTGGCCTGGTAGTCGGCTTTGTTCATCGTCTGCGCGTAGGCGGCCGATATGGGCAGCAGACTGGCACAGAGCAGGGCGGCGGTGAGGGTCTTGAGTTTTTGCATGAAGGTTTCCCCTTGAGGTGATGAAGAGAACCCATTAGCACACGGGTGGGCCCATGTGATCAGTGCGTCAACCAACGCAGCGCGATGACACGCTGCGATCACCAGCGGCCCGAAGCGCCGCCGCCGCCAAAGCCGCCGCCCCCGCCTTTGAAGCCGCCACCGGGGCCACCGCGTCCGCCATAGCGGGCCCGCAATAATCCGGCCAAGCCCACCCAGGTGGTCAGCAAGGTGATGCCGCCCGCGATGAGCGCCAATGACAGTACCCCGAGCAGGAACCACGAGACGGCGCCGACGATGGCGGCGGTCATGATCGCGCCGGGGAATCGGCCCAGCACGGCCCGCAACCCAAAGCCCAGCAGGGCACCGGCGGCAATGATCCAGGTGATGTCCATCCACGGCTTGACCGTTGGCGCGGCAGTCGGCGCGGGAAGGGGCTCGCCGTCGATGACACCCATCATGCGTTGCAGCCCGGTGTTGATGCCGCCGAAAAAGTCTTGCTCCCGAAAAGCAGGCGTGATGCTTTCTTCGATGATGCGTTTGCTGGTGGCATCGTTCAGGGCGCCCTCCAGGCCGTAACCCACTTCCATGCGCACGGCGCGATCGTTCTTGGCCACCACAAGAATGGCCCCATCGTCCACCTTGGTGCGGCCCAGCTTCCATTGTTCGGCCACGCGCAGGGCATATTGCTCGATGGTTTCAGGCTGGGTGGTGGGCACCAGCAAGACGGCCAGCTGGCTGCCTTTGCGTGCTTCAAATGCGGTCAGCGTTTGTTCGATCGTGGCTTGCTGAGCAGGCGTGAGCGTGCGGGTTTGGTCGATCACGTGGCCCGTCAAGGGCGGCACCGGCATCTGGGCCTTGCAGACTTGCCCGCCCAGCAAGGCCCCGAAGAGCCAGCTCAAGCAGCGGATGTGCCACAGGCTCACTTGGCATCACCCGGGGCAGTGGCAGAGGGTGTTGCAGGTGTTGCAGGCCCGAAATCGACGGTCGGTGGCCGGGCGATCGCTTGCTCGTTTTCAACCGAGAAGTTGGGTTTTTCTTTGTAGCCCAGTGCCCAAGCTGTCAGGTTGGAGGGGAATGAGTGGACGGTGACGTTGTAGTCCTGCACGGCTTTGATGTAACGATTGCGGGCCACGGTGATGCGGTTTTCTGTGCCTTCGAGTTGGGCTTGCAGATCGATGAAGCCTTGATTGGCTTGCAGTGCGGGGTAGTTTTCTGACACCACTAAGAGCCTGGACAAGGAGCCCGAGAGTTCTCTTTGGGCCTGCTGAAATTTCTGGAACGCTTGCGGGTCGTTGACCAGTTCAGGCGTTGCCTGGATGGCCGTGGCCTTAGACCGCGCTTCCACCACGGCTTGCAAGGTGCTTTGCTCAAAGTCGGCCTGGCCTTTGACGACATTGACCAGGTTGGGAATCAGGTCGGCCCGGCGTTGGTATTGGCTGAGCACTTCGGACCAGCTGGCCTTGACTTGTTCATTGCCTCTTTGGAACTCGTTGTAGCCGCAGCCCGAGAGGCTGAGGACGGCGCTGATCCAAAGAAGTGAGAGCCACCGGTAAAAAGAGATGGTCATGGCGTACCTTGCGTTGGTGGGTGTCGGGCAAGGGTATGGCGCGAAGGCCCGGGGCACTGTGCGCTGCGCCACGCTGCTGATGCAAGCGTTAACTTGGCAACGTCATCAACGGGATGTCTTTGGCTGCGGCCAGTTGGTCGAGTTGGGCACGCGTTTGTCCCGCCAAAAATGTTTCAATCGCTTGCCGCGTGGCGGGTTTGAACAAGTCCTTGACCGGGTGCGTGAGCGCCACACCTGCGGCGTCGCACAGGCGAAGGGCAAAGTGCGGCTCCAGCGCTGCCACGGCCACACGACCGTTTTTGCAGGCGTAGATGCGGTAGCCCGCGTGCGCACCGCCCACCGCACCTTCGGGTGTGGTCATGCGCAGCTGCCGCGGCAGGGCCAGCCAAGCGGCGGCATCTGACAAGGCCACCTCGTGGCGGCTGCCTTGGCCTGTGGACTTGAGGGTGATCAGGGCCTTGAGCGTGGCTTCGCTGGCCATGAGCGCGCCCCCCATGTCCGCAAACAAACTGGGTGGCAACTCCATGCCGTTGACCAAACCGACCTCTGCCTGGTAGGTCAAATCGTGGCCAGGGATTTCGGCCAAAGGGCCGGGGGCTCCAACCACCTCGATCAGGCTGAGCGTAGGGTATTGCTTGTGCAGGCTCTTCCAACCCAAGCCCAGCTTGGTCAGTGCCGATGGCCGAAACGAGGTCAGCAGCACATCGGTCTTGGGCAAGAGCTTGTGCAGCGCTGTTTGGCCTTTTTCTGTCTTGAGGTCCAGTGTTTTGTGCTTCACACCTGTATGCAGCAGCTCGTAGCCGCTGGGCGTGTAGTGCTGCATCGGGTCGCCAGACGGCGGGTTGATCTTGGTGCAAGCGGCGCCCATTTGGGCCAGTCGCATCAGCGCGGCGGGGCCAGGCAGGTTGAGGGCAAGACTCAAGACGCGCGTGCCGCGCAGGGGTTTGGTGGTGCTCATGGTGCCCTGTATTGTAGGAGCGCACCCCTGCCCGGAAATGACAACAGCATCACTGGCGGGAGCGAGCCCCTGCTCGCGAATGTGTGCAAAAGCTCGGTACGCATTCGGCCGCAGGGGCGGCCTCCCACAGAAGATTCACTCGCCAAAATTCAGCGGCAAGCCAACATAGTTTTCGGCCATGGTGCGTGAACCCGCTTCGCTGTGGATCAGGTAGTCCAGCTCCGCGTCCTGGAATTTCTGGCCGATGTCGCCGTTTTCCGGGAAGTGGTGCATCAGGCTGGTGAACCACCAGGAAAAGCGCTCGGCACGCCAGATGCGGCGCAGGCAGCGTTCCGAATACGCGTCAATGCCCGCCTCGGTCTTGTCGGCATAAAACTCGATGATGGCGGTGGACAGGTACTTCACGTCGGTGGCGGCCAGGTTCAGGCCTTTGGCACCTGTGGGTGGCACGATGTGCGCGGCGTCGCCGGCCAGGAACATGCGGCCAAAGCGCATGGGCTCGGTCACAAAGCTGCGCAACGGGGCGATGCTTTTCTCAATGCTGGGGCCGGTCACCAAATGCTCGCGGGCTTCTGGGTCCAGGCGTTTGCGCAACTCGGCCCAAAAAGCGTCGTCAGACCATTGCTCGACCTTGTCGGTCAAGGGCACTTGCAGGTAATAGCGGCTGCGCGTCGCGCTGCGCTGCGAGCACAGGGCAAAGCCGCGGGTGCTGTTGGCGTAGATCAATTCATGGTGCACAGGGGGCGTGTCGGACAACACGCCCAACCAGCCGAAGGGGTAGACCTTTTCAAATTCCTTGATCGCACCTTTGGGGGCGCTGGCGCGGCAGACGCCATGAAAGCCATCGCAGCCCGCGATGAAGTCGCATTCGATGGTGTGCAGTTGGCCATTTTTTTCGTAGGTGACGCGAGGCTTGGCAGTGTCGAACTCGTGCACCTGCACATTCTGCGCTTCGTAGACCGTGGGCAGACCTTCGGCCTGTCGCGTGTCCATCAGGTCGCGGGTGACTTCGGTCTGGCCGTACACCATGACTTTTTTGCCGCCCGTGAGATGGTCCATGTCGATGCGGTGGCGTGCGCCTTTGAACAAGAGGTCAAAGCCTGTGTGCACCAAGCCTTCTTTGTGCATGCGCTGGCCCACGCCTGCCTCGTCCAGCAGGTCCATGGTCACTTGCTCCAGCACACCCGCGCGGATGCGCGAAATCACATAGTCGGGACTTTGGCGCTCGACGATGATGGCGTCAATGCCGGCCTTGAACAGCAATTGGCCGAGCAGCAAGCCGGAGGGGCCTGCGCCAACGATGGCCACTTGGGTGCGGGTGATGTTCATGGGTGTCTCCTGAAATGGGTCGGTGTGAGGTCTGCAAGCTTAGGGGGCAGGCCTCATGACTGAATGAGACCCTGCTTGACTTTGTGCGATTGAAAAAATATTTGTGTGATGATCGCGCAAATATATCCAGCCGCTGGGGCTTGTTTCCACTTGATCAAGGTGCACATGACGATTGCCAAAGCAGATTACATCGAGGGCCTGGCCAAAGGCTTGTCGGTTCTCGAAGCATTTGATACCGAGCGCCAGCGCCTGAATGCCACGCTGGCCGCGCAGCGCACGGGCATCACGCGAGCGGCGGCGCGGCGGCATTTGCTCACGTTGGCCGAGTTGGGTTATTTGGAGACCGATGGCTCGCACTACTGGCTGTCGGCGCGGGTGTTGCGTTTGGCTGGAAGTTACATGGCCACCTCGCGCCTGCCACGCACACTGCAGCCTACGCTCAACCGGCTGGCCGCGCAAACACAGGCGGCTTTCAGTGCGGTTGTGTTGGACGACGACGAGTGCGTGATCGTGGCCCGCAGTGCAGGCGTGGCCGAGCCGGTACGGCACCTGGCCTATGGCTTGCACTTGGGCGCACGTTTGCCCGCACATGCCACGTCCACCGGGCGGGTGTTGCTGGCCAACAAGTCCAAGGCTGACTTCAACGCTTGGTTAAAGGGTCGGGAGCTGGCCCGCATCACGCCGCAAACCGAGGTGAGTGCCGTTCGGTTCAAGGCGCTGATCGAACAGGTGCGGCAGGCGGACCATTGCCTGGCCCGCGATGGCCACGAGCTGGGCATCCATGCGTTGGCGGTGCCGCTGCGCAACATGCAGGGCCAGACCCTGGCTGCGCTGAACGTGGTGGGCACTGCCGAGCAGTTGAGCGACGCCGCTGTGCAGCGCAAGTGGTTGCCTCTGCTGCTGGATGCAGCGCGGGAGTTGCGACCTTTGTTGTGACAGGGCTCAAACGCCCAAATGCTGTTCCAGCACGCTGGGGTCGTCCAGCAGGATTTGCGAGGAGCCTTCGAACACCACTTGCCCCTTGACCAGGATGATGTTGCGGTCGGTGATCTGGGTGACGTGTTTCCAGTTTTTGTCAACGATGATCGAGCTGATGCCGCTGGCCTTGATCAGGCTGCAGATGCGCCAGATGTCGCGGGCGATCAGCGGGGCCAGACCTTCGGTGGCTTCGTCCAGGATGAGCACGTCGGGGTTGGTCATGAGTGCCCGGCCGATGGTGAGCATCTGTTGCTCGCCGCCCGACAGTTGCTGCCCGCCGTGGCCCAGGCGTTCTTTCAGGCGCGGAAAGGTCTCCAGCACCCGCTCGTAGGTCCAGTCGCGTTGGCCTTGGCTACCGGCACGGGCAGCCATTTTGAGGTTCTCCACCACGCTCAGGTTGCCGAAAATGCCCCGGCCTTCGGGCACATAGGCAATGCCCAGCTGCGCCACTTCAAACGTGGGGCGGCCGTTCATGCGCTGGCCCTTGATGTCCACCGTGCCCGAGCGCGGTGGCACGATGCCCATGATGGATTTGAGCAAGGTGCTTTTGCCCATGCCGTTGCGGCCCATGAGGCCGATCGTCTCGCCCCGGCCGACAGAAAAGTTCACGCCGCGCAGGATGTGGCTGGCGCCGTAGTAGGTGTTCAGGTCTTGGGCCTGGATCAACAAATTGCTCATCTCAATGTTCCTCACCCAAGTACGCCGCTTGCACACCCGCATCGGCGCGCACGGCCGCAGGCGTGTCGCTCGCAATCACTTGCCCGTTGACCATCACCGTCAGGTGGTCGGCCAGGGTGAACACGGCGTCCATGTCGTGCTCGACCAGCAAAATCGCGTGGTCTTTTTTGAGGCGCAGCAGCAGCTGCACCATGCGCTCGGCCTCGGCCTGGCCCATGCCGGCCAGCGGTTCATCGAGCAGCAGCACGCGGGGCTCGGTGGCCAGGGTCATGGCGATTTCGAGCTGGCGTTGCTCGCCATGGCTGGTGGCTCCGGCCAGGGCCTGGCGGCGGTCTTGCAGGCCCGCGAGTTCAATGGCGCCTTCGGCCCGCGCGTTGACAGCCTGCATGCGGGCGGCTGTCCGCACCCAACCCAGCGGGTTGAAGGGCGAAGGCTGCACACGCGATTGCGCAGACAAGCGCACGTTATCCCACACGCTGAAGGTGCTGAAAATGTTGGTCTTTTGGTAGCTGCGGCCGAGGCCATGGCGCGAAATTTTCTCGGGGGTCCAACCGGTGATGGACTCTTCGCCCAAGGTGATGCTGCCACTGGTGGGGGGCAGGTCGCCCGAGAGCAGGTTGGTCAGTGTGGACTTGCCCGCGCCGTTGGGGCCAATGACGGCGTGGATGTGGCCGAGCCACAAATCCAGCGACACGTCGTTGACGGCCGCCAGGCCGCCAAAGCGCTTGGTCAAACCACGGGCGGACAGCAAAGCTTGGCGATCAGTCATGGCCCGCCTCCTTGGCTGTTTGGCTGCCGAAAACCCGGTTGATCAGGCCCAAAATGCCTTTGGGTGCAAAGATGATCAAAGCTACGATGAACAAGCCCATCCACATTTGCCAGTGCTTGCCGGTTTTGAAGCTGCCCACATCGGGCAGGTCTTTGAAGACGTGCAGCAAATACTCAAAGCTGAAGGCCCCCACAATGGCGCCCGCGAAATTGCCCATGCCACCCAAAATCACCATCATGATGGCGTGGGCGCTCATGTGAAAGCCCATGAGCTCGGGGTTCACAAACCCGGTTTGTGCGGCCCACAAATAACCCGCCAGGCCCGCCAAGGCCCCGGCCAGCGTGAAGGCGGCGAGCTTGTGGCTGAAGGTGTTGAAGCCCAGGGCCCGCATGCGGTGCTCGTTCACGCGGATGCCCGACAGCGCCCGGCCAAAGGGGCTCCAGAGCAGGCGGCGCAAAAACACATACACCGCGAGCAAACAGCCCAGCGTGAAGTAATAAAACACCCGCTTGTTTTCCAGGTCGATCACGCCTGCATCGGGGCGGAAGTTCAGGAACAAACCGTCCGAGCCGCCCAGGGCCTTGTTGTCAAAGAAGATGTAGAAAATCATCTGCGCGAAAGCCATGGTCACCATGATGAAGTAGATGCCGTGGGTGCGCACCACCAAAAAGCCGATGACCAAAGCCGCCAGGGCAGAGCCGCCGACGGCCAGCGGCAAGCTGCTGAGCAGGCTGATGGGTTCGTTTTGTGGTGTGACAAACGCCAGCACATAACCGGCCAGACCAAAGTAAGCCGCATGGCCCAGTGACACGAGGCCCGTCACGCCTTGCAGCAAATCCAGGCTCATGGCCAGGATGGCCAGGATCATCATGCGCACGACCATGGCCGTGTAGAAGTCGGTCCCCACAAAGGGGAAGGCGGCGAGCGCCAAAAAGCCCAGCAACATCACCAGCTGGATGCTGCGCGGCAGGGTTTCGAGGTGAATTTGGGGCATGCTCATGTGGAACTCTTTTTCATTGCTTGAACAGGCCTTCGGGTTTGTAGAGCAGCACGGCGGCCATCAGCACATACACCAGCATGCCCGAGGCCTGGGGCAGCAGCACCTTGCCAAAAGTGTCGACCAGACCCACCAGCAAAGCAGCGATCAAGGCGCCGCGCACCGAGCCGATGCCGCCAATGACCACCACCACAAAGCACATGATCAAGACCTGTGAGCCCATGTTGGGGTAGACGCTCGACACAGGCGCGGCGATCATACCCGCGATCGAGGCCAGGCCAATGCCCAAAGCAAACACCACCGAGTGGATGAGTTTGATGTTGATGCCCAAGGACTCGGTCATCTCGCGGTTGAATGCACCCGCACGGATCTTCATGCCCAGACGGGTTTTGGAGATCAGCAAATACAAGCCCAAGGCCAGCACCAGGCACACGCCCGACATGAACAGGCGGTACACCGGGTAAGAGAGGTTCTCGGTCAGGGGGATGGACGCGGCCAGCAATTCGGGTACGGGCAGTCCGTGCACATCGTCGCCCCAGATCATGGAGCGCAGCTCTTCAAACACGTAAATCAGGCCAAACGTGAGCAGCACTTGGTCCAAGTGGTCACGGTGGTAGAAGTGGCGAAACAGCAAACGCTCAATGAGCAGACCAAAAGCCACGGACAAGGCCGCGCCCACGATGATGGCCAGCGTGAAGCTGCCCAGCTGCGCGGCCAAGGACCACGCCAGGTAAGCCCCGAGCATGTAAAAGCTGCCGTGCGCCAGGTTAACCACACCCATGATGCCGAAGATCAGCGTCAGGCCAGCGGCCAGCATGAACAGCAGCAGCCCGTACTGGACGCTGTTGAGCAGCTGGATCAAGAAATTCACAAAGTCCATCGGGGATCACACTTGGAATGGAGGAGGATGGCCGAAGCCCGGAGGATGCGCACCATTGAAAACGGCGGACCGAAATCCGCCGTGGCACGGCTGGCAAGCAAAGGTGTTGGGGCAAGCCCCAGCACCCGTCGCCTGCAGTTTACATGCGGCAACCCGCACCAGAATCGGCCAACGCCTTGGCAGCGATGCCGATGACCTTGTTCTCTTTGTTCGAGACTTCGCGCAGATAGATGTCCTGCACCGGGTTATGGGCCTTGCTCATGGTCCACTTGCCGCGTGGGCTGTCGATCACGGCCACTTCCATGGCCTTGATCATCGCGGCCTTTTTGCTGACATCGCCTTGCACCGCGTTGGCGCCTTGCACCAGCAGCAAGCCGGTGTCGTAGCCTTGCACAGCATAGACGTCGGGTTGCATCTTGAAGGTCTTGGCGTAGTTCAGGCGAAACGTCTTGTTGCGGGGGGTCTCGATGCCATCGCCGTAGTGCAGGGCAGTGAGCACACCGTCTGCAGCGGGGCCTGCAGCATCGAGCACGCCTTCGGTCAGGAAGCCTGAGCCGTACAGCGGAATCTTGCCCTTCAGGCCTGCAGCGGCGTAGTCGCGCAGGAACTTGGCTGCGCCACCGCCCGCAAAGAAGCAGGCCACGGCGTCGGGTTTGAGCGCGGCGATTTCGGTCAGCAGTGCCTGGAACTCGACGTTGGGGAAGGGCAGGCCCAGCTCCTTGACGATGGTGCCGCCCGCTTTGGTGTAGCTCTCTTTGAAGCCCTCAAAGGCTTCGTCGCCTGCGGCGTATTTCCAGGTGATCCACACCGCCTTTTTGTGGCCGCGCTTGACCATGGCTTCGCCCAGCGCCATGGTGGGCTGGCTGTTGGAAAAACTGGTGCGGAACACGTTGGGGGCGCACTGGGCGCGGGTGGCGACGTGCACGCCCGCGTTGGGGATCAGGCTGATCACGCCGCTCTCGCGGGCCACGCGGTGGATGCCCATTTGTACGCCCGAGTGCACGGTGCCGATCAGCACATCGACCTTGTCGCGCTGCACCAGTTTGTTGGCGTTTTCAATCGCTTTGGAAGGCTCGGACTCGTCGTCCACCTTGAACCATTCGATCTCGCGGCCACCGAGCTTGCCGCCTTGCTCGTTGATGGCCATGCGCACGCCGTTCTCAATGGCCACGCCCAGCTGGGCAAACGTGCCGGTGTAGGGCAGCATGAAGCCGACGCGGATTTTGCCGGACTGGGCGAGTGCGCTTTGGGGGATCAAGAGGCCGGAGGAGGTGGCGCCCAAGAGAGCAGCGCCTTGGGTCAGAACGGAACGTCGGGATGTCATGTATGGCTCCAATGATGGTCATGAAAGTGGGTGTTTGAGACACTCATTTCATTATGAGTCAGCTCAGCACTTGACCCCTTAGGGGAAATCATGGGGGTAGACTGGTTATGGCAACAAAAAACCCGCCAAGAGGGCGGGTTGTGAAGTGCAAAAGGCCGACGTCACAAGGTGTGAACGCCATTTTCTGCTGGCTCAAAAAGAGTACTTGAAGCCCAGCGAGAACACGTTCGCGTTGTTTTGACGGTCACGTCCTGCAGTGGCATCCAGTTGCAGGCCCTCGACAATTTCAGTTTTGACGCCCACTTGCAAAGTCGGTTTGCTGCCTTGGTCCCCAAAGACTTCGATGTGTGGCGTGACGCTGCCCACGGAGCGCTCCAAAGCCACACCCCAGCTGCTGTAGTTTTTCTCGCCCTTGGGTTGATGTCTTGTCAGGTTGACGTGCATGGCGCCGAGCGCCGAGTTGCAGGTCATGATGCCGACCAGAAAAGGACTGCTGCCGACATTCTTTTCATGAACCGTGCCCAGTGTGCTGGCCACATTGCAGCCGTTTTCCTGGCTGGGTGTGATGCGCCATTTGGCCTGAATGGCCTGCTCGCTTGTTCCGGTTTTGCGAGCTTTGGCGTAGCTGACACCAATCTCGACCCCTTCAATCGGGGCGAACGCAGGCGCCAGATTCCAGGTGTTGATTTTGTCGCTGTCGCGCGCCACCCAGACCTCAACGTGACCTGCGCCTTTGTCATTCACGTTCGCGTCATCGACGGCAAGAGGCCGCCCGGCGTGGGCATGGGTGCCCCAAAAAGACAGGGCCAAAGGCAACAGGAGAAAAAGAGATTTTTGGGCCATATATTTTTCAGTGTGACGAGCGTCAGGGTTAGTTGATTTCGAACTTGTTGACTTCATGACGTGTGGCGTCTGCAATTTTGGACAGCTCCATCACAGTGGCGGTGATTTCTTCAGAGGCTGCAGCGTTGCTCCTCGCGATCGCATCCAGGCTGTTGATGTTGGAGTTGATCTGCTCGACTGCGGCGCTTTGTTGCTCCAGGGCGGAGGAAATGCGTTGCAGCATGTTGTCGGTCTCGACCGAGCCTTGCTCGATTTGGTGCATGCCGTGATTCACCTGTTTGACGGTGGCGACAGCGCGCTGCGTTTCTGCCACGGCTTCTTGCACCAGTCGGGCAATTTCTTGTGAACTCTCGGCGCTGTTGGCGGCCAATTTGCCCACCTCTTCGGCCACAACAGAAAAACCTTTGCCGTGTTCGCCGGCCCGCGCCGCTTCAATCGCCGCATTGAGGGAGAGCAAATTGGTTTTGTTGGCGATCTTTTCGATCACCTCGGTGATCTTGTTGATCTTTTCGGAGTTGGACGCAATCGAGCTCACCACTTCGACCATTTGCTCCATCTGCTTCATGCCTTCACGCATGATGCTCATCGACTCCTGGGACTTCTGGCTCGCCACCGTGGTGTTGCGAGACACATCGCTCACGGCATCGGTGGTCTGTCGAACAGCAGAGGCCAGCTGCGAAATCGCATGGGTCTGATTTTGGGCGCCATCGGAAATTTGACCGATGGCTTGACTGGTTTCATTGGCCGCAGCAGCCACTTGCTGGCTGTTGACATTGATGGCCTTCATGGCACGTGACAAAGCATCGAGCGACAAGTTGATGTTGGCCTTGAGCTGGGCCAATTCGCCATTGCCTTGTGCACGCACGCGCTGTGTCAGATTGCCGTTGGCCACTTGCTGAAGCACGCCCGAGACGTCGCCCAGCATGGTTTCCAAGGCTTGCATGGCATTGGTGGCCTGCGACATGGCCGATTTGTATTCGCCTTTGGCGGCGGCCTGCACGCGGGTCGAAAAGTGGCCGTTTTCCAAGGCGGTCATCAGCTGGATCAGGCTGCGCGTGGTGCTCTGGATGGCGTCGGCAGAGGTGTTCACGGCTGTTTTCATGTCGGCCAGATCACCCTTGAGGTCGGCCTGGATTCGCGGATTGAAGTCGCCGTTGGCCAAGGCCGTGACCACTTGGTTCACCTCGCCCACAGCAGCTTGTTGAGACACGATCAAACGGTTGATGGCGTTCGCGGTCTGGCCGACTTCGTCGTTCTGCTGGACATCGATGCGCAGCGAAAAATTGCCCGTTTTTTCGATGTTGCCGACTGTCTCTTGGACTTTGGACAGGGGTTTTGTGATGGACTGGATGATGGATACAGCCAACCACAAACCACCCAACAAGCCGGCAAGGATCATGCCGATGGTCAGGTTGCGGTTGAATTCATAGGCCTCTTCGGCGGCGATGAATTCGCTGTTGGCTTCGGTCAATTGCGCTTCAATGAATTCAGACAACAGCTCAATCAACTCTTCTACCGCGGGATAAAGCTGCTTGTCGGTGAAGCTTGCGAGGTCGTCGCGATCGGCTTCGTCGTACAAAGCATTGAGCTGGTCCAGCAGGGTATTGACTTTCTCAAACGAGGCTTCGATTTTGCTAACCAGTTTTTTTTCTTCACCCACAAAGTCGTCAGTGGGGTGAGCCGCCCATTTGTCTTTGACGATTTGACGGGCCTGTGCCAGTCGTTTCTGGGCATCGGCCCAGGACATTTGGCGTGAGCGCACTTTCATGCTGCCGTCGATGACGTTCAGGGTGTATTGGTCTGAAATGATTTTCAAATCACGCAAGTGCACCAGGTGGTCGGTGTTGACGAAATTGAAACTGGCGATGGCCTGTGTCATTCCCCTTAAGCCGACGAGACCTACCACGACCGACACCAAACTGATGCAAATGACCAAAAGGAAAAGCCGAAGCGAAACGGAGAAATTTTTCAACATGACCCATACTTCCTGATTTAATTTGTAACATTCTAGCGAAATATGATGGGTATTGACGAATTTGTCGAATGTCCATCCTTTCGGTCAATTAATCGGCAAATTCGCAAAAATAAACCCTGAATTTGTGGTTTTTTGAATGCGATTTATGACTTGAGGGTGGGGTTGCCTCAATGCATGGGGCTCGCATTGAACCTTCGCACGCCCAATTCGTCCATCTGCCTTTGTTCGTAACGCAGCACATCTTTGGCCACTTCTTTCGCGTCTTGCTCGGCCAGTGATTGCATTTTGTGCAGTTCCACTTCTGCCAGTAATCTTTTCCTGCGCATTTGCGTGAGCGTGGCTTTGGCTTTGGCCAAGTCTGTGGCCACGCGCTGCTGCAAGGTGAGCAACTGGGCCATGAACTGGCGTTGGTTCATGCTCGCTTGCATGCCCATGACGGGGGCGGTGCTGCGCTGCTCTTGCAAGCGGTATTCGTCGTACAAGCTGCACAGCCGCGCGTGGCTGGCTTGCAGCTGGTCCACCCGGGCCAGCGCCTGGGTGATGTCGGCTTGGGCTTCATTGACCGCATCCTGGGCTTTTCTGACCAGAGCGGGCCAACAGTTTCGCGCTTGTCGCATGGGCGTTACCTTAGGTGTGTTCAGGCCGACATCAAGGCCTGCACTTCATGGCGGGTCGCCGCCACGTCCAGGCCGGTGTGCATATCTTGTTGTAAAAAATGCTCCATGGACGCGCGCAAGCGGATGGCTTGGTCCAAATCCGGGTTGCTGCCCGCCTCGTAGGCGCCCACCTGGATCAAGTCCTGGTTCTGTTGATACAAAGACCACAGGCGCCGGAAGCGGTTGGCCAGTTTTTGGTCTTCTGGGGAAAGCAGGTTTTGCATTACCCGCGAGATCGATCCGTTCAGGTCGATCGCCGGGTAGTGCGCGGCATCGGCGAGCTTGCGCGAGAGCATGACCTGCCCATCGAGCGAGGCGCGTGCGATGTCCACGATCGGGTCGTTGGCATCGTCGCCTTCGGCCAAGACGGTGTAGATGGCGGTGATCGAGCCCACCCCGTGGCGGCCCACGCCGGCACGTTCGATCAGGTTGGGCAAAAGCGCAAATACCGAGGGCGGATAGCCCTTGGCGGTGGGTGGCTCCCCCACAGCCAGGCCAATTTCACGTTGTGCATGGGCCACACGCGTCAGGCTGTCCACCAGCATCAGCACGTTTTGGCCCTGGTCTCTGAAGTACTCGGCGATCACATGCGTCATGTGGGTGGCTTTGAGGCGAAGCACAGGAGATTCGTTGGCCGGAGCGGCAATCAGCACCGATTTGGCCAGTCCGACGGGACCCAAGGACTCTTCGATGAAGGCTTGCACTTCGCGTCCACGCTCGCCAATCAGGCCAATCACCACCACATCGGCTTCGGTGAAGCGGGTCATCATGCCCAGCAACACGCTTTTGCCCACGCCTGAGCCGGCCACCAGACCCAGGCGTTGGCCTCGGCCGATGGTGAGCATGCCGTTGATGGCCTTCACACCCACATCCAGAATTTCCCGGATGGGACCGCGCTCCATCGGGTTGATGGGGCGCCCTTGCAAACTCAAAATGTCGGTGCACTCGGGTGCGGGTTTGCCGTCCAGGGGTTGGCCCCTGCCGTCCAGCACGCGGCCGAGCAAAGCTGGTCCCAAGGCCACTTGCGAAGTGTGGCTGATGACGCTGACCTTGGCACCCGGGCCAATGCCTTGCGGCTCGGTGAAGGGCAACAGGTACAAGGTTTCGTCGTTGAAACCGACCACCTCGGCTTCGACCCGGTGGCCGAACTGGCCCACCACCTCACAGCAAGCGCCCAGCGGGGCCATCAGGCCGCGGGTCTCCAGGCGCATGCCCACCAGGCGCACCAAGGTGCCGCTGCGTTGCGGCTCTGGCGTGCGAAGCTCTCCCACCAGTTGGCTGACTTCGGCGTCAAAGTTCATCATGGTGTGTCGGCATCGGTGGGTGATGCGGGTTTCATTTCGGTATCTTCCACGTCGATCACCTGGCGGCTCCAGTCGCGGCTGGGGGTGTCGGCGGGCATGGCCTCGGCGCGTTCTTTGACCAACTGCGATTGCTGCATCCAGGTTTCTGGGTGGGTCAGCAGACGCCTTGCCAAAGGCTCCAGTCGGTGCTCGATCAGGTCTTGCACCACCGTGTCATTGACCTGCACACGGACGCTGCCTGGACGCAATTGCGCATCGGCTTCCAACTGCAGGTGTTGCGTGGCCGACTCGCCCATGGCCTGCAAGCGTTTCAAGTCTTCGGGGTTGACGCTCACATTCACCGTCTCGGGCGGATGGTCCAGTTGTTGAATGCAGGCCTCAATCAGATTGCTCACAGCCTGGCCCGACAGCTGCAGTTCGGCACGCACCAATTGCTCGGCCACATGCAGGGCCAGGCGTTTGAGGGGCTCAAAAAACCGCTGAGGGTCTTGGTTGATGCTGCGCAGCTCGATGCCCAAATGGCGGATCAACTCACGCTCTTTTGCGCGTTCGGCGTCGTATTCCGCCCGCAGCTGGTTTTGGCCTTCGATGAAACCGTTTTGGAAGGCCTCGTCGCGCATTTGCGCCAAGGCCGTCTCGCTCCAGGCGCTGTGCACTGGGCTGTCTTGCGCCGGTGTGGGCTCATCGACTTGGGCGGCTTGGTCATCGCTTGGAGGCGGATCGGCCTCGGGAGCATGCAGCAAGCCCTCGGTCGGCTCGGCTTTGGGCGTGAGGCGCCAGGGCCCAAAGGACTGGGCTGAAGCCTCGTCCCATTGGGTGCGTAAAAAATGCGGGGTCTGTACCTTGCTGTTGAGCAAAGGGTCAACACTCCAGTCGCTGGCGGATGGCGCCTGCGGCCCGTCAAACGAAGCCATCGCCGCCTCCTGCCAGCACCAGCTCGCCCGCATCCGACAGCTTGCGTGCCAGGCGCATGACGTTCTTTTGAGCCTCTTCCACTTCGGTGATGCGCAGCGGGCCTTTGGCCTCCATGTCGTCGACAAACATGACGCGTGCACGCGCCGACATGTTGTCCAGGAATTTGTCTTTGACGTAGTCGGGCGCACCCTTGAGTGCCACCATGAGCAGGTCGGGCTCTGCGGTCCGCATGATGGCCTGGATGCCCCGGTTGTCCACACTGACCAGGTTCTCGAAGGTGAACATGTTGTCCTGGATGCGTTGCATCAAATCCCCATCGATCTGGGACAGGCCGGACATGATCGAGGATTCGAGTTCCACCTTGACCGAGTTCATGATCTGCGCTGCCGCCTTGATGCCACCAAAGCTGGACGATTTGGAAGAGGAGTTCGTGGCGAACTGCTTCATCATGATTTGTTCCAGCTCTTCCATGGCCGACGGTTGCACCGTCTCCAGGCTGGCAATCCGCTGGATGATTTCAGGGCGCGATTCGCCGGGCAGGAAGTTCAGCACGTCGGCAGCCACGGTGTATTCCAGCACCGACAAAATGATGGCGACCACCTGGGGGTGTTCGCCGCGGATCATTTCTGCAATCGAGCGGGCGTCCATCCATTTCAGGATTTCCAGCCCCTTGCTGCCTTGGCCCGGCATGATGCGGCTGAGCACCGAGGCCGCCTTGTCGTCACCCAAGGCGCGTTTGAGCACTTTCTCGACATAGTCGCCCGTGCCCAGACCCAGGCTGGTCTGCTTTTTGAGCATGGTGACAAACTCGTCCAGCACGATATTGACCGCCTCTTGGGACAAATCGGACACCGACACCATGGCTGCGCCCAAAGATTGAACTTCTTTGGGACTCATGAAACGGATGATCTCTGAGGCTTGTTGTTCACCGAGCAAAAGCATCAACACGGCGGCCCTTTGGGTGCCGGTGAGCTCGGCCAATTCTTTGGCCAATTCTTCGGTCATCGCGACGGGCAGGTTGGCCGCAGGGGCCGCCGGAGCTTCTTTGCCGTCTTTGGTGTCTTTGTCGTCGGGTTTTTTGGTGGCCATGGTCTATGTTCCTTGTTTTTTTAGTTGACCTTGATCATGCCCTTGAGCACGTTGGCCACACGACCTGAGTCTTCGGCCACCAGCATGCGGATGAGGGCCACTTTGTCGTCGTAGGTGTTGGCCGTGTCCAGCATGTCCATGGAGATGCTCGATTTCTTGGGCTTGAGCTTGGCCTTGATCTCTTGCAGGCTGTCGCCTTCGCCAATCTGGATCATGCGCATGTCGTCTTCGCTCAATTCGCCATCGCTCAAGGCGGCCTTGGCCTGCTGCTCATCAGCTGCCTTGTTGGCGTACATGTTGCGCATGATGGGGCGAACCACGGTCAACATGAACACGATGAAGCTGATGGCCACCAAGGCGCTCTTGATGCCGGTTTGCACAGCATCTTCCAGGTACCACGGCATGGTTTCGAGCACCGCTGCGGGCTCGAATTTGGCCGGTACGACCGAGACGTTGTCGCCACGCTGCTGGTCGTATCCCACAACACCGCGCACGACTTGCAGCATCTGCTCCAACTCTTGCGGCGTATAGGGCACCGAGGTGGGCGCATTGGGCACCACAGGCGCGTCTTTGGCCGGGGGCGGTGCAGGGCGCTCGTTCACCACCACGGCGACACTGACTTTCATGATGCCGCCGGTGGCATTGCGCACGTGGCGCACAGTGCGGTCCAGCTCGAAGTTGCGTGTGGAGCGGCTGCTGAGTTTGCTGCCCGATTCGCCTTGGCCCTTGTTGCCATCGACCTGGGTGTTGTTGGTCGTGGTGGGATCTGCGGGAGGCGTGTTGGTCAAAGCGCCCGGAATGCCCTCTGCGGAGCGGTTGGCAGCGCGGTCCTCTGCCAGCACTTCGGAGCGGGTGCGGGGGCCTTTGTCGCGGTTGTCAAAGTCTTCGGTGGTGCTTTCGATCTGGGTGAAGTCCAGTGACAGGTTCACCTGTGAGCGCACATTCGCCTCGCCCACCATCGGCGCCAGTATTTGCATGATGCGGCTGCGGTACACCTCTTCCATTTGTTGCTTGTGCTGCTCTTGCGCCGAGGTCAAGCCGAGTTTTTGCTCGGTGGCCGACTCGGTCATCAACTTGCCCACGTTGTCCACCACGGTGACATGGTCAGGTGCCAGATACGGCACGCTGGACGACACGAGGTGCACGATGGCCTGCACTTGTGAGGCGGACACCGCGCGGCCGGGGTAGGGCGCCAACACCACAGACGCTTTGGGTGGTGTGCGGTCGCGCACGAACACGCTTTGTTTGGGGGTGGCCAAGTGCACGCGTGCGCTTTGCACGCTGCCAATTTGCATGATGCTGCGGGCCAGTTCCTGCTCCATGGCTGCATTCACTTTGACTTGCTCCATGAACTGGCTGGTGGTCATGGACGATTGCTCTTTCAGGCCGTCCAGGCCCGTGGCGCCAGCTTTGGGCAACCCTTGCGAGGCCAGAAAAATTCGGGCTTCATGAAAGCGGTTGCTGGGCACGGTCAATTGACCGGTCGCCGGATCGATTTTGGGGCTGAAGTCGGCGGTCTTGAGTGACTCGAAAGCTTTTTGCTGGTCGGCCTCTTGCAGGCCTGGCATCACCGGACGGTAAGGGGTGACGTTCATCCAGGCGTAGGTCAAACCAAAGACCACCAAGACGATCAGCATCACGATCAACGGCAACACCCGGCGTACCGAAGGTTGGTTGATGACTTTGGAGAACGACTCCGAGATGCCCTGTGTGCGCCAGGGGCTCAGGCCTGTGCCGTTGGCGGGGGCCTCGTTGGCACCGGGCACGTTGGCGACCGCGGTATTGCCAGGCACGGTGGCCGGGGGATTGGCCGACGCGGGGGGCGCGGTCATCATGCCGGGGTTCATTGTTGCGATTGCTGCAGCCATGGTTGTTCTTTTTCAGTTCAGTGGGGTCAGACAGGCATGTTCAAGATGTCTTCGTAGGCTTTGAGCACTTTGTTGCGCACCTGCAAGGTGGCTTCGAAAGCCAAAGAAGATTTCTGCATGCCCAGGACCACGTCGGTCAGCGCGATGTTTTCGCCACGGTCAAAGGCTGCACGCATTTCGGCAGATTGCACTTGCAGGTTGTTGACCTGTCCGAGCGCACCCGAGACCAGATCGGAGAAACCGGTTTTCTGCACACCGCCTGCGCTGCCGTTCAACTCGGTCGCGCCAGGCAGACCCGATGTTTTGCCCGAGGCTTCTGCCTGGTGGCTGCGCAGGGTTTGCAGCATGGATTGGATGCTGGCTGGTGAGATGGCTTTGTCGATCATGTGATGCTCCATCAATAAGCGGCTGCCAAGCCCAGGCCATGCTCACGCAATTGGGCCAACTTGTAGCGCAGCGTGCGTGGGCTGATGCCCAGACGCTTGGCGGCTTCTGTTTTGCTCGGGGTGCTGGCCAAGGTGGCCATGATCACCTGGTGTTCGTTCATGCGGGTGGCGCTGTGCAGGTCGGTGGGCACGCTGTCGGCCTGGTCTGCCATCAAGGTTTCTGGAAGACCAAGCTGCTGTTTGGCCTCGTTCATGAATTCATCGAAGTTGGCCTGCGGCTTGACCGGGACCGCCAGGGCCGCAGGTTCGCTGCGCGCGGGCATTGCCACCATGGCGGGTTCAGGTGTGGATGCCGCGGTGCAAGAGCTGGCGGTCAGCCAGTCGTCAAACATCAGGTGTGCAGGGGTCACCACATGGTCGGTGCACAGCACCATGGCTCGGCGCATCACGTTTTCCAACTCGCGCACATTGCCAGGCCAGGGGTATTGCAGCAGCTGCATCTGTGCTTGAGGGTGCAATTGCCACGGTTTTTTATCGTGTTGCAACAGGCATTGCATGGCCAAAGGAATGATGTCGCCTGGGCGCTCGGCCAGGGGCAGCAGGCGCATGCGGAAGGTGGCAATGCGGTAGTACAGGTCTTCGCGGAACTCGCGTTCGGTGATGGCTTTTTTCAGGTCCTTGTTGGTCGCGGCCACGATGCGCACGTTCAAGGCAATCACGTTTTGACCGCCCAGGCGGGTGAGTTGGCGCTCTTGCAGCACGCGCAGCAATTTGCTTTGCAAGTGCATGGGCATCTCGCCGATTTCGTCCAGGAACAAGGTGCCGCCCTGGGCCTGCTCGAACAAGCCTTTTTGATCGCGGTGGGCGCCGGTGAAAGCGCCTTTTTCGTGACCGAAGAGCATGTCTTCGATCAGGTTTTCCGGCATGGCCGCGCAGTTCAGGGCCACGAAGGGGCCGTGTGCGCGGCCCGAGGCCTCGTGCAGTACGCGGGCCAGCACTTCTTTGCCCGAACCGGTGGGGCCGACCAAGAGGGCGGTCACATCGGCCTGGGCCACTTTTTGAGCCAATGCCAACAGATGCTGGCTGGCGGGGTCGACAAACACCACATTGCGCACGGGTTGCGCTGTGGCGCGGATGGCGGTGGGGTTCAGTTGGCTTTGCAGCCGTTGCCAGGAGGCGGGGCGAATGTCTTGCGCGGCCAGCACGGTGAGGGCGCCGGCTTGGGTGGCTTCTACAGCCAAGTCCAGCTCTTGGCGGTCCACGCGGCAGACCACTGGAGTGCTCAAGCCCGCGTCTTGCAAAAGCTGTTGAACCGCCTTGAGCCGTGTCACGTCCAGTGTGAGGTGCAAGACCACCATCGCCGCATCGGCGGCATGAGCGATCAAGCTGTCCAAAGTGGTCACAGGCATCACGGCCCAGCCACTGTCCTGCAAGGCTTGGCTGTGCTCAGGGCTCAGTGCTCTTTCGGGGTCCAGCCAAATGGCCAGAGGGGTGGATACGGTGGTTGACTTCACGACATTGGCCTCACGTTCTGATGTGAGGATCTAAGCAACCCTTGTGCCAGATAAATTTGTCGTTTTTAAAGGTTTAAAAAATCACAAATTGAATACTTTAATATTTTTAAAAGTATTGGAAAATTGACATGACTTGACGAAAGATTGACAGCGCTTAACGGAAGGTTGGCGGCGTCGCCAGTAGGGAGGTCAGCGTGAGGCGGCGGTGTCTTTGGCGTGAAAGACCAGGCAAAACTGGCCGTCAACCCGCAGCACTTCCATAGAAGGCAACAGGCGCGACTGAAACCCCATGGCGCGGCAGGCGTAGGGTGCGGCTGGCAGGTGGGTGATCGCGAAATGTCGGCACTGCCAACAGTTGGGGTCACGTTGCAAAGGGACCGTTGGGGTGTTCATTCGGTGTTCAGTCACGCAGCAGTGCCAGTGCGGTTTCCAGGTCAATATTGGCTTGAGCCTGACAGGCCCGTTGAGCTTGTTCTGTGATGCCTTGCTTGGCAAGCTGCAAGTGCACCTGCGCGCACATGGCGTTCAAAAATTGGCGGGTCATCTCGGTCGTGTGGTGTGGGGCAAGCGGTTGCATCGTGTCTCCGGCGGGGCTGTTCAATGCCAGTGGCCGTCTCAACAAACCCTTCGAGGTCACCCCCTGTCAGAGAGTCGTCGTTCTGTCGGCACACCAGCAATCTGAAAAAAGAGTGTGCAAAAGCTGTGCCAAAACCCAGTCAACAGAGCAAAAAAATGCCTGCAAACCACAGAGGTTTGCAGGCATGTGCAGCGCACTGCGCTGGCTTAGCCTTGCAGCAGTTGCAGCACGGTTTGGGGTTGCTGGTTGGCTTGCGCCAACATGGCGGTGGCCGCTTGCGAGATGATCTGCGTGCGTGCCAATTCACTGCTGGCCTTGGCGTAGTCTGCGTCCATGATGCGGCTGCGTGATTCAGACGTGTTCAGCGACACGTTGGCCAAGTTGTCCACCGCGTAGTTCAGGCGGTTGATCACCGCACCCAGGCCCGCGCGCTCGGTGTTGATGCGGTCGATGGCCACATCCAACTGGTTGATCGAGGCGTTGGAGTCGGTGTTGTTCAGGATCGTCAGCGAGCGCAGATTTTTCAAAGCGCCAGCGTCGACCAAGTTGGTTGATGTGCTGGTGTCAAAGCCGGTGCCCGCTGTGCCGGCGGTGAAGGTCAACACATTGTCGGATGCGGTCACTTCCACATCGCCTATGGGTGTGCCAGCTGCGGTCAGCAGTTTGGCCGCGATGGCTTCCAGGTTGGTGGCATTGTCGGCATCGGCCACATCTTCTTCCAACACGGTGTAATTAACAGTCTCGCTATCGACTTTGAAAGAAATTTGGTCGCCGGCTTTGTAGGTGCCACTCAAGGTCAATTTTGATACTTGTTCAACCCCTACTGCATTGGGGGTGGTGGTGACAAATGAGCTTTGTGCATCGTCTCGAAAGCCCATGTCAGAAATCGTGTGCGTGATGATTTGGCCATCGTTGGCACCGACCTGAAACTCGAACTTGCCGACGGTACCGTCGTCGTTGGTGACCGACCCGTCCAGGAAGCCCATGCCGTTCCACTCGGTGTCGTCGGTGATGCGGTTGATTTCAGCCTTCAGCTGCTGAAACTCCAGGTCCAAGTAGCCACGGTCCACAGCGGTGTAGGTGTCGTTAGACGATTGAATGGCCAGTTCACGCATGCGTTGCAGCATGTTGGTCATCTCGATCATCGCGCCTTCTGTGGTCTGCAACATCGATACCGCGTCATTGCCGTTGCGCACTGCTTGGTTCAAACCGGTGATTTGGGAGGTCATGCGCGATGAAATCGCCAGACCTGCCGCATCGTCCTTGGCCGAGTTGATGCGCTTTCCGGTGGACAGCTGTTGCATGGCATCTGCCAAATTGCGGTTGTTTTTGACCATCGCGTTTTGCGAGACCAATGACTTGACGTTCGTGTTGATAACAGACATGGCGTGACTCTCTCAGTGAGTTTCAGTTGAATGGGGTGAGCAGTGCAGACTCAGCGAGTCTTCAGTGCAGTTGGGGTGAGGCCTCAACGGGCATCTGCTCGGAGACCAGTTCTTGCAGCGCCAAAAACTCGTCGTTCAGAAGGGGGTCTTCGGGGTAGGCTGCCATGGCTTGTTTGGCCACCAGCAGCGCTTTGCCGGGTTCGCACTGGCAGCGCAGCACGCGAATCAGGTGGCGCCAGGTGAAGGCAGTGGTTGCAGCGCCTTGCTTGTCAACCAGTTGGCGTAGCAGGTCTTCGGCAGCAGTCCAGTCGCGCTGGATTTCTGCCAACAAGGCGCAGATGGCCAAGATGTCCTCGCTGTCAGGGTACAAACTTTGACCGGCGTCGGCCAAGGCGTTAGCCAGGTCCAGGCGGTCAGCGGTCACCAGATCGGCCAAAGTTTGCCGAATCTCAGCGGCAGAAAACTGTGACACAACCCGCATGCTGGGCAGTTGACCCGAAACGGCTTGTGACAGCATGGCTTGGTAAAGAGATGTCATGTGCAAGTCTCCTGAATAGAGGTGTCAAAATTTCGGTGGCACAGTGTGCCGATCCGAAGATGCACCATTCAAGCAAACCGCGTGCCAGCTTTTCTTTAGCCCTTTTCCGACTTTATTTTTTAAAAAATGGGTTCGACATCGATTGGAGTGAATTCTTTGGAATTCATAAATACTTCAAAGATGCGGTGTGCCGCCTTGCCGCTTGCCCCTGTCGGCGTATCGGCAATGTCTTGCCGATGGGCTTGGCTTTTAGCGGTGCTTGGTCCGACAGGCTGGCGCTGGTGTGCGGGTTTGAGATGGAACGGCAAAAAGCAGCGGACTTGACCGAAGGGCTCAAGCCTTGGCCCACCGTGGTGGGGGCAGGGAGTGGGGCACTTGCGCTTTGGATGGCGCGCTGCACTGCGAGTGCACTGAGTGTGGTCGCTGATGGGATTGTTTCAGCAACACTGTGGTTAGTTGTCTTGGGCGTTCACCTACGTCGGCGCAGTATCCGGGGACATTGGTGCTGCATTGGCGAGCTGGCACACAGGGGCTTGGTGCCAAAGATCCGGAGTGAGGGGATGTTCAAGCGCTTCGCCGGTGGTTCAGGGTGTTGGCGGCTTGTCAGCGTGGTATGGCCGCTGTAATCGCTCAGCCTGCTGTTCAATGGGCTGCTGTGAGTCGCTGAGCAACCGCTGGGTCCGGTGGACATGCAGCCATTGCCTTTGGGGCAAATGGCTGCATGGCCTTCATCGAATTGTCAGGATCATCCCATCATGCAACGGTCAGTGCCGTGATCTGATCTGAACTCAAGGCGCTGATCTGTGCGGCGGTCATGGAGCGGACCTGATCGGTGCTCAAAGAGGCCAGTTGATCGGTGCTCAGCTTGTTCATCAGGGTCGCTGCCAAGCCAGCGATTTGGCCGGTGCTCAATGCCTGAACGTTGTCTGTGCTCAGACCTGCGATGGCATCGGTGCTGATGCGGTTGAGTTGGACGGCGGTGAAAGCACTCAGCTGTTCGGTAGTGAGTGTGCTCACTTGGCTGGAATCCAGGGCACCAATTTGTGTAGCTGTCAGCTTTTGAATTTGCGCCGTGGTGATGGATCCCACCTGGTCGGTGGTCATTTCCTGCACCTTGCCGGTGGAAATGCGAGTGAACTGATCACCTTTGATCGCTGCCAGCTGATCGCTGGACAGACTGCCGAACTCGCCTGCATCGAACGCGTTGATTTGCTGGTACAGCATGGCGCCAATTTGGGCGGCACGCAAGGACTGGATGTGCTCTGAAGTCAGTGCCTGCACAGTGGCTGTGCTGAGGCCTCGCACGGCGGCGGTGGCGAGTTCTGCCACGTCCTCTGCTTCCATCTCAGCCACCACAGCAGCGGACATGCCGTTGATCTGGTTGGCGGTCAAGGTGCGCACCTGATCTGTCGTGAAAGCCTTGACTTGGTCCGATGTCAGCACACCCATGATGCTGGCGGTGAGTCCTTTGAGCTGGTCGGTGCTTAAGGCGGCGATCTGATCCGACGCGACAGCCCCCCACTTGGCCACACTGAGTCCGGCCAGTTGTTTGGCACTTAGGCCCGCGACCTGTTCGCTGTTAAGCGATGCGAAATCGTCTGTCGCCAAGGCATTGAGCTGGACCGCCGACATGGCCGACAGTTGTGAACTGGTGAGTGCACTCACCTGGTCCGACGTGAGGGCTTGTACCAGCTGGGTGCTCATTTTGGATACTTGTGTATTGCTCATGGCGGCAATGTCTTCCGTATCCAAAATTTTGATGCCAGCGGTTCCTAAAGCGTCCAGTTGCCGGGTGGTCAATGCACGGACCTGATCGCTGCCCAATGCTTGCACTTGTGCACTGGAGAGTGATGCCACCGACTGGGTCGAGAGCTGGCCCATCTGGGCGGAGGTCAAGTAGCCCAGCTGTTCCGTGCTTAGCTCGGCCATGCGGGCTGTGGACAATTGACCGAATTCGCGGGCGCCAATGCCTTGAATCTGAGTCGATGACAGCATCCCGAACTCAGCGTTGTCAAACACCTCGATTTGTCGGTAGCTCATGCTGCCCAGTTGCGAAGCCCGCAGCGAGGTAACTTGTGAGGAGGTCAGGGCACGAGTCGCATCGGTCGTCAGATTTTTCAGTTGAATGGCTGTCAGGGCTGCCACGTCCTCGGTGTCCAGCGCCTGCACAGCATCTGTGGTGAGGCTGTTGATTTGGCGGTACGACAGTTTTTGAACCTGATCTGAGCTCAGCGCTTTGACCTGATCGGTGCTGAGGCTAGCCACGCCGGCGGTGGATAAGCCGCTGAGTTGAGCCGCTGACAAAGCGCTCATTGCATCTGTGCCCAATTCGCTGAGCATGTCCGTCGAAAAGCGCGACAACTGTGTGGCGGACAGGCCTTGCAGTTGTTCAGTGGACAGCGCGGCTACATCGCCAGACTGAAGGTTGCTCAATTGTGAATAGGTCAGCACACTGATTTGTGCGCTGGTCAGTGCTTGCAGTTGGTCGGTACTCAGCGCTCGGACAAAGCTGGTGCTCAGTCCATTGACCTGGGTCAGCGTCAGCGCTGCCACGTCTTGTGTTTCCATCTGCATCACGCTGTCGGTGGACAGCGCGTTGAGCTGACTGGCCGACAAGGCCCGAACCTGCAGGGAGGTGAGGGCTTTCACCTGATCGGTGTTGAGCGCGCCCATCTGTGCGGTGTTCAACAATTTGATCTGGTTGTTGGTCAAAGCACCCACTTGATCTGTGGACAAGGCCGACACTTGGGTGGTCCCGAGTTCCTGAACTTGTTGAGGCTTTAGAGCAGCCACTTGGGATGTGCTCAGGCCAGCAACGTCTTCTGACTCTAGTGCACGCAACTGGCTGCCCTGCAAACTTTGCAGTTGGCTGTTGGACAGCCCGGCCACCTGCTCCGAACTCAGTCCTCGGATCGCGTCGGTGCTCAGACTCTTGATATTGGTTGCACCAATGGCCCGGATGTGGTCGGTCGAAAGCACGGCCAACTGGTCGCTGTCGAGCGCGTTGATCTGAGTGGGCGACAAGCGGGCCACTTGTTCCGAGGTCAGGGCGCCCATCTGTGTTGTGCTGAGGTTTCTCAGGTGGGCGGTACTGAGATTTTGCAGTTGCACGCGGGTCAGGCTCTCGACTTGATCGGTGGTCAGTGCCGCTACCTGGTCGGTAGTCATCGATGCGATCTGAGACCCTTTGAGCGCCGCCAGATTCCCTGTGCTCAAGGCGGCTAAATCATCCGTTTCGATCGCACGAATCTGAGCGCTGCCAAGAGACATCAGCTGAGTGCTGCTTAGGCTGGTGATCTGTTCGGTGTTCAGCGCAGCAATGATGCCACTGCTCAGGCCCTGCAGTTGCTTGGCCGTCAGCGCGGCCAAGTCTTCTGTCTCGAGCGTCAGCAAGTTATCGGTACTGATCGCGCTGAGTTGGGCGCCGCTCAGGGCGCGAATCTGGTCGCTGGACATGGCCTGAAGCTGCTCGGAGTTCAGCGCCTGCATGAAGCCTGTGCTTAGGCTCTTGACTTGGTTGAGGGTGAGTGCGTCGATTTGCTCGGTGCTCATGGCGCTCACAAAGTCGGTACTCAGGCTGTTGAGCTGATTCGCGGCCATGGCTGCAATGTCAGCGGTATCAAACGATTCGACATGCGAAGTGGTGAAGGCGGCCAGCTGCGCGGTGGTCAGTGCGCGCACCTGCACACTGCTGAGCGCAGAGACACGGTCGTACACCTCGCTGTCTTCTGCTGCGAGTTCGGAGGCGTTGAGCGCTGCCACCTGGTTGCCACTGAGCACCAGCATGTCTGCCGTGTCCATCGCGGCCAACTGAGCACTGGTCAGTGCATTCACTTGGGCCGTATTCAGGCTTTTCACGTCCCTGCTGGTCAGGCTAGCGATCTGGGTCGTGCTCAGGCTCGCGATTGCGCTGGGCGTGAACGATGAGATGGCGGTCATGGCAACTCCTTATTGAGCACTTGGTCCAAATGGACATCCCCCTTGTTGGCAACAATTGCCGCGGGTCAAGTGTTCGTTTCCTGCAGATCGAATCGACTCCTGGGCCAAGAACTTGAGCGGCTATGCCATAAATCTTTTGCCCATGAACGTGCCGTCGGGCATGAGCAAGCACTGCACGCCAAAAATGAAAACTTTTTTCTGGTTTTGTTTTTTAGGCCTGATTTTTGCTTGGTTGTTGCATCGGCAATTTTTGACCTCTTCTTTACATGCAGCTCTCCCAACTCACCGACGATGCAGAACCTTCATTCGTGGCAGATGCCCATGGAGAGCCTGATATTGAGTTACTGATTGCCACATGGTCCCTGGCGCAGTTGGTGGCACAGACCGAGCAGTTGGAAAAGCAAGGCCTTGCCGAACAAGCGTGTGTGGCTTACCAGCTTTGGCTGCGTGCCAACCGCCATCCACACTTGGCGCATGCGGCACTGTTCAATTTGGGGGCCTTGCAGCAAAGTTTGGGCCATACCGAGGCCGTTCTTTCCACTTACCAACAATGCATTGAACGCGCGCCGGGTTTTGGTCAGGCTTACATCAACCTGGGTTTGTTGCAGGAGCGTCTGGGGCAAACCGACGCTGCTTTGCAGACTTGGAGCCGCTATCTGGGGCAGCGATTGTTGAAAACGCAGCCTGACACCGAGTTGCAATGCACGGCGCTCAATCACATTGGCCGCTTGCAGGAAAGCAGCAAACGCTATGACCTGGCCGAAAAGGCGCTGGAAGACAGTCTGCGCCTCAATCCCGATCAGCCCGGTGTGATCCAGCACTGGGTGCATATCCGACAAAAGGCCTGCCGCTGGCCGGTGTATGCCGAGCGCGCTCATTTGCCGCTGGGCCAGATGGTGCGCAGCACCTCGCCGCTTGCCATGCTGGCGCTGACCGACGATCCGCAGTTACAGCTGATCACCGCGCAAAACTTTGTGCATCGAACTTACAGCACCGAGCAAGCCCGCCTGCACGACCCGACACGCAGGCCCGCAGCCCGTTGGCGGGTGGGGTTGGTGTCGGCCGACCTGCGCGAACATGCGGTCGGTTTTCTGTTGCCCGCCTTTTTGCAAGGTACCGATCGTTCGGCCTACGCGCTTTACGCCTACGACTACACCCGCGACGAAAACTCGCCGTTACGCCAGCAGCTGCTGGCGCAGTTTGACGAGGTACGCGCCATCGGCGGCTTGACTGACCGGCAGGCCGCCGAGCTGATCGCAGCCGACGAGATTGACATCCTGATCGACTTGCATGGGCTGAGTTCGGGTGCCCGGCCCGGTATTTTTGCATTGCATCCAGCGCCAAACCAAGCCACTTACCTGGGTTACATCGGATCAACCGGCATGCCGTGGTTTCAGCATGTGCTGGTCGATCCTTGGGTGATGCCACCCGAGCTGGCGCCCCATTTCACCGAAAAGCCGCTGTATCTGAGCCGCTCTTTCATTCCACTGACCCACGAAGCGCCAACTGATGCTGCTGTTAGCCGCACTTCTGTCCGCCTGCCAGAGCGGGGTTTTGTGATGGCGGCTTTTGGCAACGTGTACAAGATCACCCCGGAGATGTTTGCCGGTTGGTTGCGCTTGCTCCATCGCATCCCTGATGCGGTGCTCTGGCTGCTCGACGACAACCCGGTGACCACACAGGCTTTGCGCGCCCATGCGCAGGCGCAAGGGGCAGACCTGGACCGCATCGTTTTTGCCCCACGCTGTGATCCGCGGCAGTTTCGCGCTCAGCTGCGGCTGGCCGATGTCTATCTGGACACCTACCCTTACAACTGCGGCTCGACCTCCAATGATGTGGTCAATGCGGGGGTGCCGCTGGTCAGCCGCTACGGGCGCACCTTGGTTTCGCGCATGGGTCTGTCGATTCTGAGTGACCTCGGTCGGCCTGACCTAGCGGTTGGCAGCCAGCAGGCTTATGAAGACAAGGTGGTGGAGGTGGCACTGCGAACCCACGAGGGTTACCGTTACCACTACGAACACCGTCCCGCACCCGGCTTGTTGCAAGAGGCGCTTGACACTATACGTCATGGCCGTGCACAACCAGCACCCCTGCCGACCAGCACCAGCACATCTGACCGCTTGCACCTGGTGCAACTGGCGCCTCACCCCCATCGCCCATCCCAGACGACAGGTGACCTGGTCGCCTGGACGCTGGCTGAATGGGCAGGATTTGATGCTGTGCGCAAACACTTGGTGCATCACACGCTGGACGCCCAGGCCTTGCATTGGCTCGATGCTCGCAGCGCGCCCGATGCCGCCACCGAACGGCTGCTGCAGCAGGCGTTGAGTCGGTCGGATGCCCGTCCCGACGCGCTGATCGCCAGCCCTGGTTGGGATGTGCTCAGCCTGCTGCCCAACCCGCTGTGCGTTTGGGGGGATGGGCCATCTGAATGGATATGCTGGGTCTCCGACTTTTTCTGCCAGCAGGGCATTGCGTTAGACGTAGCTTCATGGCTGTTGCCGCTAGAACGCAGCGTTGCGGGGCTGGCGCTGGCCTGTGCACCTGCGGTCTGGTTCGATTGGTTGAATTTGGCTTTGCGCTTGCGCGCCGAACATGACACGGCACTGAGCCGTGGCCAAGGGCTGTGGCAGGTGGGTGAATACACCTTGAGCTCTGCCCAGTTGCTTTATCCTTGGCTCATGAACGCGGTGTTGCAGCATCGCCAGAGCCGTGTGATTTCACCTTCGCCGTTTGGCCGGCCGGCTTTGCGTGGTTCGGGCCGTGCCTTGTTGCCGCTGGCCGTGCAGGCTGCCGCACTCAAGACCGCCCACCACAGCAACGGGCAGGCGCATTATCGACAGGCATTTGAACAGATCAGCCTGCACCAGGGTTTGCGAAGCGATGGCGTTGCCCTCAGTAAGCCGATGCCGGCAGCGGCACTCCAAACATCTGCATGAGCGCCAGCCGCTGCTCACGCACCGCTGGGCTGGGCGCGGGGTGGCGTTGGTAGACGTACAAATAGTCCATCACCGCGCGCTGGTTTTGAGCAGCCTCACTGCTGCCTCGGCGGTCGGTGGTTTCGTCTTTCACCACATGGATGCAAGGGCCTGGCAGCGCGACCGGCAATGGGACGGTGCGAGCCAATGTCTGCAGCACGAACTCCCAATCCTCATAGGCTTTCATGTGGGCGTCGAAGCGCAGGTCGTGCACGTCAGACCGAGGCCAGACAAAGCACGAAAACGGCACCTGGTTTTTGATGTAAACGCCTTCGGTCAGCGCCGTGCTGCTGGCCATGGACTCACGGTCCAGCTCGACGGGACCAGTCTCCGGGCGGCTTTCGGTCACCACGGTGCAGTCGGTCAGCATGGCTTTGCACATCGCAAATTCTGGACGAGCTTGCAGGGCCGATAGGCACCCGTCGTTCAGCGTGTCGTCGTCGTCCAGAAACAGCACATAACGGCCTTTGGCCAGTTGCAACCCTATGTTTCGACTCTCGGCGGGACCTGGCTGGCCGTTGCGCCTCACGTACACATCGCGTGCAGTCAAGGTTTGGCCACACACCAGATCGGTGGCGGCATCCACTACATCGGACACCACGATCAGCTCCACCTCGGCGGCAAGACCTTGCCGCCGCACTGAGGCGATGCAACGCTGCAGCAGGTTGGCCCGTCTGTGAGTAGGCAGGATCACGGAAAAGGTCGCAACAGAGGTCATGGCAGGGTAGCTCCTTGGATTCGCTAGACGTCAAAGTAATGTATCGGATGAAGCCCGCTCGGCTTGAGACTCTTTGATTTCTAGTGGCATCAATTTTGCTTAAACACGGTTGTTCGGTGGGTGGCGTGAATTCGACACTCCATCAAGTTCATCATTTCTTTGCTCTGGCGAAAGGGTTCACACCGTGACCAACCTGTTTCACATCGATTGGCTGCGCCGTTTTCGTGAAGACCTGCGCGTGGGCGACATGGACAGCCTCACCCAGCACGTCGAGCTGGCGGGCCTGGACGTGCTGCTGGACCCTGACTTTTTGGCACTCGCCAGCCAGGAGGACGCCCGTTCGGTGGTGGTGCTGATTGCCACTCTGGGCGAGGCCAACAGCGACCAGCCAGAGCCTTACCGCCGCTGGTTGGCTGCCTACCAATTCTTGCAATACCAGCTAGATCTGGACACGGCCGCCCAGCGGTGCGCACAGGCCAGTGCTTCGCCAGCGGGTTACTATGCCGCGCTGTTGACCGCAGCCCGCGATCACGCGCCTTTGGCCAGCATCACCGCACACCCCACCCATGTGACGGATTTGCAGTTTGGTGTGGAGTTGTTGGTGAACGTCGGACACAGCGCTGCCATGCCTTCGCTTTTGACCGCCTGGCAAGTGGTGGACCGTAGCGACATGCCTTGGCTGCGCGCCTGCCGTGCTGTGGCGGCGCGCAGTGCGCGTGCGCCTGCACGCAAAGAGGCGGCCGATCTGGCTCGCACGCTCCAGTGGCTTTTGCAACGCGCACCCATTACCCAGCCAGCGGTGGCGCAGGAGATGCGCGTGCAATGTGCTGACCTGGCCCTCAAAGCACGCTTGGGCGATTTGGCATGCCAGGCCGCTCAAGACGCGTTTGCACACGATGCTGGCGTCGAGCGGCGCTTCACCTTGGCCAAAGCCCATGTGCTGGCAGGCCACTTGCCTATCGCGGTGTCGCACATGCACGAGTTGCTGTTGCATACCCTGAGCGATCAATTCACGCCCGAAACGTCGGTCGATACTGCCCAGCCCTATTCATTCGACGTGTTGGCGGCCGAAGAAACCTTGGTGGCCGTTAACCGCCTGCTGCGTGCCAAAGGCTTGAAACCTTTCTTGATGTCAGGCACTTTGCTCGGCTATGCGCGTCATGGTGGTTTGCTGCCGCACGACAAAGACGTGGACCTGGGGTTGATCGGCTGGGAGCACCAGTTCACCGTGGCCGAGGCTTTGGTGGAGGCCGGGTATTTCCGCCTGGATTTGGCGCAACTCAGCGGCCACAACCGGTTTTTGATGTCGGCACACGACATGCGCAACGGCATGGTCGTAGACTTTTTCTTGTTCCATGATAAAGGAGACCACTTACTGCATGGCATTGACTTTGACATGGGTTTCACCCAGAACTTCCGCTTCAGCAAGTTCGGCTTGCAAGAGGTAAACTTTTTGGACGAGCGGTTTTATGTCCCTGGCGACATCGACATCAACCTAACCGAGAACTACGGCGACTGGCGCACGCCCGCCACATCGTACGTGGTGACGGTGGAGTCGCCAGCGCTGTGCGATACCCCTGAGAGCCGGACTTTGTTGGTGTATCTGGAAATCCTCAAAACCATCACCAAACGCATGAAGCCACAAAGGGTGGTCCGCATTCTTGATCACCTGGACGCTACCCCCAACCCGGTGTTGGGTGCCGATCTGCGGCAGCGGCTGCGCGATTGGTGCCATCGCCAGCTTGCGCAGCCCACCGCGGCTGCCGAGGTGCTTGCATGAGCCAGTCGGTGCTTTCCCATTTGTTGCGCAACGTGGCAGGCCTTCCCGAGGACGTGCGTCTGCAGGTGTTGGACACCGTGCGCGCAGGCCAAGCTGCGCAGGCATTGACATCCCTGGACGCACCCACGGTAGAGGCAGACCGGACCAGCAAAGCGTGGGGGGCACTGCAGTTGTACCTGTTGCATCTGAACGGCGAATATGAGCAGGCCAACCGTGTGCTCGACAGCATGGTGGGCATGGACCTGAGTCAGCAGCTGTGCATGGACAATTGCCCGACCGAGGCCGAGATCATGGCCCGGTGGGACAGTGAGGCCGAGGGCGTCAGCATTTTGTGCACCACGTTCAACCATGCCCGCTTCATTGGCATGGCCTTGGCCAGCTTTTTCAGCCAGGTGAGCACCCATCCTTTTGAAGTGATTGTTCGCGACGATGCCTCGACAGATGGCACTACCGCGATTGTGAGTCAGTGGCAAGCCCGTTACCCACAATTGCTCAAACTGGAGTTGTTGTCCCAAAACACTTATTGCCTAGGCACAGCCCCTATGCCTGCGGCTCTTGAAAAAGCCCATTACCCTCTGGTTGCCATGTGTGAGGGTGATGATTTTTGGGTAGACCCGGAAAAGATGCAGTGTCAAGCCCAACTACTTAGCAGTAATCCGAGTTGGGCCGCAGTCTTTCATAACCATTTCGAGCTGGATGAGGGGGACGGGACTTTGAAGCTTGGACGATCATTGCGCACTCGAGGTTTTTTTGATCGGAGTGATTTGCTCAATGTTCACATCGTGTTGTGGGTACATACGGTCATGTTTAGAAAAAGCAAACTCCAGCTGCCTTTGTACAGTCATCGTGATGGAATTTTGGGCGACCAGGTTTTGACCTCCATGCTCGGTATGGGGGGGGCGGTTTATTACCAGGGGGACTTGGTGGGCAGTGTGGCCCGGCGCAATTTGCTGAGCACGTACACGCCGTTGGTTTCGATGGATAAGCAAATGTTGCGCATCAAGACCAAGACGTTTCTTGCTAGGCAGCATTTGGCTATGGGTAATAAAAATTCAGCCGCAAAACTCCAAGCTTGGAGTGATGCGGCGCTGAAAAAAATACAAGCGACAGCGGTGGTCGTCTGAGTGAGGTGTTCAATGCTCAATGCATGTGCAGTCTTGTTTTCTGGTCATAACGAGAGAGCCATTGTCACGTTATGCCGGTTCTTTCACGCTCATAACATTCCTTTTGTCATTGTGGCCAGCAGCAAAGACGATGCGATTTTTCAGACGCATTGGCGTGCCCAGATTGCCATGGTCCGTGAGGGGGCTTCGCTGACGATGGCCCTGATGTCGCAGGTGGCTCATGTGCTGCAGTCACGCATGAAATATCCGGTTTTTTGCCCCACTAGCGAGTTTCTGAACCAGTTTGTTCTGGCGAACCGTCAAGCCATGATCGACGTTGGATGGCATTGCACGTTGCCTCCGGCAGAGCTTTATTGTTTGCTGTCGAACAAATCCAGCAGCCCTGCGTGTATCGAGCAGCTAATTGGTTTGCGTATGCCGGCAGAACAAAAATATGATGCCTGGGCACCCCCTTGTGTGCTCAAACCCAAGAGCAATGTGGTAAAGGGCAAGGTGCTGTATCCCGTGTTGTGTCGCGACAGCCAAGCATTGGCGATTGCGCGTGAGGGCCTGGACACGACGCAGTGGTTTGCTCAAGAGTGGATTGATGGTCAAAGCATTTACCTGTGTGCCTATGTAGATCAATCTGGGGGTTATGACAGCTATTGGCAGATCAATCTGTTGCAACAGCCACATGGCAAGTCTATGGTCTTGGCGTGTACAGGTGAAAACCCCGGAGTGGATGTCGGTCTGTTGATGCGAGGCTTGCACCGTCTGGGTTACCGAGGACCTTTCATGATGGAGATCATCCGAGATACCAATGGTCAGCTCTACTTCATTGAAGTCAATCCCCGTTTTTGGGGGCCGCTGAATTTGTCGTTGAATGCTTCTCCAGCATTGCTTCACCGATTTGCCGTTGATGCAGGTTTGGTCCCGCAGATGCACACGATGCCCCAGTCTGCTGAGGGGATCTTTTGGTATGCCTGGGCCTATGGTGCTCAGGTAGATGCCTGCCGTACATATCCCGCGATGCCCGAGTGGCTGACCGGGTCGACACTGACGCCTTGGTTGCTTCAACACGATGTGTACGCGCAACCCGACACCATCATCTTGTCCAATTCTCACTGAAATCACCATGTCAAATACTTCGAATGTGCAGACACCTGTTTCGTTCACTGACTTGCATAACTCTGCCGATGTGGCGTTGGCATCGCTGCTAGCAGCACGCAGCAAGCACAGTGCGTATCAAGAGCTACACCCCTGGGTGCGCCATCTACTGGGTGAAGGAGCCTCTCCACGTGGAAAAAGTGAGGAGGCTCGACTTGCGCACATGCAGGCTCAATTGCCGTTTGCCGGGCGCCGAGTGCTTGATATCGGTGCTAACACCGGGTATTTCAGCTTTGGTGCACTGGAGCATGGCAGTGCCAATGTGCATGCAGTTGAAGGAAATCGTGAGCACGCTGCCTTCATGACCCAGGCCGCCCAGTTGCTTGACTTGGGTGAGCAGTTGGAGGTGGAACATGGTTATTTCGACTTTAGCGAACAGTCTTTGTGGAACCATGATCTGGTGTTGTGCCTGAATGTTCTACACCACCTTGGCGATGATTTTGGTGCGCATGGTCAGGACATTGTTTCCGCTAAACAGGCCATGGGCTTTGATTTGCGTCGTCTGGCCAGTCATGCCGAGCATTGTTGGTTCCAGTTGGGATTTAACTGGAAGGGTGATCGGCATAAGCCGCTGTTTGAACATGGTCTTAAATCAGAGCTGATTGATTTTGTGGCACAAGCATGCGAAAACACCTGGTCGGTAGAGCAAGTGGCCATTTTTAATCCCCAGTCAGGCCAATATGAGCATTGCACAGACGCTCTACTGCAGCGTGTAGATGAACTTGGTGAGTTTCTCAATCGCCCATTGTTTTTGCTAAAGCGCAAAATTTTCTAAAGGCCTGAATCATGCAAACGGTATAGACCATCCCAGGAGGCTGGAAAAAAGGATTGATTTACGCGCCATCGGGACAGCTGGCATTCTGCCATTTCCCCAAATCAGTAGACAAATAATGAGGTCAAAACTGAAGTGGAGTCATGCAAATGCAACGAACGAAATATGCCGCCGAGTTCAAGTCCGAGGCGGTCAAACAAGTCATCGATAAAGGGCACCCAGTCGTCGATGTGGCCAAGCGGCTTGGAATTCCCGAGGGGGTTCTGTACAGCTGGGTCAACAAGTTCAAAAAGTCAGACACACCCCAGTCAGGTGACCTCAAGGCCCTGCAAGCCGAGATGGTCAAGATCAAAGCTGAACTCAGGCGAACCATAGAGGAGCGCGACATTCTAAAAAAGGCCGCAGCGTACTTTGCCAAGCAGTCCGGGTGAAGTACGCATTCATGCAGGCACACCATCGCCAGTTTCGTCTCACCAGCATGTGTCGCGTCCTGAAAGTGCACCGCAGCGGCTATTACGCCTGGCTGCGTGAGCCGTTGTCAGCGCGGGCTAAAGCCAATGAAAAGTTGACCACGCAGATTCGGGAGTTTTATGAGCAAAGCATGGGCATCTATGGCTGAATCGCCCCGGGTTTTGAGGAGGCTCCACACTTTGAGAAGATGGAGCCATGAGCAAGAAATCGAACCGTTTTTCACCCGAAGTGCGCGAACGCGCTGTCCGCATGGTGCTCGAGCACCGTGGCGAGTACCCATCCCTTTGGGCCACCATTGAGTCCATTGCCCCCAAGATCGGGTGTGTGCCGCAAACCCTCAACGACTGGGTTCGCCAGCACGAGGTTGACGAAGGCATGCGCGATGGCGTCAGCTCTGATGAGCGCGCCCGCATCAAAGACCTCGAACGCGAAGTCAAGGAACTGCGCAAAGCCAACGAAATCCTCAAACTGGCGAGCGCTTTTTTTGCCCAGGCGGAGCTCGACCGCCGACTCAAGTCTTAAGGGACTTTGTTGATCAAAACCGTCACGCCTACGGGGTCGAGCCGATTTGCAACGTGCTGCAAATCGCCCCTTCTGGCTACAGGTGCCATGCTGCCCGCCAACGCAAGCCCGAGCTGCTTTGCGCCCGGACCAAACGCGATGAAGCCCTGATCCCGCAAATCCAAGCCGTCTGGCAGGCCAATATGCAGGTCTACGGCGCAGACAAGGTCTGGCACCAGATGAATCGTGAAGGAACCAAGGTGGCGCGCTGCACGGTCGAGCGGCTCATGAAGCGCATGGGATTGCACGGCGTTCGCCGGGGCAAGGTCGTGCAAACCACCGTCTCGGACAAAGCCGCGCCATGCCCGCTGGACCGGGTCAATCGCCAGTTCAAAGCAGAGCGTCCAAACCAACTGTGGGTGTCGGACTTCACCTATGTCAGCACCTGGCAGGGCTGGCAATACGTGGCCTTTGTGATCGACGTGTTTGCACGGCGCATCGTGGGCTGGCGGGTGAGCAGTTCGATGCGTACTGACTTTGTGTTGGATGCCCTGGAGCAAGCCTTGTTCGACAGACAACCTGAACGCTCAGATGCATTGATACATCACTCGGACAGGGGGTCTCAATATGTTTCCATTCTCTACACCGAACGCCTGGCCCAAGCTGGGATAGAGCCATCGGTGGGCAGCCGTGGCGACAGCTACGACAACGCGCTGGCCGAGACGATCAATGGGCTGTACAAGGCCGAATTGATACACCGCCGTGCACCCTGGAAAACCAAGGAGGCACTGGAACTGGCAACCCTGGAATGGGTGGCTTGGTTCAACCACCACCGACTGCTGAGCTCGATTGGGTATATTCCACCGGCTGAAGCTGAGGTGAACTACTACCGGCAGCTAGCCGGGAAGCACGAGACCGAGGTCTCAACTTAAACCAACTGGCCTCCACGAAACCCGGGGCGATTCAGAATCGTTCTTCAGCAGTTTGAAGAGTGAACAGATCAAAAAGCGGATTTACCAAACCAGGGCTGAAGCCAAGTCAGAAATTTTCGATTACATCGAGGGTTTCTACAATCGAGTTCGACGCCACAAGCATCTCGATCAACTCAGCCCTCATGAGTTCGAGCGTCAGCGTCAAACTGCGCTATGAAAAGTGTCTATAGGTTTGGGGGAATGCCAATGGGCGTAGTTTTTAAAATGGTGGTGGGTCTGCTCAAGCGGCCAGAGGCAACCGTTTCGCGTGTTCGGAGGCGGTCATGATTGACATGCAGACATGGTCTATATCGGCTGTGCTCAGCCCTGGATGCTGCGGCAGGCAAATCACTTCGCGAGATGCTTTGTGTGCATTGGGTAGGCTGTTGACTTGCGCAGAGGGTAGGCCCCGGTACATAGGGAATTCGCTGATCAATGGATGAAAATAGCGCCGAGCCAGAATGCCGGCGGCTTTGAGTTGTAGGTAAAGCGCATCACGTGAAAGAGGAAATTCAGTACCGATACGGATTGGAAAATAAGACCAGTTGACATCGGCCTCCTCAGGCCACTCAGGCAGAGCGATGCCTTGGATGCCGGACAAGCGCTCGCGGTAAATTGTGTCGATGGAATGCCGCTTGGCCAATAATTCGTCGATCTGCCGCAGTTGTAGCAGTCCTAGTGCTGCGTTGAACTCACTCATCTTGCCATTGATGCCGGTGGCGACTACCGTCACTTCGTCAACAAAGCCGAAATTTTTGAGATGGTCGATGTGCTGCTTGGTTCGCAGATCTTGGCAAATGATGGCGCCGCCTTCAAAGGTGTTGAAGACCTTGGTGGCATGAAAGCTCAAAATCGACATGTCGCCCGCGTTGAGCACACTTTGGCCTTGATGCTGCACCCCAAATGCATGGGCCGCGTCGTAAATCACTTTGAGGTTGTAGTTGTCCGCGATGCGTCCAATGGCTTCGGTGTCGCAGGGTCGCCCATAGCAATGCACCGGCATGATGGCGGTGGTTTGCGGTGTGATGGCGGCTTCGATTTTGGCGGGATCGATGTTGAAAGTCTGTGGATCGATGTCCACAAACACCGGCTTGATGCCGTTCCACAGCAAAGAATGGGCGGTGGCCACAAACGAATAGGGCGTGGTGATCACTTCGCCAGTGATGCGCAGTGCTTGCAGTGCGGTGACCAGTGCGATGGTGGCGTTGGCGAACAGGCAGACATGGGGCACCCCCAGATAGGTGGCGAGCGCCGCTTCCAGTTGCCGGTGGAATGGCCCGCCGTTGGTCAGCACTTTGGACGCCCAGATTTGCTCTAGGTAGGGCAAAAACTCCTCCAGTGGCGGCAAATGGGGCTGGGTGACGGTGATCGGCTGTGTGCTCGCCTGGGGGGGCGACACGCTGGCGATTGTGCTTGACCGGCGGCTCATGGTGACGATCCTGAAAGGGTTGATGCTGCGTCGGAGTTTCGACACCCTTCAGGTAAGCAAAGTTCGGACCAACAAAAAAGCCCGCCGAAAAGCGGGCTGAGTCAGCAAGAGGAATGGAGGCTTAGGCGTGCATATCTGCTGGGCGTTGGACACGCATGCGCTGTTTGATCTCGGTAGAGGACACACCGGGCGTGCGGGCCAAATAAACCACATTGCAATGGTCAGCCACGAAATCAAACTTGCCAGCCCAGTCGTCGCCCATCACGAATACATCGGCCCCCAGTCGGGTAACGTCGGCAACTTTTTGGTCCCAGTCTTCTTCGGCAAAGACTTCGTCCACATACCGGCAAGATTCAAGCACCGCTTTGCGATCCTCGTAACCCATGACCGATTTTTTGCCTTTGAGCACATTGAACTCGTCGGTGGACAAGCCCACCAGCAACCGTGTGCCCAATTCACGGGCGCGTTTGAGTAATTGCACATGGCCTGGATGAAACAGGTCAAAAGTGCCATAGGTCAAAACGGTGCGTTGTGCTTGGGCTGTCATGGTGGGCTCCGATCAAAAGCCGATGGCTGGAGGGCCATCGGCTGATCTTTCATTAACGCAGGAGGGACAAAACAGACTGTGGTGCCTGGTTGGCTTGCGCCAACATGGCGGTGGCCGCTTGCTGGATGATCTGCGTGCGTGCCAGCTCGGTGGTCGTTTGTGCGTAATCGGTGTCCAAAATCCGGCTGCGCGATGCAGCGGTGTTTTGCGACACGTTGGTCAGGTTGTCTGCTGCGTAAGTCAGGCGGTTGACTTTGGCGCCAAGGTCGGCGCGGAAGGCATCCACGTCGGCAATGGCGCTGTCAATCGTGGCCAAAGCCGAGTTGGCACCAGTTTGCGTGCTGATGTTGAAGCCAGCAGAACCGCTGGCCCAAGCCACGCTTGACAAGGTTGCGCCCGTGCCGGTGGTCAGGTTCTCAAAGTCCACCGTGATGGTCTGGCCCGAGTTGGCGCCCACATGGAACGTCATGGTTTGGGCCGAGCCGCCGGTGCCGCCAGCCAACACATTGCGGGTGTTGAACTGGGTGTTTTCGGCGATGCGGTTGATTTCTTCGGACAGCTGAGCAAACTCGGCATCCAAAGAGCCGCGGTCGGTATCGGTGTTGGTGTCGTTGGCCGATTGCACAGCCAATTCACGCATGCGTTGCAGCATGTTGGTGATTTCTTGTGTCGCACCTTCGGCCGTTTGAATCATGGAGATGCCGTCGTTGGCGTTGCGAACCGCTTGGTTCAGACCGCGAACTTGGGCCGTCATCTTGTTGCTGATTGCCAAGCCGGCAGCGTCGTCGGCGGCGGTGTTGATGCGCTTGCCAGTGGACAATTGCTCCATGGCTTTGCTCAGGCTGCGGTTGTTAACCGTCAACGCGTTCTGAGCTACAAGCGATTTGGTGTTGGTATTGATAACAGACATGGTCTTACTCCTTGAAGAGATATTTCAAATGGTTGGCAGGAACCCGAAGGGAGTAGGACCTGCCTGGTTGTCACAGAAAATCTGGATTGAATCTCTGTTACTGGATGATTCGGAAGCTGCGGATTAAGCTTTAGGGTCAGCAGCTATTTTTTTTGAAAATCTCAAGATTTGCCGTCTTGCAGCAGGCCCTTCATGTCTTCCATGTTGTGGGCAATGCGCAAGGCCACCTCGTTAGGGATTTGGCGCACGACTTCACCGCTTTCGCGGTTTTTGACCGTCACCACCACCGTGTTGGCCACATCATCCACACTGAAGCTCAAGTCGCGGCTGTTACGTCGCATCTGCTGATTCAGTTGCTCTGTGGCCGCTTCCAATTCACGGCGTGCTTCATGCGGGTCCGGAATGGCTGAGACCGCAGGTTTGACCGCTTCTGCAGTTTGTGGGTTTGCAGTTGCCACTGCCTTGGCCGTTTGGCTTGTCGTCACAGCGAGCGGTGCCGGAGGTAGACGGTTGGTAGAGATGTCGTTGCTCATGGTTTGGTCCTTTGTTCAAGGTACCCCCGCTGGCAGAACTGACTGTCGGCCAATCTGTTCAGAGATCGGCCAATATGGGGGTATCGTTTCTATGATTCGGCAGAGCTTGCCGCAACTTGAGTGTCTTTGGAGAAAAAACGGCAATTTTTTGCCGCTCCAGGTGAATCGCCCCCTGGCTTGGCTTGGGCAACTGCGAAGGGCAGGGCGCCTTTGTGGGCTAAAAAGTGATGAATTCGCAACTTAAAAAAACGCAAAAAATTCTTTTTTGGCCGAAAGAAATTCACAATATCGACATTAACGCTTATACTGCAAGTAGGTCTTTTGTCCAAGCTCCCCGCTGATCAAGGTGTGGGTGCGTTTGTTCCATCGGCGTCGTGCAAGTGGCAGCGACCGCATTTTTTAACAGGTCTTCATGTTTTCGCTGTTCAAGGGTTCCGAGTCACCAGAGGTTCTCAAAAAGCGCGCAAAGCAAGCCTTTGAGAAGGTGACGGCTTTGACCGCTGACACCTTTGAAGCCAACAGTTTGCGCCGTGGCATGGCTTTGTTGTGCTGCGCTGCCCTGGACAAAACCTTCATCGCGGGTGCGGAACGCACCGCCGATTGGCAACAAATGGCGGCCTTTGCGGTGGCCAAAAGCACAGAACCACCGCCACTGCCCAAGGCTGAAGTCTTCCAAAAAGTTCGTTCAGGCAAGAGCGACATCTGGGTGTATCTGCCCCCTGAATATGCTGACCGGGCATTTCTGTTCGGCGCCAAATACCAGCGCACCGAATTGTCAACAGAGCAAGCCATCACCTCGATGCAACAGTTGGCAGACACGGTGTGCAAGTCTGATATCGGTCTGACTTTTGAAATTGAAGTGTTGAAGTTTCTGCGCAAGGAGCTGAGTGCTGCTGAGCGCAAGTCCGATGTTGACGAAGACCTCAGCAACATGCCAAGCAACTGACCAGTTCAAGGCCAGTCGCCCAGGCCGGGCAAACTTGTCACTGAAGTTTTGCGTTCGCGCAAATTGGCCAATGTCAAAGCAACATTTGCCCAATCAAGCCCAGAAGTTCAGTGGCAACTGCGTTTTCAAGCAATAAGCTTTGTGGCCATGGGCGCTGTCGATCCAGATGCCATCAAACAAGGCATGGCTGTGGTTCATGGCGCCGGGCAGCTTGTGCAACTGTTCGCGCTGTGGGTTTCTCAAACCCATGACCTCATCGATCAACATCAGCACGGGTGGTGCGTCTGAAAGTTCAGGGCTGTACACCACGCCATAGGACCTTTTGCCGCCTGCGTCACAGCGCTGCAAAACTTGCCCCAAATCAAAGGCCGCCAGCACTTGGTCACGCCAGATGGCATGGCCATCCGTGGGACGTTCTTCGTCTTCAAGACCGATGACCTCATGCACCTGCAGTGCAGGCAGCAAGAGGTCAATGTCTTCAATCCGGATGTGGAGGTACTGTGCCATGGCCGGGTTGGATCAAGCACTCACGGGCAAGTGGTGTGGGGTTTGCAGGTTTTCTGCCAAACGGTAAAGCGCTGCGGCGTCCAAAATCAACACCACCCGACCATCGCCCAAAATGCTGGCGCCGCCCACACCTGGCAATGCTGCCAAGCGCGGATGGATGTCTTTGGTGAACAGCTCTTGGCGTCCCACAAACTCTTGCACCGACACACCCAGTGTGCGTTGACCATCGCTGAGCACCACCACGTAGCGGTGTGATTGCTTTTCGACAGGCGGGTAGCCCAGCACCTCTTCGAGCCGCACGATCGGCAAGAAGTTGCCGCGCAGCAAGATGGCGGTGCGGCCCTTCACGGTTTGGTACTCGTGGGGGCTGACTTCGACCAGTTCGGCCACATAGCGACCGGGGATGGCCATGGTCTGGTTGGCGGTGTTGACCAGCAGCACCTCTTGCACGGCTGCAGACAGGGGCATCTGCATGGTGAAGGTGGTGCCGCGACCCACTTCCGAGTCGAGGTGGATGGTGCCGCCCAGACGCATGACGCTGGTGCGCACCACGTCCATGCCCACGCCACGGCCCGAAGTTTCTGTGACCACATCGGCTGTGCTGAAAGCGGGCCGGAAGATGAAGCCCAAGACATCTTCCTTGCTCATGAGCAGGCTGTCTTCTTCTTTCACCAAACCACGGTCAACCGCTTTGCGGCGAACGCGCTCGGGGTCAATGCCTTTGCCGTCGTCAATCACGCGGATCAAAATCCGGCTGCCTTGCTGCTCGGCCTGGATGCGGATGACCGCTTCTTCGGGCTTGCCGGCCTCACGGCGCTCTTCGGGTTTTTCCACACCATGGTCAGCGCTGTTGCGCACCATGTGCAGCAGGGGATCGGCCAGGGATTCCACCATGGCTTTGTCGATCTTGACCTCTTGTCCGATCAGCTCCAGACGAATTTGTTTGCCCTGGGCCAAGGCCAAGTCGCGCACCATGCGTGGAAAGCGCTTGAACACCAATTCCACAGGCACCACACGCAAACCCATGACGCTGTCTTGCAGGCGGGACAAGGCGCCCTGGATCAGCGCGTCCGTTTCTTGCAGGCGGCGCAGCTGGTCGTCCAAATTTTCGGCCAACTGCTGCAAATCGAGCAATTGGCTTTGGGCGTCTTTGGCTTGATTTTCTTGGTGGCGCAGCTTGTGCAGGCCTTCGCGCACGCGCTGGTCACCGATGATGTGGGCCAGTTGGCCCCGCACCAGCACCATCTCGCCAATTTGGTTCATGAACTGGTCGAGCATTTCGCCCGGCACACGGATCACGTTGGACGATGCGTTGGCCGCAGTGGGAGTCGAGGCACGTGCAGCAGGAGCCGCAGCCGGTTTGGACACCGCCACTTCGGTGGAGGGCGCGGCGGCTTCCACTGGGGTGGGCGTGGCCGCTGCTGCTTTTGCGGGTGCTGCTGCGATGACCTGTGCAGGGTTGACGGCGGGCGCAGCTGCAGGGGCAGTGGGCGTTGCCTTGGGCGCTGCACTGGCCGCAGGTGCTGCAGCCGCCGCCGCAGTGGCCGCTGTTGCAGGCGCCGCGGCTTTGGCTGATGAAGTCGGTTTGATGGGGTCTTTGCCCAACTCACCCAGCAACAGGATATGGCCAGCACCCTGGTCAATGGTGCGCAGGTCTTGTTCGATGGCGGCACGCGGGGCTTTGGAGATAAACAACATCTCGTACCAGCTCAGGTTGTCTTCGATCAAGGTGCGGTTGGTGATCACACGCCCTTTGTCGTGAACCCATTCCAAAAATGCGGTGGCCGCATTCTCAGACGATTCAAGGTGTGCCTTGATCAGGTAGGCCAGATTGCCGTCCTGAATCAGTTCCATCAATTCGCGCGTGTTGTCGGGTGAGAGCAGCTCGGACAACTCGGACGGGATGTTCATCGTGGCGACAAATTGGCGCACGGTGTCCACCGGGGTGTCGCCCGCGTCGTCGTGTGACCACAGATAGTCTCGGATGCGCTGGTGCAGACGTTCGTCTGCCGCCTTCAGGGGGGCTTGCTTCAGGGGCTGGCGGCCGCTGGTGCCCAGCAACTCGCGGATGAATTGCAAGGCGTCGCGGCACAGCGTGATGACCTCGCTGTAAATGCCCATTTGGTTGCGGCCTGCGCGGGCAAAGGCGTCCACCAGCAGCAAGGGCACATCGGTGCGGGACTGTGGGTAGAGCGAGGACAAATAGCCATCAATGCGGGAAAACCGCTGGGACAGCAGGTTGGCCAATTCTTCGTCTTGCACATCACCGGGTGCTTCGAGGGCTTGCAGCAATTCCTCGACTTGGTTCAAGTGGTGCAGCAGATTTTCTTTGAGTGTGCGGGCCAGCACTTTGGCCAGTGATTCGCCACCCAGATCCACGCCGGTCGTTTCGCCCAAGGTTTTGAGGTCGTCGAGGAAGGCGACGATCACGTCCACCATGCGCTCGCCGTCGGCTTGAGAGATGTCTTCTGACACCGGCAAAGCCGCCAAGATTTCCTCGATCCGGGTGTTCAGACCTGCATAACCCAGGCTGTTGGAGCCTTTGAGCATCCAGTTCAAGGGCTGACGGATGTCGTTGGCCACGGCCAAGATTTGTGGCGCTTCCTGTTTGGAGGCGATCGAGCTGGCCAGTCGCTCCAGGATCGGCAAACCATTGCTGATCAGGCGCAAGAACACCACCTGGCGGTTATCGGTCTTGCCGTCGGCGGCTTTGCTGGGCTCCGTGCGTACGGGGGCCTGTGAGGCTGCTGCAGATGGCGCAGCGGTCTGGTTGTTGGCCGACGATGCGCCTTCCTCGTGGCCAGCAGGCGCACTGGCGTTCCCAGCGGGGTCAGATCCGCTTGCGTCTGCAGCGGCCACGGCGGGTGTGGCTGCGGCAATTTCGCCAGCAGTTGCCACGGTCAAAGCCTGGCCTTGGCTGACCATTTTGAAAGCGCGTTCCAGCTCAGCCAGCAATGCCATGGGCTTTTCGCCGTCGGCGCGTTCGGCCACAGCCTTTTCGCACAACACCTTGATGGCATCCAGCGAGCGCAGCAACAAATCGACGGTGTTTTTGTCCAGCGAGGCTGTGCCCTCGCGCACCATGCCCAGCAGGTCTTCGCAACGGTGGGCCACCGACTCCAGTGCGCCCAACTCCATGACCCGACTCAGGCCTTTGAGTGAATGAAATGCTCTGAAGAGCCCCGACACCTCTTCGGCATTGAGCGACTCTGCGTCTGCCTTGACGAGCAAGGACTCAATGCTTTCAATGTGTTCTTCGGTCTCAACTGCGTACTGCGCCCAGATGGTTTCCAGAAAATCGTCAGACACGGTCCCACACTCCTTTCGAGCTTAGTGTCGAATAACAGGCAAAGCCTTTTTTACGACAGACCCAGCACTCGGCGAGAAGCGGTGACGATCTCGTGGCCTTTTTTGGCATTGAGGTCAAGACTCATGGCGCCAGATGGTTTGGCAATCACTTCGGCCGCACCAAATTTACGCGCTTCGATGGCTTGCGGCGAACCTGCTTGCGCCACCGAGGACACGATGATCACAGGCACCTTGCTCATCAGGCGCAGGCGCTTGATGCACTCGATGCCATCCATATGGGGCATTTCGATGTCGAGCAACACCAGGTCGGGTGCCACCTCTTTGACTTGCTGCAGCGCTTCCAAGCCGTTGGTGGCTTCACCGGCAACTTCAAAGTCAGGATCGGAGGTCACGATGCCACGCAACAGGGCGCGCATCACAAAGGAGTCGTCAACAATGAGTATGCGTTTCTTGGTCATGGGGCATTCTCTATAAAGCAGAGGTTTTGAAAGAAGAAATTGTGCGGCTGGCGCACAAGCGGGACAGGCGTGTGCCAATCTCTTGGGGGGACAAGACAGCCGTGGCCAGGCCTGCATTGATGGTCGAAGATGGCATGCCGTCGACGATGCAGCTGTCGGGGTCTTGGGCCAGCACGTGGCTGTTTTTACGGGCCACCAGGTCTTTGACACCCAGCATGCCATCGCTGCCCATGCCGGTCATCACCACGGCCACAACAGGACACGAGGCGGCTGCAGCGGAGCGAAACAGCACATCGGCGTTGGGGTGGATGCTGGCCTGTAAATCGGTTTTTTGGTAGAGCATCAACTTGCCCGGGAAAGGCTCGCGCACCACCACGTCGGTGCCGCCTTTGGCGATCACCACCATGCCGGGCTTGAGCTCCATTTGCTCTGTGCTCTCCACCACGTCCAGGCCGGTCTCGCTGCGCAAATGCGCTGCGAAACCACTGGTGAACATGGGCGGCATGTGTTGGGCCACCACCATAGGGCAGCCCAAACGGCCCATGGCTTTGAGCACCTGGGGCAAAGTGGCCGGCCCGCCTGTGGAGATGCCAAGCACCACCAAACCTGCAGGTTGTCCGCCGGTCACGCTGCGCAGTTGGCGCTGGCCGGTTGCCGCTTTGGTCACCGGCGCCAATGCGCTGCTGCCAAAACCTCTGACGGAGCTCAGGCGGGTTTTCTTTTTGCCCCAGTAGCGCAGCTTTTCCACCAGATCGGCACCGATCTGAACGATGTCGAGCTGCACAAAGGAAGACTTCTTGGCAATGAAATCGACGGCGCCCAGCTCCAACGCGCGGATGGTGGTAACCGAATTGCGCTCGGTCAGGCTGCTGAGCATGATGATGGGGCAAGGCGTGGTGGCCATGATTTGTTTGGTGGCTTCCAGGCCATCCATCACGGGCATTTCCACGTCCATGGTGATGACGTCCGGGCGCAGCTCGCGTGCCATCTCGACACACATTTGTCCCGTCTTGGCCTCACCCACCACCTCGATGTCCGGCTCGCTCTCCACCATCTTGCGGATGGCAATGCGCATGAATGCCGAATCGTCTGAAATAAGCAGTCTGATCATACGCGGGTGTCGTTTCTCACATACCAAGGGCCACCTTTGCCCAGGCGTGATTCAAAGTACTCAGGCACCAGCATTTGCACCGAAGCCCCCAATACCAGAACGCCACCGGGCGACATGGACCGCGCCAACATGGTTTGTACGGCTTTTTTGATCGGGTCTTCGAAGTAAATCAACACGTTGCGGCAGAACACCAAGTCCATGCCCATCACGGGCGGACGGTTGTTCATCAGGTTGAAGCGCTCGAAGCGGGTGCACTGGCGCACCCACTCGCGGATTTTGAAGTAATTGACACCTGGCATCGCGTTGGCCGGTGCAATCCTCACGTCTTCAAACATCGCCTTCCAGTCGTCGGGCAGGTTGCGAAACGAGCCCATGCCCAAGTCGCCATAAATCGCCGCTTTGGCTGTGCGCAAGGCTTGGTTGGAAATGTCGGTGCCAAAAGAGAACACGCCCCAGCCCGATTCGGGCACCAGCTTGCCCTCAAACAAACGCGCAAAGCCTGCTTTTTGCATGGCACGCAGGGCCGAAAAAGTCAGGTCATAGACCTCTTCGCCGGTGGAGCTGGCGGCCGACCAAATTTGCAGCTGTTTTTGTGTCTTTCGCAGATTCAGCAGGTGCGGCAAGATGTCATCGGCAAGCATGCCCATCAGGTCTGGATCGCGGCAGAAGTAGGTTTCGTGCACCGTCAAGTTTTCGACCAAGGACTGCCATTCCGAGTGTTCAGGCGAGCAGTTGTTCATGCTCTCGACCCAGTCTTTCAACGTGGCCATGGGCATGTCTTTGAAAATGCGCACCAACTTGCGCTCCACTAGAGTGCCTGGCTTGATGCCAAAGCGTGTCTCCACCCCGGCCATCAACTCGTTGATCAGCAGCAGCAGGGCGCGTGATTGGCTGGGCTCTTCAGGGTTGCTCAGGGTCTGCATGGGCTTGGCCGCCTGCATGTTGAAGTTGGGTGCAGGCGCAGCCGAAGTGACGGCCCGCGCCGTGTCCACCGCAGACCGCATCTGGCTCAGCAAATCGTTGACTTTCTTGTCTTGTGTCACAGTTTTTTTATTTCATTTGACGCTTGGCGGCCAAGGTCAGGGGGGCCAAGGTGATGAGTGAAATCAATTCACCGTCGAGTTTGCCGACTTCGTTCAGATAGTCGTTTTGTTGATTCCGAACGGGGGTGATGTTGGCTTCCTCGATATCGATCACACGCTCGATGCGGTCCACAATCAAAGCCCAGGGCTCGTTGTCGACCCGCACCACCACGTATGAGGAGGTCTCAAGGGGCTGGACACCCAGCATGCCACGCAGGTCAATCACGGGCGCTATCTCGCCTTTGATCTGAATGACTCCGCTGAGGCTTTTGTCGCCCTCGGGCAGATCAACACTGGGGCTGTACTCTTCAACCCGATCCACCAGGCCCAAGGGCAGGGCGCAGCGTTCACTCCCGAGTCTGAAGGACAGCATGCGGCGCACAGCGCTGGCTGCTAAGTGGTTGTTGTGGAGCATGAAGGTGGTTTGCTGGGTCAAAAAGCGCTGGTAATGGGCAATGGCTTGTGGCGACAACAATCCGGTCATGGACAACAGGCCGGTCATGTGACCCTCGCGTGTGGCCGCGCCATTGAGGTAACCCTCCAGCTGCGCATCGTGCGAACCGGCCACCGACTGAACCGCATCGCGGGCGTAGCGTTCAATGCCCAATATGGCAGACACGCTCACCCCCAGTTGGAGGCCTTGTACTTTGACCACCAGGACAAAACGGGCAGGGGTGATGTTGGGCCGGTTGAGCAAGCCGCCCAGCGACACCACCAACAAAGCCTGGCCGCGCAGCTGCATCAGGCCTTGCACTTCGTGTGTTGCGCCGGGCAGTTGGGTCAGGGGACCGATCTCGACGATTTCTTGCACATGGGCCATGTGCAAGGCATAGGTTTCGTCGCTGTCTTCGACCGTGACCGTGGCCATATCCAGGTTGGACTGTTTGGCGGCTTCGGTGTGATGGTTGTCGTTCAGGTCAAAACCGATCAGACCGCCGCCGCCCTCGGGCACGCCTGTGGGGTCCATTTGGCGCATGTCGAGGGAACGTTCGTCCAGCAACAGCACCATGCGTTCGTTCAGCGTGAACTCGCCGCAAACCAGGTTGTGCTGGCCCGGGTCGACATAGGGCGTGAGCAGCGATTCGTCCAGGTTGATCTTGTTGTGCACACGGTCCACTTGCACGGCGATGTTTTCGTGGCCAGTCATGACCACGAGCAAATTGCCATGCGGGTCGGCTGCGCGTTGGCCCATGCCCAGGCGCAGGGCCAGGTCGATCTTGAGCAGCACCGTACCGGCCACATTGACCAAGCCCTCCACTTCCGCAGGCGCATAGGGCAGGGGGGTGATCGCCAAAGACTCCAGCACCTGGCTCACGGCCGAGGCACGCAGTGCGAAGCGGTTGTCTTGAATGTCGAAAAGGACCAGTTCCATGGTGTGAGGTCTCGGTGCCTTAGGTGCTGAACTTGGTGATTTCGCTGCGGGTGGAGTCCGCCACCTTGGACAACTCGATCATGGAAGCGGCCAGTTCCTCAGAGGCCGCAGAGTTGCTGCGGGCGATCAGTTCGAGGTTTTCCACGCTGCTGTTGATCTCTTGGATCATTCGCGTTTGCTCTTCCACCGAAGCCGAAATGCGTTGCAGCATGCCGTCGGTTTGGGTGGACGCTTTCACGATGCGTTCCATGTCAGAGCTGACTTCTTTGACCGCCACCACGGCTTCTTTGGCCTGCTGGCTGGCTTGTTGGATGAGTTGTGTGATTTCTTTGGTGCTGTCGGCGCTGCTGGCGGCGAGCTTGCCCACTTCGTCGGCCACCACGGCAAACCCTTTGCCGTGCTCGCCAGCGCGCGCGGCTTCAATCGCCGCGTTCAAGGACAGCAGATTGGTTTTGTTGGCAATTTTTTCGATCACGTCGGTGATCTTGTTGATCTTTTCCGAGCTCAGGGCGATGCCGTTGACCACATCCACCATCTGCACCATTTTGTGCTGGCCGTCGCGCACGATGGTGGTGGACTCTTGGGCTTGGCGGCTGGCGTGTTCGGTGTTGGAGGCAATGTCACTGACGGCTGCAGCGGTTTGACGGATGGCGCTGACCATGTGCCCAATGAATTGGGTCTGGCTTTGCGCGCCATCGGCCAGTTGACCAATCGCCGTGCTGGTGTCGTTGGCCGCGCCAGCCACCTGCTGGGCGTTTTCACCGATTTGTCGCATCGACACAGCCAAGGCCTCTAACGATTGGTTGATGTCGTTTTTGAGCTTGCCCAGGTCGCCAGCACCTTCGGCGTGCACACGGTGGCTCAGGTCGCCGCGAGAGACGGCGTCCATCACCCGCACCACGTCACCGATGAGGTTGTCCAGCACCTCGACGGTGGCGCGGGCATCGGTCAGGATGCTCAAAAACTGCCCCGACTGGCCTTGTGTGGACAAGCGCAGGTCAAAGTTGCCTTGGGCCATGCCGCGCATGCTTTGGCTGAGCAATTGCACGGTGGTTTCCATGTTCTTTTGGACGGTGGCAATGCGCGCCAGAACTTGGGGATAAAGCCCGCGCAGACCCGCTGGTTGTGGGTGACGGGAGAAGTCACCTTCGCCCATGCGCGAGACCACGGTGATGGATTCGCGGAACACCGCTTCAATCTGGTCGAGCACGTCGTTGATGCGCCAGGCGGCATCCACCAGACGGCCTGAATTGGGGATGCCTGTGATGCGGGCTTCGAGCTGCCCTTGCGCGGCTTCTGACAAGACGTGGTTGATGCGCTCGAGCTGCGCATTTTCATTGGCGCATGCTTTGAGACCTGCCAACAAAAGCACGGCGATCACAGCCAACAAGGTCATCAGCGCATAGTTGTCCGGCGATTGCCACACCGCGATGCCGGCTGCCACAAGTCCCAAACCGCCGGTCGAGCCCAGCAAGACCAGGGGGCTGATGTCAAAGTGCTTGGAGGTCGAGGATGAAGCGCTCATAGCTGACGCCCTTTTCTTTCAAGAGGTTGTGCATTTGGCCCAAAGAGGCCGCGATGGCGTCGCGTGCGCCTGCGTTTTGTTCGGTCTGCAAAAGTTGCTTGTACAGCGGGATAATCACAGCCACTGCCTTGGGATTGGGTTTGCGGCGCACCGAGTAGTAACCCACCACTTTGCCTTGGGCATCGCGTGAGGGGGTGACGTTGGCCAGCACCCAGTAAAACGAGCCGTCTTTGCACAGATTTTTGACGTACGCGAAAATTTCCTGACCGTCTTCGATGTGCTGCCACAGCAACTTGAAAATGCAACGTGGCATGTCCGGGTGACGCACCAGGTTGTGCTGCTTGCCCATGAATTCAGCTTCGGTAAAGCCCGAGAACTCGGCGAACACTTGGTTGCTGTAAGTGATGCGGCCTTTGAGATCGGCTTTGGAGACGATGAAATCATCGTCACGCATCAGCCTTTCTTGCTGGGTGGGTTGGATGTGTTGTCTCGCCATGGCTTCCTCTTGTGATGAGCGGTCCGCAGCTGTTTTTCAGTGAGCCATGGAAAACCGCGAATATTCAGTTCAGTTGCGTCCGTTGACAAAAAAGGTTTCGACCTGTCCCAGACTCTTGACTTCGATGGAGCCACGCGACTCCAGCTTGAAATCATGGCGAATCAGGTTCGCGGTGTTGACTGAAACGTGTATACGTCCTGGCTCTCCGGTCGACTCCATGCGGCTTGCAACGTTGACGGTGTCGCCCCACAGGTCGTAGGTAAATTTGCGCAAACCGATCACACCCGCCACGATTGGGCCGCTGTGCACGCCGATGCGCATGCGCAGGGCACCGCCGGTGCGCTCGCGCATGTCTTCCAGTGCGGTACAAAATTCGAGCGCTGCATCGATCACGGCATGGGCATGGTCGTCGCTGGGCTCAGGCACGCCACCGGCCAGCATGTAGCAGTCGCCAATGGTTTTGATTTTTTCAAGCCCGTGCTTTTCGGTGATCAGGTCAAAGCGCGAGAACAAGTCGCCCAATACCTCGACCAGGGCGCTTGCGGTCATGGTTCGCGACATGGCTGTGAAGCCCACCATGTCGGCAAACAACACGCTCACGTTGGGAAAGGCGTCGGCGATGTGCTCTTCGCCCGCTTTCAGGCGCTGCGCGATCTTGCGGGGCAAGATGTTCAGCAAAAGCTGTTCGGTTTTGGCCTGCTCGGAGGCCAGGGCTTCGTGTTGTCGCTTGAGTTGGCGCATGCGCAGCGCTTCTTGATCGCGCAAGCGTTTGCGTTCGACCGATGTTTTGACGCGCGCACGCAATAACACCGGGTTGAAAGGTTTGGACAGGTAGTCTTCTGCCCCCAACTCGATGCAGCGCACCGCATCGTCCAAGCTGGTGCCGCCAGAGATCACGATCACAGGCGGCCAGGGGTGGTGCGGGGTGTCGCGCAGCACAGCCAGAACTTCCATGCCGTTCATTTCAGGCATTTCCATGTCCAGCAGCATCAAGTCGAAGTGTTCTCGCACCAGCGTTTCGATGGCCTCTCGACCATCACCGGCTTCGGTGATATCGGTCAAGCCGATTTCCACCAGTGAACGGCGCAAACCCATGCGGATCAGGCGGCTGTCGTCAACCAGGAGAACTTTGGCTTTTTCGAAATCAGAAGTGACACTGGGCGCAATGTCAAGCTCTGTCGCGTTGCTGCGGCTGTCGGCCCTGTTGGCGCTTGTGCTGGCGGGCGTGTGCATGGACAAGGTCAGTTGACGGCCAGCAGGTGGTTGACTTTTTCCAGCAGTTGAACCGCCGTGAAGGGTTTTGTCAGGCTGTCGTTGGCGCCTGAAAGCAGCGCAGAGTCCAGACCAAAGCGGGCGCTGACCACACGGCTGCCCCCGGAAATCGTCAAAATCGGCACTGCTGGGAAAGATTCCCGCAGGCGCGAAACAAAGTCCACCCCATCCATGTTGGGCATCACGATGTCGGAAATGACCAAGTCGACGTTGTTGATCGCAAAAAGCTCCAAAGCCTCCATGCCGTCACGTGCTTCGATGACCTGGAAGTCCGAAAATTCCAGAATCTCGCGCACGCCTTCGCGCAACAGATCCTCGTCATCAACAAGCAAAATCGTGGTCATTCAAATATTCTCCGTATCATTGCCAATTCTATCAATAAAATCGCCAATAATGATGCTATGTAAATTAAAATGAAAACTTCTCGCACTTACCGAAGAATTGTTTGTAGTTTTATTTTTCATACTTTGATAGCCTTTTCCACTTCCAAGACAACGACTCTATGAATCTGTTTCGCGCATGGTCGCCCAAAGTTTGGTTGGGCTGGGTGGTAGTGGCTACTTTGGTTTTGGGTGTGGTTGTGGGTTTGGGTTCACCACAAGGCTTGGGCGTGTGGTTTTTCGCGGTTGTTTTCGCGTGTTTTGTCATTCTTTGGGCCGCAGGGTCTTGGTGGCGCCTTGAGCAGCGTCATTTGGGTGTCTCGCCCGCCGAGTTGGCCCGCGTCACGCGCATGATGGCCGAGGGCCAGCATGACCAGGCCTATGCCGTTTTGGGGCATGGTGAAGCGGGCCAAGGGGCTTGGAGCGACTTGGCCAAGGTGGTGGCCAACTTGCAAGCGGCACAGCGCGAGCATGAAGAGCGCTCATGGCGCGACCAAGGCCTGGCGCTCATTCACGACACGGTGCGCCACGACCACACGCCGCAGGCTCTGGCCGATCGCGTGTCCCAAACTTTGACCCGCTTCTTGGGTTTGAGCGCTTGCGCGGTTTATGTTTTGGAGTTTGACCCAGCCACCCAGCGTTTGCATGCCGAGTGCAAGCTGCACCGGCAAAGTTCGGCCGAGGGGCAGCAGGCTTTGCCCGAGTGGCTGGGCTGCAGTTATGCCGGTTTGCAGGCCTTGGCAGCGAGTCAAACGATTTTGCGCAACGCTGAAATTCCCTCGGCAATTTTGCAGTTCGTGCGGCGCACCGAGGGGGCCGACACGGTGTTGGTGCCCCTGGTGATCGAGGCCCAGGTTCGGGGAATTTTGCTGCTGACGGCGGTGCGCGCACTGCCGCACCAGCTGGAGGCTTTGATGGAGCCTGTGTCGGCGGCCATCGCGGTGGCGATGCAGTCGGCCAGTGCACGCGAGACGCTGCAAGCCTCATTGGCCCGCGCCAATGAATTGACCCGTGAACTGCAAAGCCACCACGAAAAGCTGCAAGCCAGTGAAGTGGCTTTGAAAAAGCAGATGGGCTATGTCAACGACATCTTGGGCAATATGCACAGCGGGCTGGTGGTGGTGGACCGGGCCGGACGCATCCAGGATTGCAACCCTGCGCTGCTCAAGCTCACGGGCTTCGACCGTGACCTGTTGATCGGTCAGCCCAGCAGTTTGCTGTTTGAAGAAGATGAGACGCGGTTGTTGTCGATTTTCAAGGGCTACGGTCACATGCTGACGCGGCTGGGTGTTGAAAACCCCCAGGCGTATTGGCAGGTTTTGACCGACAACCTGTTGGGCGCTGCCGTCATCGATGCCGATGGCCAGATTCTTCAGGCCAACCACCGCATGGCGCAGTTGCTCGGTTGCGGCATCGACCAGCTCAAGGGCCGTTCTTTTTGGACGCTGTTGCAAGAAGTCCCTGCGGACGAGTTGCAAGAGTTGCAGTCGCTCTTGGCAAGCGACGACAGTTACTACCGTTCGGGCTCTGGCCAGCCCATGGCCATGCGTTTCCATGCGGGTCAGCCGGTGCACCAAGTCGAGGTCAGCTTGATCAACCACCGCCTGGTGGGTGAGCGGGTGACGCTGGTGCTTGTGCGCGGCGAGCGCGATTTGCCTTGGGGTGTGGCCAATTCCACCACCTTGCAAAAACTCACGCCCGGCGACGAAGAGGCCATGATCGCCAAGCTCCGTAACCGCTCGGGCACTCACATTCCTGTGCGTGTGAGTTCGTCGTTCTTGGCCGACGCCACAGGCATGCCACAGCAAACGGTGATCAACTTGCACGACGTCTCCAGCTTGGTGAACAAGGGTGAAGAAATTCGCGCCCAGCACCAGTTGCTCGAGATGAGCATGGATGCCATGCAAGACGGCGTGTTGCGTTTGGATCGGCATGGCCGCGTGATCAGCGCCAACCCGATGGCACTCAATTTGCTGGGCAGTGACAAGTCCAGCACCGCCTTGCAGCCTGTTCACCAGCTTTTGCCGGGCCAGCAAAAAGGCCACGATCTGGCGTATTGGCTGCCTTTGCAGACCGCCTGGCTGTTGCGCCGATTGGTGCAAGACCTGGCGCAAGACCCGGGCTTGGTGCAGTCCTTGCCTATTCCCTTGTTGTATGCGAATCGCATGGGGCGCCTGAAGTGGGCCACGCCAACAGCGTGCGCCTTGCTGGGTTTGACGGTTGCACCGCAGTCCACCCCTGAGCCTTTGCTGCTGGCCGAGCAGACCAGCCGTGAATTGTTGGCACTGCGTGACCAGACAGAAGTGGAAAACGCAGGCCACGATCCGCTGGTGATCGAGGTGGCTTGGCGCGCAGGCAATGCTCCGGTGATGCGTTTGCCAACCTTGCTGGTGCCGCAGGCTTCCTCCGGCAAAGACGACATGATGGTTTGGCTCATCCCTGACCTGGACGCTTTGAGCGCTTTCATGATTCGGCGCATGCACAACATCGATTGGATGGTGTTGCACCGCGAGCAAGAGAGCTTGCTGCCCGTGGTCTTGACGGCGTCCCCCTTGGTAGACCCCTATAACCGGCTCACCGGCGCTGTGGTGACCATCAAGGACATGCGCGAGATCAAGGAAAAGGAAGCCGAAAACCTGCGCATGGTTCAAAAGGTGGAGCAGTCACAGCGACTCGATGCGTTGGGGCAATTGGCGGCTGGTGTGGCGCACGACTTCAACAACCTGTTGGGTGTGATTCAAAACCACGCCGAGCTGGTGGAGATGAAACTGGGCAGCGAGACAAAGGCGGCCAAAAACCTGTCGGCCATTTTGCAAGCCACAACCCGTGCGCGCGACATCGTGCTCAAGCTCAATGCTCTGGGGCGTGAGCGCAAGCGACTGGAAGAAGACGGCAGTGTGCACGATGAAGCCGAAGTGCTGGTGCCTTTCGAGTTGCTGCCCGTGATCGAGGAAACCCAGGGCTTGCTGCAGGCGACACTCAAAGGCATTGACATCGTGGTGGACGCGCAAGCGTTGGGTCCTGGCGTGATCCTGCGCGGACAAAGCGGCACCTTGCAGCAAGTCATTGTCAATTTGTGTGTCAATGGCAGCCATGCGATTGGCGACCGCCGCGATGGCTTGATCCGCATCCAACTCGGCCGGCCAGACGCCACGCATGTGACGATTGCCGTGTCGGACAACGGTGACGGTATTCCGCCTGAAATCATGTCCCGAATTTTCGAGCCCTTCTTCACTACCAAAGAAGTGGGCAAAGGCACGGGCCTGGGCTTGGCCATGGTGCGCAGCATCATCACCCAAATGGGCGGAGCCATTGATTGCGTCTCAGCGCCCGGTCAGGGCACCACATTCACCATCAGCTTGCCCTGCAGCCAAGCCTGATTCATCACATCTCATTCCCCATGACCATGTCACCAAACACCGCCACCATTTTGCTTGTCGATGACGAGGAGTTGCTGCGAGCAGGTGTGCAAGAAATGTTGGAAATCCAGGGTTACAACGTCATCACTGCAGCCAATGGGCAGCACGCCCTGGAATGTCTGGACGCCCAGCCCATCGACCTCATCATCACCGACTTGGTGATGCCCAAGATGAACGGCATCGACTTCGTGCAGCAATTGCGCCAGGTCCGCCCAGATGTGCCGGTCATCGTGGTTTCGGGCAGCACACGCAACATCATGCAACGCTACGGCATCGATACCATCCAAGTGCCCGGTGCAGATGCCAGCTTGCCCAAGCCTTTCAAAGGCGTGGATCTGGTCGCTCAGGTGCGTCAGTTGCTCGAATCCAGGCTCTGAACTGCGACACATCACTTCAGGCCGCGCAGGTCTACGGGCAGGCTGGCCTGACCGTGTGGCTGTTCCATGATAAAAGGCCCTGATCTTCAGGGCCTTTTATCATGGGGCTGGCGATGAACGCCAGCCAAGAGGGGCAGGGCGGCAGGTGTCGCTTGCCGCCTCACAGGATCAAGTCTCGAAGCGCTGCACCTCGCGGCGGGTCGCATCTGCAATCTTGGACAGTTCAACCACGGTGGCGGCGATCTCTTCGGATGCGGCCGAGTTGCTGCGGGCAATTTGGTCCAGGTTGTTCAGGTTCACGTTGATCTGTTCAACCGCCGCACTTTGTTGCACCAGGGCCGAGGCGATGCGTTGCAGCATTTGGTCGGTGGCCTGGGTTTCGCGCTCGATGCCAGACATGTCCTGGCTGACATCCATCACGGCGGTCACGGCGCTGCGGGCTTCTTCCACGGCTTGTTTGACAAGTACCGCAATTTCTTGTGAGCTCTCGGCGCTGTTGAGCGCCAGTTTGCCCACTTCATCGGCTACGACCGCAAAGCCTTTGCCGTGTTCTCCTGCACGTGCTGCCTCGATGGCCGCATTGAGCGACAGCAGGTTGGTCTTGTTGGCAATTTTTTCGATCACCTCGGTGATCTTGTTGATCTTTTCGGAGTTGGTGGCGATGTTGTTGACCACCTTGACCATCTCGTCCATCTTGACCATGCTGCCGCGCACCAAGGTGAAGGACTGGCGAGACTTCTGGCTCGCGATTTCGGTGTTTTCCGACACCTCGGACACCGAAGTCACCGTTTGACGCACGGCCATCGAAACTTGGCTGATGGCGTCGGTTTGATGACGCGCTCCGTCAGAGATTTGACCGATGGCGTTGGAGGCCTCGCCAGACGCTGCAGCCACTTGGCGGGCGTTTTGGTGAATGGTGGTCATGGCCGCACGCAGCGCGTCCAGTGACTGGTTGATGTTCTCTTTGAGCTCGTTCAAGTCGCCCAGGGCCTGCGCAGATACACGCCGCTGCAAGTTACCTTGCGCCAATCCCTGCATCACTTGGCGGATGTCCAGGAACACGGTCTGCTGGGCCGCCATGCTTTGGTTGATGTTTTGCTTCAAGGTGTTGAGTTCGCCCTTGGCTTCGGCGGTGACGCGCATCGCAAAGTCGCCTTGTGCCACGCCTTGCATGACTTGGGTGATGTCTTGGAACACCGATTGCTGGACGTGGATGCTTTGGTTGATGTTTTCTTTCAACGCACCCAAATCGCCACGCGCCTCGACCGTGACGCGACGGTCCAGGTGGCCTTGGGCCACGGCCGTCATCACGCCCACGATGTCTTGCAGTGTGGACTGCAGCGACTTTTGCATCATGGAGACTTTGTGCAGCAGCGGGAATTCGACCGCATCCACCGCAGGCCCGCGCGCAGAGAAATCCCCTTCGCTGATTTGACCGGACAACTCGGCCACCAGAGCCGACTCCACGGCTTCGCGTTTCAAAATGGTGGCCATGAAAATCAGGACCGCAGCCTCAAAAACGACATAAGCGGCATGCACGGCAACCACCATGATGTGCACTTGGCCTGGCAACAAGGTGATGCCGCCGGCGTTCATGAGTTGCAAGTAGCCAAAAACCACGTGATGCACGGCGATCAGGCCGGCGGCGGCCACGATCGGGCGCCAGTCGCGGTAGTAAAGCAAGAAGGCCAGCAGTGTGAAGATACCGAAATGGCTCTCCACAGTGCCTTGGGTTTGCTGGATGGTCAGCGCCGAAAAGACCATCAACGCGCAGGCAATCGCCAACCTGGAGGCCAGCGAGCCCGGTGCCATTTTGTAGATGGCAGCAGGCACCAGCCAAGCCGGCACGCCCACCAGCAGCGCCAGGGTGACGCTGTCGGTCATCCAGCCCACGCCAAAACAGACCGCCAACAAAAAGACCATCATGCTCAGCATGATGCGGTCTGCCGCCGCGCGCTGCGGCTGAAGAATCTGGTCTGTGTGCCCTGAAGTGGACAAACTTGGTGTCGAACTCATGTCATCTTTCTCTGCAAATACCACCCATGAACGCAGGATCACTAAGCAAATACCAAGCCAAAGTGCCAAAGCTGTAGGCCAACCAGCACAGCAGCAAGGCCCAAACCCAGCGTGAGGTCTGTGGGCTCAAAGAAGGGTGTTTGCTCAATGGGAGATTCCAGCGACTCAAGGAAAAACTAAAAATGTAAAAAACTACAAATTCGAGTATCCGTCAAATATCAGACTTGTGTTGCACCCCGGCCAGAAAAGTGACGTGGCACTGGGGGCATCCTCAAAAATGACAGATGGGGCGCACCTGAAAGAGGCGTGCGTTGGAAGGTTTAGACGCGGAACCGCCCCAAATCCTGGCGCGTTTGTTCGGCAAGTTTGGACAACTCCATGACCGTGGCCGTGATTTCCTCGGAGGCCGACGCGTTGCTGATGGCGATGCGGTCCAGGCTGCCCAGGTTGGAGTTGATTTCTTCAACCGCGGCCGATTGCTGCTCCAGTGCAGAGGAAATGCGCTGCAGCATCTGGTCGGTTTGCTGTGAGCCCTGCTCGATCATGGACATGTCCCGGCTGACCTCTTGCACCACTTGAACGGCATGTGCGGTTTCGGCCACAGCTTGTTGCACCAAGCGGCCAATTTCCTGCGAGCTCTCGGCACTGCTGGCGGCCAGTTTGCCCACCTCTTCAGCCACCACTGAAAATCCCTTGCCGTGCTCGCCAGCCCGAGCCGCTTCAATGGCGGCGTTCAAGGACAGCAGGTTGGTTTTGTTGGCGATTTTCTCGATGACTTCGGTGATCTTATTGATCTTGTCAGAGTGCACGGAGATGTTGTTCACCACCTGCACCATTTGGCCCATTTTGCCCATGCCGGTTTGCATGATGGCCATGGATTCACGTGACTTTTGGCTCGCGATGGCCGTGTTGCGCGAAACATCGGTCACCGACTCAGCCGTGTGTTTGATGGCCAGAGCCACTTGGCCAATGGCGTGGGTCTGGTTTTGCGCGCCGTCCGAAATTTGGCCGATCGCGGTGCTGGTTTGGTTGGCGGCAGCGGCCACTTGTCGGGTGCTGTTGTGCACAGCGCCCAAGGCCTGGCCCAGGGCTTCGAGCGAGCTGTTGATGTTGCGCTTGAGGCGCAGCAGGTCACCCGTGGCGTCGGTGTCCACCCGTTGTGTCAAGTCGCCACTGGCCACCGCACCCATCACCCCATCCACATTGCCAATCATGCGGTGCAAGGCCTGCAGAGCCACGCTGGCTTGCTGCAGGCTTTCTCGGAATTCGCCGCGGCTTAGGCTGGCGTCGATCGTGTGATCGAACTGTCCGTGCAAAAGCGCTTGCGACAAGCCGTTGAAGCCCCGCATGGTCTGCTGCACCGTGTCCAGTGAATTGTTGATGGCGGACTTCATCACCGCCAAATCGCCACGCATATCGCCTTCAATGCGCTGGTCCAAGTTGCCGTTGGCCAGGTGTTGAACGACCGCATTGACCTGGCCAACAGCGGTTTGCTGGGCTTGGAGCAAGGTGTTGAAGGCATGGGCCGTTTGGCCTACCTCGTCGTTTTGCGTCACTTCGATGCGACTGGCGTAATCAAAGTTGAGCGACACGCGCTGTGCGGTTTCCTGCATCAAACGCAAGGGGTTGACCACAGAGCCGACGATTCGCCAAGCCAGCAAAATGCCGGCCAAGGTGCCGCCAGTCAGCAGCAAAATGCTGATCAGTTTGGATTGCTCATATTGTTCGCGCGAGCTGAGGTATTCGGCCTTGGCGACGTTCAGCTGGACCTCAATCAATTCAGAAAATTTGGTGCTGATCGGGTCAATCACCGGGTACAAGGTGTCGATGGTGTAGCGCGCGATGGCCTTGCGGTCTTCATCCTCCAGGATGGTTTGGAGTTGGTTGATGGAGGCTTCAGCTTCTGCCAGCATGGGCTCGATGCTGGCCACCAATTTTTTCTCTTCTTCCACCAAAAACGTGGCTTTGTAAGCGGTCCAGGTTTTCTGGATGCCTTGGCGCGCGTCTTGCAGGTTCTTGCGCGCTTCTGCCCAGTCGATGTTGCCGTTGCGGACTTTGTGCGTCATGTCCACGATGTTCACGGCATACAGGTCTGCAATGACCTTGAGGTCGCGCAAGGGCACCACGCGGTCTTCGTACACCGTGCGCAAGCCGCCCACCGTTTCCGACATGCCCCGCAAGCCCATCAGTCCCACAACGATCGAAACCAGTGAAAGCAACCCGACCAAAAGGAAAAGGCGAATGTTGACGCTGAGGTGATTCATGGGCAATGCAAAGCAGGGATAAGGGGAGACCGCACTGTGACGGTGCGCCGGTGCACAGATCGGTGCACGCTCCTCATCATAACCATGATGTTGGCAAAATTGGCATTATTGATTCATTTATTGGTATAAATACTAAAGACTTGAAAGACTTGCTTAAAATTGTTAATTACTTTATATTCATGTAGAATGTTGGCTTTGGTGTTGCATCTGCAACATTCAGTCGCATGCGGCTGGCTCGGTTTTGAGTCCGTTTTCGTTGACAAAGACAAGGGTGGGCGTTTGTGGGTGGCCTGAAACGTTTTCAATTTTTAAAGCCTCTTTGCCGGAGGGTGGCATGAGCACCAACAAGTTTGTTGCCGCTTCCTTTTCCGTGAACATCGAGCACCTGCACGCTTTGGGCGTGCGCGACCCGTACAGCGAGCAAAGTTTGCAGCTGTATCACTCAGGCAAGCTCAATGCCAACGAGCGTTTGTATTTTTCCTTGTGGGGATCGTCTGAGCTGAGCACCTCGCTGATCCGGGCCAAGACCCGTTTCGCCCGCCAGGGCGAGTCGGTCAGTTCGGCCTATTTCGTGATCAAGGGCTCTGTGCTGGGAGTCAAAGGCGATGACATCTACCGCCTGGGACCCGGCAGCGTGATCGGCCTGGCCGAAGGCGTGGGTGGTTTGCCCTACAACATGGACGCGATTGCGGTGGACGACGTGCAGGTGCGCGTATTCCCGATCTACGTGATTTCTAAGCTGGTGAAAAACATGCCACCAGGCCTCAAAGGTATCCTCAAATCCACCGTCATGCGAACACTTCAACTGACGACACCTCCGCCATTGCTGTCATGAGTTCTTTTGACGAAATACGGCTCGAAGAGGGCCAAATTCTTTTCAAAGCTGGCGAGCCGGCGGACAAGCTGTACTTCATCCAGTCTGGCACGATTCGCATGGCCGATAAAAACACCGGCGCCGTGTTTGCCACCTTGCGTGAAGGGGACTCGTTTGGCGAGCAGGCCATGCTCCAAGGCGGTATCCGAGGCGCCACCGCATTGGCGGGTGACGGCACAGTCCTTTTGGAGATCACGGCCGAAGGCTTGCGTGGCATGCTCAAGACGGCTTCGCCGATTTTGACGGCCGTATTCGAAGCCATGATGCTCCAGCAAAACATGCAAAACGCTTTGCGTACGAAAGTCTGACATGGTTGACACCCCTCTTTTGGCGGCGATGCCTACTTTGCAGCAACTCAATGTGTCGCTGCGCAATTTACGTCGGCCATGGCCGAACAAATGGCCAGGTTTGCCTTTGGTGTTCGAGCGTGCCTGGCAACAGCTGGATCTGGGCACGCCGCGTGCGGGCTCGCATGCCCACACCTTGTTGAGTTTTGGCCGCTCGGTGGTCGAGCAGGTTGAACGCGATGGTGCGCAGCGTCATGCACTGGGCCAGGAGCCCGCTTACCACAACCGTTTGCACATTGCAGACACGCTGGTGTGCATGAGTTTTTTACTCAAGGCATCGGGTGTTTTGAAGGTGCCCGGCGCACGCCAACCGGGGGTAGGTGCGATGGCGCTGTGCATCATGGCGGGGCACGACTTTCTGCATCCGGGTGGCACCAACGCGCAGCCCGGTGAGTTCGAGGCGCGCGCCGTGCAAGACCTGCAACCTCTGATGACAGCAGCGCGTTTGTCAGACGAGGATCGCCAGCAGCTGGCGCACTGCATCATGGCCACCGATCCCGTGCGCGTCAAAGCCAGCCATTTGGCGGTGCGCTCGCGTGCTTTTGATCTGCGCCAGGTGGATTGCCTGGCTGTGCTGGTGCAAGAGGCGGACATCTTGGCCAGCACCTTGCCGCAAACCCAGCAAGAGCTCACCGAGGCCCTGTCCCGCGAGTGGGCTCCAACCCAGCCGGCGGCGGCAGACAAATTGTTGTTGCCGCAAAACCGATTGTTGTTTCTGGAGCATGCGGCGCTGTTTTCCAGCCCGGCTGCGCAATCTTTTGGGCTTGACCGGGTCAAGTTGCGTCAGGTCAACCAAATCACCAGTCAATTGCGCCAACTGGCTTAAGCTGCGGCCCGGGCCGCGGCGCACCGCGTTGGCTCAGCTGCTGTAGGCTTTCATCATGCCTTCAAATGTGCCTTTGAGGCCTTCGCGGGTGCTGTTGCTGTTGCCGACGATGCTCTCCATCACGCTGAATTGCGCCATGTAACGGCTGAGCAACTTTTCCATGCGGTCTTCCAGTGTCGCCAGCTCTTCCTTGTACTTGGCGATCTTGGTGCTCGCGTTTTGGCTCTGCGTCTCGATCATGCCGCTCGAGAGCAGCATTTTTTCAATTTTATTGATCGCATCGCCCGCCAAACCAGCAGGGGCCGGGCTGTAGATGCTTTGGTTGTTGGTGCCCGCACTGAACATGGTCGAGACCTCTGCAAAGTTCGCTTGCAAAGCCGCGTCGAGTTTGCTCTCGTCCAGGCTCAGTTTGCCGTAGCGGTCAATGCTCAGGCCCACGTTGCGGGCTGCCTTGATGTTGGTGCCCGCAGTGCTGGAGGTGTCGGTGATCATGGCGCGCACTTGTGAGCGGATCGACTGCAACAAGCTCTCGCCCGCCAAGGAGCCACCGAACTCTTCCACTTCGCTTTCTCGGTCGCCCAAAACCTTGAGCGTTTCCTCAAAGTCGTTGTAGGCCGTGACCAAGGCTTTGATGTTGTCTTTGATCCCTGCCGTGTCACGGTTCAAGTCCAGGCGTGCGGGGCCTGTGGTGGTGGCATACAGGTCGAGGGTGACGCCTTCCACCACATCGTTGATGGTGTTGCTGCTGCGCGTCATCGCCAGTCCGTTGACTTTGATGCTGGCATCGGTGGCCGTTTGCAGCGAGGTGCTGAACGCGACGCCCGGCACGGCTGCGCCACTGCTGTCTTTGCTGGTCAGGCTGAAGGTCTGGGCTGCACCGGTCTCGCCCGTGACCACCACGGTGTAGCCACTGCCGGTGTTGATGAGCTGCGCCGTCACGCCCAGTTTGGCGCCATTGATGGCACTGACCATACCAGCCGGGCTGGGGTTGGTGATTTGGATGTCGCCTTTGTCTACACCGCCGATGGTCAGGTTCAACGCGAAGGCGCTGCCCGTGGTGGCTGGGCTGACGACGTTCAGTGGGGTGGCGCGGTCGGCAAAGGTGCTGCTGGCCGTGCGCTGTGCCAGGGCTGTTTGCAACACCTCGATGTTGTAGCTGCCCGCGTCGGCCGTGGTGCTGGCGGTCACGCCAAAAGCGCCTGCCTGGGTGTTGGCCGGTTTGATGGCGTTGAACTCGCTGGCGTCGTTGAGTTTGCCAAACGCATTTTTGAGCTCTGACAGGGCGTACTTGACGGCTCCGTAGCCGGTGATCCTGGCCTCTGATTCAGCGATCTTGGCGTCGATGCGCTCTTTTTTAGGCGTTTTTTCAGCGTCCACCAAGCTTTGGGCCAGGGCTTTGATATCGATGCCCGAACCGGCCCCGAGTGTGCTGACGATGTTGTTGGTGGAGGCCATGGTGTAGCTTGGATGTGGTGGTGGCTGAAGCGGTCAACTCAGTGAATCGGCACCACCAGCAGAAAATGAAGGGACAGCGCTGTACTCAGCCCCGGATGTAATCAAAAAGTGACAAACCGGAGATTTTGGCAAAGCTGCTCATGGCGGCTTCCATGGCGGTCATTTCCTTGTTCATGCGGGTCACAGCTTCTGTGTAGTCCAGGTCTTCGATTTCCGACAGCGTGGACTTGAAGCGCAGCGAGGTCTCGCTGAGCACATCCAATTGCGACTGAACCACGATTTGGTCTGAACCGTTTTGCGCCTGCGACAGCGTCAGGCTGTTGTGCATTTGGATCAGGTCGGCAATGCCTTGCTGGATCTTGCCCGTCTGGCTGCTGTTGACGCCATCGATCATTTGGTCGAGGGCGTCAAAAAAGCCGACACTGGTCGTGGTTCGGTCTGGGTTTTCGCGCACCACGCGGCTGAACACGTCGGTGCCCGCACGGGTGAACTGGACCGTGCGTTCCACACCGGCGGGAATGCGGGTCTGCGTCTGGTCACCTTGGTAGACCACATCACCGTTGGCCGATTCGGCAAAAGCAGGCGTGTTCACCCGGGTGCCCGAAAACAGGTAGTTGCCACTGTCGTCACGCGTATTGCCCAGGCTCAGCAATTGGTCGCGTAGCGCTTTCATCTCGACGCTGACGGCTTTGCGGTCATCGGGTGCCAAGGTGTCGTTGGCCGCCTGCAGGCCCAACTCTTTCAATCGGATCAGTATGTCGTTGGAGGCCGACAGCGCGGTTTCCTCGGCGGTGTATCGGCGCATGGCCACATCGAGCGTGCGCATGTGGCTGTCTTGCCGCTCCACTTCACCTTTCAGGCGCTGAATAGCCGCCGCCTGGTCGGGCGCATCGCTGGGCGAAAGGATTTGTTTGGATTCGGCCAGCTGGGCCTGGGTGGTAGCCAGCTTGTTTTGGATCTTGCTCATGCGCTCGGTGGCGCGGTCAAACAGGAACGAGGTGGAAATTTTCATGGCGGCTCCGATCAACGCACTTGCAAGATGGAATCAAACAGCGCCATGGCCACTTGCATGACTTTGGCGTTGGCCTGATAGGCCTGTTGGAAGCGCACCAGGGCCGAAGCTTCTTCGTCCAGGTTGACGCCGGAAATGCCGTCGCGTGCTTCTTGTGCTTGTTGGTACACCACGCTCAGGGCCTGCTCGGCGATGGCAGACTGCCGTGCCACGCTGCCCACTTGGTTGACCCGCTCGATGTAGGCCTCTGTCATGGTCAGCCCTCCGGGCATCATGGCCTCTTCCTCGAGCGCCACCATGCGCAGCATGGCCTCGTTGTTGCCGATGCCGTCGGTGTTGCCGTCCACGGTGAACACATCGCCCGTTTTGGGGGCGGTGGAGAATTCGAGCCGCAATCCGCGGTAAGTCAGGCTGGGCGTGGCGTCGTTGGGGTCCACCTGCAAGCGGCGTTCGGCCAGCACGGTGTCGGTGCGGCTGTCTACGATTTTGTAATCGGTGTCCGAGGTGAAGCTGACTTTCAGTGCCGAGGCCCGCAAGGTTTGCTTCATGTCGCCTGCAACGCCCGAGAACTGTGCACTGACAGTGGCTTGGCTGGCCGTGCCGCTGCGGTCGGTGACAAAGACCAGCAGATCGTCGGTGGTGCCGCCCTTGATGGCGATGCGGATGTCAAAGCCCAAGCGTGCCAAGTCGGCGGCGGTGCCGCTGGCGCCTATGCCCAGACGGATGTCGTCGGTGGTGTTGGTGCTGGGCCGTGACAGCACCAGTTGGCCGTTCGATTGGCTGGCGGTGATGCCGGTGTTGGCGGTCTCGGTGTTGAGCCAGTTGACCACTGCGCTCAAGGTCAGTGGCCCGGCCAGCGCCGTCAAGGGGCGACCGTTGAGACTGAGCGCGCCGGCTGCGATGCCTTGTGCCGAGGGCTCAAAGGTATTGCCTGTCAGCACGGCAGCGGTTTTCAGTGGTGACAAGAGCTCGCGTGTGTCGGGGTTGAATTGTTGCGTCAGGCCCACGTCGGCTTTGGCGCCCATGAAGATGTCCATCTCCAGGTAACTGGCGGCGCCAGTGGCGTTGAGGTCGGCGTCGCTGTAGGTGGCCCCGGCCTCCAGGCCGTTGTCGGTTTTGAGCAGCAAGGCCTGCTCACTGGAAGTGAGGGCTTTGCCCAGCAAGTGGCGCCCATCGCGGGTCAGCACCTGGAAAGACTGGGTGGCGCTGGGATTTTTCAGCGACAAGGACAGGTCTTGTGTGCCGACGGGCACGAGGCCCAGGCTGGCAAAGGGCTGGCTGGGGCTGGTGTTGACGGTGACCGTGCCAATTTGCGGCACTTGTGCAAGTGCCAGTTCGCCCAGCAAGGCTGAGGGGCCTTCAAATGCTGGGGCTTTGTAGATCACACGCGCTTGTGCGGTGCCGCTGTTCAGGGGGTCGTCGATCACCCGGAATTGGCCCGCAGCCGCGACGCGGTTGGCGTCTTTCACAATGAGTTGCATGCCGGCCGCTTGCTGGGGTTTGTCCGCGCTGAAAGCAAACAAGTCGCCACCCAACAGACCCTCGGCATCCACACCTTCGCGGTGAACGGCATTGATTTCCCGCGTCATGACCTGGGCCAAATCGTTCAGCGAATTGAAGGCTGGCGTGAGCACTTGCTCGCGGAAATTCATGAGGCCGCCAATTTTGCCGCTGGTGATGCTCGACATGGTTTCGGGCTTGCCGTAGGCATCGATGACAAAGGACAGTTTGTTGGCGTCGATCACCGATGGGGCCACCGTGATCGCCCGCGTGTTGGCCTTGTCGACCAAGATGCCTTGGTCCAGTGTGTCACCCACGCTCACCAGCACCGCACCGTTGGGCTCAAATTTGGTCTTGACCGCGATCAGGCCTGACAACTCGCGCAGCAACCGGTCGCGCTGGTCCAGCAGTTCAGATGGCTGGCTGTCGGCGCTGCTGTGTTTGACCATTTGCTTGTTGAGCAAGCCCAGTTGTTGGGTCAAAGAGTTGATTTGGCCCACATCGGTGTCCACCGATTGGCGAGTTTCTTTGTCGAGCAACTCGAACTGTCCGGCCAGTTGCTGGACACGGGCCGCCAAGCCTTCTGCATCGCGCAAAAAGCTGCTGCGCGAGACCACCGACGCGGGGTCGCTGGCCAAGTCGCGCGAGGATTCGAAAAATCGGTTCATCGCGGTGGTCAGGCCAATGCTCTCGTCGCCCATCACATCGATCAGGCGGTTGACGTAGGAGAGCAGGGGTTTTTGGCTTTCCAGGTCGCTGTTGCTGTTGCGCAAATTGGATTCGACAAAAGCATCGTACTGGCGCTGCGCCGCATCAAAGCGGGCACCTGTGCCCATGTAGCTGTTGCCCAGCAGACGCGGTTGGTTGGCATTCAGCGACACATCTTGACGGGTGTAGCCGTCGGTGCTGACGTTGGCGATGTTGTTGGACACCGTGGCCAACGCCCGCTGGTAGGCGGTTACACCGGAGCTGCCGATGCTGAGCAAGTCACTCATGGCTTAACTCCCGGTGTGGGGGTGTCGAGTTTGTAGCCGTTGAAGCGTTCGAGTTGGTAGGCCTTGATGGCTTCAGACTTGAGCGGCATGGCGTCGCGTGTCGGGTTCAGCGGCATGGCCTGCGCTTCGGTTTTGTGCATATGCAAAGCGTCTTGCGTACTCAATTCTTGAGCGCGCGTCAGTTGACGCTCCATCATGTTGGCAACGCCCAGTCCGCCGCGTTTGACCATTTCCAAAGAGAGTTCTTTGTCCATCAGGTCCTGGTACTGCGCCATGTTGCCGCCCTCGACCAAGTCACTTTTCTCAATCGACTCGCGCATGGTTTTCATCATTTGCTGAATGAAGTAGGCTTCAAACTGCTCGGAGGTTTTGCGGATGGCCTTGGACGGGTCTTGCGCTGCCTCACCCTTCAAGCGCGTGAGGGCGTTGAAGTCCAGGTAAGTGCTGGAGGCGTTTTGGGTGGACAGGTCGCTCATGGGATGGCTCCTTAGATCACGATCAGCTCGGCCCGCAAGCTGCCCGAGCTTTTGAGGGCTTCGAGAATGGCGATCAGCGCAGAAGGGGTGGCGCCTACCTGATTGACCGCATCCACCACCTGGCGCAAGTCCACACCGGGTTGGAACAGGAACATGGGGTTCTTGGGCTCGGCCACGGCGATGTCGGCGTTCTGAACCGCCGCTGTTTGTCCTCGGCTCAATGCGTTGGGCTGCGAGATTTCGTTGGTGGCGGCAATCGCGACCGAGATCGTGCCGTGTGCCACGGCTGCGGCCGTGACGCGAACATTGCGGCTGATCACGACCGTGCCGGTGCGCGAATTGACCACCACGCGAGCCGGTGGCTCACCGGGGACCACGTCAAGGTTTTCTACCATGCTCATGAAGGCCACACGCTGCGACATGTCGCTGGGGGCCTTGATGGCAAAGGACATCCCGTCCAAGGCCTGAGCGGTACCTTGGCCGAAGTTCTTGTTGATGGCGTTGACGATGGCGGTGGTGGTGGTGAAGTCAGACTCGCGCACGTTCATGACCACGTGGTCAGATCTTTCAAAGGGGGTGTCCACAATGCGCTCTACGGTGGCTCCGCCGGGAATACGGGCCGAGGTGGGCACGCCAATGCTGACCTTGGAGCCGGCAGCGCTGGTTTCCACGCCGGTGGCGGTCAGAGCGCCTTGGGCCAGGCCGTAGATCTCTCCGTCGACACCGCGCAGGCTTGTGAGCAGCAAGCTGCCGCCGCGCAGGCTGCTGGCCTTGCCGATGGCCGACACGTTGATGTCGATTTTCTGCCCTGGTTTGGCAAACCCGGGCAGCTCGGCCGTGACCATCACGGCCGCCACGTTCTTGATGTCGATTTTTCCGCTGGTGGCGTTTTGCTCAAAGTCCGACAGCGGGCCGTCAATGCCCACGCCCAAACGGGCCAGCATGGATTTCATGCTCTGCGCTGTGAAGGACACGTCAGCGCCGTCGCCCGTGCCTTGCAAGCCCACCACCAGACCGTAGCCAATCAATTGGTTGGTGCGGCCTGCAGCCACCGAGGCCAGGTCTTTGACGCGGTCAGCCCAGGCGGCACCGGACATGCCGAGTAAAACGATGAGAGAGAAAAGGGCGGATTTCATGGAGGAGTCCAGCTGTGCGGTGCGTTAGAAAGGCCAGAACTTCATCAGGGCGTTGGTGCCCCAACCGGCCTTGGCGGCATTGGCCATGTCGCCCGTGCCGCGGTAGGCAATTTGGGCATTGGCCAGGCGGCGCGACTGCACGGTGTTGTTGGGCGAAATGTCTTCGGGGCGGATGATGCCGCTGACCTGGATGATCTCGGCACCTTCGGTCAAAGCCAGTTGTTTTTCGCCGCGCACCATCAGGTTGCCGTTGGCCAGCACCTCGACCACGCTGACCGACACATCGCCTGTCAGGCTGGCTTGCTGGTCGGCCTCGCCGCCGCCCACGCTTTCGATGTTGGCCCGGCTCAAGTCCACGCCACCCATGATGCCTTGCAGACGTGTGCCCAAAACTTTGGTGGGCAGGCTCAGGCCTTGCACCCGGGCGTTCAGGCCATTGGGTGCGCTCAGCGCAGATGGGATGACGTCGTTCTTGGCGGCGCGCTTGACCGTGCCGCTTTGGGTGCGACCCGCTTGGGTGGATTCGTTGAGCAAGACGGTGATCACATCGCCCACGTTGTAGGCGCGCACGCGTCCAAACCAGTTGTCGCTTTGGCGGCCGTTGTAGATGGCACCGGTCGCCATACGGGGTTTTTCGATGGCGACAGGCAAGACGGGCGCAAATTGTGGCGTGTGGGACATGGGGGTGTTGTGGGTTGCGCAGCCGGTCAGGCCCAAAACCAGTGCGAGTCCAACAACAGCAGAGAAACGGGATGTGCAGGTCATGGTGGGCTCACATGTTGTTGTTCAGGAAGCGCAGCATGCCGTCCACGGCCGAGATCGCTTTGGAGTTGATTTCGTAAGCGCGCTGGGTTTCGATCATGTTGACCATTTCCTCCACCACGTTGACGTTGGAGGCCTCCAGGGCGCCTTGCATCAACTGCCCGGCGCCGGCCAAGCCGGGCTGACCCACTTGGGGCGCACCGCTGGCCGTGGTTTCTTTCATCAGGTTTTGACCGATGGACTGCAGGCCTGCAGGGTTGGCAAAGCGGGCGGTCTGAATTTGACCGATCACCTGGCTGCCGCCGCCAGCTGCAGCCTCCACCGAAACCGTGCCGTCTTGGCCGACGGTGATGCTGGCCACGTTGGGTGGGATGGTGATGGCCGGCTGCAAGGCTGCGCCATTGGCGGTGACCAGCTGGCCGGTGGACGACAGCTTGAAGCTGCCGTCACGGGTGTAGGCCGTGGTGCCATCGGATTGGGCAATTTGGAAAAAACCTTCGCCTTGCACAGCGATGTCCAAAGCGTTTTTGGTCGTGACCAGGCTGCCTTGGGTGTGTGTTTTCTCGGTGGAGACGATGCGCACACCGGTGCCCAGCATCAGGCCCGTTGGGGCTTGCGCGTCCGCGCCAACCTGGGCGCCGGGTTGGCGCAGGTTTTGGTAGAGCATGTCTTCGAACGAGGCACGGTCGCGTTTGAAACCGGTCGTGTTGACGTTGGCCAAGTTGTTGGAGATGACCGACATGCGCGTTTGTTGCGCGTCCAGGCCGGTTTTGGCAATCCACATTGATGCGTCCATGGGGAGCTCCTGTCAGGGGTTAGGCGGTTTTCATCATGGAAGCGCCCGATTCGTCGAGCGATTTCATTTCTTTGATGACACGAATTTGGGTCTCGAAACTGCGAGAGTGATCAATCAACCGGGTCATGGCTTCGATGGCGCTGACGTTGCTGCCCTCCAGCGCTTGCGGAATCAGGCGGGGCTGTCCCTGGCCGACCGCAATGTCGACACCATCGGCTTGACCGTCTACTTTGAACAGACCGTCCTGGCGGCGTGCCAGCTTGACGTCGGTGGCATCGCGCAGACGCAGCTGGTCAATCAGGACCGATGGCGCAGTGGGCGGTTGTGCTGGGTCTTTGGCGTAGACGGTGCCGTCGGGGTTGATGCTGATCTGCATGCCCGGAGGCACAGCGATGGGGCCGCCGTTGCCCAGCACCAAATGGCCCGAGCCGTTTTCCAATTGGCCTTGGGGGTTGACCTTCAGGTCACCGCGGCGTGTGAAAGCCAAGTCGCCATTGGGGGCTTGTACGGTCAAAACGGCTTGGTCTGCCAAGGCAATGTCCATGGGGCGGCCTGTGGCCATGACGGCCCCAGGTGTCAGGCGGATCTGGTCGCGGGCGACGGCTTGCGCTTGGTAGCGCGAGTCAAATCCTGGGCCTTCGACTTTGACGGATTGCAGCGCCACGTCGTAGCTGCTCTTGAAACCCACCGTGGACACGTTGGCCAAGTCATTGACCAGCACCTGGCGTGCCGTGGCCTGCTCTTTGATGGTGGCGTTAGAGGTGAAAACAAGGCGGTCCATGGTGAGGGTCTCAGAGGGTTAAACGATCACGAGCGGATGTTGATGATCGCGCTGGTCATCGTGCTGCTAGTCTCGATGGCTTTGGCGTTGGCTTGGAAGTTCCGTTGGGCGGTGATCAGGTCCACCAGCTCTTGCGTCAAGTCCACGTTCGCGCGCTCGGTGGCGCCTGCGCGGATCGAACCGAAACCGGCCGAGCCCGCCTCACCGATCTTCGCTACACCCGAGGAGGCAGCGGCCAGGTAACTCGCATCACCCACTTGGCGCAAGCCGGAGGGGCTGGAGAAGTTGGCCAGCACGATCTTGCCCAGCGACACTTGTGAGCCGTTGGAGTAGGTGGCATTGACCAAACCATCGGGGCCGATGTTCAGGCCCATCAGCTCGCCTTCAGGCGCACCGTCTTGCGATTGCGACAAGACCGCAAAGGCACTGGAATACTGGGTGGACTTGGTGAAGTCGATGGACATCGTCAACGCACCCTTGCCGCCTTGCAAGAAGGCTGTTTCAAAGGGCATGCCTGTCAAGGGAGAGACCGGTTTGCCGGTCAGATCGAAACTCAACTCGCCACGGTCCAGGTACACAGGCCACCATTCGGTTTTCCCCGACAGTCCTGTGGCGTCTTCGGTTTGCTCGCCATTCTTGACAAATTGCAAGGCGCCGTTTTCGGTGAATTGCGCGAGCTTTTTCCAATCGGTGGTGGAGCCAAACTGCATCTCGGTATTGGCCAAACCCCAGTCAGCGGCGCTGGTCACCTGGATGGCGGCGTTGCTGCCTGTGGTGCCGGTGGTGAAATTGAGTTGTTTGGTTTTGGTGTCGAAGGCCACCGTCACACCCGAAACTTTGCGGCCAGTGTCGGCATCGACGATGCTGTTGATCTTGTCTTGCAATGCTTTGGCAAATGCGTCGATGTTGGTGTAAGTGGTGGGGAAAGGCAGTTCCACTTTGGCTGCAATGCCATCGACCGAGACAAAGAAATCTTTGTTAGCGGAGGTGACTTGCACGCTCTTGGTTGTGTTGATGGTCATGACTTCCCCGCGCAACACAGCGGGCTCACTGGCTTTGCCGCGCAAAGCTTCGGTGGTGGATGCAGCCACTGTCAGGTTGGGGGCGTCGGCCAAGCCCATCACCGAGATGGCTTTGTCGTTGGCATCGGACACCGAGATGCTGGAGGTGTCACCGGTGGTGCCGGAGGAGATCGAAAACTTGGCGTTGTCAGGGTCAAACTCGACCTTGATGCCATAGCGCGCGTTCTTCTTGAACTCGTTGACGTCCGCAGTGAGGGGGTTGTCAGGGGTGTCTGGCACTGAGCCCAACACGTTGTTGATGGCGATTTCCATGTGGTTGGCCAGCACGTTGGGGTCTGAGTCACCATCTTTGAGCGCATAAGTGATCTCTTGAGCTTCGGCCGCGCCGTCGACCTTGATTTTGAAGCTGATCGAGCCCGATGTGGCGTTCACCAAAGCACCGCCAGTGAAGCTGGCGCTGCTCAAGGCGCTGCCCACTGCGGTGGCGGGAGACGAGGGGCGAATGTCGGTCAACTGGTCCAGCGAGTACATCTCGGTGGTGCCTGAGCTGGGAATCACGCGAGGGTCGCTTTTGGGCAACACGTCGCCGTATTTGTTCACAAACAAGTTGCTGCCCACGCTGTCTGTGGCTTGCTGCAAGGCAGGCTTGACTTCGGTGTCGCCCACAAAGAAGTAGGTCTGCCATTTGGAGAACGGGCTGTTGAGTGTGGCGTTTTGGGTTTTGGCGTAGTAGACCGTGGCCAGGTAGCCGTTACCGCCGCTGTCGTACACGGTCAGTGCGGTGCTTTTGTTGTAAGTGCTGGGGTTGCTGCGGTCAAAGTCGGCGGTGATGACGGCCGAGTCGGCTGGCAGGTTCAAACCCAACTGGATTTTGGTGGTTTCTACCGCTTCACCCGATGTTTTGGGGGGGATGGTCAGCGCGTTCAGATTGGTCAAATCGGCCTTGCCAGACGAGTCAACCGATGCGGCCATCAGGCGCTGCCCCGTGGAGTTGACCACGTTGTTTTGGTCGTTCAGGGTGAACGAGCCGTTGCGGGTGTAGATGTCTTGCAGGCCGTCGGGTGTCTTCAAGGGAAAGAAGCCGTCACCCGTGATGGCCAGGTCGAGCGAGTTGCCCGATGTGGAGATGTTGCCCTGGCTGAATTCCTGACTCACCTGCTTGAGCGACACGCCCTGGCCGATGTTGCTGGAGGATTTTTGCAAAGGCGAGGTCGAGAAGATGTCGCCAAAGTCTGCCCGCGAGCGCTTGAAGCCCGAGGTGCCCACGTTGGCGATGTTGTTGGACGTCACGGCCAATTGGGCGGTGGCCGAGTTCAATCCGGTGAGCGAGGTGTAGAACGACATGCTGGAAGGCTCCTGTGATGCGTGGGGTGTGAGGTGGTGTGGTCGGGCTGGGCGTGGTCTTACAGGCCCACGCGCTTGACATCGGCGAGCAACATGGTTTTGCCGCCATCGACTTCTACGCTGACGCTGCCGTCCGAGGGGTTGGTGGCGATCGCGCGCACGGTGGACAAGGTGTTGACGGGGACGGTGGTCGTCTGGCCGTTCACCACTGCGGAGGCACTTAGGCGGTACATGCCGGTAGGCACCGGGTTGTCTGCGGCGTCTTTGCCGTTCCAGGAAATGGGCATGGTGCCGGGCAACTGGGGGCCGGCAATCAACTCTTGCACCAATCGTCCTTGGCTGTCGTGCACGTTGACCTGGATACCACTGGCACCCATGGGCAAATCGATGCTGCCGTCCACGGTGCCGCCAGAGGTCAGCATGGATGGGCTGTCGGTCATGGCCACTTTTTTGCCAATGAGCGAGGCGCTGTTGAGCATGCGCTCACTCGACATGGAGGTCACAAAGCCATCCAAGGACGTTTGCATGTTGGTCAGCGCCTCCAGCTGCGAGAACTGCGCCAACTGGGCCACGAAGGCCTCGTTCTTGACCGGCTCCAGCGGGTTCTGGTTTTGCAACTGCGCAGTGAAGAGGGCCAGGAAGTCCTGTTTGCCCATTTCTTCGCTGGACTTGGATTTGGCCTTGTCCTTCACGTCTTCGTAGCGTGTGACGTTGCCCAGCAGGCTGGAGGAGGTGACGTTATTGCTTGCCATAGTGTGCTTTCAGATCAGGCCTTGGTGATGTCCAGCGTGCGCATCATCAGTTGACGCGCCGTGTTGATCACTTCTACGTTGTTTTGGTACGAGCGGGCTGCAGCCATCATTTCCACCATTTCGGTGACTTCGCTGACGTTCGATTGGTAGACGTACCCATCTTTGTCAGCCAGTGGGTTTTTCGGGTCGGCCACGCGGCGGGGAGGGGCCGAGTCATCGGCCATGCGGTCGATCTTCACGCCACCCACATAGGGCGCGCCTGCATTGGTCATTTGTTCGTTGACCAGGGCCTTGAAGACAGGGCGCTTGGCGCGAAAGGCGTCTTGCTCGGAGGTGGATACCGTGCCGGCGTTGGCCAAGTTGGAGGCGGTCGAGTTCATGCGGGTCAGCTGCGCGTTGAGCGCCGATCCAGCGATGCCAAAAATGTTGTCCATGCTCATGTTCAGTCTCCTCGCAGGGCTTTGCGCACGCTGCTGACCCGGTTTTCCAAAAAGTTCAAAGTCGCCTGGTAGTCGGCAGCGGCCTTACCGTATTGGGCTTGTTCGACGCTCATCTCAACCGTGTTGCCGTCGAACGAGGAGTTGAATGGGGTGCGAAAGCGCATGCCGTCTGAGCTGAGTTCTTCGCCTGCTGCAAAGTGCCCGGCGCTGGTGGCGGCCATGGCCGTGTCTTGTTGTGCGGCACCCAAGACGGCCTTGAAATCGATATCGCGAGCCTTGTAATGAGGGGTGTCGGCGTTGGCAATGTTTTGCGCCAACACTTCAAGGCGGCGGCTTTTGACTTGCAAGGCCTGCTCATGCACGCCGAGTGCTTGGTTCAACAAATTCATCTGGACTCCTGGGCTACGGGCTGAAATTCGGTTTTCACGATCCGTCGGTCTTTTGACGTTGGCCGCTCAAGTTGAGCGGTTTGGTGTCGAATGCTGCAAAAGTTGTGCCAAGTCTTTTCGTCACCCTTCCCGGGGTCGGTCAGGGCTGTCTGGGTGGGTGGTCAGGGTGCATGCGGCAACTTTCGTCGCAGGCGGCAAGGCTTTGCCGCCGTGACAAGGCGGATCAAAGCTGGTCTTGTTTTTGCTTGTCACTTGAAAACGCCACTGCTGTCAAAACTCCCACACCCATGAAAAACAAGCTTCCGATCTTTTGCCGACTGCTCGATCAATTGGTGGCCCGTGGCTTGCTGATGGGCTTGGCCGTGTGGCTGTTCAGCGCCAGCTCGTTCGCTGCAGGGCCTGGCAGCCAGGCGGCGCCAGGCTCATCGCCCTTGCAGGTGCTTCAGAACTCGGTGAAAAATTGGGTGGCTCAATCGGGCCATGTGTCCGCCGACCAGGTGGTGTTGGCTCCCCTGGACGCCCGTGTGAAGGTGCGTGCCTGCGAGCGACCCCTGGCCATGGATGTGCCGTTTTCCAATGCCCAAACGATTCGGGTGCGCTGTACTCAGCCTGTGTGGCAACAATTTGTGCAGGTGAATGTGGCCGTCAAAGCGTCCGAGCCGCAGAGTCAAAGCAAGCCTGACAAGACGGCAGAGCCCGCCAAACGCTGGGTGCTTGTGGCCAGTGTGCCCCTGCAGCGTGGCATGACGCTCAATGAAACTCATGTTCAGCGCGCTCAGGTCGATTCAACCAGCATGCCTGTGAATGTTTTGGAGCAAGCCTCGGAAGTCATGCATGCCGAAGTGGTTCGGGATGTGCGGCCAGGGGTGCCCCTGCGCAGCCACGACATCCGTCCCACAGTGTTGGTCAAAAGAGGCCAAATGGTCTTGATGTCGGTGGGGCAGCCGCAGGGCTTTCAAATCTCTGCCCGTGTGGAGGCGATGCAAGACGGTCGCTTTGGCGAGCAGATCAAGCTCAAAAACCGGGATTCTGGTCGCGAGCTCAGTGGCCGCGTGCAAGGCCCCAACCAGGTGGTAGGCTTGTAAAGAGCCAAAGCCTTTGGGCTGGCGAGACATGACAGATGAAAAATAAAATTAATTTCTCTCAAGTTTTAGAATCTCAAGCCGATTCAGTATTTGAGCAAGGTCTCAGCTCCATGTTCAGAGACCAGAAAAGAGAACCATCATGACCGATCCCATCTCTCATTTCGGCCGCAAGGCCCAAATAGAAACGACCAGCCGACCTGCGGCAGGCAAGGGTGAGCCGCGCATGTCCGCGCTCGCTGCCGAGTCGTCTGGGCGCGCAGCAGCCCCAGCCACGGACGAGTTGCGTTTGAGTTCGGTGGCGCGCCAAGCCATGCAAGAGCCCGAATTTGACCGATCCAAGGTCGAGGCCATCAAAACGGCCATTCAACAGGGACAGTACCCGATGGACTCGCGTCGGATTGCGGAAAACTTTGTGGCCATTGAGAAAATGATCAAAGGCTGATGTGCCCATGACCGAGAACGCCCTGACACCTGCGCACGTCTTCTCTCCGGAGCGAGCTTTGGTGGCCGCTCCTGCGGCCGCTGCCCGCTTGGCCGAGATGCTGGGCCTGGAGTTCGAGGCCCTCAAAATTCGCGATTTGTCAGCATTTGAAGCCCTTCAGGACGAAAAAGGCAGCTTGCTCCAGGATTTGGCGGCATTGGCCGAGTGGGCCGCTCAGCAAAACCCGGCTCCAGAGGTCTGGCAGCAGTTGCAAGGCAGCTTGCAGCAAAGCAAGCAAGACCATTTGCGCAACATTCAACTTTTGCAGCGCCAATTGCTGGCCGTCAAGGGTGCTTTGCAGGCCCTTCAGGGCGATTCAGCGCCCAATGTCGATTTGTACGACCGTTTGGGCCAGATTGCCCGCCGCTCGGGTGCTTTGGGCTACCAACTGGCCTGAGCGTCGGGCTTTTGAACCGCTGGCCCTGTTTTAAGGGCGCTTTTTCTCATCGCCGGGGCGCATGCCCTTGAGCCAATACACCCAAGACAAAATGACCGCCACCGCCGTGTAAAGCTCGGGCGGTATTTCGGCGTCCAGATCCACTCGGCTGAGCAAGGCCAGCAGTTGAGGGTCTTGGGCCACATAAACGCCGTGTTTGCGGGCTTCCTCGATGATTTGTTGAGCCAACTCGTCTTGCCCTCTGGCGCTGACCACAGGTGTTTTGCGGGCGCCGTACTCCAGCGCAATGGCTTCTTGCAAGGGGGCTTTCATGTGTGCACGTCCAACAAACTGCCTGTGGCCGGGGGCGCATGAAGCTGCGGGGTTTGGGGGCCTTGCCCATGGATGATCTGCAGCCGCGTCATGTTCAGGCCGGCACTGTCGAGTTCTTGCACCAGGTTGTCGGCTTGCGTCTGGGCCCGCTGGACCACGTCCTCGCGCAGGGCCCACATCACCATGTCGACCTCGGTTTCGTCGCTGATGCGGGTTTGCAGCCAGACTTCGCCCAAATCCTCATTGCGCGTGTGCAGGTGGATGACCATGGGCGGTTTGTCTTGTCCGGGTTGACGCCTTCCGCGCACCAGGCGAAGCGCAACCGGTTCGGCATCGGCAAAGGGCAGCATCATGGACATCACCCACTCGCGGCCGTTCAAACTTTCATTGGTCATCAATTGACGCGCCTCGATGTCGTCCAGGCTGTCTCCGATCAGGCCATCTTGCTCGGTGCCGCTGCGCAGCAGCTGGCGCAGCACACTTTTGAGATCCACCAGGCCTGCCCCCAAACCCTGGGTGAGCAGGTGTTCGGTCATGAAGCCGCTGCGTTGCATGGCCATCTGGAGTTTTTCAGGCGTCAGTTGCGCCATGGCGGGCCGTGATTTGAGCCAGCGCTGCAGCGCCTGCAACTCAGGCGCCGCAGCGTTGAGGCCTTGAAGCAGGCTGTCGAGCATGCCGGGTTTGAGCAGCTGACCCAAGGCCTGCATGTCCGGTGGTCGAAAACCCAGTTGCTCGGACCTGCCAGGCATCAAGGGGGGCGTCGCAGGGCTGCCTTCGAGACCCAATGCCGGGGCCTGGCCCGCTTGCAGAGGGCGCAGCACGATCGAGCCATTGGCCAACACCTGAACCCGAAACAAGGCGGTGTCGCCCGAGGCCAGGCGCAAACCTGCTGGCAGCTCTTTGGGCAGATCAATCGATTGACCCTGCTGCGGTCCTTGCAGCATGAGGCGCAAAGCGCCAAGTTTGGCCTCGACCGTGGCTTGAACGACTTGCCCGTCACGCAGACCCAGTTCCGCCGCCGTTTTTTCGACGACCAGCGGTAGCGTGCCCTCCAGGTAGATGGTGGGTGTTTTGGGGATGAGGTGGGCGGTTTCCGCCCCCGTGATCATGGCCAAGCGCCTGTGAAGGGGTTCAAGGAAAGCGCACCCAGCGGCGTTTGTCGGGGCCGGGCGCGGTGTCTGTTTCGACGGCAGGTTTGGCCTGGAACAGGGCTGCCGTGTGCGGGTAATGGGCCAACATGAGTTGGCGCAGCGCCTCGTGCGATGGCAGCTGCAACACGGTGCCCGCCCGCACAGGGTAGGTGGTCCCTTTGGGGAATATGCGCGGATTGGCCATGGCCAAAGCCTTGCGCATGAATTCGCTGCTCAGCGGTAAACCCGGCAGGCCGCGCCGGATCACGGCGTCAATGCTTTCGCCTTGCTTGACGGTGATGCTGGTGGGCAGGGGAGGGGGCGTGGCGACCGCCTGCTGCGCCGCTGCAGGTGCGCCCGATGTCCCGCTGGGCGGGGGGCTGTCAGGCAGGGGCAGCGCCAACACCTTCAGGGCCGAGGCGGCGGCAGCGGTCGTGTCGGCGGCTTGAACCGCTTGGCTGCTCAAGGCGGTTGTCGCCAGCAAGATGCTGACGGCGCACAGTGACCACAGCTGCAGCGGCCGTTTGTGGTCCGAGTGGCTGGCTGCAGGAGCGCAGCGGCGCACGAGGCTGGGGTAGCGGAGGGTTTGAGGGTGCATATGGGCGCTCATGGGGCCATGTCAGATCAGATCGTAAAAGATCAAAGAGGTAAAGCCATCCAGTGGCCTTGGGCGGGCAAAGCGGGGCCGGCCAGCAGCTCTAGCTCTGTACGGTCACTGCCTACCTTGACCACTTGGGCCAGCGCCAAGTGCTGCGTGGCGCTGGGTTCGAGCATTTGGCTGGGGATGTGGCTGGGGTTGATGAGCAATACACGGTCACCTGGCCGCAAGCCGCTGCCCACCCCCGCTTGCAGTTGCAAACCGTCTGCGCCAGTGCGCCGCACATGAAACTGGACCGGCTCGCACGCCGACTGTTTGTCCAGTTGTTGCGCCCAGGCTTGCATCTGCTTTTGGAGCGATGCCTTGAGCTGCTGCACCCAAGCGCTGGGGTTTCGCGCTGCCGCTGTGGGGTCGATGGTGATGATTTGCTCAGTTTGCCAATGCGGCTCGATCGGGCCAGCGGGAGTGTGGCGCTCGCCCAAGGTGAAGCTCAAGGTCCAGCGCCAATCGGTTTCATCGCGGCTCAGATCGTGCAAGGCTTGGCGCATGCTGAAATTTTGCGCTGGGGCATGGGGCTTGAGCACCAACTCGGCCGTCCAGCCGGTGGGGCTGTCGCTGGGGCCTGTGAGGGCCCGCATGTAGGCGCTGTCGGGTGGCAGCTCTTTGTGTTGGGTGCGCCAGCGTGGGGAGGCTTGCATGTTTTGCGTCCACGCCTGGGAGGCGGTGCTGAGCACGGCTTGGCTGGCAAAGTGTTGCACCCCCGAAAAGCCATGCTCTGCCCGGGTTTGCAGCACCAGGGGCAGACGCCATGGGCGTGGCGGCGCGTCGCATTGGGTGGCTTTGGTCTGGCCATGGCGCCAGCCCCAGGGCAAGACTTCGGCACTGACTTGCGGTGGTGCCTCTTTGTCCTCTTCGAGGTAGGACACAACGCGCACGCCACGCACCTGGGCTTCGGAGTGGAAATGGGCGCTTTCTTGCAGCACGCCTTTGTCGTCGATCCAGGCGCTGCTCAGAACCCGGGTCGGGCGCTCGATGGTGGCTTGCAAAATGGCTTGCCGGATGGCGTTGAGCTGTGCTTCATGTTGCTTGGCCGTGGGCGTGGACGTGCGGGTGGGTTTGGCGCTCGTGGTCATACCGTCCTGCAAAGGGCCAGGCGGCTTGGCGTTTTGCGCTTGGGCGCTTGCAGCCACCAGTGTGCTCAGCAGCCAGATCGACCACACCACGCATTGGCGGCCAGCGATCAGGCTCGGCGAAGGTCGGACAGACGTTGCCACGTGCGTGCTCATGGTTATCAGCGCCGACGTGCGGCCAGTTGGCTCAGGTACAGGGTGCGCAGATCACGAACCACTTGCTGGTCCAGCGACAGGGTGGTTTCGTAGGTGTCGTCACCCACGGGGGCAATGCTGACCAACACGGCGCCGTAAATCACGCCCTCAACTTTGGCCCTGAAGGTGTCGCTCATGATGGTCATGTCGGCCACGCTGGTGGTGGCGTCCAGCTGCTGGCCGTAAACCTGCTCGGTCAATGAGCGGTAGGCGTCGAGCTTGGAGGCACGGATGGCCAGTAAGCGCTGCTGGGCAGGGTTCTTGTGGTTTTGAATGCTGACGACGGCATAACCGGTGGCGACCAAGGTTTCGCGCTTTTCGACCAAAGGCGTGATCATGGAGGCCGCAGCTTTCGGCGCCACCACGTCGTCCGCCGAAGCAGGACTCAAGGGCAGTGAGTTGCAGCCAGTCAGGGCCGCCAGGGTGAAGAGTGCGGCGACCGCGGATCGGTAGAAGGTCATGTTGAAAACTCCAGAGGGCAAACCGGGTACTTCCAGAAGTGGGCGACCGGCTTGATTTGTCTTGTAGGGTGTATCGACAGCAGCTTCCAAGTCTTGAGGGCTCAGCGCTTGCTGCGGCAAATCGGCCAGAGCCGTGAGGAGCGTATTAAAAAATCAACAGTATTGTGAATTTTATAGATTTGTGGGCTAAATTTTCGATTAACCCTTGCCAAAACCATCTGTTGTCATTTATAAACGTGAAAAGTCACTTTTATATCAATTTTGGTTTTGTCGATTTCCCCTTTGGATGAAGGGCGTCGGATCAAGGCCCCCAACCCCCCCCCATGTGTGTCGCACGCTGATGAAATCGAACGCCAAACCCCTCATCATTGGTGATAGCCAAGCGACCCTGTTTCTGCGTGAGTTGATCAAGACTTTGTCTGCATCTTCTTCCACCGCCTTGATCACTGGTGAAAGCGGCACGGGCAAAGAACTGGTCGCACAGTCTTTGCACATGCAGGGGCCACGTGCGGGCGGGCCGTTCGTGCCGATCAACTGTGGCGCCATTCCCCGTGACTTGATCGAGAGCGAGTTGTTTGGGCACCGCAAGGGCAGCTTCACGGGGGCGGTGTCCGACCGTCTTGGCCGTTTCGAGTTGGCACACGGCGGCACCTTGTTTCTGGACGAGATCGGTGACTTGCCGATGGACATGCAGGTCAAGCTGCTGCGGGTCTTGCAAGAGCGTTGCATTTTGCCGGTGGGTGCCTCCAAAGAAGTGCCCATCGATGTGCGTGTGGTGGCCGCGACCCACAAAAAACTCGAAGCCGAAGTCGAAGCCGGTCGCTTCCGCGAAGATTTGTATTACCGCATCAATGTTTTACCGGTCATCACCACGCCTTTGCGTGAACGCCCTGCAGACATCACGGCTTTGTTGAATTTTTACGCCGACAAGCACGCCTTGCCTCAGGCCAAGGCGGTGCGTTTTGCGCCCGACATGATGAAATTGATGCAGGCCTACGCTTGGCCTGGCAATGTGCGCGAATTGTCCAACTTGGTCGACCGTTTTTCTACCTTGTACCCCTCGCAGGTGCTGCACGTGCAGACGGTGCCCGCTTGCATGTTGCCGCTGGGGCTGGCTTCTTTGCAGGCCGAGTGGCTGGCTCAGCAAGGCTTGACCGCGCCTGCGATGTTCACGCCTTCTTTGAGCCCCTCGGTGACCATCTCGCCTGTGTCAGCGCCTGCAGACCACACAACACCGGATCGCCAGGACGGTTCTGCATTCGAGGCCTTGTCACCTTTTGCCGGTGACGACGACCCGATGACGCATTTGTTGGCCAGTCCTGTCAGCTCTTACAGTTTGCCAGCCAAGGTGTTCAATCCGGCGCCCTTGTCGGCTTCGAACGACGAGATCAATGAGGTGGAGCGGGCCATCTTGATGGCCCAGGGCATCCAGACCTTGCCCCCGGAGGGCATGTCGCTCAAGCAGCATTTGGTCGAAGTGGAGCGGGGCTTGATTGAGCAGGCGCTGGCACGAACTCAGGGCAACGTCTCGCAAACCGCGAAACTGCTGCAGCTGCAAAGAACGACACTGATCGAGAAGATCAACAAATACGAGCTGCGCGGCGTGGCTTGACCTCTGCACCGCGGATGGTTCAAAACGGCGGCTTGATCACCTTGGCGCAGGTGCCTTTGATCAGTTTCACATTGCGGCCGTCGCTCAAGCTCAATGACTGCACAAAGCTGCCAGTTTTGCGGTCCACCACAAACTCTTCGCCTGTGATCATCACGCCAAAGCGCTGGAACATCGCTGGGCGGTAAATCTTCAGGCGTGTGCCCATCAGGCTGAGCGTGCCGGCTCGGCTTTCAGAGATGGCGATCTTGCCTTGGTACCATCCAGAATTTTTTTCAAAATCGATCTCGGCCATGGTGATGCGCGAGGGCTCGTTCTCTTTGATGCCCAGCGCCAGCTGACCGTCCAGGTCCAGTGCCAGCTCGCAGATCAGATCCATCTTGCCCTTGTTGGCGCCAGGCATAGCGACTTCTCCGCTGAGTTCGGAGGGGGCCGTGGCACTGTTGCCCAGCGTGTGAACCAGGCCCCAAACGCCGCCCATCACCAACAGGCCGATGGCCACCCCGATGGCAGTGTGTTTGAACATGGATGTGCCTCTCACAGAAGGTTAAGGGATGCCCATGGCCAACCGGTAGCGGGTCGCCCTGGGCCGGATCGGTGGCCTGCAGCGGTCATTGATTGAGCACCGTGATGCTGACCCGGCGGTTACGCGGGTCGGCCGGGTTGCCAGGCACGTTGGGGTTGGTGTCGGCCACGCCCTCGATGCGTGAAAACCGGTTGGGGCTGATGCCTTGGCCTTGCATGAACTGGCGCGTGGCCTCAGCACGTTCGGTGGACAAAGACCAGTTGTTGCGCAGGCTTTCAGGCGGAAAACCCGTGCTGTCGGTGTGCCCCCGAATGGCCAGTTTGTTGGGCAAAGGCTTAAGGGTTTTGGTCACTTCGGTCATCAAGGCTGCGGCCTTGGCGCCCATCTCTGCACCGCCCGAGCCATACATCGCGAAGTCGGCTTTGTCGATCACCTCGATGCGCAAGCCTTCTTTGTCCCGGGTGATGCTGACCTGGTCTTTGATCTTTTCGAACTGTTTGCTCTCCGAGAGTTTTTGTTTGATCTCTTTTTCCAGCTTGTCGAAGTTTTGTTTGTCTTGTTGACCTGCCGAGCCGCTGCCGCCGCCTTGGCCCGGCGAGCCTGAGCCGCTGTCTTTGCCGGGGTCTTGCTCCGAGGGACCGTCTTTGTTGAATTCCTCTTTGGAGGAGCCAAAACTCTCGGCCGGACCGCCCTGGGCCTGCGGCGTCAGACGCTCGAGCATGGCGCTTTGTTTGGCGGTGAACGGGAAGCCGTCGGTGTCGATGATGGACTGACCGCCGAACAAACCGTTGGAGCCGGCCAATTCGCCAAACACAATTTGGCTGTGCGAGGCTGGTCTGAAGTAGTCAGCCACGCTTTTGCGCTTGTCTTCTGTGCTGGCGCCCAAGAGCCACATCAGCAAGAAGAACGCCATCATGGCCGTCATCATGTCGGCCAAAGCGATCTTCCAGGCGCCACCGTGAGCCCCTGCGTGGCCATCGTCGGCAATGATTTTTTTGACAATGATGATGGGCCGCGCTGCTTCCGCAGCGGCTGCTTCGGCTGCTGCGACTTCTTCGGGCGTGCCCGGCGCGGCTTTGTCTGCCTCGGCCATCAGGAGCCTCGCATGCCGTCAAAGACTTCGGAGAAGCTCGGTTGGCTGTGGTGCGCAATACAGGCGCGCGCCGATTCGATGACCAGTGGCTGGGGATAACCTTTGAGGTTGCCCACAATCATTTCACGGATCACGTCCAGAGCCTGTGCGTCTTCGTTGATGATTTGAGTCAGTCGGCCAGAGAAGGGCTCGAACATGCCATAGGCCAAGAACACGCCCATCAGCGTGCCCACCAAGGCCGAACCGATCAGCGCACCCAGCACTGGAGGAGGCTGGTCGATGGAGCCCATGGTCTTTACCACACCCAACACGCAGGCCACGATGCCCAGCGCGGGCAAGCCGCCGGCGATACCGGCCAGCGCCGCGGGTGCCAGCATCGCCTCGTGGTGGTGGACTTTGATGGCTTTTTTCATCAAATCGTCCAAGGCATCTGCGTCCAGATTGCCCTGGGAGATCACCATCAGACGAAGCGGGTCGCAAATCATTTGAACGATCGCGTGGTCTTTGGCCAATTTGGGAAACTCGCCAAAGATGGCGCTTGAATCGGGGTTTTCAACGTGCGATTCCAGCGCCACCACGCCCTCTTTTTTCATCACCGACTGCAATTTGCCGACCAAGAGCATCAAGGCCAGGTAGTCTGCCTGGTGGAAACTGGGCCCTTTGATGCACTTGCCAATGCCTGCCATGGCGGCTTTGAACACAGGGAAGCTGTTGGCCACCAAAGACGCGCCGATGGCCGATCCGCCAATGATCAAAAATTCGAAGGGGGCCGCCTTGATGATGGGCGCCATCTTGCCGCCAGCGATGACATAACCGCCGAACACTGCCCCGAACACCACCGCTAAACCAATAAAGAAGAACATGCTGGCCCTTTTGTTTTACACCATGCACCAAACACCGATGCACCAACCCAATGTCCATTGGAAAATCAAATCCACCGCATTGCCCAGCAAGAGGACAGGCAAACCCAAATACAGTGCGCCCCAAGCCCACCCAGCCGCAGTCAAACGGGCTTTCGGGATGTCATGGCCCAAAATGGTCTGGTCTTTGGGGGCTGACATGGTCTTTTTTCCAAGTACGCTTGTGTGAATCGGTTGCAATGGCGGAATCTTGAGTTGAAATTAAAAAATTTGCCTATTATGACAAATATGAATACCACTTGGGACCATTTGCCGCGAAGCCAGTGGGAACAATTGCACGCGGCGCAGCAAGGCGCTTTGCAGCAGTCCTGGGCCTACGGCGACGCCTTGATCGCGTTGGGCGTGGGGGTGCGCCGGGCCATGGTCTGGCAAGACGGGAAATTGTTGGCTGTGGCCCAGTTCATGTGTCGGCGTATTGCAGGCTACCTGTCCTTGGCCTCGTGTACACGTGGCCCCGTGTGGCAGCCAGATGTCTTGCCCGAGCAAAGGGCTGAGGTGTACCGGCTGCTGCGACGTGACATGCCTTTGCCGCGCCTGAAAGTGGTGCTTTTTTCTCCCGACCGAACGGCTGACCAGGTGAGCGCTGCCGAAACCCGTGGCATGTCGCGTGTGATGACGGGTTACGCCACGGTGCTGCTGGACTTGACCTTGCCACTGGAAGCGTTGAAGGCTCAGATGGACGGCAAGTGGCGCAACCGGCTGGGCAAAGCCCTGTCGAACGAAAAGATCCGGTGGCATGTGCAACCCAGCCTCAAGCGCTGCGAATGGTTGCTGGGCAAAGAGCTGGATCAGCGTGAAGCCAAAAAGTTCCATGGTCTGCCCACCGCGTTTGTGAGGGCTTATGTGGATGCCCACACCGAGCCCCAACAGGCCTTTGTGGTGGCCTATGCCGAGTTGGGCAAAAACACCATCGGGGCCATGTTGTTCCTGATCCATGGCCGTGTCGCCAGTTACCATATGGGTTGGACTGACGATGAGGGGCGCCAGCTCAACACCCACAACGCCTTGCTGTGGAAAGCCATGGCTTACTTGAAAGTGGCAGGCATCGAGGTGCTCGACTTGGGGGGCGTCAACACCCACGACTTGCCGGGCATTTCGCGTTTTAAACTGGGCGCAGGTGGACATGCTGTCAGCCTTGCTGGAACTTATTTTTGAGAACGAACATGACATTGCCAAGGTTTTCAATGCCGCCTCTGGTGCTGGTGGTTGGCTGCGCTGTGGGCTTGCTCAGCTTGGCACCGACGGTGGCTTTGGCCTGGACGCGCATTGGCGAGACCCCCGAAGTGACCCTGTACGTCAACCGAAATTCGATTGAAAAAGTTGACACCGTTCGCCGGGTCTGGGAGATGCAGGACCTGAAAACACCGGACGCCGAAGGTGTCCGGTCCAGACGCTACCTCAACGAGTACGACTGCAACTACAAGATGCACCGCATGGGGCAGATGACCAGTTTCTCCGGCCCCAAAATGACCGGCGAAAAAGTGGCCACCGTCAATGAAATGGGTTACTGGCGCAAGATTCCGCCCAACGGTGTTTTCGTGCTGACCTACATCGCTGTTTGCATCGAGTGACGGGCGCTGTTCAGCCTTGAAGTCTGCGCCAGCGGTCTCTGGCCAGGTGCTCAGGGCTTGACCGCGGCAGCAGCCGCGCCATTGGTAGCAGCAGGGTTGGGCGCGGTGTTGGCGGGCTCGCCGGGTTTAGGGGCGGTGTAACGCGGGAACTGCACGGCCCTCTCGCGCGAGGCGGTGGCATTGTTCTTTTGCAAGGTTTCCAAATACCGCTCTTTTTGCAGTGTCACCAAGGCCTCGACATCGCGCTTGAGACCATCCACATTGCCGACGGCAGACTTCAACGACTTGACCTCGTTGCCCAGCGATTGAACCGCATTGGCCTGGGTTTGAAGCTTGGCGTTGATCCCCTGCACTTGGCGAATCACCGAGTCGCTGCTGGCAGCCACTTGTTTGGCCGTCTCGGTGGGCACGCTTTGCACCAGGCTTTCTGATTGCTTAAGCGAGGCATCAATCCGGCCTTCGATTTGCCCCTGCGACTTGGTCAGCGCCATTTGCTGCGAGGCCAGTTCTTTGACGCTCTGGTTGACACCCTCCAGTGACTCCATCCCCGAGTTGAGCTCGACCACCCGTTTGCCCACAGCCATCAGCATGGCATCGAGCTGGTTGATGCGACTGACCAGCCGCACCCCCATGATCAAAAAGAAAATCAGACTGACGATGAACACGCCGCCGGTGATGACCAACAAAAGTCGGGCTTTTTTATGCCCGGCATCGGTCAGCTCCTTGAATTCCTGGGTGGTCAGTCTGAGCTGGCTGCTCACATGGGCAGCTGCCTCTGCCGACTTGGTGGCGATGTCTGCAGAGTCCAGCACCACTTGAGCCAGGGACTGGTATTGCTGGTAGGCCCGCTGGTCCACCGTGATGCCGACGTGCAGCGGTTTGGCCGCAGGCGCTTCGGCCTCGGTGCTGGCGTGCACAGGGGCAGCTTCGCTTTCCATGCTCATGGCTTCGGTCTCGGCGTCGGGTTTGAATGTGTTCTCGCTCATGGTTTTTTTCCTCGGGCTTGAAAGAGGGGCTTCAGTCTTTGGAGCTGTTCCTCCAATAGGGCGTTGCGTGCCCTGAGTTGGGCCAGACGGCTTTTCACAGGGTCATCTTGGTCCCACAGGTGGGCTTCATCCAGCATCAATACCGTCTTCGCGGGCGCTTCAGGCTGGGCTTGTGCGGCTGGGGCGCTTGTTGGAGGGCGTGCTTTTGAGCGGGTTTTGGACCGGGTTTTAGCCCGCGGCTTCGCAGGCCGTTGCGCAGGTGTTCGAACCGGTTCAGCGGGCGCAGCCAATTCAACGGGTGCGATGGCTTCAACGGGTGCTACGGCTTCAACGGCTTCAACGGCTTCAACGGCTTCAACGGGTGCCGTGGTGACCATGTCCTTCGCAGGCTCCGTGGGTTGTGCGGCCAATCTTTCTTCGAGGGGCGCCGTCAGCTCATCTGCCGGGACTTTGGGCGCAGGCTTGGTTTTCTGGGCCGTGCCTTTTTTTGCGACTTGGGGGCCTGGCGCTTCATTGGCCTTTTTCACTTTTTTCGCCTCAGCAGAAGGCGCCGGTTTGCGTTGGCGCTTGCTTTGAGGTGCAGTGTTTCCAGGGCCTTTGGCCTTTGGGGCTTGGGGCTCGGCGGTGTCAGTGCCCTCGGGCAAGGTCACGGCATCGGTCATGGCATCGGAAGTGACGGTGTTTGGGGTCATGGATAGATGTCCGTGGCTCAGGTCGGGCTCTTGAGCTGTTCTTGCAAACTGCGCGTGGGGCGCACCCAACTGCGAGGAATACCGGGTCGCTTGGAGGCCTCGTAGCCCTGACCCACCTCATTGAAAGGTCCGGACACGATCACAAAATGCGCCAGCTTTTCACCAGGTCGGTAGGCGGCCACAATCTGCGCGTCTTTCAAGGCCGGATGTTTGCGCTGGATATCCAGCACCTTTTCGTAGCTGTTGGAGGTGCCGTGCTGCAGCAAGAAACTGCTGGCATCAAGTTTTTTCAACCAGGCGTGCGCGTTCAATGTGGCCTCGGGCGCCTCGATGGCAGGCTCGCTGGGCTGGGGGACTGTGGCTGTTGCTGGCATGGCTTGCGCGGGTTCTGTCGCCACAGGAGTTGCCGTTGTCTGCGGCTGTGTTGTCGCGGCCGTCGCAGGCAGGGGCAGGTTTTTAAGGGCAGGGGTGGCCAAGGGCTGAGTTGATTTCAGGCCAAAGGCCTCGGGTTGAATCCACAACATCATCAGCGTGGACATCACCAAGGCGAAGGCCACCGCAGCGGCCACTTTGGCGTTTTGCCGAAGCCATGTGGTGACTGGTTTGACGCCCACACCCGAAGCACCCAAGGCCTGCAAAGCCGCTGAGCCGTGTTGTTGGAAGGCCAGAAATTTGTTTTTCAGCGACGAGCTGGACGCAGAGCGTGGAGGCGAGGGCATCGACGCTGAAGCCGTTGTCTCTGCTCCCGCGGCGGCTGGCACGAGGGCAGCCTGAAAAGCGGTCGCCAGCTCAGGGCGTTGCTGGCGCTGGATGCGCTGGACCAGTTGTTGTGCTGCGCTGAAGTGCCCTTCGTGTCGCGCCAAATCGAGCGCGGCTTGCGCTTGTTCCTCGGTCGGGGCTTCAATGTCCCAACGCAAAATTTTCCGGCCAAAGGCCGACAATGGCGATCTTTCGCTGTGGGTCTGGCCCGACATCAGCAAGATGGCCCGGATGTTGGCACCTGGAAAATTTTGGATCAGCCGGGCCAGCAATTGGATCTCGCTTTCTGGCAAGGTCTGCGCGTCGTGCACGATCCAGACTTGCGCCTGGTTCGCAGTGGCGGTGGCTTTCACCGCTTGGTTCAGGGATTGGTTGGCCAGCACTTCGTTGAAGCGGTCCAGCAAGGAGTCGGTGTTGGCCGGAAAGTAAACCTCGATGCGGTGGTTGGGCGCCTGTTGTCGCAGACGGGTCAGCAACAGGTTCACGTAATGATCAAGCAGCGCTTCAAAGGGGCAGTAGAGCGCCAGGCTCAAGCCCTCATGGGCCACGGCGTTGGCGCAGCCTTCGATGCGCATGCGATCAGCCGCACGGAAAACGTAGTTGTTCAAGGCGCTGTCAGGTTGGATGGGGATGTTCATGCGCGGGCTCCAGCTTTTTCAAGCCGACTGCCGTCAGGGTTGAACAGCATGCTTGGCGGGACTTTGACTTTGGGTTTGGCCTGAGGCGGGTTCATGGGAGAGGCCGCTTCCAGGCTGAAGACATAGGCGATCACTTGGGCCACCGCGTGGTACAGGTCTTCAGGTACTTGTTGCTCGACTTCGGTGGTGAAATAAATCGCGCGGGCCAGGGGTGCAGCTTCGAACAAATGCACGCCGTGCGCCTTGGCTTCTTCTCGGATGAGGGCGGCCATGTGGTCCGTGCCTTTGGCAACCATGATGGGTGCGCCGTCGCCGGTGGGGTCATATTCGAGCGCCACCGCGAAGTGCTCTGGGTTGGTGATGACCACATCGGCATCCTTGATGCGCTGCATCATGCGCGAGTTGGCCATTTCACGTTGACGGCGGCGGATTTGGGCTTTGACCTCTGGGCTGCCTTCCATCTGCTTGTATTCGTCTTTGACCTCTTGCTTGGTCATGCGCATTTTTTTGTTGAATGCGTATTTTTGGTAGGGCACGTCGATCAAAGCAATCAGTGCCAAGCTCATGGCCACCAGCAGGGCCGACTTCATGATCATGAGGCCGGCAGCCGCCAGCGCCGGCTCCAAGCCCATTTGACCCATCTGGATCAGCGAGTCCATGTTGGACATGAGTGACCACCACAGCACAGCCGAGACCACAGAGAACTTCAGGACTGCTTTGCCCAGCTCCACCAGGGCGTGTGTGCCAAAAATACGGCCCAGTCCGCTGACCAGGCTGAGTTTGGAGCCTTTGGGCGCAACGGCTTGCAAGGAAAACAGATACCCCCCAGTCACGCCCGAGGCCACGATGGCCCCAATCACAGTGAAGACCATTATGGGCAGCACGGTGACAAAGGACGACAACATTTGATCGCCAAAGTGTGCGGGCAGCAAAAGGGGTTTGTTCAGAGTGGTCCGGTCAAATACAAAGCCGTTGGCAAAGACAGTGGCCATGCGGCTGATCACCCAGCCGCCGGACATCAGCAAAATGGTCAGGGCGCCGATCACAATGACGGCTGCAGGCAATTCGGAGGAGCGCGCGACTTGGCCGTCCTCACGCGCCTTGCTGAGTTTTCTGGCCGTCGGCTCTTCTGTTTTGTCGTCGCTCGACGCTTCAGACATGGGGAACTCCCATCACGTCACGCACCACGTTGAAACCCTGCACCCACAGCCACTCGATGCGCGCACCGATACTCTCCATGGAGATGATCAGCACCAGGAAGCCGGCGATGATCATGGCTGGGAAACCCACTGCAAAAATATTCAGACTGGGCGCTGCCCGGGTGACCACACCCAGCCCGATGTTGATGAAAAGCAGCGACACCATGACGGGCAAAGCCATCAACACCGCGCCCAAAAAGACCATCGAGCTCCACTGCAGCACGCGACCGTAAATGTTCTGGTTGAGGATGGAGGTGCCGATCGGCAGCGAATGGAAGGACTCGGAGATCATTCCCAGCAAGATGGCGTGGCCACCAAAGCCAACAAAAATCAGGGTCGACATGACGATCATCAATTGCGAGATGACTGGCACGTTGCCCATGTTGGGATCCACCATGTTGGCCATGGACAAGCCCATGGCGGCGGCAATGCTTTGGCCGCCGACCACCACGGCAGCGACCACCACCTGCAAGATCAGGCCCATGACCGCACCGATCATGATTTGGTTGAACACTTCCACCAAACCGGGGGCAGTGGACGGGTCCAGCAAGGGCCATGTGTGCAAGGGATAAACCAGCCAGGCCAACACCAGGGCCAGCAAGATCCGCAGGCGCAGATTGAACGCGGTCAGCGAGAAAATTGGGGCCGTGACCATCAGGGCCGAAATGCGCAGCATCGGCCACAAAAAGGTATAGAACCTCTCAATGACGTCGGCGGCCAGGAAATTCATGGTGCGTGGGGCCCGTGCTCAGGAGAACAAGGCAGGAATACGCAAGAAGATGCTGCGCGTGAAGTCGATCAGCGTGACCAGCTGCCAGCTGCCAAAGAGGAGCAAGGCCAGGGCCAAGGCGATGAGCTTGGGGATGAAGCTCAAGGTGGACTCGTTGATGGAGGTGGCAGCCTGGATGATGCCGATGACCAGGCCAACAGCCAAGGCCACGCCCAGCAAGGGCGCGCACACCAACACGGCTGTCCACAAGGCATGCCGTCCCAAATCAATGACCATGGCGGTGTCCATCTTTGTCTCCTTAAGGTATGGCGAAGCTGGCGGCCAAAGAACCCATGATCAGGCTCCAGCCGTCCACCAGCACAAACAGCATCAGTTTGAAAGGCATCGAGATCATCATGGGCGACAGCATCATCATGCCCATGGACATCAGGACGCTGGCCACGATCAGGTCGATCACGACAAAGGGGATATAAATCAGAAAACCGATGGTGAACGCGCTCTTCAACTCAGAGGTGAGGAAGGCGGGCACCAAGGTCATGAAAGGCACTTCTTGCGAGCTGGCAACGCTTTTGTTGCGGGCGATGTCCATGAAGATGGCAATGTCATCTTCACGCGTTTGCAAGAGCATGAAGGCGCGGATCGGCTTTTCGGCAGCGGCCAGCGCTTTGTCAAACGACAGCCCTTGGTTCATGTAAGGCAGCAGGGCGTTTTGGTACACATCGTTCAGAACGGGTGACATGACGAACAGCGTCAAAAACAGCGACAGCCCCACGATGACCATGTTGGGCGGAGTCTGGCCGGTACCCAGCGCTTGGCGCAAGATGGACATGACGATCACGATGCGCACAAACGCCGTCATCATCAGCAGCACCGAGGGCAGCACCGAGAGGGTGGTCATCAGGGCCAGCAGCTGCAGCGTGATGCTGTACTGCGTGCCTTTGCCGGTGTTGGTGCTGGTGATGGCTGGCAAGTCCGGGGCAGCTTGCGCCAAGACGGGCAGCAAGCCCAACAGCACGGTGAGGGTCAAGCCCAAAAGAACAGAACGCTTCATGGTGTGGTGTTTTCAATCTCGGCCGGCTCGCACTCTGAAGCGGCCATCAAGGGGGTCAGCACGGTCATGTGTTGTGCGGTGACGCCGACCAAAATTTCGCGCTCGTCAAGCCGAATGAGCATGATTTTTTGACGCGGACCGACGGACAGCGTTTCCAGTGTCTGCAAGCGTTGGGTGCTTTTGCGCATCAGGAGGGCGCCGTTTTGCAGTTTGCGCAATCCCCACAGCAGCGCCAGCAGCAGGCCGATGACAAAAATGAAGCTGAACAGGTATTGAAGCCAGTCCCCCAAAGTCCATGCCGAGCTCATACCCAAGTGCTCCAGCTCACAGGTTTTCGAGTCGTTCGGAGGCCGGCACCACGCGCGTCAGGCGAATGCCATAGCGGTCGTTGACCAGCACCACCTCGCCTTGGGCGACCACGGTGTTGTTCACCAACAAATTCAGGGGTTCGCCGGCGATGCGGTCGAGTTCGACCACGCTGCCCTGGGTCAGGCGCATCAGGTCGCGGATTTTGATCACGGCGCGTCCCACTTCGATGGACAAAGTCACGGGAATGTTTTGCAACACGTCGACGTGGATTTGGCCTTTGGTGCCCGCTTCCGGGCTGAATTCGGTGTCGTTGTTCATATCGCTCATGGGCGTTCCTCGATGGAGTTCAAGCGGTCAGGTTGGGGCTGATGGGTTGCACGATCTTGACAGCCACTTGGCTGCCCAGAGCGCCGACTTCCACATCGAACACTGGCATGTCTTCGATCATGGCCCGAGCCGACTCGGATTTTTTGAAAGGCAGGACATCGCCCGGTTGCATGGTCTGCAGTTGGTGCAAGGACATGCTCATTTTGCCCAGCAAGATTTGAAGTTCGAGCTCGGCATCGCGCACCGCATCGTCCAGTTGGGTGCGCCAAACTTTGTCGGATTCTTCGTTGCCATCGCCGGTTTGAACACGGCTGCGCAGCACGTCGCGCACGGGCTTGAGCGCCACGTACGGGATGACCATGTCAATGAAGCCCGAGCCTTGGTTGCTGGAGTCGGACTCAAAGCGGCTGAGCACCACCAGGTCATTTTCGTCGGCAATTTGCGCGAACTGGGGGTTGATTTCCGAGCTGACGTGTTCGAAGTCAATCGGCGCCACAGGCGCCCAAGCTTCCTTGAAGGACCTGAAAAAGACCTGCAAGATGATTTTGATGATGCGCGCTTCGGTCGGTGTGAAGAGGCGGCCGGGAGGCAGCTGGCCCACACCGCGGCCAAAGCCGCCAAAGAAACTGTCCAGAGAGCTGAAGACCACGGTGGTGTCGATCACCACCATGGCATAGCCCCGCAGCGGTGCCATGCGGATGATGTTCACCGACAAGGGGGCCTTGAGGTCTTTGATGTAGTCGCCAAAACGCACAATTTGTGCCCGGGTCGGGTTGACGCGGGGGCTGGTGCGCAGCACTTCCAACATGCCGAGTCGGAACATGCGGATGAAGCGCTCGTTGATCATGTCCAGCGAGGCGACGTTCACCCCCAAGCTGCTGTCCTCTGCGGCTAGGTCGTGTTTGCGGACCTGAACATCCAGGTTGTAGCCCGTCTCGTCTTCCATGCTGCCGTCGTTGAAACTGGCCGACAGGGCGGCGAGTTCTTCCGGCGACAAGAGGTTTTGGGTATCGGACATGGTGTTGGCAATCGGTCAAATTTACAAATCACTGCACCACAAAGCTGGTGAAAAAGACTTCTTCGATGCCGCCGAAGTCTTCGTACTTTTGCAGCACGGCGTTCATTTCTTCCCGGATCTTGGCCGCGAGCTCTTTGCGGAACTCGGGCTTGGCCAAATCGGCATCGGTCATTTGACGCATGGTGTCCAGCGCCACCGAGCGCAGTGCAAACTCATGCTTTTTCGCGTTCTTGAATACACGCTCGTCGTAGTGCGTCATGATGGCCAAATTCAACTGAATGACCTTGCGGGTGTTCGTCAGGTTGGAAACCAGAGGCTTTTCCAGTTCCATGTAGCTGTTTTCAAAACGTTGTAGCTCGGGGGATTCCTTGGCCACTTTTTGAGGTGGTGCAGGCTCGCTGGCACCGGCTTTGCTGTCGGCGGCGCCTTGCTCCAGGGTTTTGAGTGCTTCTTCGGCAGCGCGTGTGTCTTTTTTGTCAAAAAAGCCCGTGACAAACATGGTGCCGACAGCCGTGCCGACCAACAACAAGATGGCCACCAGTGCAATCACGATGATCTTGATCAGCGGTGATTTCTTCTTGCCTTCAACTTCAATTTCTTCGTCTGCCATGTTCACTCCTTGATTGATTCCGCGTCAAACCAACACATCCCAGCCGTCTTGGCCCATTTTCATGCGGGGGGCATTGAGCACAGGCGCTGCCAGGGGCGTGGGGTCGTTATTTTCGGTTTTCGCCGATTTTGACATTTGGCTGGGTGTCGACTCTCCGCCACGTTGCTGGGTTTGACCATCGCCTACGTTCAAAGAAGCAACATTCATGCCCATTTGGCTCAGTGTTTCCCGGAGTTTGGACATGCCCTCCTGGAGCAATTCACGGGTGAGCGCCTGTGGGGCCGTGAACACCGCATCCATTTCGCCGCTGCGCATGCGCATTTCCACTTCAATGTGTCCAAGTGTCGCAGGTCGCAGCGACAGTTTCAGGTGCCATTGGCCTTTTTCGATCTCGGACAAAATCCGTTGGCCCACCGCTTGGCCCATTTTTTCCGCCAGATCCTGTACTTTTTCGCTCCTCTGGGCGGCATTGGCGCCGGCGGGCGGCAGGTTATCTGCTTGACCCGTGTCAGCCTGCGGGGCGGCGGTGCTGGCTTCCAAGCGATGGCCGCTGTGTCCTGATAAAGGGGTGGGATGCGCTGCGCTGGCGGTGTCACCTTCTTGCATGAGGCTGTCCAGCAATTCAGGTGTGGCCACTTGTGACAGGTCTATTTCGCTCAAAGCGATCGCGGTTTTGGGAGTGACGGTGTCTTTGATCTGGTTGGCGCTGAGGCCATTTCGCAGCATCCAGACAGCGGCCGGCGCAGGGGGCGTTGCCAAAAGTTGGAGTTGCACCTCTGCCGCATCTGCCGTTGCTTCTGGCGAGGCGGCGTTTGCGCGGGCTTTTTCCGTGGACTGGCCCATGACCCACAGGGCAGCGCTGTTGAGCGCGTTTTGGGCGATCTGCATGTCAGGCTCGGTCACTGCGCCGCTGGTCGCTGCAGGGGGCAGCGTGGCACCGGTGACGGTGCTCGCAGATGTTGTATTTGCAGTTCCCATTGCCTCGGCGCTGATGACAGTGGCGCCATTTTGCAAGCCTGTGTCGACAGGCAAGGCCGCTGGCACCGTGCCCATGAGCCATTGAACGGCGGTTTCGTCCAAGCCTTGCGACCTGGCGAATGCCTCCAGGCTTTGCTCGTCGGGCAAAGTGGTTTCAGGTGTGATGACATTCAGGTGAGGGCCCCAATGCACGGCTTTCAAAAAGTCCCCGCCGACTGGACCCATGAGGCGGGACAAACCCATATCGGCCATCGCTTGCCCATCAGCCTGTTTGGCGATCGCAGTTTCTTGTTCCCCGGTGCTTGCAGCCGTTGCCGCGTTGCGGCTCGCCGGATTCAGGACACCGGACATCACTTGGCCAAATTCAGACGCATCGGCGCGTCCATCTTTGTTGTTTTTGGACTCTAAAGTTTCTATTTTTTGAGTTGGGGTGGCGCGGACAGGTGAGTCAATCAAAGTCGTGGTCATGGGTGTTGCGTCTTGAGTGTGTTTTTTGATGGTTTCACGGGCTCTAAAAGCTGCGGTGATTTTTTGCCGCTGCACGATGGTTGATTCAGTGTCAGCAAGTTGCGCACCAGCTTTTACGAGCGACGTCGACCCCATCGATCAGCAGGTGTCGGTTTGCATGGCATGTACTTTGCTTAAAGGTACTGAAACTTTGACACCCCCAGCCCCTGTTGCTTCTCCCAGCGCTTAATTTGCCATGACCACTTTGACCCTGTCCGCCATCCGACAGAACTTCGCGCGCTTCGATCTGGCGGGCTTGGGTCTGCCTGCTTTGGTTTTGTTGATCATGGCGATGTTGGTGGTTCCGCTGCCCCCCTTGTTGTTGGACATCCTGTTCACCTTCAACATCATGATTGGCCTGGTGGTCATCATGATCGCCATTGGCACGCGCAAGCCGCTGGAGTTTTCCTCTTTCCCATCGGTGCTGCTGTTCGCCACCATGCTGCGCTTGGCCCTGAACGTGGCTTCCACCCGAGTGGTGCTGGTCAACGGCCACGAAGGTCCCGAGGCGGCCGGCAAAGTGATTGCTGCATTCGGTGAGTTCGTGATCGGTGGAAATTACATCGTTGGCTTTATCATTTTTGTGATCTTGATGATCGTCAACTTCTTTGTGGTGACGAAGGGCGCAGGCCGAGTCTCCGAGGTCAATGCCCGCTTCACCCTGGATGCGATGCCTGGCAAGCAAATGTCGATCGACGCGGACTTGAACGCCGGTGTGATTGACCAGGAAACCGCCAAAAAGCGCCGAGAAGAGTTGGCCCAAGAGTCCGACTTTTTCGGTTCCATGGACGGTGCCTCCAAATTTGTGAGCGGCGACGCCATGGCCGGCCTTTTGATTCTGATCATCAACATCGTGGGGGGCTTGGCCATTGGCATCGGCCAACACAACCTGTCGGTCGGCGATGCCAGCCGTATCTATGTGCTGTTGACCATTGGTGACGGCTTGGTTGCGCAGATCCCATCTTTGTTTTTGTCACTGGCCACCGCCATCATCGTGACCCGGGTGACGACTTCCGAGTCGATGACCGAGCAGGCCACCACCCAGTTGTCGAATGTGCCGGCCCTGTTTATCGCAGCCGGTATCTTGACCATTCTGGGTTTGGTGCCCGGCATGCCGCATTTGGTGTTCCTGACGCTGGCCGCTGCCACCGCCGGCATGGCTTTCATGGTCATGCGCAAGCAAATGCAACTGGAAGAAAGCGCGGCCACGCCCGCTGCGCCCACCAGCGATGCCCCCAAAGAGCTGGATTGGGACGATGTCGAACAGGTGGATTTGATCGGTTTGGAGATCGGCTACGGCTTGATCCCTTTGGTCAACGTGGAGTCGGGCGGGCAGTTGATGACACGCGTGAAGGGCGTGCGCAAAAAGCTCTCTGCCGAATTGGGCTTCCTGGTGCAACCGGTGCGCATCCGGGACGCGCTCAACCTCGAACCTGACGCTTACCACATCGTCTTGAACGGCGTGGTGCGAGGTCGCGGCGAAGTCAAAGTGGGTCGCGAATTGGCCATCAACCCCGGCAAGGTGTACGGCAAAATTGAAGGCCAGCCCACCAAAGAGCCAGCCTTTGGTCTTGAAGCCGTGTGGATTCAACCGGTCTTGCGCGACCAAGCGCGAGCTCTGGGTTATACCGTGGTGGACCCGAGCACGGCCATCGCAACCCACATGAACAAGGTTCTGCGCGACAATGCCTCCGAGCTCATGAGCCATGACGAGGCGCAGAAACTCCTCGACAAATTGGCCGCTAAATCCCCCAAGCTGGTGGAAGAGTTGGTGCCTGGCAAATTGTCTTTGGGTGTGGTGACCCGTACCCTGCAAAATCTGTTGCAAGAATCGGTGCCTATCCGTGACATGCGCACGGTGGTGGAAGCACTCACTGAAGTGTGTGGGCGCACGCAAGATCCCGACCAATTGACCCAATTGGTCCGCCCCAAGCTCGGCCGCATGATCGTGCAGAGCCTGACTGAAAATCGCGACACCTTGTCGGTCCTGACGCTCGACCCTCAACTTGAGCAGCTGCTGCACAACGTCTTGCAGCAAAACACCAACGCCGCCGGTATGGTCTTGGAGCCTGGCTTGGCCGAAAGCCTGTTTGCGGCGCTGCGCGAAAGTGCCCGGACCACCGAAGAGCAGGGCTTGCCAGCCGTTTTGGTGGTGTCACCCGCCATACGGCCCTGGATGTCCCGTGCCGTTCGTTACCGCGTGAGTGACCTCACCGTGCTGTCTTACAGCGAAATCCCAGATGACCAGGCCGTGAAGGTGATCAACACCGTGCAAGCCGATCCACGTAACAACGCCAATGGCGTGAAGAGCTGATAAATCATGGAACTCAAACGCATCATTGCCCGCGACAGCCGCTCAGCCAACGAAAAAGCCATTCAGTTGTATGGCCCCGATGTCTTGATCATTTCAAGTCAGAGGATCGACCAGCAAACCGAACTGATCGTGGCCGTCGATGTAGCCAGCGAACCCAGCGCCCCTGTCGCTGTGCCCCGCGAGACCCAACCGGCTTCGCCCAGCGCGCACCGTGCAGATCCGGCGCAATTCAAGCCCGATGCAGACCGATTTTTGCCGTTTTCGGAAATTTTCCAGAACGCCAACAACCAGGCTGTTCCTGTGCCAACGCAGCTGCAGACCCCAGGTGAGCAGCAGCCGGCGGCCATCGCAGCAGCGCCAAACCAGACACCGTTGTTCGACGACCATCCGGCCTCAGCCCCAACTCAAACGCCCATTCAAGCGCAAACTGCTGGCGCACAGGTCCAGCCTTTTGCAGCCAGTGCCCAGGTGCTGTCCACACCTGTGAGCGAACAGCCCACAGCCTATGAGCACCAACGCAGCCACGAAATCGTGGACATGCTGCGCCAGGAAATGGCCGCTTTGCGCAAAGAGTTCGCCTTGTCTCGTCAAATGCAACCTTGGCAGCAAACGCTCGGTCTGTCGCCCGACATCCAAAAACTCACCATAGCCATGCAAGAGGTGGGTATGCCTGTGGCCTTGCGCTCCCTGTTGACCGACAGCATTCAGGGTTTGGAGAGCCTGGACGAAGCCTGGCCTGTGGTGCAGCGCCTCTTGGGGGACGCGATCAACCGGCCCGCCATGAAGGCGCCCCATGCCGGCGTGCACGCCTTGTGCGGACCATCCGGGGGGGGCAAAACTTCGATGTTGGGACGTCTGGCTTACGCCGCCGCACAAGCGCACGGCGCAGAAAAGCAGGTGATGATCAGTTACGGCGAACAGCGTCCTGGCGCTTGGTCACAGATTCAGTTGCTGGCCTCGCAAGCCGGCGCCGTTTGTTTCCGGGCCGCCGACATGGCCATGCTCCAGACTTTGCTCGATGATTTGCACGGCAAGACGATCTGGATTGACACGCCTGGCGCGGACTTCGCGGTACACGCCCAGCAACTCATGCAGTCTCAGCCAGGCTTGTGCTTGCATGCGGTCTTGCCTGTTGATGCTACAGTGACCAACGTGCAAAAAATTCTCCAAAATTCTGAAATTCGCTGGTCCTCCTTGATGCTCACCAAAGTGGACGAGGCCGCTTACCCTTGGCCCTTGCTCAAAGGCTTGTGCGAACAGGCCCTGCCGGTCTCTTGTATGGCCGAAGACAGCAAGATCAATGTGCCGCCCTTGGCCTTTGGTGCCGAGCGTTTGGTGGCAATGGCCATGACACCCTTGCAGGCTTTATTGCCTGAGGTCCAGCATTTGACGGCTGCTCCGGCCAAGGCGGCTCGCAAACCACGTGCAAAAAAAGACGTGGCAGCGACTTCTGACGTTCAACCCAAAACCCGTGCCGTCAAGGCTCGGGCTGCGACGGGCCTCTCGGCCTCCAAAGCTGCACATGGATAAGAAGAGTTTCCCACAAGTCATCGGGGTGGCCAGCGGCAAAGGGGGTGCTGGCAAGACGACTGTCGCCATCAATTTGGCCGTGGCTCTGGCCCTGCGTGGGCAGCATGTGATGCTGCTGGACGCTGATTTGGGCATGGCCAATGCCCAAATCGCATTGGGAGCCCATGCGCCATACAACATCAGCCACGTGCTCAACGGCAGCAAAACCTTGCAAGAGGTGCTGGTCACCACCGCGCAGGGTGTCCGATTGGTGCCGGGCGCCTCGGGCTTGCGCGACATTGCTGCGCTGAGTTCTGCGCAAATCGCCACCATGATCCGCGCTTTTGACACGCTGGATGAGCCGGTGGACTATCTGGTGGTCGATGTGGCTGCCGGCATCGCACCTGCCGTGCTCGAATTCATGGCCGCATGCCAACGCCGCTTTGTGGTGGTGTGTGACCAGCCTTCCTCCATTGCCGACGCTTATGGACTGATCAAGGTGATGTCTACCGAGCAGTCGCTGGATGAAATTTACCTCATCCCCAACATGGTCGGCAGCATGCAGGAGGGGCGGCAGTTGTACCGCCGTCTCAACGATGTCTGTACCCGTTTTTTAGGCATTTCGATACGCTATCTGCACTCCATCGAGGGCGACGAGTTGGTGCTTCAGGCCTTGCGCAAATACCAGTCTGTGCTGGATTACGCGCCGGGCAGCGCCGCCGCGCGTGATTTCAGAGCCCTGGCTGAAGCCGTGGACCAGTTGCCACGCATACAGTCTGCTTCAGGGCGCATGCAGTTTTTCATGGAGCGCATGCTGCACGTTCCCACTGACCGGTCAGGCGCATGAGCAACGTTTCTCTTTATGAAGAGGTTGGCGATCGCCAAGAGTCCTTGATCATGGCGCACATGCCCATGGTCAAACGCGTGGCGGTGCACCTGAAAGCCCGCTTGCCGCCTTTTATGGAACTCGACGAGTTGGTGCAAGTGGGCATGGTGGGCTTGATAGAAGCTGCGCGCTCTTTTGATCCGACCAAAGGGTTTGAGTTTGAGCATTTCGCGCTCAGCCGTGTGCGCGGCGCGATTTTGGACGAAGTGCGGCGGCAATCCTTTTTGCCGCGTTCAGCAGTCGCGTTCAATAAAAGTGAAAACGAGGCTGTCCACGTGTTGGCTGCTGAGTTGGGACGCGCGCCCACTCAGGCTGAATTGGCCCTGTTCATGGGCAAGGACATCGAGGAATTCCACAAAGAACGCGGCCAGGCCAAACGCTTTGAGACTTACTCGATGGAGGTGGTCAATGACGAGGTCATGAGCATGCCTGGTGACAGCGCAATGCAGCCCGAGGTCATGGTGGAGGAGGCCGAGTTCATGGAAGCCGTGGTGCAGGCCATCGACCAATTGCCTGAACGGGAAAGGCTGGTGATGTCGCTTTACTACGTTGAAGAGCTCAATCTCAAGGAAATTGGTGAAGTTTTGGGTGTGAGTGAATCCAGGATCAGTCAAATTCTTTCCGCTGTTGTGAAAAAATTACGGCAAAATTTGCAAATCTCCTAAATTTAACTAATTCTGATGTTCAGTTTTTTCAGCCGCAACAAACCTGAGGACGAGATGCGTCGTGCAGTGGCGGCCTTTGAAAAAGTGGCATCCATCCAATCTGACTCGCGTGATGCACGCAGCATGCGCCTGCGCATGGGCTTGATTTGTCGCGCCCATTTGGACAAAACCTTCATCGCAGGTGCTGAGCAAACGGCCGCTTGGCAAGAGCATGCCAGGCAGGCGTTGCTGGATGATCAACCGCTTCCCGATCTGCCCAAACCCTCGAAGTTTCAAAAAATACGCTCGGGTGAGACCGACATTTACGCTTATTTGCCTGAAGAGTTCGTCACCGAAGCGTTTGGCTTGGGTGCGCGGTACCAAAAAATGGAGCTGTCTGCCCCCAAGGCCATCGAAGCCATGCAGGCTTTGGCTAACCAGATCAGTTACTACGAACTGCGGCTTCAGGAGCCCTTTCAGGTGCTGGACTTCCTGCGCGAAGAGTTGGCTGCCGAGGCGGCTTTGTTGGCCGCAGCGCAAGATTCCGAGGGCCATCCTCCCTCAACTGATGGACAGGTGTCCGCGTGAACGCCATGGAAGCCTTGGTCAATGCGCTGATGGCTATTGGTTTATTGCTGATCTTGATCCTCGTGGTTTATTTGATCGACAGGGTCAACTTGATCGAAAAAGAAACCCGCAAGGTGATGAGCACGATCAGCGACAACGCCGCACGTCCGGCAGCGCCTTACATGGGTTTGTCGGCTAAAAAACTGTGGGATGTCATGACTGGCAGGTCCGATGAAGGGCTGGACAGTGAAGCCGTCTCGGAGCTGCGCGTTCGGTATCAAACGGTTTTGACCAAGCACGTCGAGGCTTTGTACCAAGAGGGTTTCAAGGACGGTCAGCTCGGTGTTGGAGGGGAGCCTAAAAATACACGGCTCATTGCCACTGCCAAAGGCCAGGTGGAGTCTTGGATACCTTCGGCGCAAGCCAATGCTTTGTACCAATGTGGTTTGAACGCTTCGCAGACCCCCGAGTCCGATTGGGGGCCGATACGCGCTGCCATGGACGAAGCCGGTCAATTGTTGTGGTCTAAAACCCAGTTGGAACCTGCGGGTGCGCTGTCTGATTGGTTGATGCCCTCGGGTGCTGGTCCCAAGGGTCAGGCCGAGCCGCAGGCCGATATGGGCTTGTTGGATGCCCGCTGACGTTGGCAAGGTCCGCTGAAGGCCGAAGTCCGGGGCCTTTCCATGCGGCTCAGTGGCCGCAAAGCTGCTCTCTTTTGCGACCAGGATGGTGTTCGGCAATCGGTTTTTAAATTCAATCCATGCAAAACGTGTGGGTTGGCCTCAAGTTTTCTGTCTGACCGCCGATTCCTCTGTTACTGAAGTAGTAAAGGGGTTTCTTTCCATGCGTGCCTATTCCAAATTTGCTGAGAGTTACGGTTCTGTCCAGGTCACCACAGGCGTGGCAACGGCAGACAACATCCAGCTGATCCAGATGTTGTTTGATGGCTTGTTGGAAAGCCTTGCCATGGCATCGGGCCACATCCAGAACAACGCGATCGAGGAAAAATCCAAAGCCTTGGCACGTGCAGGTCGCATCGTGGTGGGTTTGCAAGGCGCGCTCGATTTCGAGCGTGGCGGCGAGTTGGCTCAAAACCTCAACGAGTTGTACGCCTACATCACACGTCGACTGTTCCACATCAACGCACACAACGACTTGGCAGCGCTTGAAGAAGTCAAAACCCTGATCAGGGACATCTCGCAAGCATGGCAGACTTTGCCCAGCTTGTTGGCAGACACTGGCCGCAAGACGCATTACGCCAACTGATGGCACCAGGCTCGGGCATGGCCGATTGGTCTGCCCGACAGGGATCGAACCTGTGACCCACAGCTTAGAAGGCTGTTGCTCTATCCAACTGAGCTACGGGCAGAAGTGTCAAACAATCCAGAAACACAAAAGGCCCTGACGGGCCTTTTTTTGTGAGTTTGTCTGAAAACAGACTTTGGAATCTTCTTGTGGCTGAGCCATCAAGAAATGGTCGGAGCGGCGGGATTCGAACTCGCGACCCTCTGCTCCCAAAGCAGATGCGCTACCAGGCTGCGCTACGCTCCGACTGCACATATTCTAACTCCCAAATCGCCTGTTTCAGTCCATGGCATTCAAAAAAGTCCGCTGGTCATGCGCAAGAGCCATCGCCAGCGCACTGACAGGGAACGGCCTTGAGCGTGAGGCACTGGAACGATGCCAATCCAGTGAAAACGGCCTGCAGAGCAGGCCGTTTTTCCGGGGGCTGATGGGTGTTCAGCTGCCGCGTGTCACGGGCATGTTGACATCGCCGGGCAAGCTCAACTGCTTGGCCAATTCCAGCTTGGCCAGCGAGTTGCGATGCACTTCGTCTGGACCGTCGGCCAGGCGCAGGGTGCGCTGGTGGGCGTAGGCATAGGCCAGCGGGAAGTCTTGTGACACCCCACCACCGCCGTGCGCTTGAATGGCCCAGTCGATGATCTGGCAGGCCATGTTGGGGGCCACGATCTTGATCATGGCGATCTCGGCCTTGGCCACCTTGTTGCCCACGGTGTCCATCATGTGGGCCGCCTTGAGCGTGAGCAGTCGGGCTTGCTCGATCATGCAGCGCGACTCGGCGATGCGCTCTTGCCACACGGTCTGACGGGCCACTTCGCGGCCAAAAGCGACACGCTCATTCAGGCGTTTGCACATCAGCTCGAGAGCCCGCTCGGCAATGCCAATCGAGCGCATGCAGTGGTGAATGCGGCCAGGTCCGAGGCGACCTTGGGCGATTTCGAAGCCACGGCCTTCGCCCAGCAAGATGTTCTCGGCCGGCACACGCACGTTTTTGAGCACAACTTCCATGTGGCCGTGCGGGGCGTCGTCGTAGCCAAACACCGAGAGGGCACGCACCACGGTGATGCCCGGCGCGTTGGCGGGCACCACGATCATGGATTGCTGCTCGTGACGGCCTGCGTCGGGGTTGGTCTTGCCCATCACGATGTAGACCGCGCAGCGTGGGTCACCCGCGCCGGACGACCACCACTTGCGGCCGTTGATCACGTACTCGTTGCCTTCGCGGCGGATTTCGCACTCGATGTTGGTGGCGTCGGATGAAGCCACATCGGGCTCGGTCATCAAAAAGGCCGAGCGGATTTCGCCGCGCAGCAAGGGCTCCAGCCACTGGTCCTTGAGTTCTTCGCTGGCGTAACGCTCCAGGGTTTCCATGTTGCCGGTATCAGGTGCCGAGCAGTTGAAGACCTCGGCGGCAAAAGGCACACGCCCCATGATTTCGCACATGGGCGCATATTCCAAGTTGGACAGGCCTTGTGGTGCCCGCTTGGACTTGGGCAAAAACAGGTTCCACAGGCCGGCGGCTTGGGCCTTGGGCTTGAGTTCCTCGACGATTTTGGTCGGCACCCAGGCGTTGCCTTTGGCGCGGTTTTCGGCGATCTCTGCAAAGAACCTCGCCTCGTTGGGGTAGATGTGCTCGTCCATGAAGGCGAGCAAGCGGGCCTGCATGTCTTTGACCTTGGGGGTGTATTCAAAATCCATGGTCTCTCTCCTAGGGTTGGGATTCGGTTCTTAAAAATGGGGTCACGCTTGGCGGGCAAAGCGCCAGGCCAACTCGGCCATGGGGCGGGCCCCTGCGCCTGAAGTTTTGGCTTGTTCGCTGGACGCGGTGCCGTCTTCGACGCGTTTGGCAATGCCTTGCAAGATGGCCGCGATGCGGAACATGTTGTAGGCCAGGTAAAAATTCCAGTCTTTGGCCAAAGCCTCGGGCGTGGTGAAGCCGGTGCGCTCGCAATAGCGGCGGATGTATTCGGCTTCAGAGGGAATGCCCAGCGCGGCCAGATCGAGCCCGCCAATGCCGCGGAAGGTACCCGGGCTGATGTGCCAGGCCATGCAGTGGTAGCTGAAGTCGGCCAGCGGGTGGCCCAGGGTGGACAGCTCCCAGTCGAGTACCGCCAGCACGCGGGCTTCGGTGGGGTGGAACATCAGGTTGTCCAGGCGGTAGTCGCCATGCACGATGCCGACCAAAGACTCGTCCTTGGCGCTGTCCGGGATGTTTTTAGGCAGCCATTCGATCAGCTGGTCCATCTCGGGGATGGGCTGGGTGATGGAGGCGGCGTATTGTTTGCTCCAGCGGCCAATCTGGCGCTCGATGTAGTTGCCGGGTTTGCCGTAGCTGGCCAGGCCTTGCTTGGCAAAGTCGACTTTGTGCAACGCCGCCAGCACACGGTTCATCTCGTCGTAAATTTCTCCGCGCTCAGCAGGTGTCATGCCTGGCAAAGACTGGTCCCACAGCACGCGGCCTTGCACGAACTCCATGACATAAAACGCGCGGCCAATCACCGACTCGTCATCGCACAGCACATGCATCTGGGCCACGGGCACGTCGGTGCCGTGCAAGCCTTGCATCACGGCGAACTCGCGTTCGATGGCATGGGCCGAGGGCAGCAGCTTGGCCACTGGGCCGGGTTTGGCCCGCATCACGTATTGGCGTGAAGGGGTGATCAGCTTGTAGGTGGGGTTCGATTGGCCACCCTTGAACATTTCCACGCTCAAGGGGCCTGCAAACCCGGGCAGCTTGGCTGTGAGCCAGCTCTCCAAGGCCGGGATGTCGAAGGTGTGGGTGCCGGTGACAGGCCGGGTCCCCACGAAATGATCAAAAGCACTCATGGGGTGACCCGTCGAAAATCAAGGGCCGCTGCAGTCAGCGGTGAGATGGAAAAACTGTGGCGCGTCAGTGGTCCGCGTTCACGATCAGCAGCAATGCATCGCGATCGAGCACCACCAAGCCACCGGGCTCGATGCGGATGATCTGCTCGCGTTCCATTTGCTTGAGTTCCTGGTTGACGCGCTGGCGCGATGCGCCCAGCAGCTGGGCCAGTTCTTCCTGCGCCAGTTGCAGGCTGATGCGGATCGCCTTGGCGTCCGACAGACTGGGCACGCCGTAGCTGCGCAGCAAGTGGTTGAGCTGTTTGGCCAGCCGGGCCCGCAAGGGCAGGGTGTTGAGGTCTTCCACCAAGCCGTAGAGCTGGCGAATGCGGCGCGACTGCAGGCGCAGCATGGCTTCGTAAAACTCGACGTGCTGCGACAGGATTTTCTTGAAGTCGGCCTTGGCCACGTTGAGCGTGGTCGTATCGCCGTGTGCATAACAATCGTGCGTGCGGCGGTCCCCGTCGAAGATCGACACATCGCCAAACCAGATGCCCGGCTCCACATAGGTCAGGGTGATCTGCTTGCCCGACACCGAGGTCGAGCTCACGCGCACCGCGCCCTTGGCACAGGCAATCCACTGCTCGGGCGGGTCTCCCCGTGCCGCGAGCATGTCGCCGTCCTTGAAACGTTTGACGTAAGCGCATCGAAGTATGTCGTGACGAAGTGAAGGTGAAAGGGTTGAGAACCAGCGACCACCATTGATCGCCTCTCTTTCCTCCATTGTCAGAATCGGTTCGTCCATGCTCTGTCCTTTGAGTGACTGGGAATCGTTTTTTTGTCGCCTGGGGGACCAGTCGCTTTATTCGTATTCGGGTTTTTGCTTGTTCAGGAATGCAGAAATGCCGATGCCCGCATTGGCGTGGTGCAGGTTTTTCACAAAGTGGTCGCGCTCACGCGCCAGTTGCGCATTGAGGCTGCTGCCGTCGGCATCGCCCAGCAATTCCTTGATGCTGGCCAGCGCATTGGGTGCGCGGGCGTTGAGCTGTTCGCTCAGTTGCAAAGCCTGCTGCAGGGCTTGTCCGGCATCCACCAGTCGATTCACCACGCCCAGCTGCTGCAAACGTTCTGCGCCGATGCGCTCGCCGCACATCAGCAGCTCGGTGGCCAGTTGGCGCGGCACAGCGCGCGACAGGCTCCAGCTGCCCCCGCCATCGGGCGACAAGGCAATCGAGCTGTAGGCCATCACGAACACGCTGTTGCGGGCGGCCACGATCATGTCGCAAGCCAATGCCAGCGAAAAACCGGCACCAGCGGCAGGACCTTCCACCGCCGCAATCACCGGTTTGGGAAAGGTGCGGATGGCTTCGATCCAGTTGTGCAGGCCTTCGATGCTTTGCGCTTGGTGCTCGGGCGGCAACTGGCGGTTGTTTTGCAGGCGCTGCAAATTGCCACCTGCGCTGAAGATGCCATTGGCCCCGGTGATCACCACGCTGCGCACATCGGCGCTGGATTCGGCCACGCTCAAGGCTTCGACGCCTGCGGCATACATCTCGGGGCCGAGGGCGTTGCGAAACTCCGGGTTGCTGAGGGTCAAAACCAGGGTCTGGCCTTCGCTGGTGCTGAGCAATTGGGCGGTCATGGGCGTCCTTGGTGTGGGGGCAGGTCAGTCTTCGGTGTGCATCAGCGACAGGCCAATGGCCCCACGGCGGCGCAACCAGGGGCTGGGGCGATAGCGTGGGTCACCATAGACCGTTTGCAGGTTGAACAGCACTTCCAGCACATTGGTCGGGCCATAACGGTTGCCCATGGCCAAAGGTCCCAAGGGGTAAGCCAAGCCCAACGTGACAGCCGTTTCCAGGTCTTGTGGGGTGCAGATGCGCTGCTGGCAAATGTCGGAGGCGATGTTCACGATGGTGGCCACCACGCGCTGGGTGACAAAACCGCCGCTGTCGCGGATCACCGACACGGCCTTGCCGTCGCGTGCAAACAGGGCGTGCGCTGCATCGCGCATGTCGGCGCGGGTGGCAGGGTTGGTGGCCAGCACGCGGCGCTTGGTGGCGGCGTCGTCGATCAGCATGTCGATGCCCACCGTGCGGGCTGGGTCCAGGCGTTCGACCACGGCCACCGTGGTGATGTCAAAGCCCAAGGGCGCCACCAGGGTCAGCGCCTCGGGCGATGGGGAGGCACCGGTTTCGATTTTGGCACCCAGGTCCTTGAGCAGCTGCAGCAGCTCCATGCGGCGTGCTGCACGGGGCGAGACCCAAACGGGCGGGATGTTGTCGACCACAGGCACAGGCGGCTCGGCAGGCACTTGGGCCACACCGTCCACGTATTTGTAGAAACCATCGCCGACCTTTTTGCCAACCACACCACCGGCCAGGCGCTGGGCCGTGATCACGTTGGGGCGGTAGCGCGGCTCTTCGTAATACTGGTGGTAGATCGCTTCGATCACATGGTGCGATACGTCCAGGGCCGTCAGGTCAAACAATTCGAAGGGGCCGAGTTTGAAGCCCACCTGGTCGCGCAGGATGCGGTCGATGGTCGCGAAATCGGCAATGCCTTCGCTCACGATACGCAGCGCTTCGGTGCTGTAACCACGGCCCGCGTGGTTGACGATGAAGCCGGGGGTGTCTTGTGCCTGTACGGGCGTGTGGCCCATCTGACGCGCAAAGTCGGACAGGCGCTGGCACACCGCTGGATCGGTTTTGAGACCTGCGATGACCTCGACCACTTTCATGAGCGGCACAGGGTTAAAGAAGTGGTAGCCGGCAAACTGGCCAGGGCGCTGCAAGGCGGCGGCAATGCCCGTGACAGACAGCGACGAGGTGTTGGTCACCAGAACGGCGCTGGGTGCCAGCACTTTTTCCAGATCACTGAACAGGCTTTTCTTGATCTCAAGCTTTTCCACAATGGCCTCAACCACCAGCTCACAACCTGCCAGGTCTTGCAGCGTGGCAGCGCCCAGCAGGCGGCTTTTGTGGCCAGCCACGGCTTCGGCCGTCAGGCGACCTTTTCCCTGCAGCTTGTCCCATTGCTGGAAAACCGCGTCCCGGGCTTTGGCGATGGCTTCGGCCTGTGTGTCGTACAGCCAGACCTGGCTGCCTGCTTGTGCGGCGATTTGGGCGATGCCCCGGCCCATGGCGCCGGCGCCGATGATGGCCACTTTGGAGAATGCAAGGGTCATAAAAGGGATGAGGTCTTAAGGGAATGGTGTGTCGGATCTAAAAGCAACTGTCTCAGGTGCAGGGGCAACAGAGCCGGGCTTGCTGCGACGCAAATCAATCAAGATTATCGCTTCAGTCCAGAGGCAAAAAGTGTGGTTGCCGATGCTCAGCGACGCACTTGCAGTGCGCCGGGGTTGACGATGTTGGTCGGGGTGCCTTTGATGAAATTCACCACGTTGTCGAATGCGGCACCGAAATACAGTTCGTAGCTGCTCTTTTCAACATAACCGATGTGCGGCGTGCAAATGCAGTTTTCCAAGCGCAGCAAAGCCGAGCCTTGCAAAATCGGCTCGGATTCGAAGACGTCGATGGCGGCCAAGCCGGGGCGACCTCGGTTCAAGGCGCTGATCAAGGCATTGGGCTCGATCAATTCGGCACGCGAGGTGTTCACAAACAAGGCTGTGGGCTTCATTCGGCCCAGATCCTCGCCTGTGACCAGACCTTGGGTGGCTTCGTTGAAGCGCAAATGCAACGACAACACGTCGGACTCTTCAAAAAAAGCAACGCGGCTGCTGGCTGCCCGAAACCCATGCTGGATGGCCAGCGTGCGGGATTCGTCGCTGCCCCAAACCATGACATCCATGCCAAAGGCCTTGCCGTATCCGGCGACCAGCTGACCAATCTTGCCGTAACCCCAAATGCCCAATGTTTTGCCGCGCAGCACAGTGCCCAGCCCGAAGTTGGCTGGCATGGAGCCGGCCTTCAGGCCCGATTGTTGCCAGGCCCCATGCTTTAAGTTGCCGATGTACTGGGGTAGCCGGCGGGCTGCGGCCATGATCAAGGCCCAAGTCAGCTCGGCGGGTGCAACCGGCGATCCGACACCCTCGGCCACAGCCACCCCGCGCTCGGTGCAGGCGGCCAGATCGATGTGTCCGCCCAAGCGGCCAGTCTGGACGATCAGCTTCAAGCGGGGCAGTTTTTCAATCACGGCTCGCGTGAGTTGGGTGCGTTCTCGGATCAGCACGATGATGTCCGCGTCTTTCAAACGCACAGACAGCTGCCCGATACCCTTGACGGTGTTGGTGTAGACCTTGGCCGGGAAGTTCTCGAGTTTGACTGCGCAGTCGAGCTTGCGCACTGCATCTTGGTAGTCGTCAAGGATCACAATGTTCATCCCTCCATTGTGCCTTGACGTGGCGACCCCTTCAGGTCGGCCGGGTGGGGTTGACGATCAAATGCGGGCTTGTGCCGCTTCCAGTGCAGCCAGACGGTCCAGTTCGGCGCAGACGTCGGCCATGCGGCCCGAAATCACCATGCGACCGGCACCTTTGACCCGTTGATCGCTTTCTGTCACCCGCAAGACGCGCAAGGCCGGTGCGGCCACGGCCACGGCTTGGAGGCGCTGCGGTTGGGCCACATTCCTTGACGCCAGCGCGCCGCAGGTTGGCTGGCGTGTGGCCCAAACGGGCCGCAAATAGGCCTTGCTGCGCTGTGGTTTGACCGCAACCGGCGCAGTACGACCGAAACTGGCGAGGCCTTGAAAAAGACCCGAAAAAGCAAGCAGAGCGATTCCCATGTGAAACCTTTCAAAAGCATGGAGGTTGGACACAGGCAGGATTGCTGAAGGAGCCTGTTGCATCAGGGCTGGCAGAACCATGTCGCCAGCGCCCGCCACCTGGTGCAACAAGCAAGTGTCTTACATCAGAAGGGTGTTGCGGATCAGGCCTACGGCCAAACCTTCAATGTCGAACGGCTCTTCGGGGTTGACCACGATGGTGGGGTAATCGGGGTTTTCGGGCAAAAGCTCGATGCCGCTGCCTGTTTTACGCAAGCGCTTGACGGTGACTTCCTCGCCCAGGCGGGCCACCACAATTTGACCGTTGCGGACTTCCTTGGTGGATTTCACGGCCAGCAGGTCGCCGTCCATGATGCCTGCGTCCCGCATGGACATGCCGCGAACGCGCAGCAAGTAATCGGGTTGCTCGGCAAATAAGCTGCTTTCGATCTGATAGGTCCGATCCACATGCTCTTGAGCCAAAATGGGCGACCCAGCGGCCACACGCCCGACCAGAGGCAAACTCAATTGACCCAAGCCGGGCAGGGTGAGACTGAACAGGTCGGACGGTGCCCGCAAAGCGTTACGGTTGCTGCCCTTGAGGCGAATGCCGCGAGAGGTGCCGCTCACCAGTTCGATGGCGCCTTTGCGGGCCAGGGCCTTGAGGTGTTCTTCTGCCGCGTTGGCCGACTTGAAGCCCAGCACGCTGGCGATTTCGGCACGCGTGGGTGGGGCACCGGTGTTGGCGATGGTGTTCTGGATCAGTTCCAGAATTTCTTGTTGCCGGGCGGTGAGTTTGGGGCTGTCGGTCATGGCGATCTCCTTGTGAAGATTGGATAAACTGTTTTTTCATCCAGTGACTGTATTTTTAACCAGTTTTTAGGGCTGTGCAAGTGGTGGACGCAAAAAAAATTCAGAAAATCGTGGTTTTGGGCACAGGTGGGACGATTGCCGGTACGGCGACCAGTGCCGGTGACCACACGGGGTACACCGCCGGGCAATTAGGGGTTCAACATCTGCTGGCCGCGGTGCCAGGGCTGGAAGAGGCATTGCAAGGTGATGCTTTGGTGTGCGAACAAGTGGCCCAACTTGACAGCAAGGACATGGACCATGCTACCTGGCAAGCGCTGGCGCAGCGCTGTTCTCACTGGCTCGCGCAGACTGATGTGGTCGGCATCGTCATCACCCACGGCACCGACACGCTGGAAGAAACAGCCTGGTTTTTGCAACAAGTGATGGCCACCTTCAAGCCCGTGGTGCTGACCTGTGCGATGCGCCCGGCCACCGCCTTGACGCCCGATGGCCCGCAAAACCTGCTGGACGCCATGGCTGCGGTGCGCGACCCGATGGCTCGGGGCGTGTTGGCCGTTTGCGCAGGTCGCATCCACAGCGCCCGTGACGTGCAAAAAGTCCATCCTTACCGCTTGGACGCTTTCAGCTCGGGTGAGGCAGGACCGCGCGGCTGGGTGGAGCAAGGCGTTGTGCGTTGGACAGACCCGGGCGCTTGGCCGGTAGCGCATGTTCATGCCCAGCTGGCGCTTGGGCAGCCTGCCGCCGATTGGCCTTGGGTCGAGGTCGTGCCCAGCCATGCCGGTGCCGACGCCAGACAAGTGGATGCCTTGGTGGCTGCAGGTGTGAAGGGGCTGGTGGTGGCGGGCACAGGCAACGCCACAGTGCACCAGGCCCTGTGGGTGGCGCTCGCCCGAGCGCAGGACCAAGGTGTGGCCGTGCGCGTAGCCACCCGCTGCGCCGAAGGCCAGATTGTGGGGCAACCCGCTTTGCAGACAGCCCCACGAGGCCTCAATGCCTACAAGGCGCGGGTGAACTTGATGCTGGATTTGATGGGCCAGGTCTGAGATCTGGCCCTGAAAACACAAAGCCCCGCAGAGCGGGGCTTTGTGGGGGTGGCTGAGCTGAAGAATCAGCTCGCCAGCGCCTCGAACGCACGGGCGGTGATGTCTTCCACGCTGCCCGTGCCTTGAATAGCACGGTATTTGGGGGCGGCGGCGGGGTCTTGTTTGGCCCAGCCAGAGTAGTAGTCCACCAGTGGACGAGTCTGGGCGCTGTAAACATCCAGACGCTTCTTCACGGTTTCTTCCTGGTCGTCGGCACGTTGCACCAAGGGCTCGCCAGTCAGGTCGTCCACACCAGCCACCTTGGGCGGGTTAAATTTGACATGGTAGGTGCGGCCAGAAGCGGGGTGGGAGCGGCGGCCGCTCATGCGTTCGATGATGGCATCAAAGGGCACGTCGATTTCGAGTACGTAGTCGAGTTTGACGCCCGCAGCCTTCATGGCATCGGCTTGGGGGATGGTGCGGGGGAAGCCGTCAAACAGGAAGCCATTGGCGCAGTCTGCCTGGGCGATGCGTTCCTTGACCAGGTTGATGATCAGGTCGTCGCTGACCAGACCACCGGACTCCATGACGGCTTTGGCTTGCAGGCCCAGAGGGGTGCCGGCCTTGACGGCAGCGCGCAGCATGTCGCCTGTGGAGATTTGGGGGATGTTGTATTTCTGGCAGATGAAAGTGGCTTGCGTGCCTTTGCCGGCGCCGGGTGCGCCCAACAGAATCAGTCTCATGGGAAGGTCCTTATCGTTTGAAATTGTTTCGGCGAGTCGGGCTCCATGACCGCTGCCGGATTGTTTTTGAGAATATCACGCCAGCCTCAAGCCTGGCTTACGACGCCCACCCTGGTTTTTCATTCAGCCGATCAGGCTGCGCACACGCGCCAGGTCTTGTGGCGTGTCGACACCGGGGCCGGGGGCCTCGGGCGTCACATGCACGGCGATCCGGTGGCCATGCCACAGGGCGCGCAGCTGCTCCAGTGACTCCATGGTTTCAATCGGGGCGGGCGGCAAGGTGGGAAACAGCGCCAGAAAACCGGCCCGGTAAGCGTAAATGCCGATGTGGCGCAGCGGCGCTAGGCTGGGCAAGGCCTTGAAGCCCGAGTCCGCCTGGCCCTCGCGCCACCAGGGAATGGGGGCCCGGCTGAAATAGAGCGCCATCTGGCGGGCATCCATGACCACTTTGACCACATTGGGGTTGGTGAATTCTTCGACCGAGCCGATCGCGTGGGCGGCCGTGCTCATGCTGGCATCGGGCCGCTCGCTCAGCACGCGGGCCACCTCGTTGATGAGCGCGGGGGGCATCAGGGGTTCGTCACCCTGCACATTGACCACCACCGCGTCATCGGGCAGGCTCAGCAGCTGGCAGGCTTCGGCCAACCGGTCGCTGCCGCTCAGGTGGTCTTGACGGGTCAACAGGGCCTGCACGCCGTGGGCCACGCAGGCGGCCACGATCCGTTCGTCGTCTGCGGCCACCACCACTTGGCAGGCCTCAGACTGCAGGGCCCGTTGCGCGACGCGCACCACCATGGGCAATCCGCCGATATCGGCCAAGGGTTTGTCGGGCAGGCGGCTGGACGCCATGCGGGCAGGAATCACCACGGTGAAGCCGCGTGGCGCTGGGGCATCTGTCATGGTCAATTGTCAGAGCGCCGGACGCAGTGCGGCCAGTCGGTCAATTTCTTCGTCACTCAGGGGGCGGGCTTCGTTTTCCAGCAGGATCGGGATGCCCTTGCGCACCGGATAGGCCAAGCGGGCGCTGCGCGAGAGCAGTTCCTGGCGTTCGCGGTCGAAGTTGAGCGGGCCTTTGGTGACCGGGCAAACCAGCAGTTCAAGCAATTTGGTGTCCATGCCGCCAATGATAACGGGCCCATGGTCCGCTGTGGGGCGGTACAGGTGGGCGTCAGTGCTGCAAAAGCGCGTCCAGGCGCGCATCCAGGGCCACCCAAAAATCATTTTCGGGCATGACTACCAAGGGCACGGCCAGCGCACCGGGTTCATGGGGCCAGAGTTTGGCCGCGTCCTTCTCGGTGCACAGCCAGGTGCGGTCGGGTTGGGCTTGCCAGTCTTGGTAGTCGTGGTGGTCGGGCAGAGCGGTGGTGGTGGTGAGGCTCAGGCCCGATTGGCGCAACATCTGAAAAAATGCTTCAGGCCGTGCCAGCCCGGCTACTGCATGCAAGGGGCGCTTGCACAGTTCGCTCAGCGCAACGCGCTGGCCCGTCGCGGTGATGGCGTGGTCTGCCAGCTGGCGTGTGGCTTGGTATTGCGTGGGCTGGTCCTTATCTGACGTAGACGCCGAACGGGTCGGCCCCGTGTGCAGCACCCAATCGACCCGGCGCGGCCAGGCCTCGCGCAGGGGCCCTGCCGGCAGCAACCAGCCGTTGCCCGTGCCGCGTTCGTCCATCACGCATATTTCGAGGTCGCGGGCCAAAGCCAGGTGCTGCAAGCCATCGTCGCAAATCAGCACTCGCACCGCCGGGTGCGCTTGCAACAAGTCCAGTGCCGCATCGGCCCTGGCCCGCGCCACCCAAACGGGCACGCCCGTGGCTTGGTGGATCAGCAAGGGTTCGTCCCCCACGTCCAGTGGGTGGCTGTCGTGCGTCACGGCCCGCGCGTCATGCGTTCGGCGTCCATGCCCGCGTGAGATCACCCCGACCTGCAATCCCCTGGAGCGCAAGTGCTTGGCCAAGGCGATGGTCACAGGCGTTTTGCCTGCACCGCCCGCCACCACATTGCCCACCACGATGACCAGAGCGGGTACGCGCCAGGTTTTGAACAGGCCCCAGGCGTAGGCCATGCGGCGCAGCGTCATGAGTGCGCCATAAATAGCCGCCAGCGGGCGCAAAGCCCAGGCGAGTGGACCTCGCCGCAACCAGATGCGCGGCAAAAGCTGGTGGAGGTAGGCGGACAGGCCCATGCCGATCAGGAGCCCGGCACTTCGGCCGACTGGGTGGCAAAAGTGATTTTGGACAAACCGCTGCGGCGTGCCGCCTCCATGGCATGGATGACGCTTTGGTGCGAGGCAGCAGCGTCGGCGCTGATCACCAGCATCGCGTCTTTGTCGGCCAGCGGGGTCAACACCGCCACCAAAGCGCCCACCGAGCTGGCACCTACGGGCGACTTGTTGATGGCGTACTGTCCTTGCGAGGTGATGGTCAGCACAATCTGGCGAGGCCGCTGGCTGGATGCGCTGGCATCGGCCACGGGCAGGTTCAGCTGGATCTCTGTCAACCGCGACCAGGTGGTGGTGAGCATCAAAAAGATCAGCACCACCAAGAGCACGTCAATGAACGGGATCAGGTTGATCTCGGGCTCGGGGGCGGTGCGAGGGGTCTTGAAATTCACAGCCAGCCTTCAGGTGCGCACACGGCCCAGGTGCCGGGCAAACTGCTCGGCGGTCACTTCCATGGCCAGCACATGGCTGTCCACCACCGCGCGAAAGTAGCGCCAGAACATCAGCGCCGGAATGGCCACGATCAAGCCAAAAGCGGTGTTGTAAAGCGCCACCGAAATGCCGTGGGCCAACAAGGCGGGCTGGTTGTTGGCCGCGGTGTGCGCGCCAAAAATCTCGATCATGCCGACCACGGTGCCCAGCAAGCCCAGCAGAGGGGCCGCCGAGGCGATGGTGGCCAGCGCAGGCAGGTAGCGCTCTAGCCCTTGGGCAGCCAGACGGCCCGCAGTTTGCATCTGGGCCTGGATGTCTTCGCTGGTCGCTTGCGGGTTGGCTTTCAGGCATCGCAGTCCGCTGGCCAGCACCGGCCCCATGGCCCCGGCTTTGTCCAGGGCCTGGATCATTTCGGGCAGGGGCACACCGCGTTGCGAGGCCTCGATGGTTTGCGTCAGGATGTTGGGGGGCATGACCTTGGCAGCTTGCAACTGCAAGCAGCGCTCCAGGATCAATGCCAAGGCCACAATGGAGCACAAAATCAGGGGCCAGATGGGCCAACCGGCGGCTTGTATGATGGACAGCAAGAAAAACCCTTCCCGTTGATGGCGTCGTGAACGGGCTGATTATCTGCCAATGCCCGCGCCCCCTTGTAAACAGGGGCCGGATGTTGGGATTTCTGTGGATAACTTTGTGAAGAACTTGGCCTGTCGCGCTGTTCAGCATACTCAGGTATATATTAATTTTCAAAAATTCGTCCGGCTATTTTTAAAATACTCAACAAAATCAATGGCTTACGATGGCCTTACTGTTGTACTTGCACCGAACGCGTCAAAAACTGCATCGGGCTTGGCTTGTGGAGTACTTGGGCTGAACAGATCAGGGTTTGCCGCCTGAAATGCCCGTGAAACGCTGATAAAACCTCAATCCCATGCCCTTGAACGACGATCTGAAGCCGCGCGCGTGGACAGTTTCCGCGCTGTGCCGCGCCATCGCTGACACGCTGGACGCCCAGTTCAACCCGGTCACTGTGCGCGGCGAGATTTCGGGTTTTTCGCGGGCCGCCAGCGGGCATTGTTATTTTTCGCTCAAGGACGACACGGGCCAGATCCGCTGCGCCATGTTCCGGCGTGCGGCCAGTTTGATGGACTTTGCCCCGCGCGACGGCGAATTGGTCGAGGTACGGGGCCGTTTGGGCGTGTACGAAGCCCGGGGTGATCTGCAGCTGATCGTTGAATCCATGGAGCGCGCAGGGCAAGGCGCCTTGTTTGAGCAGTTTTTGCGTCTGAAGGCCAAGCTCGAAGTCGAAGGCCTGTTCGACCCCGCGCACAAACGCGCACTGCCCGACCAGCCCCGTGCCATTGGGGTGGTCACGTCATTGGGCGCAGCCGCCTGGCACGATGTGGTGACCGCCTTGCAGCGGCGCGTGCCCCACATCCCGGTGCTGATGGCCCCGGCCTTGGTGCAAGGCGCAGGCGCGGCCGCCACGCTGGCGCAGGCCTTGCAAAGCATTTACGCCCTGACGGCCGAAGACAACCCGCTGTGCCCGCCCGTGGACGTGATTTTGTTGGTGCGCGGCGGCGGCTCGATGGAGGACCTGTGGTCCTTCAACGACGAAAACCTGGCCAGATTGATCGCCCAAAGCCCGGTGCCGCTCATTTGCGGTGTGGGCCACGAGACGGATTTCACCATCGCCGACTTTGTGGCCGATGTGCGTGCCCCCACGCCCACGGCCGCAGCCGAGATGGCCGCGACCGACCGGAGTGTGGGTCTGGAAGCCCTGTCGGTGCTGGAGCAGCGCCTCGGCCGGGGGCTGCTGCGACAGCAGGACCGCCAAGCGCAACGTTTGGATGCGGTGGCGGCACGCCTGGGGGTGGGTTTGGTCCGTCAGCAAGAGCGGCAGGGGCAGCGCCTGAACGCCATCGCCACCCGTTTGGGTCGCCCGCAAGCCCTGCTGGGCCAGCACCGCCAGTGGCTGGACCGCTTGGCACACCGTTTGCAAGCGGGCGTGCAAAGCCCATTGACGGACCGAGCGCACCAGTTGGAGCGCTTGAACGACCGACTGCGCTTTAATTTGGGCCAGCAAGTGCCGCAACGCGCCCAGCGGCTGGAGCGTGCCGCTTTGCGTCTGTCATCGGTGGACCCGCGTCAGGTGCTCGAGCGGGGTTATGCCTGGCTGAGCGACGCGCATGGCCAGGCCCTGACCCATGCCGCCCAGTTTGAGCCTGGGCAGAGCGTCAAAGCCACTTTGTCAGACGGTGAAGTGCCGCTGAAGGTTTTTGGCTGATTTTTCAGTGACCTGCCGCTCCAAAGGGCGATCAAGCTGCCCCTAAAATGCATGGGCCTATATCAACCCGCAACAAAAAAGGACATCCTCATGGAACACACCTTGCCCGCACTGCCCTACGCGATCGACGCTTTGGCCCCTCACTACAGCCAGGAAACCCTGGAGTTCCACCACGGCAAGCACCACAACGCTTATGTGGTGAACCTGAACAACCTGCAAAAAGGCACTGAATTCGAGAGCATGTCCCTCGAAGAGATCATCAAAAAGTCCAGCGGCGGCATCTACAACAACTCGGCCCAGATCTGGAACCACACCTTCTTCTGGAACTGCATGAAGCCCAACGGCGGTGGCGAGCCCACAGGCCCCTTGGCAGCCGCCATCAACGCCAAGTTCGGCAGCTATGCCGCATTCAAGGAAGCTTTCGTCAAGAGCGCTGTGGGCAACTTCGGCTCCGGCTGGACATGGCTGGTCAAGAAAGCCGACGGTTCGGTTGACATCGTCAACATGGGCGCCGCTGGCACCCCGCTGACCACAGGCGACACCGCTTTGTTGACCGTCGACGTGTGGGAGCACGCCTACTACATCGACTACCGCAACATGCGCCCCAAGTTCGTCGAGACCTTCCTCGACAAGCTGGTGAACTGGTCGTTCGCCGAGAAGAACTTCGGCTGATCGCGTCAGCCTTCAAGTCACAAAGCCCGCTGATGCGGGCTTTGTGCTTTCAGGGGCACAAGGTTAATGGGGCCCTTGGACAAATCTTCGCTTTCGAAATGCCCTTTGACTGTCCTGCGATCAACCATGGAGCTGAGAATGGGGTGGGGCCGGGCGCCGATTTCTGGTACCCCAGCATGAGGCGCCTGGCCCCACCCCATTCTCAGCGGACCTCGCAAAACAAGTAAATCAGCGAATCATCATCCCGCCATCTGCCACGATGGTCTGCCCCGTCACGTATTGCCCGGCCGGGCTGGCCAAAAACACCGCCACCCCACCAATGTCGTCCGGCTCACCCATGCGGCGCAGCGGCGTCTCGTTGTTGTACTTGGCACTCAACACCGGGTCCTCGTGCAGCGCTTTGGCAAAGTCGGTCTTGATCAGGCCCGGGGCGATGCAGTTCACGCGGATGTTGTCCGGGCCCCATTCCACGGCCAGGTTGCGCGCCAACTGCATATCGGCAGCCTTGGAAATGTTGTAAGCCCCGATGATGGCCGAGCCGTGCAGGCCGCCAATCGACGAGACGATCACGATGGCACCGTCTTTCTTGGCTTTCATGTCAGGGTAGACCATGTTGCACAGCCAGGTGTTCGACAGCACGTTGTTACGCATGACCTTGTCGAAGACCTCGTCGCTCATGCCCGTGGTGGGGCCGTAGTAGGGGTTGGTGGCCGCGTTGCACACCAGGATGTCGATCGGGCCCCAAGCCGCGCGGGTCTGGGCGGTCAGGTTTTGCAGTTGCTCTTTGCTGGAGATGCTGGCGGCAATCGCCATGGCTTCGCCGCCTGCGGCCTGGATTTCCTTGACCACCACTTCGCAGGCGTCCTGCTTGCGGCTGGACACCACCACCCTGGCGCCTTGCCGGGCCAGTTGGTGCGCGATGGATCGGCCAATGCCCCGGCTGGAGCCAGTGACGATGGCGACTTTGCCTTTCAGGTTGAACAACGACATGAAACGGTCTCCTTGTTGAATGCTGGGCAGTCTGCCCGGTTGAGGTGTCCGTGTCTGTCCTTCGGGTGTCACCCGAACAGGGAATGCGCCTCGCTTGCGACACAATGGGGCCCATGGAACAAGTGGATGCTGTCGTGATCGGGGCTGGCGTGGTCGGCCTTGCTGTGGGGCGGGCGCTGGCGTTGTCGGGCCGCGAGGTGATGGTGCTCGAATCAGAGAACGCCATTGGCACGGGCACCAGCTCGCGCAACAGCGAGGTCATCCACGCGGGCATTTACTACCCGGCAGGCTCGCTCAAGGCACGGTTGTGCGTGCAGGGCAAGCAAATGCTGTATGCCTATTGCGCCGAGCGCGGTGTGGCGCACCAGCGCCTGGGCAAGCTGATCGTGGCCACCAGCCCCGAGCAAGTGCTGGCGCTCGACGGCATCATGGCCAAGGCCGCGGCCAACGGCGTGCATGACCTGCAAAAACTCTGCGCCGCTGAGGCCCGGGCACTGGAGCCCGCGCTGGCCTGCGAAGCGGCACTGCTGTCGCCCAGCACGGGTGTCATTGACAGCCACGGCCTTATGCTGGCCTTGCAAGGCGACATGGAAAACGCGGGTGGCCTGCTGGCGCTGGTCTCGCCTGTGCAGCACATCGGTCTCAAGCATGGCACCGCCACGCACCCGATCCGTGTGACCACCCAAGACGGTACCGAGCTGGCTTGCCAAGTGCTGGTCAATGCGGCAGGCCTGAACGCTGTGGCGCTGGCGCGGGGCATGGACGGGCTGGACCCCAGCTTGCTGCCGCAAGCCCTTCCCCAAGCGTTCTTCGCCAAAGGCAATTACTTCACACTGGCGGGCAAGGCGCCTTTTTCGCGGCTGATTTATCCCGTGCCCGAAGCGGCGGGCTTGGGCGTTCACCTCACGCTCGATCTTGGGGGGCAGGCCAAGTTCGGGCCTGACGTGCAGTGGGTGGATGACCCGGCCGATCTGCAAGTCGACCCGCGCCGGGGCGACGCTTTTTATGCCGAGGTGCGCAAATACTGGCCCGCCTTGCAAGACGGTGCCTTGCAGCCGGGTTATGCGGGCATGCGTCCCAAGATCAATGCTCCGCACGAAGCGGCTGCCGACTTCATGATCCAGGGCCCGGCCGAGCACGGCATGCCCGGTCTGGTGAACCTGCTGGGCATCGAGTCGCCGGGCTTGACGAGTTCGTTGGCGATGGCTGACGAGGTGTGCGCCCGGCTGGGCTGATCGCTTTTGGGACAGCGCAGGCGGCAGGCGCGCGCCTATCATCGAGCGCATGCACCCACTCGACGAAGCCATTGACCTGCGCGCCTCTGCCCTTGCGGACGCACCCCACGAATTCACAGGCGCGACCCATCCCGCCTATGCCAACATGGTCGGGCCCTTTGGGGGCACCACCGCTGCGCAGCTGTTGCAGTCGGCCATGCTGCACCCCGATCGCCTGGGCGAGCCGGTCGCCTTGACCGTCAATTTCGCCGCCCCGGTGGCCGATGGCGACATCCGGTTTGTGGCGCGGCCCGTGCGCACTAACCGCTCGACCCAGCACTGGATCATCGAAGCCCACCAGGCCGAAGGCGTGGTGGCCACCGCCACCGCCGTGTTTGCCGTGCGGCGCGAGACCTGGTCGGATGTTGAGGCGGTGATGCCCGCCAACGTCCCCGCGCCCGATGCCGTGCCCCGCATGCCTGTGAAAGGCATGCCCGCCTGGCCGCAGCGCTACGACATGCGCTTTGTCGAAGGTGCTTTCCCCTCGGCCTTTGACGAACAGGAGCAAACCCACTCGCGCTCCACCCTGTGGGTGCGTGATGAGCCCGAGCGGGCGATGGACTTCGCTTCGCTGGCGGCCATCAGCGACAGCTTTTTCCCGCGCATCTACATCCGTCGCCGCCGCCGGGCCATGATCGGTACGGTGTCACTGACCACCTATTTCCACGCCGACAGCGCCTTGCTGGCGCAGGTGGGCAAGTGCCACGTGCTGGGCGTGGCCAAGGCGCTGAATTACCGCCACGGCTACTTTGACCAGACGGGCGAACTCTGGAGCCCCGAAGGCCAGCTGCTGGCGAGCACGCACCAGCTGGTGTATTTCAAGGACTGAGCGCTCAGCGTTTCATCTGCTGCAGCGCACTCGCCACTTCGGTGACCAGTGCCGGGCCTTTGTAGATCAGTCCGGTGTAGATCTGCACCATGTCGGCCCCGGCCTCGATTTTGGAGATCGCGTCGTGCCCGCTCAGGATGCCGCCGACCCCGATGATGGGGAAGTCTTTGCCCAGGGTGGCACGCAGCTGGCGGATCACGCGGTTGCTGCCTTCCAGCACGGGTGAGCCGGACAGGCCGCCCATTTCTTCGGCATGGGGCAGGCCACTCACCGCGTCGCGCGCCAGCGTGGTGTTGGTGGCGATCACGCCGTCCATACCGTGTTTTTGCAGCGTGGCGGCGATCACGCCGACCTGGGTTTCGTCCAGATCGGGCGCGATTTTGAGGAACATGGGCACGCGGCGGCCGTGCTCGGCGGCCAACGCTTCGCGCCGCGCCACCAGAGCGCCCAGCAGGCCATCCAGCGCTTCGTCACTTTGCAGGGCGCGCAGGTTCTTGGTGTTGGGGCTGGAGATGTTCACCGTCACATAGTCGGCATGCGGGTACACGCCCGCTAGCGCGATCAAATAGTCGTCGGTGGCGTTTTCAATCGGCGTGGCGGCATTCTTGCCGATGTTCAGGCCGAGCAGGCGGCCTTGCTGGCGGAATTTGGAGCGCTTGACGTTGGCGATGAAGGCATCCAACCCGTCGTTGTTGAAGCCCAGTCGGTTGATCAGTGCTTGCGCCTCGGGCAGGCGGAACATGCGGGGTTTGGCGTTGCCCGGCTGCGCCTTGGGCGTGACGGTGCCCACTTCGACAAAGCCGAAACCCATGGCGCCCAGGCCGTCGATGCAGCGGGCGTTTTTGTCCAGGCCTGCCGCCAGGCCCACGCGGTTGGGAAAGTGCAAGCCCGCCAGTGTGATCGGCTGGGCGACAAAGGGCTGGCGGTAAACCCGGTCGAGTGGGGTGTTTTGCGTGCGGGCCAGGCCCTCGATGGTCAGTTCGTGCGCCTCTTCGGGGTCCATCTTGAACAAAAACGAGCGGGCGAGGGCGTAAGGGATCAGGGACATTGGATAATTCCGGGCTGGCGCAGAGGTCTGCGGCGTTTGAATCGGTTGCCCTGATTGTCGCAAACCCCGACCTGTCTTTTTTCATCCCCGAACCGAGCCCCTTTCATGACCCAAGACGAACTCAAAGCCCTGGTGGGCCAAGCCGCCCTGAAATACGTTGTCCCTGGCGAGATCGTCGGCGTGGGCACGGGCTCGACGGTCAACAAATTCATCGACGCCTTGGCCACCATGAAAGAGCAGATCAAGGGCGCGGTGTCCAGCTCCGAAGCCTCCACCGTGCGCCTGAAGGCCTTGGGTATTCCGGTGTTTGACAGCAACGAGGTCGAAAGCCTCTCGGTCTACATCGACGGCGCTGACGAGATCGACCACCAGGGCCACATGGTCAAGGGCGGCGGTGCGGCGCTCACCCGCGAAAAAATTGTGGCGGCGCAGTCCAAACAGTTTGTCTGCATCGCCGATGAGAGCAAGCTGGTCGACGCCCTCGGCGCTTTCCCCTTGCCTGTAGAAGTGATCCCGATGGCCACGGCCCGCGTGATGCGCCAGTTCGCGGCCATGGGTGGCACTGCCGCCGTGCGCCTGAAAGACGGCCAGCCGCTCGTGACCGACAACGGCCAGCACATCGTGGATGTGAAGGGCCTGAAGATCACCGATCCGGTGGCGTTTGAAAACACCGTCAGCCAGTGGCCTGGCGTGGTGACGGTGGGCGTGTTTGCCCTGCAAAAAGCCCAGGTGTGTTTGCTGGGCACGTCGACAGGCGTGAAGACGCTGACGTTCTGATCTTCAAGCTTTTCGCAGCAGCAGGCGCAGATCGGGACCGATGCGGTCCACCGCATGAAAGGCGAGCTGGACCGAATCGCTCAGTGCCGTGAGCGCCGGCAAATTGGCCATGCCTTGACCGGGTCCCAACAGCTGCGGTGCCAGGTAAACCAAATACTCGTCTACCAAGCCCTCGCGGATGAAGGAGCCGTTGAGCTTGTGGCCGGCTTCCACGTGCAGTTCGTTGATCTCGCGTCGGGCCAAGTCGCGCAGCATGGCGGCCAGATTCACCTTGCCACTTGGGCCAGGCATGTCGATCACCTGGGCGCCGCGTGCTGTCAGTGCCGCGCGTTTGAGCGCGTGCTCTGCGTTGGCAGGGTCAACCGCCGTGTAAATCCAGATCTGCCGGGCCTGATCGCCTGCGCCTTGTGTGCCCAGCAGTTGGGCGTTCAGCGGCATGTCGAGGCGGCTGTCCACCACCACCAGGTGCGGCTGGCGGGGGGTGTCCAGGCCGCGCACGTTCAGCTGCGGATCGTCTTCCAGCACGGTGCCGATGCCGGTCAGGATGGCGCAGGCGCGGGCACGCCAGGCATGGCCGTCGGCACGGGCTTCGGGTCCGGTGATCCACTGGCTTTGGCCGTTTTGCAGGGCGGTTTGCCCGTCCAGCGAGGCCGCCACCTTCATGCGCACCCAAGGCAAGCCGCGTTCCATGCGGCTGAAAAAACCGATGTTCAACTCTCGGGTCTGCACAGCAATGTCGTCTTGGGGCTGCAGCGTGTTGGTCTGCACGCCCGCCGCCGCCAGCCGCGCCATGCCCTGGCCTGCCACTTGGGGGTTGGGGTCGGTCGTGGCTGCCACCACGCGGCCGATGCCTGCTGCAGCGAGTGCATCGCAACAGGGCCCGGTGCGACCTTGGTGGGCGCAGGGCTCGAGCGTTACCCAGGCGGTGGCCCCTTTGACAGAGTGCCCGCGCTCGGCCGCATCGCGCAGGGCCATGATTTCGGCATGTGGGCCTCCGGCACGCTGGGTATGGCCAAGGCCCAGTACCGTGCCGTCGTCGGCGGTGATGACGCAACCCACGCGCGGGTTGGGCGAGGTCAGCCACAAGGCCTGGCGGGCCAGGTTCAAGGCCGTGTCAAAGGCTTGGGGCAGGGAGTGAGGATGATCGGACGAAGGCGGCACGGCAGACAAAATTCAGAGGTTCGGGTGGTTTAACGCGAAGCGTACACGGACTAGGGCGAGGATACGCCAACCCAGCCCGTTAAAGGCGAAGCGCTGCTGTGCCATTCGATGCGGTTTTCTGCGGTGGTCCCTGAACCGCCGCCTGTACCCATAGGACTGCCCGTGGCTGCCCAGAGCACACGCACCTGCAAGTCTTGCAGCATGCCATCGCCACGCGGCGTGCTCTGCGTTTCCCGCCGGTAACGCACACCTTGCACCTGCAGACTTTCCTGCGCGGGGCACAAGCTTGTGCCGGTTTGGATTTGGGCATGCAGGCAATCCATGGCTTCTTGCGCCAGGTGTTGGGCCACTGTGTGCTGGCGGCTTTCGCTGGCGGTATTCAGGGTCTTGAGGGTCAGTTGTGTGGCGCCCACCAGGCCAATGCCCAGAACCGCAGAGGCGATCAGGGCTTCGATCAGGGCCATGCCTTGCTGGCGCTTTGCTGTGCGGGTCACGGCGCGCCCTCACTCCAGCTGCCATTGATGCGTTGCAGGCGTGTGGCATCGATGCCTTGCGGCCAGTTCAGGTCATAGGCTTTGCGCCCATCGGGCCGGGCCAGCACGTTGCCGGACTGCCATTCGGGCAGGCCCGACTCGACCACCAACTGGCCTTCGATGGTGCCGGCCTGCCAGCCCCGCATCTTGTCGTCGTTGCAGCCCGAATCGAGCAGGACACTGCCGTGAATGCGCACGCCCGGGCCGATGCGCGGACAGCGCAGGGCACAGGCCTTGGCAGAGAACGCCAACAGGGCCGGGTGGCTCGCCGTGCCCACGCTTTGCTGCCAGTCGGCGGGGCTGTCAATCCAGTAAATGGTGCGGGGTGGGGTGGTTTGCGCGGTCAGGCCATTGCGCTCTTGGGCGTTGGACCAGGCCTGCAACTGGGCATCCGTGATGTCCCCCAGCACACTGCGCCAAGCTGCGCGCTGGCAGGGCGTGTGCGCGGCGGCCGTATCAGGCCCGTTTTTGCTGCCCCCACCTGGCAAGCTGCGGGCGCTCAAGGCCAGGCAGGCATTCTTTTCTGTGCTGGAAATGCTGCCGTCGCGGTTGGTGTCCGTCACCCAGTGCGTGAGCACTGCAGGGCCATAGGCGGTGCCGACACAGGCATCACCTTGGCTGGTCAGCGGGCACACCCGCACCGTGGCAGCAGCGGCTTCACTGATGCAACCATTGAGCACGAGCGCAGCGGGCGCTGCCAAGCGTGGTGCCGGGGCCACAGTGGGCGCAAAGACGCTTTCGCGGACCAGCGCTTGGCTGTTTTGTCCGTTGATGCGAGCCCTGGCATGCAGCGTGATCACATGCGGTGACAGGAGCAGGTCGCGCACGGCGATGGCGCTCAGCTGCGCCTGAGGCAGACCAGGGTGTGGCGCCAGCCCCAAGTCGCTGCACGCCCATTGCAGGCCACTCCAGCCTTGTGGACAGGTGGCCGGGCGCGTCAACACCTCCTGTGAGGGCAGGCCGTTCAGCAAGGCTTGTGCTCCTGCCAAAGCCGCTTCGGCCGCCAGCCTGGCCTGGGTCGTGCGGGCGTGGTTTTGGCTGGCCAGTTGGTCCATGAGCACGCTGCGTGCGCTGTAAAAACTGGTCAGGCTGGCCAGGATCACCAGACCGATGGCCACCAGCACAGTGATGGCACCGCGCTGTGGGTGCAAGTTGCGATGGCGGGTCATGGGCAAAACCGCGCTTGCTGGCTGGCCGGTAAGTCGTTGCGCATGTGCACGGTGTGCGACAGACTGACCTGCCGCGACGCGTCGGTGGGCCATTGCGCGGTCAAGACCATCTGAATGCTGCGGTGCAGCCAGCCCTGGTGCTCTTCGCAGTGCAGTTGCCAGCGCAACTCGGTGATGTGCAGGTTGGCGCTGTCGGTGATCGCCTGCCAGTCGCCACTGGCGTTGCACGACCTTTTGGCCTGAAGCGCCTTGCCCGCCAGCCGAAAGCCCATGCATTCGTTCATGTCTTGTTGGCCGTTGTGGTTGCGGTCGTGGCTGAATTCGATCCTGTGGCCCGCGATGCTGAAGTCTTCCGGGCCATCGCAAAACGCGTCTTCACAGGCTGTAGGTGAGCGGGTTTCCCAGGCATTGGCGGTGTATTGGGCTTTGCGCAGTTCACGTGCCATCCAGTCGATGGCCGATCGAAGGTCGTGGTGCAAGTGACTGTCTTGCAATGCGGTGCGGTGGCCGCGCAAGTGGTTGGCCAGCAGAGCGCTGCCTGCAGCCAACACGACCAAACCCACCGACAAACCCACCAGCAGGCCCATCAGGGTTTCGCCGCGTTCTCTCTCGGCTGTCATGCCATCACCGCCGCCAGCAGCGGTTGGGGTCGCTGTCTGGGTGTTCGCCTGCGCCGAGGATGGCGGTGGCGCTACCTTGCCAGTTCAGGCGCAATGGCGTGCAGTTCCAGTCAGCGGCTTGGCTGTTCAAGCCGATGGCTTGTGCAGCATAGCCCTCGGCATTGGCTTCGGTCAGGATGACCTGGTAGTGCCCTTGTGGCGACCGGTCACTGGGCCAGCCCAGTGCTGCCAAAGTATCGGCGTAGCCGTCGTGGGTGCTGCGCCAACGGGCCTGGTCCACTTGCAGTTGCAGCAGCGCCGCTTGCCCATCGCCGCGCCGCACCTGGCGTTGCTGCTGCTGGTAAGTGGGCAGGGCCAATGCCGCCAGCAGACCCATCAGGGCCATCGTGATCAACAACTCGGCCAAGGTCCATCCTTGGCTGCTGTGCCGGCCATGGCGTTTTGGCGGGTGGTTGTTCCTGTGGGCTGTCGGCATGAGCGCGCTCCTTTTGATGTCTTGATTGTGGCCTTATGTATTCATCCTGTACAGTGCAAGACCTCGCGTACCAAACCATGTGCCATTCATCCCCACGTACCGCCAAGTCGCTTGTCAGGCCGTTTGACCATGGCTTCACCTTGTTGGAGGCCTTGGTGGTGCTGGCTTTGTTGGGGGTGCTGGTGGGCATGGCCGTCCCGGCCATGTCGCAGCTGCAGGCCAGGCACCGCTTGCAGGCACAGGCCGAGGGGTTTCTGGACAGTCTGGTGTTGGCACGCTCGGAGGCTTTGCGCCGCCAGCTGCGTATCAGCCTTTGCGCTCAGGCAGATGGGGGCCGTTGTGATACCGATGGCCAATGGGAGCAAGGCTGGCTGGTGTTCACGGATGAGAACGACAACGGCTTGCTGGATGCTGGGGAGGCGTTGATCGAGTCGCATGCCGCTTTGCCGGCCGGGATGCGCTTGGGTGCGACAAGTACCGTGAAATCGTATTTTTCGTATGGCTCCGAAGGGCGCAGCGTGAGCGCCAACGGTGCCTTCATGGCCGGGACGTGGCGGTTTTGCCAAGCCTCTGCATCTGTGGGGTGGCAGGTGGTCAGCAATGCCCTGGGCAAGCCCCGAATCGAAAAATACACACCACCGCAATGCCCATGAACGCGTAGCACGGGCAAGATGCCCCAAATTCGCTCAGCTTTGGACTTCGTCCACCAGGGTCTTGAAATCGTCGATGTCTTCGAAATTGCGGTACACGCTGGCAAAGCGTACATAAGCCACTTTGTCGAGCTTTTTTAGCTCCCGCATGACCAGCTCGCCAATGCGGTGCGAAGCGACTTCGCGGATGCCCAGGTTCAGCAGTTTTTCTTCGATGCGCTCAATCGCGCTGTCGACCTGCTCGGTGCTCACAGGGCGTTTGCGCAAGGCCAGATTCAAACTGGCGCGCAGTTTGTCGCGTTGGTAGTCAATGCGTCGGCCATCTTTTTTGACGATGGCCGGAAAGTTGACTTCCGGCTTCTCGTAGGTGGTGAAGCGCTTTTCACAGGCGCCGCATTGGCGGCGACGCCGGATGAAATCCCCGTCCTCGGCCAGACGGGTCTCGACCACCTGGGTTTCGAGGTGACCGCAAAACGGGCATTTCATCGCGCGGGCCGATCAGCCGTAGACCGGGAATCGGCTGGTCAGCGCGTGCACCTTGGCCCGCACCGCGGCCAGGTTGGCTTCGTCCAGCGGGTTGTCCAGCACGTCCGCAATCAGATGGGCCGTGGCGCGGGCTTCTTCGTCCTTGAAGCCGCGGGTGGTCATGGCGGGCGTGCCGATGCGCACGCCGCTCGTCACGAACGGCTTTTCCGGGTCGTTCGGGATGGCGTTTTTGTTGATCGTCATGTGGGCGCTGCCCAAAGCGGCTTCGGCCACCTTGCCGGTGATGCCTTTGGCACGCAGGTCCACCAGCATGACGTGGCTTTGGGTGCCGCCGCTGACGATGCGCAAGCCGCGCTCGGTCAGGGTTTGGGCGATGATTTGGGCGTTTTTGACCACTTGGGCTTGGTAGGCCTTGAACTCTGGCGCCATCGCTTCTTTGAAGGCCACGGCCTTGGCCGCGATGACGTGCATCAGTGGGCCGCCTTGCAGGCCGGGGAAAATGGCGCTGTTGATGGCTTTTTCGTGCTCGGCCTTCATCAGGATGATGCCGCCGCGCGGGCCGCGCAGGCTCTTGTGGGTGGTCGAGGTGACCACGTCGGCGTGGGGCACAGGGTTGGGGTACACGCCAGCGGCAATCAAGCCGGCGTAGTGGGCCATGTCGACCAAAAAGATGGCGCCGACTTCTTTGGCCACTTTTGCGAAACGCGCAAAGTCGATGTGCAGCGAGTAGGCCGATGCGCCGGCGATGATCAGCTTGGGCTTGGTTTCGCGGGCCTTGGCTTCCATGGCGTCGTAGTCGATTTCTTCTTTGGCGTTCAGGCCATACGACACGACGTTGAACCATTTGCCCGACATGTTCAGCGGCATACCGTGGGTCAAGTGACCACCTTCTGCCAGGCTCATGCCCATGATGGTGTCGCCAGGCTTCAAGAAAGCCAAAAACACCGCTTCGTTGGCCGACGCGCCGCAGTGCGGCTGCACGTTGGCGGCTTCGGCGCCAAAAATTTGCTTGATGCGGTCGATGGCCAGTTGCTCGGCCACGTCCACATGCTCGCAGCCACCGTAGTAGCGCTTGCCGGGGTAGCCCTCGGCGTATTTGTTGGTCAGCTGGGAACCTTGTGCGGCCATGACAGCAGGCGAGGCGTAGTTTTCGCTGGCGATCAGCTCGATGTGGTGCTCTTGGCGTGCAGTCTCGGCCTGGATCGCGGCAAAGATCTCGGGGTCGGTTTGTTCAATCAGAATATTGCGGTGGTACATGGCAGTCCTTCAGATGATGGAACCTTGCCAGGCAACTTGTGAAAAGTTCCCGACAAGGGCTGCCCAGGCGAACGGCTGATAACCCGTGGCTGGGTTCCATGGCCAGTTCCGGGCTGTGCGCTTCCCAGTGGTTCTGGGGTAGCCCGACGGCCACCGCGCTCCACGTCAGAGTGATCCCGTCTGATCTTAGAAAAGAGGGGGCTCCTATCGCCAGTCGCGCACGCTGCTAGTGTAGCCGAGCGCGGCGGGCTTCCAGACCCGGTCGGGTCACAGCCGTGTCGGGCTGATTTTGGTCACCAGCATGGCTGATTTTTGTTTTTCGGTGACTTGGTCCAGCAGTTTTTGCTCCGCCAGGACCCGGTCGACGTACTGGCTTTCCATGGCCTGGCCTGAAGACGCGCCGTAGAGTGCCAAAGCTTCTTCCAAGGTGTTGGTTTGTTGCAGCAGGCTTTGCAAATGCCGCACGCCCAAGCGCACATTGGTCAGCGGGTCGAAGGCCGACAGGGTGCCGCCAAACTGGCCCAAGGCCTCGGCATGGGCCTTGATTTCCAGCTGCATCAGGCCCACGTTGCCCTGACTGCCTGAGGCAAAAGGATTGAATCGTGACTCGATCGCCATGATGGCCAGGATCAGGCTGGGGGGCAGCTGGCTGCGTTCGCCCAAACTCCAGGCCTCGGCCACCATGGCCCCCAAAGGCTCGCTGGAGACGCGGTACTTGCGGCTGAGCCAGCGGGTCACGGCCGCTTGGTCGGGCGTCAGATCGCTCAGGCTTTGCGTGGTCGAGCGTGTCGCCGCGTTGCTGGCCACAGGGGCTTCCACCGCCTCGGTTTGGCGGATTTGCAGCCAGCCCAGCAACATTTCGCTGGCCGCTGTTTGCAAACTGGGGCGGGCCATAAAGCCCAGGCTCACGATCACGACCACCAAGCCGAACAGGGCCAGGCTGTGGCGGGTAATTTCGATAAAACCTTCTCGGACATCGGTAGCCCAGGTCTGCAGACACAGACCGAGGCGAGACATGTTCAATGACGCTGTCATAGCACTTCCTCTCGTGGCCAACGCAGCCGATGGACATCGGCCACGTGGGTGGGTGGTGTGGGGGGCGAGGCCTGTGGCGCACCGGTGTGCGGCGACAGAACCGGCCAGGGGCGGCAGCGGTACCGGGTTATCCCTAGGCTTGGAATGGGCGAATTCTAGGAATATTTAATATCAAGTCAACACTATCAAATTAAAAAATCATTTCTCACGAGTATATAGAAGTCCTTCTGCGGTCGAAATCACAAGAGATTGCCGCGTATTGCGCTCAGCAGGTCGGGGCGGCCCAAATACCAGCGAAAATACGGGGTTGTCGCCTGTTGCGCTGCACATTTTGCTGGCGTGCTCGGCCCGACGCTGATGCCGTATTTGGCATGGACCGTGTTTTAAAGTTTTTACCGTGACTTCATCTTCAAAGCCTCTTGACCTCGCCGCGCTGGACTCCTTGACCGGGGGGGCTTTCCATGCCGCCACTTCAGGCGAGCGCAGCGCCCGTCTGCGCGAATGGCTCTCGACCGAACCCGCTGCCGACGCCCTGGCCGAGGTCTACCGCGAGATGGCCTCGCGTGACAAAGGCGCGGCCAAGCTCCTGAAGGAAAAGCTCGACGAGCTCAAGCGCCAGCATGGTCAGGACGCCTTGGCCAGCGACTGGGCGCAAAAAGCAGAGCAGATGCTGCAAGCCCCGCGCCTGAACATTGGCGACGCCATGGCCTGGCAGCGCGACGCTGCCAAAGCGGGCGCACCCCTCTCGCGCGAGCCCTTGGCCAGTTTGAAGCTGCGTTTGGCCGAAGTGGTCAAAGGCGTGGAAGACCTGCAGCACCAGGTGATGGTGCAGCGCGAAGCCGCCGTCTTGCTGGCGCAGCGCATCGAAGTGCTCTCGACCAAGCCCATGGCCGAGGCCCAAGCCGGTTTGGCGGGGGTGCAGGCCGATGTCGCCCAGTGGCAAGCCCAAGCTGGGCAGCTCAGCACCAACCCCGTCTGGCCCAGCGTGGATTTGAAGTTCCCGGCCCAGCTCGATGCCGCGCAGAGCCAGTTGCAGGCCGTCTGGCAAGGTTTTTCTGCCGCTTTGGCGCTGGCCCAGCAAGCCCAGGCCGATGCCACCGCCGCCTTGCCATCGGTGCCCGTGTGGGCCGATGAAATCCGCCGTTTGCGCGGTGAAGTCGTGGCGGACGTTCAGTCCCTCGCAGTAACGCCTGCGCCTGGCGATGCCGCCAAAGAGCCCAAGCCTGCCAAACCCAAAATGGACGCGGCCCAGCGCCAGGCCCTGCGCGAGCAGGCCCTCAAGGCTGTGACCGAAGTGCTGGAAGCGCTTGAAAAACAGATCACCGAGAGCGAAGGCGCCCCATTGCCCGAGGGGCTCAACGCTTTGCGTGCGGCCCTCAAAACTCACGGCAGGAACCTGGACACCACCTTGGACGAGCGGGTGCACAAGGCCTTGACCGCAGCGGGTGACGCCGAAGGCTGGCAGCGCTGGCTGGCCGACCAGGTGCGCCAGACCCTGGTGGCCCAGGCTGAAGGCCTGCTGGACGCCGACAAGTCCCCCACCGTGGGTGGCCGCAAGATGCAGGACAAGCTGCGCCAATTGCGCGACAGCTGGAAGCAAACCGACCAAGGCGGCTTGCCCAACCATGCGCTGTGGAAGCGGTTCGATGCCGCTTGCAACGAAGCCTACAAAACCGTGCTGGCTTGGCTCGAGCAAATGAAAAAAGAGTCCGCCGAACACCGCGCCCAGCGCGTGGCCTTGATGGACGAAGTCAAATCCTGGACGGCGGCCAACGCCGAAAGCGAAGACTGGCGTGCCCAGCTGCGTGCACTGCACCAATTCGCCGACCGCTGGCGCAACGCGGGCCACCTGAGTGAAAAAGCTTTTGGCGAGATGCAGTCGCAGTGGAAGGCGATTTTCAAAGCCGCTGCCGCCCGCCTCGAAGCGGCCCAGAAAGCCAGTGTCGAGCGCCGTCAGGCCCTGATCAACGAAGCCCGCGAGCTGGGCGCTGCGCCTGCTTTGCGTGTGGACGCCGTCAAGGCCCTGCAGCAACGCTGGCAAGTCGAAGCCCAATCGGTGCCGCTGGACCGCAAGACCGAACAGAAACTCTGGGAAGTGTTCCGTGCGCCGCTGGACGAAGCTTTCCAGCGCAAAGGCACTGAACGCCACGCCTCGGCCGCCCCCTTGACCGCCCGTGACCGCGCCGTGATCGATGCGTCCAAAGCCCTGGACGAAGCCAATGCCGGTGGCGATGCCAGCAAGATCCGCGCGGCCATGGCTGCGCTCGATGCCGCCTTGCGTGGCCAGGCGCAGGAAGCACAGGCTGCCAAAGCGGAGGCAACCAGCGCAGCACCCGCTGTTGACCCAGCATCTTCGTCCGCGCCAGCTGCTTCAGACCTGCCTGCTGATGAAGCCGCATCGGCTGCTGAGCCGGGCGAGAGCGCGGCTGCCGCCGAGGCCGAAGCACCTGCGGCCCCCGTGGCTCCACCCAAACCCGCCAAGCCCGTTGTGGCCGTGCGCGGCGATGACCGCCCAGGTCAAAAGAAAACAGAAGCTGTGTCGGGTCGCGATGGCCGCCGCGATGGCCGACCCGGCGAGCGCGGTGCGCGTCCCGGAGCTGACCGGGGCCCTGGCCGCCCAGGTGAGCGTGGCGGTGAGCGCTTTGGCGACCGCGGTGGTCGTGGCGAAAGCCGTGATTTCCGCGAAGACCGCGGTCCGCGTCTGGGCGATGCCGCTTTCCGTGCCCAGCGCGAAGCCATGGAGCGCGCCGAAATGTCGCTGCGCAAACTGGCCGCGCAAGCGCACGGCGAAACCCTGACCCGCTTGATGAGCGCCTGGCAAGAGCGCCAGGCCGAAGCATTGCCCAGCGCACAAGAGTTGGGCCGCGCCATCAACGCTGCGACCCGTCAGGCATGGGCGCAAGCGGTCAGTACACCCGCCAAGGTGCCCGCTGCCACGGCTTTGTTGCGTCTGGAAATGGCGGCCGAAGTGCCCACCCCGGCCGACAGCTTGAACGAGCGCCGCGCATTGCAATTGCAGCTGCTGACCCAGCGTAACCAGCCAGGCCCCCGCGAAACCTGGGCTCAGGATGTGGCGCAGGTGCTGTCCGGCCCGCACGAAGAGGCTACGGCACGCCGTCTGCAAAACGTCTTGAAGAACCTGCTGCGCGGCTGATGGCCTCGCCACATGCAAAACGGCCGCTTTCGAGCGGCCGTTTTTTTGATCGGTACGGGTCTTGAAAAGAAAGCTGTTTTAAAGCCAATCGATCCGCTGTGAACCGCCGGCGCGTTGCAGCCTGAACACCTGCGCCCGCACAGGGGCGTGGTCCAGCGACCAGTCGCTCAGCACATGCCGTTGGGCAGTGCCCAACGTGTGGTCGGCGGGGCGGTGGGTGTGGCCGTGCACCAAGCCATCGGCTTGAGCCTCTGCCAGCCAGAACAGGCTCATCTCTGGGTCTGCGTCGGCAAAGGTCATGCCCTCGTGCTTTTGCGACTCGCTGAGCGCACGCAAACTGCGTGCAAACGCCTGACGCTCTTCCATAGGCTTGGCCAAAAACGCCTGCTGCCATTCAGGGCTGCGCGCCTGCAGTCGGAAGGCTTGGTATGGTTTGTCGTCCAGGCACAGCGCGTCGCCGTGGGTGAGCAAAATGCGTTGGGTGCCCAGTGCGAGCAAAGTCGGGTCGGTCATGGGCTGAACGCCACAGCGGCCCAGGTAATCCGGGCCCACCAAAAAGTCGCGGTTGCCGGGCATGAAAGCGACATGGGCGCGCTGCGCGGTTTGGCGCAACACCTGGGCACATGCTTGCAAAAAGGGGTCGAGCGCAGCGGCATCGTCGCCCACCCAGACTTCAAACAAGTCCCCCAGAATCAGCACCGCATCGGCAGGCGTGCGGGCCATGTAGTCACGCCAGGCTTCAAAAGTGGCGGTCTCGGAGGCCTGCAAATGCAGGTCCGAGATCAGGTCCACGGTTTGCCATGTCGCTGGCGCGGTCAGCAGGCCAATCTTCGGCCGGGTGGTGCGCGGGTCCGACACGGCTCAGCCCATCACAGTGCGACGGCTTTTTCGATCACGACGTCCTCTTTGGGCACGTCACCGTGGCCGCCGCGGTTGCCGGTTTTCACGCCTTTGATCTGGTCGACCACTTCGGTGCCCTTGACCACTTTGCCGAACACGGCATAGCCCCAGCCTTGCATGGAAGGTGCGGTGTGGTTCAAAAAGTCGTTTTTGGCGACGTTGATGAAGAACTGCGCTGTGGCCGAGTGGGGCGCCGAGGTGCGGGCCATGGCCACGGTGTACTCGTCGTTTTTCAGACCGTTGTTGGCTTCGTTCTCGATGGCCGCGTCGGTGGGTTTTTGGCTCATGCCGGGCTCGAAGCCGCCGCCCTGGATCATGAAGCCGGGGATCACGCGGTGAAAAATCGTGTTGTTGTAGTGGCCCTTGTTCACATAGGCCAAAAAGTTTTCGGTCGACTTGGGGGCTTTTTCAGCGTCCAGTTCGAGGGTGATGACGCCGTAGCCGGTGATGTGCAGTTCGACTTGTGGGTTGCTCATGGTGTTACTTCAACAAAGTGATGGATTGGATGACGACTGGTGTGCGGGGCACATCGGTCGGGAAGGGGCCGCCAGCGCCCGTGGGCGTGTTGCGGATTTTTTGGACCACGTCCATGCCGGACGTGACTTTGCCAAAAACGGTGTAGCCGAACAGCTGGGGTGCGTTCAGCAGTTGGGCGCGGGCCACGTTCTCGTAAACGCGGCCCTGGTATTGAAATTTGGCCACCGGGTCACCGTCGGGGATCGGGGTCGGGTCCAGAAAAGCGTTGTCCACCACGTTGATGAAAAACTGCGCTGTAGCCGATTGCGGGTCGTTGGTGCGGGCCATGGCCAGCGTGCCGGTGGTGTTTTTCAGGCCAGCGGCCAAGGCCTGTCGGCCTTCGTGCGGCACAGGTGCGCGGGTTTTCTTCTCTTTGTATTGAGCGTCATAGCCGCCGCCTTGCACCATGAAGCCCGCAATCACCCGGTGAAAAATCGTGCCGTCGTAGTGCTTGTCGTTCACATACTGCAAAAAATTGGTCACGGTTTTGGGGGCTTTGTCGGCGTAGAGCTCGGCTTCGATGTCACCCATCGAGGTGCTGATGCGCACCTTGCTCACGCCGGATATCTGGGCCTGGCTGGCCATGGGCAATGCCAAAGCCAGTGTCAGGGCCAAAGAGGTCAAAAAGCGGGAGCGTCGCATGGGGATGTTCCGAAGGGTTTAGGGTGGGGCAAGGGCAAGTAAGGGTAGGGCTGGGCGTTCAAAGTGACTGGCCTTAAGGCGCCGATGACTTGAGCAGTTGTTCAGCCGCCAGGCGTTTGCGGGTCACGCGCGGCTGCGGGGCCGGTACCCGGCTGGCATTTTGGTAGGCCTCAATGGCCAGCGCAATGTAGACATCGCCCAGGTTTTCCAGGGCCGTGCCGTAATCGGGCCGTGCCCGCACAGCGTCTTGTAATTGGGCCAGCGCCTCGGCATAGCGGTTTTGGCGGGCCAGCAGGGCGGCCAGGTTGTTGTGTGGTTCGGGCAATTCGGGGAACGACTGGGTCAAGGCCTGCAGGGTGGCCATCGCCTCGGTGGTTTGGCCCTGACCGTCTTGAATGCGGCTGAGCAAGAGGCGCATTTGCGGGTCGGTAGGGCGGGTCTTGAGGTGTTCTTGGGCTTGGTCTTGGGCCTTGGACCATTGCTCGGCCCCGATCAGCCGGTTCACGTCCTGGTAAACGTCCGCCTGAGCCCCCACACTGGACAGCAGCAAAAGACTGGTCAATACGAAGGAAACAAGAGCTTGCATGCGCGCCAAAAGTGTTGAATTCGGGCTGCCAGGAACTGGGAGCAGGGGCCCTGTCGGGGATATACTGAAGGTTCATTGTAGCGGAGGGCATGCGGCCTTCAGGCCGTTGGCAGGTCCTGTTGCCCACCCGAGAAGCAGGGTTTTGAACCCGCTTCGCCGCCTTGAATTTCCTGAATTTCCTGAATTTCCCTGAGCCGATCAGATGCCGATGCCGGACGCTGTCGTGTGGGTGGTTGTTAAAAAAATCTTAGATCTGACATGAGTCTGCGCATCTTCAACACGCTGAGCCGTGCTGTCTCCGAGTTTTCACCGGCCGAGCCCGGCCATGTGCGCATGTACGTGTGCGGCATGACGGTGTACGACTTGTGCCACCTGGGCCACGCCCGCTCGATGATCGCGTTTGACGTGGTGCAGCGTTGGCTCAAAGCCAGCGGCTACCGGGTCACTTATGTGCGCAACGTCACCGACATCGATGACAAGATCATCAAACGCGCGCTGGAAAACGGCGAAACTATCCGGGGTTTGACCGACCGCATGATCGACGCATTGCACCAGGACGCCGACGCCTTGGGCATTGAGCGCCCGCAACACGAGCCCCGCGCCACCGACTACGTGCCCCAAATGCTCAGCATGATCGGCACGCTGGAGCAAAAAGGCCTGGCCTACCGTGCGGGTAACGGCGACGTGAATTATTCGGTGCGCAAGTTTGCGGGTTACGGCAAGTTGTCCGGCAAGTCGCTCGATGAGCTGAATGCGGGCGAGCGCGTGGCGGTGGAGACGGACAAGCAAGACCCGCTGGACTTTGTGCTCTGGAAGAGCGCCAAACCCACCGAGCCGGAAGACGTCAAATGGGTCAGCCCCTTTGGCACTGGCCGCCCCGGCTGGCACATCGAGTGCTCGGCCATGGCCTGCGAGCTGCTGGGTCAGACTTTTGACATCCATGGCGGCGGCGCCGACCTGCAGTTTCCGCACCACGAAAACGAAATCGCCCAGAGCGAAGGTGCCAACGGCCAGCCCTTGGCACGCTTTTGGATGCACAACGGCTTCATCAATGTGGACAACGAAAAGATGTCCAAGAGCCTGGGCAATTTTTTCACCATCCGCGATGTGCTCCAAGAATTTGATGCCGAGACGGTGCGCTTTTTCATCGTGCGCAGCCATTACCGCAGCTCGCTCAATTACAGTGACGTGCACCTGAACGACGCCAAAGGCGCTTTGAAGCGCTTGTACACCGCACTGCAGGCTGTGCCGCCAGCCGACGTGCAAATCGACTGGGCCGACCCTTTGGCCGCGCGCTTCAAAGCCGCCATGGACGAAGACTTTGGCACGCCCGAGGCGGTGGCTATTCTGTTTGAGCTGGCGGGCGAAGTCAACCGCAGTGGCTCGGCCGAGCGTGCTGGCTTGCTCAAAGCCTTGGGCGGCTTGCTCGGCTTGCTGCAAACCGATCCCACGGTTTACCTGCAGGCAGGTGCCGGTTTGGATGAAGCGGCCATTCAGGCGCAGATTCAGGCCAGAGCGGACGCCAAAAAGGCCAAGAACTTTGCCGAAGCTGACCGCATCCGCAACGATTTGTTGGCGCAAGGCATCGTACTCAAAGATTCTGCCGCTGGAACCACATGGGAGGCGGCTCAGTGAGCGCAGCCACGTCTGCGGTGACCCCTGTCACGCCCGCATATTGGGCCGAGGCCTGTGCGCACCTGGCCAAAAAAGACCGGGTCATGAAAAAACTCATCCCTCAGTTTGGTGACGCCATTTTGGAAACGCGGGGCGATGCTTTTGTCACTTTGGCGCGGTCCATCGTGGGCCAGCAAATCTCCGTCAAGGCGGCGCAGTCGGTTTGGGACCGTTTTTCGGTGCTCCCCAAAAGGCTCACGCCTGCTGCTGTGCTCAAACTCAAGGTCGACGACATGCGGGCGGCTGGTTTGTCGGCCCGCAAGGTCGAATACCTGGTCGATTTGGCCATGCATTTCAGCTCGGGCACGGTGCACGTCAAGGCCTGGCAAGAGATGGATGACGAGGCCATCATCGACGAGTTGGTGGCGATCCGGGGTATTGGCCGCTGGACGGCTGAGATGTTCTTGATCTTTCACCTCATGCGGCCGAATGTGCTGCCGCTGGACGATGTGGGCTTGATCAACGGCATCAGCCGCAACTACTTTTCGGGCGAGCCGGTCAGCCGCAGCGATGCCCGTGAAGTGGCCCAGGCCTGGAGCCCCTACGCCACGGTGGCGACTTGGTATATTTGGCGCTCGCTGGACCCCGTGCCCGTGGCGTATTGAAGGGCTGGACAGCGCGTCCAGCCGGAAACAGAACAGAGGAGCCCAACTTGGCCAAAAAGACATTTCTCGACTTTGAGCAACCCGTTGCCGAACTCGAAGCCAAGATCGAAGAGTTGCGTTATGTGCAGACCGAGTCGGCGGTGGACATCACCCTCGAAATCGACCAGCTGAGCAAGAAAAGCCAGCAACTGACCAAAGACATCTACAGCGATCTGACCCCCTGGCAGATCACCAAAATCGCCCGTCACCCTGAGCGCCCCTACACGCTGGACTACATCAACGGCATCTTCACCGACTTTGTCGAGATGCACGGCGACCGCCACTTTGCCGACGATTTGTCCATCGTGGGCGGTTTGGCCCGTTTCAATGGCCAGGCCTGCATGGTGCTGGGCCAGCAAAAAGGGCGCGACACGAAAGAGCGCACGCTGCGTAACTTCGGCATGAGCAAGCCCGAGGGCTACCGCAAAGCGCTGCGCCTCATGAAAACCGCCGAAAAGTTCAAGCTGCCCGTCTTCACCTTTGTGGACACGCCCGGCGCCTACCCTGGCATCGACGCCGAAGAGCGCGGCCAGTCCGAAGCCATCGGCCGTAACATTTTCGAGATGGCGCAGCTCGAAGTGCCGATCATCACCACCATCATTGGCGAAGGCGGCTCCGGCGGCGCATTGGCCATTTCGGTGGCCGATCAGGTGCTGATGCTGCAGTACTCGGTGTACTCGGTCATCAGCCCCGAAGGCTGCGCTTCCATTTTGTGGAAAACCAGCGACAAGGCCGAAGTGGCCGCCGATGCCCTGGGCATCACCGCACACCGCCTCAAGGCCTTGAACCTGGTCGACAAAATCGTCAACGAACCCGTGGGCGGTGCCCACCGGGACCCCGAGCAAATGGTGTCTTTCCTCAAACGTGCTTTGGGCGATGCCTGGCGTCAAGTGGCCGACCTCAAGCCCAAAGAGCTGCTGGAGCGCCGCTACGAACGCCTCAACAGCTACGGCCGCTTCACCGATACCAAAGCGGGCAAATAAAACGGCAGGTGAGCCGTCAGGCTTCACACATGGCGCAAACCTTTGAACAGGCCCTGGCTGATTTCAGCCCGGGCCTTCCTTTTGCCGTGGCGCTCAGCGGTGGGGCCGATTCGACCGCATTGCTTGTGGCCTGCGCACGGCGCTGGCCCGGGCAGGTGAGGGCGGTGCACATTCACCACGGCCTGCAAGCCGCTGCCGATGGTTTTGAGGCGCATTGCCGTGCGCTGTGCCTGGCGCTTGGGGTGCCACTGGCGGTGCGGCGGGTGCAAGCGGGCCACGCACCCGGCCAAAGCCCCGAAGACGCGGCCCGCCAAGCCCGTTATGCCGCGCTGGCCGAAGCTGTGCAAAGCGAGTGGCCTGAGGTGCGAGATGTCGCCCTGGCCCAGCACGCCGACGACCAAGTGGAAACCTTGCTGATCGCGTTGTCGCGCGGCGCAGGCCTGCCCGGTCTGGCCAGCATGCCCATGTATTGGCAGCGGCAAGGCCTTAACTGGCACCGCCCCTGCTTGGCTGTGCCGGGCGCCGCATTGCGCGAATGGCTGCACAGCCAGGGGCAAAGGTGGGTCGACGACCCCAGCAACGCCGACGAGAAGTTCACCCGCAACCGCATCCGCGCCCGCGTCTTGCCCGCGCTGGCCGAGGCCTTGCCCGCTTTTCGTGAAACCTTCGCCCGCAGTGCTGCCCATGCTGCACAGGCGCAAGAGGTGTTGAACGAAGTGGCGGCGCAAGACCTGGCGCAGGTGTGTGTGCCGCCGCGCATCCTGGCGTTGCAACAGCTCAGCCGTGCCCGCCAAGTGCTGGTGCTGCGCCACTGGCTAAAGCAGCACCACGCCACCACGCCCAGCACCGCGCAACTGCATGAACTGCTGGATCAGGTGGCAGCCTGCACCACCCGGGGGCACCGCTTGCACCTGAAAGTGGGGCAGGGCTTTGTGGTTCGGGCTGGGGCCTGTTTGTCTTACTTGGCTTGATGTGGCGTGCCTTCGGCTGCGATGGATATCCGCGTCGTGCGCATGAGCAGGGCGATTTGTCGGGTCATGGAGGCGTCAGCCCGGTTGGTACAATTGACAGGCTTTGCCGGGGCCTAAACCCCTTTTGACGTAGGCAGTGCTGGCTTCACTTGATTTCTTGAAACCAGCGCCTGCTTTCTCCTTCTTTTCAGAACTACACATGGCTTTGATCGTTCACAAATACGGCGGCACCTCGATGGGCTCGACCGAGCGCATCCGCAATGTCGCCAAGCGCGTGGCCAAATGGACGCGTGCTGGCCACCAGATCGTGGTGGTACCCAGCGCCATGAGCGGTGAGACCAACCGCTTGCTGGGCTTGGCCAAAGAGTTGGCCCCCGCCAAGCCCGACACCGCTTACAGCCGCGAACTCGATATGCTGGCCTCTACGGGCGAGCAGGCATCGTCCGCCTTGTTGGCCATTGCGCTGCAAGCCGAAGGCCAGCCTTCGGTCAGCTACGCGGGCTGGCAAGTGCCCATCAAGACCAACAGCGCTTTCACCAAAGCCCGCATCGAATCGATCGACGACGTGCGCGTGCGCGGCGATCTGAACGCAGGCAAGGTCGTGATCATCACCGGCTTTCAGGGCGTGGACGAGAACGGCAACATCACCACCTTGGGCCGTGGCGGCTCGGACACCTCGGCCGTGGCTGTGGCTGCAGCCCTCAAGGCGGACGAATGCCTGATCTATACCGATGTGGACGGCGTCTACACCACCGACCCCCGCGTGGTGCCCGAAGCCCGTCGTCTGCACACCGTGAGTTTTGAAGAGATGCTGGAGATGGCGTCGCTCGGCTCCAAAGTTTTGCAAATCCGCTCGGTCGAATTTGCAGGCAAATACAAAGTGCCCATGCGTGTGCTGTCGAGCTTCACGCCCTGGGACATCGACATCAACGAAGAAGCCGCATCCGGCACCCTGATCACTTTTGAGGAAGACGAACAAATGGAACAAGCCGTCGTTTCCGGCATCGCATTCAACCGCGACGAAGCCAAAATTTCCGTGTTGGGCGTGCCCGATAAGCCCGGCATTGCCTACCAAATCCTGGGCGCTGTGGCCGATGCCAACATCGAAGTGGACGTGATCATCCAGAACCTGAGCAAAGACGGCAAGACCGATTTCAGCTTCACCGTGCACCGCAACGACTACGCCAAAACCATCGACTTGCTCAAGGAAAAAGTCTTGCCCGCACTGGGCGCGGCAGAAGTCGCAGGCGACGCCAAGATCTGCAAAGTGTCCATCGTCGGCATCGGCATGCGCAGCCATGTGGGCGTGGCCAGCAAGATGTTCCGCAGCCTGAGCGAAGAGGGCATCAACATCCAGATGATCTCCACATCCGAAATCAAGACTTCGGTCGTGATCGATGAAAAATACATGGAATTAGCGGTACGCGCATTGCACAAAGCCTTCGATCTGGATCAAGCCTAAGTTATAATTCGTTCCACTGGAAACGTGACCGAGTGGCCGAAGGTGCTCCCCTGCTAAGGGAGTATGGGGTGTAGAGCCTCATCGAGGGTTCGAATCCCTCCGTTTCCGCCAGAACCAAGCCCGTGAGATTAGTCTCATGGGCTTTTTTCTTGGCGCTATGGCAGCGTTGTAAGCGCAAGACGTCTGCGTGTGCAGCCTCGCTCCGCGCGATGTACTGACGTTATGATTGTCCACCTCGGATGCATCCGTGGCTTCTGGGCTAAAAATTGCAATTAAATCTTGCGTCGGTCATGGCCTGCCCTTGGTCTGCGGCGCCCCTTACCTTTGACATGACAACACCCGCGTATGTTTGAAATGGCCGCCAACGGGCAGTCCTTACCATCAAGGCTATTTTTGCGTGATTGGTGTCGCTCCATCGCCAGTTTGGCCATGCTTTGTTTGGCAGGCCTGGGTCTGGCACAAGCCCAGGCACCCATATCGCCTTCACCACCGCAAGACTGTCGTCTCGTTTTTGACATGGGTTCTTCCGGTGTGCGGGCCGCTGCCAGCGGTCTGGCGCAATCTGTGAACATGCCCTCTCGCGACATCGATTTGCTCACACCCCTCATGCTGGGGCAGCGTTTGGAGTCGCTGCTGCCCGCCGTTGAAAGTGCTTTGCGTGAATTACCCCAGCAGGCTCAGCTGCCTCCAAGGTGTCACCATTTGGGCGGTGGTTTTTCAGCCTGGCGCCTGGCTTGGCGACAAGGTGGCCCGGAGTTGGCAACGCAGCTGGCTGTCCTGTACGAGCGAACCGGGGTGGCGGTGTTGATCATTCCTGCCTCCGTGGAGGGGCGTTATGGCCACGCGTCGGCCCAACAAGCTTTGGGCCAGCGGCTGCAGACCAGCCACGTGCTCGATCTGGGCGGCGGCAGCATGCAGGTAGCCGGTCATGACCGGTCCTTTGGTGTGGAGTTAGGTCAAAAATCATGGTCACGTTTGCTGTGCCAGACCCTGAATCGAAGTGAGGCTGTGGCCTGCCATTTGTTGCCGATGCAAGCCTCTCAGTTGCAACAAGCGCGTGATTTGGCCGATCATCAACTGCAGGCGCTGTCTGCAGAGGTCGGCGGCGGCACCCTGACGGCCATCAGTCGGCCTGTCACCCGCGGCATTCGGTCGGCCTTGCGGGGCATGGGCATGGCCCAAGGGGATGCGATCTCGCTGCAAGAGCTGAGTGCGGCCATTGACAGTTTGAGCACGCTGCCCTTTGCCGACTTGGTGGCTTTGACCCAGTTGCCAGCGAACTTTGCACCCTACCTCGTGTCCGACATGTTGTTGGTCGAGGGGGTGCTGAGAGCGATGGGCTTGACCTCGCTGTCTTTGGCCGAGGCGGCCATCAACAATTTGCCTGCTTTGTTGCGCGATGAGCGGGCTTTTGAATGGGCCAAACGCCACACGTGCTACGTGCAGCGCTTGCGCGAGCAGGGCCCCTCGGCTTATTTCGCCGACCCTGCGGACTGTCTCCAATCCGCATGGCCTTGACCTTGCCCCCCTCGCTCGGATGCTGCTTTTTCAAGCCGCACTGGCGCTGTTCCTGCCCGCACCGGATGGTGCAGTCTGTGGCTGGCTGCCTCGATGGCGGGCGGAAAAAAGTTAAAGTCATCTAATGACGACTGTGGCTTCTTTGTTGAATCCAGGCCTGGTGGGGGAGACCGACGTCTTGTTGATTGACGATTCGGTGGCGGACCTGCGCCTTTTGATGGACATGATGACCCTCAGAGATCTGCGCGTGAGCGTGGCCCTCAGTGGTGAGCGGGGTTACCAGCAGGCCATCTTGCTCAAGCCCAGTTTGATCTTGATGGATGTGCGCATGCCAGGCATGGATGGCATCGCCACTTGCCGCTTGCTCAAGGCCCATCCGGTCGTGCGCACAATTCCCGTGATTTTTTTGACGGCAGCCAATGACTTGACGGAGCGGCTGGAAGGTTTTGCTGCAGGCGCGGTGGATTACATCGGTAAGCCTTTTGAGGTGCAAGAGGTCCTGGCCCGGGTAGGGGTCCACTTGCAGCGCACCATGACGCCTCTCGAGTCCAGCGATCCAAGCCAACTCGCCGTATCCAGCGAGGCCAGCATGGACATGCGTTTGGTGGTGGCCGCTCAGCAGGTGCTGCGTGAAACCATCGCCAACCCGCCCAGCCTGGACCGCTTGGCCCGGCTGGTTGGCACCAATCGCCGTCGTTTGAACGAGTCTTTTCAGGCCTTGTGCGGCCAGCCCGTGTTTGGCTGGTTGCGAGAAGAACGGATGCGCCAGGCCAACAGCCAAGTCAGCGGCTCCCAAACGTCTTTTTCTGTGATCAGCGACGCTTTGGGTTATTCCACACCGGCGAATTTTTCAAAAGCCTTTCGCCAGCGCTTTGGCTGCTCACCCAGCGAGATGCGCGCCCAGCTCCAAGGGTTGAGCGAGTCCGATCCTGAGCTGGAGCCGTTTGGTGGCGACCCGCCTTTGTTGCCCCCGGGGCTTTCCCAGGCTGGGCGTTGATGCGCAAACGGCTCGGCTTTTGGTTGGGGCTCGCTGTGCTGGCGGTGCTTTTGCTGCAGGCGCGGCTGGGGTATGCCGGGTCTGCGCCTGCCAATGAACCCGTGACGATGGCCGTGCAGTGGTGTTCGACATCACCCGACCTGACCATTGACAAGCTGCTTGCGCAAACGTGTGATTGGCAGCCCTTGGAGCCGTCCTCGGTGGTCCGAGGCTGGAAGGCGCAGGCGTTTTGGTTGCGTCTGAGTTTGCACAACTCTTCGGCAACCGAGGCGGCACGCTGGCTGGAGGTGGGCCATCCTCAAATGGCGCAGATCAGCCTTTACCTGGAGCGCCCCACAGGGTGGGATGTGCGCCACCTGGGTTACCTCACACCGATTGCCGAGCGCGGCGCCATTGAAAAAACGTATGGCGTGCTGCCCATGGTGCTGGGGCCGCATGAGCGACAAACCGCTTGGATGCGCCTGTCATCGGACACCGTCATCAGCTTGTACACGGCCCTGTGGAAACCTGACGAATTTCGCAACACTCAGCAGTTGCGGCAGTTCTGGGTCAGTGTTGGCATTGGGGGCATGGGCCTGATTTTTGTGTTTTCGCTCATGATGCTGGCGCTGACTCGGCAGGTTATTTACGGGCTGTTTGCCATCGGTCAGTTGGGTCAGTTTTTGGTGGTCAGCGTGACAGAGGGGGCTTTTCAGCGTTTTTTCTGGCCGCAAAACCTGCCTTTGTCCGGCGCCATCAGGGATGTGGGCAGTCTGATTGTGTTGTTGGGCATGCACCACTTTTTGCGTGCTTTTTTGCCCCAAGTGCACCGCTACCCTTGGCTGCTGTGGCAGATGCGTGTGTCGGTGTATGCCACTGTGGGCTTGATCTTGGCCGGTCAGCTGGATCTGATCGACTCAGACGCTTGGCGCTTCATCTTGGTGGTTTTGTGCGGTTTGTACGCCACTTTGCTCAGCGCCCGAGCCTGGCGTGATGGCGACCGTGCGGCGGGCATCATCATGGTGGCTTTCATCAGCTTGTTCGGTTTCGCTGTCATGCGCCTGTTGGTGCTCGGGGGCGTGTTCACTTTCTCGCCCAATTGGTCACTGGTGCCGTTTTTGAGCATCTTTGTCTGCTCGCCCTTGATGTTGCTGGGTTTGGTGGACCGAACGCGCCAGTTGCAAGAAGAAATCATGCGTGTGCGGGCTGAGAGTGCTGCGCAGCTGCGCTTTTTGGCGCACATGAGCCATGAACTGCGCAGTCCGCTGGACATTGTTTTGGGCAATGCCCAGCTGTTGTCCCGCGAGGCGCGCAGCGCCGCACAGGTGAACGGCTTAAACAGCATTTTTGACAGTGGCCGACAGTTGCTGCGCATGATTGACCACATCTTGGACTACGCCCGCGGCGCTGCCGGCATGCTCAAAATTGAGCCTGCTCCTTTGCGCTTGGGTACCTTTGTGCGTGGCATTGAGCGCATGGCCCGTGTGTTGGCGGTGCAGCGCAACAACCGCTTTGAGCTGGTGTTTGAGGGGCAAGACTTGCAAACCCTCAGCGTCCGGGCCGATGCCGAACGCTTGCGCCAGGTGTTGAGCAACCTGCTGGCCAATGCAGCGCGGCACACGAGCGATGGGTTGATTGCCTTGAAAGTCACCGCGCGACCTTCAGATGGCCAGGCCCAGTTGCAGCTTGAATTCACAGTCAGTGATACAGGCGAGGGCATTTCTGCAGAAGAGCAAGAGCGCATCTTCCGGCCCTTCGAGCGGGCCGACAGCAAAGCCAACTATGGTGGCAAGGGGGCGGGTTTGGGCCTGGCGATTGCACGCCAGCTGGTCGAACTGATGGGCGGTCGGCTGAAGGTGCGCAGTGCCCCCCAGCAAGGGGCGCAATTTGTGTTCAACGTGCCCGTGCAGCGCCTGCCCGAGCAGGCGACCTCGTCAGACGAGCGGCTGGAAGGTTTTGACGCAGCCGGTTATCTGGGCCCCAGACGTGCAGTGCTGGTGGTCGACGACGAGGCGGTGAGCCGCAATGTGTTGAGCCAGTTGCTCGAAGGCCTGGGTTTTGAAGTGCTGCGTGCCGCCAATGGCAGACAAGCGGAGGCCCTGCTGGAAAAGAGGCCCGCATTGGACTTGGTGCTGACCGACCAGTACATGCCGGAGGGTGACGGTTGGTTGGTGCTCGAGCGTGTGGCGGAGTTTTTTCCTCAGGTGCCGGTGGTGCTGATCTCGGCGGCGCCCCCCAGCCCGCCGCCCCATTGGAACGGTCGGCTGCGCTTTGCCGCCGAATTTTTGCGTCCGATCGACCATGCCCAGCTGCTTGCACGCATAGGCGATCTTCTCGACTTGCACTGGAGCGAACACGCGGTGGACCACGACCTGAGGGGGCTGCCATCGCCTGTTGCCTGCGCGCCAGAGCCATCTGACCCTGCACTGGCCTTGCCCGATGTGCACCACTTGCGCGATCTGGCCAAGCTGGTGGAGTTGGGTCAGGTGACCGCCATTGAAGCCTGGGCGCGCCGCTTGCAGGTCGAGCAGCCGGGATGTGCGCCCCTGGCGGACCATGTGCTGCAGGCCTTGCGCCAGCTCGATTTGCAGGGCCTGGGTGCGTTTTTAAGCGCCCAGATCGAGGCCGCCGACACGCGCCCTTGAGGGCCTTGCCGGCGCTGCCACTTTCAAGGCTTTGCCCCTGCCTGCTTGGGCGACCCAACAGCCCTCGCACCCGGCTGGCTCTACCAAACACTTCATCCCGACCCGCACAAAGCCGCGAGCATGGCCTTGCCGCACACAAAGTGCGGCAGGGATTGCCGTGGGTGCCGCCAGGAATAGGTCTGGCGCAGAGTGAAATCTAAAATTGTCATATTTGACGAATTCATTTTGTTCGCATTTTTCATAAAGCCGTCTTCTCGGCTTTGTGCGATGCGGCTTCTCGCCCTGTCATGTGCGAAGTGAAGAGTTCGCTGAATTGCAAAAACTTATAAAAACGCTAGCTGAGTCAGGGTCTCTCAGCGTGGGCCTGGTGTGTTCAATGACGGGCTCCAGCGCTGGCGCCATCGGCCCCCACTTCCCGGAACCTGCCGCACCGTTGGGTTCTTTTTTTGTAAGGACTTTGTTTTGTTTCCTTTGCCGATGATTTCGCTGCGGCCCTGCGCCTTGTCCTTGCTGGCTGGCCCGTTCTGGGGCTTGTTGGCTTTGGCGGGCCCGACTCTGGCACAAACCCTACCATCGGCGGCCAGCATTTTGCGTCAGCAAGAGGCGGCTATGCCTCAGGCCGTGCCGCGGCAGACAGCCCCCAGCATCGTGATGCCCGAACGGCAATGGACCGTGCCTGCTGACAGTGGCGTCAGCGTGCGCGTTCGCAGCATCCGCTTTGTCGGCGGCGAGGGATGGGCTCCAGAAGATGCGTTGGCTGAATGGGCTCGGCCGAGTTTGGGCCAGATTTTGAGTGCCGCAGATCTGTTGGCTTTGACCGAGCAGGTCAGCAGTGCCCTGAAGGCTCGCGGCTGGCTCCTGGCGCAGGCTTATTTGCCGCCGCAGGACGTGACCAGCGGCGACATTGAAGTTCGCCTCATGCCCGGCCTGCTCGATGGTGGCTTGCAAGGCATTGTGGTCAGCGGTGCCCAGCGGGTGAGTGCTGAACGCATTCGCGCCATGGTGGCAGCGCCCCTGTTGGCGCAGCAGGGGCGTCTGAACGCACAGCAGCTGGAAGAGGGCTTGTTGCGCGCGGCCGAGTTGAGTGGCGTGAACGCCACCGCTTCGCTCGATCGCGGCGTCCAACCCGGCAGCACCCGTTTGACCGTGGAGGTTCAAGAAGCCCCACAGCTTGGCGGCGGCTTGACCTTTGACAATTTCGGTGGCCCTTACACCGGGGTTGAACGTGCCACGGGTTTGTTGACCCTGAACAGTCCCCTGGGTCTGGGCGATTCGCTCCTCTTGAATGCGGTGGGCAGCTCCGGCATCGCCATGCTCACCAGTCAGTTGTCGGTCCCGGTGGGCCACACGGGCTTGAAGCTGGGAGGCTCGCTCACCACTTTGCGTTACCGCGTGGGCGGTGATTTGGCCGAATTGGGCTTGCAGGGTCGGGCATTGATGGGGGGGCTCAGTGCCAGCTACCCGCTGTATTTGACGCCGTCTTACAAGCTGCGTGCTCGGATGGGTTGGGACCGCAAGGCCTTTGTGGATACGGCTGCAGGCGAGCGACTGGGCGACAAAGTGGCCCAGGTGTGGTCCTGGGGTTTGAGTGGTCAAATCACCGATGCGCTGGGTGGCGGTGGCTTGAACGACTGGTCCTTGGGGTTGGACCGTGGTCACATGGACCTCTCTCGTCTGCCTGCGGTCCTGGAGCAAGACCAAGCCGGCCCCCGCGCCCATGGGCATTTTCACAAGTGGTTGTACACCTTCACCCGCTTGCAATCCTTGCCGGGTGAGTGGAAGGCGCAGTGGTCGCTCAACGGCCAACAAGCGGCGCGCAACCTGGAATCCTCCGAGAAGTTTTCATTGGGCGGCAACAGTGGCGTACGCGCTTACCCCGGTGGAGAAGGTGCAGGTGACAGCGGCATGGTGGCCAGCCTGACCTTGAGCCGCGCATGGGCTTGGCCCGCATCTGCACACCGACTGGAGCTGTCGGGCTTTTACGACTGGGGGCGCATTCGGGTGCACCAATCCGGCGACCAAGTGATCGACAGCGCCACGGGCTTGAACACTTACAGCCTCAGCGGTGCGGGCTTGGGCCTCAGCTGGGTCCGGCCGGGCGATTGGCGTCTGGACCTGACTTGGGCCCGCGCCTTGGGGACCAACCCTGGCCGCAGCGCCGATGGCAACAACAGCGATGGCAAAGCCAGTCGCAGTCGCTTGTTGTTGGCGCTGAACGTCGAATTCTGAGTGCATTAACGCCGCCCTCATGAACCACGCCTACCGACTGGTCTGGAGCGATCTCAGCGCAAGCCTCGTGGCAGTGCCTGAGACGGCGGCTGGCCGCGGCAAGGGCCGGGGTCGGCGCGAGGCCCGCGGTCTGGCCGGGGCTTGCCTGCTCGGCATGTTGGCCTGGGCTGCGCAGGCGCAAAATTTATCACCCACGCAGCTGCCCGGCTCAGCGCAGCTGGCTGCAGGCTCGGTGCAGCTGGAGCGCACGGCGGCCGCCTTGGTGGTCAGGCAAGCCAGCGACAAGGCGGTGCTGAACTGGAGCAGTTTTGACATTGGCCGTGACGCGAGCGTGCGCTTTGAACAGCCCGGTGCCAGCAGCGTTGCGCTCAACCGTGTGCAAAGTGGTGTGGCCACGCAGATCGAGGGCCAACTGTCGGCCAATGGCCAGGTGTTTTTGGTCAACCCCTCGGGCATCGTGTTCGGCCGTGGCGCCCAGGTCAACGTGGCGGGCCTGGTGGCCAGTTCACTCGATTTGGCCAGCGATGATTTTCTGGCTGGCCGTTGGCGTTTTACTGGCCATTCGGACTCGGGTGCTGTGCGCAACCAAGGCCAGGTGCAGGCCGATGGGGGCCTGATAGCGTTGCTGGCACCCCGCGTGAGCAACAGCGGCAGCTTGCAAGCTGATGGTGGCAACGTGCTCATGGCCGCTGGGCAAAAGCTCAGCCTCCAGGTCGCTGGCTCAGGGCTGCTCAAAGTCAATGTGGAACAAGGTGCGGTCAACGCCCTGGTCGAAAACAAAGGTTTTGTTCGAGCCGATGGCGGCAATGTGTTGCTCACGGCCAAGGGGGCCAATGCTTTGCTCTCGGGTGTGGTCAACAACGAAGGGGTGGTGCGTGCACACACCTTGCAAGAGCGTGAAGGCCGCATTGTTTTGCTCGGTGACATGGCGCTGGGCACGGTGCAGGTGGCGGGTCAACTCGATGCGTCGGCGCCGCAGGGCGGTAAGGGGGGCTTCGTCGAAACCTCGGCCGCGCAGGTTTTTGTGGCACCCAGCGCCAAAGTCAGCACTTTGGCGGCACAAGGCCAGCATGGGACCTGGCTGATTGACCCGGTGGACTTCAACATTGCCAGCGATGGCAACATTTCAGGCGCCCAACTCGGCGCCAATTTGCAGACTGGCAACGTCACCATCTTGAACACCAGCGGCACCACCGGAACGGCTGGCAACGTCAACGTGCAGGAGGCGGTCAGCTGGAGTGCGGCCACCACACTCACCTTGGATGCGCAAGGCAGCGTCAACTTGAACGCCGACCTCAGCGCCACCAGCGGTCATCTGGCCATCAACGCCGCTGCCGGCGGATTGAGCGGCAGCGGCGCCGTGATCTTGGGCGGCAGCCAGCAGACCGTCACGGTCAACCAAGGCGGCAACAGCCAGTACAGCGGAGCCATCAGTGGCACCGGCGCCACGCTTACCAAGTCAGGTGCGGGCGCCTTGACTTTGTCGGGCACCAGCAGTTATTCAGGTGGCACCACGGTGAGTGCCGGTGCGCTGCAAGTGGGTGCATCGTCCAGCGGCGCTGTCACTTCAGGCCCTTTGGGCACGGCGAGCGTGACGGTGGCCAGTGGTGCCACACTGGACTTGGCGGGGCAGAGTCTGGCCAATGCCCTCAATTTGAGCGGTTCGGGCATGGACGCGGCAGGTGCATTAATTAACAGCAGTGCCAGCGCCGCCACGGCCAGTGGCGCCGTGAACTTGGCCGCCGATACCACCGTGGGTACCACTGGCACGGGCGCACTCAGTTTTGCAGGTCCGGTAGATGGTGGGCATGCCTTGTCGGTCAAAAGCCAGGGCGATGTGGCTTTCAACGCCGCTGTCGGGGGCAGCACGCCCTTGGCCAGCCTGGGTACCGACGCGGGCGGTCGCACACTACTGGGGGCCAACGTCACGACCACGGGCCCACAAACCTACAACGATGATGTGGTGACGAATGCCGCTGTCACGCTCAAAGCATTGGGTGTGGTGCCTGCTTCTGGCAACTGGGCTGCTGGCCTGGCTTCCAGCAGCTTTGCCATCTCTGATGGCTCATCGCCGGGCAGTGAGGCTGTTCAATACGCCTTTGATGGAAGAAACGATACCAAGTACCTCAATACAAAAGGTGAGGGCTCTGATGCGCTCGTGGACCTGGGGGCGGCCAGGGTGGTCAATCAGGTGAGTTTGACGACGGCCAATGATGCCGCCGAACGTGACCCCACCCGTTACACGCTCTACGGCTCCAACACCGCTTTCGTCAGCGGGTACTCGGGTAATCCCGGTGGTCTGCCCAATGAGGTCGAGTTGGCCAGTGGCAATCTGGCGCCCCCTTCCAACCGCTATGCGGCCTACACCGACGCCTCGCTCGTGTTTGCCAACAACACGCCTTACCGTTACTACCGCTTGGTGTTCAACACCATCCGCAGCCCCGGAAACCTTGTGCAGGTCAGCGAAATCGGTTTGTCCCGAGCGGCTTCTGTGACGGCTGAGAGTCCTGCCCTTCATTTCAAGGCAGGCCTGAGCGCCATGGCCGCCTTGACGCTGCAGTCTGCAGGCAGTTTGCGTGCCAAAGCCGTACAAGGGGCAGGTGCACTCACCTTGCAGCATGAGGGCGTGGGCATGGTGCAAGGCGTGATCAGCGACGGTGCTTCGCCCTTGTCGCTCATCAAGGCTGGCACCGGTGAGTTGTCTTTGATGGGGGCCAACACGTACACCGGTGGCACGCTGCTGAGCAGCGGCACGCTGGGCCTGTACACCAACACCGCAGTCGGAACAGGGACGTTGACCCTTGGGACAGCCGCTTTGAAGATCGGGCGTGCCGTCACGAAGCTGGACAACGCCATGGTGCTCAATGGCACAGCTTCTTTGGTGTTGGACAGCGATGTCGACTATTTGGTGGTGGGTGGCGGAGGTGCAGGCAACAGCGGTGGCGGTGGCGCGGGCGGTTTCCTGACAGGCACCACCGCCTTGACGGGCACCAGCTACGCGGTCAGCGTAGGGGCGGGCGGTGTTTCGCCCGGCGGCAGTGGCGCGGCGTCTGTCGCCTTCGGTCTAACTGCCAGTGGCGGCGGTGGCGGTGGTGGCGGTAACAGTTCAGGTCAAAACGGGGCCTCCGGCGGCGGTGGCGGTTACGACGGAGCTTTGGTAGCGCAGGCCTCGGGCATCGACGGTCAAGGCTTCAGTGGTGGCGTGTCCAACCGCAATGCCTATGGCGCGGGTGCAGGCGGCGGCGGTGCCGGCGGCCCGGGAGGCAACGCCACGGTGGCCGACGATGGCTTTGGCAGCGGCGGCGCCGGTGGTTTGGGCAAGGCCTCGGAAATTACCGGCGAAGTCAAGTTCTACGCTGGCGGCGGCGGCGGTGGCGCCAACACGCCAACGGAGAACACCCCGGGTGGCGTGGGTGGCTCGGGTGTAGGCGGTGCAGGTGCAACCGGCAACGCCACAGCGGGCAACAACGCGGTGGCCAACACCGGCTCGGGCGGTGGCGGCGCTGAGCCTCAAGGCGCGCCAGCGGGCACAGGTGCGGCAGGCATCGTGGTGGCACGCTACAAGGGCGCTGCTGCTGGCACAGGCGGCGGCGTGGTCGCTGGCACTGGCTCGGCAGAGGGTTACACCGTGCACACCTTCACCAATGATGGCACCTTGGCGCTGAATTCGGTAGACCTCTCGCTGACCGGCTCCATCAGCGGTGCCGGCGCGTTGTCGGTCCATGCACCCGGCGGTACGCTGACCCTGAGCGGCGTTAACAGCTACACCGGTGACACCACAGTGTCGGCGGGTACTTTGAAGTTGACAGGCGTGCTCAGCAGCAGTACGGATGTCGTGTTGAACGGCACCTCGGTGTGGGATCTGCAAGCCACGCAAACCGTGGCCAGCCTGAACATGGCCTCGGGCAGCAGCATCATGCGCTCGGCGGGCTCGTCAAGTCTGACGGTCAGCGGTGCGTCAACCTTGGCCCACAGCGTGACGACCAGCGGGACGCAGACTTACTCTGGCGCTGTGACGCTGGCCGCGGCAACGAACTTGTCAGGCAGTACGGTCAAGACGGGTTCGACGCTGGATGGTGCCTATGACCTGACGATCAGCGGTCATGCAGACCTGGGTGGGGCCGTGGGTGGGTCAATGCCATTGGACAGTTTGAGCGTGACGGGCTCCAGCAACTTGGGCGCGAACATCACCACCACCGGTGCACAGGCCTACACCGGCCCAGTGACTTTGAGTGGTGGCGATCGCAGCTTGAATACGGCAAACAGCCCGATCACATTTGGCAACACACTCAACAGCGAGGCCCTTCAGAGTCGGGCGCTGAGCCTGAGCGTCGGAACGAGTGAAGTGCGGTTGGATGGTGTAGTGGGGGGAATTCAGGGACTGGGTGCCGTGACCATCACCGGTGCTTTGGACCTGAATGCAGAGATCTCCTCAGCAGCTTCCCTGTCGGTGTCGACCACCAGTGATTTGGCGGCCAATGTGACCACCCATGGTGCGCAGTCTTACATCGGGTCCGTCACACTGGGCAGCAGTGACCGAGTCTTGACGGGCGATGAAATCGATTGGGGCAGCAGCTTGGCCGGGACGGGTGGGTTGACGCTGCGTCCGGCCACGCTGTCACGTCCGATGTATTTGGGGGCCAGCACGCCAGTTGAGACAGGGTTGAACATCGATGCGGCAGAGCTCGGTCGTCTGGGTGATGGATTCACATCGATCACTCTGGGTCACACCACCGGAACAGGCGGTGTCCAGACACAAGGGATTACAACCTTCAAAGATCCGGTGACGTTTGTCGCTGCCGGTGGCACCACTGTGGCGCATGACTTGAGTGCGGTGGCTTCCACAAATGCGGGTTTCACGTTTTCCAAGCCTTTGACATGGACGGGCGGCAACATCACCACGGGTGAAGGGGCCATCACCGTGGCAGACCATGTCACGCTGGGTGGCAGTGGCACGCGTTCCATGACCACGAGCAGCGGTGCCATCACGGTGGGTAGCAGCGCCTTGACCACGGTTACAGGTCACGGCGCCAACCTGACATTCAACAGCGGATCGGCCACCACGACTTTGAATGCGGCGCTCTCGGATGTGGGCATTCTTGGCTTGGGGACCGCCAACCAGACCGGCTCCATGTTCGTGTTGGGGGACGTTTCGGCAGCGGGTTTGCAAACCGGATCTGGCCATTACGACATTCAAATTGGCCAGCCCGCCATGGACTTGGACCACATCCAAGTCACGGCCGACAATGGGTACACGGCTTACCTCAATGGCAGCTTGTTGGGGTCTGGCAGCAATTGGGGTTCTCCACAAAAGTACACCTTGCCCGCTTCTGCCGTGAACGGCACCAACGTGTTGGCCGTGGCTGCCTATGACGCAGGGGGCATCGCATCCATGCAGGCAGAGATCAAGCTGAAGGACGGCACGGTACTCGGCTCCGATGGCACCTGGAAATGGACCATAACGAACCCGACCTCCAATCCAAGCTGGAATGCCATTGGTTTCAACGATGGCAATTGGTCCAGCAACGGGTATGTCCAGCCTTACAACGCTGCACCGTGGGGCAACAAGCTGGACAACACCGCCGGGCAATGGATTTGGTCTTCGGACCCCAATAACCACGACCTTGTTTGGTTCCGGTTTGCGTTTGACTTGAACCGTGCTGCCAGCGCCAACCGGTTTGTGATTGGTTCCGGTGCGACAGTTCAGAACACGGGAAGGTGGTTGGTTCAAACCACGGGCGACGTCTCATTTGATGGCGATTTGTCAGCGCAAACGCAATCAGCCATCAAGCTGGGCAGCAATGTGTCGTCGACCGGTTTGCAGACGTATGGCGCACCGCTCACTTTGAGCGGTGGCCCCCGCACGCTGACAGGCACTTTGATCAAGACCTCCGGCACATTGGATGGGGGAGGTCATGCCTTGACGATTGACGGTCATCTGCAGACCGGCGCAGCCTATGCGGGGCTGAGCAGTCTGACGGTGACGGGTACCAGCAGCCTGGGGGCGAACGTGAGCACCAGCAGCGCACAGACCTACCGAGGCGCCATGACGGTGAGTGCCAACAGCACCCTGAGTGGTTCCGGCATGAGCCTGGCAGCGGTGGATCTGGTCGGCAACACCTTGACGGTCAATGAAAGCGGAGTCGGCGCCATCTCGGGGGTTGTCAGTGGCACAGGGGCTTTGACCAAGACGGGCGCGGGCACGCTGAGCTTGCTCAACAGCAACACGTTCGCAGGTGGCGTCAGCGTGAACGCGGGGACCTTGAAAATATCTCAGAACACCAATCTCGGCTCAGAGTCTGCCAGCTCAGACGCTCTGACGCTCAACGGTGGAACACTGCAAGTGACAGCCGACACCACCTTGGCCAGCAACCGGGGCATTGCACTGGGCAGCAGTGGCGGCACCTTCAACATCGACCCATCGGTGACGGTGAACTATGCGGGGGTGATGCAGGGCACGGGCAGGCTTCGCAAGTCGGGCAGCGGCACCCTGGTGCTGGGCGGCGGCAACACGTACAGCGGCGGCACCACGGTATCCGCTGGCACGCTCTTTGGCGGTGCCGCCAGCCTAGCGCGCACGGCTTTTGGAAGCGGCGCCATCACGGTGGGCGGTGGTGCCACCTTGTGGACCGACCGGAGCAGTCTGGCCAACGATTTGGTGCTGAGTGGTGGCACCTTGAAAGGCACCAACGGCTTTGGTGAAAGCTGGCTTGGCAACGTCCGACTGAACGCCACTTCCATCGTGAATGTGGGCTCTTTCATGACCTTGAGCGGCAACATCAGCGGCCCCGGCATATTGAGCAAGTCGGGTGCCGGCGTGCTCAACTTGAGCGGAGCCAACAGCTACACGGGCGGCACTCAGCTCAATGCAGGCACTGTGGCCCTTGGCTCAGCGACGGCCTTGGGCAGCAGCGGCACCATCGGCTTTGGGGGTGGCACGCTGCGCTTTAGCGCGACCAACACCACCGACTACTCGGCTCGTTTTGGCACCACATCAGGTCAGGCCTACCGTCTGGACACCAACGGCCAAGACATCAGCCTGAGCGCCAACCTGGGCAGCAGCGGCGGCAGCTTGAACAAGCTGGGCGCAGGCACGCTCACCCTGCGCGGTGCCGCCACGTACAACGGGGCCACCATCGTGTCGGACGGTCAGCTGGTGATCCGAAACAACCTGCTGCAGCTGGGCACCAGTGGCATCAGCGGTGCAGGGCGTTTGGTTTTGGAGCCGGTCGCCGACAGTTTCAGCGCCCCGTCCACCACATTCACAACGCCCATCCAAGGCCTGTCAGGCTTGGTCATCGGCAAGGGCGGCAACACGGCGGGCCTGAACTTGACGGGCACGGTGAATGTGGCAGGACCGATTTCGGTTTTCGCGGGCGACCTGAACATTCAAACCCCCTTGTCCAGCACGGCCACGGGCGACGTGCTGTTGAAATCATCGGGCACGCTCACCATCGCCCCTGGCCAGCAAATCAGTGCCAGCGCTGGCGACATCACCTTGGTGGCCAACCGCTTTGTCAACCAGGCCGGTTCCGGGGCCCTTGCGACCACGGGCAACCATCTCTGGCAGCTCTGGAGCACCAACGCCGACCCGTTTGATACCAGCATCGGCGATGTGACCGGAGGGTTGGTGGCGGCCTTCAAACAGTACAACGCCAGCCACGGCAACACCACGCCGCTGGGCACTGGCCATGGGCTGTTTTACAGCCTGGCACCTGTCTTGTCCTTGGGCCTGAATGGCGCGGTCGTTCGCGAGTACGACGGCAGCACCCTGGCCACGGTCTTGGCCAGCCAGGTGCAGGTGGCTGGCATGTTGGATGGCGATCAAGTGTTGCTCCAGACCCCGAGCGAGGCCCTGTACAGTTCGGCTGGCACGGGCCCGACGGCCAAGGACGTTGGCAGCCAAAAAACTGTGAGCTTGTCCGGTGTGTCCTTGCTGTCGGCCAACAAGAACAGCTTGCCTGTCTACGGCTACAGCTTGGCCAGCAGCACGGCCAGTGGCCAGGTGGGTGAAATCAGGCCCAAGGAGGTCGTCCTTTCGGCCAACAAGGTTTATGACGGCTTGTTAGCACTCGGCCCAGATACGGTGAGCATCCAGACCGGGGTGGGCAGTGAAACCCTGACCTATAGCCAGGCGCGCAGCAGCGATGCGCATGTGAACACAAGCTCCAAATTCATCGCTGCCCTGACCTTGGCCGACGCCAGCGATGGCTCGGGCGGTCTGGCCCTCAATTACAAGCTGCCAACGTTGGGCGCGACCCAGGCCCCAGTCACCATCACCGCCAGACAGGTTACGGCCTCAGCTCGCATCAATGGTGCGGACAAGACTTACGACGGGTTGCTAGAAGCGACGGGCTCCAGCCTGTCGGGCAGCACCAGCGGGGCCTTGCATGGCGACGTGGTGGCGCTGGAGGTCAGCGGCATGGCCTTGGCCTTTGACAACGCGCACGCAGGCGTGCGCCAGATCAGCGCCAGCGGCACGGCGGTGCTGGGCGCGGTCAGTGGCGGCGGCGTGGGGCTCAAAGACGGCACAGCGGGCAACGCGGTGGCCGGGCAGGCGGGCGACTACCGCCTGGCCGAGCAGCCGGTGGTGGCACCGGTCAGCCAACAAATCACGCCCGCACGGTTGTTGGCCTCAGCCCGCATCAATGGTGCGGACAAGATTTACGACGGCTTGCTAGAAGCGACGGGCTCCAGCCTGTCGGGCAGCACCAGCGGGGCCTTGCATGGCGACGTGGTGGCGCTGGACGTCAGCGGCATGGCCTTGGCCTTTGACAACGCGCACGCAGGCGTGCGCCAGATCAGCGCCAGCGGCACGGCGGTGCTGGGCGAGGTCAGTGGCGGCGGCGTGGGGCTCAAAGACGGCACAGCGGGCAACGCGGTGGCCGGGCAGGCGGGCGACTACCGACTGGCCGAGCAGCCGGTGGTGGCAACGGTCAGCCAACAAATCACGCCCGCGCCGATCGCACGGATCACGGGCATCACGGCTGCTGACAAGAGTTTTGACGGCACGACCGATGCCAGTTTGGACACATCGGCGGCGGCCTTTGTGGGCAAGTTGCTCGCGGATGACTTGGCGGTGGCCAGCGGGGCTGTGGGCCGTTTCAGTGACAGTGTGGCGGGCACGGACAAGAGAGTGAGCATCAGCGCCTTGGCGCTCGGTGGCGCAGACGCGGCGAACTATGTGTTGGTGGATACCACGGCCCAAACCACGGCCAGTATCACCGCCAACCAGGTGGCTGTGGCCACGCAATCGGTCAGCAGTGTGTTGGCCGCTGTGCCCAAGGTGATGCCTCCTGCACCACCCCCTCCGCCCGCGCTAACCGTAGCACCCATGGCGCCTACCCCGGCGCCTGCACCTGCCACGGCACCAGCAGCACCAGCAGCACCAGCAGCACCAGCACCTGCGGCAGCCTCCGCACCGGCGCCTGCCGCAGGTGAGGCGCCGGCAGCTGCTCCGACACCGGCTCCTGCAGCCGCTGCGGCCCCGATCGCCGCACCTGCGGATGCCCCGGGCGCTGCCCCGGCAGCGGCGGCTCCGGCTGCAGCCCCTGCAGCTGCCGCCCCGGCCCCGGCAGCCCCAGCAGCTGCGCCACCTGCGAGTCCGGCGCCCGGCGCGCCAGCACCGGCAGCGGGTGCAGCACCGGCCAAAGGTTCGGCTTCATCGGGCAACGGAGGTGCCAGCGGCGGTTCTGGGGGTGCCTCAGGTGGTAGCAGTGCCGGTGGCGGCAAAGCCGATGCGTCAGGCCGTCCGGCCAAAGCCGCCGGTGGCAAATCGTCAGAGTCTGGCAAAGACAAAACCAAGGGCGCATCGCCCGCAGGCCGTGCGGCCCAGCCCAGAAGCGTATCGGCCGCCAGAGCGGCCGCTGTCGCCGGTCGGGTGGCGGCTGCACGCGCGCAGGTTCAGCGCAGTGTCTCGGCCGTCGCTCGCTCTGCCTCGGCCAGTGCCTTGCGCGAGCGCATGCAAGCCAGCCGCTTGGGTGCTGACCCCCTGAACCGTTCGTCCGCGGCCATTCGGATCCAACCCAGCCAGCCCAGTGCCGCGATCAAGAACTTCGGCAACGCTGTGGTGGACACGGTGGGGGCCAAAAACCCCTTGTTGGCTGAAAGCAAGATCGTGCCGCGCGAGCCCGAGCGCGATGCCATGCTGCCACCGCCCAGCGAGATGACGCAATCTTTTGATGCGGTCCCTTCGCTGCGCAGTTCCTCGACCAAGCAAAAGGTCAGACATTCTAAAAACGTCACCTTGCAGGAAGAGACCATGGAAGCGGTCAACTTTCTGAACTTGATCAACCTTCGACTTTTACCTTGATTGGACATTTTCCTTATGTTGGCCTGGTTCCATACCTTCAGTAATTTGCAAATCGGAGCAATGCTCATATTTTCGGGTTTGAGCGTGACCACCGTGATTCCTTTGCTGGTGCGTCACCGCTTGAAGATCAACATCGATGACAACTTATCTCGAGGCGCTGAAGAGTCCTTCAAGCTCTTTATTTCGCTGAGTTTGCTGTTGCTGGCTTTTTGCTTGGTGCGCGCCCAAGGCGACTACCGAGGGGCTGAGGACATCGTCTCGCGCGAGGCCACCGTCATGCTCAAGATGGACCGTGCTTATGAGTCCTTTGCCACCGACGACACCGACGCCATGCGCTTGGTGCTGCGCACCTATGCCGAGCACTTGGTCAACGACGAGTGGCCGGTACTTGCACAGGGCGAGCGAGCAAGCACCGCCAGCGAAGACCTGCGCGTGATATCTACCATCTCAAAGCAGCTCGAGCCACAGACGGCCGAGCAGCAAGTGGCACGCTCGGAGATCATCCAGTCGGTCAACCAGCTCAACGACCTTCGCGAGGCCAGGATCTCGGCCAGCGTGATCAAAGTGCCCACGTTTTACTGGTACGCCATCTTCACGGCCTTGTTCTTTTTGATGTTCTTCGGCTGGCTACAAAATCCCTTAAGCAAGATGGTGACCTGGGTGGGTGGGGTCACCTGCGGCGTGAGCCTGATGCTGACGGTGCTGATTTCCACTTCCGGCATTTTTGCCGGACAACACGCGGTCTCTGCCGACCCCATCCGCAATGCCTTGATTCAAATGGGCAAGTTGGACAGCGGCTCCTGATTTTTCATTCCACTTCACAACTCCTCAAGCATGACCATGCCCTTTGCGTTCAAACTCCTTCCTTTGCTCGCTGGCCTGGCGGGTGCATACCCTGGCACGTCCTTGGCGGCGGACGGCCCTGCATCGGGCTTGCCCGCGGCCCCGCAGCGTTTGCTGATTCAGCGCACGGCCGAGGATGTGGCCAAGCTCGATGCCATGGCCACACCCACGACCGAGTCAGACTTGTTGGCCCGCGAGGCCATCGAATTGATTCAGGAGAAGAAGCTCAAAAAAGCCTCCGAGAAAATCAATGCCGCCCTGCGTTTGCGTGTGGACCGCTCTTACTACCACCTGGTCAACGGCTTGATCTACCACCTGCAAGCGCGTGAGGGGGGCGCCAGCTCTTACGAATTGGCGGCGCAAGGCTACCAGCAAGCCATTCGCTTTGACGAGTCGAACTGGCAGGCGCATCTGTTGTCGGGTTTGTTGCACATTGACACGTCCAAATTCGAGCTGGCCAGACAGGCGCTGGCCGAGGCCATGTACCTGCGCCCCGATGACGCAGACGTGCTCAACGCCTTTGCTTATGCGGCCTACCGTTCGGGCTCCCCGGATCTGGCTGCCGGTGCCATCAACGCGCTGGAAGCCATGGGCGGCGTCAAGACCCAGGTGGAAATCCGCAACGCTTCCGTCATCATGGCGGCCGTGGGTGAGCCTGAAAAAGCACGGGCTTACCTCAACCAGCTCAAGGACAAGGCTTCGTCTGCCACGCGCAGTTTTGTGGAGCGGCGGTTGGGTGATTGGCAGGGCGTGCACAGCAGCCCTGGCATGCTCAAAACCCAGTTTGGTGGTGCGCCTGCTAGCCCCGGTGGCTTTGGCGGGGGGGGCTTTGGCTCGCCCGGTCTGTCGGGCGGTTTTGGTTCGCCGGGTCTGTCCGGTGGCTTTGGCGCGCCGGGCGGCTATGGCATGCCCGGTCAGCCTGGCATGCCGGGTATGCCCGGTTTGCCTGGAGCGCCCGGCATGGACAAGATGGTGGTGGTCGATGTGGTCATCATCTCCACCGAAGAGGACTACTCCAACCAACAAGGCATGAACTTGCTGCGCGGTTTGCAACTGCAGTTTGGCGGCACGGGAGGGGCGGCTTACGAGCGGCGCACGGTCACCGATCGCAGCGCCGCCGGCGACACCACCCAAACCTCTAGCATCACACGCTTGATCTCGGTGCCTTCGGTGCGTTACAGCCTGAACATCTTCAACATCAACAGCGCCCGCAACGAGATTTTGGCGCGGCCCACTTTGGTGGCCACGGCCGGTCGGCCTTCAGAATTTTTCTCTGGCGCCGAGCTCAACGCGGTGGTGGTCAGCTCGGGCGTCAATGCCAACCCTGTGAACATCGTCAAGGACATCGGTACCACCTTGCAAGTCACGCCCACGTTTTTGGAGGATGGGCAAATCAACCTGAAAGTGCTGGCTCAGCGCACTTTCATCAAAACGCCCAACAACAACCTCAGCGGTTTTGATGCCCGAGTGGAAACCTCCAAGAGTCGGGTCGATGCCAGCGTGGTAATGCGCCCTGGCGAGACGCTGATTTTGGGCGGCCTGAGCGAGAAAGAAGGCGAGATCACCCGTGACGGCGTGCCACTTTTGCAAGACGTGCCCTTGGTGCAGTATTTGTTTGCCAACCGCACTTCGCGCGATTACCAAAAGTCCACGCTGATCCTGATCACGCCTAGACCTGCGCAGTACGTGTACCAGCCAGAAAAAGCCCGCCAGGCGTATGAAAAAAGCCTGAGCGAGGAGGAGCGGCCCTTTGCCAGTCTGCGTGCCCGCTATGCCGACTGGTTCCGGCCTTACCCGAATTGGGCTTCGGTGTTTCGTCAGCTGCAAGAGAACTCGCTCTACCGTGAATTCCGCACGGGCGATGTGGTGCTGGAGAACTGGACCGACATGCGCTCACTCAAGGACCGTCTGGGCAAAGTGCGCGATTTTCTGCATTACTGAAAAGGAAAGGCTTTATGAAGAACCGAGCATTGTTTTGGGGTTTCAGCCTGTTGGCCGGACTGTCTCAGGTGCATGCCCAAAATGCGCACGACGGGCGGCGCAGCAGCCAGTTCAGTGACACGCTGGAGTGCCGCTTTTGTGACCTGCGTTATGAGGACCTGTCGGTACGCAATTTCAAGCGCGTGGACGTGACCGGTGCTTTTTTGCACGGCGCCAACTTCTCTTGGTCGGTGTTGAAAAACAGCCGCCTGATGTCGAGCAACTTGGTGCAAGTGCGCATGGAGTGGTCAGATCTTGACGGTGCCGACTTGTCCAAGGCAACGCTGGAGAACGCCACCATGTTCCGATCGTCCTTCCGAGGAGCGAACTTTCACATGGCCAACTTGTCCGGCGCCAATCTCAATCGCAGCGAAATGGCGGGTGTGAGCATGGTGGCTGCGGTGATGCGGCGTGCTGACCTGACCGCTGCGCGTTTGACCAATGCCAACTTGCGGCAAGCGGATCTCAGTGGCGCGATCTTGGAGAACTCGCGCGTGCGCGACACCGACTTGCAAGGCAGCACTCTGAACGGGACCAACTTCGAGGGTTGTGATCTGAAGAACTCGGACTTGTCGGGCTCTTCCATCAGGGGCGCCAGCTTTGTCGCCACCTATTTGCATCAGGTCAATTTTCGCAATGCCGATCTGACCAATGCGAAGTTCCAAAATGCCATTTTGGAGGCCAACAATTTCAGTGGCGCCAACCTGACTGGTGCCGACCTCACGGGGGCCACGCTGCGCAACACCATCTTGACCGGGGCCAATTTGTGCAAAGCCAAGTTGCCCGACGGCAGCACAGGCAGCTGTCCTGCAGCCCCGGAACCTGCCAACACAGCCACCACCGCAGCCCCCTCGGCTGGCGCCGCATCTGACGCACTGCCGGGCGTATTGCCGCTCAGCCCGCCAGGTCTTCCGCCCAGTTTGTCGCCTGGCTTGACTCCAGGATTGACACCGAGTTTCCCGGGTTCATCACCTGGTTTCTTGCCCAGTTCGGCACCCAGTGCCCCATTGCCCGGGCTGTCTTCGTCCTTGCCTTCGGCTTGGGGCGTTGCCCCTGATCTTGTCTTCACAGGAAAGGCTGTCTGATGAACCGCAACACATGGATGGCTTGGTGCCGCCGAGCACATTTTCTGATGGCCTTGCCCTGGCTGCTGGTCTTCGTGGCGGGCAACGCACTGGCCCAAAGCAACCTGCCGGGCGCCCCCGCGTTTCGCGTTGCCGTGCCCGGCAACATGTTCGCCTATTTGGGCAAGAGTGGGCCTGAAGGGGTGTTTCTCGAAACCATGGACGTGCTGCTCAAAGGCATGGGCAAAGTGCCGCAATACGTCACCATGCCCACGGGTGATGCCCTGACCGAACTGCGCAGCGGCAGCCTCAGCGCGGCCACGGTGGTTGTGCCTTCTGGCCGCACGACCAGCACTTTGTGGTTGTCCGAGCCGCTGGTGGTCGAGTCCAACATCGTGGTGGCGCTCAAGGACAAGGGGTTCACGCTCCAGAGTCTGGCCGACCTCAAGGGCAAACGTTTGGGTGCGCGCCAGGGCTACCGATATCCCTTGCTGGAAAACAAGTCCAGCATGAAGCTGGTGCGCTATACCACTGACGGCGAAATGCTGCGCGCCTTGTTGTTCGACGAAATTGATGCCATCTTGTTTTCGGCCATTTCGGACATTTTTGCCCTGCGCAGTGAGGGCATCATGAAGCGCTTGGTGGTGCTGGACAAAGCCGTTGGCACTGTGCCTTTTGTGGCGGCCTTCTCCAAGACCGATTTCAGCGAGCAAGAACTGCAGGCCTTTAACCAAGCCTTGGCAGAGTTCAAGCGCAGTCCCCGGTGGGCGCAGGTGCTGGAGCGAAATGGCTTGACCGATTTGTCCAAGCCCTGGCCCATGATTGCTGAGTAAGGCAGCGGCAACAGCCGCAGATGCAGATACAAGCAGGCTTGAAGTAACGCGCCGCTTAGGCGGCGTGCAGCCTTTGCCATGGCCGCACGCTGAGCAATGCGCATGGCCACAGCCCCTCTAAATAACGGGGTGCTGAACCTCTTGCTTCACACAGTGCGGGCAGGAGTGTTGGAAGTGCAGCCAGGAACAAAGCTCTTTTCAAATCGGTTCTACAGTTAATCAGATTTGCTTTTTTTGGTGTTTTTTTGACAAAAACGAGCCAAACCCGCATGCCATCAAAACCTTCAGGTCGGTCGCTCGCGACCCACGGTAAGCGAAGGAGTTTGCGTGCACAAAAAAAAGTATTTCGACCCTCTCGCCGGGCAGCTTGTTCAGGGCTTTTCTGTGGCGGGAGGACTTGACTCAGATTGATTTGCAAGGAGCAAAGATGACCGTGAACTTGAAACTATTGATCAGCACAAGCTTGCTTGTCTCCATGGGATGGGGCAGCTCTGTTGCGTTGGCGCAAACCGCCCCCGGTGGCTCTGTGACCGCACCCGTGCCAGGCCAGCCTGTGCCGGCGGCGCAACCGGGTGTCGCCCCACAGCCAGGTGCAGCACCACAGCCTGCTTTGTCCCCGCAGCTGAGCCAAACGCAGGCGGTGATTCAGGACGCTCTTCGCAAGGCGCAAGACGCCGAGAAAAAAGCCAACGCAGAGGCGGCTGAGCGCAACCGGATCAAGCGCGAGTTGCGTGCCCAGCAGCCCAAAACACCGGAGGAGCGTGCTGCTTTGCGCGCCGCACGCGCCGAAGCCCGTAAGAAAGAAATGGCCGAAATGACGCCCGAAGTTCGGGCTGCGCGCGAGAAAGAAATTCAAGTGCGCCGAGCACAAGTTGCTGCTTTGCGCGCCGCGCAAGAAGCCCAGGCCAAAGCCGCTTCGGCTGAGCAAAACGTCGCCAAGCTCAACAGCGAACTGGACGCCATTCGCAAGCCCAACCCTGCGCGCGGTGCCAACTTCACCCCCCGTAATGTGACACCTTTGTTGCAAAGCTTGGACACCTTGACCAAGCGCTTGACGGCGATCAAAACCCCTGCCGACTTGCCACCGCCTCAGCTGGCTGCGCTTGACCAGGAGCTGACACGCATCAGCAACTACATGGACCGGCTTGAAGAGGCCCTTGAAGGTGTGCAACGTGCTGGCGTGGAAACCCCAGCCAACAAAGAAGCAGCCGCTTTGTACATCCGAGTGGGTGATTTGGCCCAGGGTCTGGATGTCGAAATGCAGCGCATTGAAAAACTTTTCCCGAATACCCCGCAGTTGCAAGCGATTTTCGCGAAATTCCGCGATTGATCAGGCGCTCCATTTCACCTGCAAAGACAACACATCATGAAAAAAATTACTTCATCCAAAAAGGCATTGATCGCCAGCATGGTCATGCTGGCTTCTTTGATGAGCACCTCTGAGGCCTGGGCCTGCAAACGCTGGGACGTGCGATGCAAGGCGCGTGAGGCGTTCAACCGCGCGCGCGACAAAGCCGAAGAAGAGGCCCGTCGTGTGCAGCAAGCCGCTCAACAAGCCCAGCAAGCGGCGCAGCAACAGGCCGAAGCAGCCAAGCGCGCTGCCGAGCAGGCTGCCGCTATCGCTGCGCAGCAAGCGGCAGCGGCCAAAGCTGCGGAGGAAGCGGCCGTGAAAGCCGCAACCGAGGCGGCCAACCGCTTGGCCGAATTGGCCCGTCAGCAATCGCCCATCTCACCCAACGAGGCGATGAACTTTGCCAACAGCCGATTCAACCAAGTTACCAGCACCACCCAGGGCGTGGCCTTGTCATCCTTGCAGGCCACGGCCTCGGGCATGACGCGTGTGGGCAACGACATCAACTCGGCCTTCCGTAACGTGGGCGATGAGTTGGAGTCCGAGCTCAAAAAGCTGAACGTGGATATGCCCGATGTGGCGGGTTTCGCGCAAGAGGCCATGAAGCCCGCGATGAACGAGCTCAAGTCCTTCGACGCCTTCCGCCGCACCATGTCGGGCAACTTTGCCAAGTTGGAGAAAGAAGACATTGGCGCACTCTGGAGCATCATGCGCACTGTCATGGAGCAAAAGCGTCCCAGCGACGACCAGGTCGAGGACTTCCAGGCGGTCATGAAAGACCTGTTTGGTGACATCTCTAACGGATGTCAAATCTGCCCCAAGCCCGGACGCGCTGGCGTGGGCATCGGCTTGACCGTGGCCAGCCCCACCGCAGGCCAGATCCCTCTGGGCGCCTCGGTCACCTTCAGCCTGGTGCAAAGCACCTACTTGGTCAATGGCAAGCCCCTGTTCGTGGCTGGCTACACCGTCAACGCGGAAGCGACCTCGGCCAACCGTCCCACCCCAGAAGTCTCGATGGACGTGGTGTGGGCGCCCGGTGAGTTGAGCACCAGCAAACTGCCTTCGGCGACGCTGAGCGTGAGCATGTCCACGCCGGCTGTGGAAACCCCTTACGGCAGCTACTCCGGTGGCGGCTCGGTGGGCTTGGTCATGCCCGATACGGTGTACATGTTCTTTGACAAGAACGAGCGTCGCAAGCTGGTTGCAGCCCTCAAAGACGTCTCCAAAGGCCCCAAGTGGGTGGTTGAAAAAGCCAATGCTGCGGTCACGGACCTGCGCAAAATGGTCATGAATCCAGCCTATGAGGCGGGCATTTCGGTCGGTTTGCCGGGCAGCGGTGCTTTGAAGATGAAGCCCGACGGTGGACTGGTCATGAGCCTGTCCGGCGTGATCGGCGCCTTCTAAAGCCTGTGGCGATGGCGTCGTCTTGAACGGCGCTGGCGCCAAGCTCGGGGTTTGGGGTCATGTGCCCAGAGCCTCTTGCCCAAGGTGGGTGCTCTGCGGCACCCACCTTTTTTATGCGTGGCCGCGGCAAGCGGGGCTGCCCGAGCTTGATCTTGGACTGCGCCATTACGCTGTATTTGTCGCGTACCCGGGTCAGGCGCTCCTTGCTGTGGCACACACTTCTAGGGTTTATTTCAGGCCAGGGACGATTCATTAAGTTTTAAAATAAGCATTTCCACCCTTGTGGCTGCTTCATGAAACGTCTCGCTTGTCTTTTGTTGGGCTTTGCATCTTTTGCTGGATGGGCTCAGTCGCGCGACGCTTTGCTGGATTTTTCGCTGGTGGCGCCGCCCACCGTGGACCGCCACAAGATCGTGCAGCCGGTGGTTCAGTGGCTGTTGAAGCCCGAGGCACCCGACCATTGCGCTCAGGTTCAGGGTCATGATGGTTTTGCGGTCTGGCAAGAGGGCTGTGTGTACTGGTCCCGTGCGCAGTCGACTTGCACCATTGTGACCACGGGCAACACCACACATTCTCAGGTGGGTCGCTTGTTTCTCTTGTGTTTGAGTGGCGGGGAGCCTGCATGAGCAGTGGGTGCTGGCCATGGCTTTTGGGGCTGTTGTATTTTTCGCTGCCATGGTCCGTGGCGCAGGCTCAGCCGGTCAACATCAACGACATGCCCGATGCCGCCTTCGTCAAGCGGTTCAGCCCGCCTTTGGTGGATCGCACGCGTTTCGAGCCTTTGCCGCCTGATCAACGCATGCTCAATGAGCCCAGGGTCAAACTGTTGGCCCGCAAAGATGGCTATGAGTTTTGTTCACGCATCACAGGGATTCCCATCAGCTCAAGCTCGCGACCGATGGCTTGCGCTTACTGGAGTGTGAAGCGGCGCGAGTGCACCGTGGTCACGCCCGAAGTCACAGCTTTCAACTATGTGGGGCATGAGTTGCGACATTGCTTCGAGGGGGCTTTTCATGATTGATGAAAACCTCCAAAACTTGTCGGGTGTGCAGAGCCTGGAGCGCCGGGCCGGCTTGCAATGGGCGTTGTCTGCGTTGTTGGCGGGTTCAGTATCTCAAGCGCTGGGGCAAGACATCAAGCCACGCATGAATGTGGGGTTCATCGCCCGTTATCAGCCTTACAGTTTTACCCAGCCTGATGGCCGTCTGACCGGATTTGATGTCGAGGTGGTCAAAGCATTGCTGGAGGTGTCGGGTTACGAGTTGGTGCCGGTGATGGACACCTTGACGAATTTGCGCAAGAAAATGCAAAACGGTGAGATTGCTTTCATTGGCAACCAGCTGTTGGTCACGCCAGAGAATCGCCGCTATTTTGACTTTGTGCGCTCGTACGCCACGATCCAGTTGGTGAGTGTTTTGCATGAGGACGATGAGCGGGATTTTTTGAGCCTGGATGACTTCATGGGCAAAAAATTGGGGGTCTTGGCCAACACGGGCATCGAGGACCAGGCCCGAGGCGCCTTGGGCAAAGCGGTTCAGGCGTTCGAGCGGATCGAGGACGCTTTCCGGGCTTTGGCCGATCGCAAGATTGACGCGGTGCTGGAGGAGAACCTGATTGCGGAGTACTTCATCGACCGCGATGGTCTGCCCTTGAAGGTGGGGGTCCCGTTTGCATCGCCCATTCGTGTGGGCTTGGCCGTGCCCAAAGGCCAGAAAGAGATGGAAAACCGCTTGACGCAGGCGGTACAAAGTTTGCTCAAAGAGAAAAACTTCAAGACCATTTCGAACCGCTGGTTTGGCTATGACGTCAGCCGCCCACGGGTTTCACACGCCGCCAGCACCTGAGTCTGTGCTCAGTGCTCAGTGCTTGGGCTTGCTCCCGTGCCTCGTTAAGATCGTGGGATGCCTTCATCTGTAGATTCTGATTTGACGGGTTTGCCCAAAGATGCTCAGAGCATTTTGAACCTGGCGGCCAAATCCTTGTTCGACGTTTTTGCACACGCCAGCGAGGGCATGCTGCTGGTGGACCGCTCGGGCTGTGTGGTCTGGATCAACGACCAGTACCGACGTTATCTGCCCGCGCTGGGCTTTGCCAGTGAGCAGGACTTTGTGGGCCAGCCTGTGGCCGAGGTGATTCAAAACACGCAGATGCAGCGTGTGCTGGAGACTGGCAAACCTATCCTGATCGACTTGCTGACCAACAAGGCAGGCACTTTTGTGGTGAGCCGATTTCCCCTGCGTGACGATGCTGGGCAGGTGATTGGCGCTTTGGGTGTGGTGCTCTTTGATCAGGCACAGTCCAATTTACAGCCGTTTTTGGCCAAGTTTTCCTTGATGCAGCGCGAACTGGATGAGGCCCGCGATGCGCTGGCTGTTCAGCGTCGCACAGGTTTGGGTCTGCGTCAGGCGCGGCACAGCTTTGCGAGTTTCATTGGCGCCAGTGCACCCGTGGTGGCACTCAAGCGTCAAGCCAGAAGGGCGGCCCAGTCCAGCAGCCCGGTGTTGCTGCTGGGCGAAACGGGCACAGGCAAGGAGCTGCTGGCCCACGCGATCCATGCCGCTTCGCCGCGTGCCAAAGGGCCTTTGGTGAGCGTGAACATTGCTGCTGTGCCGGAGACCTTGCTTGAAGCCGAGTTTTTTGGTGTGGCTCCCGGGGCTTACACCGGGGCAGATCGCAAGGGCCGAGACGGCAAATTCAGACTGGCCGACGGAGGCACTCTCTTTCTGGATGAAATTGGGGACATGCCCTTGGGTCTGCAGGCCAAACTGTTGCGTGCCTTGCAGGAGGGCGAAATCGAACCTTTGGGTTCTAACCGTCTGGTGCCTTTTGATGCGCGCGTGATTGCGGCCACCTCGCGCGACTTGCCCAAGCTTGTGCAGGCTGGCCAGTTTCGGGAAGACTTGTTTTACCGCTTGAATGTGTTGCCCTTGCGGGTGCCGCCTTTGCGCGAGCGCGCCAGCGACATTCCTGCTTTGCTGGAAGTCTTGGCTGAAGATTTGGCTTTGCGCAACGAGTTGCCGCACCCGGAGTTCAGTGCGCAGGCGGTGGCCTTGTTGTCGGCCCAGCATTGGCGCGGCAATGTGCGCGAATTGCGCAACGTGATCGAGCAGCTCTTGTTGCGCAGCGAGACCGGTGTCATGGATGCCGCCGAGGTCGAGTCAGTGCTGCGCGAGTCAGGGCTCAGCCAGATTTTCCCGGTGCCTGCCGATGTTGGCCAAAGCGTATTGCAAGAGGCGGTTGGCGATGCCGATGCGTGGCTTCAACCGCTGTCGCAACAGGTGCAGGCCTTGGAGCGCTTGGCCGTGGCCAGAGCCTTGGCCCTGACTCGAGGCAACAAAGTGGCGGCGGCCAAAATGTTGGGCCTCTCCCGTGCAAAGCTGTACCAGCGGCTTCCCTGATTTGTATGAATTTCATACAGTTGTATTTTTATTGAACATCTAAATTGTCTTTTAAAAATACATTTCGGCTTGCAATTTCAAGTTTTTGAAAAAAACTCAATGCGATCAAGAGTTTAGCGGGTTCGAGTGGCCGGGTGCTGCTGGCACAGCTTGTGCAAGGTTCACAGGGCGATAACCGTCAGTTCACTTCTAAAGGAGACCCACATGTTTCGTCGACACCTCATTTCCTTGGCCGCTCTGGCCGTCACCACCGCTGTGATCCCTGCCGCCATGGCACAAGGCAAGGACATCAAGATTGCCCACATATACAGCAAGACCGGGCCACTGGAAGCCTATGGCAAGCAAACCCAAACCGGTCTGATGATGGGTTTGAGCTACGCCACAGGCGGCACCATGGAGGTGGCGGGCCGCAAGATCGTGGTCATCGAAAAAGACGACCAGGGCAAGCCCGACCTGGGCAAGAACCTGCTGGCCGCCGCTTATGGCGACGACAAGGTGGACCTGGCCGTGGGTCCGACCGCCTCGCCTGTTGCGCTGGCCATGTTGCCGGTGGCCGAAGAGTACAAAAAGATTTTGCTGGTCGAGCCAGCTGTAGCCGATTCGATCACCGGTGACAAGTGGAACAAATACATCTTCCGCACCGGCCGCAACAGCAGCCAGGACGCGATTGCCAACGCCGTGGCGGTGGACAAGGAAGGTGTGAGCATCGTCACCATGGCGCAGGATTCGGCCTTTGGCCGTGATGGTGTCAAGGCCTACAAGGACGCGATCAAGAAGGCCAAGTTGGTGCACGAAGAGTACCTGCCGCCGGCCACCACCGATTTCACTGCCGGTGCGCAGCGCATGATCGACAAGCTCAAGGGTTTGCCCGGCCGCAAGATCATCTTCATCATCTGGGCCGGTGGCAACCCGTTCAAGATCGCCGACATGGACTTGAAGCGCCACGGCATCGAGATCGCCACGGGCGGTAACATCCTGCCCGCCATGGTGGCCTACAAGCAGTTCCCCGGCATGGAGGGTGCGGCCTACTATTACTTCGGCATGCCCAAGAACCCGGTGAACGACGCCATGGTGGCTTCGCACTACCAGCAGTTCAAATCGCCGCCTGACTTCTTCACGGCAGGTGGTTTTTCGGCCGCCATGGCCGTGGTCACCGCATTGAAGAAGACCAACGGCGACACCAACACCAACAAGCTCATCAGCACCATGGAAGGCATGAGCTTTGACACGCCCAAGGGCAAGATGACCTTCCGCAAGGAAGACCACCAGGCCATGCAGAGCATGTACCACTTCAAGATCAAGGTCGATCCGGCGTTCGCCTGGGGCGTGCCCGAGCTGATCCGCGAGATCAAGCCCGAAGAAATGAACGTACCCATCCGCAACAAACGCTGATGCTACAAACCAACAACTTGACCGTGCGGTTTGGCGGTCATGTGGCGGTTAATGCGGTCTCGTGCCGCTTTGAACCCGGCACGCTGACCGCCATCGTCGGCCCCAACGGGGCAGGCAAGACCACGTACTTCAACCTCATCTCAGGGCAGTTGCCTGTGACCGATGGCACGGTGCACTTGAACGGGCGCGAGCTGACCGGTTTGCCTGCTTCGGCACGCACCCGCGCTGGCTTGGGCCGGGCGTTCCAGCTGACCAACCTCTTCCCGAACCTGTCGGTGTTGGAGAACGTGCGCCTGGCCGTGCAGGCCACGAAAGAGGGTGCCCACCGCCGCGGTTTGAACCTGTGGAGCATCTGGAGCGACCACGCGGCTTTGACCAACCGGGCTTTGGACATTCTGCAATCCGTGTCGATGACCGCGCAGCAGGATGCCCCGGTGTCCAGCTTGCCGCACGGCGACCAGCGCAAGCTGGAAGTGGCGCTCTTGATGGCACTGGAGCCTTCGGTCTACATGTTCGACGAGCCCACGGCGGGCATGAGCCACGACGAAGCGCCGGTGATCCTGGACCTGATCCGGCAGCTCAAAAAAGACAAGACCAAAACCATCTTGCTGGTCGAGCACAAGATGGACGTGGTCCGCGAGCTGGCCGACCGCATCATCGTGCTGCACAACGGCGCTTTGGTGGCCGATGGCGAGCCGAACGAGGTGATCGCGTCGCCCATCGTGCAAGAGGCCTACTTGGGCAAAGCCAGGGAGGCCGCATGAACGCGCCAAACATGGACAAGAATTTGCTCACCCTCGAAGGCGTGCACACCCACATCGGGGCTTACCACATCCTGCACGGCGTGGACTTGGTCGTGCCGCGTGGCGAGCTGACCATGCTCTTGGGGCGCAATGGCGCAGGCAAGACCACCACGCTGCGCACCATCATGGGTCTGTGGCAGGCCTCACAGGGGCGCATCAGCTTTGGCGGCGAAGACATCACGGCGCTGAACACGCCCGCGATTGCGCAAAAGAACATCGCCTATGTGCCTGAAAACATGGGCATCTTTTCCGATCTGACGGTCAAGGAGAACATGCTGCTGGCCGCTCGCAGCGCCAAGCACGCGGCGCAGATGGACGAAGCGCGGCTGCAGTGGATTTTCAAACTGTTCCCGGCGGTGGAGAAATTCTGGAACCACCCGGCGGGCAAATTGTCTGGCGGACAAAAGCAGATGCTGGCCGTGTCGCGGGCCATTGTGGAGCCGCGCGATCTGCTGATCATCGACGAGCCCAGCAAGGGCCTGGCCCCGGCCATCATCCAGAACATGATCGACGCTTTTCAGCAACTCAAGGCCAGTGGCGTGACGATTTTGCTGGTGGAGCAAAACATCCACTTTGCGAAGCAACTGGGCGACTCCGTGGCCGTGATGGACAACGGCCGCGTGGTGCACGCAGGCCGCATGCAGGCGCTGGCCGAAGACGCGGCTTTGCAGCAATCCTTGTTGGGGCTGGCTTTATGAAGTTATTTCAAGATGTGGACATGCGTCCTTTGCTGCTGGTGCCGGTGCTGGCCTTGTTGGCCTTTCCCTTGATCGGCTCGGGCTCCACCTGGCTCACGCTGACCGTGGCCGGTCTGGCCATGGGCATGATCATTTTCATCATGGCCTCGGGCTTGACGCTGGTGTTTGGCCTGATGGACGTGCTGAACTTCGGCCACGGCCTGTTCATCGCGCTGGGCGCTTTTGTGGCCACCAGCGTGCTGGGCGCCATGGGCGACTGGACGGGCTCGGGCGAGTGGTGGCGCAACATGGTGGCGGTGCTGCCCGCCATGTTCATCGCCATGGCCGTGGCCGCTGCCGTGGGCCTGGCGTTTGAGCGCTTCATCGTGCGGCCTGTGTATGGCCAGCACCTCAAGCAGATCCTGATCACCATGGGCGGCATGATCATTGGCGAAGAACTCATCAAGGTCATCTGGGGGCCGCTGCAGATTGCTTTGCCTTTGCCTGAAGCCATGCGTGGCTCGGTGCTCTGGGGCGATGCGGCCATTGAAAAGTACCGCCTGCTGGCCGTGGCCGTGGGCCTGGCGGTGTTTGCCGCGCAAATGTGGGTGCTGGGCCGCACCAAGATCGGCCTGCTCATTCGCGCGGGCGTGCAAGACCGCGAGATGGTCGAGTCGCTCGGCTACCGCATCCGCCGCCTGTTTGTGGGCGTGTTCGTGGTGGGCAGTGCGCTGGCGGGTTTGGGCGGCGTCATGTGGGGCCTGTACCAGCAAAACGTGGTGCCGCAGATGGGCGCGCAGGTCAACGTGCTGATCTTCATCGTCATCATCATCGGCGGGCTGGGTTCCACGGGTGGGGCGCTGATCGGTGCCTTGCTGGTGGGCCTGATGGCCAACTACACCGGTTTTTTGGCCCCCAAGGTGGCGCTGTTTTCGAACATTGCGCTGATGGCAGCGATTTTGTTGTGGCGTCCGCAGGGGGTCTACCCCGTGGCCAACCGCTGAAGGGCTGGACATGTTGAACCGTTTGATTTCCAACGACCAGCCGCGCAGCCGTTTACTCGCAGCGGTGCTGATCGTGATCCTGTTGGGCCTGGCTTTCGCACCGTTTTTGTTTCCTGGCGTTAAAGCCTTGTCGGTGGCGGCCAAGGTGCTGATTTTTGTGGTGCTGGTGGTCGGCTTTGATTTGCTGCTGGGCTACACCGGCATCGTGAGTTTTGCCCACACCATGTTCTTTGGCATCGGGGCTTATGGCATCGCCATCTCGTCCAACACCTGGGGGCCGACCTGGGGTGCCATTGGCTTGGGCTTTGCGCTCTCGCTGGGCCTGACGCTCGCGCTCTCGCTGGCCATTGGCTTGTTTTCGCTGCGGGTGCGGGCCATCTTTTTCGCCATGATCACGCTGGCCGTGGCCGCCGCTTTCCAGACCCTGGCCTCGCAGCTGTCAGACTTCACTGGCGGCGAGGACGGACTGAGCTTCAAGCTGCCTGAGGTCTTGTTGCCCAGCACCGAGTTTAGCGAGGAGCCTTTCCTGGGCGTGTCACTCGACGGGCGTTTGCTGTCTTATTACCTGCTCTTCGTGCTGGCTTTGGGCATGCTGCTGGCCATGCTGCGCATCGTCAACTCGCCCTTTGGCCGGGTGCTGCAGGCCATCCGGGAAAACGAATTCCGTGCGGAGGCTATTGGCTACCGCGTGGTGGTCTACCGTACGCTGTCGAGCGTGCTGTCGGCCTTGTTTGCCTGTGTGGCCGGGGCCATGCTGGCGCTTTGGCTGCGTTACAACGGGCCGGACACCTCGCTGAGTTTTGAAATCATGATGGACGTGCTGTTGATCGTGGTGATCGGCGGCATGGGCACGGTCTACGGCGCGGCGATTGGCTCGATGCTGTTCTTGCTGGCGCAAAGCTATTTGCAAGACCTGTTGCGTCTGGCCAGCGAGGCGGCCGCTGCCTGGCCTCTGTTGTCGGCCCTGTTGTCACCTGATCGCTGGTTGCTGTGGCTGGGCTTGTTGTTCGTGCTGTCGGTGTATTACTTTCCCACCGGCGTGGTGGGGCGCTTGCGCGTGCGCGCTGCCCTCAAGCAGCGCGGCAAGCCAGGCGTTCAGGAGGCCGCATGAGTTTCACTTCCAACTACATCCGCTGCGCCGGGCTGGAAATCCATTACACCGACTGGGGCAAGGCCGAAAAAGGCACGGTGATCGCCTGGCATGGCCTGGCCCGCACGGGCCGTGACATGGACGAGCTGGCTGCGCACCTGAGCCAGCGTGGCTGGCGCGTGATTTGTCCGGACACCGTGGGGCGAGGTTTGTCGCAATGGAGCGCTGACCCGAAAAACGAGTACTGCCTGGCCTTTTACGCCCGCCTGGCGCGTGAGCTGATGGACGGTTTGCAATTGCGTGCCGTGCATTGGGTGGGCACCTCGATGGGCGGTGCGATCGGCACCGTGTGCGCGGGCGGCCTGGTGGAGCCCACGCTCAAACACCGCATCTTGAGCCTGACCCTGAACGACAACGCGCCGCAATTGGCGCAAGCGGCCATTGACCGCATCAAAGCCTATGCGGGCAGCCCGCCCAGCTTTGCGACGGTGACCGAACTGGAGGCTTTTTTGCGCCAGGTCTACAAGCCCTTTGGCTGGCTCAGCGATGCGCAATGGCGTCGGTTGACCGAGACTTCGGTGCGCCGCCTGCCGGATGGCCGCATCACGCCGCATTACGACCCGGCCATGGCGATGCAGCTGACGGCGCACACCAACGATTACCTGATTTGGGCGCACTACGACGCACTCAAACTGCCTGTGCTGCTGTTGCGCGGGGTGGAGTCGGATTTGGTGCTGCCCGAGACAGTGACCGAAATGCGCGTTCGCGGGCCGGGTGCGCTGGGCCTGCTGCGGCACATCGAGGTACCCGGCTGCGGTCATGCTCCGGCCTTGAATGTGCTGCAACAACTCGAGTGGGTGACGGAGTTCATTGAATCAGCTTGAGTGCCCATTCGCGAGCAGGGGCTCGCTCCCACCAAGACAAATCCCTGGTGCCGTGTGGGAGGCCGCCCCTGCGGCCGAATGGTGGTGCGGCACAAGCACCCGAGCCAGACCAAACATTCGCGAGCAGGGGCTCGCTCACACGACACGCAGGAATCAGGCTTTAGCGCCGTGCGCCAAGGCCCGTGCACGGCTGGCGGCCAAGGCTTTCTGGTCCGGTGCTGACAAATCCCAGCCCTGCATGTGTCCCAAGCTGATGTCGGCGAGTGCCTCGATCCACTGGGCGTGGTTGTTCAGGCAGGGGATGTAGCTGAAGCTTTCGCCGCCCGCATGCAGGAAGGCTTCTTGCGCTTCTTGCTGAATCTCCTCCAGGGTCTCCAGGCAGTCGCTGGTGAAGCCAGGGCAGATCACGTCGACTTTTTTCACGCCTTGCTGCGCCATGGCGATCAGCGTGGGCTCGGTGTAGGGCTCCAGCCACTTGGCCTTGCCAAAGCGTGACTGGAAGGTGAGTTTGTATTGGTCTTTGGACAGGCCCAGCGCCTCGGCCAGCAAGCGGCCGGTTTTCATGCATTCGCAGTGGTAGGGGTCACCCAGTTGAAGGGTGCGCTCGGGCACGCCGTGAAAGCTCATGACCAGTTGCTCGGCCTGGCCGTGGGCGGCCCAATGTGCCCGCACCGTTTGCGCCAGCGCGGCAATGTACCGTGGGTCGTCGTGGTAGCGGTTGACAAAGCGCAGCTCGGGGATGAGCCGGGTTTTCAGGCCCCAGCGGTAAACCGCGTCGAACACGCTGGCCGTGGTGGTGCCGCTGTACTGCGGGTAGGCGGGCACGATCAGCACGCGCTGCACGCCCTCGGCCTTCAAGGCGCTGAGTTGCTCGGGGATGGACGGCTGGCCGTAGCGCATGGCGTAGCGCACGGTGACGTGGTGGCCACGCTCTTGCAGCGTCGTGCCCAGCGACTGGGCCTGTTGTTCGGTGAAGGCTTTCAAAGGCGAGCCCTGATCGGTCCAGATGCTGGCGTATTTGGCGGCCGATTTGGCCGGGCGCACGCGCAAGATGATGCCGTGCAGGATCAACCACCAGATGGGTTTGGGGATCTCGACCACGCGGCTGTCGCCCAGAAACTCGGCCAGGTACTTGCGCAGGGCTGGGGCGGTGGGTGCGCTGGGCGTGCCCAGATTGCAATACAGCACCGCGGTGCGGGCGGCCTGACCATGCTGGAAGGAGGGTTCTTGTTGAAATGCCATGCGGTATTCTCCCACCACCATGATTGACATTTCCCGAATCAAAGCCATTACCCTCGATCTGGACGACACTTTGTGGCCCGTTTGGCCCACGATTGGCCGGGCTGAGGTGGTTTTACAGACCTGGCTGAGCGCTCATGCCCCCGGTGCGGCAGCACTGTCGGCCGATGCCGAACTCAAAAAAGCCATCCGCGCCGAAATCAACGCCCGCCACGCCGACCGCGCGCACGATTTGTCGTTTCTGCGTCGGGAGTCGATCCGTGCCATGCTGCAGCAAGCCGGGGAGCCCGTGCACCTGGCCGAGGCGGCTTTTGAGGTGTTTTTTGCCGAGCGCCAGAGGGTCGATTTGTTTGATGATGCGCTGCCCGCGCTGGCATTCTGGAGCCAGCGCATGCCGGTGGTGGCGCTGTCGAATGGCAATGCCGATGTGCACCGGGTGGGCATTGGTCAGCACTTTCATGCCAGCGTGAGTGCCCAGACGCTGGGCGTGGCCAAGCCGGACCTGCGTATTTTTGTGGCGGGTGCCGCAGCGGCGGGTGTGCAGCCGCATGAGGTGCTGCACATTGGCGACGACGCGCACGCCGACTGCGTGGGGGCTTTGGCCGCAGGCATGCAGGTCGCCTGGCTCAACCGCGAAGGCCACGACTGGACCCATGGCGACACCCGTCCACACCTGGAGGTGCGAGACTTGCACGCGCTGTGCGCCTGCTGGCCCGATTACACAAACTCAGGAGAATGACATGACTTTGAAGATTTACGGCATTGGCGCATCCCGCGCTGCCCGCCCGATTTGGACCGCGCTGGAGCTGGGGGTGCCGTTTGAGCACATCCCCACGCCTTATGCCGGTGGTGCGACGCGCACGCCCGAGTTTTTGGCCATCAATCCCAATGGCCACATCCCGGCCCTGGTGGACGAGCGCCCCGAAGGGGCAGTCACGGTGTGGGAAAGCATGGCTTGTGCGCTGTACATCGCGCGGGTGCACGGCAAGGCCGATGGCCAGTCCATCGCGCCCGCCAATGCCCGCGAAGAAGCCGAAGCACTGCGCTGGAGTTTCTGGACCGTGACCGAGCTTGAAAAAGACGCACTCACCGTGCTGATGCACCGCATGGCCATGCCCGAAGACCAGCGCAAGCCCGAGCTGGCTGACCAAGCAGAAAGCCGTCTGAAGGTGCCATTGGCTGTGCTGGAAAAACACCTCCAAGCCCAAAATGCCCAAGGCCAGGCGTACCTGGCAGCCAACCGCTTCACCGTGGCCGACGTGTGCGTGGCCAGTGTGGCCAGCTGGATCCGCCCAGCCGCTGCGCTGCTGGCGCACTACCCGGCGGTCGCAAGCTGGTTGCACGCCTGTGTGGAACGCCCAGCCCAAAAGCAGGCGCGGGCGATGAAGTAAGGGGGGCTCAGTGCTGAGCCTGGCCTTCGAAGGCCGGGAACAGCAGGTTGTTTTCCGTGTGGATGTGCTCGATCAGGTCTTCGGTCAGCCGGGCAGTGCCTGCGTACAGAGCCTGCCAGGTGTTGCAGGCTCCAACAGGCGGCTGGTGCTGCGTGGTCAACTCGGCCAGCCGCTCCAGTTGGGCACCGTGGCTCACATGCTCGTGGCGCATCATGCCGATCGGGTGCACCACCATCGGGTGACCGCCTTGCTTGAGCAGCGGGAACAGGATCTGTTCTTCCTTGGCCATGTGTTCCAGCAGCTCCTGTTCCATGGTTTCCAGGTGATCGGCCAGGCCGTGTGGCACTTGCGGGTGGTCACGGTGCACCGCCTCCACACGGCGCGCCATGCGGATGAGTTCGGGCAGTTGCTGGCGGTGCACCTCGTGGTAGCGCTGCAGGATGTGGTCCACCAAATCGCTGGCCGAAGGGGCAGGGGGCAGTTCGTCGGTGCGCTCCAGCGCGTTCAGAGCCTTCAGTACCTCGCCCGCGTCCAGGCCTTTTTCGGCGCAGGCTGTGGCCAGTGACTGTTGGCCGCCACAGCAAAAATCCAGCTTCAGTTTGCGAAAGATGGCGGTGGCCCCGGGAATTTGCACCGCCAATGAACCGATGCTTTGCTGAGCCTGGCTTGCAAGGGCGGTGGTCTGGGCTGCGACGTGTGTCATGTGTTTTCCTTTAAACATGCATTGAAAGTGAATCTATTATCAGAGAAGATTCATTCCATGTGAATATTCGACCCTGTCGACGTTCAGGTTTTTGCATCCTTCCAAAGAACGATGGTGTTTTGCGAGCCGTTCAGGCACGCTGTCGGTTCTGTCTGGAGTTGTCCCATGGATTTTTCGCCGTCACCTCAAGCGCGCCAATGGCACCAGCGCTTGCAAGCTTTCATGGACCGGTATTTGCTGCCCTACAACGCAGCGTGGCACCAGTCGGTGAAAAACGGGGAGTTCCCGCCCCCGTTCATGGGTGACCTTCAGGCGCTGGCGCAGGAAGAGGGGCTGTGGAATTTGTTTTTACCCGCCTTGAAGCCTGGCGAGCCAGGCAGCGGTTTGAGCCACCTGGACTACGCCCCACTGGCCGAAACCATGGGCCGACTGCCCTGGGCGGCCGAGGTCTTCAATTGCAATGCACCCGACAGCGGCAACATGGAACTGCTGCACCGCTTTGCCAACGAGGCGCAGCAGGCACGCTGGCTTGTGCCTTTGTTGCGCGGCGAAATCCGCTCTGCTTTTGCCATGTCCGAGCCCGATGTGGCCTCGTCCGACCCCACCAATTTGCAAACCACGTTGCGCGCCGACGGCGACGATTGGGTGCTCAACGGGCGCAAATGGTTCATCACGGGTGCGGCGCACCCACATTGCAAACTGCTCATTGTCATGTGCAAAAACGAAGGCCCGTCAGGGCTGGCGGCACAGGACGCGGGGCCATCCTGGACCGCCGAGCAGGCTGCGCACCACCAGCACAGCATGGTGCTGGTGCCCATGGACACGCCTGGCGTGGAGGTGTTGCGCAACATCCCGGTGGTACACCACCTGGCACCCGAGGGGCATTGTGAAATTTTGTTGCGCCAGGTGCGCATTCCCAAAGACCATTTGCTGGGGGCCTGGGCGCAAGGCTTTGCCATGGCACAGGCGCGCCTGGGGCCGGGGCGGGTGCACCACTGCATGCGCACCATTGGCCAGTGCGAGCTGGCGCTGGAAATGGCCACCGAACGCGCGTTGGAGCGCAGTGTCTTTGGCAAGCATTTGTCTGACCAGTCGAACGTGCAGGACTGGTTAGCCGAGTCCCGGCTGGAAATCGACCAGGCCAGGCTTTTGGTGCTCAAGACCGCCTGGATGCTGGACCTGGGCGACGCGCCACCCGCCGAGCTGCGCACCCAGGTCTCGGGCATCAAGGTGGTGGCAGCCCGGTTGCAGACCCGCGTGGTGGACCGCGCCATGCAGGTCTTTGGTGCCATGGGCCTTTCGCCCGACACGCCCTTGGCCTACTTCTGGACTTGGGGCCGCGCCATGCACCTGATGGACGGCCCGGATGAAGTGCATTTGCGCACGCTGGCCCGGTACGAGTTGCACAAGGCTCGCGAACGCATGGGGCACACCACAGCGTACTTCACCACCCCTGAGCAAATGCGCGCTGTGCCGCATGTGTCAGCCTGAGCGTGTGCCTCTTGTCAGTCCGCTGGTGCACATGAACACCGCAGATGTTGACCTCTTTGACAAATGGCAAACCCCGGTCTGGCCGGTGTCGTTAGCCTCAAGGCAGACGCCAGCCTGATGAATTTTTTTGAACCGTTTTGATCTTGTGAAGGACATATCCGAATGAACCGCCCTGCTGAAGACCCCCAGTTGTCGAGCGCCTTGCCGCCCATGCCTGCGCAGCCCATCAGCACCGATGTGCTGAAGGAAAAATACCTCAAAGACGACGAGACCAGCGCCAGTGAATTGTTCGACCGTGTGGCGCGCGCCCTGGCCAGCGTTGAAAAGCCCGAGCTGCGTGCCGAATATGAACAGAAGTTCCGGCGCAACCTGGAGGCGGGCGCCATTGGCGCCGGCCGCATCATGAGCGCGGCGGGCACTGGCATCCAGGCGACCTTGATCAACTGTTTTGTGCAGCCCGTGGGCGACTGCATTCAGGGGCGTGACGATGGCGGCTACCCCGGCATTTACGAGGCGTTGCGCGAAGCGGCCGAGACCATGCGCCGAGGCGGTGGCGTGGGCTACGACTTCTCGCGCATCCGTCCCAAAGGCGCGCGCGTCAAGGGGACGGCCTCCACCGCGTCGGGGCCTTGCAGTTACATCAATGTGTTTGACCAGTCGTGTGCCACGGTGGAAAGCGCGGGCGCCCGGCGCGGCGCTCAAATGGGCGTGCTGCGCATCGACCATCCGGACGTGATGGAGTTCATCACCGCCAAGCGCACGCCGGGACGCTGGAACAATTTCAACGTGTCGGTGGGCGTGAGCGATGCCTTCATCGACGCGGTGCAACAAGACCGCAGCTGGGACCTGGTGCACGCGGCCCGCCCCGGAGACGATCAGATCCAACAAGGTGCCCGGCAACGCGAAGACGGCCAATGGGTGTACCAAAGCCTGCGGGCGCGGGACCTGTGGGACACCATCATGCGCTCGGCCTACGACTTTGCCGAACCCGGCATTTTGTTCCTCGACCAGATCAACCGTGACAACAACCTGCGCGCCATCGAGTCGATCAGCGCGACCAATCCCTGCGGCGAACAGCCCCTGCCGCCTTATGGCTGCTGTGACCTCGGCCCGGTGATCCTGCCGCGCTTTGTGCGTCATGCTTTTGGCCATGGCGGCCAGGCGCAGTTTGACTTTGAGGCCTTTGCCCACAGCGTGGCCTTGCAGGTGCGCGCTTTGGACAACGTGCTGGACCTGACGCACTGGCCTTTGCCCGAGCAAGCACAGGAAGCCCAGGCCAAGCGCCGGATTGGTGTGGGCTTCACGGGGCTGGGCGATGCATTGGTGATGCTGGGCCTGCCCTACAACGCCCAGCAAGGGCGTGACATGGCACAACAGATCGCCCGCTGCATGCGTGACGCGGCGTACACCGCGTCGGTGGATCTGGCGCGCGAGAAGGGCGCTTTTGCCTTGTTCGATGCCGAGGCCTACCTGGCCGAAGGCACCTTTGCCAGCCGCCTGCCTGAGGCGATCCAGGCCGATATTCGGGCCCACGGTATCCGCAACAGCCATTTGCTGTCGATCGCACCCACCGGCACGGTGAGTCTGGCCTTTGCCGACAATGCGTCCAACGGCATTGAGCCGGCATTTTCGTGGACCTATACCCGCAAAAAGCGTGAGGCCGATGGCACCCGCAGCGAATACGAGGTGCAGGACCACGCCTGGCGTCTTTACAAGGCATTGGGGGGTGACATGGCCCATTTGCCCGCCTCGTTTGTGGGGGCCATGGACATGAGCGCCAATGAGCACATCGCCATGATGGAAGCCGTGCAGCCCTTTGTGGACACTGCCATTTCCAAAACGGTCAACGTGCCCGCCGACTACCCCTACGCGGATTTCAAGGGCTTGTATCTGCAGGCCTGGCGCTCGGGGCTCAAAGGGTTGGCCACATACCGACCCAATGCGATTTTGGGCTCGGTGCTGGCCCTGACGCCAGACAAGCCGCAACCGCCTGCCGCGCCCACGCCTGCTGTTGCGGTGGACCCCATGCGCACCGTGATCGAAAGCCGACCGAATGGGGCACTGGATGCGGTGGCTGAAAAAATCGAGTACTGGACCAGCGAAGGTGCCAAATCGCTGTACCTGATCGTGTCCTTTTTGCCGGTCTCGCGCGGTGAGGGTCTGGGCACCTTGGACCGTGCCATCGAGTTCTTCATGCCGGTGGGCCAAAGCGGCGAGTCGCAGCAGTGGATCACCGCCAGCATGCGGCTACTGTCATTGGCTGCGCGTGGCGGTTTTCTGGAGCGGGCGCTGTCGGACATGCGCAAGGTCGCCTGGGACCGCGGTCCGGTGCGCTGTGGCCACAAGGTGCGCGATGACGGCACCCGCGTGCCCCTGTGGCACGACTCCGAGGTGGCGGCCATTGCCTGGGCGATCCAGAACATCCTGGCACTGCGTGCCCAGCGCCAGGTCAGCCATGATCAGCTGTCCTTGCAGCTGCCTGAGATGCCAGAGCCCACACCCGCAGCGCTCAGCACTGGCGTGATGGCCGGTAAAAAATGCCCCGACTGCGGTGCCCACGCGGTGATCAAAAAAGACGGTTGCGAATACTGCACGCAGTGTGGCTTTGTGGGCGCTTGCGGGTGAAAGCCAAGTCGCAAGCGGATGCCGCTGTGGCCGCAGGGTCTCCGGTTTGGCCGAGTCGGTCATAAAATGCATCTGCGATGAACATTTGAGGCATCGTCCTCAGGAACTAGGACTTCAGAACGATGCGACTGACCCATTGGACCGACTACAGTTTGCGAGTGCTGATGTACTGCGCGCAATGCGAGTCGCAACAAAGCGTGGCGACGATCCAGGCGATTGCAGACCAGCATGACATTTCCAAAAGCCACCTGACCAAAATTGTCATGACGCTGGCCGCCGATGGCTACCTGCTCACCAGCCGGGGGCGTGGCGGCGGCATTCGTCTGGGGCGACCTGCTTCGCAGATCGTGCTGGGTGAGGTGGTGCGCAAGACCGAGACCGATTTCCAGATGGTGGAGTGTTTTGGCGAGGGGCTCAGCAACTGTGCCTTGTTGCCTGCCTGTCATTTGAAGAGGGTTTTGGCCCAAGCGCTGGAAGCTTTCTTTGCCAAACTCGATGGGATCACCCTGGCCGATTTGATGAACAACACAGCCGCCTCTCGGGCCACGTTGCAGCCCCTGACGTTCACCCCCCGTGTGTCCAAGGCACCTGCCAAAAAGCGTCCATGAAACACACAGCCTCCCTGTCGGCCAAACTGGTGCGCATTGGCGCGGGCTTGCTGGTGGTCGCGCTGATCTCGATTGGCCTGACTTTGTGGGTCACCTGGAAGCTCAGTGGCGGCGCGGCGGCGTTGAATGAGGCAGGGCGCATGCGCATGCAGACTTGGCGTTTGACCAGCGAGGTGCAGGCGCAGCTGCCAGCAGCGCACATCGAGGCTTTAACCCGGGAATTTGACCGGAGCATGCAGGTACTCAAAAACGGTGACGCCTCGCGCCCGCTGTTTGTGCCCTGGGACCCGCAGGTGCGGCAGCGCTATGCCGAGGTCGAACGCTTGTGGCACAACCAGAAAACCCGTTTCATGGCCAGCCCCTCGATGGACCATGCGAGCCTGGTCCAGCACACCAACACTTTTTTGATGGCGATTGACCGTTTTGTGTTGTCGATCGAAGACCAGATGGCCGGCTTGACGGCGGTCCTCAACCTGTTTCAGTTCGTGATGATGGCGCTGGCCATCGGCGGAGCGGTGGTCATGCTCTACACGGGCTACATGTATGTGATCAACCCGTTGAGCAACCTGCGCGATGGCTTGCGCAAGATCGAGTCGGCCCAGTTTTCTGTGCGGGTCGATGTGGCCTTGAACGACGAGTTCGGCCAGGTGGCCTCGGGCTTCAACCGCATGGCGGCGACCTTGCAGTCGCTGTACGGCAATCTGGAAGCCCAGGTGGCCGCCAAGACCCAGCGCATCGCAGCGCAAAAAGAGCGGTTGGAAGGGTTGTACGGCGTGAGTGCTTTTCTGGCACAAAGCAACGACCTCAACGAGTTGACACAGGGCTTTGCGCAACGCGTGCGCCAGCTCATGAAAGCCGATGCAATTGCCTTGCGGTGGTCGGGCGAAGACGCCTCCAAATTGCTGTTGCTGGCGTCCGATGAATTTCCGCTGGCCATGCAGGAAGAAGAAAAGTGCCTGATGGCGGGCGCTTGCGCCTGTGGTCAGCCTCCGCCCGATGCCCGCTCACGGGTGATCCCGATTTTGAACAGCGATGTGGCCCCGTTGCAGCACTGCGCCCGCATGGGCTATGTGGGCATGGTCTCGGTGCCCGTGCGCATGCACAACAAGGTGCTGGGTGAAATCAACCTGTTCTACAAAAGCCAGGTGAGTCTGGCGGCTGAAGAGCTGGAGCTGATGGACACGCTGGCCAGCCATCTGGCGACTGCGGTCGAGGGCTTGCGTGCCGTGGCGCTGGACCGGGAAGCGGCGATTGCCGGTGAGCGCTCTTTGCTGGCGCGTGAGTTGCATGACTCGATTGCGCAGTCGCTGGCTTTTCTGAAAATCCAGGTGCAGCTGTTGCGCACTGCCATGTCCAAAAATGACACCGCCAAAACCGAACTGGCTTTGGGCGAGCTCGACAGCGGCCTGAAAGAAAGCATTGCCGATGTGCGCGAGTTGTTGCTGCATTTCCGCACCCGCACGCAGGCGGACGATATTGATCGGGCTGTGCAGGAGACCTTGCAAAAATTCCAGCACCAGACGGGTTTGCAGGTCAGCCGCAAAGTCACGGGCGAGGGCTTGCCCTTGCCGCAGGATGTGCAGATCCATGTGCTGCACGTCTTGCAGGAAGCCTTGTCGAATGTGCGCAAGCACGCTGACGCTCGAGGCGTCGAGATTGAAATTCACAAGGGTGAGCCCTGGCGCTTTCAGGTGCGCGACGATGGCGTGGGCTTCAGCGAAGGCGGCCAACGCAGTGAGCTGCAGGTGGGTCTGAAAATCATGCGCGAGCGCGCCGACCAGATCGGTGCCACCGTGGCCGTGGACTCCGCTGTGGGGCAGGGCACCACGGTGACACTGCGGGTGCCCACGACACAGCCACCCAAAACCAAACCGACCCCGGCAGCCGAGCTGTCTTCCGAGCCATGACCGAAGCCATTCAACTCCTGGTGGTCGATGACCACACCTTGTTTCGCCGCGGCCTGATCGCCTTGCTTTCGCAGGACGAGCGTTTTCAGATCGTGGGCGAAGCCGGCGATGTGGGCGAAGCCCTGCGCGTGCTGGGCAAGGTCCAGCCAGACCTGCTGCTGCTGGACAACCATTTGCCCGGCGTCAAAGGCGTGGATGCCATTGGGGCGCTCAAAGCCGCTTGTCCGGATGTGCGCATCTTGATGCTCACGGTGAGCGAGGACGAGGAAGACCTTTCCAAAGCCCTGCAAAACGGGGCCGATGGGTATTTGCTCAAAACCTCCGAGTCGGACCAGCTGTGCGAGGCCCTGGTGAAGGTGCATGAAGGGCACTCGGTCATCAGTCCGGCCATGCTGAACAAGCTGGTGTCGGGCTTGCGCCAGCCCCATGTGGGCGTGAATACCCCACTGGATGTGGCCGCAGCCGAACCCCTGAGCCGCGCGCAAGCGGCCCAGCAACTGGACAAGCTCTCGCCCCGCGAGAAAGACATTTTCCTTTTGGTGGCCAAGAGCCTGAGCAACAAGCAGATTGCGCGCGACCTGGACATTGCAGAGACCACGGTGAAGATCCACATCCAGCACATTTTCAAGAAGATGAACCTGACTTCGCGCGTCCAAATCGCGATTTTTGCGGCCAGTAACGGTTTGAATTGATAAATATCAAATTGGATAGTTCTATTGGAGGATGAGGCCCGGGGCCTCATCCTCCTTTTGCTTGGGGGGTAGATAACCTTCAGGTGGATACCCAAAGCTGCGCCAAAAAACCACACTCAGTGCATGAGTTTGGAGAATCAAAATGGCGAGTGAATTGATCCAGCAGCGCAAAGCCTGGTCGGTGTTGATCGTCAGCACCCTGGCCTTCACAGTGTGTTTCATGGTGTGGATGATGTTTGGCGTGATCGGCGTGCCGATCAAGAAAATGCTGGACCTCAATGCCACCCAGTTTGGCCTCTTGATGGCCATGCCGGTGCTGACCGGCTCGCTGGTGCGGGTGCCGCTGGGCATCTGGACCGACCGTTACGGCGGGCGCATCGTCATGACCGTGCTGATGGCGGTCACGGTGCCGGCGATCTGGCTCATGTCGTATGCCACGGCCTATTGGCATTTCCTGGCCATCGGCCTGTTTGTGGGTCTGGCGGGCGGCTCTTTTTCGGTGGGCACACCGTATGTGGCGCGCTGGTTCCCCAAAAACAAACAGGGCATGGCCATGGGGGTTTATGGCGCGGGCAACTCGGGCTCGGCCGTCAACAAGTTTGTGGCACCAGTGATTTTGGTGGCCTTTGGCTGGGCGGCCGTGCCGCAGGTCTATGCGGCCATCATGGCGGGCACCGTGCTGCTGTTCTGGCTGTTCAGCCACAGCGATCCGGCACACCTGGTGCCCAGCCAGGTGTCATTCACCGAGCAACTCAAAGGCCTCAAAGACCCTCGCGTGCTCAAGTACTGCCAGTACTACAGCATCGTGTTTGGCGGCTATGTGGCCCTGGCCTTGTGGATGGTGCAGTACTACATCGGTGAATACGGCCTGGACATCCGCGTGGCCGCCTTGCTGGCCGCTTGTTTCTCGCTGCCTGGCGGCGTGCTGCGCGCCGTGGGCGGTGTGCTGAGCGACAAATACGGCGCGCACAGCGTCACTTGGTGGGTGCTGTGGGTCAGCTGGATCTGCCTGTTCCTGCTGTCCTACCCGCAAACCGAATTCACCATCGCCACCGTGACTGGCCCCAAGACCTTTGTGATCGGGCTGAACGTCTACGCCTTCACCGGTTTGATGTTCATCCTGGGCATTGCGTTTGCCTTCGGCAAGGCCAGTGTCTTCAAGTACATCGCCAACGACTACCCCGGCAACATCGGTGCCATCAGCGGCATCGTGGGTCTGGCCGGCGGCCTGGGCGGCTTTGTGCTGCCCATCATGTTCGGCGCGCTGGTGGACCTGACCGGCGTGCGCAGCAGCGCCTTCATGCTGATGTACGGCGTGGTCTGGGTCTCGCTCATCTGGATGTACTGGACCGAGGTGCGCCAGACCGACGTCATGGGGCAAGCCCCGGCCGACATCACGCAACCCGGCTTGCGTGCCTGAACCCCAGCGAAGGAAACACAACATGAATACCCGTTTAACCCCCACTGCAGGCCGTTCGACCGACATCAACGACTGGCGTCCCGAAGACGAACAGTTCTGGGAAAGCACCGGCAAGCGCATTGCGTACCGCAACCTCTGGATCTCGGTGCCTGCGCTCCTGTGTGGCTTCGCCATCTGGGGCATGTGGGGCATCATCACCGTGCAGATGCTCAACCTCGGCTTTCCGTTCAGTCAGGCCGAGTTGTTCAGTCTCACGGCCATTTCGGGCCTGGCGGGGGCGACCATGCGCATCCCGGCCTCGTTCCTGATCCGCCTGTCTGGCGGGCGCAACACGATTTTTCTGACGACGGCCATGCTGCTGGCCCCGGCCATGGGCACGGGCATCGCCTTGCAGCACCCCGAGTGGCCCTTGTGGGTGTTCCAGCTCATGGCATTGTGGTCGGGCGTGGGTGGCGGCAATTTCGCCAGCTCCATGTCCAACATTGGCACCTTTTTCCCCAAGCGTTTGCAGGGCACGGCGCTGGGTCTGAATGCGGGTCTGGGCAATTTTGGCGTGACGACCATGCAGATCGTCATCCCGCTGGTCATGACCGTGAGCCTGTTTGGCGGCCTGGGCGGTGAGCCCATGACGCTGGTGAAAGACAGCGGCTGGATCTTCGGCAAGATCGCCGCAGGCACGCCCACCTGGGTGCAAAACGCGGGCTTTGCCTGGCTGCTGTCGCTGGTGCCCTTGTCGTTGGTCTGCTTTTTTGGCATGAACAACCTGACCACGGTCTCGCCCCACATCGGCGGAACCATCCCCGCCTTTTTGAAGATCATCTGGCTGTACACCCTGTCGTTTGTGCCAGCCGGGATTGGCCTGTATTTGTACCTGCCCGCGCCCAGCGGTCTGGGCGTGCTGAACATGTGGCTGGCCATGCCGCTCATTATTGTGAGCACCTTGATGGTGATGAAGCTCACCGCATTTGGCACCATGAAGGACAACATCGCGGCCCAGTTCTCGATCTTCAAGAATAAGCACACCTGGGCCATGACGGTGCTCTACATCGTCACCTTCGGCAGCTTCATTGGCTTTTCGATGGCCTTGCCGCTGTCGATCACGGTGATCTTCGGCATCAGCCATGTGCCCGATGCCAGTGGCGTGCTGCAGCACACGCTCAAAAACCCCAACGCGCCCTCGGCCCTGACCTACGCCTGGATCGGCCCCTTTGTGGGCGCGCTGGTGCGGCCCATCGGCGGCTGGCTGTCGGACAAGACGGGTGGCTCCATCGTCACGCAATGGATTTCGGCGGTGATGGTGGTGGCCTCGGGCGCGGTGGGTTATGTCATGTGGCTGGCCTACCAGTCGGCCATGCCCGAGCAGTATTTCCTGGTGTTCATGCTGCTGTTTGTCTTGTTGTTCACCGCCAGCGGCATCGGCAATGGTTCGACCTTCCGCAGCATCGCCGTGATCTTTGACCGCCAGCAGGCCGGCCCCGTGCTGGGCTGGACGTCGGCCGTGGCCGCCTACGGTGCCTTCATCGCCCCGGTGGTGATCGGCCAGCAGATCAAGGCCGGCACGCCCGAGGTGGCGATGTACGGCTTTGCGGTGTTTTACGCGCTGTGCCTCTTGCTCAACTGGTGGTTTTACCTGCGCGCCGGGGCCGAGATCCGCAACCCCTGAGCCACGCCTGACAGCTTTTGAAAAGGGGCTGAACACGCCCCGCCGAATTGGAGAAACACATGAGCCATTTTCTGGACCGACTGAATTACTTTTCAAACCCCAAGGAGCCTTTCTCGGGCGGGCACGGTGTGACCACCGGCGAAGACCGCACCTGGGAAGACGCCTACCGCGACCGCTGGGCGCACGACAAGATCGTGCGTTCCACCCACGGCGTGAATTGCACGGGCTCGTGCTCTTGGAAGATTTATGTCAAAGGCGGCATCGTCACCTGGGAAACCCAGCAGACCGATTACCCCCGCACCCGCGCCGACTTGCCCAACCACGAGCCGCGCGGCTGTGCGCGTGGTGCCTCGTATTCGTGGTACCTGTACAGCGCCAACCGCGTCAAGTACCCCATGATCCGCGCCCGCCTGCTCAAGCACTGGCGTGCCGCCCTGGCCGTGGCCAAGAGCCCGGTGGACGCCTGGGCCAGCATCGTGCAAAACGAAGAGGCCCGCCGTGAGTGGCAGCAGCAGCGTGGTTTGGGCGGCTTTGTGCGCAGCACCTGGGAGGAAGTCAACCAGATCATCGCCAGCGCCAACGTCTACACCGCCAAGCAATACGGGCCGGACCGCATCATTGGCTTTTCGCCGATCCCGGCCATGTCCATGGTCAGCTACGCCGCGGGCAGCCGTTACCTGTCGCTGATTGGCGGCGTGTGCATGAGCTTTTACGACTGGTATTGCGACTTGCCACCCGCCAGTCCGCAAATCTGGGGTGAGCAGACCGACGTGCCCGAATCGGCCGACTGGTACAACTCGACCTACATCATCGCCTGGGGCTCCAACGTGCCGCAAACGCGCACGCCCGATGCGCACTTCTTCACCGAGGTGCGTTACAAGGGGGCCAAGACCGTGGCCATCACGCCCGACTATGCCGAGATCAGCAAGCTGGCCGATCTGTGGATGCACCCCAAGCAGGGCACCGACGCGGCGATCGCGATGGCCATGGGCCATGTGATCCTGAAAGAGTTTTACTTCGACAAACGCAGCGCCTACTTTGACGACTACGTGCGCCGCTACACCGACATGCCCAACCTGGTGCAGCTCGAAGAGCGCACCTTGCCCGATGGCCGCAAGGTCACGGTACCCGGCCGCTACCTGCGCGCCAGCGACTTCAACGGCAAGCTGGGCCAGGACAACAACCCCGAGTGGAAAACCGTGGCGCTGGACCAGAACGACCGTGTGGTCTTGCCCAACGGCTCGATAGGTTTCCGCTGGGGTGCTGAAGGCCGCAGCGATGCGGGCAAATGGAATCTGGAAAACAAAGAGGCGCGAGGAGACAGCGAAGTCAAGCTCAAGCTGAGCCTGATGGAGGGAAATGGAGAAGGAGGTGGCAGCGACTACGAAGTGGGCGAGGTGGCCTTCCCGTATTTCGGCGGCATCGACACCCCCAACTTCAATGCCAACAAGCAAGCCAGTGCGGTGGACGACGTGTTGGTGCGGCATGTGCCGGTGCGCCGCATCAAGCTGGGCAAGGCCGGTGAAGAGCGCTACGCCCTGGTGGCCACGGTGTTTGATCTGACGGCTGCCAACTACGGCGTGGCCCGGGGCCTGCCCGGCGAGAATGCCGCCACCAGCTACGACCACGACACCCCCTACACCCCTGCCTGGCAGGAAAAGATCACCGGCGTCAAGCGCGACCAGGTGATCGCCGTGGCCCGCCAGTTTGCCGACAATGCCGACAAGACCCGTGGCAAGTCCATGGTCATCATCGGCGCGGCCATGAACCACTGGTACCACAGCGACATGAACTACCGCGGCATCATCAACATGCTGATGATGTGCGGTTGCATTGGCCAAAGTGGCGGCGGCTGGGCGCACTATGTGGGCCAGGAAAAGCTGCGTCCCCAGACCGGCTGGACCGCGCTGGCTTTTGCCCTGGACTGGGTGCGCCCACCTCGCCAGATGAACAGCACCAGCTTCTTTTATGCGCACACCGACCAGTGGCGCTACGAGCGGCTGGGCGTGGAAGAGATCCTTTCGCCGCTGGCCGACAAGTCCCAGTTTGGCGGCAGCATGATCGACTACAACGTGCGCGCCGAGCGCATGGGCTGGCTGCCCAGTGCGCCGCAGTTGCAGACCAACCCGATGCAGGTCGTCAAGGACGCGCAGGCACAGGGCATGGACCCCAAGGACTACGCGGTCAAAGCCCTGAAGGACGGCAGCCTCAAGATGAGCTGCGAAGACCCGGACCACCCGCTCAACTGGCCGCGCAACATGTTTGTCTGGCGCTCCAACATCCTGGGGTCTTCGGGCAAAGGGCACGAGTATTTCCTCAAGCACCTGCTGGGCACCTCCCACGGCGTGCAGGGCAAGGACCTGGGGGCCGAAGACGCCAAGCCGACCGAAGTGACCTGGCACGACAAAGCCCCGGAAGGCAAGCTGGACCTCTTGGTGACGCTGGACTTTCGCATGAGCACGACCTGCCTGTATTCGGACATCGTGCTGCCCACCGCCACCTGGTACGAGAAGAACGACCTCAACACCAGCGACATGCACCCCTTCATCCACCCGCTGTCCACCGCGGTGGACCCGGCCTGGCAAAGCAAGAGCGACTGGGAGATCTACAAGGGTTTTGCCAAAGCCTTCAGCGAGGTCTGTGTGGGCCATCTGGGCGTGGAAAAAGAGCTGATGCTCACGCCGCTGATGCACGATACGCCCGCCGAGCTGGCCCAGGCCTTTGATGTGAAAGAGTGGAAAAAAGGCGAGTGCGAGCTGATCCCCGGCAAGACCGCGCCGCAAATCGCGGTGATCGTGCGCGACTACCCCAACACCTACAAACGCTTCACGGCCCTGGGCCCCTTGATGGAAAAAGTGGGCAATGGCGGCAAGGGCATTGGCTGGAACACCGCCGACGAGGTGCACCAGCTTGGTGAGCTCAACGGCAAGGTGCGCGCAGAAGGGGTGACCCAAGGCATGCCCAGCATCAACACCGACATCGACGCCTGCGAGGTGGTGCTGCAGCTGGCCCCCGAGACCAACGGCCATGTGGCCGTCAAGGCCTGGGAGGCACTCTCCAAGATCACCGGGCGCGACCACACCCACTTGGCTTTGCACCGCGAAGACGAAAAAATCCGCTTCCGCGACATCCAGGCCCAGCCGCGCAAGATCATCAGCTCGCCCACCTGGTCGGGTCTGGAGAGCGAGAAGGTCTCGTACAACGCCGGTTACACCAACGTGCACGAGTACATCCCGTGGCGCACGCTCACGGGGCGTCAGCAGTTTTACCTGGACCACCCCTGGATGCTGGCCTTTGGCGAGGGCATGACCAGCTACCGCCCACCTGTGGACTTGAAAACCGTGGACGAGATGATCGACCGCAAGCCCAACGGCAATAAGGAAATCTCGCTCAACTTCATCACGCCGCACCAGAAGTGGGGCATCCACAGCACCTACAGCGACAACCTGCACATGCTCACGCTCAACCGGGGTGGCCCGGTGATCTGGCTGAGCGAAGACGACGCCAAAAGTGCGGGCATCGTGGACAACGACTGGGTCGAGCTGTTCAACAGCAACGGCGCGATCGCGGCGCGTGCCGTGGTCAGCCAGCGGGTCAATCCCGGCATGGTGATGATGTACCACGCGCAGGAAAAAACCATCAACACGCCCGGCTCGGAGATCACCGGCATTCGGGGCGGCATCCACAACTCGGTCACCCGCATCGTGACCAAGCCGACCCACATGATCGGGGGCTACGCCCAGTTCAGCTACGGCTTCAACTATTACGGAACCATCGGCACCAACCGCGACGAATTCGTGGTGGTGCGCAAGATGCGCAAAGTTGATTGGCTCGATGGTGAAGCCGCTGCCACCGTGCAGGCTTGAAGGAGAAACACATGAAAATTCGCGCACAAATTGCGATGGTGCTGAACCTGGACAAATGCATCGGTTGCCACACCTGCTCAGTCACCTGCAAAAACGTCTGGACCAGCCGACCCGGCGTGGAATACGCCTGGTTCAACAACGTGGAAACCAAGCCCGGCATTGGCTACCCCAAGGACTGGGAAAACCAGGACAAGTGGAACGGCGGCTGGACCCGCAAGGCCGATGGCTCGATCGAGCCCAAGCAGGGGGGCAAGTGGAAACTGCTGATGCGGATTTTTTCAAATCCCAACATGCCGCAGATCGACGACTATTACGAGCCCTTCACCTACGACTACGAGCACCTGCAAGGCGCGCCCGAGTCCAAGGCCACGCCCACGGCGCGCCCGCGCAGCCTGATCACCGGCCAGCGCATGCAAAAGATCGAGTGGGGCCCCAACTGGGAAGAAATCCTGGGCGGCGAGTTCAGCAAACGCAGCAAGGACGCCAACCTGGCCAACTTTGACCAGGTGCAAAAAGACATGGTGGGCCAGTTTGAGAACACCTTCATGATGTATTTGCCCCGCCTGTGCGAGCACTGCCTGAATCCGGCGTGTGTGGCGTCTTGCCCTTCGGGCTCGATCTACAAGCGCGAAGACGACGGCATTGTGCTGATCGACCAGGACAAGTGCCGCGGCTGGCGCATGTGCGTGAGCGGCTGCCCCTACAAAAAGATTTACTACAACTGGCAAAGCGGCAAGGCTGAAAAATGCATCTTCTGCTACCCCCGCATTGAAGCCGGTCAGCCCACCGTGTGCTCGGAAACCTGTGTGGGCCGCATCCGTTACCTGGGTGTGGTGCTGTACGACGCCGACCGCATCGCCGAAGCGGCCAGCACCGAAAACGAGAAAGACCTGTACCAGGCGCAGCTGGACATTTTCCTGAACCCGCACGACCCGAAGGTGATCGAGCAGGCCCGTCTGGACGGCATTCCCGAAGCCTGGCTGGAAGGCGCACGCAACAGCCCCGTCTACAAAATGGCGATCGACTGGAAAGTAGCCTTGCCGCTGCATCCCGAGTACCGCACGCTGCCCATGGTCTGGTATGTGCCACCGCTGTCGCCCATCACGGCGGCCGCCAATGCAGGCCATGTGGGCATGAACGGCGAGCTGCCCGATGTGTCGCAAATGCGCATTCCGGTGCAGTACCTGGCCAACTTGCTCACCGCGGGTGACACCGCGCCCGTGACCCGCGCGCTGGAACGCATGCTGGCCATGCGCACCTACCAGCGCAGCAAGCATGTGGACGGCGTGGACAACCTGGCGGTGCTGGAGCAAACCGGCCTGACGGTGGCCCAAGTCGAAGAGATGTACCACGTCATGGCGATTGCCAATTACGAAGACCGTTTCGTGATTCCCAGCTCGCACCGGGAATACGCCGAGAACACCTTTGACATGCGCGGCGGCTGCGGCTTCTCGTTTGGCAACGGTTGCTCGGACGGCCAGTCCGAGGTCAGCCTGTTCGGTGGCGACAAGCGTCGCACCATCCCCATCCAGCCCGTCGTTTGAAGCGAGGTCTTTCATGAAGAACAACCGATATTCATTGCGCGTGCTGTCCCAGTTGCTGTCTTATCCGGACACCGAGTTGCGAGCTCAGCTGCCTGAGTTGCTGCCCGTGCTGAAGGAAGAGGGCGCCTTGAGCGCTGGCCGTCAGGCCGAACTGCAGACCTTGGTATCCCACCTGCTGCGTCTGGACACCATGGACGCCGAGGCGCGTTATGTGGAAACCTTTGACCGGGGCCGCGCCACCTGCTTGCACCTGTTCGAGCATGTGCATGGCGACTCGCGTGACCGGGGGCCGGCCATGATCGACTTGAGTCAAACCTACGCGCAATCGGGCCTGTTTTTGTCGCCTGACGAGCTGCCCGACCATCTGTGCGTGGTGCTGGAGTTCGCATCGACCCAGACGCCCGAGGTGGCCAAGGCCTTTCTGGGCGAGATGGCGCACATTCTGAACGCCATCTTCAGCGCTTTGCTCAAACGCGAAAGCCCCTATGCGGTGGTGTTGGCGGCGGTGCTGGAGCTGGCCGGGCACAAGGCCCAGGCCGCGCAGATCGTGGCCGACGAGCCGCTGGACGAGAGCTGGCGCGAGCCCGAGGCCTTTGATGGCTGCAGCACACGCGGCCAGGCCCGTCCGGGCGAGGCGCAGCCCATCCACATTGTCAGAAAAACCTCTACCCAAACCCGGGGAGTTGCAGCATGAACTACTTCGACCATTTCATTTTTGGCATTTACCCCTACATCGCGCTGAGCGTGTTTTTGCTCGGCAGCCTGATCCGCTTTGACCGCGATCAGTACAGCTGGAAGAGCGATTCCTCGCAACTGCTGCGCAAAGGCCAGTTGCGTTGGGGCAGCAACCTGTTCCATGTGGGCGTGCTGTTTTTGTTTGGTGGGCACAGCGTGGGCATGCTCACGCCGCATTTCATGTACGAGCACATCATGAGCGCGGGCGACAAGCAGTTGCTGGCCATGGTCTCAGGCGGTGTGTTTGGCGTGCTGGGCTTCATCGGCGTGACGCTGCTGTTGCACCGCCGCCTGTTTGACGTGCGCATCCGCGTGAACAGCCGCGCCAGCGACATCGCGCTGCTGGTCTTGCTGTGGGCGCAGTTTGCGCTGGGCCTGGCCACCATCCCGCTGTCGGCCCAGCACCTGGACGGCAGCATGATGCTCAAGCTGGCCGAGTGGGCGCAGCGCATCGTCACCTTCCGAGGTGGTGCGGTGGAGTTGCTGGCCGAAGCCAGCTGGGTCTTCAAGGCCCACATGTTCCTGGGCATGAGCATCTTCTTCATCTTCCCGTTCACGCGGCTGGTGCACGTCTGGAGTGGTTTCGGCACGCTGGCCTATGTGGTGCGTCCGTACCAGGTGGTGCGCAGCCGCCGTGTGGGCATGACGCCCCGGCCGCCGTTCGGCCGTGGCTGATCGGGTGTTGAAATTTTTGAAACCATTGCACACAGGGCTTCACCATGACTTTTGACACCTTGACAGAAAACCAGTCCGCCACATCCGGTGCAGGTTCTTGCGGCAGCGGCTCTTGTGGCTGCGGCAGTGCAGTGCCGTCTTCGGCTTATGAGCGCACGGCGGCTGCCATGTCCGCGTTAGCCGGTTCAGCGCAGACCGACGAGGCCAGCGATGTGCTGCCTGCCGTGGCGCCCGCCATCAATGGCATCGCCTTGCTCGCCTCCGGCGAGAGCCTCCCCGCAGAAGACCTGCTGGAGCGGGCACACGCCGAACTGCTGCGCCAAGAGGCCGTCCGGCTGGATATGCTGCCTCGCCACGCTGGCCTGACAGCGCCTGAACTGAGCGCCGACGATCAGGCGGTGATCGACCGCATGCTGGAGGCCGAGGTCGCTTCGCCCCAGCCCACACCCGAAGAAGCGCAGCGTTACTACGACGCCCACCAGGCGCAATTCACCGTGGGCCAGGCACGCCGGGTGCGCCACATTTTGTTTGCCGTCACGCCCGGGGTGAACGTGCCCGCGCTGGCGCAACGTGCCGAAGCGGCTTTGCTGGAACTGTCCAATAAGTCGGTGCAGCCCGAGCGCTTTGCGCAATTGGCGGCCGAGTTGTCCAACTGCCCATCGGGCGCGCAAGGCGGTGATCTGGGCTGGCTCACGCCTCAGGACTGTGCACCTGAATTCGCCAAGGAATTGTTCTTCCTGGCCGAGTCCAGCCAGAGCACGGGGCTGCGGCCACGTCTGGTGCACACGCGCTTTGGTTTCCACATCGTCGATGTGCTCGAAGTGAACCCCGGCCATTTGCCTTCGTTTGAACAGCTGAAGGCGCAGATCGCTGCGCGCCTGCAATGGCAGTCACGCGCCACCGCCTTGGGGCAGTACATGCGCCGACTGGTCGGCCTGGCGCAGGTCGAGGGCCTGGAACTGGACGGGGATGCCTCGCCCCTGGTGCAATGAACGAACCAGCGCTGCCCGACGCGTCCGATGAGCTGCTGCAGCGTTTGCAGCGCTTTCATGCGGATTATTTTCCGCTGCACCAGCAGCGGTTTCAGGATCTGGTGGCGCAGGGGCAGCACCCCAAAACCTTGTTCATCGGGTGCTCGGATTCGCGCTTGGTGCCTTACCTCTTGACCGGCACCGGGCCGGGCGAGTTGTTCATCGTGCGCAATGTGGGCGCGCTGGTGCCGCCCTTCGATGGCTCGCACGGGCTGCACGGCACCATGGCAGGCATCGAGTTCGCGGTGCTGCAGCTGCATGTGCGGCGCATCATCGTGTGTGGGCACAGCCACTGCGGTGCCATTCGCACCGCTTACGAAGGCGCACCCGAAGAAGCCAAGGCCTTGCAAAGCTGGCTCAAGCTGGCCGACGAGGCCCTGCTGCCGGTGCGGCCCAGCCCCGAGGCCTTACTGCGCACCGAGCAGCGTTCGGTGGTCTTGCAGCTCGAACGCCTGATGGACTACCCCATGGTGCGGCGCGAAGTCGAAGCCGGGCGCCTGACCTTGCACGGCTGGCACTATGTGATCGAAGAGGGCGAGGTGCATGTGTTCGATGTGCAGCGGGGCGATTTTGTGCCAGCATCGCTGTCGTCGCACAGCGGTACTGGGCCGTTTGCGCCGTATGTGGAGCACGATGGCCAGATCATTTCGGAGTGAGCGCGATGAGGGATATGACATGAGCGATGCAGAGACCGCGAATGCGCCACGGCTGGCCAGCCAGTGGATCGCTTCGCGCCAGACCGTTTTGCCCAAAAGGTTGGTGGCCCCCGGCCCCAATGCGGCTGAACTCGAACAATTGTTTCAGGCCGCTGCGGCCGCGCCGGACCACGACCTCATCAACCCCTGGCGCTTCTTGATCATTCCCGAGCACAAAAGGGTCGATCTTGGCGAGCTGTTTGCCTCTGCCTTGCTGGAGCGTGACCCCAGCGCATCGGTCGAGCAACTGGAGCAGGCACGCGACAAGGCCCTGCGGGCACCCTTGTTGATGCTGCTGATCGTGGACGAGGCCAAAGGCTCTGCCGACATCGACATGCACGAGCGGGTGCTGAGTGCGGGCTGCGCAGTGCAGAACCTCATGCTGCTGGCCCATGCCATGGGCTATGGCTCGGGTTTGACGAGCGGCAAAGCGCTCAAGGCCGCTTCTTTTCGTGCCGATCTGGGGCTGGACGCTGCGGAGCATGCCATTTGTTGTTTGAGCGTGGGCACGGTCAGCTCACGCAAACCCTTCAAGCCACGCCCAGAGATGCAGCAATTCACCCGCATCTGGGGAGACAAAGCGTGACCGACTCCAGCGCTGCAGGCGCGGGTTTGCCGGGCTTGCGTTCACCCAGTGTGGGCTTTGAAGCGCCGTTTGAGATGCTTTCGGCTTGTCATGAGCGGGTTGAGCGCATGCTGGATTTGCTCGCACGGCTCAGGTCGCACCTGTTGACAAACGGGTGTGACGCGCAAGCCGCGACCGCGGCCACGGACGTGATGCGCTACTTCGACTTGGCTGCCCCGCAGCACCACCTGGACGAAGAGCTGCATGTTTTCCCGGCGGTGCTGGCTTTACACGATGGACGCCTGGGTTTGCTGGTGGTCCGGCTCCAGCGGGATCACCGGGACATGGAAAAGCGCTGGGCAGCTGTTCGCCAGGCGCTGGCGCGTGTGGCGCACGCGGACGCCAAAAATCGGAGGCCTTTCAGCGATGTGGACCAGGCCGACATGGACGCGTTTGTGACCATCTATAAGGACCACATCAAGGCTGAGGAAGAGCAGGTGTATCCGCAGGCCAAGCAAGCACTGAGCTTAGACCAACTGGTAGTCATGTCGCGAGACATGGTAGGCCGAAGAGGCCGCTGATCTTTTTTTTCTAAAAGGAGCACAGGTTTTCTGTTAAAGTAATTCATCAATTACTTATTTGATCGCACAATGTCCATTCGCACCAAACAAAGAACGCAAGACCGTCAAATCGGTTTGGTTCAGGCGGCCTTGGAATTGGCGGCGCAAAAAAGCCCGGCGGAAATCACCACTGCGGAGCTTGCACAGGCGGTAGGAATTACCCAAGGTGCGGTGTTCAAGCATTTCCAGAGCAAGCAAGCTATATGGGTGGCCGTGATGGAAGCCGTGCAGCAAGACCTCATGACACGACTTCAGACCGAAGTGACAGCGCATATCGCAGCGGGGGGGGCACTGACGGCTTTGAAGGCGGTGTTCACGGCGCACATTGATTTTGTTCTTCAATACCCAGGGGTTCCACGCTTGATCTTTCAGGAATTGCAGCACGCAAAACCGACAGCTCTCAAAGACCGCGCGCAGGCCTTGATGCTGGCCTACCGCCAATTGGTGGTGGGATTGTTGGATCAAGCACGGACTCAAGAGCACATTTCGCCCCACATTGATACCCATGCGGCCAGCGCGCTGTTCATGGGGGCCATTCAAGGCTTGGTCATGCAGTCAATGATGGCGGGTACGTTGGCTGGCATGAAAACACAAGCATTGAAGGTTTATGACATTTACGCCAAGGGCCTACTGGCCCCCGTGCCTCAACCCTTGAAGGAAGCACAATGAATTGGGCTCGATGGAACAAACGCCGCTGGATGGTCGTGCTCGGGACCTTGGCACTTTGTGTGTTGATGGCTTGGGTCGCATTTCGCGTGGGACCTTTGGCACCGGCGAAGATCACGGTGCTTGAGGTTCAACGTGACTCCTTGACACCGTCTGTATTTGGCGTGGGCACGGTCGAAGCGCGTCAATCTTGGCTCATGGGGCCCACTGTTGCCGGGCGCGTGTTGCGGGTGCATGCAGATGTGGGGGAATTCGTCAAAAAGGGCCAATTGCTGGCTGAAATGGACCCCGTTGATTTGGACCAACGCTTGCTGGCGCAAGAGGCGGCGGTGGCCAAAGCCAGCAGTGTGCAAATGGCGGCACGGGCGCAATTGGCCGACGCGCAGGCTCGACGGGCCTTGGCAAGCACCAATTTGTCACGTCAAAAAGATTTGGCTCGCCAAAACTTCATCAGCCAGGGCGCACTGGAAGGGCGGGAGCAGGAGTTGACTTCGGCCGAAGCTGCTGTGCAGACGGCCCAAGCCAATGTGCAAGCTGCAGCTCAAGACGCACAGCGACTGCAGGCTGAACGCTCGGCTGCCGCCTTGCTTCGGCAAAACAGCCGTTTGATAGCCCCCGCAGACGCCGTGGTGCTCAGCCGTGACGCCGAATCGGGCAGCACCGTTGTTGCTGGCCAACCTGTGCTGCGTCTGGCCAATCCTGCCAGTCTGTGGGTGAAGATGCGCGTGGATCAAAGTCGGTCTGAGGGCTTGGCGATGGGCTTGCCGGCACGGATCGTGTTGAGGTCACAGCCACAAAATCCTTTGTCTGGGCAGGTGGAACGCGTCGAATGGTTGGCCGATGCGGTGACCGAGGAGCGCGTGGCACAAGTTGGTTTTTCCCAGCTGCCGCGTGGAGCTTCGATTGGTGAGATGGCCGAAGTGACCTTGTCGCTGAGCCCTTTGACCGATGCCCTTGTCGTGCCTCAAGCCAGTGTGCAGCAGCACCTTGGCCGCAGTGGTGTCTGGCGAGTGGTTGAGGGCCAGATCGGCTTTGTGCCGGTGCAATGGGGCATGGCCAGTCTGGATGGGCGTGTTCAAGCCCTCAGTGGTTTGCAAGCCGGCGACACGATCGTGGTGTACAGCGAAAAACCGCTCAAACCCGGCTTGCACTTTCAGGTGGTGGACGTCCTGGTCAAAAAGGGCCACCCATGATCAGTTTGGCCATGCGGGACATTCAGCACAGTTGGGCCAAGTTTGTCCTGACGGGTCTGGGTCTTGGCTTGTTGATCGGGGTGACGCTCACCATGGCTGGGGTGTTTCGCGGCATGGTGGACGATGCGCAAGCTTTGCTCAACAACAGTGGTGCTGATTTGTGGGTGGTTCAAAAGGACACGCAGGGCCCTTATGCCGAAAGCTCCAATTTGAAAGACGATGTGGTTCGCGCCATTGTGGGCTTGCCCGGTGTTGCCAAAGCCGCCAACATCACTTACTTCACGATGCAAATCAAGTCGGTTCATGGCCGTGAAGCACGTGCGATGGTGGTGGGCATCGAGCCGGGGGCCATGGGTTTGCCTGGCCAGCCGGCCCACTTGGTAGCAGGTCGACACCTGACGCACAGTCACTATGAAGCTGTGGCCGATACCAAAACAGGTTTGTCGCTGGGTGAGCGTGTGCGGATTCGTCGCCATGACCATGTGGTGGTGGGTTTGACGCAAAGGATGGTGTCGTCGGGTGGAGACCCCATGGTGTTCATTGCCTTGAAAGATGCGCAGGAAGCGCAGTTTCTCAAAGACAACGATGCCATCGTCAATGACCGTGTTCGCACGGCAAACAATCCGGCTTTCAATCGCCCTGGGGTGCCCGGTTTGCTGGATGCGGCCCAAAACCAGCAAAACACCAGCCGCAGTGTGAATGCTGTGTTGGTGCAAGTGGCCTCGGGTTGGTCTGCGCAAGAAGTGGCAGAGCCTATTCGCCGATGGAAACATTTGACGGTTTACACGCGCAGCGACATGGAAGAAATTCTGGTGCAAAAGCTCATTGCCACCTCAGCCAAACAGATTGGCATGTTTTTGGCGATTTTGGCCGTGGTCAGTGCTGCAATTGTTGCTTTCATTATTTACACAATGACTTTAGGCAAGATCCGTGAGATCGCTGTGCTCAAGCTCATCGGCACGCGCAACGCGACCATTGCCAGCATGATTTTGCAACAAGCCCTGGGTTTAGGCGTCATCGGTTTTGTGGTCGGAAAAGTGGCTGCCACGCTGTGGGCACCTGTGTTTCCCAAGTTTGTCCTGTTGTTGACACAAGACGCGGCGCTGGGTTTTGTGGCCACGCTGCTGATCTGTGCGCTGGCCAGCACATTGGCCATTCGCGTGGCCTTGCGTGTGGATCCGGCGCAAGCCATTGGTTGAAAGGGCATCACATGATTTCGAACCAGGGCGGCATCCGCATCGACAATCTCCGCAAAGTCTATGGGCATGGTGATACAGCTGTCGAGGCCCTCAAAAATGTGAACATGCAAGTGGCCCCGGGAGAGGTTGTCGGGCTGGTTGGACCCTCAGGTTCGGGTAAAAGCACTTTGCTCAAGTGCCTGGGCGCGATCATCGAGCCGACGTCAGGTCGGATGACACTCGGTCAGGACATCATTTATGACAACGGCTGGCAGACCTCGGATTTACGGGCATTGCGCCGGGATCGCATTGGTTTTGTGTTTCAGGCACCCTACCTGATTCCCTTTTTGGATGTGACTGACAATGTGGCCCTGCTGCCCATGTTGGCTGGTGTACCCAATGCACAAGCTCGCGCACGGGCGCTGGAGTTGCTCGGGGCACTCGATGTTGCACATCGTGCCCAGGCCGAGCCAGCGCAATTGTCAGGAGGCGAGCAGCAGCGCGTGTCGATTGCCCGGGCGTTGGCCAACAAGCCGCCCGTTATTTTGGCGGATGAACCCACAGCCCCCCTGGACAGTGAACGCGCCTTGGCGGTGATGCGGATCTTGAACAACATGGCGCGACAAGCGCAAACCGCCATCATTGTGGTCACGCACGATGAAAAAATCATCCCGACATTTCGTCGGATTTATCACATCCGTGATGGACAAACGGTGGAAGAGCAAGGCGAAGGCCGTGCACTGGACTGATACACGTCTTTAAAGAATACAGAGTTTTAAATCAGGAGTATTGAAATGACCGTTAGCAAAATGATCAACATCATGGCCGGGTTCATGGTGACCTTGGGTCTGGCCTTGGCGCACTTCAATGGCCAAGCCGATTTGAGTCAACCCAGCTGGCTGTGGCTGTGCGCATTTGTCGGCTTGAACCTTTTCCAGTCAGGCTTCACGGGTGTTTGCCCAGCAGGCAAAATTTTCAAGTTGTTGGGTATCAAAGAAACGGGCGATTCATGCTGCTCACATTAAGTTGAAGTGGTGCCCCTGTTGCGGTATCAAAACCGCCCCAACGCCTGCATCTTCCAGGCCAGCCACAGCTTGCGCAGCGGTGTCAGCGCAATGCGCTGGTGCAGCACCTGAAAGCCCGAGGCTTCGATCTCGCGCAGCAAGGTGCGGTAAATGCTGGCCATCATCAGGCCGGGTTTTTGAGCGCGGCGGTCGGCGGCGGGCAGCAGGGCCAAGGCTTCGTCGTACAGGGCATGCGCGCGGTCGGTCTGGAACTTCATCAGCGCTTTGAAGTGGTCTGAATACGCGCGCTGCATCAGGTCCTGCGCCTTGACGCCAAAGCGCTGCTGTTCGTCCAGCGGCAGGTAGATGCGCCCGCGCAGGGCGTCTTCGCCCACGTCGCGGATGATGTTGGTCATCTGAAAGGCCAGGCCCAGCTTGTGCGCATAAGCGGTGGTGGCTTCGTCGGTCTGGCCAAAGATGCGGGCAGCGACTTCGCCTACCACACCGGCCACCAGGTGGCAGTATTTCGTCAGCCCCGCAAAGTCCAGATAGCGGGTCTGGTTCAGGTCCATCTGGCAGCCTTCGATCACGGCCAGCAGATGGCGGCTCTCGATGCCAAAGGGCTGGGTGTGCGGCATCAGCGCATGCATGACCGGGTGCGTGGGCTGGCCTGCGTAGGATTGCAGCACTTCTTTTTGCCACCAGGCGAGTTTGGTGGCGGCCACGCTGGGGTCTTTGATCTCGTCGACCACATCGTCCACTTCGCGGCAAAACGCATAAAACGCGGTGATGGCCGCACGGCGCTCGGGCGGCAAAAACAGGAAGGCGTAATAGAAACTGCTGCCCGAGGCGGCGGCTTTTTGCTGGACGTAGTCTTGCGGGCTCATGGGCTGGGATTCTCGCACCGAAAGAAATGCCCCTGGGCGGGTGCCAGGTGGGATGTCAAGCGGGGTGCGTGCCCGTCAATTGCTGGAATTGCCGGTCCAGCACAGCACGGCTGCCCAAGCCCAGTGCGATGCGCCAGAGCAGGGCGTTGATTTCGCTGCGCGGCATTTTGACGCGCTGGGTCAGCGCGGCTGGTCCGGCTTGGCGCAGCAGCGCGATGGTGCGCGCACCGATCAAGGCAGGCAGGGCGCTGGCCAGGCGCAGTCGCAGCGGTTGGAGGGCCAAGGCATAACGCATGCCCTCGGCCAGTTGCGCTTGGGTGTGGTCCAGCCAGGCGGTGTAGAGCGGGGCCAAGGCTTGCAGGGTGTTGGCATCGCCGGTTTGGGCAGCTCGTGCCAGCACTTCCGGGGTCAGGCCCGCATGCGCCAGGGTTTCTTCTGGCCAATAGCAGCGCCCGGTGGCCAGGTCGGCACCGGCGTCACGGATGATGTTCAGGCGCTGCAGGCCCATGCCGTAGGCACGGCCGATGCGCATCATCTCGGCCTGCGGCAGCAGGCTGTAGCCGGGCAGGTGGCGGCCACACAACTCGGTCCAGAACTCGCCCACGCAACCGGCCACCAGCCAGATGTAGTCGCTCAGCTCGGCCTCGGTCTGCAAAGCGTGCAGGCCGGGGCCAAAGCGGGCCATGTCCAGCTGTTGGCCGCGGGTGATGTGGCCCAGCACCTGGCGCACGCTGGCCTGGTCAGCGGGGTGCAGGGTGTGCAAAAGCGGCAGGCATTGGGGCAGGGCTTGCATCAGGGCGCGCTCGTGTGGGTCGGTTTGTTGCGCGGCAAAGGCCTGGGTCAGGCGCTGGAGTTCTGGGTGGTCCGAGGCCGAAGTGTCGGGTTTGGCGATGGCCCGTGTCATGAGTTCCAGCAAGACCTGCCGCTCGGCCAGGGGCAGGGCGGTGGTGTCGGCCACGGTGTCGGTGGCGCGGGCCAGCAGGTAGCCGATGCCCACAGGCGCTTGCAGGGCCGGGGGCAAGAGGCGGATGGTCAAGCCAAAAGAGCGGGAGACGCCTTGCAGGATGGTTTTTTGTGCAGAGTTCAGCCCGCTTGGCTGAGCGCTCGAAAATAAGGGGGTATGGCGCATGGTCAATGGCTATTGTCGCTTGACACCGCCGGTGACTTTGAATAGATTACTAACCAGTCAGTCATTATCTTTTTCCGGAAACCCCATGCCCATCACCTGGTCACTCGCCAAGCGGCGAGTTTTTCATTTGTGCGCGAGCGCAGCTTTTTTGACAACTTTGGCAGCATGTTCCAAGCAAGAGGCACCGCAGGAGCCCTTGCGCTCGGTCAAATTGATCACGGTGTCAGCGGGCGAATTGAATGTGTCAGGCGAGTATTCGGCCGAGGTGCGTGCGCGTGTGGAGTCCCGCCTGGGGTTTCAGGTGGCGGGCAAATTGGTGGAACGCCCGGCGGAGTTGGGCCAGCGCGTGACGGCTGGCCAGTTGTTGGCCCGCATCGATGCGCAAGACTACCAATTGGCCGCTCAAGCCGCACAGGCCCAGGTGAGCGCGGCGCAAAGCCAGCGCGATTTGGCCGCAGCAGAATACCAACGCTTTGAGGCCTTGAAGGCGCAAAACTTCATCAGCGGTGCCGAGCTGGAGCGCCGCGAGGCCAGCCTGAAAGCCGCTGATGCGGCGCTGAACCAGGCCAAAGCCCAGGCGCAGGCACAAGGCAACCAGGCGGGTTATGCCCGCTTGAGCGCCAGCCACGCTGGCGTGATCACGGGCGTCGAGGCCGAGGTGGGGCAGGTGGTTTCGGCGGGGCAGCCTGTAGTGCGTCTGGCGCATGACGGCCCGCGTGACGCGGTGTTTGCCGTCTCCGAGCAAACCGCTTTGGCCCTCAAGCCAGGGCAAAGCATGCAGGCCATCTTGGCCAGCACAGGCCAACCGCTCCAGGGCAAAGTTCGTGAGCTGGCCGCCAGCGCCGATCCGGTCACGCGCACCTATGCCGTCAAGCTGGCCTTAGAGGCATCCGAGCGCTTGCCATTGGGGGCCACCGTCCATGTGCTGGCGGCCGATTTGCCGGGCAGCCAGGCTGCGGTGATCAAGCTGCCGACCAGCGCCCTGCGGCAAGAAGGCGCCGGTACGGTGGTCTGGGTGCTGGACGAGGCGAGCATGACCGTCAACACCCAGGCGGTGCAGGTCGGCACGGTGGACGGCAACGCGGTGGTCATCACCGCGGGCCTGAAACCAGGGCAGAAAGTGGTGAGTGCGGGCGTGCATGTCTTGTCACCCGGCCAGAAGGTCACGGTGTACGGCGCTGCACCTCTGGTTGCGCCCGCTGCTGCCGCTTCAGCCCCAAGGTGACCGCATGAGCAGCACCGACAACACCCGATTCAACCTCTCGCGCTGGGCGCTGGAGCACCCGGCCCTGACCCGCTACCTGATGGTGGTGCTCATGCTTTTGGGCATGGCGTCTTACTTTCAGTTGGGGCAGGACGAAGACCCACCCTTCACTTTCCGCGCCATGGTGGTGCGGGCGTATTGGCCCGGTGCCACCGCCGAGCAAGTGGCCGAGCAGGTGACCGACAAGATCGAGCGCACGCTGCAAGAGGTGCCGTTTGCCGACAAGATCCGCAGCTATTCCAAGCCGGGTGAAGCGCAGATCATTTTCCAGATCAAGGACAACTCCAAACCCGGCGATGTGCCCCAGGTTTGGTACACAGTGCGCAAAAAGATCGGCGACATGCGCAGCAGCTTGCCGCAGGGCGTGGTGGGCCCGTTTTTCAACGATGAATTTGGCGATGTTTACGGCGTCATTTACGCTTTAAGCGGTCAGGGTTTCACGGCGGCCGAGCTCAAGACCCAGGCCGACAACCTGCGGCAGGATTTGCTGCGCGTGCCCGATGTGGCCAAAGTGGAGCTGTTTGGTGCCCAGGACGAAAAGGTCTTCGTCGAGGTGTCGCAAAAGAAGCTGGCGCAAATGGGCCTGGACATGGGCGCGGTGCTGGCCCAGCTGAACCAGCAAAATGCGGTCGAGTCGGCGGGCAGTTTGCAGTCGCCCGCCGATGTGGTGCAGGTGCGTGTGGGTGGACAGTTCCAGAGCCTGGCCGACTTGCAAGCCATGCCGATTCGCGGCGCTTCAGGTGCGCAAATCCGTTTGTCCGACATCGCCACCGTGACGCGCGGCTACATGGACCCGCCCTCGGTCAAGGTGCGCCACGACAGCCAGGAAGTGATTGCGCTAGGCGTGTCCATGGCCAAGGGCGGCGACATCATCGCCCTGGGCAAATCCTTGAGGGGTGCGGTGGCTGCTGCACAGGCCAATTTGCCTGCGGGCATGAATCTGACGCAGGTGCAGGACCAGCCCAGCGCCGTGTCCAACTCGGTCAACGAGTTCATCAAGGTGCTGATCGAGGCGGTGGTGATTGTGTTGGCGGTGAGCTTTTTGGCGCTGGGCCTGCACAAGCGGCCCGGCCACCACCCTTTGTGGCGGCGCTGGACGCTGGACATCCGGCCCGGCCTGGTGGTGGGCATCACCATCCCGCTGGTGTTGGCGGTCACCTTTTTGGCCATGCATTACTTTGGCATCGGCCTGCACAAAATCTCGCTGGGCTCGCTCATCATTGCCCTGGGTTTGCTGGTGGACGACGCCATCATCGCGGTGGAGATGATGGTGCGCAAGATGGAGGAGGGCTACGACAAGGTGCGTGCCGCCACCTTTGCCTATGAACTCACCGCCATGCCCATGCTCACGGGCACATTGATCACGGCAGCAGGCTTTTTGCCCATCGGCATGGCCAAGTCGATGACCGGTGAATACACCTTTGCGATTTTTGCGGTCACGGTGGTGGCGCTCTTGGTCAGCTGGGTGGCTTCGGTTTATTTCGTGCCCTACCTGGGGGCGTGGTTGCTCAAACCGCCAGCACATGCGGTGTCGGCAGAGCACCTGGATTCGGCAGAGATGTTTGACACGCCGTTTTACCGGCACTTTCGCACCTGGGTGACCTGGTGCGTCACGCACCGCTGGAAGACGATTGGCATCACCGTGTTCTTGTTCGTGATGGGCATTGTGGGCATGGGCAAGGTGCAGCAGCAGTTCTTCCCTGATTCCTCGCGTCCTGAAATCATGGTCGACTTGTGGCTGCCCGAGGGCTCGCCCTTCAAGGCCAGCGAAGACATCGCCAAACGGGTGGAGCAACGTTTGGCCCAAGAAGACGGCGTGAAGTCGGTCACGGCCTGGGTGGGCTCGGGCGTGCCGCGCTTTTATTTACCACTGGATCAGGTCTTTCCACAGACCAATGTGTCGCAGCTGATCGTCTTGCCCCATGACCTGAAAATCCGTGAAGTGCTGCGGGCCAAGCTGCCTACCTTGCTGGCTCAAGAGTTTCCCGAAGTGCGCGGGCGTGTGAAATTGCTGCCTAATGGCCCGCCTGTGCCTTACCCGGTGCAGTTTCGCGTGGTCGGGCCGGAGCCCAAGGTCCTGCGCGTGAAGGCCGACGAGATCAAGGTACAAATGCGCCAAAACGCCAACACGCGCGGTGTGAACGACAACTGGAACGAGTCGGTCAAGTCGGTGCGGCTCGAAGTCGACCAAGCCAAGGCACGCGCCTTGGGCGTGACCAGCCAGTCGATTGCGCAGGCTTCGCGCACCTTGCTCAGTGGCTCCACCGTGGGCCAATACCGCGATGGCGACAAACTGATTGACATCTTGCTTCGCCAGCCACTGGCCGAGCGCGACGCCTTGTCGGATCTGTCTCAGGCCTATGTGCCCACGGCCTCGGGCAAGTCGATTCCGCTGCTGCAGATCGCCACCCCGGTGTTTGCCTGGGAGCCTGGGGTGATGTGGCGCGAGGGGCGGCAGTTCGCCATCACGGTGCAGTCCGACATCGCCGAAGGTTTGCAGGGGGCCACAGTGACGGCTCAGTTGCTGCCAGAACTGAAAAAGACCGAGGCCAGCTGGCAGGGCCAAGGCTTGGGCGGCTACCGCATCGAGGTGGCGGGCGCTGTGGAGGAAAGTTCCAAAGGCTCGGCCTCGATCGCGGCAGGTGTACCGGTCATGCTGTTCATCACCTTCACCTTGCTGATGCTGCAGCTGCAAAGCTTCAGCCGCGCGATGCTGGTGTTCTTGACCGGCCCGTTGGGCATGGCGGGTGTGGCAGGCGCATTACTCGTGTTGGATCGGCCCTTTGGCTTTGTGGCACTGCTCGGTGTGATTGCGCTCATGGGCATGATCCAGCGCAACTCGGTGATTCTGATCGACCAAATCGAGCAGGACCGGGCGGCGGGCGTGGTGCCCTGGCAGGCCATTGTGGAGTCGGCCGTGCGGCGTTTGCGTCCCATCGTGCTCACGGCGGCTGCGGCGGTGCTGGCCATGATCCCGCTGTCGCGCAGCATTTTCTGGGGGCCGATGGCGGTGGCCATCATGGGCGGTCTGATCGTGGCCACGGCGCTCACTTTGCTGGCGCTGCCGGCCATGTACGCTGCCTGGTTCAGAATTGAGCGCCCAAATCAAGCCCGTGCCTGAATTTGGCCAATTGAAGCGGCTAAAATAGAAAGTTGACCGATTTCAAGCGGGCGGTCAGGTGCGTCAGGTGGCTTTCATGCCCAGCGACAAGCCTGACGCCCTTTTTGTTTGGACCTGCGCGGGTGGCGAAATTGGTAGACGCACCAGGTTTAGGTCCTGACGGTGGCAACACTGTGCGGGTTCGAGTCCCGCCCCGCGCACCAACCGACTTGTGGCCAAGGGGGCAATCCTGTGGCCTGAGAGACATTCAATTAACCGAGAACGACGATGACTGTGACTGTTGAAACCCTGGAAAAGCTGGAACGCAAGATCACCCTGACTGTGCCCGTGACGGCCATTCAGTCTGAAGTGGATGTACGCCTGAAGAAAATGGCCCGCACCGTCAAGATGGACGGTTTCCGTCCGGGCAAGGTGCCCATGAATGTGGTCGCTCAGCGCTATGGTTACTCGGTTCAGTATGAAGTGTTGAACGACAAAGTAGGCGAGGCTTTTAGCAAAGCCGCCAACGAAGCCCAGGTGCGCGTCGCCGGCCAGCCACGTATCTCCGAAAAAGAAGGCGCGCCAGAAGGCGAGCTGAACTTTGAAGCCATTTTTGAGGTTTACCCTGAAGTCAAGCTGGGTAATCTGGCCGACACCGAAGTGGAAAAACTGACGGCAGAAGTGTCGGAAGCCGCGATTGACAAGACCATCGACATCCTGCGCAAGCAGCGCCGCACCTTTGCCCAGCGCGCCCAAGACGCCGCTGCCCAAGACGGCGACCGCGCCACCATCGACTTCGAAGGCAAGATCGACGGTGAAGTGTTTGCTGGCGGCAAAGCCGAAGACTTCCAGTTCATTTTGGGCGACGGGCAGATGCTCAAGGAATTTGAAGACGCCGTGCGCGGCATGAAGTCCGGCGAAAGCAAGACCTTCCCCTTGGCTTTCCCTGCCGACTACCACGGCCAAGACGTGGCCGGCAAAACCGCCGACTTCCTGGTCACCGTCAAGAAAATCGAAGCCGCCAACCTGCCTGAAGTCAACGAAGCCCTGGCCAAGTCCCTGGGCATCGCCGATGCGACTGTGGAAGGCCTGCGCGCCGACATCCGCAAGAACCTCGAGCGTGAAGTGAAATTCCGTTTGCTGGCCCGCAACAAGCAAGCCGCCATGGACGCTTTGGTCGCCAAGGCCGAGCTGGACCTGCCACAGGCCATCGTGCAAAACGAAATCGAGCGCCTGAAAGAGGGTGCCCGTGCCGATCTGAAGCAGCGCGGCATCAAAGACGCCGACAAGGCCCCGATCCCTGATGACATCTTCCGCCCCCAAGCTGAGCAGCGCGTGCGCCTGGGCTTGGTGGTGGCTGAAGTCGTGCGCGGCAACACCTTGCACGCCAAGCCAGAGCAGATCCAGGCCCACATCCAGGAACTGGCCTCCAGCTACGAGCGTCCCGATGACGTGGTGCGTTGGTACAACAGCGACAACCAGCGCATGGCCGAAGTCGAAGCCGTGGTCATCGAGAGCAATGTGTCCGATTTCGTCCTGGCCCAGGCCAAAGTGGTCGAGAAAGCCATTTCTTTCGAAGAGTTGATGGGTCAGCAGGCCTGATCGGTCATTTGAATCCTTGAAATCCCTTGAGTATGGGGCTTGTGCCGGGCTTGCAGTTCGGCTGACAAGCCCCATCTCATTGGTGGGCTTGAAAACCCGGTTAAAGTCATCCATGAAATTTCTGGAGAAAAGATGAGCGCACTGGACATCACAAATTTGGGCATGGTCCCCATGGTCGTCGAGCAGTCGGGCCGTGGCGAGCGGGCTTACGACATTTATTCGCGCTTGCTCAAGGAGCGCGTGATCTTTTTGGTGGGTGAGGTCAATGACCACATGGCCAACCTGATCGTCGCCCAGTTGCTGTTTTTGGAGAGTGAAAACCCCGAAAAGGACATCTCGTTGTACATCAACTCGCCCGGCGGCTCGGTGAGCGCTGGCATGGCGATTTACGACACCATGAGCTTCATCAAGCCCGATGTGTCCACGCTGTGCAACGGTATGGCCGCCAGCATGGGCGCATTCCTCTTGTCTTCGGGGGCCAAGGGCAAGCGTTTTTCGCTGCCCAACTCCAAGATCATGATCCACCAGCCTTTGGGCGGTGCGCGGGGCCAGGCCACCGAAATCGAAATCGCTGCCCGCGAGATCGTCAAGACGCGTGCGCACCTCAACCGCATCCTGTCCGAGAACACGGGTCAGCCGCTCGAGAAGATCGAACTCGACACCGAGCGCGACTATTACTTGTCGGCCACCGAGTCCAAAGACTACGGCTTGATTGACGAAGTCATTTCCAAACGCGCTTGAGGGTGGCCGGGCTTTCCGGCACCCTGGCTGACGGCGTTGACCCCCAAAGGGTGAACGCCGTTTTTCTTTCGTTATCATTGACCAATCACGGATACCAAGGCGACATTTATGGCCGATAAAAAAGGCTCGACCACTGAGAAAAACCTGTTCTGCTCCTTTTGCGGCAAGAGCCAGCACGAGGTCAAGAAGTTGATCGCAGGTCCGTCGGTGTTCATTTGCGACGAATGCATTGATTTGTGCAACGACATCGTGCGCGATGAATTGGCCACCACCACGGTGACCGAAGGCGCCAAAGAGGGTTTGCCCACCCCGCTGGACATCAAGACCAACCTCGACAATTACGTGATCGGGCAAGAAAAAGCCAAGCGCAGTCTCGCTGTGGCGGTGTACAACCATTACAAACGCCTCAAGCACAAAGAAGGTGCCAAAAAAGACGACGTCGAGCTGGCCAAGAGCAATATTTTGCTGATCGGCCCCACGGGTTCGGGCAAGACCTTGCTCGCGCAGACCATGGCCCGCATGCTGGACGTGCCGTTCGTCATGGCCGATGCCACCACGCTGACCGAAGCCGGTTATGTGGGCGAGGACGTGGAAAACATCGTGGCCAAGCTGCTGCAGACCTGCAATTACGACGTCGAACGTGCTCAGCGCGGTATTGTTTACATCGACGAGATCGACAAGATCACCCGCAAGTCCGACAACCCCTCGATCACACGCGACGTGTCGGGCGAGGGCGTGCAACAGGCCTTGCTCAAGCTTGTCGAAGGCACCATGGCCAGCGTGCCCCCGCAAGGCGGACGCAAACACCCCAATCAGGACTTTTTGCAGATTGACACGACCAACATCCTGTTCATTTGTGGCGGCGCATTTGCTGGCCTGGAAAAAGTCATTGAAAACCGCACCGAATCGGGCGGCATTGGTTTTGGCGCCACCGTCAAGAGCAAGAAGCAGCGCTCGCTGACCGATGTTTTCAACGAAGTCGAGCCTGAAGACCTGATCAAGTTTGGCCTGATTCCCGAGCTGGTGGGGCGTTTGCCGGTGATTGCCACTTTGGCCGAGCTGACCGAAGAGGCTTTGGTGCAGATCCTCACCGAGCCCAAAAATGCGGTGGTCAAACAGTTCACGAAACTGCTGGCCATGGAAGGCGTCGAGCTCGAAGTGCGCCCGAACGCACTGACGGCCATGGCCCGCAAAGCATTGGCCCGCAAGACCGGTGCACGTGGTTTGCGCTCCATCATGGAGCAGGCGCTGATCGACACCATGTTTGAATTGCCCAACCAGGCGAATGTCGAAAAAGTGGTGGTGGACGAGTCCGTCATCGATGACAACAAGCCGCCACTGCTGGTTTACCGCGAGTCGGCCAAGCAGGCCTGAACCACTGGTGCCCACCGCCATGAATACCCCTTCGCGTCTGTGGGTTGAAATCGCGGTTACCGCATCCATGTGCTTTGAATTGACCTGAGGGACACACCATGTCTGGACACACACCTTTGCCATCCGCCCCGATTGAATTGCCCATGTTGCCACTGCGCGATGTTGTGGTGTTCCCTCACATGGTGATCCCACTGTTTGTGGGGCGCCCCAAGAGCATCAAGGCCTTGGAGTCGGCCATGGCCGCCGAGCGCCGCATCATGTTGGTGGCTCAAAAAACCGCCGCCAAGGACGAGCCCGCCATCGACGACATGTTCGATGTGGGCTGCGTCTCGACCATCTTGCAGATGCTCAAGTTGCCCGATGGCACGGTCAAAGTCCTGGTCGAGGGCCAGCAGCGTGCGCAGGTGTTGTCCATTGTGGATGGCGAGGCCCACTTCGTGGCCACGGTCACCCCGGTGGAGCCTGCGGCCGAGCAGTCCGATGCCAGCAGCGATATCGAAGCTTTGCGCCGGGCCGTGATGCAGCAGTTTGACCAGTACGTCAAGCTCAACAAGAAGATTCCGCCGGAAATCCTCACCTCGATTTCCAGCATTGACGATGCCGGTCGCCTGGCCGATACCATCGCCGCACACCTGCCCTTGAAACTGGAGAACAAGCAGCAAGTGCTGGACCTGTCCAATATCAAGGCCCGTCTGGAGAACTTGTTTGCCCAGTTGGAGCACGAAGTCGACATCCTGAATGTGGACAAGCGCATCCGCGGTCGCGTCAAGCGCCAGATGGAAAAAAACCAGCGTGACTTTTACCTGAACGAACAGGTCAAAGCCATTCAGAAAGAACTGGGCGAAGGGGAAGAGGGTGCGGACATCGAGGAAATCGAGAAGAAGATCAAGTCCGCCAAGATGTCAGCCGAGGCCCGCAAAAAGGCCGAGGGCGAGTTGAAAAAGCTCAAGCTCATGTCGCCCATGTCGGCCGAAGCGTCGGTGGTGCGCAACTACCTCGACGTGCTCACTGGATTGCCCTGGGGCAAGAAAACCAAACTCAAACACGACCTGGGCAATGCCGAGGACGTGCTGAACCAGGACCACTTCGGTCTCGACAAGGTCAAGGACCGCATCCTCGAATACCTCGCGGTCCAGCAACGTGTGGACAAGGTCAAGGCACCGATTCTGTGCTTGGTCGGGCCACCTGGCGTGGGCAAGACCTCGCTGGGCCAGTCGATTGCCAAGGCCACGGGTCGCAAATACGTGCGCATGGCGCTCGGCGGCATGCGCGACGAGGCCGAAATTCGCGGCCACCGCCGCACTTACATTGGGGCTTTGCCCGGCAAGGTGCTGCAAAACCTGAACAAAGTCGGCACCAAGAACCCCCTGTTCTTGCTGGACGAGATCGACAAACTGGGCACGGACTTCCGGGGTGACCCGTCCAGCGCGTTGCTGGAGGTGCTGGACCCTGAGCAAAACCACACCTTTGGTGACCATTACGTCGAGGTCGATTTCGACCTGAGCGATGTGATGTTCGTGGCCACCTCCAACTCGATGAACATCCCTTCGGCCCTGCTGGACCGTATGGAAGTGATCCGTTTGTCTGGCTACACCGAAGACGAAAAGACCAGCATCGCCATGAAGTACTTGTTGCCCAAGCAAATGAGCAACAACGGCGTCAAAGAATCCGAGCTGCAGGTCACGGAAGATGCGGTGCGCGACGTGGTGCGCTATTACACACGAGAGGCCGGTGTGCGCTCGCTCGAGCGCGAGTTGGGCAAGATTTGTCGCAAGGTCGTCAAGGCCTTGCTGCTCAAGCAAATGAAGCCCCAGGTGGTGGTCAATGCCGACAACCTCAACGACTTTTTGGGTGTGCGCAAATACACCTATGGCCGTGCCGAGCAAAAGAACCAGATTGGCCAGGTGGTCGGTTTGGCCTGGACCGAGGTGGGCGGCGATCTGCTGACCATCGAAGCCGCCTTGATGCCCGGTAAGGGCGTCATCACCCGCACCGGTTCGCTGGGCGATGTGATGAAAGAGTCTGTCGAAGCCGCGCGCACCGTTGTGCGCAGCCGTTCGCGTCTTTTGGGCATCAAGGACGAAGTCTTTGAGAAGAAAGATCTGCACATCCACGTGCCCGATGGCGCGACCCCCAAAGACGGTCCCAGTGCCGGTGCCGCCATGACCACGGCCATGGTCTCGGCCATGACGGGTATTCCGGTGCGTGCCGATGTGGCGATGACCGGCGAGATCACCCTGCGTGGTGAGGTCACGGCCATTGGGGGGCTCAAGGAAAAGCTGTTGGCTGCTTTGCGAGGGGGCATCAAGACCGTTTTGATCCCCGAGGACAACGTGAAGGACCTGCAGGACATTCCCGGCAATGTCAAAAACGGTCTGGAAATCGTGCCCGTCAAGTGGATCGACCAGGTTCTGGAAGTGGCCTTGGAAGCCAAACCCACGCCGTTGAGCGACGAAGAGGTGGCGGCTGCAGCCTTGCCGGCTGTGACGGCCACGGTCAAAACCGAAGCCGTGAAACATTGATGCAAAATTTTCAGGCTGGCGCCAAAGTCAGCCTGAAATTGCATTACAATTTGACCATTCCAGCGAACGAGGCATACAATGCCAAGTTTTCTGAAATACGCGGGAATAGCTCAGTTGGTAGAGCGCAACCTTGCCAAGGTTGAGGTCGCGAGTTCGAGCCTCGTTTCCCGCTCCACATACCGAAAGAAGTACCAACGTCTTTCAAAATTTTTGATTTGCGGGAATAGCTCAGTTGGTAGAGCGCAACCTTGCCAAGGTTGAGGTCGCGAGTTCGAGCCTCGTTTCCCGCTCCAGACATATGAAAGAAGTACCAACATCTTTCAGACCAATGGGAAGCACCAGCTTCCCATTTTTGTCACCGTGATAAGGATTTTGGCGCGATAGCAAAGCGGTTATGCAACGGATTGCAAATCCGTCTAGCCCAGTTCGACTCTGGGTCGCGCCTCCAAACAAAAATGCCTCAGTGGTTCATGCTACTGAGGCATTTTTTATATGTCGTGAGCTTTTCAGTTGGCGCGAGCCACCCACACAGTCGCGCCTTCTGGGCCGTACAGCTCGGCGTGGGCTACGTCTCGCGCCAGCCGGAAGAAGTCGCCCGCCTTCAGGTGTTTGACTTCTTCACCCACTGTGAGCCAGTATTCGCCACGCACCACATAGGCGCTGACATCGAAAGGGTGGGTGTGGGTGTCAAGGTTGAGGTTGGCATCCCACTCGCGGACGATGATTTCGTCGAAGCCTTCCTCCAAGGATTGGGCTGTGAACGATGTCAGTGTGGGAGAGTTCATGGGTTCACCTCGCTTATGAAAACCCGATCTTAAGCAGCCATGTCCAGCCATGCAGTCGCCTAGCTGTCATTACCCGGCCAGGCTGTTGAGCGTTTCACCAAACTTTGCCAGCGCAGTAGACGATGGCCGGAAAGCTGCTGAGCCATGCCCAGAAAAAACGGTTGAGGCCGAAAAACCAGAACACCAAAAAGTGAAAAAGTGAGGCCGCCGCACACAGCACCAGTGCTGCGCGGACATTGAGCAGGGCGAGGGGAAAGCAGCCCTCCCAGAGGGTGAAGGACCAAGCGCATAGCCGTGCGACTTTGGGGTTTCGGAAAATGCTGTTGTCTGGCAGCGGGCCATACACGCCTGAGTCCAGGAACAGTGTCAAGGCCTGCCCAGAGCGCCATTCCGGGCGTAACAGTTTTACCCAGCCAGACACAAAATAAGAGCTGACGGTCTGCAAGCTGATGTACCAAAACCCGGCTAGCCAACCCAAGGAGACATCTGCGATTGCACCCACCATGTGGGCGAGGAGCAAGCCAGACAGGCCAACCAGAGTCATGAAGTCGCTGCCACCATTGAAGGCACCACGCCAGCGCAAAAGCAGCAGTACAGCCATCAAAAAAAGCAGCGCAGCGCCTGCCAGACCCAGCAGGCCCAGCATCAAAGCCATGGATAAAACCAGCCGCAAGCACAGCATGGTTCGGTAAGGTCTGGGCTGCAGGAGTAGGGTAAGGCTTGATTTGAGCCATGCGGGTTGAGTTGGAATCTCTTGCGCCAGGACGGACCAATCGGTCACCCGGTCCAGCGAGGGCAGTCGCAGGTATTCCAGGGTTTGCAGCACCAGGCTGAGGCCCAGCAGCACTTCAAAAATGCGGACGGCCAGTGTCAGTTCCATCAACGCAGCACCGGAGATTGCAGCATGAGATCACTGCGGTTGCTTCCGGGCAACTCCATGCGGATCTCGAACTGATAGGCTGACAACTTGCCGATGGTAAGTTGCGCCATCACGGCTTGATCGTTCCGGGAGCCGCCCTCGACGGCCTGTCGGGCGAGCTGACTGACCAGTTGGTAGGTGACGCGGTCGCGGATATCGGCACCTTCTGGCAAATCGTTGATGTCGTTGGCCAGGTGGTCCACCAGGTTTTGGTGTGTCAAGGCCAAATTGACGGCCGGATTGTGGAACAGGTGCCAGGCTTGTCTGGGCAGGCGGGGGTAAACCAGTCGCCAGACGCTCCAGCCGCCAGACACGGACTGAGCGCGAACATACAAGCGCGGAGCCGGGCTGATGCCGTGGTAGAACTTCCAGTTGGGGAAAAAGGCGCGAAAGAAGAACAGCCAAGGTCCGTCGATGACCCCCCAGCGCTTGCGCAAGTTGATCGCCAGCAAGGCGAAATAAGCCACGATCAAGAGGGTGGTGAAGTCCATGTGGGCAGTTTATCGCCAGTTGAAACGACCCAGTCGGCTTCTACAGTGACCACTTGAAAGCAGGGTAGGAGCTAAAAAGGCCCATTCTTGTGGCTTAATATCGTTTTGTATTTTTTATCCGGAGCCACAGATGGGCAACAAAATCGTCACAGAAGCAGATCGTAAATTCACCCCTCCACTGCCCACATTGCCTGGCGTCACCCTGCGTACGGGTGGTCGTGGCCAGCGCGTGAGCCTGGAGCGCGGCGTTGCTACACGCAGCAAGAAAAACCCCGGCAAGCGCTCCAAAAAGGGCGGTTGAACCCGGTGCGCCCGGCGCTTTGCCGGGCCAGTGCCTAGCCACTGATGGCCTCAGTGGCTTTTTTTTCGATTTTTTACGGTATCCAGGAGAGCTGAATGTTGATTTCTTATGGCGCCGTTTTAGTGGCGGGCATCATGCCGGTGGTGTGTGCTGGCATTGCCAAATCGGGCTTCAAGGGCTATGACAACAGCGACCCCCGAGCCTGGTTGTCCCGCCAAACAGGTTTCAGAGCTCGGGCCAATGCGGCGCAAGCCAACTGCTTCGAGGCGTTCCCATTTTTTGCCGTGGGCGTCATCTTGGCATTGCTCACGGGGGTCGACCCGCACACGGTCGATTCGCTGGCCCTGGTTTTCATTGTTGCGCGTTTGGCGTATGTGTTTTGCTATGTCACCGACAGGGCCAAATGGCGCACCATGGTCTGGTCGGCCGGCTACCTTGTAGTCGTGGCGCTGTTTGCGTTGGCGATGCTGAATTTGCAGGTCAATTGAAACAGAAACACCGCGTTATCAAGGCACAATAAGCGTTCTGCCCCGGTGGTGAAACTGGTAGACACACCGGACTTAAAATCCGTTGCTTCGTGAATAACGGGCGTGCCGGTTCGATTCCGGCCCGGGGCACCATTTCAGGAAGACATCATCATGAACCACGACAACGCACCGCTTGAGATTCACGTGCATGGTGATGTGCCGATCAAACCCGGCACCGACATCCAGGCGATCCAAGAGGCGCTCAAGCCCCTTTGGCGCTACGCCGGGGCTCGCACGCTGAGTGAGGGGGCTGTCAGCCTGTATGAAGAAGAGCCAGGTATCCGTTTTGATGCCAGCGCCCAGCGTCTGAACATGTGCTGGACCGTGCGTGGCGACGATGACTTTCGCATGGTGATGGACGACTTGTGCATGAACCTCAATGAGTTGTCCGCCTCTGGCACTCAGATCGAGGTGACCTTTTACGACACCGAGTTCGATGAAGAGGACGAGGCCAGCGGGTCCGAGTCGCGTGACGATTTTGTGATGCTGTTTGTGGGGCCCGATCCCGGCGCCATCATGCAGGCCCAACGCGATTTGCTGGTGCACGACGTGGTCAACATGATGGAGCGCCATTTTGATGGGGCTGAGTTGTCCGGCGTGGTGTCTGAAATCGATAAGCTCTTTAGCCAACGCTTTGACAGCTTGGTCAGCTCGCTGGACATCGGCAAACCGCCGCGTGGCCCGGGCGGCAGCAGCGGTCACGGCGGTGGTGGACGCCGCCCACGCCATTTGCACTGATCGGCTAGCAGCATGAATGCCGAAGGCCTTCGTTCTGCACTCAACCCGGGCGTGCGCTTGCGCGAGGTCTTGGGTTGGGCCATGTACGACTTCGCCAATTCGGGCTACTCCACTGTGGTCATCACGGCCGTGTTTGCCGCTTACTTTGTAGGCGGTGTGGCCGACGGGGCCGACTGGGCCACGCTGGCCTGGACATCGGGCTTGAGCCTGTCTTATTTTGTCGTGATGCTGACCATGCCCGGCTTGGGCGCTTGGGCCGATCGGGTTGCCGGCAAAAAACGCCTGCTGATGTGGGTTACGGCAGGCTGCGTGCTGAGCACGGCGGCTTTGGCGCTGGTGGGCCCGGGCCAGGTGGCGCTGGGCTTGTTCATCCTGGTGCTGTCCAACACCTTTTTTTCGTATGGCGAGTCGCTCACGGCTTCCTTCTTGCCTGAATTGGCCAGGCCTGAGGCCATGGGCCGGGTGAGCGGTTGGGGCTGGTCTTTGGGTTACATCGGCGGCATGCTCACGCTGGGGGTGTGCCTGGCGTATGTGTTGGCCGCGCAGGCCCGGGGTGAGACAGGCGGCCAGTTTGTGCCCGTGACCATGTTGATCACCGCGGCCGTTTACGGCGCGGCGGCCCTGGTAACTTTCGCTCTGTTGCGCGAACACTCGCCGGCCCAGCCGAACGCCCCGGTGGTGACGATGCTGCAAAGCCTGCGCCGTCTGCGCCAGACGTTGCGCGAGGCCAAGCCTTACCGCGACTTCACCCGTTTGCTCGCATGTGCGGTGGCCTACCAAGGCGGGGTGGCCGTGGCGATCACGCTGGCGGCTATTTATGCCGAGCAGGTCATCGGCTTTCAGCCCCAGGAAACCATGGTGTTGATTTTTGTGCTGAACCTGGCGGCTTTTGCTGGGGCCTTGTTACTCGGTCACGTGCAAGACCGCATGGGCCACAAGCTCACTTTGGCGCTGACCTTGGTGGGCTGGGTGTTGACTTGTTTCATCGCAGCCTTTTCAACCGACAAGGCCATGTTCTGGTGGGCAGCGGCGATTGCCGGTTTTTGCATGGGCTCGAGCCAGTCGTCGGGCCGGGCCATGGCCGGCTTGATGGTGCCGCCGCAGCGTTTGGGTGAGTTCTTTGGCCTTTGGACATTCGCCATTCGCTTGGCCAGTATTTTGGGGCCATTGACCTACGGCCTGATCACCTGGTTGAGCGACGGCAACCAGCGCCTGGCCATCGGTTCCACCTCGCTGCTGTTTGTGCTGGGCCTGGTGCTGCTGATGCCAGTGGATGTGGAGCGCGGACGGCTGGCGGCACAAGCTCAGGTCTGAACCTGCGAGTTCAGGCTTGCAGCGACGCGGGCACGCTTTGGCACACATCCGGCGGCAACTCCAGCCAGCGTTTGGCCGCGGCTCGCAGGCCCCTCAAGTCGCCCGTTGTCAACAAGCGAATGCTTTGGGCTGGGGCGATAGGGCCCTGGCTGAGCAGGCCTGCAGCGGCCAGCAAGCGCCGGGTTTGCCGGGCCACCGGCTCACCTGTAGACACCAGCTGCACCTTTGGCCCCAGTAGCTGACGCAAGGTGTTTTCGACAAACACATAGTGGGTGCAGCCAAGCACCAGGGTGTCGATGTCGTCGGGCGCTGAGCCAAAGTGGCCCATGGCCTGGGTGTAGGTCTTGAGCAGTTGGGTGATTTGCTCCTGCGCGACCTCTGCCTGGTCGGGCAGGGTGCTTTGCTCGATGGCCAAGGCCAGGCCGTTGCAGGCTTGCACCGCAAAGTGGGCCTCGTTCTGGACGCTGCCTAGAAGGCGGGCAAATTTGTCGCTGGCCACCGTGCCCCGAGTAGCCATCACGCCAATGTGTCGGGTTTGGCTCAAAGCCAGGGCTGGTTTGAGGGCAGGCTCCACCCCCACCAACGGCAGCGCTGGGTGCTGGGTGCGCAGCTCGTGGATCGCCACAGCTGTCGCCGTGTTGCACGCCACCACAAGCGCTTTGATGTGGTGCCGCGCCAGCAAATGCTCGGTGATCGCGTGGCTGCGTTGGCGGATGAAGTTTTCGCTTTTTTCGCCGTAGGGCGCGTGCGCGTTGTCGGCGAGGTAGACAAAGCGTTCGTGCGGCAGCTCATGTTGCAGCGCACGCAACACGCTCAGCCCGCCAATGCCGCTGTCAAACACGCCGATGGGCATGCAGGTCTTCATGGGGCGGGGCCCCATGTCACGGTCAGCCATGGATCGCTTCGTGCCTCGCGATGACAGGGCAAAAGGCGATGAAGGACCTTCATTAACCTGCGTTGACGCCAATGCCTTTGAATTCACCCGTGGCGATGCGCTTTTGCCATTCGGCGGGGCCGGTGATGTGAGCACTGGTGCCCCCCGCATCGACCGCCACCGTCACGGGCATATCGACCACATCGAATTCGTAGATGGCTTCCATGCCCATGTCGGCAAAGCCGACCACCTTGGCGTGCTTGATGGCTTTGGACACCAGATACGCCGCACCGCCCACAGCCATCAGGTAAGCGCTCTTGTGCTTCTTGATGGCCTCGATGGCGACCGGGCCGCGCTCTGCCTTGCCGATCATGGCGATCAGGCCGGTCTGGGCCAGCATCATTTCGGTGAAGCCGTCCATGCGGGTGGCGGTGGTCGGGCCCGCGGGGCCCACGGCCTCGTCGCCCACGGGGTCGACCGGGCCAACGTAATAAATGACGCGGTTGGTGAAGTCCACAGGCAGTTGTTCGCCCTTGGCCAGCATGTCCTGGATGCGCTTGTGTGCGGCGTCACGGCCCGTGAGCATCTTGCCGTTGAGCAGCAAGGTCTGGCCAGGTTTCCAGGCGGCGACTTGCTCGGGTGTCAGTGTGTTGAGGTCCACACGCTGGCTCTTTTCGGTGTCGGCCGTCCAGCCCACGTTGGGCCAAAGGTCCAGCGAAGGCGCTTCCAGGTACGTGGGGCCGGAGCCATCGAGCACAAAGTGCGCGTGGCGCGTGGCGGCGCAGTTGGGGATCATGGCCACGGGCTTGGAAGCCGCGTGGGTGGGGTACATCTTGATCTTGACGTCCAGCACGGTGGTCAAGCCGCCCAGGCCCTGTGCGCCAATGCCCAGGGCGTTGACCTTGTGGTACAGCTCCAGGCGCATCTCTTCGACGGGGTCGAGCTTTTCGCCTTTGCTGGATTTTTCGAGCAGCTGGTACATGTCCAGGTCGTCCATCAGGCTTTCCTTGGCCATGAGCACGGCTTTTTCGGCGGTGCCGCCGATGCCGATGCCCAGCATGCCGGGCGGGCACCAGCCCGCGCCCATGGTGGGCACGGTTTTGAGCACCCAGTCGACGATGCTGTCACCGGGGTTGAGCATGATCATCTTGGACTTGTTTTCGCTGCCGCCGCCTTTGGCGGCCACGGTCACGTCCACCTTGTTGCCGGGCACGATCTTGGTGAAGATCACGGCGGGCGTGTTGTCCTTGGTGTTTTTGCGGTTGAAGTGCGGGTCCGAGACCACCGACGCACGCAGCATGTTGTCGGGGTGGTTATAGCCGCGGCGCACGCCTTCGTTGACCGCGTCTTCCAGGCTGCCGGTGAAGCCGTCGAATTTCACGTCCATGCCGACTTCGAGGAACACGTTGACGATGCCGGTGTCCTGGCAGATCGGGCGATGGCCGGTGGCGCTCATCTTGCTGTTGGTCAGGATCTGCGCAATCGCGTCTTTGGCGGCTGGGCTTTGCTCGCGCTCATAAGCCCGGGCCAAGTGCTGGATGTAGTCGGCTGGGTGGTAGTAGCTGATGTACTGCAGCGCGGCGGCGACGGATTCGATCAGGTCGTTTTGTTGGATCAGTGTGGTCATGGTGGTGGAGTCCCGTGATAGTCAAAAACCAGGTGTTGTCCGCTGCTCAATGGGCCTTGTCGTGGTGCGACATGAGGCGGTCAGCGTAAGCAATGGCAATCGCGCTGAGCAGAAAAGCCATGTGGATGATGGTCTGCCACATCAGCACTTTTTCGTCGTAGTTGGCGGCGTTGATGAAGGTTTTGAGCAAGTGGATGGAGCTGATGCCGATGATGGCCGTGCCCAGCTTGACCTTGAGCACCGAGGCGTTCACATGGTCCAGCCATTCGGGTTGGTCAGGGTGACCTTCCAGGTTCAGGCGCGACACAAAGGTTTCGTAGCCGCCCACGATCACCATGATCAGCAAATTGGAGATCATGACCACATCGATCAGGGCCAAAACGACCAACATGATGACGGTTTCATTCAATGCGGTGATCGGGGCGTCGGTTTTGTAACCAATGCTGTTGATCAGGGCTTGCAGCGCGGTCTGGCTGCCAAACGCAGCTTCGAGCAGGTGCACCAGCTCGACCCAGAAATGGAACACATACACCGCTTGGGCGGCGATCAGACCGAGATACAAAGGCAGCTGCAACCAGCGGCTGGCGAAGATGAAATTGCTCAATGGGCTCAAGGAACTCTTTTTCGATGGCGTGGGTTTGGACATGGTTTTCCTGAATGGGAAGTCCGCGACTTCGGGCAAACCCGGATTCTAGGGCTTAGACAGGTCGTTCCGGCCGCAAGCCATGCAAGCCTGCCGTCAGTCAGTGCTTTGTAAGAGCGAAAGCCGACATTTGCAGCAGTTTCAAAAACGTCATGCCACTGAGGAGACAAATCGAATGAGTTCCACCATCTACCAACCCAGCGCCGACTTCGTCAAAAACGCCCATGTTTCCGGCATGGCCGCTTACGAAGCGCTGTGCAAGGAAGCCGAAACTGATTACCAGGGTTACTGGGGCCGTTTGGCCAAAGAGCTGATCACTTGGAAGACGCCTTTCACCAAAGTGCTCGATGAGTCCAACGCACCATTCTTCAAGTGGTTTGAAGACGGCACCCTGAACGCCTCCTACAACTGCCTGGACCGCAACGTAGAAAAAGGCCTGGGCGACAAGACCGCCATCATCTTTGAAGCCGATGGCGGTGAAGTGACCAAGGTCACCTACAGCCAGCTGCTGGCCAAGACCTGCCAATACGCCAATGCCTTGAAGAGCCTGGGCATCAAAAAGGGTGACCGCGTCGTCATCTACATCTCCATGTCCATCGAAGGCGTGGCCGCCATGCAGGCCTGCGCCCGCATCGGCGCGACCCACTCGGTGGTGTTCGGTGGCTTCTCGGCCCAGTCCCTGCGCGACCGCATCGAAGACACCGGCGCTGTGGCCGTGATCACCGCCGACAACCAGGTGCGCGGCGGCAAGTTGCTGCCCCTCAAGTCCATCGTCGACGAAGCCATCAACCTGGGCGGCTGCGGCTCCATCCAAAATGTTTTGGTCGTCAAGCGCTCGGGCGCCGACATCGCCATGACCGCTGGCCGCGACCTGTGGATGGCCGACTTGGCCGACAGGCAAGCCACCACCTGCGAGCCCGAGTGGGTCGGTGCCGAGCATCCCCTGTTCCTGCTCTACACCTCCGGCTCCACCGGCAAACCCAAAGGTGTGCAGCACAGCACAGGCGGCTACCTGCTGCACGCGGCATTGACCACCAAGTGGACCTTCGACTTGAAGGCCGACGACGTGTTCTGGTGCACCGCCGACATCGGCTGGGTCACCGGCCACACCTACATCACCTACGGCCCCTTGGCCTTGGGCGGCACCGAGATCGTGTTCGAAGGCGTGCCCACGTATCCAGACGCAGGCCGCTTCTGGAAGATGATCCAGGACCACAAGGTCTCGATCTTCTACACCGCGCCCACCGCCATCCGCTCGCTCATCAAGGCCGCCGAGTCCAACGACGCTGTGCACCCCAAGAGCTACAACTTGAGCAGCCTGCGCTTGCTGGGCTCGGTCGGTGAACCGATCAACCCCGCCGCTTGGGAGTGGTATTACCAGCACGTGGGCGGCAGCAAGTGCCCGATCGTGGACACCTTCTGGCAAACCGAAACTGGTGGCCACATGATCACCCCGTTGCCTGGCGTGACGCCCATGGTGCCCGGCTCTTGCACACTGCCTTTCCCCGGCATCCAGGCGGCCATCGTGGACGAGACCGGCAAAGACATGCCCAACGGCCAAGGCGGCATTTTGGTCGTGAAAAAGCCATGGCCTTCGATGATCCGCACGATCTGGGGCGACCCTGAGCGTTTCAAGAAGAGCTACTACCCTGAAGACTTCAAGGGCAAGTACTACCTGGCGGGCGACGGCGCGATCCGTGACGAGAAAACCGGCTACTTCACCATCACCGGCCGCATCGACGATGTGCTGAACGTCTCTGGCCACCGCATGGGCACGATGGAAATCGAATCGGCCTTGGTCAGCTGCACTGAGCTTGTCGCCGAAGCCGCGGTGGTGGGCCGTCCCGACGACACCACGGGTGAGGCGATTTGCGCCTTCGTGGTGCTCAAGCGTTCGTTGCCCAATACCGAAGAGGGCAAGGCGATTGCCAAGCAGTTGCGCGACCACATCGCCAAGGAAATCGGCCCAATCGCCAAGCCCAAGGACATCCGCTTCGGTGAGAACTTGCCCAAGACCCGTTCGGGCAAGATCATGCGCCGCCTGCTGCGCTCGCTGGCCAAAGGCGAAGAGATCACGCAAGACATCTCCACGCTGGAAAACCCCGCCATCCTGGGGCAGCTGGGTCAGGCTTACTGATCGGTCATGCCGGACTTGATCCGGCGGCGATGCAAAACGGCAGCTCTGGCTGCCGTTTTGCTTTCTGTTTTTCTCCAGAGCGGTCGCTCAGTCGCCCAGCACCACACCTTCGCGCCGGGGATCGGCCCCGCCAAACCAGCCGCTGGGCGTGCGCTTGATCGCCTGCAGGCCGCTGGTCATGTCCATTTCGCGCACCTCGTGGCCACGCAACTGGAGGGCGTCCACGGTGCTGCGCTCGAAGCGCTGGGCTTCGAGCAAAGTGGGGCCGCCCAGCGAGCCAAAGTTCGGCAAGTCAATCGCTTGCTGTGCGTTCAGGCCCCAGTGCAGCGTGCCCGTGAGCAGCTTGGTGGTGTAGTGGATGATGAGTGCACCGCCGGGGCTGCCGCCGCTTATGAGCAGCTGGCCCGAGGCCTTGTCAAACACCAAAGTGGGCGACATGGACGAGCGCGGGCGTTTGCCGGGCTCGACCCGGTTGGCAATCGGGCGGCCTTGTGCATCGGCAGGGGCCAGGCTGAAATCGGTCAATTCGTTGTTGAGCAAAAAGCCACCGGGGCGAGTGGGGTCGGTTGTGACCATTCGGCGTGCACCAAAAGCCGCTTCGATGGTGGTGGTCATGGCCACCGCCCGGCCTTGCGCATCGACCACGCTGATGTGGCTGGTGCCGTATTCGGTTTGCGTGGGCATGGGCGCGAAGCTGGTGGTTTGGCCACCGGGCTGGCCTGCGGGGGCGGTTTTCATGGCCTGGGTGCCGATCAGCTGGCTGCGTTCACGCAGGTAGCCGGGGGCCAGCAGGCTGCGCCAGTCGCCTGCGGGGGCGCTCACAAAATCCGGGTCGGCCACGTACTGCGCCCGGTCTGCAAAGGCCAGGCGTGAGGCTTGGGTGTAACGGTGCAAAAAGTCGGGCGAGGGCAGGCCACCAGCCAACTCCGGGCCTTGTGCTTGGGTGTGGCCCAGCATGCCCAAAATCTGGCCGATGGCGATCTGGCCCGAAGATGGTGGCGGAAAGCCGCAGATGCGGTAAGCCCGCGATATGACCGTGTGGTCAAAACACAGGGCTTCACGTTCGCGGGGTTGATAGCTCTTCAAGTCCTGCAGGCTCAGGGTGCCGGGGCGAGGTGCTTGGGCTGTGCGTGCCACGATGGCCTGGGCCACTGGACCTTCGTGCAGGGCGCGGCTGCCTGCTTCGGCGATGCGGCGCAGCACATGTGCGTATTCGGGGTTGCGCAGCACATGGCCCACGGGCCAGGCCTGGCCATCGGCTTGGTAGAAAAAGCGCAGGGCCAGCGGGTCTTTTTTCAGGTGTGGATCGGCTTGCAGCAAGGCGTGCAGACGCGGGCTGACTCGAAAGCCTTGCTCGGCCAGCGCGATGGCGGGCGCCAACAACTGCGCCCAGGGCAGGCGACCGTGTTGCTGGTGTGCCGCTTCGAGCATGCGCACCGCGCCGGGCACACCCACCGAATGGCCGCTTTGCACCGCATCGTCAAAGGAGATGGGCTTGCCCTGGTCCATGAACATGTCGCTGCGGGCGCCGGAGGGGGCGGTTTCGCGCCCGTCGTACGCCGTGACTTGGCGGCCATCAAAGTGCAGCAAGAAAGCCCCGCCGCCAATGCCGCTCGACTGCGGCTCCACCAAGCCCAGCACCATTTGCACCGCGATGGCCGCGTCCAGGGCCGAGCCGCCTGCGCGCAGCACCTGGTGCCCCGCATCGGTGGCCAAGGGGTTGGCGGCGGCCACGGCCTGCCGCGCATAGGCCCAGCCGGGTTTGGCGCTGTTGCCGCTGGCGGCTTCGGGTTGTTCGGGCACGCTGTAGCGCCATGCGTTGGCGGGTGCTTGTGTCGTGGTCAAACCCGTGGGCGGTGTGGCGCAAGCGCTCAAGAGCGCCAGCGCGATCAGGCTCAAAGCAAATTGGCAGTTCATGGTTTCTCCCTGGATTGGCCATGGTAGCGGCAAGCGCAGGTTTGGCCCAGTGCGTCAGCGACTCCGTTGGCCCCAAGAAAACAGGCCCCGCAGGGCCTGTTGTGCAGCTGCTGAGACCTCAGCTCACTTCGGTGCCAGGCGGATGGCGCCATCCAAACGGATGACTTCGCCGTTGAGCATGTCGTTTTCGATGATGTGCTTGGCCAATTTGGCGTAGTCCTGGGGCGTGCCCAAGCGGCTGGGGAAGGGCACGCCTGCGGCCAGCGCGTCTTGCACTTCTTGCGGCATACCAAACAGCATGGGGGTGCCGAAAATGCCGGGGGCAATGGTCATGTTGCGGATGCCGTTGCGGGCCAGGTCGCGGGCAATGGGCAGGGTCATGCCGACCACGCCGCCTTTGGATGCGGCATAAGCGGCTTGGCCAATCTGGCCGTCATAGGCGGCCACGCTGGCGGTGCTGATCAGCACGCCACGCTCGCCAGTGGCCTCGGGCTCGTTCTTGCACATGGCCTCTGACGCCAGACGGATCATGTTGAAGGTGCCGACCAGGTTGACCATGATGGTCTTGGTGTAAACGGCCAGGCTGTGCGCGCCGTTTTTGCCCACGGTCTTTTCTGCGGGGGCGATGCCTGCGCAGTTGATCAGGCCCATCAGCTTGCCTATGGACACCGCTTTGGCTACCACGGCCTGACCGTCGGCCTCGTTGCTCACGTCGCATTTGACAAATGCGCCGCCGAGTTCTTTGGCGACAGCCTCGCCTTTTTCGGTCTGCATGTCAGCGATCACCACTTTGCCGCCGTTGGCCGCCAGCATGCGGGCCGTGCCCTCGCCCAGGCCCGATGCCCCGCCGGTGACGATGAAAACTTTGCCTTGAATGTCCATGTTTTGCTCCTGAATGTGATTGACGTTACGTCAACGTCAATTATGCACAGTTGGCTTGCGCTCAGTGGCGCCTGGAAGGCGGAAATCAGGACGGTCGTAATGCGAACACGGTACTCGACTACTGGCTTTGTTGGATGTACAAAGGTCCCCTGGTTTCCTAGCATGGCTTGGGTCACGGGCCAGCGGTCCGGCTTGCACTTGAACAGGAGAACGGTATGGCTTCAGACCTCACATGGGACAAGAGCGAAACATCGATCTTGCAGACCGACGACAACTGGCGTCGCGCGACCGAGTTGCTGGCCACGGCCGATATTCAAGTTGGAGGCAGCCGGCCTTGGGACATGCGGGTGCACCACCACGCCACGTTCGACCGCATCCTGACCCGCGGCAGTCTGGGCTTGGGCGAGAGCTACACCGACGGCTGGTGGGATTGCGACCAAGTGGATGAGCTGATCACCCGGATTTTGCGGGCTCGTCTGGACGAGCAAGTGGGTCGGGCCGGTTGGTTGTGGGCATCGTTGAAGGCGCGGCTGACCAATCTGCAATCACCCCACCGGGCCTGGCAGGTGGGTGAGGGGCATTACGACCTGGGCAACGATTTGTACGAAGCCATGCTGGACCCGTCCATGGCCTACAGCTGCGGCTACTGGCCGGTGGCCCAAAACCTGGCGCAGGCGCAAGAGGCCAAGCTCGACCTCATTTGCCAAAAGCTGCAGCTCCAACCGGGCATGACGCTGCTGGACATTGGTTGCGGTTGGGGCAGCCTGATGCTGTTTGCGGCCCGCCATTACCGCGTCAAGTGCGTGGGGCTCACTGTCTCGAAAGAGCAAGCCCGCCTAGGGGCTGAAAAAGCGCAGGATTTGCCTGTGCGTTTCGAGTTGGCCGATTACCGGCAATTCAACCCCCATGGCGAACAGCGCTTTGACCGCATCGCTTCTGTGGGCATGTTCGAGCATGTGGGCCACAAAAACTACCCCGTTTATTTCGACATGGTCCGGCGCTGTCTGCGCGACGATGGCCTTTTCTTGCTGCACACCATTGGTAAAAATCGGGCTGGCGCGGGCATTGACCCTTGGATCGAAAAATACATCTTTCCCAATGGGGTGCTGCCCTCTGCCTCCGAGATCGCCTATTACAGCGAGGACCAATTCGTCATGGAGGATTGGCACAACTTTGGCGAGGACTATGACAAGACCTTGATGGCCTGGCATGCACGTTTTGAAGCGGCCTGGCCCGGATTGAAAGCACGCTACGGCGAACGCTTTTACCGCATGTGGCGTTACTACCTGCTGTGCTGCGCAGGCACCTTCCGAGCCCGCGACAACCAGCTGTGGCAAGTGGTGCTGTCACCGGGCGGCAAGACCGGGGGCTACCGCAGGCCGCTGATGTGAAGGTGTGCCCTGCGCAATGAGTGTGGGCCTTACTCGTGCTTGTTCATCTTTTGCACAAACATGCGCACAAAGAAGGCTGCCATCAACAACACGAACAAGATCACGGCCAGGCTCATGAGGCCGTAGTCGGTGGAAAACAGGTCGATCAACATTTTCATGGGGTTTCCTTTTGTTGGTTTTGATGTTTCACTGTGCCGTAAAAACCCCAAAAAAGCGCTGATGAAAGTCAAGGTGCGGGCATGTGCCGTGCTTCAATGTGCTTTGTACTTTTTAAAGCCCTGTGCCCATCCCCATATGACCGCCTTCCAGAAGCTTCCCCTGTCTGTTTCCGCCCGGATTTTTCTGGTGTTGGGGGCACTCAGCGCCTGCACCAGTGTGGTATTCAGCGCCGCGTTTGCGCATTTGCCGGTCTTTGCCGCTGGCGTGCCGACGGGAGTTCAAACTGCCTTGAGCCAGCAGCAATTCCATTCGGTAGGCTTGCTGATCACGGGCTTGGCCATCGGGGTGTGCGGCGTGTCCCGCTGGCGCTTGGCAGCGGGTTGGTTGATGCTGTTGGGCGTGCTGTTGTTCAGCTTCAACCTGTATGCGCGGCATGTGCTGGGTTTTGACGCGTTGCGCGCGGCTGTGCCCTGGGGCGGGGCGGCGTGGATTTTGGCGTGGCTCAGTCTGGCGGTGGGTTTTGTCAGCGGGCGTGGCGGGAAGGCCGATCCGGATTGATGCCGAAGGTTTTGCCTATCGGCACCATAGAAACTATTCATGAGTGAAAACCCTAGGCTGCATTATGATTGCTACCAATGAGTTTTCTCATTCGATAGTTTTTTTAAACCAACCCAAGGAAACACCATGTCCCTGATCAACACGCAAGTTCAGCCGTTCAAAAACCAAGCCTTCCACAACGGCAAGTTCATCGAAGTGACCGAAGCCAGCCTGAAAGGCAAGTGGAATGTGTTCATCTTCATGCCCGCTGCATTCACCTTCAACTGCCCTACAGAAATCGAAGACGCGGCTGACAATTACGCAGCTTTCCAAAAGGCCGGCGCTGAGGTGTACATCATCACCACCGACACGCACTTCTCGCACAAAGTGTGGCACGAGACTTCGCCTGCTGTGGGCAAAGCCAAGTTCCCATTGGTCGGCGACCCTACACACAAGCTGACCCGCGCTTTTGGCGTGCACATCGAAGAAGACGGCCTGGCTTTGCGCGGCACTTTCGTGATCAACCCAGACGGCATCATCAAGACCATGGAAGTTCACTCCAACGAAATCGCCCGTGACGTGTCGGAAACCCTGCGCAAGTTGACTGCTGCTCAGTACACCGCCGCCAACCCTGGCCAAGTGTGCCCAGCCAAGTGGAAAGAAGGCGCCAAGACTTTGGCTCCCTCCATCGACCTGGTCGGCAAGATCTAAATCTTGAATGCCATGTCCTGATCTTTCAGGGCAGCTTTTGAGTCAACGCCTGCTTGGCAGGCCGTTGAGCGCAGCGCAAACAGGTTGCCCACCCTGCGTGTGCTGCCCTCAATGATTCCCCCCAAACACCTTTATTTGGGTCCCGCCACAAGCGAGGACTTGAGTTTTTTGCAGCCCGAAACAGGAGAACACCATGCTCGACGACACCCTCAAAGCCCAATTGCAACAGTACTTGGCCTTGCTGCGCCAGCCGATTCGTCTGATTGCCTCTTTGGACGACAGCGAAACCGGCACCGAGATGAAAGAGCTTCTCGAGACCATCGTGGGCTTGTCTGACAAGGTCACGCTGGACACCACGGGCAACAACGCACGCAAGCCGTCTTTTGAGGTGGTTCGCGAGGGTGAAGCCCAAGGCGTGCGCTTTGCGGGTCTGCCTCTCGGCCACGAATTTACTTCTCTGGTTTTGGCTTTGCTGTGGACCGGCGGTCATCCTCCCAAGGTCGAGCCTGAGGTGATTGATGCCATCAAAGGGTTAGATGTGGACTCGAATTTTGAGGTCTACATGTCCCTGTCTTGCCACAACTGCCCGGACGTGGTGCAAGCGCTGTCACTCATGGCCATCTTTAACCCCAAAGTCAAAACGGTGGTGATTGAAGGCGGCGCTTTCCAAAATGAGGTGGAGGAGCGCCAGATCATGGCGGTGCCCATGGTCTTTTTGAACGGTCAGGTTTTCGGTTCTGGACGCATGGGTGTGGAGGAAATCGTGGCCAAACTCGACACAGGTGCGGCCACCCGTGATGCCGCGAAGCTGGATTCCAAAGACCCGTTTGAAGTCCTGATCGTCGGCGGTGGCCCTGCAGGTGCGGCTGCAGCCGTGTACGCAGCTCGCAAAGGCATCCGCGTGGGGGTGGCAGCTGAGCGCTTTGGCGGTCAGACCAACGACACCATGGCGATTGAGAACTACATCTCGGTGCTGGAGACCGATGGCCCCAAGTTCGCGGCTGCTCTGGAAGCTCAAGTACGCCATTACGGCGTGGACATCATGAACCTGCAGCGTGCCGACAAATTGATCCCCGCAGGGTCAGATGGTTTGGTGCACATTCAGATGCAAAACGGCGCGACGCTCAAGGCCAAAACGGTGATTTTGTCGACCGGTGCTCGGTGGCGCAACGTGAACGTGCCCGGCGAAGCCGAGTACAAAAACAAAGGCGTGGCTTACTGCCCGCATTGCGACGGCCCGCTGTTCAAGGGCAAGCGCACGGCGGTGATCGGCGGCGGCAACTCCGGCATCGAAGCCGCGATTGACCTCGCCGGCATCGTTGAACACGTCACGGTGCTCGAGTTTGCCGAGCAGTTGAAAGCCGATGCGGTGTTGGTGAACAAGCTGCACAGCTTGCCCAATGTGACGGTGCACACCAACGCGCAGACGACGGAGATCACCGGCGACGGCAGCAAGGTCAATGGCATCCGATACAAAGACCGTGCCACCGGCACCGAGCACCATATCGAATTGGCTGGCGTGTTCGTGCAAATCGGATTGGTACCCAATACCGAGTTTTTGAAGGGCACGATCGAGTTGTCAAAGTTCGGCGAGATTGTGGTGGACGCCAAAGGCCACACCAATGTGCCGGGCGTGTTCGCGGCGGGTGACTGCACCACCGTGCCTTACAAGCAAATCGTGATCGCCGCAGGCGAGGGTTCGAAAGCTGCGCTGAGTGCCTTTGACCACTTGATCCGCTTGCCTGCTATGGCGCAAGCCGAGGCTGCCGTCGAAGCCGTTTGAGTGCGGCGGTCATCCTGATCAACCCGGCCCCCTGGCCGGGTTTTTCATTTTGTCAGAATCAACTTGCCTTGCCGTGTGCTTTGCAGTCGGTAAGTGGCCCCCAGATGCTGGATGAGTACCAGGTTCTGGTCGCCCAGAACTTCGCGGCTGTCCAGGGTTCGCGGGTTGGTGGACTTCACCTTGAGCCCTTGGCGGGCAGCCGCAGGCGGCAGGGTTGGCGCATCCATCTCTTTGCAGAGTGGGGTGATGGACACAGAGGGCGTAGCGTTCATGGCCGCTGGCCCTCAGTGACAAACCCGATCCGGCTCAGGCCGGCGCGTTGGGCTGCCGTCATGGCCTGGGCCACACGCTCGTAGGGTACCTGTTTGTCGCCTCGGATGTAGAGCTGAGGTTGCGGCTCGCGGGCGGCCTGCTCGCGCAGGCGCTGTTCCAGCGCATCGGCCGCCACGGCCTGCTTGCCCAGGAAGAACTGGCCCTGGGCGTCCACCGCGAGTTGCAGGTTCTCAGGTGGCGTCTGGTCGCGGCTGCTGCTGGCACGCGGCAGTTCCACTTTGACCGCGTGCTGGATGACGGGCACGGTGATGATGAAGATGATGAGCAGCACCAGCATGACGTCCACCAAGGGGGTCATGTTGATCTCGCTCATGACCTCGTCACTGTCTTCAAGGGCTTCAAAGGCCATGCTGACCTCCATGGTTCACACGGGCCCCGGTCACAAAGTAGGCATGCAGGTCGTGCGCAAAGCGGTTCATGCGGGCGATGATGAACTTGTTGCCACGCACCAGGGCGTTGTAACCCAGCACCGCAGGAATGGCCACGGCCAGACCGAGTGCGGTCATGATCAGGGTCTCGCCAACCGGGCCGGCCACGGCGTCGATGCTGGCGTTGCCGCTGGCGCCAATGCCGACCAGCGCGTGGTAGATGCCCCAGACGGTGCCGAACAGGCCGACGAAGGGCGCAGTCGAGCCGACTGAAGCGAGTATGGCCAGCCCGTTTTGCAGACGGCTGGTGCTGTCATCGATTGCATTGCGCAGGCTGCGCGTGACCCAGTCGCTGATGTCCAGCCGGTCGTGCAGCTGCTTTTGCGCGGCCTGGTGGTGCTCGGTGGCTTCTTGGCCGACCTGTGCCAGGTTGTGAAACAGGTTGCCGGGCCGCTGGCTGAGCACCGACAGGCCCTCGGCCAGGCTGGTGGTGTGCCAGAACTGCTCGCTGCCCAGGGCGCTTTGCTTGTGGCGCCAGACGTCCAGCGCCTTGAGCACGATGACCACCCAGCTGATGACCGACATGGTCAGCAGGGCGATCAATATCAGGCGGGTGACGGCGTCACCCTGCGTCCAGATGTGGGACAGGCCGAAAGAGGTGGGCATGAAATTACTCCTTGAAATGGGGTCAGTCGAGAACAAAGCGGATAGGGACGTTGAACCACATGGCTTCTGCCTGGCCGGCGCGTTGGCCGGGCACATAGCGCCAGCGCTGCACGGTCTCTAGCGCGGCGTCATCCAGCCGCGGGTAGCCGCTGGAGGTTCGGATGTCGGCTTTTTCGGCGCGGCCTTCGGCGTTGATGAAAACGCGCACAAGCACCGTGCCCTGTTCGCCCATGCGGCGGCTCATGCGGGGATAGGCCGGTGGCGGGTTGTTCAGGTAGTCGGCATCGCTGGATGGCAGAACCACGGCCTGTGCAGCGGGCGAGGCCGGGCGTGCGCTGCCAGTGGTCAAAGGGGCCGCAGCGGCGGTGGGCGTGGGGGCGGCGCTGGTGGCGGGGGCGAACTCTCTGGGTGCGGTTTGGGGTTCCGGCGTCACGGTCTGCTGCACGGCAGGGCGCTGTGCAAGCGCTTGCGCTGGCCGGGTCGGTGTCGTCTGCACGGGCTGTGCAACGGCCACGGGAATTTCAGCCACCACGCTGGCCAAAATGACCGGGTCGCTGGCGCCCGGCAAGCTGGGGCTGGCCAGCGGGTGGACGACCAGCCAGACCACGCCGGCATGGGCCAGCAAAACGGCGCCACTGGTGCGCAGGACAGGTTTCATGTGCTGGCCCATTCGCGCAGGAGGTTGTGGTAGACGCCGGTCAGCGCAATGGTCTCGGTGGTTTCGCCCAGCTGGGCGCGCAGTTTGAGCAGGTTCATGTCCAGGTCGAACAGCAGGCGGCGTTGCTCGTCGCTGCGCACCATGCTTTCAATCCAGAAGAACGAGGCCAGTCGCACGCCGCGGGTGACCGGCGTGACTTCGTGCACGCTGGTGCCGGGGTAGAGCACCGCGTCGCCTGCGGCCAGCTTGATGCCCCGGCTGCCCCAGCTGTCCTGCACGCACAGCTCGCCGCCGTCGTAGTCTTGCGGCTCGCTCAGGAACAGGGTGCAGGAGATGTCGCTGCGCACCCATTCGCCAGTGCTGGCCGAGTGCATCACGGCGCCATCCACATGCGGACCGAAGGCATTGGTCTCGCCGCCGTAGCGGTTGAACAGCGGGTTGTAGATGCGCCGGGGCAGGGCGGCCGACAGGAACAGCGGTTCGCGTTGCAGGGCCTGGCGCACGAGCGCCTGCAACTGGCGTGACACCGCGCTGTCCTGGGCGAGTTGCTGGTTGGATTTGCGGGTGCGGGCCTGGCTGCCCGCACTGACGCGGCCATCGAGCCAGGGGGCGTCGCGGCCCAGCAGCTGGCGGGCCTGCGCGACCTCGTCGGGCGTCAGCAATTGTTTCAGTTGCAGCAGCATCCGTGTTGTCCTCAGAACAGGGTTTTCAGGCTCAGTTCCACGCGGCGTGACGCACCCGGCATGTAAAAGCCGCGGTACAGGCTGTCGGCGTAGAGTTGGTTGCCCAAGTTGGTGATGTTGAGCTTGAGCAGGGTGGCGTCGCTCAGGGTGTATTCGGCCATGGCGTCTACGGTGGTGAAGGCCGGTGCCGTGACATGGCGCGCGCCCTCGGGGTTTTGTTCGCTGCGGTGGTTCAGGCCAGCGCCCATGCGCCACTGCGGATGCAGACGCCAGGTGGTCCAAAGGCTGGCACTGTGTTTGGGCGTGAGGGCGGAGCGGTCGCCTTGCACCTGGGCACCGGTGCCGTTGGCGCTCAGGGTCTGGTTGCTCACGTCGATGCGGGCCCTTGGAATCCAGGTGTGGTTGAAGAACACTTCCCACGCAGGTGTGATGCGACCTGCGAAGTTGAACTCCATACCGCTGGCGTGGCGCTGGCCGGACAGCAACATCTGGCTGGCTGCGCTGTCGGGGTCGGTGTTGCGCTCGTTGAATTTTTGGGAGTGGAAGAAGGCGATGCCGAGCAGCGTTTTCTTTTCGAACAGTTCGAACTTGCTGCCGATCTCGATGTTCCGGCTTTTCTCAGGTGAGGTGTTGGCGGTGCGTGCATTGTGGCTGCCTGCCGCAAAGCTGCCCAGGGCGAACTGGTAGGTGTCTCCCGAGGTGTTGTAAGAGGTGCCATAAGAGACGTAGTAAGTTGCGTCGTTTGCGGGCTGCCAGATGGCACCGATCCGTGGGCTCCAAAGTGTGTCATTGCGCTCGTTGCGGTTGCCGCTGGTGTCGGTGTATTGCGCCGAAAACCGGTCCATGCGCAGCCCGACGATGACTTTGATCGCGCTTGTGAGGCTCAGGGTGTCCTGGGCATAAAGGCCAATGTTTCGAGCCCTGAAGTGGTTCAGAGCCACCGCGCGGGTGTCAGTGATCGATTGGCCATTGTTGGGGATGCCGACCGTGGTGCCCAGCAATGTGTAGCTGGGCAGACCTGCAGCAGCGCTGTTGTTACGCAGGGCTTTTTCATCGCTGTAGTCCACGCCGGCGATCAGGCTGTGCCTGTGGCCAAGGGCTTCAAAGCTGGTGGTGTAGTCGCTCTGGATTTGTGTCAGATCGCTTTCGGCGCGGCGGGCTTTGGGCGAGCGGGTCAGCGCGGTGCTGTTGCCGAGCGTGGACAAGGTGGTGATGTTGGTGAATCGGATGGCGCTGGCCAGCAGGTCGCGCTCGTAATGGCCGTGGCGAACAGTGGTCTTGAGTTCGCTGTCCTGGTCGAAGCGGCGCTTGTGGCTGAAGGTGCCGTAGCTGCTCTCGGTGCGCAGGTGGTCGCTGACCAGCCCGTAGTAGTTTTTGGCGGGCAGTGTGGGCACCAGGGTACCGATCGAGCCGCTCGCGCTGGTGATGGCGCTGCCGGTGTTGATCAGCCAGGGGTGGTTGTAAAGCGGGCGGCCCTTCGTTTCGAGGTGATACAGGCCCAGCGCATATTCGTCGCGCTCGCCAACGCCCCAGCGGTAGGTGCCGGCCACGCCTTTCTTGTCCACTTTGGCGCCCCAGTTGTCGGCCTGGTGGTCCATGACGTTCAGGCGCACGGCCGAACTCTCGCCCGTCTGCCGGTTGAAGTCACCGGTGATGCGGCGCGTGTGGCCGCTGCCTGCCATGACATTGATTTCGTTTTGGTCCATCAGGAAGGGCTGTTTGTTGACCTGGTTGACCACGCCACCGGTGGAGCCTTTGCCAAACAGCATGGAGGCCGAGCCCTTGAGCACTTCAACCCGGTCGAGGTTGAAGGTGTCGCGCTCGATCAGGGGGGCATCGCGCAGGCCATCGACGTAGATGTCTCCAGCCTGGCCGAGCGAGAAACCGCGCATGCGCACATCTTCTTCTCCGGTCTCGCCCGCCATGAAAGTGACGCCTGCAGTGGTCTTGAGAACTTCCCTGAAATCGTCCAGATTGCGCTCGTCCATGAGTTTTTCGGTCATCACCGTCACGGTCTGCGGGATGTCCTTGAGTGCCTGATTGCCTTTGGCAATGCCGGTTCTTGTCACCAGCAGCTTGTCTTTGGCGGCAGTGGCCGATTCCTGCGTGTCTCGAACGGTCACGGTCTTGAGGGTTTTTTCAGGTGCTTCCTGCGCGAGGACCTGCGCAGTGGTGCCGAGTGAGCCGGCCAGCATCATGGCGGCCAGGGGCAACAATTTGTTGGGGGTGGTGGGTGCGTTCATGGGGCGATAGCCTTGAAAAGTTGCTTTCACAGCAAAACGAAGACAAAGGCTGGCTATCACCCCATGCCGCGAGGCAGGGCGAATGGCTTGCTGAGGAGACGAAAGGAGGGCGGCAGGCACTGGCGCCTGCCGCAGGCGGGCTTTACTTGAAGCCGACGCGGTCGAGCATTTGCTGGACCTTGATCTGGTTCATGCCGACGGCGCTGATCGGAATCAGTTCACTCTTGAAGCTGCCGCCGGTCATGGCCTTGAGGGCCGGATTGTCAAAACTCACGCCTTTGGCCACGGGCCATTCGTTGTTGCCGTTGGCAAAGTGGTTCTGGGCTGAGGGGCTGGCCAGGTATTCCAGGAACTTGATGGCGTTGTCAGCGTTTTTGGCGTTTTTGGCCACCGCGCCACCGGCCACGTTGACGTGCGTGCCCCAGCTGTTTTGGTTTGGAAAGACCACGCCGATCTTTTCGGTCACGGCCTTGTCGGCCGGATTGGTCGAGCGCATCAGGCGGGCGAGGTAATAGGTGTTGGTCACGGCCACGCCGCATTCGCCAGACGCCACCCCTTTGATCTGGTCGGTGTCACCGCCCTTGGGGCTGCGCGCCATGTTGTCCACCAGCCCTTTGAGCCAGACTTCGGCTTTTTGCGGACCCAGGTGCTCGGTCATGGCGCCGAACAGGCTCAGGTTGTAGGGGTGCGAGCCGCTGCGGATGCACAGGCTGCCTTTGAGCTTGGCGTCGGCCAGTTTTTCGTAGCTGTCCACATCGGTTTTGCTGAATTTGACTTTGTCGTACACGATCACGCGCGCCCGTGTGGACAGACCAAACCAGGCGGTGCCACCGTTGTCGGCAGGCTTGGCACGCAAGTGGGCGGGGATGGCGTCTTCCAGCAGTTTGGATTTGACGGGTTGGAACAAGCCGTCGACTTCAGCGCGCCACAGGCGCGAGGCGTCCACCAACAAGATCACATCGGCAGGCGAGGCGGCGCCTTCTGCCTTGAGGCGAGCGAGAATACCGGCATCGTCCGCATCAACCCGGTTGATTTTGATGCCGGTGGCTTTGGTGAAGTCGCTGTACATGACTTCATCGGTCGGGTAGTGGCGGGCTGAATAGATGTTGAGCACTTTGTCTTGGGCCATGGCCGATGCGGCGCTCATCAGGCAAGCGATGCTCAAAAGGGATTTGGAAAATGTCATGGTGGTGTCGCGCTCGGTGTGTGTTGATGGCCAGAGTTTAATCCAAATGCGAATCATTATCAATAAGATTTGAGGAAAACATGCATTCATTGAAGGGCTTTGGCCAGCAGGCCAGTCAAAAATCCAACAACCAGGCTTGGCCCTTGGTCAAGCGGGTCGCCTGTGGGCTGGGACTCTTGGCAGCAGGGCTGTTGCTCGGTGCATGCAGCAGTTTGCAAACAGCGCCGCCAGTTGAGCCCGGCGTCCTGCCTGTGGCTGAGCGCCGCGAGTTGCGTCTCGGACTGGCCTTGGGCGGTGGTGCAGCCAGGGGGTTTGCCCATGTGGGCGTGATCCAGGTGCTGGAGGAGGCGGGTCTCAGGCCCAGTCATGTGGTGGGCACATCGGCCGGCAGCTTGGTGGCCTCCTTGTATGCCAGCGGCAAAAGCCCGCAGGAGTTGGTGCGTGTGGCCGAATCCATGCAGGAAGCCGAGATCACCGACTGGATGCTGCCGATATTGAATCGGGGCGCATTGCGCGGAGAGGCTTTGGCCAAGTATGTGAACACCCAGGTGGGCGGCAAATCGCTGGAACAGATGAAGATTCCGCTGGGCATCGTGGCCACCGACTTGAGCAGCGGGCAGGCGATCACGTTCCGAAGGGGCAATACCGGGGCCGCGGTGCGGGCGTCAAGCGCAGTACCTGCGGTGTTCCAGCCCGTGCGCGTGGGTGAGCGGGAATATGTCGATGGCGGTCTGGTGGCCCCCGTGCCTGTGCGTCAGACCCGTGAGATGGGGGCCAACTTTGTGATCGCGGTGGACATCTCGAGCGACCCGGAGGGCAACCCTTATGGCGACACTTTCCAGATCCTGATGCAAACCTTCGCCATCATGGGCAAGAGCATCAACACCCTGGCGCTCAAAGAGGCCGATTGGGTGGTGCGTCCGGCTTTGTCAGGGGTCAAAAGTGCCGATTTCGGGGCACGCCAGCGGGCCATCGAAGCGGGCCGAGCTGCCATGCGGGCTGCGTTGCCTGCTCTGAAAGTGCGTTTGGCTCAGTTTGAAGAGGGGCGATGAGGGCTTTGGCCCCTGACAGCTGTTTGTCACACCCGCGAAGTCGGGTATCCACGGTCGCTGAAGGAAAAAAAAGGGCTGATCTTGCGATCAGCCCTGGAAGGGATCCCTGTTTCCCAGACGAAATTCAAAGAGATCCGAGGAGACAACTTGCAGCGAACAGGCCTTTGCAAAACCTGTCCGCGTTGAAAAATCACTTCTTCTTGCCAGCCTTGGGGGCAGCAGTTTGTGTCACGGCGGCCAGGTTGGACTCGGCCAGATCGGTGGCTTGCTTGACGGCTTTTTGCACCGACTCAAAAGCGGTGTTGGCGGCAGTCACGGCACCCTTCATCATGGCCACAGCTTGCTCGGAGCCAGCGGGGGCGTTTTGGGCGGCGCTGTCCACCAAGCTGGCGAACTGCTTTTGTGCGGCTGCGGCCTGGGCTTCGAAAGCCTTGGTGAACTCGCTGTTGGTGCCCGAGGCGATGTCGTACAGGTGGCGGCTGTAAGCGGCGGTTTTTTCAGCCAAAGGCTGGAACAGGTTGGCTTGCATGGCCAACAGTTCCTGGGCGTCTTTCACGCTCAGGGCGGCTTGGGTGTTGTTGGCGGACTCGTCCAGGGCAGCTTTGGCCACGCTCAGGTTCAGTTCGACCATTTTTTCCACGCCTTCGAAGGCTTTGGCGGTCAGGCCAAACAGGGTTTCCAGGTTGGCTTTGTGCGAGGCGACGATTTGTTCAGCGGTCATCATGAGGATCTCCAGATCAAAAGATAAATGTGGTTTCAGGAAGACTGCGCCGTAACTGGCCGGGGCCGTACAACTATGTTGCAGTGCAGCATGGTTTGAATTTTAGGGTTTCCACGGGGTATTGCAAGGGGATGGACCTGCTGACGGCTCAGTTTAGAGAGGGTTTTCTAGAATCAAGGCCCCACCAGACTCGAGCATGCACGCCTACTACGCCGACCATTTCGTCCTGCCTTTGCCCGAAGGCCACCGCTTTCCGATGCGCAAATACAGCCGCCTGCGCGACCGCCTGACGCAAGAGCTGCCGGGCGTGGTCATGCGCGAAGCCCCGGCCGCGAGCGACGGCGAGCTGGCGCTGGTCCACACACCCACCTACATCCAGGGCGTGGCCATGGGCAGCCTCGAGGCGGCCTTGCAGCGCGAGATCGGTTTCCCCTGGAGTCCGGCCATGGCCGAGCGGGCGCGCCGCTCGGTCGGGGCCACGGTGGCTGCAGCGCGGGATGCGCTGGCCCAGGGCGTGGCGGGCAATCTGGCGGGCGGCACGCACCACGCCTATGCGCACAAGGGCGGGGGCTTTTGTGTGTTCAACGACATTGCCGTGACGGCCCGCCTGATGCAGGCCGAGGCCTGGCGGCACCACCGCCAAAAGATGAAGGTGGCGGTGATCGATCTGGACGTGCACCAGGGCAATGGCACGGCGCATATTTTTGCGGGCGACCCGAGCGTGTTCACCCTGTCGCTGCACGGCGAAAAGAACTTCCCCTTCCGCAAGGAGCCGAGCGATCTGGACGTCGGCCTGCCGGACGGCTGCACCGACGAGCCGTATCTGGCCGCGCTGCACCAGGCGCTGCAGACCCTGCAGGACCGCTTTGATCCGCAACTGGTGATTTACCTGGCCGGGGCCGACCCGCACGAGGGCGACCGGCTCGGGCGGCTGAAATTGACTGCCGACGGCATGCAGGCGCGAGACCGGGTGGTGATGGACTGGGCCTGGCAGCGCAGGCTGCCGGTGGTGCTGTGCATGGGCGGGGGCTACGGCCACGACATCGAGACCACGGTGCAGGTGCAAATGCAGACCTGGGATGTCGCTTTGGGCTACTGGCAACGCTGGCACAATCTCGGGCGATGAACACGCCTGCCAAACCCCAAGCCGACGCCCGCAGCAGCTACAAAGCGTTTCGCGCCATCAGCACCCGCTGGATGGACAACGACGTCTACGGCCATGTGAACAACGTGGTCTATTACAGCTGGTTCGACACCGCGGTGAACGCCACCCTGATCGAGCAAGGCGTGCTGGACATCCACGCGGGCTCGACCATCGGCCTGGTGGTGGAAACCCAGTGTTTTTACTTTGCGCCCTTGGCGTTCCCTCAAACCATCGACGCGGGCATTCGCGTGGCCAAGCTGGGCACGTCCAGCGTGCGCTACGAGGTGGGCCTGTTCGCGCAGGGCGAAGACCTCACCGCCGCCCGGGGCCACTTTGTGCATGTGTACGTGGACCGCGAGACCCGTCGCCCCGTGCCCCTGCCTGCCGCACTCAAAAATTTTCTGGAGACTTTGACATGAGCATTTCCCCCATCGGCCCGCAGGTCAGCACCCGCGTGAACGACCCGGCGAGCGTGGACGCCGCCATCCTGAGCCGCTTTTCAGCCCGCGCTTACTTGCCCAAAGCCGTCGACCGCAGCATCTTGCAAGAGGTGCTGAGCATTGCCGCCCGCGCCCCCAGCGGCACCAACACCCAGCCCTGGAAGGTCTATGTGCTGCAAGGCGCCAAGCGCGACGAGCTGGTGGCCAAGACCTGCGCGGCGCACGACGCCATCAGCGCCAACCCGGCATTGGCCTCTGATTACGCCGAGGCCTACGACTATTACCCCGAAAAATGGGTCAGCCCCTACATCGACCGCCGCCGCGAGTGCGGTTTTGGCCTGTACGGCGTGCTGGGCATTGGCAAGGGCGACAAGGCGCGCATGCACCAGCAGCACCAGCAGAACTTCCGCTTCTTCGACGCGCCTGTGGGCCTGATTTTCACCATCGACAAGGTGATGGGCCGGGGCAGCTTGCTGGACTACGGCATGTTCTTGCAAAGCATCATGGTCGCCGCCCGCTCCCGTGGCCTGCACACCTGCCCTCAGGCGGCGTGGAACGGCTTTTCCAAAATCATCCTGCCCCATGTGGGCGCGGGCGAGAACGAGATGGTGGTCTGCGGCATGGCGCTGGGCTATGCCGACGAGTCGGCGCTGGTCAACACCTTCCAGACCACCCGGGTGTCCGCCCAAGACTTCACCCACTGGCTGGACTGACGCTTCTATAAAGACAAGGGTCTGGTTTGGGATTCGACGCACTGGCGCTGCAACTGCTCAATGGCCTGAGCCACGCCACCACCTTGTTTTTGATGGCCTCCGGGTTGACGCTGATTTTTGGCGTGACCCGGATCGTCAACTTCGCGCATGGCAGCTTCTTCATGCTGGGGGCTTTGTGGTCGGCGCACGCGGTGACGAACTGGTGGCCTGCCATGGCGGACAGCGCCTGGGGCTATGGCACGGTGATCTTGATGGGCGCGTGTGTGGCCGCCTTGCTCGGGGCCGTGACCGAAGTCACGCTGCTCAAGCGCATGCGCCACGCGCCGCAGCTGTACCAACTGGTGGCCACCTTCGGCCTGACGCTGGCGCTGCACGACGCGATGCGCTGGTTCTTTGGCCCTGAAGAGGTGTTCGCGCCGCGCTTTCCGGGCCTCAAGGGCGCGGTCCAGCTGGGCGAGTCGTATTTCCCGACCTGGCAACTGTTCACTTTGGTGCTGGGGCCGCTGGTCTGGCTGGGCCTGCACCTTTTGCTCACGCGCACCCTGTGGGGGCAGCGCGTGAAGGCGGCCACACAAGACCGCGAGATGCTCGCCGCGCTGGGCGTGAACCCCGCGCCGCTCATGTTGGGTGTGGTGATGCTGGGCTGCGGCTTGGCGGGCTTGGCCGGGGCGCTGCAGCTGCCGCGCGAGCCCGCACATTTGCAAATGGACGTGAACGTGGTGGTCGAGACCTTTGTGGTCGTGGTCACGGGCGGGCTGGGCAGCATTGGCGGGGCTTTTGTGGCGGCGCTGCTGATCGGCGTGATCCACGCCTTGGGCCTGAGCTTTTTCCCGCAAGCGACCTTGGTGCTGGTGTTTTTGACCATGGCGGTGGTGCTGGTTTGGCGGCCGCAGGGCCTGGCCGGGTCGGCCGCGCAAGGGGAGCAGCGCGAAAGCGTGCCGGTGTTTGCGCTGTGGCCTGTCGCGAGCTGGGGCCGGGCGCTGTTGGTGGCGGTCTTTGTGGGCTTGACGCTGCTGGCCTGGGGGCAGGGCGATTACGGCCGCAGCCTGGCCGAAGACGTGATGGTGATGATGCTGTTTGGCCTGAGCCTGCAGTGGATGATGGCTTTGGGCGGCCTGGTCAGCTTTGGTCACGCGGCGTTTTTTGCGCTGGGGGCCTATGGCGCAGCGCTCTCGCACCTGCACTGGGGCGCTGCTTTGCCAGCCGCTTTGGCCGCAGGCATGGCGCTGGCGCTGGCCGTGGCCTTGGCCTTTGGCGCTTTGGTGGTGCGCAGCAGCGGGGTGTACCTGGCCATGCTGTCGCTGGCGCTGGCACAAATGATTTGGGCGGGGGCCACGCAATGGGTGGATCTGACAGGGGGTGACAACGGCCTGATCGGCCTGCGTTTGATTGCCCCCGAGTCGCGTGCGCTGTGGGACGCAGCGCTGGGCGTCTTCATGCTGTTGGCTTTGGCGGGCATGGCGCGTGTGGCCCGCTCCAGCCGGGGCGCGGCTTTGCAGGCTCTGCGCGATGCGCCCCTGCGGGCAGCCGCCAGCGGTTTGCCGGTGCAGGCCTTGCGTTACCAGGTGTTCGTGGGCAGCGCCACTTTGGCGGGCCTGGCCGGGGGCTTGTGGGCGGCGTTCAAAGGGGCGGTGTTTCCTTCGGTGGCCTCCGTCGCCATGTCGGTGGACGCTTTGCTGGTGATTTTGCTGGGCGGGGTGCACCAGCTGTGGGGCTCGGCCGTGGGCAGTGCGCTTTTGGTGTGGGGCGGGGCTGAGTTGGGGCAGGGTCTGGATTATTGGCGCGGTGTTTTGGGCTTGGTCATCATGCTCGTGATGGTGCTGGCCCCCAGTGGCGTGCTGGGTGGGCTGCAGATGCTGTTGGCCCGCTTTGCTTCTCCAAAGGGGAGCCGCGCATGAGCCTTAATACAGTTTTACAGGTGCGCGGTTTGGCCAAGCACTTTGGCGGCGTGCGGGCGTTGGACGGTGTGGACTTCTCTGTGGCCGCAGGCCAGTGCGTGGCCCTGATTGGCCCCAACGGCGCGGGCAAGTCGACCTGTTTTGCCTGTCTGGCGGGTCAGCAGGTGCCCACGGCGGGTGAGGTGCTGTGGCAAGGCCAGTCGCTGTTGGGCAAGTCGCCCGCCGAGCGCCAGCGCCTGGGCGTGGCCCGCACCTTCCAGGTGGCGCAAACCTTTGAGGCGCTCTCGGTGCTGCAAAACATCCAGCTGGTGCTGCGCAGCGCCCAGCCGCTGGCTTGGTGGGACCGTCTGGACCGCCGCCAGCCCGAGCGGGCGCTGCGTCTGGCCGCGCAAGCGGGCTTGCAAGCCCAGGCCCACGGCACCGTGGCCGATTTGCCGTATGGCGCGAAAAAACGCCTGGAGCTGGCCATGGCGCTGGCGGGCTTGCCCGACGCTGTGCCTGGCACCGGGGTCGATCAGGGTGCCCATGCAGCGCAGTCTTTGCTGCTGCTCGACGAGCCTGCTGCCGGGCTGGCCCTGGCCGAGCGGGCCGACATGATGGCGCTGGTGCGCCAGGTGGCCGCTCAAGGCGTGACGGTGCTCTACACCGAACACAACATGGACGCCGTGTTTGGCGTGGCCGATCGGGTGCTGGTGCTGATGCAAGGCCGCTTGGTGGCCGACGGCCTGCCCGAAGTGGTGGCGCAAGACCCGCAAGTGCGCGAGCGCTATTTGGGGCTCGACTTCGACATGAAAGGTTTGCGCGATGTTCACCGTTGAAGGGCTGAACGCCTGGTATGGCCAAGCCCAGGCCTTGTTTGACGTGAGCCTGTCGGTGGGCGAGGGCGAGCTGGTCGTCATTCAGGGTCTGAACGGCGCGGGCAAATCCACGCTGCTGCAAAGCCTGATCGGCATCGGTCCACGGGCGCAAGGCCGCATCACCTGGCAAAACCAGCCCATCCAAACCTGGCCCACGCACCGCCGCGCCCGGGCGGGTCTGGGTTTCGTCGCCGAAGACCGGCGTTTGTTCACGGCTTTGTCGGTGAAGGAAAACCTGTGGATCGCCGCAAGCTCGGGTTCCAGTGCTCAGGCCACGCCCGCGCAGCGTTTTGGCCGTGTGATGGCCTTGTTTCCACAGCTGCAAACCATGCTGCAGCGTCCGGCCAGCCAAATGAGTGGGGGTGAGCAGCAAATGCTGGCGCTGGCCCGCACCCTGATGACTGGCCCGCGCCTTTTGTTGCTGGACGAGCCTTGCGAGGGCATTGCTCCGGTGCTGGTGGCGGCCATGCGCGACGCCTTGCTGCAACTGGCCCGCGAAGGCGTGGCCATGCTGGTGGCCGAGCAAAACAACATCCTGGCCCGGCATGCGCAGCGGGTTCTGGTGCTGACCAGTGGGCGCGTGGACGCGGCGGCCTGATGCCCGCAGGCCCCCCAGCTGCGCGCAGCCGCATCAGGATGCGCTAGCTGGCCATCCCTTACACTGCCTGACAACGACGAGCGGCCCCAGCCGCCATAGACACACCATGATCATCACCAGCCTGCTCGACACCGACCTGTACAAATTCACCATGATGCAGGTCGTGCTGCACCAGTTCCCGGGTGCACAGGTCGAATACAAGTTCAAGTGCCGCAATCCCGGCGTGGCGCTGGCCCCGTTGGTCAATGAAATCCGGCAGGAAATCCGCTCCTTGTGCAGCCTGACCTTCAAGGAGTCTGAGCTGCAGTACCTGCGCTCGCTGCGTTTCATCAAGAGCGACTTTGTGGATTTTCTGGGGCTGTTCAAGCTGAACGAAAAATATATCCAGGTCATGGCGCTGCCCTCTGGGGAGATCGACATCACCATCCAGGGCCCTTGGCTGCACACCATCTTGTTCGAGATTCCGGTGCTGGCCATCGTCAACGAGGTGTATTTCCGCAACACCCAAAAAGTGCCCGACCTGATGGAAGGCCGTCGCCGTCTGGACACCAAGATCGCCCAACTGCAGGCCCCTGGCCTGGAAACCCTCAAGATCGCGGATTACGGCACCCGTCGCCGCTTTTCTCGCGCCTGGCACGAAGAGGTCTTGCGCGTGCTCTCGGCCCGTTTGGGCACGGGGCCTGAAGGGCAGTTTGCCGGCACCAGCAACGTGTATTACGCCCACCTGCTGGGCTTGACACCGCTGGGCACCATGGCGCACGAGTATTTGCAGGCGGCGCAGGCCCTGGGTCCGCGCTTGCGCGACAGCCAGGTCTTTGCTTTCGAGTCCTGGGCCAAGGAATACCGCGGTGACCTGGGCATTGCGCTGAGCGATGTGTACGGTTTCAATGCCTTCCTGCGCGACTTTGACATGTATTTTTGCAAGCTGTTTGACGGCGCCCGCCACGACAGTGGCGACCCGTTCAGCTGGGGTGAGCGCATGATCGCGCACTACCAGCAAAACCGGGTGGACCCGAAAACCAAGACGCTGATTTACAGCGACAGCCTGACCATTCCACGCACCATCGAGCTGTTTGAGCAGTTCCGCGGGCGCTGCCAGTTGGCTTTTGGAGTGGGCACCAACCTGACCAATGACTTGGGTTACGAGCCCCTGCAGATCGTCATCAAGATGACGCGCTGCAACGGCCAGCCTGTGGCCAAACTGTCGGACTCGCCGGGTAAGGGCATGTGCGATGACGAGAAGTACCTGGCCTATTTGCGGCAAGTCTTCGACATTACACCTGCGGTCTGATGCCGATGCCCGGGGCCGTTACCATACGCATCCACAAAAAAACCAAGAGGGCTGAAAGATGAAGCAATCGTCATTGCGAAGGGGCATACAGACAGGCTTGTTCGGGCTGATGGCCTGGCCAGGCTGGGCTGCAGCGGCCGACTTCGATGGTGCGCAGCTGACCGCGATTTGGGGCGTTCCTTTTGCCGGCATTTTGCTGTCGATCGCTTTGATGCCTTTGCTGACCCCCCACTTCTGGCACCACCATTACGGCAAAGTGGCGGCCGCCTGGTCGCTGGCTTTCTTGTTGCCTTTTGCGGCGATGTTCGGTGCGGGCGTGGCAGGTGTGAACCTGGTGCACGCGCTGCTGGCCGAATACATCCCCTTCATCATCTTGCTCACCGCCTTGTTCACCGTCTCGGGGGGCATTTTCATCCGGGGCAACCTGCATGGCAGCCCGGGCCTGAACACCGCCATCTTGGCCATCGGTGCGGTGCTGGCCAGTTTCATGGGCACCACCGGGGCGTCGATGCTGCTCATTCGCCCCTTGATCCGGGCCAACGACAACCGCAAGCATGTGGCGCATGTGGTGGTCTTTTTCATCTTCATTGTGTCGAACGCGGGCGGCTCGCTGACCCCGCTGGGCGATCCGCCCTTGTTCCTGGGCTTCCTCAAGGGCGTGGATTTCTTTTGGACCCTGAAGCACATTTTCCCGGAGAGCCTGTTCCTGATCGGCTCCTTGCTGGCGATTTTTTACGCGCTGGACTCCTGGTTCTACCACCGCCGTGAAGAGCTGTTGCCGGTCGACCCGACCCCCGACTCCCGCCAGATCGGCTTTGATGGCCGCATCAACTTTGCCTTGCTCGGCGGCGTGGTCGCTCTGGTGCTGATGAGCGGCGTCTGGAAATCGCCCGTGTCATTCAACATCGCGGGCACCGAAGTGGGTTTGCCGGGCGTCTTGCGCGACCTGGGCTTGGTCTTGATCACCTGGCTGTCGCTCAAATGGACGCCTGCCCAAGTCCATGCCGACAACCAGTTTGGCTGGGGCCCCATGGTGGAGGTTGCCAAGTTGTTTGCCGGCATTTTCCTCACCATCATCCCCGTGATCGCCATGCTCAAGGCGGGTACCAACGGGCCTTTTGGTGCCGTGGTGTCTGCTGTGACGAAGCCCGACGGCAGCCCGGACGTGATGATGTACTTCTGGATCACGGGCGTGCTCAGCTCTTTCCTGGACAACGCGCCCACCTACCTGGTGTTCTTCAACACGGCCGGGGGTGACCCGCAGGTCTTGATGACCACGCTGGCCCCCACTTTGGCGGCCATCTCGGCCGGTGCCGTGTTCATGGGGGCCAACAGCTACATTGGCAATGCGCCCAACCTCATGGTCAAAGCCATTGCCGAAGACCGTGGCGTGAAAATGCCCAGCTTCTTTGGTTACATGCTCTGGTCGGGCGGCATTTTGGTGCCCCTGTTTGTCGTGATGAGTTTCATCTGGTTCAAATGATGTCCAAACCTTCCATTCTGGTGGCCCGCGCCATCTTTCCCGAGGTCCTGCAGTCTTTGGCGCAGGTGTTTGAAGTCGAAAGCAACCAGGCCGACGAGGTCTGGTCTGCCGCCGAGCTCACCCGCCGCATGCAGGGCAAAGCGGGTGCTTTGACCACGGGCAGCGAGCGCATCGACGCGGCACTTTTGCAGGCCAACCCGCAACTGCGCATCGTGGCCAACATGGCCGTGGGCTACAACAACTTCGACGTGCCCGCCATGACCGCTGCGGGCGTGGTCGCCACCAACACCCCCGATGTGTTGACCGAGACCACGGCCGACTTTGGCTTTGCGCTCTTGATGGCCACGGCCCGGCGCGTGACCGAGAGCGAGCATTACCTGCGAGCCGGTTTGTGGAAGAAGTGGAGCTACGACATGTTTGCGGGGGCCGAGGTGCATGGCTCGACCTTGGGCATCATCGGCATGGGGCGTATCGGTCAAGGCATTGCCCGCCGTGCGGCGCATGGCTTTGGCATGAAGGTCATCTATCACAACCGCAGCCGCCTGAGCGCCGAGCTCGAAGCCGAGTGCGAGGCCACTTATGTGTCTAAGCAAGAACTGCTACAGACCGCTGACCATGTGATGCTGGTGGTGCCATACAGCGCTGAGTCGCACCACACCATTGGCGCGGCCGAGCTGGCCCAGATGAAACCCACCGCCACGCTGGTGAACATCGCCCGTGGTGGGATCGTGGACGATGCGGCCCTGGCCAAGGCCTTGGCGGCGCGGCAAATCGCCGCCGCAGGCATCGATGTGTTCGAGGGCGAGCCCTCTGTGTACCCCGACTTGCTGAAAGTCTCCAATGTGGTCCTGACCCCCCACATCGCCAGCGCCACCATCAAGACCCGCAAGGCCATGGCCCAGCTGGCCGCCGACAACCTGGTCGCCTACCTGACCCGTGGCCAGGCCTTGACCCCCTTGAACACCCTGCCAGGCGCCGCTGCATGAGTGAATGGGTGCTGCTGGCCCTGGGCGGTCTGAATCTGCTGCTCTTGGTTTGGTTGCTGCTGCGCGGCAGCACCTCGCCTGGTGAGCAGGCTGAGCAAACCGCTGCATTGCTGGCCGTGCAAAGTGCCTCGCAGAGGGCCGAGCAAGCGGCCTGGCAGCAACAGCAGTTTGCAGCACTGCAGTCACAGACCGAGCGGCTGGAGCGCGAGCTGCGCACCGAGATCAGCCAGTCGGGCGTGCAGGGGCGGCAAGAAGCCATGCAAACGCTGACGCTGTTCCAGCAATCGCTGCTGCAGCAAAGCGCAGAAGCCACCCGCACGCAAAACCAGCAGATCGATGCACTGGCCCAGCAACTGGCCCTGCTGCAAAAAAGCCTGACCGACAGCCTGGCCCAACAGGTCAATGCACTGTCTGAGGCGAATGCCCGACGCCTGACCGAGATGCGCGGCACCATGGAAACCCAGCTGGCCCAGCTGCAGCAAAGCAATGCCGCCAAACTGGACGAAATGCGCCAGACCGTGGACGAAAAACTCCAAGCCACCTTGCAAGCCCGCTTGGGCGAGAGCTTCAAGCAAGTGGCCGAGCGGCTGGAGCAGGTGCACAAGGGCTTGGGCGAAATGCACAACCTGGCGCAAGGCGTGGGCGACTTGAAGCACCTGCTGACCAACGTGAAGACACGCGGCATGTTCGGTGAGGCGCAGCTGGCCTCGCTGCTGGAACAGGTGCTGACCCCCGAGCAGTACGCGGTGCAGGTGGCCACCCGCCCGGGCGACAAGAACCGGGTGGACTTTGCGATTCGCCTGCCCGGCCGCTCAGACAACGGCCAGCCCGTGTGGCTGCCAATCGACGCGAAGTTTCCCAACGAAGACTACGAGCGCCTGCTTGAAGCCCAGGGCCGCGCCGACCCGGTGCAGGCCGAGTTGTGCGCCAAGGCCCTGGAGACGCGTATCAAGCTCGAAGCCAAATCGATCGCCGACAAATACCTGGAGCCCCCGCACACCACCGACTTTGCGGTCATGTTCCTGCCCACCGAAGGGCTGTATGCCGAGGTCTTGCGCCGCCCCGGCCTGATGGAGACGCTGCAGCGCGACCACCGCGTCACTCTGGCAGGCCCGACCAACCTGATGGCCATGCTCAACGCCTTGCAAATGGGCTTCAGAACCCTGGCGCTGGAAAAGCGCTCCAGCGAAGTCTGGCAGGTGCTGGGCGCGGTCAAGACCGAGTTTGGCAAGTTTGGCGACGTGCTGGACAAGGTGCGCAACCAGACGCAAACCGTGCTCAACACGCTGGACCAGGCCCAGACCCGCAGCAACGTGATGAACCGGGCCTTGCGCCGGGTCGATGCCTTGCCCGAGGCCGACGCACAAGCCCTGCTGCCCGGCGGGGACCACTGATGGCCAAGCGGCCGAGGCGGGCCCGGGGATGAAAACACTGCCCCGGCTGATCGCCGGCCAGATTTTTTTGCACGCCTGCATGGCGGGCATGCGCATGGCCATCCCTTTGCTCGCACTCAAACAGGGCTTCAGCGCCATGGCTGTCGGGGCCTTGCTGGCTTTGTTTGCCCTGACCCAGGTTTTTTTGGCTTTGCCCGCGGGGCGTTACGCCGACCGCACGGGCCTGAAAAAACCCTTGCTGCTCAGCGTGGCGATGTCCTCCGTGGGGGCGGGGCTCTCGGTGCTGTGGCCCATTTTCCCGGTCATGTGCCTCAGCGCCCTGGCCACTGGCGGGGCCACGGGCATGGCGGTGATTGCCTTGCAACGGCATGTGGGCCGTCTGGCCAAAGACCCGGCAGACCTGAAGGCCGCGTTCAGCTGGTTGTCGATTGGCCCGGCAATTTCCAACTTCTTGGGGCCGGTCCTGGCGGGTTTGCTGATCGATTACGCCGGACCCGAGCCCGCCGACCTGACCGGTTTTCGCTGGGCCTTTTTGTTGATGGCGGTGTTGCCGCTGAGCACCTGGTTTTGGGTGCGCACGGTGCCCGAGCTTCACAGCCCCCCGACCCTTGACAACGCCGCACCGCGCCGCGCCATGGATTTGCTGGCCGAGCCCATGATGCGGCGTTTGCTGGGGGTCAACTGGCTGCTGTCTTCGTGCTGGGATGTCCACACCTTTGTGGTGCCCGTGCTGGGCCACGAGCGTGGGTTCAGTGCTTCGGTGGTGGGTACCATCCTGGGCGCGTTTGCTGTCGCTGCGGCGTTCATCCGGGTCTGTTTGCCCTTTATTTCGCGGCATGTCCAGGAGCACCAGATCATCACCGGGGCCATGGTGTGCACCGCGCTGCTGTTTGGCCTGTACCCCTTCATGCCTACGCCCTGGAGCATGGGTTTGTGCTCGGTCTTGCTGGGCTTGGTGCTGGGCACGGTGCAGCCCATGATCATGAGCACATTGCACCAGATCACCCCCAAGCACCGTCAGGGCGAGGCGCTGGGTCTGCGATTGATGAGCATCAATGCGTCGAGCGTGCTGATGCCCATGGTCTTTGGGGCTGCGGGGGCCATTGCCGGGGTGGCCCCGGTGTTTTGGGTGGTGGGCACCGCTGTGGGCCTGGGCGCACGCGCGGCGTGGCGTTTGCGGCCTGCTTAACCCACCTTCAGCTGGTAGAACTCGCAAATCGCCTGCCACGCCGCTTCGGGTGTGTCCACATAGCGGAACAGCTTCAGGTCGTCTCTGGAAATGGTGCCTTCTTGCACCAGCATCTCCATGTCGATCAAGCGCTGCCAAAATTCCGTCCCGAACAACAAGATCGGCACCGGGCGTGATTTGCGCGTTTGCACCAGCGTCATCACTTCAAACAGCTCGTCCAGCGTGCCAAAGCCGCCCGGAAACGCCACCAGGGCCTTGGCGCGGATCATGAAATGCATCTTGCGCAGCGCAAAGTAGTGGAACTTGAAGCTCAGCTCGGGGGTGACGTAAGGGTTGGGTTTTTGCTCGTGGGGCAGGGCGATGTTCAGGGCCACCGAGGGTGCCCCCGCTTCTTGTGCCCCCCGGTTGGCCGCCTCCATGATGCCGGGGCCGCCGCCTGTGCAGATGAACAACTTTTCTTCGTCGGGCAGGGATGCGCAGGACTTGGCGACTTGTTGGGCAAAAATGCGGGCGTTTTCGTAATGCTGGGCGTTCCGCACGGCGGTTTCGGCCCGGGCGATGTCCTGCGCCTGGCCGTTTTGCAAAGCCGTTTTTAGTTGCGCTTGGGCGCTTTCCATGTCTATGAAC